>NZ_PISP01000001.1:0-1200000 GCF_002834295.1 Rhodohalobacter barkolensis | reverse complement strand
TCGGCTTGAACTCACCCGTATGATTAAGCTGAAAAAATTGCTGTTGTAAGGATGCCCAGGTTTCACTGAAGTATGAGTTTGCCGACGTACGAGGATAGCTGATCAAGGACTCTTCACTGTAATCAAGCGTGTGAGTAAATAACTGTTGGAGTGTTTCCTGAGCATTGGCAAAGGATCTGAATATGTCCTTTTCGTAAGCAAGCTGAAGCAGATCAAATGTAGAGAGTGGATTTGCAGAGTGATACTCTGAGTCTGACATGGAATTTTGAACCTGAATCCATTCATCCGAGGCGCATTGAATTGATCGGTTCGAATACCAGATTTGACCTTTTTGATCTGCGAAGTGCTGATAGGCAAAGTATGATGAAAAGGTTGAAGAGAGTGCGGCAATTTCCATCGATGGTCGACGTCCCGTTTTATTCCATTGATGACGGATGAGTGACCGGTTTTTGAGTCTAAGTTCCAGCAGATCGGTTTGAATGACTTCAGCACTGCTGATTAAGCGTTCAATCCCTTTTCGACCTAAATGCTGAATGTGTGATCGCTTAATGGATGGATTCTTTAAAAATTTACAAATAGACCACGCTATAAAATCTCCAGAGGGATCAGGGTCCGTTGCAATGATGATATTTCCGGCCCAGCTTGCCTGCTGCTTCAGTTCTTTACGAAAACCAAGTTGATCCGGATCCGCTTTTGCTTTGAGTTGATTTCTTTCGGCGTCATATACCGGTTTCCACGCATATCCATTCGTAGATAAAACATAAACAGAAGAGGGAGCAACCCGTTGAATGATGCGGGCAATCACCGGAGATTCAACAATTAGAAGGGTATAGCTGGCCGCGGCACTCACGACAATGAGTTAAGTGCTTCCAGGTACTGATCCTCTTTTTCTGTCATCCGCTCTTTCTCTTTAGCTGTTTGATCGTCATATCCGGCAAGATGAATCAGGCCGTGAACAAACACTCTCAAATATTCTGTTTTCAGGTCGTTATCAAATTCGGCACTCTGTTCTGCAATTCGGGGTGCACAACAGTAGAGAGTTCCCTCAATGGCATCAGGATTATTTTCGTCATACCGAAAGGTAATGATATCGGTTATGTAATCGCGGTCCAGAAACTCTTTGTTAATTCGGACAATCTCTTTTTCATCAACATAGACCAATTCAATCTCTTTATAACGGATCGTCTCTTTCTCTTCAGTAATATTTATCAGTTTCAGCAGTACCTGCTCCTCAACAGGCACAGCTTCTCCCGACTCATTATTGATAATCAGTTTATCATCCGGCTCAGTCGGGATGTCAGGAAAGTTCGTCATCATCAAAGGAGAAGTTATCCAGATCGGCGGTATCGGTCAGAGACATGGCTACTCCGCACATCATCAGGTCTTCGGGCAATTTAGTAAAGTCACCTTTCAAAACGGCATCGTTTACGTTTGCATACATACTGCATCCGGCACTCTGCTCCACAATTAAACCGGTTGTATTGGTTCCGTTTTTCCCAAAAAAGGTAACCTGCTTCAGGATATCACTGGCAATGAAAGCCGTGCAGTTGTGGAGCTGAAGAAAAGTACTTCCTGAGTAGACTGTAACCATATTCATCCGCTCATCGTCCACTTCAAGGCCGAGATGGATCTCCAAAGCAAGTTTACTGCCTGCTTCCTCATTGGTAACCTCGAATCTAAAAACATCATCACCCAACGGTTTGGGTTTGGTATTCAGAATGTCACCAATGGTGGTGATGTTCTCTTTTGTGAATTCATGAATCATAATTCAATTGTCTGTCTTAGTTGAATATTGTTCAATATACAATCTGGTTACCTAAGATTAAATAATCGGTTTTAAAGGAAGCATCAGACTCCCAACCCAAATTGTTCAATCTGTTGACGGCTTCCCTCAATATCCTCAGGAAGAGGTAGACGGCCATCGGTCATAATATTAACTTCAATGGCCAGTTCTTCAGCCTTTTCAGTTCGGTCTGTTTCAAAATAGATGTTTTGAAGGATTGTTAACCGGCTTACCGTAAAGCTGACATCTTCAATAACATTATCGCGCTGTTGAGAATATCGTTGCTGTTCACGCTGCAGACTTTGAGCTTTGCCGGTATTGGCTTGCGCACGAGCCTGACTAATTTCTTCATCCAGATTTTCCATTCGGATTTCGTATCGGTCCAGATCGCGCATGTCAAATCTGAGATCGTGCATCAGGCGTTCCTGTATAAATTCGGCTAAATCAACAGCTCGTTCATTTTCGTCCACACGCATGTATCTGAAGGCGTAGAGAGCGGCAATGGTCCAATCGTTCTCAATATCCCGAAATGGAATCATATCTTCGCCGTACTTCAGCCAGTATGCCGCCTGTTCTACATCACCTTGTTGCAGATAAGCGTCAGCTAATTGTGTGAATCCATATCGATAATTACCGAGCATTCTGCGGACATTTTCATCAAAATAGACGTCTGGGGAGTTCCACTCATTAAACTCAAACTTCTCAAGTCTGTCTGCATGTACTTCAGGTTCAACATGTCCAAAAGAACCCACTTGTCGCTTGATTGGCATTATACGGAAGGCTTTTCCTTCAAACTGGAAGTAAGGTTCAAGATTCATGAGTCCGGATCTGGATACGGTATTTGCAAAATAGACAGGCCGTAACCACTGGTTTTGCCGAAGAATTTCCAGGATCATCCGGTCCTGAGTTTGCAGGTAGTATCTCGTGTTGCCTTGGTTATCCCTGCCTGCCGGACGTCCCTCCAGATAAAACCGTACTTCATTATCCAGCTCTTCAACAGGAAGTGAATAAGGCGTGGCCATTAGCATTTGATTAATCAACATTTGATTATCCGCACCTCCGGCCGATACGATCTCACTAAACCCTTCCGGGTTGTTCTCAATTTGATCAGGATTTGCTTCAAAAACTGATGTAAGAAGTTCTTTGTTCACAGGGATCACAATTTCCTGCGGATCATGCAGTTCCAGCTGAGATGTCATCTGGTCCACCTCTTCATCTGTAAGCCTTATCGGTAAGGGCAGAGCTTCGTGAGTTTGTCTATCGCGCAGCTGTTTGATATACCACTCTGTATTTAACAGGCTGAGATTAACAACTCGAACGTCTGTACGAATTCCTTCCACTTCCTGAAGGTACCATAATGGAAAGGTGTCGTTGTCTCCGTTGGTAAATAGAATTGCATTTTCTTCTACAGAATTGAGAAGGTTGTAGGCGTAATCCCGTGGAACGTAGTTTTCACTTCGGTCGTGGGTGTGCCAGTTTTCAGTGAGCATCCAAAAGGGAACCGCAATAAACGATAGGCCAATCACACTGTAGGTGACGGCTTTATTATTGCCTGCAAACTGTTTGACCAGTTCCATAATTCCGGTGAGACCAATCCCAACCCATATAGCGTAGGCAAAGAATGAGCCCACGTAAGCGTAATCCCGTTCACGGGGTTCGAACGGCGTTTGATTGAGATAGAAAATGATCGCAAGTCCGGTAAGGAAAAATAGCGCAGTTACTGCAAAAGCTCTTTTCCAATCATTTTTAAAGTGATATAGAATCCCAAACAAGCCGAACAGAAACGGCAGATAAAAGTAGGGGGTATTTGCAGGGTTATCTGCATGCCGAGTATCCGAGAATCCTGAGTACCAACCGGTATCCTGAATATCGGCTTCCCGGCCAATATAATTCCAGTTTAAATAGCGGAGGTACATATGATTTACCTGATACTCCCAGAAATAGCCTAAATCAGAATCAAAGTTCCTGTAGTATTCAAGATGTCGTGGCTGACTTGAATGTCTTCTGGGGAAAAGCGTCTCTTCAGATCGGTCTATGTTCTGTGTACGGTTGTCATATGTATTTCCTTTTAAAAGAGGTGCCGATCCATACTGATCACGATTCAGGTAGTTTACAAAAGCCTGAACTTCTGAAGGATCATTTTGGTCTATCGGAGGTTCTGCCTGAGAGCGGATCATGATCAGTGCATAACTGGAGTACCCGATAATAATCATCGTGTAGGCCAGCAGTACCATATTTGCAATACGCATGCCTTTCTTGTGTGTATAGTACAGGCCAAATGCTATTGCAGCAAAAATGAAAATGACAAACGTCATTGGACCGATCAGGCCGTAGGTCATTCCACCAATTCTACCCGCGAAGTTAGGCAGGTGAATAATTGTCAACGGATAGACGGATAAAAAGCCAACCACTGAAATTCCGGCCATAGCTAAAAAGGAGAGTATCGTAAACTCACGTTTTTTGAAATAAACAATCATGGCAACAAAGAAGAGCGCAAGCAGATTAAGCAGGTGAACTCCAATACCGATCCCAAACATATAGGCAATGAGAATAAGCCATCGCTCAGAATAGGGTTGATCATGATGAGCAGACCATCGTAAAGCCATCCAAACCACAAGGGCAGTAAAGAACATCGATGAAGCGTACATCTCTGCTTCAACTGCATTAAACCACTGTGTATGAGTTACGGTAAATGTAAGTGCTGCAAAGAGTCCGCCCCCATATAGACCGATTTTATCTATTGCGTCCATATCATCTGCATTTCCGCGCCACTCTTCAATCAGGCGTACCACAATCAAATAGAGCAGCATGATGGTGAATGCAGAGGCTGTAACACTAATCATATTTATGCTCAGTGCAACAAACTCTGCCGGTACAAACATCGAAACAATGCGCCCAACGATTGCAAAAAATGGAGATCCCGGCGGGTGAGCAATCTGAAGCGTATGGGAGATGGCAATATATTCGGCGGGGTCCCAAAAAGAAGTTGTGGGAGCGACGGTTAGGGTATAGATGATAAATGCATACAGGAAGCTGATAAAAGCAAAAAACCTGTTGCGTGTACGGTGTTCAGCAAAAATGGACGTAAAATTCATGTGGTTGATGACTGTTACAATTGGTTGCCGATGATCGGAAAATCCGATGATTTTTTATGAAAGTTATCTAAACGAATGTCTAGAATGATCAGATCCGAATTTCGATAACTAACGAAAGTCAAAAATATACCGAATCGCTATTTGAATGCACAATGAAAAACGAGAAGATCGAATATGATTTAAAATCTGCTTGCCATATACAGTAAAAATGTTTATCAACTGACGTGTAAAAGTAAAAAGTAATAAGAAAATCTATCAGAATGGCAGATAAAGGTACCGGTAAAGAACGGTTTGCGACTAAATGGGGACTTATTTTAAGTGTATTGGGAATTGCAGTTGGAACGGGTAATATCTGGCGATTTCCCCGCATAGCTGCTGAAAATGGCGGAGAAACAGGTGCCGGAGCTTTTTTAGTTGCCTGGGCCATATTTCTATTTATGTGGTCTATACCATTAATTATTGCGGAGTATGGTATAGGACGAAACGGCCGTAAAGGAGTTATTGGATCGTATATGAAAATGGCCGGTGAGAAATTTGCCTGGCTTGGAGCATTTGTCGGTTTTGTAGCTACTGCCATTATGTTTTACTACAGTGTGGTTGCCGGATGGTCTCTTTACTATTTCGTAGAATCGATCATTGCTCCTCTACCTCAAAATGTTGAGGAGGCCAACATGGTTTGGAATGGATTTCAATCCTCAATCATGCCTTCCGTCTTTCATGCCATAATGATAACCCTGGGTGGTTTGGTTATTTTGAAAGGGGTGAAGAGCATTGAACGAATGAATAAAATTCTGATTCCGTCACTGCTTCTGGTTTTAGTTATATCCCTTTTCCGGGCCCTTACTCTTGAAGGAAGCGGGGCAGGTATCACCTATCTGTTCACTCCGGATTGGGCTACTTTGAAAGAACCGCGTATCTGGCTGGAGGCACTCACCCAAAATGCCTGGGATACCGGTGCCGCATGGGGATTGATTTTGACGTATGGAGCCTACATGCGTACCAAGGATGACATTACCATTAGTGCATTTCAAACCGGTATTGGGAACAACCTGGTTTCGTTAACGGCTGCAGTAATCATATTTTCTACTGTTTTTGGAACACTGGGTGGTGATATGACGGATAGCCAGGTGTTGGATATTATGCGCGACTCAGGACCGGCATCAACCGGATTAACTTTTATGTGGATGCCTCAGCTTTTTGAAGTCATGGCGGGTGGTAAGTTCTTTGCTATCATCTTTTTCCTGGGTTTAACGTTTGCAGCATTTAGTTCTCTTATATCAATGATTGAATTGGCTACAAAGGTCTTCGTGGATATGGGAGTTACGCGTACCAAGGCAACGATTGCAGTATGTAGTGCCGGATTTCTGTTTGGCTTGCCATCAGCAATTTCGCTGGATGTATTTGCAAATCAGGATTTTGTTTGGGGAATTGGCCTGATGGTTTCCGGAGGCCTGATATCATTTGCAGTGATGAAATTTGGGACTGAGAATTTCAGAACAACACTGGTTAATAATGAGCACAGCAGGTTTAAGCTGGGCAAATGGTGGTCATTTATTATTCGCTATGTCATTCCGATAGAAGTAATTAGCCTACTTACATGGTGGATCTACCTGAGCGCTACAAGTTTTGCACCGGACACCTGGTACAATCCGTTGAGTCCATTTTCTGTTGCAACTGTACTGCTCCAGTGGGGTGTAGCCATCGTACTGTTTAAGATCTATAACAGGAAGATTGCCAAAAAAACCATGCTCAATTAACGCACTGTTTTTTTGGTCTGACGATATTTCTTATCCGTTTTTATGCATTGACTGGATGAGAAATTTCATCAGTTTCGATCCAGTTTCTGTTCGATACTCTGAAGAGTTTTATGAATCTCCGTTAAAATTGGAGCTAAATCATTTCCGGATGAGCTATCTATCGTAGAAGAACTTTCGGCGTAATGGGCCCGATCTGTAATATTATCCCGTTGATCCATTACCATTTCCCTGAATTCGCGTGCGTTTATAATCCCTGTTAAAGACATATCCGACATCCCCTGAGCACTGTTTCCCGCTGTTTCTATCATCAATTTACTTAAACCCATCCAGCGCAGAACAGGTCCTTCGTGAAATGTAAGATCCTGTATTTTGTCAAGTGGGATGGATCGTTCGGTTACGAACCAAAGTCCTTTTTTAAAATGAAGTGCTCTGGTCGTTAATTCACAGTAAAGACTCTCAAAATACCGGTCGATATAAATTTTGCCCAGAATGAGCCAAAAAGGAAGAAGAATCAGTCCTACAATGGTAATAGCCAGGAATAGTGATGTACCAATGTAGACATACTTTTTAAGAATTGGATCAAATTCAGCCTTGTGTATGGATGTTGCCTTTCGTGATTTTCCCGTATTTGACATGAGATGAGGTTAGGTTAATGTGTTGAGAACATACCTAAAAATATACGGGAAACTCCATTTTTAGTTACAAATAAGATGGAAATCCTATGAAAACGGCGCTTACTCGTCTTTGGGAAGAAATTTCATTGCGGCAGAATTCATACAGTATCTGAGGCCGGTAGGTTCCGGACCGTCTTCAAATACGTGACCGATATGAGATTCACATCTGCTGCAGACAATTTCCGTGCGTGTCATAAACATGCTGTTATCTTCGCGTTCTTCCACGGCATCCTCTCGAATTGGAGCCCAATAGCTTGGCCAGCCGCTCCGGCTGTTATACTTGGTTTCGGAGCTGAAAAGAGGTTGTCCACACCCTTTGCAAATATAAACCCCCTCATCATAAAGACTGTTATACTCATTCACCCAGGGCATTTCTGTTCCTTGTTTACGCAGAACACGAAATTCGCCGGAATCAAGAAGTTCTTTCCACTCTTCTTCGGTACGAACAACTTTATCATTATTTGAAGTGTCTGACATGGCAATAGAATAGGTCAAATCTTCGATGTGACTGTGTAAACTCAAGGGTTCATTATTCTCCTGAGATTGCTGTTGTTCGTTTTGCGAACAGGCCACAGTTGCAGTAAGTAAAACCAGATGAAGAATAAAAAATAGTAATTTCATGTGTTGTTCAACGTATGAAATCAATGATTCGTTCTTATAAAATAAACGAAATTAGTTATTGCTGACCAGTTCAGTTTTCTGATGTTGAAGTTTATTCAATCGCTTTTTAAAATCGATGGATGCCATAGTATATCCGCCGCCGGTACCATCAATAAAATGAATATGATTGCTTTGATACTCTTTTACATAGCAGGTTGTTACGGTTGAATCGGTGACGTGAATACCGTAAACAAGCAATCCTTGTTTGTATAATGAATCCAAAAATTTCTCCAGTTCATTCTTCATCTGAAGCGATCCGGTTATGACCATTTTCAGACTTTGGCTGAATTTTCGGTAATCAGAATTTTTGACAAAATCCGGCTTATAATCGCCCCAGTCGGTCTTATTTGTAGATACATCATATTTCATAAAATACTTCCCCGTCAGTTGTAAAAAGATGAGTTTTATGAAGTATCGAATTCGATTATACCATTCACTTTTACTTCTCATTTTGGCCTCAGACCACATATTTTTAAATCGAAAGGTCAGCTTCATATCCTTCTCTTTAATTGGGCTGGAATGTACGTCATCAAATATTTGATAAATCTTTGATAGTACAGACTGATAAATCTGAAACTGGGAATTGAATGATGGTTCGATAACATCAACAATTAATGAAATTGCTAGTTCATCTGCAGGAAATGGGTTCCATCGGCACTCCAATCCGGATAAGTCAACATTCGTGTCAGCTTTCGAATATTCTTCCTCGTTTGAGTTTTGTTTTACCCATTCTTCAGCAACGATAATTCCATTACCCAGGAAAGAGGCCTGGTTTACATGTTCTGATGTTTGGAATTTTGCAACCATTAATGGGTGTCCCTCTTCGTATAAGTCAGATATCGGGACAATACCGGCTGCTAAATCCAGGTTGAAATGCTTTTTGGCATGTGTCCGGCATCTTTTGATAATCTCTTCAGCTTTTTTACGATAGCATCCGGGGAAAGCAATTACGGATCCATCACCGCCAAAAGAGAAGGGGAGTTCCGTTTCGGGTATGGCATTACTGATTGCGGCAATTAATGAGGCACCATTTAGATTTACATCCCTGAATCGACCATTCTTGATCTCCCGAGTTGAATTTCTGACATCAGATACGGCTATACACCAGTTATCGGGTAAGGGAGTATAGAATTCAGGTTTAGCCAGATTTAGAAAATGACCGGTGCAGTCAAGATTTTTATAAAAATGTACATCCATAGTAAGGTGAAGCAAATTCTATGGATTAAAAAGTATATTTACAAAGAGCATAACAGAATCAATACCGGGATTTTCATTTGCCATATATCCGTTTGAAAGATGGTGTATTTTGTATCCAAACTGAACGGCTGATTCGGGTCCGGTTTTAATGTGATATCCTGCACCGGTGCCCAGCAAAAAGTTAAACCGGGCTCCGTTTAGATTAGGA
The DNA here is from genome assembly GCF_002834295.1 of Rhodohalobacter barkolensis. Classification (NCBI taxonomy): domain Bacteria; kingdom Pseudomonadati; phylum Balneolota; class Balneolia; order Balneolales; family Balneolaceae; genus Rhodohalobacter; species Rhodohalobacter barkolensis. The sequence continues at coordinate 1,190,626 of NZ_PISP01000001.1, read as the reverse complement.
AAGTGGTTTTGGGTAATGATAAATCCCAGGGAGCTGGTAATAAAAGGGTAATGGTTTCCGCGGCTCAGCGGCATATTTGCAATTAGCGGAATCATGCCAAAACCATACAGAGTTTCCCGTTGACCGTTGCGTCCGTCGAGAGGATAACGAAGCCAACCGGTTAAAATTAATTCAGAACTGAGATGTGTGCGTATAGAGAAAAGGTCAAATTCAGAGTGTGAGTACCCTAACTTCAGAAAGAGATGTCTTGTATTAAGCATTTTTCCCCATGCCCGGAAAGAGTAGGGTGCATAGGAACCGGATATTGAATAAGAGGGTGTGAAGGAAGAGGTTTTTTCAGCATCACTCAACTGTGCTTTTACAGTCTGAGAGGACAAACTGCAAATAACAATAACCAAAATAGTTAATGTAAACTTCTTAACTGACATAATTCTGAACACATTAAATTTAAGATTGCCGTTTATATACATAAGCGGCAACAAACCAGATAAATATCCATCCGGAAGCGGTAATGTAGAATGTGCCCAATAATAAGAAAAGAGTATTTAAAAAATAGAGCAGATGGTAAATCCAGACCGGAACTTCAGAAACCTGTTTTTTGGTAATTGCCCTGAAATTTTGGCTAAATAAGGAAAACAGCCTGGCCACAACCATTAAACCGGTATAGATATAGATCACATACTCTAAAACAGGGGAGGCGTCGAAGAAAACAACCAATGCAATAACTATTGTTGTTATAAGATCTACGACAATGTGTTTAAGCCACTGCATTAAAGATAGGAGAGGATAAAATGAAAAAAGGCACCGTTTTGAGGGTGCCTTTTTAATAATTTAAGCAAGTTCAATCACTTCTTTAGCCTGAAGACCCTTATCACCTTCAGCAATAGTAAATTCAACTTTTTGACCTTCAGTTAGCTTTTTAAAACCGTCTGTCTGAATTTCTGAGTAGTGTACAAATACGTCTTCACCACCTTCTCTCGTGATAAACCCGTAACCTTTGCCATTATGAAACCATTTAACAGTTCCAACTTCACGATTTTCCATAATAGAATCCCAACTTAGTTCCCATTGTATATTTAATTCAGTTTTTATCCTGGGGAGGATAAGAACCTGTTCGAGTGCTAAAATAGTTTGTTAGAACCTATTTAGCAATAAACTTTATAAAAGTGTTATTCAAGAACATCAAGTGATTCAATGAGAACGTATTGAGAGTTGTCGAGTTTAGCAGAATTTCCTTGTCTTGACGATGTCCAAAGTACGTCTGCGCGGTCGTATACATCCACAATAAAACCACGAATTGAAACGATATGCCCTGTTTTGATCGACTTTAGCTGATCTGCAATGGTTTCATTGGCAGGTATAGCATGCATATAGAGAAGATTGCTCCGAATTTCATTAAATGTCATGGGTGGACGAATCACATCTATTTTGTAATCTCTGCGGCTGATCGGTGTTTTTACCTGATCTAAAATTCGTTCATTTGAGAGTTCACCCCAACCCAGTACAAAATCTACAGGTGCTAGTTCAGCTTTTTCATCAAACCAATATCTCTTATTGGATACAACCCTTGCTGTCGTTTTTAATCTATACTTTGGCTCTAGGGTATAGTGTTTGAAATTATGTTCAGCTAACTGAAATCCCCTTTCAACCACAGGAGCATCTGGGGCCGTAACTCCAACCCCATGTTTAATTGGCTTTTGGTCCCACAAATAATAAGACCCGGCTAAGACCAGGACAAGAAATAGATGCTTTAACATAGTTGTAAAATTAAATTTCATCTTTCTGTAATCAAGAGATCTGATTAAACCTTTTGTTACAAAAAAAAATAATTGATCTGGGAAAAATTAACTTGATTATTAAAATATACTATAGGAATACATCGATTTAAGCCCGTTTGATGCATTCCTAAATTTTTCCTAACGGCAGAACGGATAAAATCAGACATCCGAAAGCACTTTTACAACGTTAAGTGCTTTCGTTTCCCGCGATTTTGAGATGTGGTAAAGGGATTTATTAGATTCTGATTCTTTAAAATCCGATCTGTAAACCTGCCCTGAAATTCCGGTCACTACCGGGTTCAAAAAATCTTCCGCCAAAGGCATTAATGGCTACAGATGTATTGTATCGTGTATCAAAAATATTTTGAATGGCGATGAAGGGATTCACTGTAACGCCGGAGAATATATTCTCAAGAGTAGCGGACCAACGGAAGTTAAACAGTGTATAGGAGTCATTTTTAATACTGTTTACGTTATTAGCGAAGTAACTTCCAATCCACTCGTTGTCCAGGCTGAAATTATGTATGCCGGGTGTGTAAGTAATGATTGATCCAAATCTGAAAGGAGCTACACCGGGTATATCATTTCCATCATACTCTCCATTATTGAATGTTGCACTTAAAAAAGTGACCATAAGATCTGCTTGCAGATTGGGTAGCAATGCAACTCCTACAGTAGATTCTACACCGTAATGGCGAGTATTCCCCTCGTTTCGGAAAAAGGTGGGTCCGTTTTCTTCTGTCTGATAAGGAAACAATAGATCTTCTACCTGCATGGCAAAGACTGTAAAATCGTAGGAAAAGCGTCCCTGATTTCCTTGAACACCGGTTTCTAAACCGATGGTTTTTTCGGGTTCTACATTTTTATTAAACCCGTTTCCACCTTCGGGTCTGTTTACAAGTTCGGTGGTGGTCGGTGATTCAAAACTAGTGCTAAAGTTGAAAAACCATCGCGCCTGATTAAAGCGGTAGGCGAGTCCGGCACTTGGGTTAAGAGAGAAAAAAGTTCTGTCTCCTTCTTGTGCTATCCCGATTTCATCATTCGTATTGAAGTGAAGCCAGTCAGAGCGTAACCCGAAGCTAGTCGTCAATCTATCACTAATAGGAATAGCGATTCTACCGAAAAGAGCACCGTTTGTAACGGTTTCAGTCTGTTGTACTTCAACGTCGTTCCCTCTTTCGCCATCGATATTATCCGTTTCTAAGCGGTCATCTTGTTGGAATTTGACTTCCGCTCCAAAATTAAGGTCAAAGGGCAGAGTGGTAAATTCGTACGTAGTTCTTGTACCGCCGGCTAATCGGTCCAGTCCGATATATCCGAATGGAAGCGGGTTGTCCAGATCCCGATAGGCAGCGTGGGCGGTTACATCCCAGATACCTCTCATTTGTTCTTGTATAAATGAAGCGGAGAGCATTCCCTGATCGAAAGCTTTACCTGCCGAACTGCTCACAAAATTGGGTGTAGCAGCTGTAGGGGTTGAAGAAGCATCTTCTGCAGTAAGGGCTCCGGGGTGTTGCGCTTTGGGCATAGATGTAAAAGCAGTTCTGATCAAAAGTCTGCTTCTAATGCCAACAGGTTTTTCAAAATTAAGTCCTCCCCGAAAAATCCTGGCGGCACTATGATCCCGAAATCCATCCGTTTCAAAATAGGTGCCGTACCCGTAAAGTCTGGCATTGCCAATATTGGTATTCAGCTTCAGTTCCTGTTTAACGGAACTGTGCGACCCTGCATATCCACGGTATTGGAAAGTTGGGGCATCAGCCCGGGGTCTTGTTGATAAGTGTAAAACACCGCCACTGGAATTCCCCCAAAATGTAGCGGATGGTCCTCTGAGCAGTTCAACACGACTTACCATTGCCGGATCTACCATATTCATAATTGTTTGGCCATCAGCCACAGTTAAAGGAATATCATCCATTATGACCTGAACACCCCGCACTCCAAACTGAGATCTCCAGCCGAGTCCGCGAATTGTCATCCGTTCACCCAACGCGTAGTTCTCGCGGTTGCTGATGAATACACCGGGTAAGGCAAATGTAAGCTCATCCATGGTGGCAGCCGGACGTGAAATTAACTCATGTGGATTTCTAAGCTTATAGCTTACTGAAAGCGGTGCGCGATCGATGGTAATATTTGAATAGGATGATTCTACCACAATTTCTTCCAGATCAACCCGTAGTGAATCGGTTGTTTGCTGTTGCTGAGCGTAGAGTAATTCCGAACCAAAAAAAAGAAATGAGGTTATAAACAGTAACAAAGTAGCCGCTCTTGCGTATCGAATATTGGTTTTCATATAGTGGGATAAAATATGTAAGCTTAATCTGTTGATAGTGAACCTGTAAGATAGATAAGTATGAATATTTCAGGATCGTTCAAAAAACTATTTTTTTTGCATTTTGAATGGATGGCTTTAACAGCCGGACTGATACTGATGGCATTGCTCGACCCATTTTCAGAAGCTGCTACACTCTGTCCGGTTGAAAGGTTGGGTTTTGAATTCTGCCCGGGTGAAGGACTCGGACGTTCCATATCACATGCGTTTCGGGGCGACTTATTGGCCTCCATATCGATGCATCCGGCGGGAATTCTTGCAATTTTGATTATTATTGGCCGCATCGGTTCTATTTTTCGTCGAAACTTAAATATTAAACATAACAACTCAGAACAATGAAAGTATTTGAATACATGCCTGAACTGGAAGGCGATGAAATGCAGTATATCAATCGATTACTAGATGAATTACCGGAAGATAAAGTTGAGTTGTTTATAAAAATATACCGCGCTCGGAGAAAAGATCCGATGCTTCTGTTGATTTTAGCCCTGATCGGATTTTTCGGCGTTGCCGGAATTCATCGGTTTTTTGTTGGCCATATTGGAATGGGAATCCTCTACTTTTTAACCGCAGGTCTCTGTTTTATTGGTACAATCGTGGATATGATAAATTACAAGAATTTTGCCTTTGAGTTTAATCGTAAAATTGCGCTTGAGATTAAGCAGGAGATAAACGTATGATGCCTTCAAGAGATACATCGCTCAATCTATTGACAAAATTTATTGAAAATGAAAATCTGCAGCATCACTCTAAAATGGTTGCAAAGGCCATGGAGGAGTATGCGAAATCTTTGGATAAATCGGATGTCGAAGTTGATAAATGGTGGACAGCCGGTCTGCTGCACGATTTGGATTGGGAGAAGTACCCTGACGAACATCCTAAAAAAGCTGTAGAGGAAATCCTTCCGGAAGCGGGTTACCCGGAGGATGTTATATCTGCCATCGAAGCTCACGCACCCGATCGAACCGGAAAAGAGCCGGAAACAGAAATTGAACGATATCTTTTTGCCTGTGATGAGCTGTCCGGATTTATGAATGCAGTTTCACTGATGCGTCCCAACGGGTTTTCAGATATGAAGGTGAAATCCGTTCGAAAAAAGCTGAAAGACAAACGCTTTGCAGAAAATGTGCCCAGAGAGGACATTCAAAAAGGAGCGAAGTTAATTGGGAAAGATCTGGCAGAGCATATACAATTTTTGATCGATTCATTTAAAAAGCTCTTTTAGCTGAAACCCTATCTGAATGGTTGCGTAGAGTAGGTCAGACATTCACAGTTAAGATTAGCTAAAAATGATCAACAAGCTCAGATTTTACAAGTTCAGCCGGTTTTTCCCCATCCTGTTGATTCTGATGGTGCCGCTAACGGAAAGCAGCACTGCACAATCTACCGTGGCTTTAATACATTCTGCCAATTCTGAAATATCTAATCAGGAAGATCCTTATCGATCGGAGTTTTTCAGAGTTGATCATAACCCAACGATCAACATAAATACTCTTTCCGGCGATATAGAGGTTGTTCAAAATTCCGCTATAGAGGGAGTTCAAATTGACCTTTATGTAAAACGTGAGTTTTCGCTATGGTCTGGCACCCGAAACCTGGATAACTACCGAATCATTATCCAGAAACAGGGGAATTCAATAATTGCCTCAGTGGAAGATCGGAGATCAAACCGGTCTGCAGATGATGTAAAGTTTAATTTCTCTATACAGGTACCCAAAGAAGCCTCTCTAAATCTGAGAAGTATTAACGGTAAAATTGATGCAGATAATGTAGAAGGGCAGCACTATGTTCAAAATCTTGCCGGAAATTTGAATATTCGGAATATGACCGGTGAAATTCGGGCAATTTCCACAGCGGGAGATATTATGCTTGATAATTTAAAGGGCAATATCTACGCAAAAACGGTAAGCGGAGATATTACTGCAGACCGAGATTACGGTGAAATCAGACTGAGAACGACTACCGGAGATATCGTAACCTCGGGAATTTCAGGCACATTGGTTGCGGCTTCAACCAGCGGTGATATTCAGTCTGACTTCCAGGAAGTGTCGATTGGGGTGTACCTGGAGACTACAACCGGTGATATTGATCTGACACTCCCTAAGATGGCCGGATATGATATTGATGCGAGAGGACTTAGTTTCAATTTTGATGAACTTGGAGATGCCGGAATTACAAAGCGTGTTGGTTTTGGAAATGCCTCAGTGGAGATTAGAGAGGGCGGTATACCGGTAAACTTAAAGACAGTTGCCGGATCAATAAAAGTTCGGGAATCTCAACAGTAGATAAAGGGTGAAAACAGAACGGTTAATACAGGTACTATTTGGAATAATTTTGATCGGTCTGACTGCTCAATCGGCGGGGGCGCAAGATACCTTCTTTCAATTTGATGAGTTTGAAGTTGAAGAGATATCAGCTGAAAGCATGTCGGACAGTGAGCGGATTATCTACATTAGCGACCGTTGGAAATTTAAAGCCGGCGATAATGTGCAGTGGGCAAATCCGGAATTTGAAGACAGCGAATGGAATGTGATTAGCACAAATCTGACAGCGGCAGACCTTTCGTTTGTAGAGTGGGATGGAATAGGTTGGTTCAGAAAGCGGATAAAAGTGGGAGAGGGGCTGGTAGGTAAACCTTTGGCACTTGTTGTAGACCGCCATTTGGGAGCTTCTGAGATTTATCTGAATGGAGAGAAAATTTATGAACTGGGGCGGTTTTCAACAAACCCAGAACGGGCCGAATCGTACAGTGGAAATGAGCTCCCGGTCATAGTATTTCCGGATAACGGCATTCAAACTCTTGCTGTTCGTTTTATTAACCCCAACAACGTAGAGACGGAGCGTATGTTTGGGAATAATGGATTCCGGTTTTTACTGGCAGACTGGAAGTCTCATCAAAATCAGGTGTTGTCATTTATCTCCGATTGGACGGGAATAAGCATGTTCTTTGCCGGTATTTTACTCACCTTTTCCTTGATTCATTTTTTGCTGTTTCTTTTCTATCCCAAGGAAAAGCGTAACCTCTATTTTTCACTGTTTGCGGGAGGATTACTCTTTATTACCTATTTCCTGTATCGGATTGAAATGGCAAACGACACATTTGCTTCAATTTTCTTTCTAAAATCTGCACTCTTCTTTGAGATTATTGTATTGGCTTTTGCAGTTCGTTTAATGCACAGTATTGATCAAAAACAGAGGTCAATCTACTCTAATGTAGTGTTGGCTTTTGGGTTGATTTCGGCTGTATTCGTCTATTTTTATCCAACGGATTTGGTATGGTTCAGGGAGGTAATTATCCTCGTTTTTGTGGCAGAATTGCTGCGTACACTTTACATCATGTTTCGAAAAAGAAAAGCGGGGGCCTGGATCATAGGTGTTGGGATGCTTTTCTTTGTGGTAGGATTGATTATCAGCATTTTAATAAATTTTCAATTTGTGGCCGGTGATGTTAAAATCATCAATATGGCCGGTTCCGGTCTACTGATTCTCTCCATGTCCATTTTCTTATCCAGGGAGTTCGCCTCAACTCAAAAGAATTTACAGCAAAAGCTGATTGAGGTTCAGGATCTGTCAGAACGTACGCTTGAGCAGGAGCGAATCAATAAAGAGCGTGAAATTGAGAAACGACTTTTGGAAGCAGAGAATAAGAGAAAATCTGCAGAGCTTGAAGAAGCTCGTGCATTACAGTTATCAATGCTACCGAAAAAAATGCCCTCTCTGCCCGAATATGATCTGGCTGTGTATATGGATACGGCAACGGAAGTGGGTGGAGACTACTACGATTACAGTGTTGAACAAGATGGTTCACTGGTATTAGCATTGGGAGATGCTACCGGACACGGATTAAAAGCCGGTATTATGGTAGCAGCAGCAAAAAGTTATTTCCACACGTTAGTTCACGAAGTGGATCTTCTAAATATGCTTACAAGGATTTCATCAGGTCTGCGGAATTTGAATATGCACCTGATGTATATGGGATTCATATTATTGCGCTGCAACAAGCGTAAAGTTGAACTGGCCATTGCCGGAATGCCACCTGTGCTTCACTATTCCAAAAAAAAGAATGAAGTAGAACAGATTCTCTTGAGGGGGCTGCCACTCGGCGGAAATGTAAATTACCCATATCAAAAGAGATCGTTGACTCTGGATGAAGGAGATGTATTACTAATCATGAGTGATGGATTAACGGAACTTTTCAACCCGGAAAGAGAGATATTAGGTATGGAAAAAATTGAAAATGTGTTGATGAACTCTGCAGACTTTAGTTCATCGGATATCATCCAACAATTAAATCAGCTTGCTGAAACCTGGTCCGGAAGAGTTGATCCTCATGATGATATCACGATGATGGTCTTAAAAGTGCCGGAAAATTGAAACTTTAACAGTGGTTAATCGTACCTGCAATTATGAAACGCTTAATACTTTTCACAATCACACTATTTGTACTCGTTCCTGCTGTATCTTTTGCTCAGCAGTCGGAAGAGGACCCGTTCAAACGAGATCCGATTTTCAATAAATCTCTTGAAGAATTATTTGGAATGGAGCAAACAAGTGTCGATTCTGCACGGGTTGAATCTGATGAGAGAAGTGATGCAGAGCGCGTGGCACGACGATTATCCTACACCGGAGTCGACCTGGGTGGAGGGTTTGAGGCTGGCCCATACTACAGTAATGAGCTATACAGTCAGTATCCAAATCTTCCGATGATTCACTTTAACAGAGTAAATGGTCTGTTCTTAGGAATTAGAAAGGAGAGAATGCAGTGGCACCGATACAGCAGCTTTTTAGATATTGAACAGATTCATCCCCACGGATTTATTGGCTATGGAACGGCTTCAAAAGATTGGGAATATGCTTTGGGTCTTGAAAAATTGATAGGCGTAGAGAAAAGACTCATGATCGGTGGTGAGTTTCACAAAGCCACATCAACAGAAGACCATGATCGTATCGGCTTGATTGAAAACTCCATAACATCATTCTTTGCCTCCTACGATTTTCAGGATTACCATCAGATGGAAGGTTTTGGATTATATGCAGCCTACAGAACTCAGAGATGGATTGAAGCCTCGTTTTCGTACAACAGAGATACCTTTCGATCTTTAGAAAGAAACACAACCTGGTCTCTCTTTGGTAAAGCGAGTCCCTATCGGATCAATCCAGCCATTGATGTCGGTTCTGATGAAATTGATCTGGATCGATATAGTTTTGCGTTATCATTTAATCCAAGGAATGTTCTTTTAGCCAATCGTTTTACGTTTGCAGCAACTGTTGGCGCTGAGCTTGCCGATAATAGTGAAAGTGATGAAAATTACCGCTACAACAAATACTGGTCGGAGCTGAAGCTATTCTACAATTTTGAACCCGGATCAGTATTGAGATGGAGATTAAAAGCCGGTGGAATTACCGGAGATGTACCCGATTTTAAACAGTTCTATTTGGGTGGTGTGGGCACTCTGCGGGGATCTCCATATAAATATTTTCGGGGTGACAATATGCTTTTGAGTAATTTAGAAGTTCAGTTTGGCAGATCTTCTTCTCAACCCGGAGTTTGGATGAGAGATTATAACATGCACATATTACTATTTTTGGATTCCGGTTGGACGAAAGATACCGAATTTGTAGACGGCCCGGTTTTGGCGGACGGTCCGGAAGCCAGCGCAACTTCAGGATTCTCATCTTTTAAATTCTCAGATTTACATCACGATGCCGGATTTGGACTGGGTACAGGTGCATTCAGAGCGGAGATTGCCTGGCCTTTAAAAGAGTTTGATGGTAAGCCTGCCTTTTGGATCCGTTTTAATCCAACCTTTTAAAGAACAAAAAGAGTATAAATAAAAAGAGCCTCAGGTCGACCAAAACCTGAGGCTGTTCTTTAGGGCATTTGATTCCTTGCGGAACCAAATAACTAATTAAGTATACGAATATCTTGAGAAAATGTTGCCACCCAATGGCATACTAATTTAAAACAGCAGTGAAATTTTTCTGATCCGGATCATTGTATGAAGCTGAATTCGAGAGATTCTTCACTATAAAGTTTAATTCAAAAGATTCTTCGAGGTACTCAGAATGACGGGTATGGTCATCCTGAACGGTAGTGAAGGATCTCTTCATTATGAAGATGAAAGCCGGGAGATTCTTCGCAGGCTCAGAATGACGATTAGGTCATCCTGAACGAAAGTGAAGGATCTCCTGCACTATGAAGTTAAATTCTAGAGATTCTTCGTTACACTCAGAATTACATATTATGAAAGGAAACCTCTCCCTAATCGAGATCTATAAATAGCATATCCGCCAAACAGGGATTCTTTTAAATAAACCGTATATTCATCTCGTTTTCAGATAAAGTTGATCACAAGAAAATCATAATGAATCCTTTTAGTAAGAAAGAGCTTCTGTCTCTTTTTATCCTATTTATCCTTGTATTGTTGATTACAGCCGGATGGCGAAACTACCGGTTGTACCAACCTTCTGCAATACAGTCTGATATCCCTATAGAAATCTATCTGAACGACCGGACCGGGTTGGATGATCTGGCTTTGATGATGGATAATCTGGGTGTAAATTTAGATAGTGATGAGCTGAAGTGGGCCGGCAGGGTATTAGGCTGGAGAAATTTTAGAACCGGTCTCTACAGGGTTGATGGAGCGCATTCATATGAAGAGTTCTTGTCGAATATGGCCAAAGGTATTCAGGATCCGGCATCAGTGACCGTACTATCCGGAAGTGATCCCGAGAGATTAGCCTTAACACTTGGAGTACAGTTAAAGGCAGATTCTGAACAATTTTTGGAGCTGTTTTCAGATAGTTCACAGATTGCAGAAGAATATGGATTAACCGGTGATGAGCTGTTTTCTAGAATGTTGCCGAATACCTATCAGATTTACTGGACAGCAGCGCCTGAAAATGCGGTTAGGAGGATTTATAGTGAATTTGAAAGTATGATATCAAACAGATATCAGGATGAAATCGGGGAAAGCAGATACTCGATCAGTGAAATTGTAACTCTTGCTTCTATTGTAGAGATGGAGGCCAAGGTCGCTGATGAGAAACCCAGAATTGCAGGACTCTATCTGAATCGACTCAATAGAAATATGCGACTTCAGGCCGATCCCACTGTGATTTATGCCTTGGGTGAACGAAGGCGCTTGTTATTTGAAGATTATCGGATTGATCACCCGTACAATACATACATCAATGCGGGATTACCGCCTGGTCCCATTACCAATCCTGATGAAGCTTCAATAAGATCCGTTATTCAGCCGGAGGAACATGATTTTCTCTTTATGGTTGCTGCTCCGGACGGTTCACACCGTTTTACGCGTACATTTGAAGAGCATCAGCAGGCTAGTGCAGAGTGGAGGAGATGGATTAGAGAACAGTATCGATTACGTGATGAGCGCGAACGGCTGGAGTCTCAAAACAGAGAATAGTTTTAATACTCTTTTCTTGATAGAAGCAGATCAGTTGAATTAATTCCAGGTGGTAAATATTCCCGATAGTCACTCTTTAAGAATGTGTGGTTTTAATCCGAATCAGTTATCAGCATTTTCATTGCCATTGAATCTCTCTTCAGCACGTGGCGTTAAAGGTCGGATATATAGCATTTGATTTATACGGTTTCCATCAAAATGGATTTTAAGCGCCAACCCGTTGTAGGGCTGTTTACTTCTTAATACACGACCTAAATAGCTGGGATTACCTGCTGTTTCGAGGCTTTGAAAAAGGAAAGTTGCCGTATCATATCCAATACTTGCAAATCTGTCCGGCGCTGTGCCAAACCGAGTTTCAAAATCCTCTTCAAAGTAGGCAACTGTTGATGAATCGGCTGCAGATCCACTTGCACGGGTGTGATAAATTTCAAAAGTTCGTTCCTGATAAGCGGAAAGGTCAGCATCTTGCCACTCTTCTGATCCCAGAATTATTTGTCGACTCCCCATGGCTTCAAGGTCATTCATTAAAAGACTGGCCATAGTTGATGAAGCTTGTCCTGTAAATGGGGCGAAAATTGCTTCTGTAGGCACAAGTCCTAATGAGTCGATCAATGCCTCGTCGGGAGTAAATACTTCGGTGTACTCACTCATATCGTAGCCGATGGATGCAAAATCATCTTCAAAGAAGTAGGAGATATATGCTCCAAGTCGTTCGGCTTCCTTTCGGAATGCAAGTGCTGACTGACGGCCTAAAGACTCGGCTTCAGTGATAACGGCTAATGTGTCAAGTCCAAGCTCCTGAACGGCATATCGGGCCATATTTATACCGTGAACTTCAAAAGTGGGATTGATTTGAAAGGTATAGTTATAATCCAGACTGAGTTCATCTGAATTTGCCAGTGGTGCTAACATCGGAATTTGGTACTCTTCTGACAGCCGGGCCATCTGTTTGGCCGGTTCAGAAAAGAGGGGGCCAATTACGGCATCTGCATGATGAGCCCAGGTAAGCTCAGTAACAGCCATTGCTGTGGTGTCTGCATTTTCTGCAGAATTCTTAAAGATAAGCTCTACTTTTTTATCGTTATTGCGACTGTTGAATTCATCTGCAGCCAGCATTATTCCATAATAGAGATTTCTAGGAATGGTAAAATCGGGATCATCTTCATCAAATGTTGGCAGTACAACGCCTATGTGATAAACTGTGCCTTCCGGAGGACTTGGATACTGAAATGTAGAGTCTGAATTTTCTTGATCCATCTCTAAGGTTTCAAGAAGTTCTCCATGCAGTGTGGAATTGGGTTCAAGCCGTATAAGCTCATTCACCAGAGAACGAAACAGGGGAGGATCTAACTGTCTTTTAGAATTTTGGGCTATATCTAAACGAAGAGAGGGCCTTTCAGCATTCTGCATTGCTACAAAACGCTCCCTTATATCTAAATATCGAATGATTTGATTATAAAATCTCCTTGCATCAACCTGGATACCGGTTCGATTATCACTTTCAATCAGTTGCCCTAATGTATTGAGGCTTTCAGAAAAATTCTTTGTTCGAAAATGAATTACAGCTTTGGTGTATTGCGCTTCCTGACTGATAGAAGCCCGGTTACTTTCCTGCGCCCGGTTTAGATAATCAACTGAAAGTGGGTAATTCCCCAAAGCAAGATAGCTCTTGCCAATAAAAAGAAGTGCTTCTTCTGTATCCAACTCACTGAATATCTCTATCGCTTCTTCGTACTGTTCACTTTCATAAAGTTGTACACCATCTCGAAAAGATTGTGCCGAAGTAAGTTCAAATTGTAGAAAAAGAATGGCCAGAAAGAGTAGAAATTTTTTCATATCAGTAAAGAATCAAACAAGTTAAAGTCACTGAAATAAATTGAATTAGAAGTAAAAAGTTCCTGTCTATTCCCATTCAATTGTGGCAGGAGGTTTTGAACTAACGTCGTAGACCACACGATTAACTCCTCTTACCTCATTGATAATACGGTTGCTTACTTCTGCAAGAAATTCATAGGGGAGGTGTGCCCAGTCGGCAGTCATGCCATCAAGGCTGGTTACAGCCCGCAAAGCTACTGCATATTCGTAGGTTCTTTCATCGCCCATAACACCAACTGACTGTACAGGCAGAAGTACAGCCAGAGCCTGCCATACTTCATGATAGAGTTCATGATCCCACAGAGATTGAATAAAAATATCGTCGGCTTCCCGAAGAAGGTTCAATTTTTCCCTTGTGAGTTCACCCAATACACGAATTCCCATTCCGGGTCCCGGGAAAGGGTGTCGACCTATAAATTTCTCGGGAATTCCCAATTCTCGACCCACATTTCGGACTTCATCTTTGAACAGTTCACTAACCGGTTCAATCAGGTCGAGATTCATTTTTTCCGGTAAACCGCCAACATTATGGTGAGATTTAATAGTTGCTGACGGACCTTTAAAGGACACACTTTCAATAACATCAGGGTAGAGGGTGCCCTGTGCCAAATACTTATACTCCTTTTCGTTCTCAATGGCTTTATCGAAAACGTCAATGAACGTATTTCCTATAATTTTTCTCTTTTCTTCAGGATCAGATACCCCTTTCAGGTTATCCAGAAATAGATCTGAAGCATCGATACCCTTTACGGGCAGATGGAGATGATCTTTATAGGTTTGCAGTACATTTTCGTACTCATTTTTTCTCAACAGCCCATTATCAACAAAAATACAGAGCAGCTGGTCGCCAATGGCTTCGTGAATCAAGGTGGCAACAACTGTAGAGTCAACTCCACCGGACAGACCGCAGATAACTTTGTCTTTGCCAACTTTTTCTCGGATAGCTTTGATTTCAGTTTCAATAAATGATGCCGCAGTCCAGTCACCGGTACATCCCGCAATATTGATTATGAAATTTTTCAGTATGGCGGCTCCGTCTTCCGTATGAACTACTTCCGGGTGAAATTGAACACCAAAAATGGGCTTATTTTTATGCTTAACCGCGGCTACAGGAGCATTTTTAGTGTGTGCAATAACTTCATAGGTATCGGGAAGTTTTTTGATGTGATCGCCATGACTCATCCAAACTATAGAACCATCATCAATACCTCTGAAAAGATCTGAATGGTCATCAATCAGAAGTTCCGCCCGCCCAAATTCACGTTTTTCAGCTTTTTCAACACTATCGGGAGAAATGGCATGGGCCAGCGATTGCAATCCATAGCAAACTCCCAGAACCGGTACATCAAAATCGAAATAGTTTAGATTTAGTACCGGTGCATCCTCATCGTAGACACTTTTTGGGCCTCCGGAGAGTATGATACCTTTGGGAGGGTGCTCTTCAAAGTCCTTTTTGGGAGCGTTGAAAGGGTGTATTTCACAGTAGACATTAAGTTCACGTAATCGTCTTGCAATTAGCTGAGTATACTGTGAACCAAAATCAAGGATGAGGATCCACTCATCGTGATGAGTATGCATTTTAAAATAGTTGAAGTGAATTTAGTCTATCAATTGTTTGTAGTCGTCAGCTGAAAGGAGATCATCCAGTTCAGAGGCATCAGATAGTTTTAACTTTACCATCCATCCGTCACCATAGGGATCGCTGTTAACAAGTTCAGGATCATCTTCAAGTGCTTCATTAATCTCTGTTACTTCACCTGAAACGGGAGAAAAAAGCTCTGAAACAGTTTTAACAGCCTCTACGGTACCCAGAACTTCATCCTGATCAAACTCAGAACCTTCCGGTTCCAATTCAACAAAGACAATGTCACCGAGCTCACCCTGTGCAAAATCAGTAATTCCAATCGTTACGGTTCCGTCACCGTTATCACGTACCCACTCGTGTTCCTTCGTGTATTTTAGATCATTAGGAGTGTTCATATGGATTGATGATTAGTTTTTTTATGGTTTGAATTTAAAATGTTGCTCCAAATATTGAGTATTGAAATCCCCGGATTGAAAGTTTGGATCATCCATCAACTGCAGGTGATATGGTATCGTAGTTTTTACACCTTCAACAACAAACTCCTGTAGTGCGCGCTTCATACGTTTGATGGCTTCAGGACGTGTTGGGGCACTCACAATCAATTTTGCGATCATTGAATCGTAGTTGGGTGGAATTCTATATCCTGCATACGCGTGAGTATCAACCCGTACACTGTGTCCGCCGGGAACGTTGAATGATGTAATCTCACCGGCAGTTGGACGAAAATTGTGTTCCGGATCTTCTGCGTTGATACGGCACTCAATGGCGTGTCCACGCATTTTCAGCGGTTTCATCTCAATTTCTTCTCCAGCAGCTACACGTATCTGTTGCTCAACCAAATCACACCAAGTAATTTCTTCCGTCACCGGGTGTTCGACCTGGATCCGGGTATTCATCTCCATGAAATAGAAGTTGAGGTCTTTGTCGACAATAAACTCAACGGTTCCGGCTCCTTCATAGTCGATAGCTTTACCTGCATTTACAGCTGCCTGACCCATCTTCTCACGAACTTCAGGTGTCATAACAGGAGAGGGGGCCTCTTCCAGAATTTTCTGATGGCGTCGCTGTAGTGAACACTCCCGTTCTCCGAGATGCTTTACATTGCCGTGCTGATCACCCATAATCTGAATTTCAATATGGCGTGGGTTTACTACAAATTTCTCGATATAGACAGCGGGATTGTTGAAAGCAGATTCCGCTTCATTCCGGCATGTTTTAAAAGCATGTTCAAACTTATCTTCGCTTTGAACCACCCGCATTCCGCGGCCGCCGCCTCCGGCACTCGCTTTAATAATAACCGGGAACCCGATATTCTTGGCAATCTTTTTCCCTTCTTCAATCGAGGTAACAATGCCTTCTGATCCGGGAACAACAGGAACATTGTTTTTAATCATTGTTGCTTTAGCGGTTGCTTTATCGCCCATCTGTTCAATCATTTCGGGAGAAGGACCAATAAATTTAAGATCGTGCTCCTGGCAAATACGACTGAACTCGGCATTTTCGGCTAAAAATCCATAACCGGGATGAATTGCTTCTGCGTTGGTAATCTCGGCTGCAGCAAGGATACTTGGAATTTTGAGGTAGCTGTCGCGCCCGGGAGGCGGGCCTATGCAAACCGCTTCGTCTGCGAACTTTACGTGCAGACTATTCTGATCTGCAGTAGAGTAGACAGCAACGGTTTTAATTCCCATCTCTTTACAGGTTCGAATAATACGAAGTGCAATTTCGCCACGATTGGCTATTAAAATCTTTTTAAACATACCGTCTGATTAAGCTTTTTTGATAATGAACAGAGGTTGGTCGTACTCAACTGGCTGACCATCTTCTACAAGTAGTTTTTGAACAGTACCTGAGAATTCAGCTTCAATCTCATTCATTATTTTCATGGCTTCTACAATACAGAGGGTATCGCCTTTTTGAACCGTGTCTCCAACTTTCACGAATGGATCAGAATCGGGGGAGGGAGATTCATAAAAGGTACCGACGATCGGAGATTTTACGGTTTCTCCGTCAGGCTGAGACTCTTTTTTCTCGGCTGAGCCAGTATCTGCAGGAGCTGCTGCGGCTGCCGGTTGAGCAGGTTGTGCAGGTGCCTGTTGAGCCGGCATCTGAAACTGCATCGGAGCAGCCTGTGCCGGAGCGTCTGATTGTTTTTTAACCTTCAGTTTAAAATCTCCCTCTTCAATTGAAACTTCGTTAAGTTCAGTTTTTGAGATGAGGTCAAGCAGGTTTTTTACTAATTTTAAGTCCATAATAAATATTTATTTTGATTTAGCTCTTTCAAGATATTCTCCGGTTCGTGTATCCACACGAATCAGATCACCTTTATTGATGAAAAGTGGAACCTGAACCACGGCGCCACCGGAAATAGTAGCGGGTTTACTGCCGCCCTGTGCAGTATCTCCACGAACACCGGGATCTGTATCCTCAACTTCTGCTTCAATTTGGTCCGGTGGTTCAGCAAAGAGAACCTGGTCGTTATCTACGTCGATAGACAGCGTGCAGATTTGCCCATCTGTAATGAATGAGGCGTTTTCAACTTTTTTACGTTCAAGTGGTATTTGTTCATACGTTTCCTGATGCATAAAGAAGAACATATCTCCCTCAGCATAGAGAAATTGATATGGATGTTTTTCAACCCGGATCGACTCAACAGATTCTCCGGACCGAAAGGTTTTATCGATATTCTTTTCGTTTTCAACACCTTTTAATTTGGTACGTACAAATGCACCACCTTTACCGGGCTTTACGTGCTGAAAATCAACAATCGTGTAAATTTCACCGTCCAACAAAATATTCATTCCGGGACGGAAATCGGATGTACTTACTTTTCCCATGCTATCAGTTAGTTCAAATTAAGACTCAAAAATACAGCAGGTAATACTCGATAACAACTTACTGCAGTAAAGAAATCCAATTTAGATGCTATGATTATCCAAATAAGGATTGAGCCAAAATAATAATGATGATTATTGGGCAAACAAATTTAATAAATATAGACCACAGAGATGTAAACCATGAATCGCGAATGTCTTTAAACCCATGCTTCATCTCATCTACTGCGCTCTTTGTTTTCCAGAAATATCCAATAAAAATACAAATCAGCAAGCCACCCAAAGGCAGACCAATCACGCTAAATACATAGTCTACAACATCAATCAAACCCGTGTTAAACGAAATTATGATGGAGATAACCAAGACACTTAATCCAACGTATAGCGCTGCTTTTTTGCGACGTATGCCATGTTCGTCAATAATGTAGGAGGTAGGTACCTCGAGCAGAGATATTGTAGAGGTCAACGCAGCAAGACTGAGAAGAAAGAAGAAAGAGACACCTAATGTTAAACCTAAAAAGCCACCCATCTGAGCAAACAGTTCCGGTAAAATCTGGAATATGAGTGCAGGACCCGCAAGAAAGTTACCCGAGCCGTCATAAATTTCAACCCCTTGCGCCTGTGCAAGAAAGATGGTAGGCATAATTAAAAGACCTGCAAGAAATGCAATACCTACATCAGCCAGGGTTACAAAACTAGCTGCTTCCACGATGTTCTCTTTTTTACTGAGATAGGAACCATAAGTTATCAGTGCCCCCATTCCGAGCGAGAGAGAGAAGAAAGCCTGACCGAGAGCAGCTAAGACCAGCTCTCCGGTAATCATTGAAAAGTCGGGCTTCAAGTAGACTTCGAGGCCTTCAGTAGCGCCGGGCTGGAATATCACGTAAGAAGTCATTATGACTAAGATGAGTACCAGTAACGGCATCATTAGTTTAGTCGCTCGTTCAATGCCTTCACTTACACCGCCACGAATAATCAAAATGGTAAGTCCCATAAATAGAATTGCGAAAATGGCATTGATATAACCGTTACCAAAATCTGCCAGTAAACCGGCTGCGCCATCCATTCCCATGAAGGTGAAAATTTCAACAAAGACGTGACTGAATGTCCAACCGGCAATTATGGTGTAAAAACTTAGAATCATCACCCCGCACAGTACGCCCCAAAAACCTACCAATGGGAAAAACTTGTTGTTACTTAATGCTCTAAATGCTCCAACCGGATTCTTTTGAGTACTTCGGCCGATTGATAATTCGGCAATCATTACAGGCAATCCAATGAGTGCAACACAGATAATATAAATAATTAGGAATGCGGCGCCTCCATTGGATGCGGCCTCCGTTGGGAACCGCCAGATATTACCTAATCCAACGGCCGATCCCGCAGCGGCCAGAATAAATCCAAATTTTGAGTTCCATGTTCCACGGTTTTCGGTAGGTGATGTAGCCAAAGTAAGATAGATTTTAGGTTAATAAACAGACGCACTAAAATATTCGCTGAGCGTCAATGTCGCAACTTTCTAAGCAACATTCCGCTTCGGGGTTCAATTTTTACGGTTTTGCTTACCATATTGAATGATTGAAGTGACGCAATATCTTTATTTACAATTACTTCCCAGGTTCCTTCGGGTAGTTTGCAATCGATTTGCTCAATGCCGGTTCCATTCAAAATGACATAATAATCATTTATATCACCGCTATCATGGCCGCTGATGTAAAAAGTGATGACCAGTGGATTACCATAATGTTGAAAACTGATTTCATGCGGGCTGCACTTTCGAAGTGCGGGTGAATTCTTACGAATCTGTATCAGACCGCGGTAGTAATTTAACAGTGAAGAGTTCAATCCAATCTCTTCAAAATTGATCCAGTTGGTTTCGTTATCCTTTTGATAACTATTGTGATCCATCTTTCCAACATCTTTATCAGGACATGGAGTTTTGGCAATGATTTTGGATCGGGCAAATTCCTGCCCGGTATGAATCATGGTTATTCCCTGTGTGGTAAAGAGCGACAGGGCAGCTAATTTGGCTACTCGAAGTTCGTCGTGATTTAGCTTTACATGCTCAGATCGATTTTCGATAACCTGATCCTGCAGTTCCGGATTTAAACCGATTCGAATAAAATCGCCAAGCGTATATCCGTCGTGACTTTCCAGGTAATTTACGCTGTGAGCAGACGTGTTGTATAAGCCACCTTCACCATGATTTAGCGTTCCCTTGAAGATGTTTTCCAGTCGTTCGCGTCTGGTTTCGTGCTGCCATTCAGAGAAAATGAATCCCTTATCATGCATAGGCTCAGACCCCTTGATGCTGTTTCGGATCCTGTCATTCCATGAGGCCCAGTCGTGACTCGAAAAATGGTGCGGCGAGTAGTAACCGCCCCAGGGTTCGGCAATTAGAACCGCATGTGGATATTTTTCATGTACTGCCGAGCGTATCACATCCCACGATTTGCGATCTAAAAGTGCAGCCAGATCAAACCTGAACCCATCGATGTGATACTCTTCGATCCAATAGAGAATAGAGTCGACGATGAGTTGCCGTGCTATAGGGTTTTCTGATCTGTACTCATTCCCGGTTCCGCTTCTGTTTAAGAGATTTCCCTCCTCGTCTGATCGCAAATACTCATCAGGGCAGAGGTGAGTAAGGGGATTCATATCAAATAAAGAGGTATGGTTAAATACCACATCCATTATTACTGAAATATTCTCTTTGTGGAGCTGCTTTACAACTTCTTTGAATTCTGAAACGGCTGCAGTGGTTTTGCCCGAGAAGCGATTGGAATAGTCGGAAGCAAAAGAGCTTTCAGGTGCAAAAAAGAAAGAGGTCATGTACCCCCAATAGTTTGCAGAGTAGGGATTCCAGCTGTTTTGAAATCCTTCGGGAGTAGACTGTTCGAACGGGGGTTCAACCGGCGGAAATTTGTGAAGTGGCAAAAATTCAACACAATTTACGCCTAATCGTTTTAGATGGTTTACTCCTCCGGTTTGTTCACGATCGATAAACTTTTGATAAAATCCGGTTCCTTTTGCCTTGCTACTGGGATGTGCCGTTAAATCTTTGAGATGCGTTTCATAAATGATCAGGTCTCTCGGATCGTCCGGGAAACAGTGAGAATCGCCTTCCCAGTCAAAGTCATCCTTAAAAATATAGCTTCTGGCCTCTTGCCGATAGGTATTGCGAACGGTTACATGTTTGCTGTAAGGATCCGCAAACAAGTTGTCGATGTAGGGTGAATCGGGCTTCGCCTCATCGTCATCAAATTCTGCACGGTATGCGTACCACCTGCCCGACTGGTCTCCCTGAATGGCAATATGCCAATATCCGTCAGCATCAATCTGCATTGAGTGATCTAACCCTTTTTCATCATCATACTGATCAAAAAGGACACAATTCATCGCTGATGCGTGGGGGCAGTAAATACAAAAGTGTGTAGCATTGTCTGAAAAGACAACACCCGGTTTGGATTCGAACCTGGTTCTTTTCATAAAATTACATTACCGGACTTCCGGGTTCTGAATCTGTTTCTACGAAGTGGAGTTTGCCCTCGGTGTCTTCGCCCATCAGGATCATTCCGTTGCTTTCAATACCCATCATTTTTTTAGGAGCCAGGTTTGCCACTACCACAACTGAACGGCCAACGATATCTTCGGCTTTGAAAAATTCTGCGATACCTGATAGAATGGTTCGTTTCTCAAATCCAAGATCAACCGTGATATTAAGCAGTTTTTTCGATTTTTTGATCTTTTTGGCGTCGGTAATTTTTCCCGCACGGAAGTCGAGTTTTACAAAATCATCAAACGTGGCCGTCTCTTTCAGCGGTTCGAACTCCTTGCTTTCGGTGCCCGATGATTCGGCAGCACGTTTTTCCAGGATTTCAATCTGCTCTTGTACGGCATCATCTTCAATTTTTTCAAAAAGGATTTCTCCCTGCTCAATGATCTGTCCGGACGGAATGAGATTTGATGTAACATCATCCCAACTCAGTGTATTGGGTACTCCCAACTGACCCCGAAGCCGGGCCATTTTTGCCGGTAAAACAGGATGAAAAAGAACTGAAAGTGCTGCGGAGATTTGAACACAAACATTCAGCGTATTTCCGCAAGCCTCGGGGTTCTCCTTTCGGGTTTTCCAGGGTTCAGTTTCGGTAAAATAGCGATTCCCGATACGGGCCAGATTCATGGTTTCTGCAATGGCCTCACGAAATTTGAAGGAGTTATATGCTTCCTCAATTTTCTGCTTTTGATTTTCAATCTCCTTGAGCGTATTCAGATCCAATTCTGTGGGATTGGACAATTCCGGAACAGACCCATCAAAAAAGCGCTCTGTAAAACTGACTGTACGGAAAACAAAATTACCGAGAATATCGGCCAACTCACCGTTTATCCGGTTTTGAAAATCTTTCCATGAAAAATCTGAATCTTTTGCCTCGGGGAGAGTTGTACCGAGTACGTATCGAAGCAGGTCTGGTTCAAATTTATCAAGATATTCCTCAAGCCAAACAGCCCAGCCTTTCGATGTGGAGAGTTTTCGTCCTTCAAGATTTAGAAACTCATTGGCCGGAACATTTTCGGGCAGAACAAACTCACCGTGCTGCATCAGCATTGCCGGAAACATGATGCAGTGGAACACAATATTATCTTTTCCGATGAAATGAATCAGTGATGTCTCCTCATCCTGCCAATAGGTTTTCCAGAGTTCCGGATCACCTTTTTCATCTGCCCACTCTTTGGTTGCAGAGATGTAGCCGATAGGTGCATCAAACCAGACGTAGAGCACTTTTCCTTCACCTTCGGGCAGCGGAACGGGTACACCCCATGTGAGATCGCGGGTTACGGCACGGTCTCCCAATCCGCTATCCAGCCAGCTTTTGCACTGACCCACAACATTCGGTTTCCAATCTTTTCGTGAATCGATCCACTCCTGGAGTCTGTCCTGAAAATCTCCGAGAGGAATGAACCAGTGTTCGGTCGATTTTGCGACAGGTTTATTGCCGGTTAAAGCACTCACCGGGTCAATCAGATCGGTGGGAGACAGGGATGAGCCGCATTTCTCACACTGATCGCCATACGCCTCGGGGTGACCGCATTTGGGGCAGGTTCCTTTTACATATCTGTCGGGCAGAAACATATTGGCATCTTCATCATAAAACTGCTCCTGACTCTTTTTCTTAAAGACTCCCTGCTCATACAGTTTTAAAAAGAAATCCTGAGAAGTCTTTTTGTGAGTTTCTGAACTTGTTCGCCCGTAGTAATCAAAGTCGATTCCGAATTTATCAAATACAGCTTTGTTACGCTCGTGGTAACGGTCCACAATTTCCTGCGGAGAGACACCCTCTTTTTCTGCGGCGATGGTAATAGGAACTCCATGCTCATCAGAACCACAAATGTGAATAATATCCTCACCTTTTAACCGCTGGAAACGAGTGTAAAGGTCGGCCGGAAGATAGGCTCCGGCGAGATGACCCAGGTGAATCGGTCCGTTGGCGTAGGGTAGTGCGGATGTAACTAATTTTCGTTTCGACATAAGATCATTTAATACTTGGTTCAGGCGGCTGAAATTAAGGTCTATGGCGTTAAATTACCAATATTGGTTTTATAATAAGATACTATCGGATGAAGGAAAATTTTTGATTGAATGAACTCGATTAATTGACCTGATTCTGAACAACTCATTATTGGTACTTTTTGATTCCGTCATACTGAGATGAGCGAAGAATCTCCGGTTGCTGACTCTATGAATATGAGATCCTTCACTATCGTTCAGGATGACCCGATCGTCATTCTGATCCCTAATACTCAGGAATTTTTTAAATCTTCAAACTTCTCAAAAAACGCATACAGAGCCACACCGCCGGCAACCGATACGTTTAGTGAGTGCTTCATTCCGAATTGGGGTATTTCCACGCTTGCATCCAGATGGGGAATCAAATCATCTCCGATCCCCGTCACTTCATTGCCCAATACTAAACAGATTTTCTTTGAAGGCAGTTTATACTGATGGAGTAACTTACTAGTTGTGGTCTGCTCTAAACCTACAATGGTATATCCGTCAGATTTTAATTGTTGAACGGCTTCCGGTATAGATTGAATCTGTTTCCAATTCACATTTTCTTCAGCGCCGATGGCGGTTTTTGTAATCTCAGGCCGGGGAGGAACAGGGGAGAACCCCGAAAGCCAGAGCTCTCTGATTCCAAATGCATCTGCCGAACGAAATGCTGCTCCCACATTGTGAAGGCTGCGGATGTCGTGCAGCCACAGGATGAAATCTTTTTTAAGTGGAGAGGTTCGGTTCAGGTTTTGTTGAAGAATTTCTTTAGTGCTGAGCTTTTTCAAATCCTAAAGTTTTTGTTGTGATTGAGATTGTGCCTTTATATAAAATTCACGTTGGGAAAACAGGGCGGAACATCCTATTTTTACATGTCTAAATAAACATGAAAAATTGAACGGGATAATAGCAGTAGAAGTACTGCTATTTCTATTTTAACAAAGTTGAACTGATGTAAGAAGTTAATAAGTATGAAGAAAAATTATCTGTCTAAAGAAGGATACGAAAAGCTCGATAGAGAACTAAGAGATTTAAAAACACGTGGCCGTAAAGAGATTGCAGAAGAAATTTCAGAGGCAAGAGCGAAAGGAGATTTAAGTGAGAATGCAGAGTATGATGCTGCCAAAGAGGCTCAGGGCTTGCTGGAAAAGCGAATTGCTGAGCTGGAGAATACACTGGCTACATCCAGCATTATTGACGACAGGGATATAGATGACACAAAAGCGTATTTACTCTCTACGGTTACGATACTGAACAAGAAAACGAACAAAGAGATGAAGTACACTCTTGTTTCAAAAGATGAGGCCGATTTTAAAGCCGGAAAAATTTCTGTCGATTCACCCATCGGACAGGGAATTCTTGGTAAGGAGGTGGGAGACATTGTGAAAATAGATGTACCGGCCGGAAAACTGGAACTGGAAATCAAAAAAATAGAGCGACTATAACATGAAAATTGGAGTAATTGGAACCGGTTATGTAGGCCTGGTATCAGGGACCTGCTTTGCCGACAGCGGAAATGATGTCATCTGCGTGGACATCGATGAGAAGAAAGTGGAGAAGATGCGTAACGGCGAAGTGCCGATCTATGAGCCGGGCCTGAACCGGGTGTTTGACCGCTCGATCCGCGAAAAACGCCTCTCGTTTACCACCGACCTGGAAGATACCTTTCAGAAGAGCGACATTATATTTCTCTGCCTGCCAACACCTCCCGGAGCCGATGGGCAGGCCGACCTGAGCTTTGTACTGAACGTAGCCGACCAGCTCGGAGATCTGTTCAACAAGTACCCCGATTATAAGGTTGTAGTAAACAAAAGCACCGTGCCGGTTGGAACAGCGGATAAAGTGCGAGAAAAGATTGCGGCCAAAACAGACACGGAATTTGATGTGGTTTCGAATCCCGAGTTCTTGAGAGAGGGAGCGGCCGTGGAAGATTTTATGTACCCCGAGCGAGTGGTTGTGGGGACCAGGAGCGAGAAGGCGGCCAAAATGATGAAGACACTTTATGAGCCGTTTGTGCGCAGCGGGAATCCGATCATCATCATGGACGAGCGCAGCAGTGAGCTGACCAAATATGCAGCCAACGCGATGCTGGCGACCAAGATTACCTTTATGAACGAGATTGCCAATATCTGTGAGCGAGTGGGAGCCAACGTGGACAATGTCCGCCGCGGTATCGGAACCGATTCGCGTATTGGCAAGCGATTCCTATTTGCCGGAATAGGGTATGGCGGGAGCTGCTTCCCGAAAGATGTTCAGGCCATTCACCACACCGCCGGACAGCACGGATACGACTTTAAGATTCTCGATTCGGTGATGAAAGTAAACGAATCCCAGAAAGTCTCCATCGTGGAGAAGATGAAAAAGCACTACGGCGATTCCCTGAAGGGAAAAACTGTGGGCGTGTGGGGACTGTCGTTCAAGCCGGAAACCGATGACATTCGTGAAGCGCCATCGCTCTACATTACCGATGCCCTTGGCAAACTGGGAGTGAAGATGAAGGCGTACGATCCGGAAGCGATCGAAACCTTCAAGGAGGCGGCAACAGAGGATGCTCTGAATAACATAGAGTTTGCCAGCGACCGCGATGCCGTTCTGGATGGCGTTGACGCCCTGGTGATCTGCACCGAGTGGAATGAGTTCCGCCGTCCGGACCTGGAGAACTTCACAAAGCTGATGAAGGAGCCGGTCCTTTTTGACGGACGTAACCTTTACGACCTGGAACGAGCTGAAGAGGCCGGAATCACTTATATCAGTGTGGGTCGTCCTTCAGTGAATGCTTAGGTACTGTTGACCAATTTTACTGGCGGCATTAAGATGCATAAATCATGATGCCGCCATTTTAAAACACTTCTTATCATTTCATACAATCTGTAAAACTTTGAGTAAACGTGTTCTCATTACCGGCGGAGCCGGATTCTTAGGATCTCATCTTTGTGATAAATTTTACAACGAAGGCTGGGATGTGATCTGTATGGATAACCTTCTAACCGGGGCTGAATCAAATATTTCTCATCTGATCGGGAAGGAGAGATTTCAGTTTATCAAACATGATGTGACAAACTATATTGTTGTTGCCGGCGAGCTGGATCTTATTCTACATTTCGCCTCTCCGGCTTCCCCGATTGATTACCTGGAAATGCCGATTCAGACGCTGAAGGTCGGATCACTGGGAACACACAAAGCACTTGGCCTGGCAAAAGCAAAAAATGCAAAGCTGCTGTTAGCCTCAACCAGTGAGGTTTACGGTGATCCGCAGATCAATCCTCAAAATGAAGATTACTGGGGCAATGTAAATCCTGTAGGACCGAGAGGCGTCTATGATGAGGCCAAACGTTTTGCTGAAGCGATAACCATGGCGTATCATCGATTTCACGACATAGAAACCAGTATTGCGCGTATCTTTAATACGTATGGTTCACGAATGAGGTTAAAGGATGGGCGTGCACTCCCCACATTTTTCCGGCAAGCACTGAAAAACGAACCGATTACGGTTTTTGGCGATGGGTCACAAACCCGGTCGTTTACGTATGTGGATGATCTTGTGGATGGAATTTATCGATTGGCGATGAGTGATGAGTCAGAACCGGTTAACCTGGGCAACCCGGAAGAGATTACGATTCTTGATTTTGCAAAAGAGATCATCGAAATCACGGGAAGTAAAAGTGAAGTTGTATTTAAAGAACTTCCAGAGGATGATCCTCAGATCCGGCGACCTGATGTATCCAAAGCGAAGCGGGTGTTGAACTGGGAGCCTAAAGTCAACCGCAGGGAAGGTTTACTTAAGACCATGGAATATTTTAAAAATCAGGTGGGGTAGAGATCTCATGCCAAAAAAAAGACTGATTGACCTGTACGCTTATAGAATAGTTGAAGGAAAACCCGAATTTTTACTTTTTAAGCGAGCAAAAGGGAAAATTTATCAGGGCCAGTGGAGAATGACAGGAGGGAAGGTTGAAACCGGTGAAACATATTGGAAGGGAGCCCTTCGTGAGTTGAAAGAGGAGACGGGTTTAACGCCCGTTCTGTTCTGGACAATTCCCTCAGTAAACACCTTTTATGAGCATAAGAGTGATACTGTTCACCACATACCTGCATTTGCCGCTCAGCTTGAAACGGATCAAATACCCGATCTTGATGATGAACATACCGAATATGAATGGCTCACGTTAGAGCAAGCAGTAAAACGTATCAGCTGGCCGGAACAACGACGGCTTTTAAAGCTTACAGATTCCATAATAACCCAAAATGAAATCCTGGACGATTGGATCGTATCTATACCCTCATAACCGTTTTATTTTTTCTGATCATCTGGATGATGCCGGCTCAATTAACCGCCCAGTCATCCTCGAACTATGAATTGATTCCTGCGCCCGATCTTTGGTACAATGATGCGGATGGAATTCGAGTCGGGGTACGTGTAAAAGGGCAGGTGCCCGGTACGTTTGAAGATGGCCCGCATCGTCTTGATGCAGGTGTTTGGTTAAGTACCTGGTTTCCTGATCTGCCGGTCTCTTACTATGCGTCCTATACCAACCCGATTCAACAGTGGTCAGATTTTGGCAGCGAAGCCAGTTACCAGTTGATTACTTCTGTTCGTGCCGGATACCATCGCCATGGCGTGGCACTGAATAAGCGGTGGCAGGAAGGATTTGATGAACGCCGGTACCGGGAGTTGAGTCTGTTTAATTCCTACGAAAAAAGGTTTGATGATGAATATGCTGCATTCCCGGTATTGTGGAGTGATCAGGGTAAATTAAAATCTTCATTATCAGCTGAACTGAAAAATGACAACAGCCTGGGATGGTACAAACTGGATGCCTCATGGGGTGTTCAGCTTCTGAACGATTTTTATACACAATTTACTGGGTCATTTTCTCAGAATGTTCAGTTCCATAAATACTGGGGATTGAATGTGCGCCTCTTTACCGGTATGGCGTCCGTTAATTCGGCACCGGAGTATCTCTTTTCGAGAAGCAGCGCTCCTGCTATGAACACCGTTTACAACGGCGTAACCCGTGCTAAAGGGACAATACCTCAACCGTGGATGGAAAGCGGTAAGTTTCAGATAGCCGGAGGTGCCAATTTAAGAGGATACACGGCTCAGGACGTTGATACGTTTTTAAGTTCAAGCTCCGAACAAAATGCAATTGTAGCTCCTTTTCTGCTAAACTCTATTGCATCCGTTAATGCAGAGTTTGACTATTTTAATCCAATCGCTTTAGGGTTTAATCGAATTCCTTACGTGAGTGAATTTCTAAGCTTCCGGTCGTATCTCTTTTTTGATGCAGGCCGATCACTGGAACTCATCGACAACGAACCTGATAACCTTTTTGCTGATGCGGGAGCCGGATTCTCACTCTCGCTAAATATTCCGGACTATCTCGGAAAATCGCGCGGATTTGTTTTTAAGTATGAACTTCCATTCTGGCTGTCTGAACCCGGAATGCAGGATAATTTTAAGATCAGACATCTGTTTTCATTTGGTGCAGTAATTACACTCTGAAAGTAAGTTATGAGACGTGCATTCATACTCATTTTATTTAGCTTCATGTTGGTTTCGTGTACAACAACCAGGTGGGTTGTTACGGAACAGAATGCTGTTGATGAGTCTGTTGAACCCCGGGTGATTCTGGAACAGCAGGTTTTTGTACTCGAGAATCCTCCAAGTGTTGACAATCCTGTTGCGGGATTTCAATTGTATCAGGTAAAAGATCTTGAATATATCGAAAGAGTAAAGGTGGAGCGAAATGTGCAGCAGTATAAACCAAAATGGGGGTTTGTTCTGCTTGGCTTAACCGGTGCTGCAATATCGGCTGTAGCTGCTAATTCAAACCTTGTTTTTACAAACGCCTCGACCACTCAAAAACTGGGATTAAACCTTACTGCAGGGATTATTGGGGTGTTATCTTTTACAAACTTACAGCCATCGGGAGACCCTATCCAATCCGGAGAAACTAAACTGATGAGGCAGAGTGGCTCGGAGGTCGTCCGGGATTCATCGCGTGTACAACCCAGCGACACTGTTTTTGCCGATGTAAGTGTAAGGTTAAATGATGAAGAGCTTTTCTCCCAGACTGAAGTACCTGTTGAAGAAGGAGTGCTGGAACTGAATTTAGGGTCTTTCTCTGAAGAGGTAAACGGGAGAATAGATGAGAGTTCAGAGATTGAAGTATCATTGAACCAGTCAGAGTATCAAAATTTGTTTTCGTTTCCCATCACTCAATTTTTAGCCCCTTATGTAAAAATCAATTCACTGGTTGTAAGTTTGAGAAGTACTCCGGAAGAGGAAGATTTGAATGTAATGACCGAAGTTGGTCAGGGGAGTTTTCTTGAATTGGTGGAGAACAGTTCAGATGACTATTACAGGGTTGTTTATGAAGGTGAGGAGTATTTTGTACAGAAGGATGAGGGCAGTATCGAATGGTTAAGCACTGCAGAGTCCGGTTCTGCTTTAGTCTTTGAATTCGCTGATCTTCCTTTTGGTGAAATTGACGTTGAGCACTCCATGCCTGTATTAAAACCAAATAATCCGGCCGATAGAGGATTGGTGCTGAGTAACGGTTTTGACAATGATGTTGGGCAGAGACAGTATTTATCACGTGATCATCAGCTATTTGAAACTTATCTGAAAACTTCTTTAAGGCTGCGGGAAAATCAGGTAGAAAAGATAACATCCGAGGACCTATTGCCCGGCTTGAGTGAAGTACCCGGGATGAATCAGGACGGTTCACTCTATGTGTACTTAAGCGGTTTTGCAGAAGTACGAGAAGAGGAAGATCAATCAGAAATTTACCTGATTTCAGATGGAAAGAATGGTGTTAAGCGAACTGCACTGAACGAAATAATTGAAGATCTGAAAAGAATCGAACCGGACGCACTGTTTCTGTTTATTGACCTTGACTATACCGGGCAGATCGATTCCAATTCGAATGGTTTTGCACGAAACGGGTCCTCAGGACTGTTACAGCGTACGGCAAACCGTTTAGTTCGGGATCTGCCAAACTCTGCCGTTGTATTCAGTAACCGGCCGGGACAGCAGTCATCGCTTTATACAGGTATTATAGATGGAAATAAACGGCACTCCATATTTAACTATTTCCTGGGAGAGGCAATTCAACAACGCAGAACCAGAATATCCGATTTAGTTAATCATTTAGATCGAAATGTAGACTACATGTCGAGAAGATTGCATGATTTACCTCAGGAAGTGCAGGCGTTTGGTAACCTGAACCTGAATCTGGCAAGATGATTACAGGCTGGGTCTACATTATCCTATGTGCTGCTTCATCTGTACTCATTGCCCACCTTTTAAAAGTTGTTGAAAACCGGAAACTGAATACGGTTCGGGTTCTGACGGTTAACTATCTTGTTGCAACAGTGATAGCCTTTGCCACAACCGGTTGGTCAGAAATTGCTCAACTGGAGGTTACAGAGGGAATTTACGCAATTGGGTTGGGGTCTGTAGTCGGTGTCATCTTTATTGCCAACTTCTTCATTTACAGTAAATCTGTTTTTCATAACGGGGTTGGGATCAGTGTAGCGGCTATGCGTATTTCGCTGATTGTACCCGTGCTTCTTTCCACGCTTTGGTATCTTGAACTCTTGACAGTTCGGCAATGGATCGGCGTGGGGTTAGTATTTTTAACCCTGTTTCTGCTGTTGCCGAATAAGCGGAAGATGCTCAGAGAACCCTTCAGTGCGGCCTGGCTTTTGGTTTTACTGTTCATAGGAACCGGATTAGGGGATGCATCTCTGAAAATTTACGAAGTGGAATTTTCATCTCTTTTAGGGAAAGAACATTTTATGGGAATTGTCTTCTTTACTGCTTTTTTGGTAGGCATATTAGTGTTATGGATTCGCAAAAATTGGAAGTTTAAAAAAGCAGAGCTGGTGCTGGGCGTTGCTGTGGGAGTTCCCAATCTTTATACCGCTATCTTTCTGATAGAAGCACTGGAACGCATGAACGGAGCTGTTGTTTACAGTAGTGTAAATGTACTGACCGTTCTGGGAGGTACCTTGCTGGGTATCATGAAATGGGGAGATTATCTTACTAAAATACAGTGGACAGGTATTGTCCTGACGTTAATTACAATTTTATTACTGATATAATATGAGTTTAATTGAAAGCATCAGAGAAAAAGCATCTACACTAAAAAAACGAGTTGTATTGCCGGAAGCAGAAAAAGATATCCGGGTGCTGAAGGCAGCGGCTACACTTGCCGGAATGGGATTGGCTAAACCTATATTATTGGGCGAGAAATCGAAGATTGAGCTGCTGGCGAAAGAGGGTGATCTGGACCTGCCGGAATCTGTAGATATTTTTCCATATTCGGGGTCCGAATTTGATGATGAAAAGTTCACCTATTTTCAGAAAAAGCTGGCTCATAAAAATCCCTCAGCGGAGCAGCTGACAGAAATCAGTCAGAACTCACTGTTTACTGCAGGATGGATGCTGGACACGGGCAGAGCGGATGCTGCAGTTGCAGGATCTGTAGCCTCAACCGGAGAAGTGATCATATCTTCTTTACGCACTGTTGGTGTAGCTGAAGGGTCTGAGTTGGTTTCCAGTGCTTTTCTGATGGAGATGCCGGGTGGAGATGTCTTCACGTACGCCGACTGCGCTGTTGTCCCATATCCCGACTCCAATCAGCTGGCTTCGATTGCTATCGATGCGGGAGATACACATCGGTTACTCACCGGCGAGGATCCGGCTATCGCATTTTTATCTTTCTCTACGAAAGGAAGTGCAAAGCATGAAAAGGTGGAGTTGGTTCAGGAAGCATTTCAGTTGGCCAAACGTAAAAAGCCTGATTGGAATATGGATGGAGAACTTCAGTTTGATACGGCTTTTGTACCTGAAGTTGCCGCTCGTAAAGCGCCATCATCCGAAGTTGGGGGAAATGCCAACGTGTTTATATTTCCAAATCTGGATGCGGGAAATATCGCCTATAAAATTACTGAAAGGCTGGCCGGAGCTACGGCAACAGGACCTATCTTGCAAGGCCTGTCTAAACCCTACATGGATCTGTCCAGGGGTTGTTCAGTGGATGACATTGTAAACACGGCATGCGTGGCTTCTTTGATCAGCCAGAAATCACTTTAATTTGTTTCCTCTTATCGGCTTTATAGCTTCATTCGATTAGAGATTGATCGGGTAAAACGCGTTCTTTAGAAGAGCTTAGGTTTGGCTTTAAGATCGTGCTCTTTTTGCTTATCTTTATTCATTCCAAATAAGAATAGGTAAGCATCTGCTCGATTTGAGTGAACTTAAGGCTTGGTTCGAGTGTTGTTCGACAAGAATATCTTAATAACAGTAAAGCTTCAAAACAATTAAACATGAGTGAGACTAAAGCTCTAGAGTCAATGATCGGTGAAGAGTATAAATACGGCTTCACCACCGATATTGAATACGAGGATTTTCCAAAAGGAATCAATGAGGATGTAGTTCGTCTGATTTCCGAAAAGAAGAATGAACCGGAATGGATGACTGAATTTCGTTTGAAGGCATATCGTGCCTGGACGGAAATGGAAGAGCCAAATTGGTTTAATGCCACTTACGAAAAGCCGAAATTTGACACATTGCAGTATTACTCTGCACCAAAAAATAAACCCAAACTGGATAGCCTGGATGAAGTTGATCCAAAAATCCGTGAAACATACGATAAGCTGGGTATTCCTCTTGAAGAGCAGAAAGCACTCTCCGGGGTTGCCGTAGACGCTGTCTTTGATAGTGTTTCAATCTTTACAACCTTCAAGGAGAAGCTTGCAGAAGCCGGGGTTATTTTTTGCTCAATTTCGGAGGCGATTCAAAATCACCCTGAACTTGTGAAGAAGTACATGGGCTCCGTTGTGCCGGCACGGGATAATTTCTATGCAGCATTGAACTCCGCAGTATTTTCTGACGGCTCTTTCTGCTATGTGCCTAAGGATACCATATGTCCGATGGAGCTTTCCACGTACTTCCGAATCAACAATATGAATTCCGGACAGTTTGAACGTACGCTTATTATCGCTGAAGATAATAGCCATGTGAGCTATCTCGAGGGATGTACTGCTCCGATGTATGATGAGCATCAGCTTCATGCTGCAGTGGTTGAGCTTGTGGCTCTTGAAAATGCCGAAATTAAATACTCTACGATTCAGAACTGGTATTCCGGTGATGAAGAGGGTAAAGGCGGTATTTACAATTTTGTTACTAAACGAGGTGCTTGTCGTGGAGACAACTCAAAAATCTCCTGGACACAGCTTGAAACCGGATCAGCAGTAACGCTGAAATACCCAAGTGTCATACTTCAGGGTGATAATTCAGTTGGTGAGTTTTATTCGGTCGCCGTAACAAATAACAGGCAACAGGCGGATACAGGCACCAAGATGATTCACATTGGGAAAAACACCAAGAGCACGATTATCTCAAAAGGTATTTCTGCCGGTAAATCTGATAATAGTTACCGCGGACAGGTGAAGTTTAGTAAGAAAGCCGATAACGCCCGCAACTATTCGCAATGCGATTCCATGTTGATTGGACAAACCTGTGGTGCACACACGTTTCCGTATATTGAGTCGGCCAACCCGACCGGTAAAGTTGAGCACGAAGCGACAACTTCTAGAGTAGGAGAAGATCAGATTTTCTACCTGCAGCAGAGAGGTTTGAGTGAAGATGACGCGATTTCATTGATCGTGAACGGTTTCGCTAAGGAAGTACTGAAGGAGCTCCCAATGGAGTTTGCCGTGGAAGCCAACAAACTGCTCGGCATTAAGCTGGAAGGTAGTGTAGGGTAAATTAAATCTCCCCTTGAGGGGAGTACTCCGACAGTATTTTGTCGGAGGGAGGGGTGTTTGGCAGTTTTCAATTCAAGATATGGAAACCTGAATGTATACACCCCTTGTCTGCCGCTAAACGCTTGCAGACCTGTCCTCTCTCAAGAGGGGATGTTTAATATTTTAAAAACAAACAAAACTAAATCATACAACTGTGTTAGAACTTAAAGATTTACATGTCGAAGTTGAGGGTGAAGGGATTGAGATCCTGAAGGGAGTAAACCTCAAAGTGAATAAAGGAGAAATTCATGCCATTATGGGACCAAACGGAAGCGGTAAAAGTACTCTTTCAAAAGTAGTTGCCGGTCATCCGGAATATGAAGTTACCAAGGGTGATATCCTTTTTGATGGTGAAAGCGTATTGGAACTGGATCCTGACGAAAGAGCCCACAAAGGGATGTTTCTCGCATTTCAATATCCAGTAGAGGTGCCCGGTGTAACAAATAAAACTCTGCTTCGGGAATCCTACAACACAATTGCGGCATCCATGGGACGTGAAGAGCTGGATCCTCTGCAGTTCGAAGATTACGTGAAGGATAAGCTCGAGCTGATTGAGATGAATCCTGAGTTCCTAGATAGAAGTGTAAATGCCGGTTTTTCAGGCGGTGAAAAGAAGAAAAATGAAATTTTCCAGATGGCCGTACTTAAGCCGCGGCTCTCACTGCTGGATGAAACGGATTCAGGGTTAGATATTGACGCCCTTAAAATCGTATCAAACGGAATTAATCAGCTTCACGGTGAAGATGATGCCGTTGTATTGATTACTCACTATCAGCGACTGCTTAACTATATTGAGCCAGATTTTGTGCACGTGATGATTGGTGGTAAGATCGTGAAGAGTGGTAAAAAAGAACTTGCGCTTGAGCTTGAGGATAAGGGTTACGACTGGTTAGAAGAACATGCAACTGTAAACGGAGAGGCGAAGTAATGGCACATCCTACACAGGTTGAACCATCATTTTTGCACCGGCTTGCCAAACACTCTCCCGAGAGTGAGAAATGGGGCGGGATTCGGGAAACAAGCGTGAAGGAAATCAACGCTAATCAATTTCCACATAAAAAAATTGAAGAGTGGCGATTCACAGATCTGAAAACATTTACCCGTACAGATTTTGTTCCATTTAGTGAAGCCGGTACGTTACCTGCAACCGATATTGAACAGTACTATATCCCTGAATCAGACAGAAGCCGATTGGTTTTTATCAACGGGATGTTTCAGGAGAAATACTCTTCTATTGGTGGATTAGGGAATGGAGTCACGTTTGGTAATCTGGCTGATTATGCAGATCACAAAGCTACAGAAGAGTACCTGAACAAACTGGTTAATTACGAAAACGATGTTTTTGTACCCTTTAATGGTTTGATGTTTGAAGACGGTGCTTTTATCCATCTGGAGAAAGGTGCCAAAGCTGAAGCTCCAATTCAGGTTTTGAATCTCTATACCGACTCAAAGCAGGCGTACATTGCAACCCCGCGAATGTTAGTTGTTGCTGAAGAGGAGTCGGATGTGACCATTATTGAGGATCACATTGGCTTGTCGGCGAATGAATATATGACCATCCCTGTATGCGAAGTTAAAGCGAAGCAGGGAGCGCATATTCACCACGTCCGAATTCAGCGTGACAGCCGTAGTGCCCTGCATGTATCGCGACCGATTGCCTACGTTGGAAAAAATTCTGAGTACCACTCCTACACGATTACATTGGGAGCCAAGCTTTCCAGAAATGAGCCGCGGGTAGTACAGGAAGATGAAGAAGTTGATTTTACTCTTGACGGACTCGTTCTGATAGATGGCGAACAGATTGCCGATACGCACTCAGTTATGGATCATCGTTTTTCTCATGCCAACAGTCACCAGTTACACAAAGTGGTTGTGAACGGCAAAGCGCACAGTATATTTAACGGAAAGATTTTTGTCCGAAGAGATGCCCAGAAAATTGATTCATTTCAGGAGAACAGAAATCTTTTACTCTCAATTGACGGCTTGGTAAACACCAAACCCCAGCTTGAGATTTTTGCGGATGATGTTCTATGCTCGCACGGTGCAACCATTGGTCAGTTGGACCCAGAAGAGGTATTCTATCTTCAGAGTCGTGGTATGACCGAAGAGAAGGCGAAAGAGGTGCTGACATACGCTTTTGCACTGGAAACTATTGAGAATATGAAGGTTGAATCGGTACATAAACTTCTGATTGATGAAGTGTACCGCTATACCAAAGCAAATAACGTAGAGAAGGTAACAGTTTAACTCATTCCCCTCTTGAGAGGGGAGTAAAGAGTGTGTTAAGATCAAATAGTAAATATTCAACACACCTTGGTTATACTTCTTCAAAAAGGTTGATAATATTTGAAATCCAACATGGCACAAGCAGTTAAAGATATACCGGCTATTGACTTTTCTGAGTTCAGGAAAGACTTTCCCGTGCTTCATCAAGAAGTAAACGGCAAGCCATTGGTGTATCTGGATAACGCTGCTTCCAGTCAGATGCCCGAATCTGTTGCCCAGCGAATCAATGATTACCACCGGAATGAACACGCCAATGTGCATCGTGGCATTCATACGCTGAGCCAAAAAGCTACAGACGCTTTTGAGGAAACTCGGAAAAAAGTCCGGGATTTTATTAACGCGGATTCTGAAAATGAAATCGTCTACACAACAGGAACTACAGATTCCATAAACCTTGTAGCAAATAGTTACGGTTTATCTGTATTGAAAGAGGGTGATGAGATTATTCTTTCTGAGATGGAACATCACGCCAATATTGTTCCCTGGCAGATGATTGCTGAACGAACCGGCGCTGTAATTAAAGTTATTCCTGTAACGGATTCCGGTGATCTGGATATGCAGGCTTATGAGTCTCTGTTGGGTGAACGGACTAAAATTGTGGCGGTTGTACATGTTTCAAACGCTCTTGGAACGGTTAATCCGGTTAAAGAAATTACTGCTTTGGCCCATGAACATGATGCTGTTGTTTTAATAGATGGTGCGCAATCCGTACCGCATCAGCCCATTGATGTTCAGGATATTGATTGTGATTTTTTTGCATTTTCTGCCCACAAAATGTGTGGTCCCACAGGATTCGGAATTCTTTATGGAAAAATGAATCTGCTGGAAGAGATGCCTCCATATAGAGGTGGTGGAGATATGATTGATAAGGTCTCATTCGAAGAGACAACTTATAATGTACCTCCATTTCGATTTGAAGCCGGAACTCCACCTATCGCGGCATGTATTGGCCTGGGTTCAGCTATCGATTACCTGAACCATATCGGTATGGACAGGATTGCAAATCGCGAACAGGAGCTTGTAAATCACGCTGTGAGTGAACTCAATAAAATTGAAGGCTTGAGATTTATCGGTAATTCTGATCGAAGAGCTTCGGTATGTTCATTTGTAATTGATGGTATCCATGCAACCGATATTGGCACCATTTTGGACAAGCAGGGGATAGCGGTGAGAACCGGTCACCACTGTGCGCAGCCTATTTTAAGACGATATAACGTTCCCTCGACAGCCCGGGCATCCATCTCATTTTATAACAATGAAGATGATATTGACCGATTGATTGACGGAATTAGATATGCGAAGAGTTTTTTTGAATAAATCTGAGTTTATACGTAAACCAATTATAAATAAACTGGGTTTTTAAACGTTTTCATACAAAAAAAGGAAACAGACTATGCCAAAAATTAAAGAAATAGAACGTACTCCGAATCCGGACGCAATGAGATTTGTACTGGGAGAACCACTTACGAACGGTGTTACCAGATCTTTTGAGAACAGTGAAGAGGCTGAGCATGATGAACTGGCTAAATCACTCTTTGATATTGAACATGTAATTAATGTCTATTATGTAGATAAATACATTACGGTTACTCAAGATGGAAATGCTGTTTGGTCGGAATTGCTGCGTAAGCTGGCACCTCCAATCAGAGAAGCAAAACCTCAGTTGGATTTGACAGAAGACGAAGAAGTCCATGCTACAAAAGAAGTCCGGGATACAGACGATCCCCGACTCCAGCAGATCAACCAGATGCTGGATGAGCAAGTACGACCCTATCTGCTTGCAGACGGTGGCGGACTAAAAATTCTTGGGTTAGATGGTAATAGATTAAAAGTTCACTACCAGGGAGCTTGCGGAACATGCCCGACGGCAACATCCGGTACACTCTACGCTATCGAAAGCATGGTAAAACGAATTGACCCTGAAATTCAGGTGATTTCTGTATAAATCTGTTTAGCTAATCCATTACACTCGAATTTAGAAGGAAGCAGGTAAAGAATGTCCATTTCAATCAGCGATAGAGCGGCAAAGCGGATTCATGAAATCAGAAATGAACAGAATATTTCTGATGAGGCACCCATACGTGTATCGGTTGTAAGCGGAGGGTGCTCTGGTTTGACCTATGATCTGGATTTTGATAACAGACAGGAAGTATCAAAAGAGGATAAGGAGTTTGAAGAGCACGGCATAAAAGTTGTTGTTGATATGAGAAGCTTTCTCTATCTGGCCGGTACCAAACTTGATTACACGGACGGATTGGAGGGGAAAGGATTTCACTTCAATAACCCAAATGCCGTGCGCAGTTGCTCCTGTGGAGAGTCATTTTCACTTTAAGATATAGTAATAAGTAGTAAGTATCGGGTATTAAGTACTATTAGTATAAAATATTGTTGAGCTGTTCAATATCATTACTTAATCCCTACTACTTGATACTTTCTACCCATTACCCACTACCTAATACCCATAATTCATGTCTGAAATAGTAAACAAAGTTAAGCAGTCTAAGCTGGAAACCGTTGATCTTGAAAAGTTAGCGAACGGCATTACTGTGTACGAACTCGATATCAAGGATTTTCTGTTTGAAGGGCTTATTTTAAAGGAGAAGGACTTTCGTGAAAAAATTGAAGCCCACGGTTGGGGTCAATATAGTGAAGGTTATTTGGCGGTCTACTGTTCAACAGATGCAATTATACCGAAGTGGGCCTACATGCTCATTGTTCAGTATGCCTTTGAGTTTGTAGAAGATGTGCTGTTTGGAAACAAAGCAGAAGTATTGAGTCACCTTCTGATAAAAAAATTGGATTCCGTAGATTGGGAAAAGTATTCAGAGAGATTTGTATTGCTGAAAGGGTGCAGCAAAATTGATGTGTCATCAAACGTTTATATGGCTGCTACAAAAAAGCTTCTTCCGCATGTAAAAAAACTGATGTATGGAGAAGCTTGCTCAAACGTGCCCATCTACCGAAGAAAGTAATCTAAGCTAATTAAGCTTTACTCTTTTTCAACTTTAGATGTTTTTCGGGTCTTGGCTATGGACCGGCTAAGAATGATGACCGGAACTAATCCAACCAAAATAATGGCCAGTGCCGCACCGGATGATTCTGCTAACCTTTCATCCGAAGCCAACCGGTAAACCTGAACGGCCAGTGTATCAAAATTGAAAGGTCTTACAATCAGCGTGGCCGGTAATTCCTTGATTACATCTACAACAACCAGCATGATGGCAGCAAAAAGACTTCCGGACATCATGGGAATGTGAACCTTTCTCAAAATCTTACCAAAGCTGTAACCCATTCCTTCGGCGGCTTCATCCATGTTGTCTGTAATTTTGCCCAGGCTGGCCTCAACTGTGTTGAATGCAACGGCAAGGAATCGAACTACATAGGCAAAGATCAGGGCAAATATGGTACCGCTGAGAATGAGTCCGGACGAGATGCCAAGATTTTCTCTGAGCCACCCATCAATTGTGTTATCAACCCAGCCAAATGGAATTAAGATTCCAACCGCAATGACAGAACCGGGTATGGCATAGCCCATTGCCCCAATTCTTGTGGAGATTTTGGTTAAATAGTTGGGATTTAATCGAACTCCATAAGCCATTACTAATGCTACCAGAAGGGCAAAAATTCCGGCAATGGAAGCCACCATAACTGTGTTCAAGCTGAACTGAATAAAACGTGCGTCTACTGCTGAACTAAAATTTGATATCATCATTTCAGTCAGAATTCCGACCGGTATCAGAAAACCAATCAGAACGGGAATGGAACAGAATAGGGTAGAAGCCCACGCTTTCCATCCTTTCAAATCATAAATATAAAGCTGCTTATATCGCCCCGTACTGTTCTGGCGAATATTCATCTTATTTCTGCTCCAGCGTTCAATCAGAATGAGGAAGAGAATAAAAATGAGCAGGAAACCTGATAGCTGTGCAGCTGCAGCTCGTTCTCCCAATCCAAACCAGGTTCTATAAATTCCCGTTGTAAAAGTCTGAACACCGAAATAATCTACGGTACCAAAATCATTTAAGGTTTCCATAAGAGCAAGAGCCATACCTGCTGCAATGGATGGACGAGCCAGGGGCAGTGCAATTTTGTAAAAGCTTTGGAATGGAGTTGCTCCCAGACTCCTGCTGGCTTCCAATAGGGATGAAGATTGCTCCAAAAAAGCAGCCCGTGTTAGCAGATAGACATAGGGAAAGAAAACGAATGACATCATTAACATTGCCCCGCCGATTGAGCGAACATTGGGGAAGTAGTAATCGCCCAATCCCCAGCCGGTAAGGTCGCGTAAAAGAGATTGAAATGGTCCCGTAAAGGCAAGGAAATCTGTATATGTGTACGCCATCAGATAAGCCGGAACCGCCATTGGAAGAATCAGCATCCAGTTGAACCATCGACTGCCGGGAAAACGGCACATTGTGACAAGCCAGGCTGAACCCACTCCAATAACAAATACGCCTATACCCACTCCAATCATCAACCAGAGGGAGTTTTTCACATAATCGGGTAGTACCGTAGAGGCAAGATGCTGCCAGATATCTCCACTTGGGATAAAAATATTTGCTGCAACAGTTAACACCGGTATTGAAACCAATAATGCGATCAGGAGAGTAGCAAAATTCCACCAGCCTGAACCTGAATTTTTTGAAACAGATCGGTTAAAAAGAGCACTCTTTTTTGTAAGCTCTATCAGATTCTGAATCATATGTTAAACGTCCAATCTGATTTTGATCTTCCAAATTCATTTTTAAGTACTGAGTTGGCCGCATGGAATCCACACATTCCATGAACTCCGCCTCCGGGAGGAGCTGAAGAAGAGCAGAAATAGAGTCCTTTGGCAGGAATTTTATAGGGATTAATAAAGCTCACCGGTCTTGAAAATAGCTGAGTGATATCCTGTCGGCCACCATTTATATCGCCGCCAATGTAGTTTTCATTGTAATTTTCAAAGTCGGCGGTATTCATCGTTACTTTAGCCTCGATGATATCTTTGAAACCGGGTGCGAATCGCTCTATTTGATTCTCTATAATGCCGGTCATGTCCCTTGTTGAACCATTGGGTACATGGCAATAGGCCCAAAGTGTGTGTTTATTGTCCGGCGTTCGTGAATCATCAAACAGGCTCTGTTGCGCAACCAATACAAATGGGTTGTCTGAATGACTTCCCTCGGAAATCATTTTTTCTGATTCGGCAATTTCTTCGAAGGTTCCACCCAGATGAACTGTCCCGGCTTTTGCACATTCACTATTTTTCCATGGTACAGGTTCTTTTAAAATGTAGTCGATTTTAAATACACCGGAACCATATTTAAATGAGGACAACTTATTGCGGTAGGAAGACGGCAAAACGTCACCGGCTATCCGGTTTACCTGTTTTGGTGTTAAATCGAAAAGAACAGCTTTGGTTTCCGGGATCTGTTTTAGCGTTGAAACTCTGAAATCTGTCTCAATTTCACCTCCCAGGGATAAAAAGTAGTCGGCCATGGAGTCGGCGATAGATTGAGATCCTCCTTTTGGTAGTGGCCATCCGCCGGTATGAGCAGCTCCATAAAAAACCAATCCAATAGCAGATGTAGCTATTGAATTGAGCGGCAAAATACTGTGCGCGGCCATTCCGGCAAAAAGAGCTTTGGCTTTTTCAGTTTTGAATTTTCTTTTCAAAAGCGATGCAGGAAGTAGTCCTTTTAATCCGAAAGACGCCAATGCAATGGGATGTTTGGGAACGGAAAGGGGACCTAAAAAATCGTGTGTTAAACCCTCCCAATTTGAAACGATCGGCTCAACCAGTTTTTTGTAGTAACCTTCATCCTCTTCGAGCAAAAATGCTGTTTCATGTAAATCCCTGCTCAAGATTCCGGCTTCTCCGCTATCCAGCGGGTGAGCAGCCGCATAATCGGGATGAATCCACTCAAGTCCAAAATCGTTCAGTGGCAGCTTTTTTAGAAAGGGGGAGGAGACAGCCATAGGATGAATGGCAGAACATACATCGTGTTTGTAGCCGGCAGTCATGAGTTCTTTGGTTCTCATACCACCGCCAATTGTGTCAGATGCTTCAAATATTTTAACAGAAAGCCCTTCAAGAGCCAAACGTATTGCTGCGGCCAGCCCGTTTGGTCCGGAGCCTATTACAACTGCATCATATGATTGAGATTGTGAAGCCACGCGATAAATTATATTCAATCTAAATTAACAGAATAAAGGTAAGCAAACTGTCATCAAACCTGAAGAGAAAAGCGTCCATTCATACGATTCATTTTAAAAAAGGATCGCAATTTAAAAGGGCTATTCATTTCAAACCCTTTTCAAAAAAAAACGTCTAAGCTATAGATCAATTAATATTCACAACCAATGGTGAAAATCATGAAAAAATTAGCAACTCTATTAATAATTGTGAGCTTGAGTGCTTTAAGTGTTCAGGCACAAAATATGCAGAATCGCGGAGCAATGGCTCCCGGGCTGGAACAAATTGTATTCACTTATGGAGAAGAACTGAATTTGACTGACGATCAAATATCTGAAATTATCTCTAAACAACTTGAGTATCAGCAAACGATGAGAGCGAGCAGAGCCCAGATGAATCGGGGCGAACGAGGAAAGCGTCAAAACAATGATCAGCGTCAGGCAAGAATGGGAGAAAACTTAAGAGGACCTCATACTCAATCTATTTTGAATGGTGTTTTAACAGACGATCAAAAATCACAATTACGATCATTAATGCTGGATCGGACTGAATTTGAACATGATTATCGAACGATTAAACATCAGATGATTGTAGAAAAAGCGGAGTTATCAGGTGAAAAAGCCGATCAGGTACTGTCTATGATGAATAAGCACAGTGAAATGCAACGAGATATGAGAATTCAGGGTATTGAAAATCCAAGCTCGGTTGATGCGGATCAACGCAGAGAATTATCTGAAACAATGCAGGCTGATAGAGAAGAATTAAGATCGATCTTAACAGTGGAGGAATATCAAAATTTAATGCAATTTATGAATCACCGACAAAACCGGCAGAATTCGGGAATGAATCAGAGACCTAATAATCGCCGGCAGAACAGATAAGCCGTAAGTCTCAGCCACGATGGAGTTTTAATGAGCAGCAATAAAGATGATTTTAAAAAAGAGATTCCAAAGCTGTATCCAAGGCTCCATCGTGCTATGACTGCATATCTTTCCGGGAGTAATGTTGATCCGGATGATATTCTGCAGGAAGCATTCTTGAAAGCCTATAAGAGTGTTGACAATTTTGAAGGACGCTCAGGGTATTACACATGGATCTATTCAATTGCCAGAAATTTGTGTATCGATGAGTTCAGAAAGCACAAATTTGAAAAAAAACGCAGTTCTGTTCCTGTTGAAGAGTTCGAAATTGAATCTGACGACTTCGTGTCTAAGGATAGAAAAGAGGAAGTTTTACTCTTACGCAAAGCGATCTCTGAACTGCCGGAAATTTTAAAATCTGTTGTAGTGATGAAAACCATTGACGGTATGAGTTATCCCGAAATATCTGAAGTACTGGAAGTGAATGAACAAACTTTAAAAAACAGAATGTTCAGGGCCAGGAAAGAGTTGGCAGGAATATTAAAGCGAATGGGGGTATATGAACAATGAAGTTATATGATATGAATAAATATAAAATTCGCCAGAAGCTGGAACACGAAATTATTCGAGCTGCCGACGGAGAGCTGAGTGCAACAGAAATTCAGGAACTTGAACTAAAACTGGAAGCATATCCTGAGCTGAAGCAGGATTATATAAACATTACTGAACTGCCGGAACTGTCCGGAATCTACAGTCAATATCAATTTGAATCATCT
Source organism: Rhodohalobacter barkolensis (assembly GCF_002834295.1). Lineage (NCBI taxonomy): Bacteria > Pseudomonadati > Balneolota > Balneolia > Balneolales > Balneolaceae > Rhodohalobacter > Rhodohalobacter barkolensis. Next base: position 1,146,326 of record NZ_PISP01000001.1, on the reverse strand, counting down.
GAGGTAAAATCCGGTGTGAGCCAAATTCTGAATCGCATCAAAATCCTTGAGCAATCTCGAAATGGTTTTGCCGATGTTTCCGTCCACTGGTTTAAGCGGTATGCACTTGCAGCATCCGTTCTATTTTTAGCTTTGACCTCTGGATTTTACTTCAGTCAGTCAAATTCAAACGATGCTGAATTTACTGTCGAAGAGCTGCTATATCCTATGGATGACAGTGATGGCGAGACCTATGTACTCTATCTTGAACAACTATTTGAAGAGTAAACTCTATGAAAACAAAATCTAAAGCAATTCTGGCTTTTCTGACGATTTTTATACTTGGAGGAGTTTCCGGGTATTTGATCAATGATTCGATAGTGAACAAAGATCGGTATTCAAACTCTGAAAGATACGAACGAGAAGGAAGTGATAGGTGGGGTGACCGATCTTTCGACAGTGATGAGGAGAGAGCGGAACACCGCCGTTTGATGAGACAGCGCGCTAAAAACAGACTTTCTACTGAGCTGGACCTGAGCGAGAATCAAAAAGAACAATTCTTCAGCTTATTGCAGAACTATCATACGGAGATAATGGATTCCATTCGTGTATTGAAATCAACTGAAAACCGGTTTATCCAGGAGCATTATGATGAGTTTAAAAGTGATCTGAGTGATCTGCTAAATGATCAGCAAATCAATAGACTGGATAGTTTTTTTCACCCGGATTCTGTTCGTCATAACAGAATTCAACATATGAGAAATCGTTAGGTTTGATATATTAATCCAACGAATCACATCTCTTTAGAGTGAAAGAAAATGTACTTCCCTGATTGTGTTCACTCTTGGCGGTTAACTTACCACCATGAATGTCTACAAACTCCTTGCAAAGAGTCAGGCCCAAGCCAATACCCCGCTCGCCCTTTGTGCCCCTTCGTGTGCTGTTTGAAACATCCTTGAAAAGCAGATCCATTTCCTTTTTGTCCATGCCAATTCCGGTATCAGAAATGAACACTGTTACATCAGATTTATCCATTTCAAGATTGATTGAAACGGAAGAGTCTTCATTCGAAAATTTTATCGCATTCGATAGAATATTTCTCAGAACGGTTAAAATCATGTTTCGATCTGCAACTACGCAAACAGGTTCTGTATAGTTAAATTCAATTTTAATTCGTTTGAACACCGCCTGGATTTCAGTCATCTGAATCGACTCTTCAATCAGTTTTACCAAGTCTTGATTGTAAAAGTCGGGGGTAAGCCCTCTGCCGGTGGAGTTAGACCAGTGAAGCAGGTTTTCAAGTAGGTTGTAGGTGTTTTTCCCGGCACTTAAGAGGGCATTCACTATCATAACCTCCTGTTCATTATCGGTTGATGAAAGATCCTCTTTTAGAAGTTCCATGTAGCCAATAATAGAAGTAAACGGATTACGGAGATCGTGGGCCAGAATCGCATGCAGGCGATTTTTTTCATCAATAAGATTTTTGAGCTCTTCATTAATTTGCCGAAGTGATTCCGTTCTCTCTTCAACCCGTTCTTCGAGGAACTCATTTCTCTTTCGAATATTTCGAACTTTTATTTGATAAAATATCCTCAGCAGTATGGCAATGAAAAGAATGGATAAAATGTAGAATGGAATTGTTTTCCAAAATGGAGGTGCAATGGAAAAAGAAGAAATCACCGTATCATCACTCCAGATTCCATCACTGTTGGATGCACGAACAAGCAGGGTATAATCGCCGGGATTTAACGTGGTAAAGCTGATGTCTTGCGAGCCATCTGTTTCCTGCCACTCGTTGTCAAATCCCTCCAGTTTATACTGATACCGATGAAATTTTGGATTGATATAGCTCAATGCTGCAATTCTGAAGGAGAGACGCTGTACTGTATGCGGTAATTTCTCAAGTTGATCGGATTGAACTTGCCTGCCGTCTACTTCGATATATTTAAGAGCCACCTTTGGAGGAATCCGATCGATGCTGTTCATCCCTGTATTGACAACCGCAACACCCTGAACCGTGGGTACATATAAAATCCCATTGTTGTTCAGTAATGCGGAAGGGGTGAAACCTCCGGAAGTTTCCCGGGTTGGCATCCCCTCATCGGTTCCATATCTGGAAACACGAACCTCTTCAATTTCACTGTTTAAAAATTGACTTACCTGACTGTTCTCAATATTGAATATACCGGAGTTACCACCCAGCCATAAGTTATTCTCTTGATCAAAGATCATTTGAGAAATGGTTTCATCAAACAAACCATTATCACGGGTGAGCGTCTTTATTTCTCCGTTGTTTTGCAGAATTACAATTCCACCTCCGTAACTTCCAAACCATAAATCTCCATTCTCGGTCTGCGTGATGGTTCTGAAATTATGGGTTGAAAGAAGATTAAGTTGAGTTTGTAATTCAATTTTGTCGTTTTTGATCAAACCGATTCCAATATCAGTGGCAACCCAGGTCGAATCATCTGCATCCTTAAAAATAGCCCTCACTCCGGGTGTGATGCTTCCGTCTTCCATTAAAATTAGGTCAGCTGATGAATCTTCAATTCTAAATAAACCGCTAAAATAGGTGCCGGCCCAGAGTACCTCGTCTGAATCTTCGTACATGGATAGAACAGCTCGTACCTGTTCAAATCCATCAATTTGATACGGTGTAAAACGATTTGAAGCATCATCAAACCTGAAAATACTTGCTCCCCACGTGCCTGCCAGCAGTTCCCCGTTCTTTCTTTCAAGTAACGACCAAACACAGTTATTGGTAAGCCCTTCAGAAGGCCCATAACGTTGGATTGAGTTCTCTGTATAGAGCATCAAATCATTACAGTTGGATCCAAACCAATGATTTCCATTTTGATCGATCAGGTTGGCTGTCAGTGATTTCCCCTCTAATTCTTGATATTTCTTTCCGTTATAAATCGGAGTTTTTACGAATTGCCGGATTCCATGAGAAATTGAAGCATTCCAAATGGACCCTTCACTATCAACCATTACATTTTTTGAGGGCAAATCTGACAGTGAATTAAATATCAATTGATTGTCTTGATCAAACTCTGCCACGCGGACACCTTCATTTCCGGCGAGGAATATTTTCCCTTCTCTATCGATGTCGAATCCGTTTATATTCAATAAACCGGCATCCTCAGAATTTAAAAGGATTTCAAAATTTCCGTTGTTATATGTCAACAGTGCTGAGTGAGCAGATAAAAAGTAGGAGCCGTTGTACTGTATCAGATCAGAAAAAAGGAAATGATCGCGATCAAATTTTTGGCGGAATGATTTACCGTTTCTAAGAATGTTATCCTGATCAATCTCCAGAAGTTTTTCATATGATTGCTCCGTTTTGGAGTAACGATATAATGATTTTCGAAGCAGGATAAGAGCTTCATTCTCTGTGTTAATAATTTCAACGACACCATCTGCCGGCAGTTCTTCTATTTTAGTAAAGGTTTCACCGTTGAACTCAAATAGTCCATATCCGGAGCCCACCCAGATATTTTCCTGATCGGGAAAGGAGAGTAGAGTAATATGATCATTTACAGAAATCCCGGGATAATCAAGTTCGTATGCCTGAATAGAATCTTTTCCAACTGAAATGAACTGATGGTTTTCAAGAGTAGCCCAGATTTTGTTACCGGGTCCCTCCATTACATTTAGAAACCGGTTGGAATTTAATCCTTCAATATCTGAACTGTTGTAAACTGTAATGGATGTGCCATCGTACCGAACCAAGCCGTTATAGGTAGCAGCCCAAATATAACCGTCACTCGACTGAATGATGTTATTTACACCATTTGCCGGTAATCCCTCTTCTGTGGTTAATCCTCGTTCAAAGCGATAGTCTTTTTCGTTTGTGGTGTCCTGTGACGAAAATGAGGATGCCGAAAGACTCGCATTCGATAGTAATAGAGGTATGAGGAAGATGATTAAATAGTAAAGCTGCTTACTCATAAAAAGGTTGTTCTGAAATGAGTGCTATAAATACCAAATCAGCAGGTAAAAACAAAGAGTTTAGTTGCATATTGATTAAAAAATTAGAGTTAATCTTCTTTATTGAGATTCAACTTTCCAACGTCAATGTAAACGCTTACATTAATTGGTAGGAACTGATCTTTTTGGGTGAGTTGGCTAAATGGATCGGGAATTTTCAATACGATTACTGCAAAAGTTAAATAAGCTAATCTGTTCTAAATTTTGACCCACATCATCATGGTTATAAATCGAGGTTTTTCAGCACTTCTTACAACACTTTTTGTCGCATTACTTTTTTTTGGTTGTTCATCTGATGAAACAGACCGGACTTCTGATATTTCTGTAAACACTCCACCGGAGTGGTCTGTAAATGCCAATATTTATGAGGTGAACATTCGTCAGTTCTCTCCCGAGGGCACATTCGAGGCTTTCTCAGAAGAAATTCCCAGGTTAAAGGAGATGGGCATTGAAATTCTGTGGCTAATGCCGATACATCCTATCGGAGAAGAAAATAGGAAAGGTACGTTGGGCAGCTATTACAGTATTGTAGATTACACAGAGGTTAATCCTGAATTCGGTACTAAAGAAGACTTTCAGAATTTGGTAGACACAGCCCATGAGAATGACATGAAAGTCATCATCGACTGGGTAGCAAACCATACAGCCTGGGATGCAGTCTGGACTGAAACCAATCCGGAATATTATGTGACCAACGAAGATGGAGAATTTTATACGCCCGAAGAAGATTGGGAAGATGTAATTCAGCTGGATGTGGATAACAAGGATATGTGGGATGCGATGATATCTGCAATGGAGTACTGGGTACGGGACTACAATATTGACGGATTCAGAGCAGACGTAGCTTACATGCTTCCAACAGAATTCTGGATTGAAGCACGTCAGCGACTTGATGAAATTAAACCTGTTTTTATGCTTGCAGAAGCAGAGGAACCTGAACTCCATCAGGCATTCGACATGAGCTACGCCTGGAATTACGCATCCACGATTCGGGATATTGGAGCCGGTGAGGCCGGATTAGATGCGTTAGATGCAGTATTATCAGAAAACTTTGACCGATTTGATAAATCAGACTACAGAATGTTTTTCACAACCAATCACGATGAAAATTCATGGACAGGCAGTGATCCGGATATGTACGGTGATAACTTTGAAAATTTTGCGGTTCTTTCAGCCACCGTCTGGGGTATGCCACTGGTTTATAACGGACAGGAAAGCGGGCTGGATAAACAGCTTGAGTTTTTTGAAAAAGACCAAATTGATTGGAATGACTACAAATACGAGGACTTTTATCGTACGCTGCTCCATTTAAACCGCGACAATCCCGCACTATTTAATGGAAATGCAGGTGGTGATTATCTGAAAGTTTCGACCAACTCTGATGACTCAATATTCGCCTACAAGCGAATAGCAGGGGACGATCAAGTGTTTGTGATCCTGAATTTCTCCGACTCTATACAAAACTTTACTTTCGATTCGGGAGATCAGGGAGAATGGACGGATGTGTTTGACGGAACCGACGTAAGTGTACCTGCAGAGATGGAGCTGGATGCCAACAGTTATATGTTGCTGGCCAAATAACAGATCTGAATAACTAAAAATAAATTTAAAACTGACTGAAATGAGCGTAACACCGAAACCACGGCCTAAACTTAGTTTTTGGCAGATCTGGAATATGAGTTTTGGATTTCTTGGAATCCAGTTCGGATTTGCCCTTCAGAATGCAAACGTAAGCCGGATATTTGAAACATTGGGCGCCGACATCGATGCCATCCCAATTCTTTGGATCGCTGCACCGGTTACCGGCTTAATTATTCAACCAATCATTGGATATTTTAGTGACCGTACCTGGACAAGGCTGGGAAGACGAAGACCCTATTTTTTATATGGAGCGATTGCTGCATCCGCTGCTTTAATTATCATGCCAAATTCGCCCTATTTATGGGTTGCAGCCGGTATGCTTTGGATTTTGGACGCTTCCATTAACATTTCAATGGAGCCATTCAGAGCCTATGTAGGGGATATGTTGCCCTCAGAGCAGCGAACCAAAGGTTTTGCGATGCAAAGCTTCTTTATTGGCACGGGAGCTGTGGTAGCATCAGCCTTGCCCTGGATGATGACCAACTGGTTTGGAGTAGCAAATACAGCACCTGAAGGAGTGATTCCTCCATCTGTTAAATGGTCATTTTACATCGGTGGTGCTGTATTTTTGGCCGCCGTAGTTTGGACTGTGTTTCGTTCACATGAATATTCACCGGAAGAACTGGAAGCGTTTGAAGCTTACGAAGATGAACAGATAGGGGATTCAGATGAGATTAAGCGTGAAGTACCAATAGAGGCAGGGGCCGGTCAGAAAAAAGTTAATTTTGGTATTCTTTTTACCCTTTTGGGTTTAGCTGTTACGGCAGGTGTTTACTTTGGTAATTACGATCCTGAACTCTACATCATTACGGTAGGTCTTGTGGTACTGGGTGTTGTATCCTTTTTAGCCGGATTTATCCAACGAAGCGGTAAGACTGATCAGGGATTGGTGGTAGTAGTACACGATTTTCTGCATATGCCAAAAACAATGATTCAATTGGCGGTGGTGCAGTTTTTCTCCTGGTTTGCCCTTTTTGCCATGTGGATCTACACAACTGCCGCGGTTACAGCACATATTTACGGTACAAGCGACACCACTTCTACGCTCTATAACGAAGGTGCCGATTGGGTGGGTATTTTGTTTGCCGTATATAATGGGTTTGCCGCAGTTATTGCATTTGGTTTGGCTCCAATGGCAAAAGCCACAAGCCGAAAAGTTGTTCACGCTATTGCACTGGTTGCCGGTGGTTTAAGTTTAATCGGAATTTATTTCATGTCTTCCCCTAACATGCTATTGATTTCCATGCTGGGAATTGGTTTTGCATGGGCAAGTATTTTAGCCATGCCGTACGCTATATTAGCCGGTTCATTGCCCGCTAAAAAAATGGGACTCTACATGGGAATTTTTAACTTCTTTATTGTGATTCCTCAGATCCTGGCTGCCAGTCTTCTCGGTTTTGCAACACGAAACTGGTTTGGAGGAGAGGCCATCTATTCACTTATGTTGGGAGGCGCGGCAATGATTGTAGCCGCCGCAACGATGTATTTTGTAGAAGATGTTGATGATCCGGATGAAGCCGTACTTCCTTAGTCTGATCAAATCTGTCAGGTTTCCAAAACCTGACAGATTTTTAGATTTTCGGTTTTGAATCTCTGTATGTAAAATCCGCTATTCCTTCATATCTTCAGAATATTCAATCAAAGATTATCTCCTTTCTATCCGACTCAGATTTATTATTCTATGAGACTCGACCCAAAATATTTTAACCTTTTTATAGCGATTTGTGCACTGCTTACACTGATTGTGATCGTCTATGGAACAATAAGTTATTCGAATAACCAGGAGGCAGATTTTAGAAAATCTCTAAGCGAAGCACGTCTTGATACCCTGTCATTTGTAACCTACTCAGCAGAAAGAGACACTCTGCATATTACCGACATCAAAGGCACGCCTGCAGTAATACATTTCTGGTCAACCTGGTCTGATAAGTCAATTGATGTTCATCAGTTTTTGGAATCTTATCACCGGGAGTACTCCAATTTAACCGTTGTGGCTGCCGCAGTCCGGGATTCTGATGAGCTGATCAGAAACTATATTGACAGTGTTGATAATAATTTCATCTACGTAGAAGGAACCTCGTTTTTTCAGTCCCTGCTTGTACCCGGCATGCCGTCTCAAATCCTTTTGGACGAAGATGGAAAGTTTTTCGACTCTCAGGTCGGAGATGATACAACAGCACTGAAAGACAAGTTAGATCGATTGAATGATGAGCAATGAATCTAAATTCGTAGTATTCAATGGAAAGATCGAAAGGTCGGATAAAGCCGTTATTCCGGTTGATCATTCTGCAATCTATTACGGCACGGGCTGCTTTGAAACCTTTGTAGCTGACAGTTCACGCTTTTTCAAACTGAATGAACATGTAGACCGAATGAACCGGGGTATTGAGTATCTAAGCCGGGGAGCGGTAAAATCATTATCTGCAGAACGTATTCGAGAAAACTTGCTTCAGCTTCTAAAAAAGAATGATTTAGATCAGGAAACAGCAAGAGTTCGGATTCAGTTTTCATTAATGGAAAAAGGCGGATACAGTATTTCACAAAACCCGGATTTTTTTGTTTTTATGACGACTTCAAAACTGAAAAGGAACAGAACACCGATTCATCTGAAATCAGTTGAGACCAGAGTAGTACCCTCAAATTCCAGGCCCGCAGATTTAAAACTGAGTAATATGTTACACTACAGGCATGCCTGGAGAGAGGCCAATTCCATGGGCGCAGATGATGCACTGATGTTAACACAAGACGATTTTATTGCTGAAACATCCATCGGGAATCTATTTTGGAAAAAGGGGAATGCCATCTTCACTCCATCGGTTGAATGTGATATTTTGCCGGGAATAACCCGCAACAGTTTAGTTGACCTGTTATCCCAAAAGGATGAAATAACTATTCAGGAAGGAAGATTTGACAGTTCTGATATTCAGTCTGCTGATACGGTTTGGATGACAAACAGTGTTCGTGAAATTCAGGAAGTATCAAAAATTGATGAAAAAACAGTTCAAACAGACCAGGATTTTATGGATGATCTTTCAGGATGGTTTAATGATTATAAAATGAAGCATCTCCTTTGAGTAAGATTATGTTTGATACGATTGAGGAAGTTGAGTCTTACATGCTATCCATTCCAAAATTTGGAACAGTCGGCCGATCTGCGGCTAATTTCAATTTGGACAGAATGAAGGAATTCTGCGAAACGATGGGCAATCCGCAGGAAAGGGTGCCGATGATTCATGTTGCCGGTACCAACGGTAAAGGAACAACGTGCCAGATGCTGGCATCCGTTTATCAAGAGGCAGGATACAGAGTCGGACTTTATACTTCTCCTCATTTAGTGGATGTTAGAGAGAGATTTAGAATCAACGGTGAATGGATTACAGATTCCTACTTTCTCGAATTTTTTCAAGAGTATGGAGAGTTCATTTTAAGCCGAAAGGTGACATTTTTTGAATTAACAACAGCGATAGCGTTCTGGTACTATGAACGTCAGGATGTTGATTTGGCAGTGATAGAGACAGGTTTGGGCGGACGACTGGACGCTACCAACGTGATTGATCCGTTGGTTTCTGTGATCACATCTGTTGGAATGGATCACACAGATATTTTAGGAGATTCAATAGCTAAAATTGCTGAAGAGAAAGCCGGAATCATCAAAAACAATCGGCCGATAGTTGTGGGGAGATTAGACAAAGAAGCCGTTTCCGTAATCAATGATATTGCCGAAAAGAAAGGCGCAAATGTTCATCATGCAACTAAGCTCAATCCTGAGTATGAGAACGATAATTTTATACTTCATGTAGAGTCAGGAAAAGTTTCCATCAACGCTGAAGGAAGGAAACAGATTGATGCCATCAATGTTGCGGTAAGCTGGTGTGTAAGAGAGTTACTTCAAGCAGAGTTTGAGGTTTCTGAGGCCAGTTTTATTGCAGGAATTGAAAAAATGGATTCGCGAATTGGATATCATGCACATTTTTATAAAATTCATCCCGTAAATAAATGGTACTTTGACGGAGCCCATAACGTTGAATCTGTAATAGAACTCATAAAAGAGTTAAAGAGAATTGCACCGCCTCAAAAATGGAGAGTAATTCTCAGCTTCATGGATGATAAGCTTCGGCAGGAAATTTCGAATCTTTGGAATGAGTTTCCGAATTTGATGATATACCAGCAGGAGGGGGACAGAGCCGCAAGCGTAGAAAAAATGAAAAGCTATTTCCCCAAAGCCGAAGTTGTTACAAGCGAGCAAGCGATTCAATATTTTGGTGCAGAAGATAAAAAAACAGAATTAGTAATTTTTAGCGGAAGTTTTTACTTTTACAAGACGGTAAGGAACTGGATGGGAACAGAAGCTTACAATCACACATAAATCTTTCCGCTCTAAGCAGAATCACAATTCCCCATTGCGTACATCGGCTACTACGTTGAGCGCTACTCCAAATGAATTTACTCAAGAACTAAAATCTCATTATGTCGGACACTCAAACCGATAAGGATACAAATATCGACCTGGATAAATTACATACCAAAACGGTCAAGGAACTTAAAGAAATTGCCAAATCTCTGGGAATGAAAGGTGTTACTGCATTAAAAAAGCAGGCCATCATCGATCGCATTCGTCAGCAGGCTGAGGCATCCGGAAAAAGTCCTGATCAGAAAGAGAAGCCGCTGCAGAATATTTCTTACGGTAATAAAGAGCATATTCAAACGTACGACCAAAACTCCAATTCCGGTAGATCAAAGAGGGGAGGTCAGCCAAATAAGCGTCATAAGAGCAATAAGAAGCCGAATAAGAAACATGTTAGTAATGTTCTTCCGGAATCTGATGCTCCAACTCTTCAGGAACGTTTGGATGAAATTACCCCGCAACTCGGTAAATTTCTGCTGAATGAAGGTACGCTTGAGATTTTACCGGATGGTTACGGATTTCTTCGCTCTGTAAACTATAATTACAAGGCGAGTCCGGACGACATTTACGTTTCACCATCACAAATTAAACGGTTCAGGCTAAAACAGGGTGATTGTGTAATTGGAATTATTCGACCTCCAAAAGTGGGAGAGCGCTATTTTGCACTTCTTCGGGTTGAAGGTGTAAATGGAAAAATTCCAACAGACATGGATAACAGGGAAGATTTTGAAGATCTATTACCGGTCTATCCCGACATGAGATTCAAGCTGGAGTACAAACCGATAGAATATACTACCCGGCTTATGGATCTCTTCGCGCCGATTGGTAAGGGGCAGCGAGGATTGATTGTAGCTCAGCCCAAAACCGGTAAGACAACAATTCTTCGAAATATTGCCAACGCAGTAAACCAAAACCATCCGGATACCAAGATTATCATTCTATTGGTTGATGAGCGTCCCGAAGAGGTAACAGAAATGGAACGCTCTGTTGAAAATGCTGAAGTTGTAGCTTCTACATTTGATGAGAAACCGGAAAACCATGTCGGGCTATCTGAAATCGTATTTGAGAAGGCCAAGCGGCTTGTAGAGAGCGGTCAGGACGTGCTTCTGCTAATGGACTCCATCACCCGTCTAGCACGTGCTTACAACGTGGCAACGGGCAATTCAGGACGAACCATGACCGGTGGTGTAGATTCTGAAGCACTGAAAGCGCCACGACAGCTGTTCAGTTCAGCACGGAATATTGAAGGCGGTGGAAGCCTTACGATCATCGCTACAGCTCTGGTTGATACCGGATCGCGTATGGATGATGTGATCTTTGAAGAATTTAAGGGTACCGGTAATATGGAACTGGTTCTGGATCGTCGCCTTGCGGAACGAAGAATCTATCCGGCAATCGATATTTTCAAGAGTGGAACTAGAAGGGAAGAGCTTATTGTTCCGGACCAAGAGCGCGAAAAAGTTGTGCTTCTTCGCCGTTACCTGAATAATCACAACGCATTTGAAGCGATGGAATTCCTGCTAGATAAGATGAAGGGGACACGCTCCAACGAAGATTTTCTAATCTCGATGAATAAGTAACCAATCTCTAAATCCCGTCAGACCGCTCCTGCGGTCAGGCGGATAATTAAGCTTCAATATTCTTACCCTTATCAAAAGACCTGAAAGCATGTGAGCACAGCGAACTTCTTTCAGCGTCTGGATCATTTCCCCTCGTCCGAAGGCTCTGAGAAAGACTTGGCTATGAAAGTAAAAACATCAGCCGTCTGACGAGTTACTCCGACTAGCTCACACTTCTAGCATTGGATATTACTACACTTCAGTACTCGACCGTCGAGTATTTTGTGACAAGATTAGGTTATGTGGTACTACCACTCGACCGTCGAGGTATCATCCCTCGACTGACGACTAGTGCTGATGAATAACTTTCCAAAACCAAGAATGTGCAAGTCGTCGGTTGAGTTTGCTCTGAATCCGGCCCTCATTTCCTAAACTAAGTATACAGACTTTCTTAACTCGACCGTCGAGTATTCTGTGACAGGTTTAGGTTTTGCGGTAATTCCACTCGACAGTCGAGTGTGGTGTATCAAATCGAACTTACTTTACTTCTCTCCTAATGGCTGTGAGCTATATGGATAACATATTTGTCTAAAACGTTATCTATCAATCGAATAGCTTCTCTTTTGATTTAGTTCAACCTTAAATTAATCATTAGACCTTTCTTAAGTTTGTTTAAAAGCGTAGTAAAAAATTGTTAAATAGATTCATTTTTTTTTACTTCGAAATGTTTACAGGGGTAAAAAAGAAAATCTATGGGTGACTATGAACTAAGGGGTACGTTAAAAAAGTGTATCAACACATCTTATAACAGACGGGATATTCATTATTTGATCACAACTTGTCATAAGTTAGCATTGTCATATGTGATCATGAAGTCTAAATCTCATAAATCCTATTTTCTTAAAGAAGATTGTAAATCAGATCTTGCATGGGACTTTATAGCTGAGATTTTTCAGAAAGATGATTTTGGAAATTTCACATTGCTGCAAAGCTATTTTGATTCAGTGGATATTGATGGATTTAAGGATCATGAATTGTTTATCGAATTACGAAAACTGGTTTTCACCAAAGTTGATGACGGTATTTTTCGCTATTACGGTGAGCGTGATCCTTCTCTGAAAAAAATCATTCGGAATCTTAAACTTTCCGTTCGTAATTCAGATTTCAGGCATAAAGTACGATATGAAGACGGTTTCATAGTCGTACCGAATGATGAAGTTCAAGAGCTACCTTCAATGCCGGAAGATTTTATGCGGATAAAGCTCTGTTTCCGTCTTGAAGAACAGATGCAGATACCGGATATTTTGAATCAGGTTGTAAATATTCTGCAAGATCAGTCGGTGTATCGAAATCGCTTTTCACTGGTTATTCTGGCAAAAATAATTCGTGAGAGTTTTGTTCTGATTCATGATGAGTCAGAAAGAAAAAATTTGAAACCGGCTGCAGACAAACAACTTTTGAAACAGGATATTGAAAAATTCTTGAACAGATCTGTTGATAAAATTAAGAGAGATGTTGCACCGGGATATGTAAAGAGAGGAAAAATTGAGACTGATCATGTGGATATCTACTTTGATACAGCCACTGATATCGTTCGTGATGACCTTACTGAACAGTCAGGCTTATCTCAATTTGACCGCATTAAAACCTATCTGGCTGATTTGGAATATGAACAGTTTAGGAAAAAACACAGGCCTGTACTGGAATATATGGTTAAATTGATCAGAACAGATCTAATTCAAAATGTGAGGAATGATTGGGTCTGATTTATGCAAAACATGTAACTTGCGATGACTTTATTCCAAACATTCTTTCTAGTTGAAATTTTATCGTATGAACCTTACTGAAAAACAAATTGAGACTTATGTTCAGTTTCCTGACGAATTATCGAAAGAGAGGAGAAGGGAAGTACGCAGACAAATAGAAAGGGATTCTGAAGCATCACTATATTTTGAATGGTTTAAAAATTATTACGCTATTTATGAAGAGCTGAGCAAGGAAGAAAAGAGGGATGCAGCGGTTTCCATTATCTCAATGAAACCGATGATAGAAGATTCAGAATCATATCGGGGTATTTTTATACTTGCAGCCCAGAGTCAGAGTAGTAAAGAGCACGTAATTGAAACTTTAAAAACATTTGCTTCAGATGAACATAACACGCTTTTAAGAGCATTGTATTTTAAAAGCAGAGATGAGATTAAGATCCATCTGCTTTCAAACCAGATCCAAAAAGACGATGTGTTACTCTTTCAGATACCGGCGAGTAACTTATTTTTCGTCAGCGAACCTGGTGGCAAGGTATCGGTAAGTGTAAATGAATTAGATCCGGAAAATGTAAAAGAGTGGGATTCATTCAACGTGCACATACCGGTCTGCACTGTTTCGCAAAACACGCAACTCAGTAAAAAGAGTTACCTGGCAGGAAGGTCAGCATTTACAGAAGACATGATTCCGATAGAAATAGAGAAAAAAGAGAATACTGTTCAGTTAACTCCAATTTTAAATCACAATGATCCGGAAACCAACTTTCTTGTACTTTATAGAGAAAATCAGTCGATGCTTTTCAAAATGACAGATGGTGTGGCAACTGTAGAACAGGAACTCCTGGAAACAGAAGGAGTGAGGCTCTTCTTCTACAACTAAGTAATGTTTGTATGAATAATCCTATTCACGTTGAAAAGTTATACAGAAAACTTACTCGTGAATTGGACTCTCACCAATCCATACGTCATCGATATACTCTGATTCGTTATTTCATTCAGCAGATAGAGGGGGATTACAATCGGTACGAAAGTTACCTCATTCAGCTTGCCGAAAAACTTCCTGTTTATTCATCTTTCGTTACGTATTGCGGTTTGGACCCGGCAATTCTTGAAAGTGATATTGAGATTTTCTTGGAGCTTGCAGATAAGTTTGAAGATATTTGGAAGTCTGAAAATTTCCGAAAAGCAGTTGAAAGGTTGAAAGTTGTTTGTCTGATCCAATATATATGTGTCGAGGAGATGGAGAAGCTTTCTCAACTCCTTTTTAACTGGTATAAGATTAAAGAACCACTAATTGTAAAAATTGAATTTAGGACAGACTCTGAATATCTCCTTAATATATCCAAACTGTTAAAGGGACGTGTAGCCGATATAAATAACAAAGATAACAGTATCGTTAAATCACTAATTGGTGAGTTAGATCAACTGTTAAAAAGTGAGGCCGATTCTATTTTTGTGCCAACTGTTGAGATATATAAACATTCAGAATTTGGAATGATCGAATACGGGCGGCTTAGAAACCTTAACGTACAGATAGTTAGATCTTCCAGTGAAGGTTACGATAAAATATTTCGACGCTATCCGGTAATCGGTATTGAGCAGGCGGAGTGGCCCGAAAGCAGAAAGATATCTGAGGCTGCCAGAAGTTTAATTTCAAATAATAAGAAAGTATCGGATGGTAAATACTATAACGGGCATGCCCAATATCAAACCAATATTGCATTTCATGACGGTGAATCGGCAAATGCAGCTATAGCGCTTCTTTGGTTTGTCGGCCTACAGAGAAAAAGCAACCAACGCGAAAGGTATGAACTGCAGCCTGACCTATGCATTACAGGTAATGTTGATTCAGCCGGTAATCTTTTACCGGTGGATAGTGAAGGGGTTGATGCTAAAGTAAGGGCGGCATTTTTCTCCATGATTAATTTTATGGTCGTTCCTGCATCGCAATATTTTCAGTTCATCGAGGCGATAGATAAGCTGAAAAGAAAATATCCCAATAGAGATTTGATAGTCATATCAGTAAAGAATTTGAATGAACTTCTCTATGATCGTCGTTTGACCCAACATATAAATCCATCCAAGATTACACATATTGTAAAACAAGCTTGGCAAAGACGATATGAAGGGGTGGGAATCTCTGTAATCGTCATCCTGGTTCTGATCATATTCCGATTGATATACGGTCCATTAGATCAAAGACCGGTAAGTGGAGAATTCGAAGGAACCCTTTTGAAAGTGAAAAACGAGTCGGGGGTGATCATTGACAGAATTGAGGTGGGGGCGCATACAGTTGCAACTGAACAAAAGAATATAACGACGGATCATTCTCTGGTAACATTTTGGAAAAGTCAGAATAATTATTCGATCATTTGGGGAGAAACCGGTGCTAGTCAGAACCTTTCTATATCAGGTGGATTACTAAAGAAAAAACAAGTTAACCGTCAAGATCCAGACTGGGTAAAAACTCTAAGTTACGATCTTCAATTTCCAAATAAGCCGGAAATTATCAATGGTATTTATTTACCCAAAAAACTACTATCTGTGGGACAGATTGTGGAGAGTGAAGAATCAAAACTTATCGCAGTAGTAAATCATGCTCCCTATTTTCCGGGACTCCTTTCTGTTAGAGATCCGAAAACCGGAATAGAGTTAAGCCATTTTGTGAATACTGGGAGAATTCACGATGCAATCATCTTAGACCCAGGTGGTGGAAGCAAGAAGATTGCATTTTCCGGTGTAAATAATGCTTTTGATATGGCTTTTGTCGCCTTATTGGATATAGACAACATTACCGGTCACTCTCCTTTAAACGATGAATATAACTTATTGGATTACTCTTTAAATGAATCTATTGAGTATATCTTAATTCCCAAAACAATTGTGGGTCAGTCGGTACTGTCCGATAGAAAGTACAATATTGCTGAACGTCTCAGATACTTTCCTGAATCCGGTGTGTTAGAAGTTTACGTCACGGATTATGAACAGTACAAAAGAGATACTGTGGAATTACCGGCGAGCAGGTCAAATGTATATTATTACTTCAATGATGACCTTTCACTTCGGGGAGTCGGCACATCTGATGGCTACGATTTAACAGCAGACTACCTTTATTCAAAAGGTATCATCGATCAAAACCCGGACTACAGATATTTTGAAAACTATCAGGATAGGTTGTTGTATTGGAAAGGAGATGAGTTTGTGAGTTTTGAAGAGTTTTCTGGTACTTACTAATCATTTATATAGGGTTTAAAAAAGTAATTTGATTCCTATAAATCTTCAATAAACTGAGAACTAAGGAGATTTACTTTCTTCTCGTGATTATACCTGAACTACTCTACATTTTGGGCTATTTCTTAAGATTTGTTCTACTTGGATATTAGAGGGGTCGATGCTTTGTAATCTTTTCTTATGGCGGATTGAGAGTACTGATAATATTGTATTCACTTTGAAACTTAAGTAATTATAAATCAGCATTTTATAATTTATCCATGATTAAAATTTCAGCAGACTACAAAAACTGTGATGAATATAGATAACAATCAATGAGACATTTTCAGTTACAGAATATTTTTGAACAAAAATAAATACTTGAATAATGCTGCGATTTATATTGGCTGTTTTTTTTATACTATCGATTCAACACCAAGTACTTTTTGGTCAGGAAAGAGTTACTAAAGTTATCAACGAATCAGAATCTGTAAATAAAATTAATGCAAATTCATCAGTAAACATTGCAAATACAGATGTTATAGAAGCTCTTGGATTAAATGAGGAAGACGTAATTTCAATTGATTTTTTAGGTAGTGACCAACTTGGTTACTCAATATTCAGCCAAGCTGCCTCAGGATTTCCAATTAAGGGAAATAGCTATTTAGTTTTGAGTTCTGGTTGTGCTGATTTGGCATTAGATGTTGATATAGATGCTAACGTGATTTCGTGCGAATTAGAAAATGGGCCTACAGGTCCCGGTAGTGCAACCGATATAGTAAGACTGAAGCTTGAGCTCAATGTGCCGGATGGTGCGAATTTCTTGTCGTTTGATTTTAAGTTTTTCTCTGAAGAATATCCCAATTTTATAGGAAGTTCTTTTAACGATGGGTTTATCGTGGAAGTTGGAGAGTCAACTTTTACAGTTGATGGGAGTGGAAATTTAGTTGCGCCCGATAACGTGGTTTTCGATAAAGAGGGAAATCCTATAACAATTAATGATACTGGTACATTAGGACAAAAGGAAGGATTTGCTGCTGGTACTGCATATGGCAGGAAGCAAAATGGAGGTGCAACAACAGATCTGGATACATATATACCTATCTCTCCAGGGCAGGAAACAATTTCATTAATTTTTTCAATTTTTGATGTGGCTGACAGGGTTTACGATTCTACTGTCTTTATCGATAATATGCAATTTCACGTACAGCCTGCTATAGAATTAATTGCTTTAGAAGTAAACCAGTCCATCCAAAACTGGAATAATACAGTTCCGCTCATTGAAGACAAACCAACAATTGTAAGAGCTCATATGCAAACGCTTACTCAGGATAGCGTGAGAGCCAATGTATGGCTGGAAGGGTACGACGAATTTGATAATCCATTAAGCCCTGCGCAGGTAGCTCCATATGAATCAGACTCCAATATACCGGGGTATATCTCAGCAGAAGAAGATCCGTTCGCATTTGCACAAAGACGGGCAACGTACGATAAAAGTATAAACTTCGATTTACCACAATCCTGGCTAAACGGAAAAATCAAGCTGAAAATAAATGGTGGGGATATCAGCTGCCCGGACCAAGCTCAATTAATTAGTACCAGTGATGGAGGGTGTATGACGAACATCCTTGAATTTCAGGAAAGCGGTGTGCCAGAAATCACTTTTTTTCTGATAGACTGGAAAAATAGTGATGGTGATATCATTAAGGCAGATTTTACTAACTCTGATCTTTTTGAGACTATTAAAAAAGTAATTTCAATGTTTCCAATTAGCGGGGTTAAGGGCACTTATCGTGGCAGAATAACTATGGAATTTAGTGACGTTGTGGGGGATAGTGTTTCTTCAAAAGATATCTTGAAAAAACTAAACTACATGTGGTTACATGATGTACTTGAAGGCACTATAAACAAAGATCACATTTACTATGGGTTTATAAATTCTGGTAAAGATAACTACAAAGGTGAAGCTAATGATATCCCTGGTTTTACAGCATATACGAATCTTGATAATTTCACTATTTCTACCACAATGCATGAACTTGGTCATGCATTTGGTCAACGTCACGCAGTTCACAGTAAATTCGGCGATATGCCCTCCGATGGATGGATAGAGGGAATTCAAAAAAAAGGTCCATGTGCTGAAAAAGCAGCACCATGGGCACAAGACTTTCCATTTTTTCATCGGCCTGAAGAAAATCATCCGGAAGTAGCAACTTTAGGCCCTGTAGAAAATGTTTTTAATGAATCTTGGGGCATAAATACCAACAATAGAAGAATTGCCACTGTAAGTCATCTTGGCAATGTGAAAAAAGAAAATGGTATTTGGGGTGATAAAAAAGGTGGGTGGAATGCAGAACTGATGAGTTACTGTACTAATGATAATTATTCCAATGAAGATTCTTTTGATGACCGCTGGATTTCAAGTTTCACATATGAAAGTATATGGGAGCATATCAAAGATAGATATGGCTCAACTGCTTCTAATCTGCTCGCCTTTGCAGGAAGCGAAAATTTTACTGAGCTGAATTCTACATTAATAGGGCGCTATTTGGTTGTGAGTGGAAGCATTGATTTTGCACAGGAAACCCCGGAAAACAGCGTAGATTTTTCGCCCATACAAAGTATTGTTAATCCAAGCACGATAGACCACCTGACTCCCGATCCGGGTGATTTTCTGCTCCGTGCAGTTGGAGGTGACGGTGAAGTGCTCTATGAAACATCGTTTGAACCCACGTTTGGGTCTGACGGCTCCATGGAGGTAGGCTCATTTTCGATTGCTGTTCCTTACGATGCCGAAATAGCATCGATTCAGGTACTGTATAATGAAACACCATTGGGTAGTGTTGTTGCTTCGGCAAACACCCCAACCGTTCAACTGGAATATCCAGTTGGTGGAGAAAGCATTTCAGGGGATAGCCTGGAAGTGATTTGGAATGGTACTGATTCGGATGGTGGTGATTTATCCTATTCACTTTACTATAGCGATAATGCTGGGGAAAGCTGGAAGACTGTTATTACTGATATCCGTCAGTCGAGTTATTCAGTAAATACGAGCAACCTGGAGAAATCAAGTGAGGGAAGGTTTCGAATTCAGGTCAGTGATGGATTTAATACCGCTGAAGATACAACCGGTATATTTTCAGTTCCAAACTCTACACCGGACGCTTTTATTCTTTCCCCTTCAACAGATGCTCAAATTGACACATCTGCCGTAATTACATTACGCGGAAGTGCCAGCGATCTGGAGGATGGTCAGCTGGAAGGATCGAGTTTGGAATGGAGATCTGATGTGGATGGATTTCTGGGGAACGGTTCTGTATTGCAACTGGTAGGATCTACCCTTTCAAGAGGTATCCATAATGTTACGTTAAAAGCAACCGACATGGATGGTGCTTATGCTGAAACATCAGTCAAGTTAGAAATCACAGCTCCATCACCTACTACCACTGTGTCAACAAGACCA
The DNA here is from genome assembly GCF_002834295.1 of Rhodohalobacter barkolensis. NCBI lineage: Bacteria > Pseudomonadati > Balneolota > Balneolia > Balneolales > Balneolaceae > Rhodohalobacter > Rhodohalobacter barkolensis. The sequence continues at coordinate 1,126,316 of NZ_PISP01000001.1, read as the reverse complement.
GGAGTTCAAGGGACTATTCCTAACCAGGAATTAGATCCAAACGGTGATACATTTTATGCGGATTTGCAAGAAATATTTTTTGACCCGTCTGAAGGTGATTTAACTTTTGAAGTTAGTTCATCTAATGAAAATGTTGCAAGCGTATCAATTGATGGTAATCAACTATCCCTGGTTACAAGTTCAGTCGGTGTTTCTGAAATAGATGTAACTGCGAAAAATGGCGTTGGCAATTCAACAATTACATTTATGGTTATTGTGGGCAATGTTAATTTACCAGTTTTAATTTCTCCGGTTGATGATGGTACAGATGTAAACATTTTTCCGGAGTTGATATGGGAAGGAAAATCTCAGGACGAAGTTTATCATTTACAACTTTCGGATGAAGCAACATTTAATTCAACTTTAGTTGATGTCACAGCCTTGACCAATGAGTCTTATCAAATTGAAGAACCTTTGGACTATGGGCAAACTTATTATTGGAGAGTTCAAGTAGATGACGATCTTAGTGAAGATCAGTGGAGTATGATTTCAAGTTTTATGACAGAATCTATTCCTATCCCAGATAGTCTTGCAATGAGTATAAATGATGAGTCAGTTTCTATTTCCTGGGACATAAGCAAAACTGTAGGTTTGACTGACATACATATATACAGAGGTTCTTCAATAAACAATTTGGAGCTTTATGATGAGGTAAGTCCGGAAATCACAGAATATACAGATACAGATCCGACTCAAGGATCAATTTTTTATTCTTTAAAAGCCATAGATTTAAACAATAGTGAATCTGAGTTTTCAGATATACTCAGTTATTATAATCAAGTTCATGACATATCTAACTCTTGGGAAATGATCAGCCTTCCGATTGAATATGAGTCAATTGACTTACAAAGCTCACAACTCTTTAGTTTTAATAGAACCTATTCAAGCGACTCAACTATAGTGCAAGGAAAAGGGTACTGGATTCGAAGTGCAACAGGTGAGAGCCTAAATACCAAAGGTGTTGGATTGAAAAATACAGTTATTAAACTAAATGAGGGATGGAATTTGATCGGTAGTCTTGTGGATACAGTTGAAGTTAGCTCAATAGTCGATTCATCGAATGTCCTTTCGAATGCTCCAATAATGACATACCAAGATGGTGTTTATGAAGAAGTAGATTTCATGATCCCTTCTTACGGATATTGGGTACATGCTAATGATTCAGGATACATATTTTTGGATGTTGATTTAATCACTGAAAATGGTGAAGAAACACAGATAGCTCAAAAAGTACAAAGTGATATAAAATCAGATAAGATTTTATTTGGAGTTGGTGATGTAGAATTGGCTTTTCACATATCAAATAATCCATTAGACAATCAAATTAAATATCGTTACTTGCTTCCACCTAAACCACCAGTAACAGTTTTAGATATTAGGTCTGATAAAAATTATTCGATCCTTGATAATTTACCTGCTGAAATTTACTTGACCTCAAATAATTATCCGGTGAGTGTTAATTTATCAGAGGATTCTGTGGTTGATGAGTTTGCATATAGGATAATAGCAGTTGATGAAAACGAAGAAATCCACATTAATCTGTTGCCCGGGCAAAAACATTCAATATCTAAAGAATATTCATCTTTGATTTTGGAACGGGTATCTCTTGATGAGATGATTTTAGAAACGAACATTGATCAGAACTTCCCAAATCCATTTAATCCAACCACAAACATTAGATATCAAATTGCAAATCAAGCAGAGGTTTCAATGGTTGTTTATGATTTGTTAGGAAGGCGTGTGGCTACGTTAGTGAATCAAACACAGCAGCCAGGTATCTATAATGTACAGTTCGATGGGTCGAGCCTTGCATCCGGGGTCTATTTCCTGCGTATTCAGGCTGGAAGCTTTGTGGATATTCAGAAACTCACACTGATCAAATAAAGATTATGAAGAAAACCATATATATATGTACTTCAGTACTCATCTTGCTGTTGGTCTATGGATGTAGCACAACCGACAGTAATGGTGATGAAAGTGGTAACGACAGTGACACTGCATCTTACTCTTTAACGGCTTCCGCATCCCCGTCCGAGGGAGGAACAGTCAATCCATCATCAGGCAGTTATGAAGATGGCCGTAATGTATCGGTAACTGCTACAGCAAACGAGGGTTGGGATTTTGTAAACTGGACAGGTGACCGAGAATCAACGGATAATCCACTGGAGTTTAAGATTTCGTCAAATACAATTGTTACCGCTAATTTTGCGGATCTAAGGTCCGTTTATTCTGTCGACTTAACCGTTGCGGATTTGGATGATGAGATCAATCTGGAGATAGGTCAGAGTAAGGACGAAGACTTTATCTATGCGCCGCCGCCGCCACCCTTAGGATCACTTGATGCACGCTTTTTGGCTGACGGTGAAGATTATTATGCTCTCTTTAATTCCAACCTTCTGCGAGAAGTGAGCTGGGAGCTGGTTTATCAATCCGGCAATGGTGACGTGCTTACACTGTCATGGCAAATCACCGATACGCAAATGGAAGGTGTACTCACCCTGTCCGATAGCGAAGATCCCGCGCAGCCAGACCAGCTTGAAATTGATATGCAGTTGGAGAATGAAGCTCAAATCAATGTGATTGATACTGATAGGGTGTTTATTCATTACAGGTTGGATTAACCTCGACTGACGACTAAGGCTGATAATCAACTTCCCAGTGTCTGAATTGCGCAAGTCGTCTGTCGAGTATACTCTGAATTGGATTCCAATTCCACAACCGGGAATATCTGAAACGGGTACCAAGCCCCATCAATTCAACCTTTGAGGTATGCCCCTCGTCCGGCGGCTCTGTGAAAGATTGGCTATGAAAATAAAAACCTTTAGCCGTCTGACAAATTATTCCGTCTTGCTCACACTTCTCGCATTGGAACTTAACTCACTTCGGTATTCAACCGTCGAGTATTCTGTGGCAGGCTTAGGTTTTGTGGTAGTTCCACTCGACAGTCGAGCGAACGTTGTCAGGTCTGTTTGACGCTGGCAATTTCGGGTTTATAGTTTTCTACTCATCCTTCAACACATACCTTCGCTTTTCATCAATAGCTAGCTGTCCTGTCTTTTTATACAGCGAGTGATAGAAGTACATGATCGCTTTTTCCTGGTATGCTTTTCGCAGGATAAGCTTTTTAGCCTGATGAGCCTTCGCCGTGTCTAATACCGTTTGTGGATGAGATGGCTGATTCAGATGAAATTCGGTTGGCACCAGGTCTCCCATAAAGTAAGCCACTTTCTCTTCATCAGTGATTTTAACGATCATGTGCCCGGGTGTGTGTCCGCCCGTCTTAATTAATTTTACTCCCTGCACAACAGTGAATTCATCTTCTTCAATAAAATGCAGGCGATTTTCGGCCACCAGTTTGTAGAGTTCATCCATGCGGTAATCAGCACCAATGAGGTCGTGGTTTTTTTCAATCTGTGTTAAGGCGTATTCCCACTCTTCTTTGTGCACGTAATACATGGCATTCGGAAAAGTCGCTTCAGTTTTAAACTGATCATTTACAAACGTGGAACCCGCAGCGTGATCAAAGTGAAGATGAGTTAAAATAACATGATGAATGTCTTGTGGTCGCAAGCCAAAAACATTCAGATTGGTTATAATATTGGAAGTATTATCATAGCGACTTTTGTGATCCAGTCCCCAACCCAAGCCGGGATCTACAACAATATTTTGATCTCCATTTGTAATCAATAGGGGATCAATACCCAGGGCTGATGAATATCTGCCAAGAGTTGGATCATCCATCGGGTTTGAAAGCCGTTTGGGATTCATTTTTTTAAATGTTCCGTCTTCAAACAATTCAAAAAATCCTTCACTCAGTTGTTCTATAGTGAATTTGTCTGTTTTCATGATAATCGATAGTCTGCTGCAGCCTTACGCTCTGAAATTTTTAACGATACGCTTTGAGTTGCTATAGCTAGGCCACGGCAAAAGCGTTAATACTTTTTGATTAAGAATTATTGAAAATAAGGGACTTTTAAGGAAAAGCCCCCTTACATCGAAATTAATTTACTTCGAATTGGATAGGCAGTAGCATCCAGTTTTGCCCGTTAGGCTGATTCATGTAGAACTGAACCGTTCTGGCTTCTTCAAGTAGGTTATTTGGAACCCACGACGTCATCATAGATTGGATTTTGGCATTGGATGAACTAAAGAGTGCTTCAAATATATCTTCTTTCTTAGGGTAGGTATCAATTCTGTAGGTATCTATTTCGGCCATTTCTGCTGCCACTTCAATAGCTCTGTCTAAATCTCCTACTTCATCAATAAGACCGGCATTCAATGCTGCTACTCCGGTGTAAACCCGGCCCTGAGCCACTTCATGAGTTTCATCCCTTGTCATACCTCTTGCTTCGGCCACACGTTGCAGAAAAGTTTCGTATCCGCTTTCTACATTTTGTTGAATAATTCGACGCTCTGCAGGAGTAAAGGGTCGGGTCAGGTTTAGCAGATCTGCGTACTCGTGCGTTTTAAGCGTTTCATAGTCAATGCCAATCTTGTCTGATACTAATTCTTCAGCATTAAACAGCAGATTGAATATCCCGATTGAGCCTGTAATGGTGTTTTCACCGGCTAAAACCGTATCAGCACCCATTGCCATGTAATAACCGCCCGAGGCTGCCACGGTACCCATAGAAGCAATCACAGGCTTTTTCTCAGTGGCCTGCTTGATGTAGTGCCACAACAGGTCTGATGATGTGGCTGAGCCACCCGGACTATCAATATGCACGACAATTGCTTTTACATTATCATCCTCTACAGCAGAGTCGAGCTGATTTTTAAATTTTTTGGGCGTTATTCCGGCTGATCCAAAAGGTGAATCACCAAGGTCAGGGAGAATAATTCCGCTGGAATAAATTACCGCTATTCTGTCACTTGTATCGGGCAGATCAAGACCGGCACTATTTGCTGTTACGCGGGAGTATCTTGAAAAGCCAACGGTTTGGAGTTCTGTATCTTCATCAACTTCCAACCTCTCTTTGATGATCTCTTCTACTTCGTCAACATAGGCGTAAGCATCGATGAGTCCATTTTCAATTGCAAACTCGACGCGCTCAATCGGAGCAGAGTTTAGTAACTCATCAACTTCTTCATTGGATTTGCCTGTTCGCTTGGCTACAGCCTCTACAAAGGTGTTTGTTGCTGTTCCCAGAATTTCTCTTGTCTGCTCACGACTTTCCGGTGAGCTGCTTTCGTTGATGTAAGGTTCAACTGCAGATTTATACTTTCCAACTCTGAAAATTTCAGGCTCAATTCCAATTTTGTCGAGCATATCGCTGTAGAAAGTAAATTGAGCTACAAATCCGTCAAACTCAAAATTTGTAACAGGAGGAGTGAAGATACTATCAGCCAAAGATGCCAGGTAGTACGATTTCTCATTCATCCCGATGTCATCTGTGCTGAAATAGATGGGTTTCCCGCTCTCTTTAAACTCCTCAAAATATCGATAGGCTGTTTCGAGATTTGCCCATGATGCCAAAACTTGGTTGGTTTTTACCCAAACTGCCTGAATGTTATCATCTGCCGCAGCCTTATCAAGATTTGATTTAAGGTTTTGCAGGGACATTCTGTGAGTGGCACCCGGATTAAAGAGTTCCTCAATCGGGTCATCTGAGACACGGGTAGGAATATCTCCCGATATATTCATGGTCAGAACCGTATTGGATCGAATGTAAGGTTCCGGTTCTGAAGAACTGCTTACAAGTGTTGCAAATAGGATGAGTACTAAAATTAAAACTCCTAAAATGGTGCCCAGAATAGAAGCTAAAAAAGTCTTAAAAAATTGCATTATCTGTTTGATTACTTATTATTTTCAAATGCCCGAATGAGCGGGGTGCTTATGTTGTTAGAAAGAACTTACTAAAAGTAGAAATTCATTCCATGCTTAAACCCTACGAAATATGAAAGAATTTGATGCACTAATTATTGGATCCGGTCACAATGGTCTTGTTACCGGAAGTTATCTGGCAAAAGCGGGTTATAAGGTAGGAGTTTTAGAGAGACGAGATACAATTGGCGGGGCGGTCTGTACGGAAACAATGTTTCAATCGGATGAAAATCCGAATGGATTCAGGATGGATGTGGGTTCGTCTGTGCACATCATGATTCATCAAACCGGTATTCTGGAGGAGCTTGAGCTGACAGATTATGGTTTGGAATATATCGAGATGGATCCGTTTATGAGCTACCCGGTTCCCGACGGTAAGGGAGTGATACATTTTCACAAAGATCTGGAGAAGACACTTGATTCAATTGCTAAAGTTGCTCCGGAGGACGTAGAGAACTATCGTGAATTTATAGAATTCTGGGGGCGCATTAATAAAGGAGTGCTGAAAGCATTTATGGTTCCGCCTACCGGGAAGAATATTTTCATGGAGATGGCAAAGGGACAAATTCGGGATGGATCCATGTTCAAGAAAGGGGAACAGATGGATGGCTTGCAAAAGATTTTGGGAAGTTACGGTAGCGTGGTGGACAAAGCTTTTGAAAATCCATACTTGAAAGCTGCTTTAACCTGGTTTGCTGCACAATCCGGGCCGCTGCCGGATCAGTCAGCAACGGGTGATTTTGTTGGGTGGCAGTCTATGCTTCATCAAAGTGGTGCAAAACATCCGAAGGGTGGGAGCGGAATGCTCACCCAGGCGATGAAGAACTTGATTGAAGCTCATGGGGGAGAAGTCATTCCAAACTCTCCGGTGAAGTCAATTGATATTCGTGACGGAAAAGCTGTGGGCGTTGTTACTGAGAATGAAGAATATTATAAAGCCGATCTGATCGTGTCAAACGCCCACGTTCAGACAACCATGATGAAACTGGTGGGTCGCGAACATCTGGATGATTCACTTTTCAAAAAAGTAGAGAATATCCAGGTTGGTAACGGTTTTGGGATGGTGATTCGGTGTGCCGTTGAAGAGCTGCCACAATACACGGCTGCTCCCGATGATCCGATTATACATAATGGAATGCAGCTTTTGGCACCATCTGTGGAGTACATGAATCGCGCGATTGGTGATTACACAAAAGGTTTGCCACCGGAAGATCCTGCCGTGCTGGCCATGACCTTTTCTAAAATTGATCCGGAAGTGGCCAAAGATGGGAAACACACTCTATTTGCCTGGGCTCAATGGCATCCGTACGAGCTTTCGAATGGTGAAAAGTGGGACGATATCCGTGAACGCGAAGCTGAAAAAATTTATGGAGTTGTTGAAAAATACGCGCCAAATATGAAAGGAAAGCTGATAGATTGGTATATTCAGTCCCCGCTGGATATTGAACGGAAGCATGGACTTCTGCGCGGGAATGTGATGCATGTGGAGATGAATTTTGATCAGATGTTCATGTTCAGACCCACACCTGAACTGAGCCGGTATGAGACCCCAATTGAAAATCTCTATTTGTCGAGCGCTTCGTGCCATCCGGGAGGTGGAGTTTTTGGAGCCGCAGGATATAATGCAGCACATGTGATACTGAAAAAATCGAAAAAGAAACTATTTGGAGCGTAATCTTGAAGAATCATTTTCCAAACTCATATTTAGAAATTGATCTGGACGCCATTTCTAAAAACCTGGAAGCCATCAAACAGAGGGTGCCCAATAAGAAGGTTCTGGCTGTTGTGAAGTGCAACGCCTACAGCCATGGAGTTGTGAATGTGGCCAAGCATATCCAAGAACAGGTGGATTGGTTTGCCGTGGCTAATGTAGATGAAGCTATTGAGCTGAGGAGAGCCAGTATTACCAAACCCGTATTGGTGTTTGGAGTTCCTACCTATGAAACGGCCGCAGCCTATCAAACTCACAATTTAACAGCTACGGTCAGTCACCTCACTCATTTTTCAATATTGATGGATGGTACCGATTATCATCTTAATTTTGATACGGGAATGGGAAGGCTTGGATTTTCTCCCGAACAAGTAAAGGAAGTCCGCCAGCAAGCTGTATTAAATCAAAGGTTGACCTGTAGTGGAATCTATTCCCACTATGCAACAGCTGACGATCCCGGATCTGAATTGGTACAAAAACAAGCGGATCGTTTTTCTGATCTCATCAAACAGTTTGAAGAAATTCCGTTAAAGCATATCAGCAATACCGGAGCAGCTACCAATTACAATACTGACCATTATGATATGATCAGAACCGGGTTGGGTTTATTAGGGTACAATCCCGGCCAAACCCGGCACAAATGGCTGAAGCCGGCACTAACGTGGAAATCAAAGGTAGCACAGGTCAGGCCTGTAAAGAGAGGGGATACCGTGAGCTATGGCGCAACATGGCGTTGTCCCGAAGATGGGTACCTGGCAACCATTCCTGTTGGATATGGAGATGGAATTCCAAGATCACTAAGCAACAAGTTACAGGTTTCAATCAATGGGAAGCTTTATTCTCAGGTTGGTAACGTTACTATGGATTACATAATGGTTTACCTAAAAGGGGATAAGATCTCAACGGATGCGGATGTTACACTGCTTGGAGGTGAGGCTTTAAATGCAGCGGATTGGTCTGAACTTGCAGGGACAAACGTTCATGAAATACTCACCAATCTGAAGGGCCGGTTTGAACGGGAGTATTTGAATTTCTAAAACAAAAAAGGAAGAGCTGTTTTAAAAACTCTTCTTTTTAATAACCTTCGTTTCTTTTTTTAAGATGTTCTTAATCCAGAATGTCTAGGACAATAACATCATACTGCAGCACAGATTCTTTGTATTCAGAATTAGCAGCACCGTCCGGCAAATCTGCAAATCCCTGTTCAGGTTGAACGATCAAAGTCCGTCGTTCTCCCTCTTCCATACCTATAAGACCCTGCCTCATTCCATAAGTGTATGTCAGTTGAATACTGTAATTGAACACACTTGGATTAAGTTGAATATTCCCTACACGAACCGTCGTAGGTTCAACACTGGCATCATTATAGGTACTATAGATGATATCTCCATCCAATGTCCTCAATGTAATAAACAGGAGTAAATCATCGCGAATGGTAACAGTACCCACTCCGTCTCCCTCTTCGTGAATATATGCTGTGATTCCTTCTTCTATATCAATCGGCTCCAAATCTTCATAGTCATAGGCATCGGGAACCGTTGAAAAATCCGGAGGGGGAATGTTGAAAGGATCATTTGTATCACAGGAAATAATGGCAAATAGTGAAACGGCTAATATGATCGAGATTTTAAAAGAGCTAAACTTCATTTATGATTTAAATATTTTCAAAAAATTAATAAGACATCCTTTTTTTACAGGCTGAAAGGTAACGGGTTTTCATGAATCATTAAACAACTTATTTCTAAACGTGTTTATGAATCTCCAAACGCTTTTTCTAACGCTCGTTTTCTCTGTTTATTTGCAACTTTACTTAAAAAGATGGCAAACTGGTAAAGAAACAGCAGTGGTATGGCAATCATTAGCTGTGAGACAGGATCCGGCGGGGTTAAAAATGCCGCCACAATCATCACTGCTACAATAGCATGTCTGCGATATGCTTTCATGATTTCGGGTGTAAGTAAACCCACCTTGGATAGATAGTAACTGACCACAGGGATCTGGAAAATTACTCCACAGGCCAGTGTCCACATCGCAACAGATGTGAAATATTCATTGATATCAAACTCATTACTAATCACTGTATCGATAATGAACTGAGTAAAGAACTGTACGGCAAAAGGAACCAGGATGAAGTACCCAAAAGAGATACCGAGCAAAAAGAAAAAATTAATAAACATCGCGTTTAGAAATGTTTTAATCTTTTCACCGGTCTCCAAAGCGGGTTCAACAAAGGCCCAAAGCTGGTAAATCAGAATTGGTGAGCCAATAATACCACCGGCAACGATCAGCGTACCCCAGTAGGTAAAGAACTGCCCCGGTAGTCTCCGGGAGATTAAAGATAGATCCACCGCATCAATGGGCATGATCTGATACATGAAAAAATCAGCTCTCGCCGGCCCAAGAATAAACTGCTGGATGATGAAATCACGGAAAAAGAAAGCGACGATTACACCAAAAAGTACACCGACCAATCCTTTTAAAATTCTCCACCTAAGTTCTTCGAGATGATCCAGAAAAGACATATTGTTTGTTGGATCTTCCTTGGGCGGCTTTGCTTTAGGCAATACTTTGCCCATGATACTTCGTTTTGTACGACCTTCTTGTTCGCTCATTCAGCAGAGTTAATTATATGGAGTGAACGTGCTTTTCGGTTCATGCATTATTGAGATTAAACAATTACAAAATCGTACAGCGGAAACTTTTCACACATTTCACGAACCTGCTGTTTTACTTTCTTCCTGTTTGATTCATCTTCAGGTTTTTGAAGAACGTTGTCGATCAATTCAACTACAGATCTAAACTCATCTTCTTTGAACCCTCGGGTAGTGAGGGCAGGGGTTCCGATTCGGATTCCTGAAGTGACAAATGGACTTTCGGTATCAAATGGAACCATATTTTTATTTACGGTAATACCTGCGTCATCCAACGATTCTTCAGCTACTTTTCCGGTTAACCCTTTACTTCTGAGATCTACCAAAATCAGGTGATTGTCTGTGCCGCCGCTTACCAATTTATAACCTCGGTTGAGAAACTCTTCAGCCATGACCTTGGTATTTGCTTTTACCTGCTTCTGATAAGTTTTAAAATCAGGTTTTAGCGCTTCACCAAATGCTACAGCTTTTGCGGCAATGACGTGCATCAGCGGACCACCCTGGCTGCCCGGAAATACTGCTGAGTCGAGAACTTCACTCCAGTTTTTGGTTCGACCCGATTTTCTGGCAACAACACCAATTGTGTTCTCACTGTCATTACCGATCAAAATCATTCCGCCTCTTGGTCCACGTAATGTTTTGTGGGTAGTTGTGGTAACAACATCACAAATTTGAAGCGGATCATTCAGCTCTTTTGCTGCAATTAATCCGGCGGTATGCGCCATGTCCATCCATAGAATGGCACCTACTTCATCAGCAATATCACGAAATGCCTGATAGTCAAAATCCCGGGGATAAGCGCTTGCGCCGATGGAGATCATTTTCGGGTTTACCTCTTTGGCTTTTTCTCGAACTTTATTCATATCTATGAGCCCGGTCTCTTTATCCACACCATAAAATTCGGGGTGATAGGTAATTCCGGAAAAGTTTACCGGAGAGCCGTGAGTTAAGTGTCCGCCGTGTGCTAAATCCAAACCTAAAAGCGTATCGCCGGGTTTCATCATAGCAAGATAAACAGCCGCATTAGCCGATGCCCCGGAGTGAGGCTGAACATTCACCCAGTCAGCGCCAAATAATTTTTTACCTCTTTCTCGTGCAAGATCTTCCACCTGATCTACAAATTCACACCCGCCATAGTACCTTTTACCGGGATAACCTTCGGCGTACTTGTTTGTCAAAACCGATCCCATAGCTGATATGGTAGCTTTGGATGCAAAATTTTCAGAGGCGATCAGCTCGAAATTGTAATTTTGGCGTTCTGTCTCTTTTTCTAAATATCCGTACAGTTCAGGATCTTGATGTTTCAATGAATCCATTTTTACTTTTTTTCAGTTAATGAGTGAATTTTCTTTACCCGTCGATCGTGTCTTCCGCCTTCAAATTCTGTTTGAAACCAGGTTTTGATTACGCTTTCCAACAGATCATCTGGTAATTCTCGCCCCGGTAAACAGAGGATGTTAGAGTTGTTGTGCTGGCGGGTTAATTTGGCTGATTCATTATTGTAAACCAATGCACCCCGTACGTTTGGAAATTTATTGGCTGTCATACACATGCCCTGACCGCTTCCACAAATTAAAACCCCAAAGTTATTTTCTCCGGAGTTGATTTTTTCCGAAACCTGAACTGCAAAGTCAGGATAGTCAACTGAATCTGGCGAGTGTGTGCCAAAATCAACGGGCGTGTGGCCCATTTTTTCAAGTATTTGTTTTGCCTTTTCCTTGGCTTCGTAGCCGGCGTGGTCACTTGCGATAGGTACAATCATGATAGTTTATTAAGCTTTGGATTTTAGCACTTAAATATCTCGAAAAAAACGATCACGAAAAAATAGAATAGAAGTTTAATAATGACGAAAAGTTGCTATCTGGAAAGGTTAAAAGGGTCTGCTGAAATTGGTTTGAATGGTATCTGCAGTTAAACTCCCAAAAACACCTATACCTCCTTCAATATTGTACAACAGATTTGGAATTTCTCCGGGTGAAAGGGTGGACCCTCCAAGCTGAACCTCCTGAGAACGAATAACATCAGACAGATTTTTATCAACAGATAGCGTAACAACCAGGTTTTCTCCAAAGAAGGCAACACCAATCCATGGAAACCTTAAAAGTATGGTACCATCTGGTAAGGGGTCGAAATTTCCTTCATTAATCAAACCTGAAGAGTTTCTTACATATTCATTGATATCTACATCATCTTCATCTTCAACCACACTCAGGTAAAAAGGCGTGAGGTTTTCAATCGCGGGTTCCAGCGAAATGGTATTAAATACAAATACATTCTGATCGCGGGTTGGCAACGTTTCTGCTAAAACAATTTCAAGTTGTTCGTCACTTTGATATACAACTGATTCAGGTACCTCATTAATAACTTCAACCTGGTCTGGAACGGTAGTCGTAGCTGAAATTTGATCCGGTCTATCCGTAAAAACTACATCCAGTTTATATGTTCGTCGAGGTTCCACACGATAGCTCTGTACAATAGGTTCATAAATACCTCTTTGACCGGTAATTTGCACGTACTCAAAAAGTTCTTCTGTTTCTCCATCTTCATCTAAAAGAGTAATCTGAACAATAGCATTGTCAATTGCGCTATTTTCAAAATCATATAAACTGTCAGCAACCTGAGTAGTACTAAGCCGGATTTCCGGCAGGGACTGTCCGGCGGTTACATATCCTTCAACAACAATATACTCTTGGTAATCATCCTGATTGTAGCTCTCACAGGCTGTGATGGAAAGGAATAGAATGACTGTTATGATGAAATATTTTTTCATGAAGATTTAAAAATTTACGGTATAAGATATCGATGGAATGATGGGCAGCAGTTGTACGTCCTGTCGTTCAACAGGATTTTCCTCAAAGTCGTAATTATAGAACCAGATATTTCTTCTGGAGTATGCATTAATCAGCTGGAACTGCCATTCAGCATCGCCAATATTAAAAAATGTTCCTCGTCTGCTAAATGCAATGTCGAGTCGGTGATAGGAGGGCAGTCGTGAAGCATTTACATTTCCGATGGTAAATATGTCACGCTCACTGCTCCCCCAGGGAACTCCTGTCAGCTGAGTTCTTCCGAGCGGTTCAGTATAGGGTTGGCCGGTCGCAAAATTAAATACTGTAGATACGGTCCATCTATTGGAGAGCTGATAGCTGCTCACAATGTTTGCATCATGAGTTCGATCATATTTTGGTGGATAGAATCGGCCTCTCTGCGGGTTGTCTAAAATCTCTCCATTGAAGCCGGGAAATTTCCGTTCCGTTATCCCAAATGTATATCCGATGAATCCTACGAACCGTCCGGTTTGTTTCTCTAAAAACAACTCTATACCGTAAGCGTAGCCTTCCCCAAATCTGAATAGTTCTGTGTAGTCTAATCCTGCGGCATCACTAACAAATGGGTCCAGTTCAAACAGGTCTCTCATGGTTCGATAGTATAATTCAACATCAAACCCATAACCTTCAAAGGGGATGGTTTTTGCACCGATAACGAACTGATCGCCATAAGATGGAGGTACTCCGTCATCTGAGGTCAACCAAATATCAAATCCTGAAAATGCTTCGTTCGTGATGAGTGTCAAATATTGGTAGTATCGGCCATATGCAGCCTGTAAGCGTACATTGGAGAAAGGTCGGTGTTCAACGGAAATTCTGGGTTCAAGTCTGTAAAAATCACCCTCAGCAAATGTATTGAGTCTAAGACCACCGTTGATAATCCATTTTCTGTTCGGTTTCCATTCATCTTGAATGTAAGCTGAGAGGTACGTGGATTGTATGCGATTTGTGAACGTAGGCTGATTGTCAAACTGATCTGAATAGCTTAAGGTGAGAATACCGCTCCAGATTCCCGACGAAATTGTATGCCGCTCATTCGGCAAATACTCAAAGTCACTTTTCAGGGAGAAATCGTTAATTTTGTTATTGCTCTCAAACGGAGTGCCTCCAATTTGAAATCCGGGTTGATTGAAATATCGTGAGCCCGTAACCGTAACTGAACTGAAGAGACGATCAGAAATAATACGTCTCCATTTCGTACTTACGGTTTGATTTCCATAGTTAAGATTAATTGTAGCATCTTCCTGAAAGGGTAAAGATACTTTGTCTTTACCGGCATAAAATGCTATTGAAAATCGATCATTTTCAGAAGCATCAAGATTTATTTTCCCGTTTACATCATAAAAGTAGAAAAGGTCGGGTACTGTATCCACGGATTGACGCAGTACGGCCAAAACCGGTTCCAGCGTAGATCTGCGAACGGATAACATCCAAGATCCCTTACTGTATGGGCCTTCCACGGATGCACGGGATGCAAGAAAACCAAGACTGACCGTACCTGTGGTTTCATTTCGATTACCATCCTTGTTGAATACCGTTAAAACGGATCCCAAGCGACCTCCAAATTCGGCAGGATACCCACCTTTATAAAGCCGAACATCCTTTACGGCATCCGGGTTAAATGTGGAGAAAAACCCGAAAAAGTGAGATGGATTATAAACGGTGGTTTCATCCAAAAGGATCAGGGTTTGATCGGGACCGCCACCTCTGATGTACAATCCACTTGAAAAATCGGAAGCCGCCTTTACACCGGGTAGTAGTTGAACGGATCGAAAAACGTCCGGTTCAATTATTGCTGGTACTTCTTTAATTAATTCAGTGGAAACTTCAGCCCGGCCGATATTTCGTTGAGCTTCACGTTCTGCCCGCGATTCAACCACCAACTCCTCAAGCTCAACTCCTTCGGGTACTAATTCTATATTTTGGCGAAGGGTTTGATCTGCCTCTATAGTGATCTCAATTTCAAAACGCTCATACCCAATGTAGGTGGCAACCAGTGTATAAGTACCCGGTTCTATATTTGTAATACTGAAGTAACCGGAATTGTTACTTGAAGTGCCCCTGTTGATTTCAAGTATTGCAATATTCGCAGAAAGTAATGTCTCTCCGGAGAGGCTATCGGTAATGTATCCATTCACCGAACCGGTATTCTGCCCAAAAGCAGATGTAAATGAAATTGATAATAAAAGGATGAATAGGAATGTAATTCTGTACACAAGCTCAGTTTTAAAAAATATGTGAGTTTTTGCAGTAGACGAAATGAACACGATAAAGTTATATGTAAATATGACTTATAAGATTTTACTGCGATGAAACGTTCCGGATTACCTGCTTTCACTATTTGAAAATAAGGGAATTTGCACAATGATAAAGGATTATAGTCCGGGATAACAGATATACGAATTCCGATTATATTTCGTTATATTATCAGACTATAAAGTTCTTTGACTTAATGGGGCTGTACCGGATTCGACGGGTTGAGTACAATTGCAGGCTGCATGCCGAGATTGACCGATGAATCTCGTTAATCATTCATCATGGAATAAAAGTAGTTGACAACAATTACTCTTACAGACTCGCAGCTTAAACTGACGAGTCCGTTCCCTTGGGCGTCTTGCCAGTAGGCCCCATTGCGAGCGCCGATAAAACTGGCTTTTCCGAAGGGCGTGTCTGTCGCGTGGCTGGAGAACTTAATACAGAATAGGGTGGAGTTGCTTTGCTATTGAGCATTGCTTCATCCGAAACCTTAATCAATAGCTAAGCATGTAGATGCTTGACGATTTACCTTCTCGGACGCGGGTTCAACTCCCGCCAGCTCCACTTCAAGTAATTTAAAAGCTCTCAATCGTTGATTGAGAGCTTTTTTTATGGAGTTTACCGGATAGTATTTTTCAGTGTAAAGAGAATTAATTCAAAAAATTCTGTCAGGATTTGGATCTATCTGTTTCTTATAAGAAAAAAGGAGAAACAATGAGAAGAGATTTAATCCTATCGAACTTAAGAATTGAACTTCGCAGAAAACAAGCCAACTATGTTGCCGAGAAGAGTGCTCTAAAATGGGTATCTAAATTCCTTGAAGAGATGTCTGTCGTTCATTCGAGCCAGATTAGGCTATGGCAGAGAGATTATTTTTTATCATCTCTGGAAAGTAATGTGAATAGAACGAAAGGGGAGATACTGCAGGCCAAATCAGCCTTGTCATTTCTTTTTAATGTGGTTCTAAAAAAGAGCAAAGGGATCGATTTGACTTCTCAATCGGATGAGAATGATGTAGAGCCGGGAATTATGAAAATTACCGGGTGAGTAAGATAAATTGGATGAAGTGACAAACGAAATGTCGTCACTTTATCAATCCATCGACATTGGGTTATTCTCTGCAATATCTTTATACATCAAATACTCTTCAGGAGTGATTTCTGCAAAAAGATAATTAAGCGGGTCTACAGCTTCACCTTCAAAATGCACTTCGTAATGGAGATGTGGTCCGTTCGTCATACCAGATTCACCTGAATACCCAATAAGTTGACCACGTTCGATCTTTGCGCCAGTTTTGATTCCATCTGCAAAACCAGACATATGTGCATATCGGCTTACGTATCCAAATCCGTGATCTATTTCTACCAAAAGGCCGTAGTTGCCTCTTCTTCCGGCATATTTAACCACGCCTTCACCGGTTGAATAGATATCAGTACCGATGTTTGCGCGGAAATCAATACCTTCGTGCATCCTTCTGTATTTTAGAACAGGATGAATTCTTGGTCCGTATCCGCTTAACAAAATTCCGTTCACCGGACGAATGGCAGGGACATGCTTCAACCTTTCCTGATTTTCGTTGTAGTAGGATTTTATCTCTTCAAAAGACATTTTCTGAATACTCAGTCGTCTTTCCAAGTTATCAAGCCGGGAAGCTGTCCAGCGTAAAATTTCTGAAGCATCTTCGCTGTAGAGATCAAAATCGGAGTAGGGGTCTGTACCACCTGTACCTGCCATTCTTTCATCATCGGATATGGGATTTAATCCTAAAACTGATCGATACATCTCGTTATCCAGTTCAGAAATAGTGCTTAGTTCCGATTCAAGCTCCGTGATGGAAACACGGGTGGTTTGTAACTGATTCATTAACGCATCATTCTCAGCTTTTAAAGCAATTTCTGCAGGGGAACCAATAAAATTGGATAATACAATGATAGCAATACTGGCCATCACAATACCGTTGATTATCCAAAATGAGAGAGCGTTAAATATTTTTTTCTTTTTATCGTAGATAACAGGAACAAATTCGCACTGCTCGTTATCGTAGTAAAAATGTTTGATATCAGACATATTTGAGCGGTTGTGTATCAGCGCCGACAATTTAGCACATTCCTATTGCATATAAAAGAGTGTTTCGGGAAGGATTTGTTACGAAATAATTAGATGATATTGATTATTCAAAATCTCCTTCAAAGTATTCAATAGCTCTTTTCGGCATGTCGCTTCTGTTTTTTTTCTCAGAAATGTGTTTTTTCACTTTCTTTTGAAATGCTTTGGCAGCATCGTAACCGTAGTGTTTTAAGAGATAATTCATTGCAATAACCTCTGCAATTACGGTAATATTTTTACCGGCAGTAATCGGTAGATGAATTAACGGAATATTTGTACCCAAAATTCCAATCGTATCGTTGTTCAATCCTGTACGATCAACTTTATCTGCGTTTTCCCAAAGGGAGAGTTCTAAAACAACCTCTAACCGCTTTTGGTAGCGGATGGATCGAATTCCAAACATAGACATAACATCGACTACACCAAGCCCTCTGATTTCCATAAAGTGCTTGTTCATTTCGGTGGCAGAGGCCAACAAGATATTGTTTTTCTTAGTCAGAATCACAACATCATCCGATACAAGCCGGTGTCCTCGTTCAACCAAGTCTAAGGCAACTTCACTCTTGCCAATACCCGATTTACCGGCTATGAGAATACCAATCCCATAAACATCAACCATTGTACCGTGCAGCATGGTTTGAACGGCAAAGAGATCTTCAAGAAAATCCCGCAGCTGGTACATAAACTTGGTGGTTTCTATATCAGTACGATAAACCGGAATTTTATGCTGATCAGCCAGTTTGAGTACTTTTTCGGGGAGGTTGTTGTTATCAGTTAGAAATATGACCGGTATGTCAAAAGAGACTAACTGTTCAAAGGAACTCATCATTTCTGACTCACTTAAATTCCTTAAAAACCGGCACTCTGTATTTCCTATAATTTGTATACGCTGGTATGTGAAGAGGTCCACATACCCGGAGAGGGCTAACCCCGGTCGATGTAAATCGGCTTCTACAACATATTTTTTTTCTGCATGCTCTTCTGAGGTGCAAGGTTCAAGATCAATCTTAATAGTCTCTTTCAACCTGTCAACTAAAGTTGAAACGGGAACTTTCTCACGCTTAGGAATAATATCCTGATTTTCAAAAAGCATGTTATTGTCTTTTTGGGTGTGAATAAAAATAAACCTGTTCTGATATAATTTTCAGAACAGGTTTTGAATGCAGTGATTCATTAGTAGTGTTCAAAATGTTTCGACTTATACTTTCGAAGCTGTCTTACAGCGGTGTCTACTGCAGTTCCAATAGCTTGTTCATAGGAGGGAGCTTCCTCTTTTACGTTAATCAATGTTTTTGGAACCTTTACATTTAATTCTGCAATCGCAGGGTTATCGTCATCCTGTCCGGGTTGAAGAACGATATCGCAGACAATAATTTTATCAAAAAATTGCTCTAGTTTTTCTACAGAGCTTAAACTAAACTCTTTTAAGTCTTGGCTGCATTCAAAATGTCTTGCTGTGAAAGTCGTTTTCATTAGTTCCTCCAATTAAGGTTTATTTTTCTGCCCTTGGGTGGGCTTTACTGTATACTTTTTTTAAACGATCTACACTTGTATGAGTATAGATTTGTGTTGCAGATAAATCTGCATGTCCTAAAAATTCTTTGATGATGCGGATATCAGCTCCGGCATCCAGCATATGAGTAGCAAAACTGTGTCTCAAAACATGTGGACTTTTTTGCGTGACTTCACTCACTTTAGTCAGATAATTTTTCACGATAGATTGCGTGCGGCGCGGATACATACGTTGTCCCCCGGGAGCTATAAACAGTGCTTTGCGTGCGTCAGAATCTGTTCTTTTACCATAAAGTTCGCTACGTGTTTCAAGATGGTGTTTGCATGCTTGAATGGCTTGATTACCTAACGGTATGATACGCTGTTTGTTACCTTTACCAATTACGGTTACCTGTTTATCGTTCAGATCCAGTTGATTGATATTTAAACCGGTTAATTCACTCAGCCGCATTCCTGTTGCATAAAAAAGCTCAAGTATCGCCCGGTCTTGGTTTCCAATGGGTGTGCCGGTTTCGGCAAGATTCATCATTCGCTCAATTTCTTCTACCTGAACCGTTTTGGGAAGTTTTTTCTCTTTTTTCGGTACAATTAACAGATGTGCGGGATTTTTTTGGATGGCACCGCGAACAAAACTGTATTTAAAAAAAGATCGAATTGAGGCTACTTTTCTTGAAATTGTACTCCTTGCCATTCCATCCTCACTGAGTGCTCCTAACCATAAACGGATCGTTAATCGATCAATATGATGGATATCAACCTCATCTAATGTTTTGTCAAAATGTGAAGAGCAGAAGGATAAAAATTGTTCTAAATCTGTACGATATGAGGTCAAAGTATGAGGAGAGGAGTTCTTCTCTATCCTCAGATACTTAATATATTTATTGATCCATTCCTTCATCTGTTATCAATATAGCGTACTTGATGAATAAAAATAAATAGTACGACAACTTTAGGTGTGAAAATTCTTTCTAAGTTGTTAAAAACTATGAATGAGTATTATTCGTATCCATTAAATTTCTCTTCCTTTCCATAGCGCGTTTCTGCCCGTCATCTTATCGAGAATTTTTGTAAAACCCAGCCTTTGAAACCATAATACACCTATAGGGTGCGTAAAGGTATAGATTGGATTCCAGCCAAACCAAATGGAAATAATTATCCTCTGAATGAATATAATGGAGATTGCTGCAGATGAAAGAAAAAGAATAGGCGGATTGTAAGAAATCAACTGCCAGGCAAGTGTAAAGAATGGAAGCAGAAAAACGATGATATGTAAAACTGCTGCAATTATGAATACCGGTAAAGAATTTTCAAATCCCGCAAGGAAATTTTTACGCAGTCCCTCAAACATTTCCGACTCAGACTTATACATTCTGCAGCTAATGGTTTCCATTCCGGTAAACATTCGCAGTTGTAATCCTTCTCTTTTAATTTTTTTTGCCAGATGTACATCTTCAACAATTTGTTGTTTAACAGACTGATGACCATTGATCTTGTGATATGCCTCTTTTGTAAATGCCAGACACTGGCCATTCGCAGCCGCAAACTTATCTTTAAAATTGGTGTAAATCCATTGTGGCATCCATCTGGGCTTTCGATATACATAGATGGAAGGAAGTACAGTAAGAAGCGCAAAATAGATAAGTGGAATTACGGTTCTTTCCCAAAAACTTCCCAAGATCTGCCTTGGCCAAACTGTAATCATATCAAGTTGATAGTGTGCAAATGTGTGATTGATTTTGGCCAGTGCATCTGATTCTAGTTTTGTATCTGCATCAACGAAAAGAAGTATTTCTCCATCTGCCAGGGAACCAAGCTGGTGACAAGCCCACGGTTTGCCAAGCCAGTCATCCGGTTTTGTTGTTCCGCGATGAACATAAAGCCTGTCGGGGTGTAAGCTTCTAAATTCATCTAAAATTTGAGGGGTTTGATCCGTAGATCGGTCATCTAAAACATGCACGTTGTAGTTGACGTAGGTTTGTTTAAAAACTGAACTCAAAAGTGTTGCAATGTTGTTTTCTTCATTTCGGGCAGGAATGCAGACAGAGATTTTTTTGCTGTTTAAATTTTCGGCTGTATCATGTGGCAGTTCTGTAAGCTCAATTCTGTTGCGGATGAGAATAATGGACGTACCTACCAGGTAGAGCAGAGACGCAGACAGCAGCCAAAATAGAATGGATATATCCATCGATTCATTTATAATATTAGTAATAGCCAGCTATAGGTTTTTCTTGAAAATAGAGATTTATGCAGATCATTTCAGATTACACTAAGGATATCAGAACTAAAAAATCGGTTCCGGGATCTTATGAGTGGTGGTACTTTGATGCAATAGACCATAACGGTTACAGTATTGTAGTGATTTTCTATGAAGGTAACCCCTTTTCAAAAAAATACATTCAGGCATTGTCGAAGGAGGTTAATCATACAGCAGAATTTTATCCGGCTATCAGTATTTCGGTATACAAAGACGGAAAACCGCTCTTCTACAGTTTTGAAGAAACAGATCCTGAATTTGCTGAATTTAGTTCAGAGGAGATTTTTGGAAGGGTAGGAGAGAATAGTTTCACTGGTCATCAAGTAGGGGATGAGATTTCCTACACTCTGGAGCTGAATCAAACGCTTCCCAATAGTGAACGTATTTCAGGGAAGTTACTATTTTCGTCAAAATCAGGATCCGGAATCAGGAGTTCAAATTTCAATCAAGAGAGTTCAGAGACACATATTTGGAATTTGATATTCCCAAAATGTGAAGTTTCAGGAGAGTTGAGAGTTGGTTCCCTTCAGCAGGAAAGTATCTCGTTTAAGGGTACAGGCTATCACGATCACAATTTTGGTTCTGAACCGATGAAGGAGTCTTTTGACGAGTGGTATTGGGGGAGGTATCATTTTGACACATCTACGTTAATCTACTACGTGATGAACGTGAAAGGTGAGTGGGATAACAGAGCATGGTTAATTGATCAGGACGGCTCTGTTCTGGCGTTAGATTCAATTGAGCTTGAAGAGCACGGACTAACCTTCTTTGGACTGCAAAGCGCACGCAGGCTGAAATTTAAAGGAGAGGGTTTTGAAGCCGTTTTGCAGAAGGATCAGCTGATTGACAGTGGCCCATTTTACCAACGCTTTCAGGGAAATGTTTTGGCAACGTTGAATGGCAACCTAATGAAAGCCGAAGGCATTTCAGAGTACATCAAACCGGACAGAATCTATTCAAAACTGTTCTGGCCGCTTGTGGATATGAGAATCAAATACCCCGGAAAAGCACATTGGGTACAAAGGAGTTCCAAGCTATATCGATGGACGTGGTAGAAATAAAAAAGGCGACCCAATAAATTGAGTCGCCTTTCAAGTTTATAGACATACCATAGGAAGTGAGATCACTTCGATGGTTGCGTCAAGAACTACCTCACTCTTTGTAAAAGTAGAGGTTGTCTATGTAAACATTATTTACGGTACCTGATGTGGTCATGACAATCTGATAGATACTGTCTCTGTCTAACACACCGTTCCCAAATTCATCTGTAAAGTCATCAAGTGCCACATCAAATGAAACCCATTCGCCGGTTGTCGAAACTTCATTAACCGATCCAATAGCACCAGTTTCGCCATCTTGATTAGCATGGTTGGATAATTTTGGATTGAATACAGCACCTGCATCAACAGATTCATCGGCTACCCAATAGTCAAAATGCATGTGAGTAAAGTCAGTCAGGTCAATGTAATCGTCAAGCTGGATACCGATAAAGTTGCCTATATCATACAGCTTGATAAAGTCACCGGATACAATTTCAATATCTTCCACTTCGGTTCCTTCACTCCAATCGGTTTCAAAGGTTGTAACGCCAATGTCTGTGTAAGCATCACTGTAAATTGATATTACGTCCGCTTCATTTCTGGCAGGTGGTGTAGGTGCGGGTGATGTAGGTTCTGTAATATCTCCGCCTCCGCCACCGTTACCACCGGTAGCTTCTCCTCCAAACTCAATGTCATCCCAGTAATAAACTTCATCACTGCCGGATGTACCAAAGTTAAAGAAGATGGATGCTTTGTCGTAAACATTTGCAAGATTTAAAGGAGCTCCCGTAGCTTCATTGCTGAAATCAAAAACTAGAGTTTCCCATTCTTGGGCTACCGTTGTGTTGACTTCAGTTTCTACACTGATTCCACCATCTGTTGCATCTTCAACTTTTAGTCTGATCGGTGTACCTGCGGTAGGAGACCATACTCGAACACTCATAGTTGTTTCAGTCTCTGTGAATGGAATTGGATTTTCAAATCCAACTTCACCACCAACGGTTGTACCGGCCCAAACTTCAGAACCAGAGCCTTTGGTTGACTGAGCGACTGTATTTGTGGCGTCTGTTGGGTCTTCAACGATTTCAGAAATATTACCACCAAAATCAACCAGGTCATAATTTACATTGCTATCTTCAAAGGTAACAGGTAGGGTTACTGCTTGGTCTCCACCGCCTCCATTACCACCGTCAAGATTTGGTATAAGAACCGCATCTATAATGTGTACTACACCGTTTGTACCGATTTGGTCGGCAACAGTAACCTCGGCAGTACCGCCTGATGCATCTTCAATAGTTACAACATCTCCGTCAACAGTGATATCTACATCCTGCTCATTCAGCATTTGAACTGTTTGAGAAGCGTCAAGATCACCTGATTCAACATTATCAGCTAATACATGGTATGTCAGTACCTCAACAACTTCTTCAGGAGTTAATCCGGCAACTACGCCTTCAATAGCTTCAAAAGCATCATTGGTAGGTGCAAATACGGTGAAAGGTCCGTCACCCTGAAGTGTTTCTACAAGATTATTATCAACAAGTAATCCTACGAGTGTACTCAGGTCATAGTTTTTCTGAGCAATTCCGGTGATGTCAAGGAATGCATTGGGTAACAGAACACTGTCAACAACGTGAATGATACCATTCGTTGCATCGTCAATGTCAGGTGTAATTACTTCTGAACTACCATTAACAAATACACCATTTTCACCAGAAGTGATGTAAAGATTCTCTTCGGCAGCAGAAGCAACGGTTTGTTCAGCTTGTAAATCTCCGGAAGCTATTTCAGCTCCAGAAATTACATGGTAAGTAAGAATGAACTGAAGCTGTTCTGTAGTTAAAGTTCCCGGGTCTACACCTAAGTTAGCAAATGCATCATCATTAGGAGCAAATGCAGTGTAAGGGCCTAAAAACTGAAGGGTAGTTGTTAAACCGGCATCCTCAGCAAGTGTCAGAAGGGTTTCAAAATTTCCGGCTTCTTCTGCAACTTCTACTAAACTTGGCATTTCAAGAGCAACTCTCACATCTCTTGGGAGTAGCACTTCATCAATGGCGTGTATGTAACCATTTGTAGCTTCTAAGTCAGCTTCTACTACATTACTTGAACCATTAACAACAACACCGGCAGCGCTTGACTGAACCAATGTTCTCTCTTCATTTAACATAGTAACGTCTTGCTGTGGATCGAGTGCGCTTGATGGGACAGATCCTTCAGTTACGTGAAACTGTATAATATCAAGTTTCTGCTCATCTGTTAAATTATCGAGTACTCCATCTGGCAGAGCTTCAAATGCATCATTTGTCGGTGCAAATACTGTGAAATCGCTTTCGGCAAGAGTTTCTTCTAAACCGAGATCGACAATTATATCCACAAGGATGCTAAAGTCTTCATCGCTTTGTGCAAGTTCAACAAGATTTAACTCGTCAGACGGTGGTGGTGTAACCGGATCGTCATCGTCGTCTCCACAAGCGGTCATTAGGGTAAGTGTAAGAAGCGGAACTGCAACGAGCAGCAAAAACTTCCTAAGCGTATTTTTTAATTTCATCGTGTTAGCTGTTTTAGTTGGGTTTATAATTCTGAAGAAAAATTGTTTTCAATCAGTTACCTCCACTAACATGAAAAGATCTAAAAATCGTTTACGCGAATTGAAAATTTTTTTATTAGGTAGATTTCCCTACAAACCGGATCAAGAAGTAGGTAGTTAACCTACCGCTTTTGAGATGCGATTATTTAAAGCAGTTAAAAGGCTATGTTGTTCCGGTTCAGGAAGTTGTTCTATTAATACCCGTCTATAATTTAAATGATCAGCCATTCTGAAAATGTCGTAAAGATCTTTAGCCATCTCATTAAAATCCTCCTCATATGCAAAAATTTGGTCAGATTTTTCCCAATTATTTTTGGAGTGAACCACATAAATTGTGTCATTTTTGGGTATCAAAGGGAATTCATCAAACCAATTCACTTCTGCTTCGGGTTTATAATGGGTGTACTTAACGCCCGGACTTTTTGCAGGTTTAGAAATGTCTGTTTGGCTTTCCCTGAAATCCTGAACTTTCCGGTTCAATACGTTTTCAATCTCCCGGGCAGTAATGGCACCCGGTCTTAAAATTTCAGGTTGCTCGGAAGTTAAGTTTAAGATTGTGGATTCTAGACCAATCCTTGTATTCCCACCATCTAATATTGGAAGAGAATCACCATAATCCTGAACTAAATGGTCCGGTTTGGTTGGACTTGGTTTACCGCTTTTATTGGCACTTGGAGCAGTAAGCGGGCCGGTTAGCTGAATGAGTTTAAGAGCCAGAGGATGGTCAGGCATACGAACTGCAACAGTATTCAATCCGGCTGTTACGGCATCCGGTACAGATTGACTCTTTTCTACAATGATGCTTAACGGACCGGGCCAGAAGTTTTCAGCCAGCTTGTAAAAGTCATCGGGTAAGTTTTGAGTGATTTCTTCAGCTTGATTGACGCTGCAAACATGCACTATGAGTGGGTTATCAGAGGGTCTGCCTTTTAGCTCGAAGGTTTTTTTAATGGCCATAATATTCTTTGCATCTGCACCCAATCCATACACCGTTTCAGTTGGGAAAGCGACAACATGACCTTCACTGATAAGGTTGGCAGCGGTTTGCAGATCAATAATCATTTGTCACGCCTCAATCTTTTGTTTATCTACAGTGAATTCCGGCAGCGAATTCAAATACTCAATGGCTTGCTCTTCATCTTTGATATTCTGAATGACAAGTGTAACAGTATCATTCTTTTGAACCACTTTATATGGGTGCGACTGATTACTTTGAATGTTGCCAAGCAGCTTCTGGAAGAAGCCGGACCCATAAAACTGTTCTCCCAGTTTGCTATCATTTTTAGGTCCCATCAGCCACATTCTGTCAGCCCGAATGGTAACTTTCTTCAACAGCATTTTAGACGCAATCAATTTTATTTTGGCAGCTTCAACCAGGTTATTTCCGGTCTTATTCATCTTACCAAACCGGTCTATAACTTCTTCCTGCCAGTCTTCAATTTGTTCAATACTTGAAGCTTCAGACAATTTCCGATATAGGTTCAGGCGCTCTACATTATCTTTTACGTAAGACTTATCGAGGTATGCAGAGAGATCAAACTCAACTTGAGTTTCAGGATAATCGATAGAGACTTCTTCATTTTTAAACATCGATTTATACTCTGTCTCTTTCAGCTCTTTTACCGCATCATCCAGAATTTTTGAATAGAGCTCAAATCCCACATCGGAGATGAATCCACTCTGTTCAGCTCCCAGAATGTCGCCTGCGCCGCGAATATCCAAATCGCGCATGGCAATGTTAAATCCGGAACCGAGATCGGAGAACTCTTCCAGCGCGGTTAGACGCTTCCGGGCATCGGGTGACAGCTTCTGAATGGGCGGGGTGATCAAATAACAGAATGCCTTACGATTCGATCGGCCCACACGCCCTCTCAACTGGTGAAGTTCAGATAAACCAAATTGATTCGCATTGTTGATAATAATGGTGTTTGCATTGGCAATATCGATTCCGTTCTCAACAATATTTGTTGAGATCAATACATCAAACCGATGTTCGTAAAAGTCTTTTATAATTTTTTCCAAACGTGACGGCTTCATTTGACCATGGGCAAAACGAACACGAATATCAGGAACTAAGTCGTGGATCATACCGGCAACTTGTTCAATGTTTTTTACCCGATTGTGAATGATAAACACTTGTCCGCCCCGAGACGTCTCTTCAATAATTGCATCGCGTATTAATTCTTCACTGAAGCTGTGAATTTCCGTGTATACGGGTTGCCTGTTTGGGGGAGGAGTGTTGATAATACTCAAATCTCTTGCACCCATCAGCGAAAACTGCAGCGTTCTGGGGATTGGAGTAGCTGTCAGGGTCATCACGTCTACAGTAGCTCGAAACTCTTTTAACTTCTCTTTTACCGATACACCGAATCTCTGTTCTTCATCGATCACGAGAAGTCCCAGATTCTTAAATTTCACATCTTTTGAAACAATCCGATGAGTACCGATCAGTATGTCTACTTTACCGGCTTCCAATTTTTTAATGATCTCTTTCTGTTCCTTCGCCGTTCTGAACCGGGAAAGGGACTCAATCTCTATCGGAAACTCCTTCATTCGGTCTGCAAAAGTTTTGTAGTGCTGATCGGCTAAAATGGTTGTGGGAACCAAAACAGCAACCTGCTTTTGATCCATCACGGATTTAAAGGCGGCCCGAACTGCAATTTCTGTCTTGCCAAATCCAACGTCTCCGCAGATCAGCCGATCCATCGGTTGTTCAGACTCCATATCAGCTTTTACAGAATGTATTGCTTCAAGCTGGTCCGGCGTCTCTTCATATTCAAAACGAGCTTCCATCTCTGTTTGCCAGGAGTTATCCGGATTGAAAGCAAACGCTTTCTGTGCCTTTCGTTTAGCATAGAGCTCAATAAGGTCGCGGGCTATATCTTTGACCTTTTTCTTTGTGGTCGCTTTTTTTCGAGCCCATTCACCCGAACCCAGCTTTGTAACCCGGGGTTGTTTCCCCTCTTTGCCCGAATACTTCTGTATTTTATGAAGACTGGAAACGTTAACGTAAAGAGTTGAGTCGTCTTTATAACGCAGTACAGCCGCTTCCTGGGTTGTATTTCGAACTTCAATTTTTTTGAATCCGGCAAACTTCCCAATACCGTAATCAACGTGTACAACAAAATCACCGATGTTCAGATCCTTCAACTCTTTGAAGGAAATCCCGCCCCGAACACGTTTCCGTTTTATTTTTGGACGATGGTAGCGATTAAATATCTGATGATCTGTTAAAACAGCTTTCTTTTCAGAATTAAGTATAAACCCTTCGTGAATGGTTTGAGTAGACACGTGATACAAAAAATTGTCCGATGGCTCACCCAAAAGTTCTTCAAAACGTTCTTTTTGGTTTTCGTGATCTGCCAGAATATACGTTTGAACTCCCCGAGACGATTGCTCCGTAATAAATTCACGCAGCAGTTTGAAATTACCGCTGAAAGAGGGGTGAGGGGAGGCGTCCAATTCTACCGTTAAATTATGTTGTACGCTCTTATTAAAATTCCCGATTAAGAGCATTCCGCGTTTTGAAATATCAGTGTTCCATTCATCAGGAGTCACAAAATTCAATTCGGGAGCAGAATATTTATCTTCATCCAGTTCAGAATAGATCTTCTCAGCTTTCTCAAAATAGTCGGATACTTCACCGGATAGTACATCCAGATCTTCTACAACTATAGAGGAATTTTCCGGTAAATAGGAGAGCAGGCTCTCCTTTGTGTCCATTCCATTTCCACCGGCATTGGGTACCAAACGGGTCTCATTCAAAAATGCGATAGATCGCTGGGAGTTGGGATCAAACTCTCGAATGGTTTCAATTTCGTCTCCAAAAAATTCTATTCGAACCGGGTATTCTCCTGAAAAGGGATATACGTCAAAAATGCCTCCTCTAATGGCAAATTCACCCGGAGCATCAACAAAACGTGTAGAAGTGTAACCCTGATCTACCAATTGTTGTGAGAGATCATCAGGACTAATTTCGTTTCCTTTTACAAGTTTGATGGACGATTCATGAAAAACATCAGCCGGAACAAGTTTTTCCACTAAAGCATCGATTGATGCCACAATGATGCCCTTTTCTCCGGAACTGATTTTTTCGAGTACTTCAGACCGCTGCACCAGAACAGACATATCAACTACTTTTTCGGAGTCGTACGGTTTTCTTCTGGTTGGCGGGAATAAGTATGCGTTTATTTCTGAGATCTGTTCAATGTCGGCTGCAATGGCTGCTGAACGTTCAAAATCTTTTGTGATATATAAAAGTGTCCCTGTTTCAGGTTGAATCTCTGTGATTGAAAACAGGGGAGAAGAGCCGATAAAATTTTTGAAAAGAACACGTTTCCGGTCGCTCAATTTATCAATAACCTCTTTTACCGGTATTGAGGAAAGAACTGCTGAGCGAATTTGATTAATCATATTAGTTTATGATGCTGTCTAAAGCGATTGTGTGTTTATTAAAAAGCCTGAAAGAATGTAATCAGGGTTGAAATAACGGTGATCTGGTAACAAAGCGTTCGTTTACGAAAGCCAATATGACCAGGAAAATTCCGCCAAGCAGATAGAAAAAATATTGGTCTTCGTAATCAACATAAATGACCTCTTCTATTTCGGATTGCTCAAGCTGATCAATTTCCTCATAGATCTCTTCATACTCTTGAGTATCAGTTGCCCTCCAATACTTGCCACCGGTTTGTGTAGAAATTTGTGTTAGCATCTCTTCATCAATATTGACCTGGACGTTTTGGTACCTGCGTCCAAAAATCGGATCGTCCACAGGGTAGGGGGCTGTTCCCCTGGAGCCAATTCCTATGGAATAGATACGAATATCATACGATGCGGCGATATCTCCGGCTGTTATCGGATCAATTTCGCCGGCATTATTCATTCCATCCGTAAGTAAAATAATGACTTTTGATTCAGCTTCACTTTCCCTTAAACGATTTATGGCGGTGGCAATTCCCATTCCGATGGCTGTTCCATCTCTTACCATACCCAGATCAACCGTTTCGAGCATGTTTTTCACTAAATTATAATCGAGTGTTGGAGGTACAACGGTAAAACTTTCCCTGGCAAAAACGTTTATGCCAATCCGATCAGAAATTCGCTTATCAATAAATGATGCAGCCAGTTCTTTTGAAGCAATTAATCGGTTGGGTTTAATGTCTTCGGCCATCATTGAGGATGAAATATCGAGGCTGATGACAATATCAATCCCTTCTGCATATTGTTCAACGGTCGTGTTTTGGAGCTGAGGTCTTGCCAACGCAGTTATAAAAAGTGTGAACGCTGCAATCTGTAACAGAGGAGTGACCCAGGTTAACCAGGTTTTATAGCCGGCAGAAACTCCTTTTAATTTATCCAATGAGGAAAAAGTAAGTGTGGCTTCTCTTTTCTTAAAGGTCATCCAGAATCGATAACCTATAAAAAGAGGAATTAACAGTAAGAGCCAGAAATATTCAGGATTTGCCCAACTCATTTCTGCTGATTTTCTACTTGTTCAAATTTCTCATTCTCTCTCTTTTCATGATGATTACGCATCTGATTTATTCTATCGATATCATTTTTTGAAGCAATTCTGTAAAATTCCTGAGCTTTATCGAGGGTTGAGTTTGCTTGTTCTACAGTGGGTTCGAAGTGTGCAAATTTTACCATATCAGCACTGTTTAAAACTTTTCTGGTGATAGCAATAACATCAACAGAAACAAATTCCTTCTTAAGAGATGCTGCAATTTCTGATGTTGTCATTTCCAACGCCGGTATACCGTGAACACGTTTCAGATATCTTCTGATCGCGTCACCAAGCTTCACATAGTAACTTTCGAATTCTTTGAAGCTATTCAGGTTTTCCGTTGACGGCAGTTGATCTAATTCGATTTTCAGTTGCTCCAGCGGGTTCTCAAAGGGAACAGGTTGATATGAGGGTTTTTCTGCCACCGGTTTGGCCTGCTGTTTTTGCCACAATCTATAGGCTAAGTATCCAAGTATTAAAAGTAGGATAAATCCAATTAACCACGGGAGTATAGATCGGGCAAAATCAAATATTGGTTTTAAAGATCTGAACTCTTCGTCTTCCTCAGCAAGTAAGGTTTTAAAAAACAGGGGCACCTGATTGGTAAACAGAGTTGTGTCACTTTCCGCTACTGAGAGAACAATCGATTTTCGGGATATTGTAAGATCTTCCGTTCCAAAGTATTGAAATCGATAAACAAGGCTGTCCCTGCTTACACCTACCTGGTATCGATTTCTATCAAGCAGTTCTAAGTCTTCTTCAAAATCATCTTGATCCGGATAGGATAAAAGTTCATCTCCGCCATTGACCACAACTGTATATTCAAAAATATCCCCCACCTGTAAAGAATCTGTATCAACAAAAGTGGATACCTGTTGGGCAGTTGCAGATTGTAAGGAGATCAGTAAAATGACCAGGATGTAATAGCGAACGTTTGAGTACACAGAAAACAGAACTTGAGGTCTAATTGAGTTTACAGTCTGCTAAGATAAGAAAAGGCAAAACGAATACAGAACTACATTATTTGATTCAAATTGAAAATTATGAATAGAGATCAGATTATTTTAATTTAGTTATGCTTTTAGGACTAACCATTCAAAATTAAAATTATTCGATGTCCCGGACTATACTAGCTGGATTCGTGTGTCTTCTTGCGCTTATTTTTCTTGCAATTTTAGAGAGACCTGAAAAAGTAGAAGATTTAAAAGAAGATATAATTACTACTCAAAATTTCTACGAAATCCCTCCAATGCCTGCTAAAGACCATTATGGTTTTGTTACTGAGGGAAACGAATTGGAAGTTGAAGAGGGTGTTGTAAGAAGAAATGAAAGTCTATACATCATTTTACGAAGACACGATGTAGATCCTCAAATGATTTACAATATTCAACAGAGTGCATCCGGCAGCGTTAATTTAAGAAGAATGATGCCCGGGCAATCGTACCGAATTTACAAGGACGATGATGGTGCATTTGCAATGGTGTGGCACCAGTCTAAAGTAAATTATGCTACGATTAATTGGAAAGATGATATTACTGTAGAAACGGGGAATATTCCGATTACCGTTAAAGAAGCAGAAGTTGCCGGTGTGATTACAAGTTCACTATACGAAACTGTGACCGGTGCGGGTGTCTCGCAAAGATTGGGTGTGGAATTAGCAGATGTTTTTGGCTGGGAAGTTGATTTCTTTGCCTTAAGAAATGGAGATCATTTCAAAGTTATCTACGAAAACCTCTACGTTAACGACGAATATTTAGGAATTGGTGATATAAAAGCCGCAGAGTTTCAGCATCGCGGCAATATCCACAAGGCATACTATTTTGATAATGAATCCCGAAGAGGGTTTTTTGACGAAAATGGAAATAGTATGCAGAAAGAGCTTTTGAAAGCTCCCTTCAACTACAGCCAAAGAATTAGCTCCGGCTTTTCAAATAGCAGGTTCCACCCAATTTTGAATGAGAGAAGGCCTCATCACGGAACAGACTATGCCGCACCAACCGGTACACCTATCATCTCTGTGGGTGAAGGCACAGTTACTGAAGCACAATATCGCGGCGGGAATGGTAATATTGTACAGATCAGGCATAACAACAGCTATAAATCGGCATATCTGCATATGAATCGATTTGCATCGGGAATCAGACCGGGTGTCAAGGTTGAGCAGGGACAGGTTATCGGCTATGTGGGGCAAACGGGTTTAGCTACGGGGCCTCATTTATGCTACAGACTTTACGTAAACGATCGTCCTGTGAATTCCGTAACAGTAGATTTACCGGCTGCCGAATCTCTTGAAGAGGAGTATCATCATGAATACGAACAGGTAGTTCAGCATTTTGATGATCGGTTAGCTAATATTGAGCTAGTCGAAGAAATTGCGTCTAACCGCTAATCGTAAATCAGTATCGGTTAATCCGTTTTCTGAAAAAATTAGTTAATGGCCTGATGTATGATTCGTTTGTGTAAACATCTACATAGTCCATTTTGTTTTTCACAAAATATTCATTCAGAGACTTTTTACTTTGCCACATCTTCTTTTTGTACTCAGATCGTACCTTTTTATCTGATGTATCTATTAATATTTGATCACCTGATTCAGCATCCAGCAGTGGAATGACACCTGCGTCTGGCAATTCCTCTTCAAGGCGATCCCTGATAATCAGATTCACTAAATCGTGTTTTCTTGAAGTGATTTTTTGTTGTTTTTCAAAATTTTCATCTTCAAAATCGGAAGCAAGTACAATGATCGATTTACGGTTCAGCAGCCGATTTACATAGGAGAGAGCATCGGCAATATCTGTACGGTTTCCGGTGGGCTTAGTCGTATACATTTCACGAATAAGTCGTAAAACGTGTTTTTTCCCTTTCTTGGGCGGTATTACTTTTTCAACTTTATCACTGAATAGAAGCAGCCCCACTTTATCACTGTTTTTAATCGCACTAAACGCCATTACTGCACATATTTCAATGGCCAGTTCCATTTTCGTTTGAGAATGGCTCCCGAAAAATCCGCTCGGTGATATGTCTACACAAAGCATGAGGGTTTGTTCTCGTTCTTCTTCAAACACCTTGATGTAAGGTTCATCATTGCGTGCAGTTACATTCCAGTCAATCTGCCGGATGTCATCGCCGTAGGTGTAGGTTCGTACCTCTGTAAACTCCATTCCCTGTCCCTTGAATGCAGACTGATATTCTCCGCCAAAGATGTTATTAACCA
The DNA here is from genome assembly GCF_002834295.1 of Rhodohalobacter barkolensis. Classification (NCBI taxonomy): domain Bacteria; kingdom Pseudomonadati; phylum Balneolota; class Balneolia; order Balneolales; family Balneolaceae; genus Rhodohalobacter; species Rhodohalobacter barkolensis. The sequence goes on along the minus strand of NZ_PISP01000001.1, from coordinate 1,092,788 downwards.
ATCCTTTGGTACGGATTTCCAATTTTCGAATCTTTTTTAAAACGTCTTTAGAGATCATTTCGGTTGAATGATGGAATGAATCGTCAAATCTGATAACGAATCAGAAAATAGAAATTAAAACGGACGTAACCAACGTGATGAGCAGTAAGAAAACCAATCTGAATATAGATTGGTAATCATTTATTCAATCACTAAATGAATTGTAAGCAATAGAGATGAATAAATAATCTTAACTAATTTGCAGAGGCAAGTTGGTTGAGTCTTTGTATATCATTTAACACAATTTTTCTTCTGGCAGACTCTGATCTTTCAATACTTTTCAGGGCGCTCAGCGATTTGTTGAGATGGTCACTGGCTATTTCAAATTGCCCTTGATTTAATTTCAACATTCCATATTGGTGATTCGCAATTGCGCGCTCCAGTGAAATTTCAGGGTGTATTTGAATCACTTGCTCATATCCCTCAACAATCAGTTTGTTGGCTTTTTGCAGATCTTTGGATAGGAGGTAGCTGAATCCGAGATTCATTTTTGTACGAGCTGAAAATGAGTGTTCTTTACCCAAAAGCTTTTCAAAAACTGGCAAAGCTTTTTGAAAGTAACTATTCGCAGTTTCGAACTCGTCTGTCATTAGGTAAAGCTCACCAAAGGAGAAATATGTAATCGCAGAAGCTATACTTTCCGTACCGAATCGAGCTTCTTTCAATCGAAGCACTCTTTCGAATGTAGACATGGACAGATCAAATTTTCCCTGGTCGCGCTGCATCAATGCTAAATTATTGAGAGTGAGAAGTGTTTTGGGATGATCCGACCCAAGAATTCTATTTCTTAAAAAGAAAGCATCTTCAAAAAGCTTTTCCGCTTGATCAAACACCCCAATGTTCATTAGTAGTGCGCCTAAACTGTTTTTGCTCTCTGCAATGTCCGGATGTGTTTCTCCAAAGACTTCAATTCTTTTGTCTAAAACCTCTCGAATAATTTTTTCTGCTTCCTCATACTTTCCTCTATTAAACCGTGTAACACCAACTCCATTCAAAGCGGCCAATGTTTTGGGATGAAGCTCACCATGTTGTGATTTGAGGAGATCGTAGTTTTTTCGAAATGCATCTTCTGCTTCAGAGTATTTCCCCTGTCTTCTAAGTACATATGCATGTTCACTAATGGCGTTTGTGTATTGGTTCATGTAGGAACCGGAGTGGTTGCTAAGAATATTGAGAGAGTATTCATACAACGATTCTGCTCTGGAGTAGTTTCCGAAAGCGCTATTTACAGACGCTTGGTCGGCAATGGCTAATGCTGTTTCAGGATGGTCGATTCCATACAGCCGGTTGTAAATTTGCACACTATTGTTGATCAATTCTTCAGCTTTTGGAAGATTTCCCATTTTTAAATAAACCTTTCCGATCACCCTGAACATTTGGGACTGTAGATCAGGTTGTTCAACTAACTTTTCGGCTCTGGATAATCCCTTTTCGAGTAACTCCTGAGCCGTTACTGTTTCACCGAGCGATTGATCAGGATCGTTAGCTTCAAACAGATCGAAGAGGAGGGAAGATACTTCGGCAGTTTTTAAAGCTTCATCCTGAGCAATGTTACGCTCTTCCGTTACTCGATTGGTATGGTAAAAGCCAAATGTTAATGAGAGCAGTACAAGTGCTGCGGTTGCCGAAGCCAGCTTGTAGTTTCTATGGATAAACTTTTTAGCCCGATACATAAAATTATTCTGATATACAGAAACAGGCAGCTTTACCAGATATTTTGTTAAATCGTCTACGAGATTATCAATGGTTTGATATCTATCAGTCGATTTTTTCTCAAGTGCTTTTAAAATTATTGCATCCAGATCTCCACGAAGTGAATTAAATAATTTTGAGATGGTTGTAGATCGGTTTTCTGAGATGATCTGTTGATCATGAACAGATATTTGATTGAACCGATCAGACGGTTTTGGCGGAAGCATTTGGACGATATTTTGTCTGCTTCGAGTCGTGAGTTTGGAGTAATTAGAGAAGTCAAAAGGAGTAATTCCGGAAAGTAATTTGTAGAGGAGAATTCCCAGAGAATAGGTATCTGTAGAGGTCGTGACTGTTTCCCCGGATATTTGTTCGGGAGCTGCGTAGGCAGGTGTGACGGCTTCCCTGGAAAGATCTGTCCGATTCTCCTTAGTTTCGAATTGATTTTCAATCAATTTGGCAACTCCAAAATCCAATATTTTTATGTGACCATTCGCATCGATAAAAATATTGTCAGGTTTTAAATCTCTATGAATAACCAAATTGTTGTGTGCGTACTGTACAGCTTTGCAAACGCCCGTAAATAACTTAATTCTCTGCTTTACGGTTAGCTTGTTGTCATCACAATAGGTGTCGATTGGCTTACCGTCAATAAACTCCATCACCAGATAGGGGAGTCCAAAATCTGTCACTCCACCGTCAATAAGTTTTGCAATATTTGGGTGATTTAAACCGGCTAATATTTCTCTTTCCTTTTCGAAACGACAAATGTTTTCAGGAGTTTCCATTCCGTGCCGTATTAACTTCAAGGCAACAGTTTGGTTATATAAACCATCGTTTCTCTCAGCTAAGAATACAGTGCCCATTCCACCGTGACTGATGAGGTCAACGATTTTATATTTATCGATTTCCGTACCGATCAGTTTGGCAGAATTTCTACTTTTTTCATTCAAAGCATTCTTATAGGCAAACTGCTTAGTATTGGCTGCGCTGTCGAAGAGATCAGATGATTGCTGAATAGACTTCAGGAAATCTCTGACATCATTTTCCAGTTGGCTATCTCCTTTACATCTGTCTTTAATGAAAGCGTTCTGATCTTCAACAGAGAGTAATAGAGCTTCATCAACAATTTGTTCTACTAATGACCAGTCAGACATATTTATCCAATTTATCGTACACCCCGGGGTAATAAAAAACACCTACTTATTTGATCCGAAAAAGTGTAATAATTTCAAGTTTTCTGCAAATGATTTTCTAAGATATAACACCTAAGGTCATAAGGAACGAGAACGGCAAAATCCTTACAGTTTTTATAAAAAAATAATCTTGATTGGAAATATTGAACCTTAAATCAAATATTTATAAATAATTAAAGTACAATTCTTCAATCATAGATGATGCCAAAAAAGGGGGAGAGCAGAATCTATTATTTCAAAATCAAATGAAGAATTTCTAACTACCAAAAACAAAAACAAGGGGGTAGATATGAAGCAGCTAACTACATTTATAAAAGGAATATTTCTGTTACTGATTATTCCAATAAACCTTTACTCACAAACAGTAACGTTAAACAGTGACCTGTCAAGTGAAGTATTATTACCTGAGGATGAGTTAGTACTAACCATCTCTGTTAATGATGCCGCAGATGTCTTTTTCTTTTCAGTTGAAGTTGAGTTCGATGAGAATGTTCTGGAATTTCAAAGTATAGAGAATGTTGGATTAACTTCCGGGGGACTAAAAATTGCAGAACTTTTGGATAGTGGTTTACTGGGATCTTCAGTTTCCAGAACGTCTCCATTATCAACAATTTCAGCCGGCGACATAATGCAATTGACATTTAGCGTTAAGACGAAAACAACGGTTGGCAATCATACATTTTCATTTAACAACCAAAATTTAACAGATTCTTCGGATCAAATAATTACAACTGACCCATTAGATGATATTACATTTGAAGTTGAAGAAGCGATTACTGATCTCGCTCTAACAACCCCGTCACTCATTGAATTAACTGAGGGAGATACATACCTGGCCACTTCAGAAGTTTATGCAAATGGTGTTTCTCAAGATATTTCAAATAGCGACAGATTAAATGTGTGGGTTGGTGTGAATGAGGTGGATTCTGACCCTTCTGATTGGGACGAAAGTGTCTGGGAACAGATGACCATAATTGAAGAGGATGAAGGATATTTTCTATATGAAGCGGAGATTGCTTACCAAAGGCCTTTAGGCAGTTACTATGTTGCAGTTCGAAGTGAATTAGATACACAGCCGGGATATAAATATGGTGGTGTGGGCGGCTTTTGGAACAGCTTGGATTATCCATCCGCAGAAATGATAATTTCAGAACAAGCACCATTCAGATACACTTTAGTTGAATACAACTTTGACGAAGAAATTATGAATCCATCATTTTCACTTCCCCAGAATGACGGTATTCCATTAGAAATCGTCGGGGCCTCTTTAAGCGGATTTATATCAGGTGCTTCTGGACAAGCAGCAAATTCAAATGGCTGGGACAATTATGATGAAACTTTACCCAAATATTGGGAGATTTCAATTTCTACAGAAAATTTTGAAAATATTCTTTTGTCTTCAAAGCAGTCTGGTTCAGGTACCGGGCCAAGAGACTTTCAGCTACAAGTCAGTGTTGACGGTGTAGATTGGGTTGATGTTGCAGGAGGAGAAATAATTGTCGGTGAAAATTGGACTTCAGGTGTTTTGGATCAACTTCAATTACCCTCTATTGCTAATAATCAGGAACAGTTGTTTATCAGGTGGTTAAATACATCTGAATTTAGGATTGACGAAGAAGCTTCTGATCCGGAAACGTCTTCCGGTGGTACATGTAGAATTGATGATATCATTATATCCGGTGTAAATCCGGATGCGGAGCGGGTTGAAGTATGGCCGGGAGATACCGATAATGACGGTTTTGTTAATGAATCTGATGTTCTTCCTTTAACTGCATATTGGAGATCAGTTGGCCCGGAACCTCCCTATCAATTTAGAAACTGGGATGCCAGGGGTGTGGAAGCATGGATTCCTGTAGAAGCTACTTATGCGGATGCAAATGGCGATGGTATTGTGAATCAAAATGATCTATTGCCTATTGGTTTAAATTTTGGTGAAAGCAGAACCGGAACTAAACAACCGGATGGTATTGCATTGTCTACAGTTACAGCAAAGAATATGAAAGCGGGTGAGGAGATGGATCTTTATATAATGTCAGATGATGAAATCTTATTAACCGGTTTTTCATTTAGGTTTAGTATTAATGGCATAGCCGAATCTGACTGGCAAGTTCAACAGTTAAGTGTTGGAGATTGGGGGAAAGAGTGGGAAAGCGACAATAGATTGATCGATTTCAATGCTAAAAGTGATTTTGGTTTATCTGCAGCTGTCGCACATCGAGGTTTTACTCAGCCAAAAAAGGGAGATAATCTCATCAAAATCACCTTACGTGCCGTTCAGGACTGGGTCTCATCACCTGAAATTGTGCTGGAACGAGCCTCCATAGTTGCAGGCAGAGACGTACATACCACAGATGATGTCTATTTAAGCTTTGATGAAACAGGATCCATTGTGGAGCCCGGACCAACCACTCCGGAGCGGACGGAACTTCTGCCAAATTTTCCAAACCCTTTTAACCCGTCTACGACAATTCAATATAAACTGTCGAATGACAGTAATGTTAAAATTGATGTATATAACTCATTAGGGAGAAGGGTAGCAACGATATTGGATCAAAATCAGCAAGCGGGTGAATATGATGTTACATTTAATGCTGACAATTTCTCAAGTGGAATTTATTTTTACAGGTTACAAACATCAGATTATGTAAGAACCCGATCAATGGTATTGATTAAATAACACTGAGTACTTATTGCAATATCTATACAACCGTGGGGTATCTAATATGTTAGGTGCCCCATTTTTTATTTATATCGAAAATAGTGGATAAGTTAACAGATGGATTCATTTATAAGTGAAAAATAGACATTTGTTATCATCTCACTCAGCTCTGAAATCTGCAAATAAAAAAAGCCCCAATTGTAAAATACAAATGGGGCTTTATAAGGATATTAAAAGTTGGCTTCTATTTATCCAACGATAAAAAACAGTATCGCTGCAATTACAAAAAAGTTTATGATACTAAGTGGCAGAAGTCTGGACCAACCCAGTTTCATTACCTGATTATATTTAAACCTTGGGATTGTCCATCGTACCCAGATAAAGAAGAAGACAAAGAATGCTGTTTTTGCAGTAAATACCGAAACGTCAAGGATTCCCTTAACCAATGGCGATAATTCAGGCAGCCAGTAACCGGCAAAGGGGAGGTGATAACTTCCAAAGAAGAAAGTGGTCATGAGCATAGAGTTTATGACAACATGCATATACTCTGCCAAAAAGAACATTCCAAACTTCATAGAACTGTACTCTGTATGGAAACCTCCTACGAGTTCTTGTTCAGCTTCTACTAAATCGAAAGGAGTTCGGTTACTTTCTGCAAAAGCTGCAATAATAAATATGATAGCGCCTAAAGGATTTAGAAACGCAAACCACCAGTTTTCCTGGGCTGCTGCAATATCAACAACACTTAGTGAGCCAACAAAAAGCACAACAGAGGCAACAGCCATGCCTAACGGTAACTCGTAGCTGATCATTTGAGCAGCTGCTCTCAAGCCTCCAAGAAGGGAGTATTTACTGTTTGATGCCCATCCTGCCAGAGTAACTCCGTAAACGCCAAGAGATGCTACAGCCAATAAATATAGAACGCCGGCATTAATATCCGTGGCATAAAGACCTTCACCGAAAGGGATGACAGCAACCGTTAAAAGAGCTGTAACCACCGGAATCATAGGAGCTACAGTATGTAACACTTTGTTGCCTTTATCAGGCGTGACATCCTCTTTAAGAATCAGTTTTAAAACATCAGCAATAGGTTGGAGTAGTCCCAGTGGACCTACACGATTTGGACCTACCCTGTATTGTATAAATGCAGCAACTCTTCGTTCTGCATATACAGCAATTGCTGCCGAGTTAAGGAGCATGAATAGACCCACTCCTAAAACTATGTAAGATGTCAATGTGACTTCAGCCATCCCCTAAATATTTTTATTACGATTATACGGTTTGTTGTTCTTTCTGAACCAGAATTCCGGACTCTTCATCCATCCTTGCATAGTTTACACCATCAAATGGAGCGAGATTAGAAGAAATTTCTTCCATTATTTCTCTTCCGGATGAATAACTGAAATCATCTAAGCCCATTTCTTCGGATAGTTTATTTGCTACAATCCAGAGGGGCAGACAATCCACTTTATTTTCTTCAGTAACCCAGTTATCGAAATTTGTTCCATATCGGTCCAAACGACCTTCATTCATTTCGAAATCAAGTCTGCGGTTTGTGTATTTAGTCTCTTTAGCCGGAAAAGATCTTTGAATACGTCCATCAATGTTTACGTAACTTGCAGCATGTTCTGCGATACATGTAATTGGAATGACCAGATCAGCCAGTTTCGTTGTTTCAGTGTGGTTCGTAGCGAAACAAACAACAAATGGATTTGCTATCTGCTCTTTACTCAATACTCCACGGTCAATCAGATTGTCATTCAGAAGCAGAACAACTTTTGCCTTGGATACAGATTTACCCAATTCAGCACTATTTACCTCATTAAATCCTAACAGGCGGCATCCATTTGCATTTGGAGCCACATCATCTGTAAGTAAAAGATCATCTCCCTTACCTTCTTCAATATGAGAAGTGAATACAGGATTATTGTAACCCAGAAGGGATGAAAACTTTGATAAAATATAGTTCTCTTCCACGGAAGCGTGTGGACTCCCAATAAGGAGAATATCATCTTTGTTTACATTTTCGAGCTGTTCTGCAACGGTTGCAAATGCGTTATTCCAAGATGACTTAATCTGTTCGTTATCCAGCTTTTGATGTGGCCGGGATACTCTGTTTTCATTAAACAATCGATATGCTTCTCTGCCTTCGTCCGGCATCCAGTGATCATTAACGGCTTCATTATATCTTGGAGTTACTCTCAGAACCAGGTTATCTCGAGTCCACAGATCGATATTCGTTCCTTTTGCACCCGTGATGTCAATACTTGGAGTTTGGTTCATTTCCCATACTCGTGCTTTAAATCTGAAGTCTGCAGATGTTAAAGCTCCAACCGGGCAGATGTCGACGGTATTTAATGAATAGGCATCATCAAATTCCATTCCCGGCGCAGTTGTGGGATAATTTTTATCGCCGCGTGATGTAATAGTGAGCTGATGAGTTTTACTGATCTCATCGGTAAACCGAACACACCTTGTACAGTTGATACAGCGCTCAGCATCAAGAATAACGCGAGGTCCTAATTTAACTCTTTTAGGCTTGTGAACTTTTTTAACTTCAAACCGACTTCCTTCCGGACCATATTTGTATGTCTGAATCTGTAGCGGACATTCACCGGCCTGATCACAAATTGGGCAGTCCAGCGGATGATTAATCAAAATAAATTCGAGATTATCTTTTTGGGCTCTCTCAACAAGATCATCGGTTTCCTGAGTATGAACCACCATTCCATCAGAGATCATGGTGTTGCATGAAGTTTGCAGCTTAGGGAACCAACGAATTACACGATCACCATTTTCATCCAGTTCGTACTCTCCGGTTTCTCGATCTTTTACCGGTTGCCCGACTTTAACCAGACATTGCCGGCAGTTTGCAGGAGCCGATAATGAAGGGTGATAGCAGAAAAAAGGCACTTCCATCCCTTTATCTTGTATGAACTGAAGAAGTCTCTGATCTCCTTCATATTCGTATCGTTTCCCATCTATAAATACTTCAGGCATCTTTTTAGTCTTTATTTTAGAGTGGGTTTGTCTGTTAAATCGTAAGACAAACCATTCATTCAATTTCTGTTAAAAATTAAAGCAAATATCTTTTAAGCCTAAGAAAACTTTAAGCTACAGCATGTACTGATTTTTTACACCTTGCTTCAAATTCATCTCTGAAGCGAGTAATGGTATGACGAACAGGCCATGCGGCAGCATCAGCTAATGCACAGATTGTACGGCCTTCCATCTGTGTAGTGATGTCTAATAATAGATCCAGGTCTTTAATTTCCCCTTCGCCATTTTTGATTCTCAGCATCACTTTTTCAAGCCAACCGGTTCCTTCCCGGCAGGGGGTACATTGACCACAAGATTCATGGTGGTAAAAATGAGTGATTCTCCACAACATATCTACCATATCTGTATCCTCGTCCATCACTACCATGCCGGCAGTACCGAGCATGGTTCCTACTTCACGAAGTGAATCACTATCCATCGTTACACCGTCTAACTGGTCAGCTCTTACAACTGGAGTAGATGAACCACCCGGAATTACGGCTTTTAATTTTTTTCCATTTCTCATGCCCTGTGCAACATCATTTATTAAGTCAAGAATGGGCATACCGGAAGGAAGTTCATATACTCCTGGGCGATTTACATGACCGGAAATTCCGTACAGAAGTGGTCCGGGATGATTTTCAGCTCCAACACTTTTGAACCAATCTGCACCTTTGTTAATTACACTGGTCACGTGTGAGAGGGTTTCTATATTGTTAATAGTGGTAGGGCGTCCCCATAATCCTTTTTGGGCAGGGAATGGAGGTTTTACACGTGGATATCCACGTTTTCCTTCCAGGGATTCAAGCATGGATGTTTCCTCACCGCAAATGTAAGCCCCGGCTCCGGAATGGACATAGAAATTAACACTGTATCCTGATCCAAAAATATCTTCGCCAATCAATCCCGCATCATAAGCGTCCTGGATTGCTTTCTCCATCATATCTATGTATGACTTATACTCTCCCCGGATGTAGACATAAATAGATGTAATTTCCATTGCGTAGGCAGCAATAAGTGCACCTTCTATGAAAACATGAGGATTATACTCAAAAATCTTACGGTCTTTAAATGTGCCGGGCTCCGATTCGTCTCCGTTACAAGCCAGGTAACGAGGACCTCCATCAGCAGGGGGCATAAATGACCATTTTAAACCGGCATTGAAACCGGCACCGCCACGTCCTCTGATATTGGCGCTTTTAACTTCATCTACAACACTTTTAGGATCTGCCCACTTCTTTTTGTCAGTCAGCACAGCTTTCCAAGCCTCATAGCCACCATTTTTTCGATAAACATCAATCTTATGAAGATCTTTGATGTTCGGAATCAGAACCGGATCATAATTTTTCCAATCAACAGTACTCATAGTGCTTATTTAACTTTTCTGAGTGGCATTTCAATTTGTTCGTGCTCGAGGGTCTTACCCGACTTCAGATCTTCAATAAGTTTGTCAACCTTTTCCGGAGTGAGATTATTCACATATTTGTCGTTGGTTACTTGCAACATAGGGGCATAACCGCAGGCACCAAGGCATTCAACTTCATTAAGCGTGAACATTCCATCTTCGGTGGTTTCACCGGATTTGATGCCCAGTTTTTTCTCAGCGTGTTCAAGGATGTCGTATCCGCCACAGAGTTGACAACTCAGGCATGTACAAACATCCAATACAAATTTCCCTTTTTCTTCTTTATAGTATTGCGTGTAGAAATTGGCCACACCATGTACGTGGGCATCAGGTAAATCCAACGTTGATGCAACAAGTTTTTGTACATCGTCATTAACGTGACCAAAACGATTCTGAGCAACCCATAAAGCCGGCAGCGTTGCCGCTTTCACATCGGGATACTTAGCTTTAATCTTTTCTATTTCTGTAAGGTCTTCTTGTGTGAATTCGTATTTCATAATGTTTATTTATCAGCTTCACCCATTACAGGATCCATACCTCCAATTATAACTACCGTATCTGCCACCATTTCACCATCAATAATATTTTCTAAAACCTGCAGATTGGCAAATGACGGAGCACGTACTTTGAGTCGCCAAGGGTGACCGGTACCATCACTTTGAATATAGTAACCAAGTTCACCTTTTGGTGCTTCAACGGCACAGTATGCTTCTGCACCTTCGGGTGGACAAATTCCGGTATCCGTCATCATAAAGTCATGAATCATACCTTCCATTGAGTAGTATACTTCGTCTTTAGAAGGATAGGCCTGCTTTGCGTTATCAGTTCGAATGGGGCCTTTGGGTAATTTTTCCAGACACTGATTGATAATGCGAATACTTTCGCTCATCTCTTCCATCCTTACAAAGTACCGGGCCAGATTATCACCTTCCATTCGGGTAGGAATATCAAATTCAACCTCATTATAACGGGCGTAAGGAGCGAACTTTCTGATGTCTAAACCATAACCGGATGCCCGAAGGACAGGCCCGGTTGCACCAAATCTAAGTGCATCTTCAGTTTTTAAAACCCCAACGGCTTCATTTCTGTCAATAAATATTCGATTTCTGTCGAGCAGCTTATGATAGTCTCTGAGTTCTTTAGGGAAGGTAGCAGCAAACTCTTTAATGGCTCCCATCGCCTCATCTGTAATGTCGTTAGCTACTCCGCCAATTCTGGCATGAGAAACTGTAAATCTGTGACCGGTCAGGCGATCCATTATATCATAAATCTTTTCTCTCTCCTTAAACGTCCAGATAAAGAAAGAGACAGCTCCGGCATCCATCACCATTGTTCCCAACCAAAGCAGATGTGAAGAAATTCTTGCCAACTCAGCACCAATCATGCGTATGTAGTGGGCTCTTTCCGGAACCTCCACGTTTGCAAGTTTTTCTACAGTTTGGCAAAGCGCAACATTGTTGCTGTAAGGGGATAGGTAGTCCATACGATCTGTATAGGGCATGAACTCCTGGTACGTCTTATTTTCTGCGATCTTCTCAACACCACGATGCAAATATCCAATATCGAGTTTAGCTTTCTCAATGGACTCACCGTTTAATTGAAGAACCAGCCTGAGCACACCGTGTGTTGCAGGGTGCTGGGGCCCCATATTCAAGATCATTTTGGATGTAAGCGGATCGCCGTCATCCATCTCTTCAATAGTGGTGTGTTTATCTTCAAGACTTTGATAGAGCTTTTTCTGGTGCTCTTTAAAGAACTTGGAGTTAACTTTCGATTGAATATCCGTTAATTTCATAAAATCTTACTATTCAGTATCGGGTGTTGAATTAGGTAGCTCGATAGAACCGGGAATTCCCAAGAGTGGAAACTCTTTTCGTAGCGGGAAGTAGTCAAAATCCTCCGGCATCAATATTCTTCTGAGATCCGGATGGTTATTAAATCGGATGCCAAACATATCATAAACTTCCCGTTCAGCCCAGTTTGCAGAAGGCCAGATATCTGTAACCGAATCAACTTCAGGATTCTCTTCTTCACAACGAACTTTCAAAAACAAACGAACACCGTCGCGGAGTGAAATCATATTGTAAACGACTTCAAACCGATCGTCGGAAGTGTATCGGTCAATCCCAAAAACATCAGACAAATAGGTATAGTGATGGTCTTCTTTCAGGAATTTGCAGATCTGAGTAATCGAATCTTTTTGGACAACAACATATGTGTCACCGGTTGATTGATAGATATCTGTAATTTGATCCGAAAAATTCTCGGAAAGCCCGTCTATAGCTTTTTGAAGCGGTTCTGATAGTTCTAAACTCATAGGAATTAACTGTCGAGCGAAACGGAATGCTCTGTTTTAATTTTATCTTGAATTTTCATTAATGCGTGCAAAACGGCATCCGGGCGGGGAGGACAACCTGAAATATAGGCATCAACAGGAATGAAATTATCAACACCCTGAACTACCCCGTAGCAACGATGCATCCCTCCGGTTGAAGCACAAGCTCCCATGGCGATACACCATTTTGGATCCGGCATCTGATCCCAGATTCTTCGGATTGCATGCGACATTTTATATGTACACCACCCGGCTACAATCATAACGTCGCTCTGTCTTGGAGAAAAACGCATTACTTCTGATCCAAATCTGGCTGCATCATACCGCGGACCTGCAAATGCCATCATTTCAATTGCACAGCATGCCAATCCCATAGGCATTGGCCATGCAGCATTTGATCTGGCCCAGTTAACCAAAGAGTCTACCTTGGTTGTTAAATAGCCTTCGCTAAGAGAACTTTCTAAACCCATAATATTCGGTTATTTCGATAAAGCTTCATATTTAATGTTTTTCACGTCCCAGTCTAAGGTGCCTTTTTTAAGGGTGTAGACCAAGCCAATAAACAGTACTACAATAAAGATTGTCATGGCTATAAACGTTCCGGTACCGTGTTCCATAAATCGGACGGCCCATGGGTAGATAAAAACGACTTCGAGATCAAACACTATAAATTCCATGGCCACCAGGTAAAAGGCGATTGAGTATCGCTCTTTGGCTTCTCCAACAGGATCCATACCACTTTCGTACGGACTAAGTTTGTTTGTGTTTGGCCGATAGGGCCCCAAAATCCTTGAGAGCGACATTAAAACAAGCGCCAGTACAAAAGCAACGCCTATCAGTACCAGAATGGGATAATATTGTTCAAGCATGAAATACGGTTAGAATTAATTTTGCCATAAATTACCGCCACAAGGACGGAAAGTCAACGAAATTACGCATGGAATATAGCAGGTTTTAAGTCCAACTATGAACACTTTTTTAAGAAAAATTGAATGTTGAATAAATTTGAATATTACAATCTGTTTAAGGCGAATATAGTGGCAGGAAGCATAGTACAAGTAAACTTTTAAACGCCTTTTGTTTATAAGTTTTACTGTATCAGCGTGCGTAGTGAGTTGAGGTCATTTTCAAACTCAGATTGACCTTGCATGGATAAATCTGTTATAAGTGTGGATAGGATTTGATGGCTTTGAGCTGAGCTGAGTGATGCTACCTTATCTAAAGATGAGTACTCCTTGGATTGAAATAGTGAACGATCATTAAACGGTTGAAATAGATATCCAAAGCGTTCACTATCATATAGTAAGGCAAGAAATTCTTCGTGACTCATTTGGTGTTGCAGCTGCTGAATTTCTTCGTTGGCATCACACCATTGCAAAAACTGATTAGACAGTTGAACTAATCTTTCGTTGTTATCCTCTTGACTGAAATATTGTTCAAAATTTTTCAGCAAGTTTTCTTTTTGGCTGGCATTCAGCATTTCGGAAAAATAATCTACAGGTTGGCCGGCAAATTGTGCACGATTATCAAAAAAATCTTGAGTAGCAGGGATGTGATACATTGCTGCAAAAAGAGTATCACCACAATGCCGGTTGATTTCTGATACGCTTTTAAGATCAGATTTATTGGATAACTCGGTTTCAGGTGAATCCGATCTGGTACAACTCACAAAGATAGTTACCAAACTGATGATTATTAAAAATCTCATGAGTCATTCGTTATTTAATGATTACCAGCCAATTCTGCCGCGCCTGTCATCCCTTTCCGAATCAGCAGGGTCTTCGGGTAATATAAATCCAGGCGGTTGTTCAAAAGCGTCATAACTCCATGGAGTGTCCGGATCGGATGTGACGCTGTTTATGAACTGTCCCACAATAGGTAATGCAGTTCTTGCACCCTGACCAATACTATTCGGATCATTCGAAGGGAACCGAATTCTGCGATCTTCACCGCCAACCCAAGACCCCATCACGATGTGGGGCATCATTGCTACAAACCAATTATCAGCACTGTTTTGGGTGGTTCCGGTTTTTCCGGCAACATCTTGCTGTACATTATACGTATTTCGTAGCCGAACCCCGGTGCCATTGTAGCCATCACCGCCGCGAATCACACCACGCATCATATCAATCATCATGTAGGCGGTTTCCGGGCTGATGACCTCCTGCGTGTATTCCGGATTGAATTCGGCGAGAACATTTCCTTCACGGTCTTCAATACGGGTAATCGCAACGGGATCAACATGAACTCCCTGGTTGACAAATGTAGTGTAAGCACTAACAAGTTCTAAAAGTGATACTTCTGTTGTTCCAAGAGCAATAGAAGGGTAGACACTGGATGAAGACATGTTGATACCCAGGTTGGACGCCATTTCCGCTATTTTTCGGGCGGCAGGCATCAGGTCTTCTGCTCTGTTCGTGCCCGGAGCCCCTGCAATTTCCGGTAGTAACCTTACAGTTACATTATTCAGACTTCGGGCCAATGCTTCCCTTAGTGCAACCATTTCCGGTCCGGCGGGCACTGAAGGATCTTTAGGATTCCATAACCTGCCACTATTTTCAATAAAGCTGGATGGATATTTAGAGAATTTATGATAGGGCATATATCCATTATCTATGGCAACAGCATAAACAAAAGGTTTAAATGTTGAGCCGGCTTGTCTTCTGGATTGATGCACATGATCGAACTGTTTAGCCCCGAAATCGGCTCCGCCTACCCAAACCAAAACATTACCGTTTGACGGATCAATGGCTGTAAAACTAGCCTGCAGTCGTGTATTTACTCTTTTTACGGAATCTACAAACGCTGAATCTGCCATCAATTCTTCGAAAACTACGGATTCCTGATCTGTATCAAATTTTTGGAAACCATTCTTATATCGATCTGTTTCCCGAATATATTCCCTGAGAAATTGAGGAAACCGTTCCCAGTATTCATCCATATATTCTCCATCCCGTGAGGTCCACTCGCTTTCAAACACCGGCTGAAACTCTACCAGATTTTCTTGCACTGAACGTTCAGCATGTCGCTGAAGTCTGGAATCTATGGTCGTGTAAATCACTAAGCCGTCGGTAAACAGATCATATCCGTTTTCCAAAGCCCAATCTTGTACACGCAGTCGTACATATTCTCCAAAATAACGGCTTTCCCGGCCTGATCTGGATGGTGGCTGGTAGTTTAACTGAATCTCTTCCAATCTTAAATTTTGGAAAACTTCACTGCTTATAAATCCCCTGTTATACATCTGATTGAGTACAACATTTCTTCGAAAGGCTGCGCGTTCGGGAAATCGACGCGGGTTATAGGCATAAACTGCTTTCAGCTGCCCGATTAAAGTGGCCGCTTCACTAACTGTAATGTCTTGTGCAGATTTCCCGTAATGGGTTCTTGCAGCCTGCTCTATCCCAAACGCACTGTTACTGAACTCTACAGTATTCAGGTACATCTCAATGATTTCCCGTTTCGTGTAATTGTGTTCAATTTGAATGGCAGTGATCATCTCACGCAGTTTTCGGGTCACTGAAACTTCAAACCCAATTTTACGATAGAGATTTCTGGCAAGTTGCTGACTGATGGTAGATCCACCTTGAATTCTGCCCTGAATCCAGTAGTAGGGAAGACCGATGAGTCTTTGAACGTCAACGCCCCAGTGATCAAAAAACCGATGATCTTCTGTAGCAACAAGAGCATTTATAATGTTCGGTGAGATATCTTCGATGGGAACGTGGGTACGGTTTTCAATATAATACCGATCGAGAACTGCACCATCACGACTTCTGACCTCGGTAGCAACGGATGTTTGTGGGTTTTCAAGTTCTTGAATTGAAGGGAGGCCCTGAGTGAGATAAATAAAATATCCGACAGCAATTAAAATAAAAAAAGCAAGCGCTCCACCTCCGTAAAGTAAAATTTTACGACTTAGTTTTCCGTCTTTGCGAAAAGATTTGTCATCCGGGGTGTCTTTTTTGTTCTTACCCATCACACTTTTTCGATACTCAGGATCATTAAAATATCGATCCATATCTACATTGTGGTCATTGTCACTCATCGTAAAATTATTCGTGTAAAGTGTTTACGGTTTTAAGCTGCCTGTATTCTGCATCCCATCTAACGAGACTGAGTTGGTTGTTGTTATATAATGCAACAGTTTTATCTCCGTAGAAGGTACCCAGATTTATATATGTACCGAAAGAGAAAGTTTCCACTCTTGCTATATGATCATGTCCTGATACCACAAAATCATATGAGGTGTTTTTTAAAAATGATTTTGACCATCTGTTTAGCCGATCCGGTTTTTGATCAGGATTGGCTCTGCTGAAATCAGAAAACTGTTTCATTAAATCAATGCCGGTATCTGGATTAAATATTTTTCTGTACGCAGATGTAAACAGCGGATGGCGCAGTACTTTGTGAACCAATGGACGTTGCAGATTGTACTCCGGGTCTGCTAAACCGTCGCCGTGATGCAGAAAAAATGAATGAGCACCGGTATTCAGCTCTTTGAAGTCACTGTGAACATCAAACCCAATTTTTTTAAAATAACCAAGTGTCCAGTTATCGTGGTTTCCAGTTATATACGTAGCCGGTGCCAATTTGAGGTTGTAGTTCTCAAAGTGGTCTAAAACATTACGGCCGTAATTCGGGATTGTAGCCCCAAACTCCATCCAGTAGTCAAACAGATCTCCAAGTATATGGAGGTGAATCTTATTTTCGATGGCGTATTCAATTAATGAAATGAGGTCTTTTTCCAGCCGTTCATTTTCATCATCAGTGAAAGCTCCAAGATGGACATCCGATAGAAAAAGGTGCTTCATAGAAGAGCTACTTTTTCCTGTTAATGATGAATTGGATTAATGAAACAAAATCTTCTGCACCTTGCTGCACAGGAAGGGCATTCAACGTTTTTAAAGCTTTTTCAGCATACTCTCCCATACTTTTTTCGGCTTCTTTCAATCCGTCGTATTTATGTACAAAATTTACAATTTCATTTACATTAGACGTCTTCTTCTTACGCTTTTTCATGAGCCGACGGATTTTCAACTGCTCCAACGCGGGTGCCTTTTCTAATGCTTTAATCAATGGCAGAGTAACCTTCCGCTCCTGAATGTCATTTCGGGTGGGTTTACCAACATTATCAATGCCGTAATCAAACAGGTCGTCTTTGATCTGGAAGGCGATTCCGATATTCATGCCAATTTCTCTCATACCACTCATGACTTTTTCGTCATCGGTAGCAGCTATAGCCCCGCATTCGCAACATGCAGAAATCAAGCTGGCTGTTTTTTCAGAAATGATCTGGAAGTAGCGCTCTTCCGTCATATTAAAAAGTTTGGAAGTCTTGAGCTGTCTCAGCTCTCCTTCACTCATCTTACGAACAGCATCAGAGAGTACATGCAAAAGCTGATACTCTTTATGGTCCAATGCTACCAAAAGCCCTTTGGAAAGGAGGAAATCTCCCAATAATACACCGGCTTTATTTTTCCACAGTTTATTTATACTCAGGAAATCACGACGAAGATCGGCTTCATCCACAACATCATCATGAATTAAGGTAGCCGTATGAAGAAGCTCAATCATAGTTGCGGCTACAAAGCTCCGATTATCAATTTTGCCAAACATTCTGGCAGTCATAAACACAAGGGTGGGGCGGATTTCCTTACCTTTCTGCCGCAGTAAATACTGTATAATCTGGTCTAAGACAAAAACATCACTTCTCAGTTCATTTTTGAAAAAGGTTCTGAATGTGGTGAGGTCGTTTTGTATAGGCGCAGTTATCTCCTTGAGAGATAGATCGTTAGTGGTTGAATCGTCTTTTTTTAATAATGCCTCTGAGGCCATGTAGATAAATCCTTTTTGTATTTAGAGCCGAAAAATAAGAATAAACTGATTAAATAGTTGCGCAATGATGAAGGGCTCTTTAGTTTTACAACTTATTCAAAATTACTATGAATCTAAATTTTTGAATCTTGAAAAAAATAGGTGTTTTAACAAGTGGGGGAGATTCTCCCGGAATGAATGCAGCTTTCAGGGCAATCGTTCGAACAGCTCACGGACTTGATATTGATGTTTTAGCTATTCGACATGGCTACAAAGGTTTGATTAATGATGATATTTCAAAAGTTACTTCTAATGATGTATCGAACATTATTCAACGAGGCGGAACTGTACTGAAATCAGCCAGATGCGATGAATTTCGAGAACCGGAAGGCCGAGCTGAGGCTGCAAAGGTTTTAGAAAAACATGGAATTGAAGCATTAGTTACAATTGGAGGAGATGGGACTTTTCAGGGTGCTGCTCTTTTGGCCAAAGAGCATGACATTAATGTAATTGGTGTACCGGCTACTATCGATAACGATCTGGTAGGATCTGATGAAACCATCGGATATGATACTGCTCTTAATACAGCAATGGAAGCGATTGATAAAATCCGTGATACAGCAGATGCACACGATCGTCTATTCTTAGTGGAAGTTATGGGACGTGATGCCGGGTTTATTGCGCTCGAAACGGGTATTGCAGGTGGGGCTGAATTGATCCTCTTGCCTGAATCTCTAACTGATATTGATGAAGTAAAATCTTCTCTCAATAAAGTACTCAGCGAACAGCGAAGAAGCAGCTTGGTTGTAATTGCAGAAGGAGATGAAACCGGCGGAGCAATGAAAATTTCTGAAGCTTTAAAGCCAGACTTCAGTAAATATGAAATGAGAGTTTGTATTCTGGGTCACGTACAGCGTGGTGGCAACCCAACTGCGAGAGATCGTGTACTTGCCAGTCGATTAGGTTCTGCAGCTGTTACCGTTTTGAAAGAGGGGCATAGTCAGGTAATGGTTGGCGTGGTAAACAACAAAATCAAATTGACTCCCCTGAAGATGACATTTGGTAAAAAGAAAGACATCAATTTCGATCTTGTTGAATTAGCTAAAATGCTGAGGTAACAATGATTAAAATTAAATTAGATAATGCAGTAGACTTTGTTGAAGAGAGTGAACTAGAAAGTGCTCTTCAACAAGCTGAGAAAGCATTTAAGCAAGTAGTGGATGGCACCGGACCGGGCAACGACTGGTTGGGATGGAGAAGAATCCTTGCCGAACCAAATGATGCTGAAATTGACCAGATTCAGCAACATGCCACAAAAATTCGTGAAGATGCTGATATCTTTATTGTATGCGGTATTGGTGGATCATTCACCGGAGCAAAAGCCATCATTGAAGCACTGAATATGCCATTCAATGAACAGGGCCCGGAAATATTATTTGCCGGGCACCATATGAGCGGAAGATACCTGGAACAGCTTCTCAAATATATCCAGGCTCCAAAAGAGAACGGTGATCCTAAAAGTGTTTATTTGAATGTGATTTCCAAGTCCGGTTCCACATTGGAAACAGCCCTGGCATTCAGAACCATCCGAAAATGGATGCACGAGGCGTATGGTGATGAAGCAAAAAGTAGAATTGTTGCCACTACTGGCCAAACCGGCGGTGTACTGAATAAAATTATTGCAGAAGAGGGATACAAAAAGTACATCATTCCGGAAGACATCGGGGGCAGATATTCTGTTTTGACACCGGTTGGATTGTTACCGGTAGCCGTGGCCGGGATTGATGTTCAGACCCTTTATTATGGAGCAGTTGCCGAATTTGAATTACAGGAGAAGAATCCTGAAACAGTATTAAAATACTCTGCTTTGCGCTATACACTGCATAAGAAAGGGGTTGCATTGGATGTAATTGGTTCATTTGAACCGGAGTTGATGGGTTTTGCAGCATGGACACAGCAGCTTTTAGGTGAAAGTGAAGGAAAGAAAGGCAAGGGATTGTTTCCTGCCATTGCAGGTTACTCCACTGATCTGCATAGTATAGGTCAGATGGTTCAGCAGGGCCAGCGAAACATGATGGAGACACTCTTTGTCGTTGAAAGTCCGCTTTCTAAAATGAAAGTACCCCAGGTAGAAAATGATACAGATCAATTAAACTACTTGGATGGTAAGCTCTTTCATGATATTAATAAGAGTGCACGGGAAGGAACAGTCCAGGCACACAGGGAAGGGGGCGTACCGGTTGTAGAAATTATTCTCGAAAAACTTAATGCCCAGCAACTTGGTCATCTGATTTACTTTTACGAATTGATGACCGCTGTTTACGTTTATATGTTGGAAGTTAATCCGTTCAACCAACCCGGTGTGGAAAATTATAAACAGGCGATGTACCGACTATTGGGGAAAAGGTAACGCTCAGCATGGATAACAATAACAGCAAAAATAAGTACGTTGCGATAGCCGGCAATATTGGCGCAGGGAAATCTTCTTTAACCCGGCTGCTTGGAAAGAATTTTAACTGGAAGCCCTACTACGAGTCTGTGGATGATAATCCATATTTGTCGGATTTTTATGACGATATGAGGAGATGGAGTTTTAACCTTCAAATCTACTTTCTGTCGAGCAGGTTTCGTCATCAAAAAGAGATACAGGAATCAGATCTTAACCTGATTCAGGATCGTACGATATACGAAGATGTGGAAATCTTTGCCAAGAACCTGTTTGATATGGGTTTGATGAGTGACAGGGACTATGAAAATTATAAGTCTCTGTTTCACGAAATGGTTAACTATCTGCGTCCGCCGGACCTTTTGATCTACCTGAGAGCTGAAGTTCCGACTTTGGTCAGGCAAATTCAGCAAAGGGGGAGAACCTACGAAAACACAATTCGTATTGAATATCTTGAAAAATTGAATGGTTTATATGAAAACTGGATCGACCGTTATGAGCACGAAAAATTGATTATTGATACAGATGATCTTGATTTTGTGAACGACAGTGAAGATCTCGGTAAGATCATCTCCTTAGTTGAACAACGCCTTTACGGACTCTTTAATTAAATTGCTTTCCAAAAGATATCTTTTTATTTTTGTAAGCTATCGTGAAAACATCAAAACTAACATTTCGGCTCCAGGAAATACCTGATGGTGAAAGCAACAAAAGTGTTGCTCTTGGGGATGCTGAACTTGATTTTAATGATGAAGTATCGCTGAAGAAGGCCAACGTTGAGATCAATTTTTATAAAACAGATCACTTCGTTCAGGTTAAATTCAGTGTAATTGCAGATTTAAACCTGGTTTGTGATCGTACTTTAGAGCCGTTTGTATATAAAACAGAGGGTTCTTATCACATAGTATTCGAACCGAATCCTGTTGAAGAAAGTGAAACAGAGGAAGGGGCGATCCGGCAAATACCGGCAGATGATCTGTTGATAAATATTGATAAGGAGGTGAGGGATACCATTTTACTGAATCTTCCAATTCGTAAAATTCATCCTGACTTGTTAGATTCTGACGGAAAACCGGAAAAATTTGAAACTCAATCGTTTGGTCCTCAACCTGATGAAGAGGAACTGATTGATCCCAGATGGGAAAAATTGAAAAAATTAAAGTAAATCAATAATTAACTGTAAAAATGGCGCATCCTAAACGAAAGACATCCAAAACCCGCAGAGATAAAAGAAGATCTCACCACAGAGTAGCTGAAATACCGTTGTCAGAATGTACAAACTGCGGAGCAATGCACCGGTATCATCATGTTTGCATGGAGTGCGGCTATTATCGCGGCCGTCAGGTACTGAATGTTTCCAAATAACTAAACTACTGAAAAATGCTGATTGCTGTTGATGCTGTAGGCGGAGACCATTATCCTAAAAATCCTGTTTTGGGTGCAATTGAAGCCCTGAAAGTAGACGACTCAATTGAAATTCTACTTTTAGGTCCTGAAGATCTTATCCAAACTGAATTGTTAGGTTTGGAGTATGATCAGAATCGTTTACATATTCAGCATGCACCCGAAATTATAGGGATGCAAGATTCACCTTCTGCTGCAGTTAAGAGCAAGCGCTCTTCTTCAATAGCAATAGGTATTTCGGCACATAAAAATGGCGATTGCGATGCTTTTGTCAGTGCCGGGAATACGGGTGCCCTGTTGGCGGCCTCAACACTTATTCTCGGAAAACTTGAGGGTGTGATCAGGCCTACCATTTCTGCAACCTATCCAACCCTGAAAGGCATCAGTCTTTTAATAGACGCCGGTGCTAATTTAGATTTGAAGCCTGAGATGTATCTTCAGTTTGCAAAGATGGGTTCAATTTTTTCGACAGAGATTCTAAATAAATCCAATCCAACTATTGGGCTTCTAAATATTGGTGAAGAACCTGAAAAGGGAACAGATTGCCATAAGGAGGTCTATAAGCTTTTAAGTGAACTTGATGAATTTAAAGGTAATATAGAGGGTAAGGATATCTTATACGGAGCAACAGATATTTATCTTACTGATGGATTTACCGGAAATGTAGTTCTGAAATTCGGTGAATCTATTCCGGGTGTTTTGAAATTACTTCTTTCCAAGACAATGGAAGAAGAGAAAGTTGCTCCCGAAGTGCAAAAGCAATTATATACCATTCTTACGAAAGGTTTGAATACTTTCAACTACGAGCATGTTGGGGGTGTTCCCTTTTTGGGCGTAAACGGAACAAGTTTGGTTGGTCATGGAGGAAGTTCTCCTATGGCAATCAAAAATATGATTCTAAACGCAGCTCAATGCGTTACTCACAAGCTCAATGACAAAATCGTAGCTTCTCTAAACTAATCTTATCCAAAATTAATGGCTTTTAAGCGAGCAAAAATTACAGGTGTGGGTAAATACCTTCCTGAATATGTGTTAACCAACGAAGAACTGGAAAAATACGTAGAAACGAACGATGAGTGGATCAGGTCCAGAACCGGAATTGAGGAACGAAGAATTTTAAAAGACCCTGATAAAGCAACTTCCTTTATGGCTACCAATGCTGCTGAAGAAGCTTTGAAGGATGCCAATGTGAAAGCTGATGAGATTGACCTTGTAATTGTAGCTACCGTCACACCGGATTATCTTTTTCCCGCAACGGCAGCTCTTGTTCAAAAACGGATCGGTGCTAAAAAAGCATTTGCTTTCGATCTGTCGGCTGCATGTTCCGGCTTTCTTTTTGCACTTTCTACAGCAGGATCTATGATAGAATCCGGTCGTATTAAAAAAGCACTGGTAATCGGTGCCGACAAGATGAGTTCGATCATAGATTTTACCGACCGTTCCACTTGTATTCTCTTTGGTGATGCTGCCGGTGCAGTTGTGCTTGAAGAGAGTGATCAGGATGATGGAATTGTCGATTTTATACAGTATACAGAAGGTGATGAAAATTGTATGCTTTATCAGCCGGCAGGGGGAAGTTTAAATCCTGCATCGGAAGAGACGGTTAAAAATAAACAGCACTATATCCGCCAGGATGGCCGATCGGTTTTTAAGAAAGCAACAGAAGGCATGGCGGATGTCTCTCTGGAGATAATGGAGAAAAACAATCTGGATGCCGATGATGTGGCTTGGCTGGTTCCTCATCAGGCAAATCTGCGGATAATTGATGCCACAGCTCGCAGAATGGGACTCAGTAAGGATAAGGTGATGGTAAACATCAATAAATATGGCAACACCACAGCTGCTACAATACCTCTCTGTTTGGATGACTGGAAAGATAGCCTGAAGAAGGGCGATAATATCATTCTTTCTGCATTTGGCGGGGGCTTGACATGGGGTGCCATCTATTTAAAATGGAGCAAGTAATGAAAGCGATACTTTTTCCGGGACAAGGATCACAAAAGGTAGGAATGGCTAAGGATCATTACGATTCGAATGCTGCATTCAAAAAGAGAATAGATCAGGCTGATGAAATTCTGGGTTATGATCTGTCCAAGATTATGTTTGAGGGCCCTAAAGAAAAATTAACTCAAACAAAATTCACACAACCCGCAATATTTACTCATTCCGTGGCACTTTATGAGCAACAGGATATCAAACCGGATATGGTTGCAGGCCACAGTTTAGGAGAGTTTAGTGCATTGGTGGCAGCAGGAGTATTATCATTCGAAACAGCTCTGAAACTTGTTTCACTGCGTGGTAAACTCATGCAGGAAGCAGGAAATCATCATCCGGGAACAATGGCCGCAATTATTGGGATGGATGATGATGCAGTGGATCAGATTTGTGAAGACGCTTCCGAGAAAGTGGGTAAGCCGGTTGTGACTGCTAACTACAACTCTCCGGGGCAACTGGTCATCTCAGGTGATGTAGATGCTGTAAAAAAAGCGGTAGAAATCGCAAAAGATCAGGGGTGCCGGATGGCTATGCTGTTACCGGTCAGTGGCGCGTTCCACTCTCCATTGATGGAACCGGCATATAAATCTTTTAAAAACAGGGTTGAAGAGATCGATTTTTCTACGGCCAATATTCCGCTTAATAGTAATTATACTGCAGAAGGAACGACTGATCCGGATGTTTTGAGGGAAAATGTGATCATGCAGCTTACGAATCCTGTTCAATGGACAAAGACCTTGATAAATATGCAGGATGCCGGAGCAACTGATTTTATTGAAATTGGTCCCGGAAAAGTATTACAAGGATTGGTGAAACGAACGTTGAAAAGTGTAACAATAGAAGGCTACGAATAATGGACTTAAAAGGTAAAAATTGTATTGTAACGGGCGGAAGCCGTGGAATTGGAAAAGCCATTGCATTGACATTTGCAAAATTAGGAGCAAACATTGCAATCACTTATTCCCGATCGGCGGATGCTGCAAATGATGTAGTCAGTGAAATTGAAAAATCCGGCTCTAAAGGTATTGCACTGCAAGCTGATGCAACGGATTACAGTAAAGCAGAAGAGGTAATCGCCAAAGTTGTAGAGGAGTGGGGATCACTGGATGTTTTGGTGAATAATGCAGGGATTACCAAAGATAACCTGATTCTAAGAATGAATGAAGAACAGTGGGATGCTGTTATCAATACCAACTTAAAAAGTGTATTTAATTACAGCAAAGCTGCTGCTAAACCGATGATGCGTGCCCGCGGTGGTTCCATCATTAATATCGGATCTGTTGTCGGTATATCGGGTAATGCAGGCCAAAGTAACTATGCCGCCTCAAAAGCCGGTTTGATTGGATTTACCAAATCGTATGCCAAAGAGCTGGCAAGTCGTAATATTCGCGCCAATGTTGTCGCTCCCGGTTATATCATGACCGAAATGACGGAGAATCTGGATGAAAAAGTATTAGAGTCGATTAAACAGGAAACTCCATTAGGACGTGCCGGGAATCCGGAAGAGGTATCAAATGTAGTTGCATTTCTGGCTTCTGATCTCAGTTCGTACATAACCGGTGAAGTTCTCCGTGTTGATGGCGGTATGGCAATGTAATTTTTTATAAATTTACGGAGTCTTTTCTGACTCGTGTTATTTATGCAGAGATGTTGTATTTTCTGCATGTCAAAAAAACTTAGTTAACTTAAAAACCAATAATTCAAATCGATAGGACTCATATGTCACAAGATGTTGAAGCAAAAGTAAAATCCATTATAGTTGATAAACTCGGTGTAGATGAATCAGAAGTTGTTGCGGAAGCAAACTTCACCAATGATCTTGGAGCAGATTCTCTGGACACTGTAGAACTGATTATGGAATTCGAAAAAGAATTTGATCTGAGTATTCCTGACGAAGATGCTGAAAACATCGCCACTGTAGGGGATGCCGTTAAGTACATTCAAGAAAAGTCTTAGTTTAAAGCAAACTAACAACCTAATTAGCCGCCGATGACTGAACGCAGAGTCGTTATCACGGGCATAGGCGCGTTTACACCACTGGGTAAGACCGCTCCGGATTTCTGGAACGGTCTTGTATCCGGTAAAAGTGGCGTGCGTCCAATTACCCATTTCGATACTTCCGATTATCCTACAAAGTTTGCAGGGCAAATCGAAGATTATGATTCCAACAATCACTTCGACCGTAAAGAGGCCAGGAGATTAGATCCTGTTACTCAATATGGTATGATTGCCGCAGACGAAACCATAAAAGACAGTAAAATCGATCTTGAAAAAATTGATAAAGATCGTGTTGCTGTATTGATTGGTACAGGTATAGGCGGAATGAAAACATTCTACGATCAGTCTATATCTCACGATAAACATGGTCCCAGAGGGGTTTCACCTTTCTTTATTCCCATGTTGATTCCTGATATGCCGGCCGGGCAGATTTCGATTAAATACGGCTTTAGAGGTGCAAATTTCTGTGCTGTATCGGCTTGTGCTACCGGATCCCACAACATAGGATTAGCCTACGACTCAATTCGTCATGGGCAGTCTGAAATGGCGTTGTGCGGTGGAACTGAAGCTCCTGTTTGGGAGATCGGAATAGCCGGTTTTTCATCCATGAAAGCTCTATCGACCCGCAATGATGAACCGGAAAGGGCATCTCGTCCTTTCGATAAAAGCCGAGATGGTTTTGTACTGTCTGAAGGTGCATCAATGATGTTTTTGGAATCTTTGGATTCGGCGCTCGAAAGAGGTGCCAGAATTTATGGAGAAATTGTAGGATACGGATTTTCTGCAGATGCTTATCATATCACTGCACCGGATCCTGAGGGAAATGGTGTCCATTTAGCGCTTACAAACGCATTGAAGATGGCCGGCATCAAACCTGAAGATATTGATCACATCAATATGCACGGAACCTCAACTCCGTTGGGAGATATCGCAGAAACCAATTCGATTAAACGAGTTTTTGGGGATCATGCTTATAAGATCAACTTAAACTCTACTAAATCGATGACAGGTCACATGTTGGGTGCCGCCGGAGCTGCAGAATCTTTAGCAACTCTTCTTTCCATCTATCATGGAACTGTACCTCCAACCATTAACCTGGAAACTCCGGACCCTGAGTGTGATTTGAATTACACTGCAAACGAAGCGGAGGTTCGCGATGTGAAATATGCAATGAACAATGCATTTGGTTTTGGAGGACACAATACTACTCTTGTATTCAAGAAATTTGAAGAGTAATTTATGATTGACAGGCTAAAGGAGTGGTTCAGAAAAGGTACTTCTATAAATCAATCTGAGCCTTTAGCTCGTCTTCAAACTCTTGAAGCCTCTCTTGGATTTTCTATTCCCATTAAAGATCAGTCGGTTTTTAATCAGGCTATCAGACATCGTTCAATTGTTGACAATGAACAGTACGAATCGTACGAAACCTACGAACGCTTAGAGTTTTTAGGAGACGCCGTTCTGGATCTGATTGTGACTGAAATTCTGTTTGAGAAGTATCCCACCGAAAATGAAGGATTTTTAACAAAACTGCGCTCCAAAATTGTAAAAGGAGATACACTCGCAACCATTGCCGAGAAGCTTGAACTCCATAAGGCGCTCGAAGTTGGGGAGAGATCGACAGGGCAGGGGATTGAACTTTCTAAAAGTGTGATGGCAGATGTGTACGAGTCTATTATTGCAGCAATTTATATTTCGAAAGGCTATTCGTTCACCTATAATTTTGTTCTCAGCAATGTAAACCGTTACCTGGATTTCGAGACAATTGAAAATAAGATTGACAACTTCAAAAGTGTATTGATGGAGTACTACCAGTCGGAAAGTGCTTCGCTGCCAACCTACAAGGTTTTATCGGAGGAGGGACCGGGACACGATAAGACATTTATAGTGGCTGTTTATTTTGATGATAAGAAACTGGGAGAGGGTGTTGGAAAGAGTAAAAAGAAGGCGGAACAACAGGCTGCAAAAAAAGCAATTGAGTTGTTAGGTATTACAAAAAATTAGCCTTAACGGTTAGCTTCTGCAGAGTGTTTGAAGTATCTTTGTGAACCGTTTTTGTTAGTAATCCCTGTTTACAATCGGTACTGATATGATTGCACATTTATTAAAACCCGAATTTGATGAGCTGATCCGGAAAAAAGAGTGGATCACGATCAAAGAGTCTCTTGAAGATGTACCGGCCGTTGATGTAGCTGAGCTTCTTGAAGATCTTGAACCGGAAGTTGCTGTAGTCATATTTCGTCTTCTCAAAAAAAGTAAAGCAGCGGATGTATTTACCTATCTAAGCTCCGGAAAAGGGGTTGAACTCCTGGAAGTATTCAGTCGGCAGCAGTTGAGCGATGTGATGAATAACCTGGAGCCGGATGAGAGAGTTGCTCTGATGGAGGAACTGCCCGGAGGATTAACACAGCGTGTTCTGAACTCCATGGATTCAGAAAATATCGCTCTGATAAGACGGCTATTGGGATATCCTCCTGAGAGTGTTGGACGTTTGATGACCACCAACTACGTGAAAATTAAAAAGGACTGGTCAATCGATAGAAGCTTAAGCCACATTCGAAAATATGGCCGTAATGCAGAAACGGTAAACGTTATTTATGTTGTAAACGAAGAAGAAAAACTGATCGATGATCTTCGTTTAAATCAGCTAATAATTGCTGATCCTGACCTCAAGATTGAGGATATCATGGATTACTCTTTTGAAGCTTTAAGTGCTTTTGATGATCAGGAAGAAGCCGTACGCATGTTAAGTAAATACGACCGGGTTGCCCTTCCGGTTGTTGATTCTGATGGTATCCTTGTAGGAATTGTTACGGTAGATGATGTTTTGGATGTTGCCGAAGAGGAGACAACTGAGGATATGCAGCTGATGGCCGGTATGAGTGCGTTGGATGATTACTACTCTCAGACCAACATGCTTGAAATGGTCAGAAAACGTATAGGGTGGCTTATTCTGCTTTTTTTGGGACAGATGTTCACCGTAACAGCTATGGCAGGTTTTGAAGACACCCTTGCAAAGGCAGCTGTTCTTGCACTTTTTATTCCAATGATTATTTCCAGTGGAGGTAACTCCGGCTCACAGGCCGCCACGCTGATTATTCGCGCTATATCTACTGACGACATTAAGCTTTCCGATTGGCTGGGAGTTCTAAAAAGGGAACTCATGTCAGGTTTTATGCTTGGATTAATTCTGGGTATAATGGGAACAGTTGTGATATCTACATGGATGGTATTTCGCGGTGAACCCATGTCTATTGCTGTGTTTCTTCAATCGTTAACGGTGGGGCTGAGTTTGATTGGAGTTGTACTATTTGGAAATTTAAGTGGATCCATGCTCCCTTTCATCATGTCAAAAGTAGGCCTTGATCCGGCTGTTACTTCCGCACCCTTTGTAGCTACTTTGGTGGATGTGACAGGAATTATGATCTACTTCAGTATCGCCGTCGCACTATTAACAGGAGTTGTACTTTAAATTGATTGATTAACTATGCAAGTTTATTTAGATCTCGTCCAGCGTGTTTTGGAAAACGGTGTTCGTAAAGAGAACAGAACCGGAACCGATACGCTCTCCAATTTTGCTGAATTCTATAAGGTAGATTTGGCAGAAGGTTTTCCTCTTCTAACAACTAAAAAAGTATATTTTAAATCTGTCATCATGGAACTTCTTTGGTACCTGAGGGGGGATGATCATGTACGGTGGCTGAGAGATGAAAAAGATGTTCATATCTGGGATGCCTGGGCCGATGATGATGGTTATGTAGGGCCAATCTACCCGGTTCTTTGGAGACGATTTCCTTTTTTGAAAGCGAGTGATGGTTCATCTTATCCAAAACTAGGGGAGTCTCGAGACAAAGATTGGGTCTATGATGAATTTGATCAGGTTCAGCGTGCTATTGATATGTTGAAAAACAATCCAAATAGCCGAAGAATTGTGGTATCTACATGGCACCCGGGTCTGTTGGATGAGATGCGACTTCCACCTTGTCATATTATGTATATTTTTAACGTAAGTGATGGAAAGCTTAATTGCCATCTCACTCAGCGATCCGGTGATATTGCACTTGGAATCCCATTCAATCTTGCCTGTTACTCGGCATTAACGATGGCTATTGCAAAAGAAGTTGGATTGAAACCCGGAGAATTTGCACATACAATTGTTGACGCTCATATCTATGAAAATCATATTGAAGGTCTTCAGGAGCAACTTAAAAGAGAGCCCAGAAAGTTACCCACACTGACGATTGCCAATAAACCAATTGATGAACTGCAGTATGAAGATTTCACCCTGGAAGGTTACGATCCGGATCCGGCTATTAAATTCCCAGTTGCCGTATGAAATTGATTCTAATAGCAGCTCATGATCCGAACTTGGTAATTGGCAATAATAATGAGTTGCCATGGCATTACAGTGAAGATCTTAAGTTCTTCAAAAGAGAAACGATGGGTTCTCCTATTATTATGGGCCGAATTGTATTTGAAGAACTCAACGAAAAGCCTCTCCCCGGAAGAGAAAACATCGTTTTGTCCAGATCCAAGACTTACGATCACGTCAAGACTTTTACCTCTATTGAAAAAGCACTGGATTATTTAAAGGGGCATGAAAAAGTATTTATAATAGGCGGTGGGGAAGTTTATAAACAGACGATTAATAGAGCTGATGAATTAATAATCACCGAAATTAAAGCGGAATTTGAGGGGGATACTTTCTTTCCTGAATACAGAAACAAAATCGGGTCAGAGTGGGAAGAGTATTGGAGAGAAGAGCATAAGGAATTCGATTTCGTCAAGCTTAGAAAAGTTTAACCAAAAAGTAAGCCTATTAAGTGTGGTTTACCTATAGTTAAAAAAAACTAACTGCACTAAGTTAAGGATAAAGTTTAGCTTTCGATTACTGCAAAAATGACCACGTATATCGAAACATATAACCTTTTTTTCTTAAATGAGATCTGGCTCTATAGTCTCACGAACCAAATCTATTTAATTACCCTGCTAATGGTATTTTCATTAGTAGCTTATCTGTTTATTAAAAACAGAAAAACCGAAGCTTTTACACTTACCACATCTGAACAGTACCATTTCCTTCAGGCTGTCACCAAATATTCAGATACTGCAGATTTTATTATTGATCGAGAACATGTCCTGAAATTTGCAAATGAACACTTTCTCGAACTTTTTAACCTGAATGATGAAAGTATTGATAATAAAAATGTTTCAGAGATTAAATTACCGAAAAAGCTGAAAGCGTTTATACAGAGCCAGACAAAATCAGACGGGAATAAAACGGTTCAACTAACGATTAATAATCACAAATTCTCGTGTAGAAAAGCTCCGGTTACAACTCATGACGGTCAGTTTTTAGGCAGTTTAATAAAGATTTCAGATCACGTTCTAACCGGGAAAGGAAAATCAGAAGCCGGTAAATGGCTTCACGAGATTAATACACCGTTGAATGCGATAGTTGGCTATTCCGAGATATTGAAAAAGCAGGATGGATTGACAGACGAACTGAAGAGCTATCTCGAAACAATAAACATGCAATCTTTTATGCTCAAATCTAAGATTGAGCATCTTCTTTCCGATCAAGACTCCAACAATGTTGTGAGTAGTGAAAATCATGCTGAAATTAAAGATATCCTTATTGTTGATGATGTACCGATCAATCGAACGGTATTAAAGATTATGCTGAAAAGAATGGGGTACAATGTGAAAGAAGCCGTCAATGGTAAGGAAGCCATCGATTTTTTTGAAAAGGAACCGGTTGACTTAATCTTGATGGATATCAGTATGCCGGTTATGAACGGGCTGGAAGCAGCAAAACATATTCGGAAACAGGGCTATACACTTCACGATCTGCCAATTATTGCCGTAACAGCCAGCTCTTTCTATAACAATAGAGAAACCCTTCAAAGCAAAGGTTTTAATGCGCTTCTGAAAAAACCTTTTAAAGAGACGGACTTAACCGACATTCTTAAAACGGTTAATACACATCTAAATTAAGCTCTTTAAGATGTACCACATAGGGTTTGACAACGGGTTGAGTTAATGCAATAATATGTTTGGTATCTGCTGCTTTTGAAAACTCTATCGCTTTTTGATCGTCATCCAGGATCCAGATACTCTCGTTTTCGTATTTGTACGCTTCTGAATAACTTTTATCGAAGTCGATATAAAAGCCTGCCGAATGATCATCATCAGGTAAACCCGCCTTTTTAAGCTGTTTCTTAGTTTGGGCCAATATATCACTCTTTAAATTTTTCAATCCTTTTTTATTGATAAACGTAGTTCTGAACAGTGATCGATTTAGAAACCGTAGTGTCAGGTCTGCCAGGATGGGATCCTTGCTGTTAATCCAACTTTTAAGACAAATCATCACGTCGTGATCATCAAGTGAGAGGTAATGTCCCATCATTTCATAGGTAATTACTTTCTTGGCGCTAGGTCTTTTTTCAAGAAAATAACGAAGGGGTTCTGAAGGAATGTTTATTTGCTCACCATTTTTAATGAGGTAACTCACGCGTTTGAAGATCTTTTTTAAGAGCGAATCTGCACTCAAAACCGTTTTATGCAGGTAGACTTGCATATACATTAATCGCCGGGATAGAATGTAGTTTTCGATGGCGTAAATCCCTTTCTTTTCGATCACAACATTACCATTAATCACTCTCATGGTTTTTAGAATCCGGTTGATACCAACTGAGCCCTCAGATACCCCGGTGAAAAAACTGTCGCGTTTGAGGTAATCAAGACGATCGATATCGAGCTGGGAGGAGATCAACTGATGAAGAAATTTCTTTGGATACTGATCTGTAAATATTTCAATGGCCGTAGTTAAGGCACCGTCAAACTCCTGATTCAGTTTCTCCATGATTTTAAGACTCATCATCTCATGGTTGAAATCTTTAATGAGCGAGTGTTCCAGCGTGTGGGAGAGAGGACCATGACCAATATCATGTAACAATATGGCGATTAATGTCCCGTTGATTTCCGGATCACTTATAGTGGTATCTTTCTCCTGTAAATTTTTTAGAACACGCTGTCCAAGTTCAAGAGCTCCAATAGCATGAGAGAATCGAGAATGCTCTGCTGCTGGAAACACCAAGTACCCGAGTCCAAGCTGACGGATTCTCCTCAAACGCTGCACGTACGGGTGGTCTATCAGTTTTAAAATGATCCCTTTTGGAACAGAGATAAATCCATGGATAGGATCACTGAAAATTTTATACTGTTTACTTTTATCCATCAGTTTGAGCTTTTAAAAATATATTTCTCCTGATTCTTCAGTTCAGGCAAACGAGCAGGTCTGTTTTTCTTCAGATCAAACCAAACACCGGTCGTTTTAGCGACAGCTTTAAGCTCATGATCATGTTTGGAGTAGATCGCTTGAAAACCTTGAATACTGCTATTTCCGAACTCTTCAACCGCTGAGCCAACTAGAATGGTATCTTTGAAAAGGATCGGTTTAATGTAGTCAAGTTCCAGATGAACCAGTACAAAACTGAATCCGGACTGAACAGAGGATTTAAATTCGGGAATCTCTTCGATAAACTGGACTCTTGCTTCTTCAAAATAGGTGTTAAAAACAGCATTATTGACATGATTCAGTGCATCAAGATCTCTGAATCGAACTCGGATTTCTGTCCAGTGAAAAAAACTTTCCGGATTATATTCTGGTTTAAGCATGAAGATGTATATGAAATTTTAAAAACTATAAGTTAATCAGAATATCTCTGAAAGATGAATACAAGATCACCAACGGAATTAAACGCGATATCGATCAATCCGTTGCTTATATTCAGTTGCAAAATGAACAAAAAATAAATCATAAAAGATGTTAGATAAAGAGTCACAGTCATTTTTAGAAGAACTTCTTATTACTCCGAGTCCGACCGGGTATGAATCGGAAGGCCAGAAAGTATGGCGTAAATATGTAAAGAATTATTCCGATAAAGTAGAGAGTGATGCTTACGGTTCTGTTGTTGCAAAAATTGAGACGAATATGGACGTCGCTACAATTATGCTGGAAGCCCATGCTGATGAAATCGGGATGGTTGTTCAACATATCTCGGATGACGGCTTTATCACGTTAAATAAATTGGGAGGAAGTGATTCAACCATAGCCCGAGCCAAGCGGGTTTATATTCATAGCAAAAAAGGCCGGGTTTTGGGTGTGACCGGGAACAAGGCAATCCACCTGCAGGATTCAAAAAACGGCGGTGGAAAACAGCCGTCGTGGAAAGATATCTATGTGGATATCGGAGCGGGAAGTAGAGAAGAAGCTCTCGATTTGGTTCAGATCGGGGATCCCGTTACTTACACTGATGAAGTTGAATATTTGAATGATGAAATTATTTCAGCCAGGGCACTGGATAACCGGATTGGCGGTTTTGTGATTGCACAGGTAATGCGACAGCTCAGAAAGCGGAAGAGTGAGCTTAAAGTGAATGTAATGGCTCTTAACTCTGTACAGGAAGAAGTGGGAGGGTTTGGAGCGCGTATGATGAGTTACCGGCATATGCCCGATGCCGCTTTAGTGACAGATGTAACCCATGCAACGGATACTCCCGGTATTAACAACAAAGAACACGGCACTGTAAAACTGGGAGAAGGCCCATCGGTTCAGCATGGTGGAGCGAATCATCCTTCGATTGTATCTCTCATTGAAAAAGCGGCTGAAAAGTCAGAAATAGCAATACAACACGAGGCAACCAGCGTAAGGACGGGGACAGATACAGACAGTATCTTTTACCAGAGAACCGGAATTCCGAGTGCATTGATATCCCTTCCGATCCGTTATATGCATTCACCGGTAGAAACGGCGTCACTGAAGGATGTGGAAGCACTGATCTCCCTGATGACCGAGTCCATACTGGCAATGGAACCGGATCAAACCTTTTCGGTATTTGAATAGCTGAGTTTTAGGAACCGTATCCGTTCGGATTTTTCTGCTGCCAGTTCCAGGCATCGCGACACATCATTTCGAGATCACGCTCGGCTTTCCAGTCGAGCTCCTTCTCCGCTTTTGATGGATCAGCATAACAGATTGCGGCATCACCTGGACGCCGGGGAGCAATTTCGTAGGGGATTTCAATAGAGTTGGCTTTTTCAAAGGCTTTTACAACGTCCAGAACGCTTGAGCCTTGCCCTGTACCGAGGTTATAGGTGACCACGCCCGGGTTTTCTTCCAACTTTTCAAGTGCTTTCAGATGGCCAATGGCCAAGTCGACAACGTGTATGTAATCCCTTACACCCGTTCCATCATGAGTAGGATAGTCATCCCCAAATACTCGCAGTTTTTCCAGTTTTCCTACAGCAACCTGCGTAACAAATGGCATCAGATTATTAGGAATTCCATTTGGATCTTCGCCTATTAATCCACTTTCGTGCGCTCCCACAGGGTTGAAATATCTGAGAAGTGCAATGTTCCAATCCCGATCAGACTGATAGAGATCCTTCAGAATATATTCAATAGTCAGTTTGGTACGGCCATATGGATTAACTGAAGTAACAGGACTGTCTTCAGGAATTGGAGATTTTTCAGGGTCGCCATAAACAGTAGCCGAAGAGCTGAATACTATATTTTTCACGCCAAACTCTTGCATCACTTCGCAAAGTATGACTGTGCCAGAAATGTTGTTTTTAAAATAGAGAAGTGGTTTTTCAACAGATTCACCTACGGCTTTTAAACCCGCAAAATGTATAACTGAGTCGAAATTGTATTTTCTGAACAGTTTACGAAGTCCATCTTTATCAAGTAGATCCAGTTCATGAAAATCAGCTTTTTTGCCGGTCAGTTTTTCAACCCGGGCCAGTGATTCCGTTTTACTGTTCGAAAGATTATCCATAACAACAACTTTGTAATCATCTTCGAGCAGTTCTAACACGGTATGGCTGCCGATAAAACCGGTTCCGCCGGTCACGAGTACAGTCTTCATAAATAGTCTTGGTTTTAAATCAGTTTAATTAAACAAGTTCTTGGAACTCAGCTATTACGGTGTCGCAATAGGTTTCCATGTCATCGGCTAAATCGGCCAGTTCTTCTGTGGATCTGTTCTCTTCAAGATAGGTCTTGGAAGTGTCGTACATTTCTATAACCGGGTCCAGTTTTAACATCATGGCTACCGGTTTAATTTTGTGACCGGCTCTTCGCAGTTCATCCATTTCTCTGGCCAGTAAAGACTCTTTAAAATGCTGTTTGAATTCGCCAAATGATTGAATAGATGCGTTGGAAAACTCTTTTACATATCCATCATCATCGTAGAGCATGTCCCGGATCAATTGTACATCAACTAAATTCTCTTTGTTTTCCATAGGTCAGTTTACGGGCTTGTTAATATTGTGAGGAGTAGGGCGCCCTTCTTCATCAAGATGGACAAATACTATTTTGTCAATTCGTATAATCGTTTCTTTGGTAAATTTGTGACGTACTTCACATTTTACGGTAATTGATGACTTACCAAAATTCACAGTCTCCATACCAATTTCAATGATGTCGCCCAGTTTGGCTGAACTTACAAAATCAATTTCGGACATAAATTTGGTGGCGATATTACTTTTTCCGAGCTGGCATATTACATAAATCGCAGCTTCTTCATCAACCCAGGCAAGAACACTTCCTCCAAACAGAGTTCCGTGAGCATTCAAATCCTGTGGTTTAATCAATTTACGACTGAAAAAGCGCATACCTTCGTGTATATCGGGCATTTCAAAAAACGTTTAGTAGGTTTTAATTCTTCTTTTGGTGGTTTTGAACACCGCAATTTTCTTTCATTAAAAAAGATTTCTCAATCATATATGTGTTGAATGAATCCTTTCACAGCTGATTGTTTTCTGACATCAGATCAAACATGTCTTTCATTAGTGTGAAGTTAAGAATAAAAATTTTCATTAAAGGTCATAATTAGCAGGTTCTCATCATCTATGGAAGATTTCAATAAAAGATATTGACGTATAATTGAGTGAATAGGTTCATGTGAAATATTCAGTTAAGCTTAACATGAGCTTAACAATTTGCTAATGTATAATGCGAATATTAGTGGAGTAACTCCAATACGTACTATCGACAATCAAATAACGGCAAAATGGGTGCTCTGACCGGGTGCCCTTTTTCTTTTAATTAATAATCTATACTATATTTTGTAACAAAAATTCATTTTCTTACTCCTTCTAATAGACAAAAAATGCGAATGTTTTCGATAGGGTTACAATGAGGAAAATTGCTTTTACAAATCAGAAGGGAGGGGTTGGGAAAACCACTACTACGATTAATACAGGAGCCGGATTAAGTAATCTGGGCTATAAAGTACTTTTAGTGGATATGGACCCTCAGGCCAACCTGACCTTCTCGCTGAAATTGCATTCCAATCGGATTGATAAGAATATCTATCATGTGCTTAAGGATGGCGCTCAAGTTTCTGATGTTATCATAAAACACAACTCCTTTGATATTCTTCCTTCATCTATTGAGTTATCCGGTGCTGAAATGGAACTTGTAAATGTTCCGGCACGGGAAATGCTGTTAAAAGATGCCCTGGATGAGGTGGACGACAAATACGATTTTGTGCTGCTCGACTGTCCGCCAAACCTTGGAATACTAACCCTGAATGCATTTACAGCTGCCGACGAGTTGGTTATTGTGCTTCAGTCAGAATATCTGGCACTACACGGCTTGTCTAAGTTGATGGATGTGATACAAATTGTTCAAAAACGGTTAAATAAGAACCTCAAAGTTGAGGGGATTCTCTGCACGTTGTATGATAATCGCAAGAACCTGAACCGGGAAGTAGTAGGACATATCCGGGATTATTTTGGATCAAAAGTATTTAATACCGTTATTAGAGATAACGTTGCTTTAGCAGAAGCACCCAGTCATCACAAAACAATATTTGAGTATGACAGAGAAAGTAACGGTGCTAAAGACTATCAAATGCTTGCGAAAGAAATCAGAAACGGCCACTAACCGATATGAACATAACTAAGAAAAGCTTAGGCCATTTCCCATTTAGCTCATCCGAAGTTGACGAATCGGAATACTCCTTTATTCCCGATATTAATGGGGGTGAAGAGCGGAAACCCCTCAGAAGTGTAAGAAATGAGCACAGCGGAGGGTTTAATCTGAACAGAGAATTACGTGAAATTGGCGGCAATCCTCAGAAAAATGATGATGAGCTTAGCCAGCATCTCGTTGAAAGAGATGTACCTGAACCCGTTGATGAAGACCCACCAAAGAAAAAAGTGGCCAGCTACTACCTGGAAGTTGACCTCATCGACAGACTGAAACTGTACGCCGATAAAATTAACCGCTCCTATTCTGCTGTAGTCACTGAAGCTATCGAAGAGTATATCGAGGGATATTAATTTCCCGAATGATTCTTTAACTACAGAACAGTCGTAAACAGATCCTATCTTTTTTGATCGGGTGACAGAAGTTGTCACTCTTGATTATTACATTGTCGAAGATTATTTCATCGATACTGTAATTTGAGAGTTTATGATCACCTACTATAGCGGCAACCGGCTAACCCTTTTGGCAGACAGGCTATCTAAATGCCTTGCAGATCATCTACCCGACGACCCGCTAGCCTCCCAAACTGTAATTGTGCCCAATCGTGATACGGCCAAGTGGCTTCAGCTTCAGGTATCAGTTAGAATGGGTATTGCAGCTAATCTGAATTTCGAATTACCTGCTGAGTGGCACTGGAAACAAATTCGAGAAATCTATCCCGATCTCCCCAAAGTACTTCCATCTGATCCTGAACCGCTAAAGTGGTCTCTTTTCAGTTTATTAAACGAACCTGATGTTCTGAAAAGATTTAAACGCCTTTATAACTACATTTCTGAACAGAGTGAGGAAATGAGAGGCCCGGCAACACTAAAACTATCCCGGCAACTCGCCTCTGTATATGATCAATACCTGATTTATCGTCCGGAGATGATTTTGAAATGGGATGCAGGTAATACAGGTTCTGGAGATGAAAAGTGGCAGGCAGAGTTGTGGCACCTTTTAACAGAGCGATGGAACCAAAGATTTGATGCTCCGGTCTGTTATCACAAGGCAAAGCTTTTTGAGATTGCAGAAAATGAATTCAGAAGGAGACAGACTGGGCAAAAGACTCCGGTTTTTATGTTCAACCCCGGTTTGTTGTCCGGTTCCATTGTCACTTTCCTGAAAGTCTTTTCTGAGAAAAACCTGGTATTCCTGTTTCAAAACAGGGTTACTGAGAATATTTCTGAAGCGTACGATTGTTCGATTTTAAATTCATTGGCGGATGAAACGGTAAGCATTGATTCAATCTTTCGGCCAATCGTCAGTGAAGAGAATCAGGAGTTTGACGAATTTGATGCATCCACACTTCTCGGTAAGGTTAAGAATAGGATCACAAAAAATCAGCCTGATGAAGTAGGTGATACTGATTTTGACCGGACTGCGGTTCAAATTCGATCATGCCACAGTCCACTCCGTGAAATTGAGACCCTACACCAATTTTTGCTGGAGCAGTTTGAGACTGACCCATCGTTGAAACCGGATGATATACTTGTTGTTACACCGGATTTAGCTCCATATGAAAAGATTATTGATGCCGTGTTTGGAATTCAGGAGGATGGAGTGCCGGAAATTCAATACAAAACTCCTTCATCCGGCTTCCGGCAATCGATGCAGTTAAGCAATACATTTCTGGATTTTCTGAACCTGCTGAGTTCACGGTTTCAATTTGATGACGTATTCGATCTGTTTCAATCAAAACCCATTTTAGAGAGATTTAAGATGACCGATTCTGACGCCTCCAGAATTAAAGGGTGGTTAGTAGACAACTACATTATCTGGGGGATTGATGAGGCACATCGTAAAGAATGGGAACAGCCGGAGCAGAAGACTCATACCTGGAAACGAGCGATACAGAGAATATGGGATGGAGATCTAATCGGCGACAATATTGAAGAAATGCCAGGTTTTGATCGATACACCGGTGTGGAGACAGTAACTGACAGAGAGCGCTGGGCTGTATTTAATCAATATTTCAATTTTTTATGTGATTGCCGGGAAGAACTTAAGAATCCCAAGAGTGCAGGGCATTGGTGTGATCTTTTGACTCGATGGGCTTCTGAGCTCTTCTCTGACGCTGTTATGCGGGAAGGATCGGGTACTTTGCTAAACTCAGGCTTTGAATCGCTTAGAAGTCAATTTGAGGCGTCATTTATCAAAGAAAAAATTTCATTTAAAATTATCAGATCAGAAATTGAATCGGTTTTGGATAAAAGCACCGGACAGTCTGCTCGTTTCACAGATGGGGTAACGTTCAGCAGTATGGTACCGGTTCGGGGATTGCCGTTTAAGCTGATCGCAATGATTGGTCTGAATGAGGAGAGTTTTCCACGAAAACAGAATGCTCCCGATTTTGATCTGATGAATCAAAATCCGCGAATAACCGAAAGAGATCGTAAAAAAGAGGATAAGGCTCTGTTTCTGGAATCGGTCATGGCTGCGGGAAAAACCCACTACTGCAGTTACATAGGCCAGAGTAAGGTGGATAACGAGCATTTTCCTCCATCACCGATTGTCAACGAATGGATTGATTTTTTGAGCAGAGTTACCGGAAAAAACCCGGAGAGCTGGGTTCGGCATGAGGCTATTTCAGGCTTTTCCCCGAATGCATTTGTCAACGGAAAGTCCTACTCAGATAAATATTACAGCGCCATGCAGGCTACCATTTCAGAAACGGCAAAGCGCAAAGGAGGATTACAGTTCAACAAACAACTGGATCAAAAGAAAGAAAAAGCCAATATTGAGCTGAGTGATCTGATTAGGTTCTACACCAAACACCCTGATTGGTTTTTGCGTAACAAGTTTAATGCAAGACCGCGTGATCCTGAGGAGGAGAGAGATGAATTTTCGCTCAGTGCTTTAGAAAAACATCAACTTTTCAGGCAGATCTTTTCATGGCGACTATCAGGAATGAGTTCGGATCAGATTCAATCTATAGTTCTTGAATCGGGATTACTGCCTGCAGGTTGGGGCGGGAGTAAAATATTTAATGAACTAGCTGATTCAGTTAACACTACTTTAGAGGTTTTAAGTGAACTGAATGTTAAACCGGAATTGTCATATATTGACATCAATATACTATTGCAAGACAATAGATTAAGCGGATCAATTGATAACTATACAAACAACGAATTCGTACAGGTTAATCCATCTTCAAAGCGAGGTGGGAATCTGTTTAAGGCATGGATAAATCATTTGGTTATACAGTCAACCGATGAAAGGGAAAGTCGACAAAGCAGATTTATTTGTGAGCTGAAAAAAGGAAAACCAAAAGTTTTAACATTTAGTCCGGTAGATAATCCGGATGAAATACTTACAGAACTAATACATGAATATCGTGATCACACCTTGAAACCGATGAAATTCTTCCCGGATGTGATTTATGATTACCTGGAGAAAGATCCGGATAAAAACCTGGAAAAAGCTCTTTCAGTTGCCAGGACAAAATTCGAAGGCAGCCAGTTTTCACCTTATGCCGAACGCGATAATCTATCCGTAAAACTGCTATATGGGCCTGGTGTGGAATTTTCAGATGAATTGCTGAACGATGCATACCTGAAATGGATAAAAATCATGGTTGAACATATGACGGAGGAGAAGTAATGTCGAAAAAGCTCGAATCGATTTATGATCTGCAGTGGGACGCCCGGGCCATTATTGAAGCAAATGCCGGAACAGGTAAGACGTATACCATTGTAGGGCTTTTTCTACGTCTGTTGCTGGAAAAAGAACTGAAGGTGGATGAAATATTGGTTGTGACGTTTACCAATAAAGCAGCTTCTGAACTTCGGGAGCGTATTCTTGAGTCTCTGCGCACAGCAAAATTGGTTCTGAACG
The DNA here is from genome assembly GCF_002834295.1 of Rhodohalobacter barkolensis. NCBI lineage: Bacteria > Pseudomonadati > Balneolota > Balneolia > Balneolales > Balneolaceae > Rhodohalobacter > Rhodohalobacter barkolensis. The sequence goes on along the minus strand of NZ_PISP01000001.1, from coordinate 1,050,886 downwards.
GAGAGAAAGAGACTATTGATGATTTCCTGAGGGAGCTTTTTAAAAGGACGGAGGACAGGAAAGACGCTGTTAAAATCATTAATCAGGCTATACTTAATTTTGATGACAGCTTAATCTCCACTATTCATGGTTTTTGCCAGAAAGTTTTAAGAGAGGAGGCATTGCTGGCCGGATCCTCATTTGGTGCCGAGATTTTCCGGCAGGATTCTCAACTTGATGAGGCTACGGAGGATTTCTGGAGAGAGTATGTTGCGGAAAACAGTAGTACTGAACCGGGACAGTACAATCTGGAAATTCTATATAATTTAAAAAAGGTAAATAGCGATTCGGCTCACCCGGATACTCTAAAGAAAGTACTGAATGATCTCTTTAAAAAGCCGTATGCAGAGGTTGAAGGTGAGGTGATGGACAATGTTCAGGGGTACCTTGCTGATGTTCTCAGTCTACGTGATAAATTGAAGCGAAGTTGGGATAAACACCGATCCCAGATTCTAAAAGAATTTTTAGAGTGTGATTTGAGTCACTATTCGGAAAGAAATGTGACAAGCAGAATTCAAAAGATGGATGACTTCCTCAATTTCCCACTTTATGGCAATGAGATAATTGACCAGCTTAAATACTTCAAATGGAGCTATGTTAGCGACGATTCAAACCTGACGAGCAAAGGCACGGTAAAGCCTGAATATTGTGAGTTTTTTGATCTGGTTGATGAATATTCTGATCTGATCTCAGACATCGAAAAAGTAAAAACTACGGTTCTTCTCGAGGCTTATAATAGAATTAATGAGCGCCGTATCAATCTGAAAAAAGATTCAGAGACATACAGTTATGATGATCTTCTTATAAAACTTCGAGACGCTCTTACTGTTGGTACTAACGCTGATAAACTGGTCAGGAAATTGAGAAAGCGGTATTCGGTTGCCCTGGTGGATGAATTTCAGGATACCGATCCCATTCAGTACAAAATCTTTGACAAAATATATCCCGCTAACTCTGTTGATTCCTCACTGCTCATGATCGGTGACCCTAAGCAGGCGATCTATACATTTCGGGGAGCCGATGTATATGCCTACCTGAAAGCAAAGAACGAACTGCAGGGTGAAGTCTATACGCTTCAGGACAACTACCGAAGTTCTGAGGGAGTAATTGAAGGAGTGAATGCGCTGTTTGGGTTTAGTGACTATCCGTTTTTGGACGAGCAGATCGAGTATAATCCATCCGGAGTTGGGATGGAGCATCTGAGTCAACAGTTTTTGCAAAATGGAAAACAGGTACCCGGAATTCATTTCACAGTTTATGAGCCCTTTCAAACCGGTAAAGATGACCTGCGCTACTACTCTGTGCATCAAACCGTTCGGGAGATAGGTGAGATGCTGGAAGATTCCACATTGCAGATCTTTGATGAAGAGTCGGAAGTGATGAGGCGAGTGAAGCCTGGAGATATTGCCATTCTGGTGGCTAAGAACCGGGACGCTGAAAAAGTAAAACATGAATTGAAAAAGGTTGGACTGAGCGCCGTTACCTACTCTAGAGAGAAGGTGCTGGAGTCGTTTGAGGCAATCCGGATTAAGCTTTTGATGGAGAGTGTCCTTGATCCCGAAAGCAGTTCAAAAGCCGGGAATTTACTGGTTTCAGGATTTTTCGGATTTGATGGAGATCACCTGTACAAAGCCGGCGATGATGAGTCATTTTTAACTCAACTGTTTGAGATTCTTAACCAATTGAATGAGATCTGGTACAGCCATGGCTTCTATGCCATGATCCGTCATCTGCTTTTTAAAAAAGAGTCATTGCATCACTTTTCGGCTCAGCCTGACTCTGAACGGGTTCTGACCAATCTGTTCCATCTTGCGGATATTTGCGCAAAGGCTGAGCAGGAACATGCCCTCTCAATGGGGGAGCTCTACCACTGGTTTCTGGATGAGATGAAGCAAGCTGAGGATGACGATGAAAAGACGCAGCTGCTGGAAAGCGATCAGAAGCTGATTAAGATCCTGACCGTTCATACCAGTAAAGGACTGGAGTTTCCAATAGTTTTTTGCCCGTTTTTGTGGGAGGGTACAAGAAAAGAGAAGGGCGATGAATTTAACGAGTATCACGATGAAAATAACCGTTTGAAAATCAATGTTGATTTCAGAAAAGATGCGAATACAGAGATTGTTCAGAAAAGTATCCTGGAATCTGTTTCGGAAGAAGTTCGTAAAACGTACGTGGCCATTACGCGTGCAAAATATCAATGTAGGATCATTTGGGGCAGCCATACCGAATCACACTTATCGGGTATGGGAGGCATTATGCTTGGTAAGAAATTTATTGAGGAACAGATTGATAATAAATTGGGAGAAAAGGATAAACAGGTAAGTACTACAAAATTTATAGATATAATTTCTGAGGTTCAGGCTCAGCATGCTGATTTCATTTCGATCAAAAAGATATCAGAATACTATCAAAGAGAAGAGCCTGTGAAACTGTCTGATGAGTTTGAAGCCGTACCTGATTTTCAGCCCTATAGCGGCCCTGTAAAAATTCAACCCGGAAGACGACTGGATAGTTTTTCTTCACTGACCTCCCACGGTGGCGATGCCTCCCAGCCCGACTATGATCAGACTCTTGAAAGCTACGTCTCGTTTCTTCAGGATAGTTCTGAACAACAGAGAAAACAGAGCATCTTTACCTTCCCAAAAGGAGCCACAGCCGGTACGGCCATTCATAAACTGTTTGAGCATGAAGATTTTGAGTTTGCTGCAGCTAATCAAACCAATCTGATTCCGATTACTGAAGAGGTTCTTGATCAGTACAACTTCGATAAAAAATGGTCAGGTGTTTTGCAGAAAATGATGCGAGACGTAACCGGTTCAACGATTGGCGACCTGGATTTAAGTCAGGTTAAAAGAGTGGATGAAATCCGGGAGATGGAATTTCATTTTCCATCATCAGATCTCCAACTGGACGAAATTCTGGAGATTATTCGGAATAGTCCACATTCTCATAAGAACAAAAGCAGACTTCAAAACTACCTGACCGGGTTTATCGATTTGACAGTTCGTCAAAATGGCAAGTATTACATTCTGGATTATAAATCGAACTATTTGGGAGATCAGATCGAAGATTATGCGCCTGAAAAACTGAGGCGCGAAATTGAGTCGGTCAATTATGACGTTCAGTATCACATCTATACGGTGGCGCTGAAAAAGTATCTCACGACACGGATTCCAAATTTTGATTATGATCGCGATTTTGGCGGTGTAGCCTATCTCTTTGTGCGTGGAATGCGGGCTGATTCAAATAACGGGGTCTGGAGCGTCAAGCCCGAAAAGGAGGTCATTGACCGGCTTGAGATTTACCTGACATCAGAAACAAATCAAGAGGAGATGCAGCGATGAGTCAGATAAACACTCTTTTTGACTGGTACGGCAGTGGAAAGTCGGAAGGCTGGATTGAACTCTATGAACAGGAGCTGGTTCGCTATCTCGAATCAAAATATGGAGTTCTAACTGACGCAGAACGTTTAGTAGCCGTGTTTACGTCACTGTATTTGAAAGCTGGTCACGTAAGTTTACCGATCGACCATTCGCCTAAAGAGTGGGCAGAATATCTGAATCTGGACAGTTCGGAGCCGGTGCAGCTGCCGGATCAGATGATCGATCGATCCGAGCTGGAATCCAGTCAGCTTGTTGGAAATGGAAGTGATGAGAAACCATTTATCCATCATGGCGATCGAATCAGCATACGCAGGTTCTTTATGTATGAGAAGCGGATTGCCGATTGGATTACCCAACGAAGTAAATCAGTTTTTGAAGCGGATTCTGATTATCCGATCGACTACTTTTGTTCACTTTTTGAAGGAGAAACAGAATCACCCAACTGGCAGCAGGTAGCTGTAGTGATGTCTTTGATCAAACCGTTTCTGATCATTTCTGGGGGACCGGGAACAGGTAAAACAACAACGGTAGCTAAAATCCTGGCGATGCAGTTAATGAGCAGTGATGATCCGTTGCGGATTACTCTGGCGGCCCCAACCGGTAAGGCGGCCGGACGAATGGCGGAATCACTGAATCGAGAGATCGAAAAGCTGAATGTCCCGAAGGAGAAAAAAGAACAACTGCCTAAAGAGGCGGGAACTCTTCATCGGCTGCTCTATGGAATGGATCGGGGTGGTCTTTTACCCGATCCCGAAAAGAAAAAATTGCGATATGATCTGATCATTGTGGATGAGGCTTCAATGATTGATCTGAATTTGATGTATAGACTGATTTCTCACACTGGAGACAATACCCGGTTGATTCTTCTTGGAGATAAAGATCAACTTGCATCGGTGGAGGCGGGGTCTGTTTTTGCCGATCTTTGCCAAAAGTCTGAAAATGGATTTTTAGATCAGACCGCGGCTGAAATTAAACGATTTATTCCGGATGTAGAGCTATCAGTGAACGAGCAGTCGGTTTTAAGCGACTCTGTTCTCTATCTGACCAAAAGTTACCGGTTCGATTCAGACAGCGGAATTGGAAAACTGGCTGCAATTGTAAAACAGGGAGAGGCAGATTCCGATCATATAGCGGATGCAATGGATCAAAGTCCGGAGCTGAATCACGATGAGTTTGACTTCAGCAGAGAGAGCCTGGAAAGTTTTGCGAACACAATTTCGGGGCAGGTAAAAGAGGTGAATGAAATTGTCGATGAAAAAGAGTTGATGGCATTCTGGAAGCGATCAGCATGGCTCACAGTTCTTCGGAGAGGTCCGGAAGGGAGTCGGGAGCTGAACCGACTTGTGGAGAAGATTCTGGTACTTCAGCGCGCGGTTCAGCCTGTAAACGACTGGTATCATGGCCGTCCGGTGATTATGACACGTAATAACTATTCGCTGGGAGTTTTCAACGGAGACCTCGGAGTTTGTATGAGGGATTCTGCCGGGAAATTGAACGTCTACGTGGAATCCGGATCCGAGATCAAAAAAATACAGCCCAACCGGCTTACGGATTATGCTCCGGCATACTTTTTAACCGTTCACAAAAGCCAGGGATCAGAGTTTGAACACGTGAATCTGTTGCTTCCTAACCGGGATACTCCCATCTTGACCCGTGAGTTACTCTACACAGCCATCACCCGTTCTCGGAAGAGCTTCAGACTGTTTGGAAGCATGGAACTCTTTGCCAGTGGAGCAAATCGTAAAACTGTAAGATACACCGGGCTGAAAAATTTGGTAACCTGAGTTCTAGTGCAGATTCAAATACCACAAGGTCAGAATGAGACCAAAGTTGCGATAAGTTTTGTGATTGCAGACCGAGATACTTTTAAAATGTCCACTTGGCAATAGCCCGGTGGTGTTTGCTGTGGCTCGTACAGGCATAAAAGTTTCCGGCAGGATCCCACGCCATGCCGTACACCGAAGCACCTAAAAAGTCAGGGCCCGGGTTTTCATTGGGATTTAGATTTAGCATATAACCGCGGGTAGGTGCTGAGAAGCCGATCATGCCGGTTTCACTGATCCGGTAGGCAAGCCTGCTCCCGTCGGGTGACAGAGAATATTCACTTTTCCACTGGTTACTGTCCAAGTCCCAAATACCGATCCTGCTGCTTGTAAGTCCGCGGGGGCGATGAGTTGCAAGCTGCCGTCCTTCGTTGGCGTAAATTTCGATTCGCTTATCGGAGGGCTGCTCAACACGAATATTCGGTTTGACAGGATCAGGCCTCTCCGCACAGTTTCTGTCATCACTAACCTGAATAACAAGAGGTCTGCTGTTCAGGTCAACCCTGTAGTAAAAGCGGGCCCTTGATCTGGACGGTGTAGATATTCCTACCTGCGGAGAGTTTCTGTTCTCAATCCGGTTTGAATTCTGTCCTGATTCGGTTTTGTTGTTCCAATCAGCGATAGTGAGGTATAGTGTTTGGTTGTCCGGACTAAAGCAACCCAGTCCATCCGGGCCAATGCCCTGTTCAATTCGCTGTTTAACCGTTGGATCCGGCCCAGCAAAGAAATTTTCACCCGTTTCCAGATCAACCAGGTAGGTCTCCCGCTGATTGGAGGCATTTCGTGAGTCCCGGTCAGTCAGTGGTGAAACATCACCCTCATACTGAAGCCAGCGCCCGTCAGAAGAGATAGAGAAACTGCACCAGGAGGCGTCTGGAGTAGCGATGATTTCACCGCCATTGTCATCAGGGTTTGATGTAACTGCACAGCCGCCGGTGTACATCAGAAAAAGGAGAGAAGTAGCAAAAGTAGTGATACGGGATTGTATCAAAAAATCCGGAAAAGATTTCTCATGCATAATCTCAGGGCTACGTTCTCTTTTCTCGACAAGTTAGTCCCCATTTCAGACTTGCCGGAAGAAAATACTTTCTCGTTTTCAAAATGAACATGACTGGATACTTTCTGGGAAGGATAAAGCGGATTATTTCTAGAAAAGGAACGAAATGAAAAACGATCTTTTCACTTCGCCTATACCCATCAAAGCGATATAAGCGTGAATTAACTCTTCTTCATGAAGTAGTAGACAATAGCTGTGATTATACTGAAGAAGAATGCAGCAAGCGTCCAGATGATTTTCTCACCGGTTCCCATGGAGGGTTGTTTGGTCCACACTTCAATGATGACATAAATGGCACAGATGAGGGCGATAATTCCAACGATAGTTCCCATAGCATTCTATTGGTTAGTTAGTTGTTGTAAGTCGAAATCTAGCAATTAGTTGGATCTTTGCAAATGATCAGTTTAAAATGCGGCAAATAGGCTTAACAGATCATTTAAAAGTGTGATGGTATACTTTGGTTTAATCAACCTACTGTTCTAAATAGGTCTATTTCGCCTGACCGAATCCGTTTGATTCAGTTCAATACAATGGATATCTGACTGAAAACCGTGATGATGGGAAAGAACTAAAATTCCATTAAACTCATACCCACCATCAGTTCATAATCATTTTTGATAGGCTTCAACCGCTTCATCAAGTGTTTTATAGTGATCAAAAACAGTAATAAGCTTGGTAACCATAAGCAGGCTCTCAATTCTGTCTGATGCACCGGAAATTTTTAAATCACCACCGGCATTTCTGAGACTTGTCATCGAACTGATCAGGATGCCAAGACCAGAAGAGTTCATAAACTTAACTTTACTGAGATCTGCCACAACATTTGTCTTTTCCTTCTCAACAAGTTTTTTGATTTCATCATGAAAAGTTGTTGCAGATGGTCCTCCCATAACATTACCCTTAAGTGTAAGAATAACTGTATTGTACCTTTCGGACATTGAGTAGTTCATATTTCCCCGATTCGATTGTGTTTAGTGATGAAATTATATCTAAGTGTTCTCTTATTTTTAAATAATCAAATATTCGGATTAATGCTCAAATATTTTGGATAAAGAAAATTATTTCAAACAACAGACTAACGTCCACATATTTGACGATTTGATCTATTAATGAGACCTAAACTCACCGGCAGATACTGTATAAACTGTTGTTTTTTATGGACGATGTCAAGATTAGCTTCTGATCGGAATTACTTGCCAATCGAAAGAACTTTTACAGGATCTGTTTTTGCAGCAATTCTTGCAGGAAGCCAGGAGGCCAGGGCGCAAAGGAGAAAGGTGATGCCACTCACAATCACGAAATCGATCAGATGCGGCTCAACGGGAGCGGTGCTCATGTAGTAGTTCTCTTCAGACAGTGGAATAATTTGGTAGTTGACCTGAAGCCAATAGAAGAGTAGTGATATTCCAATCCCGATAATGAGACCGGATGAGGCCACAAAAAGCCCTTCGAGCAGGAAAATCTTTCGGATCGCCTTACTTTTTGCACCGATGGTTTTCAAAATTCCAATATCGCGAACCCGCTCGAGTACCATCATCAATACGGTTCCAATGAGATTAAAAGCTGCGACAATTACCATCACTCCAATAACGAGCGGTATGGTCTGTTCCTGCAGATCTACCCAGGCAAAAATATTTCGATATCGCTGATAAACACTTTCTGTGACGTACGGAAACCGGGTTTCATCCCGAATCACTCTGTAGATAGGTAGAATTTGATCCATGTCCCCAACATTAATATCAAATGAACTCGCCTGCTGCGTATTGAACTCAAAGATTTGGCGGGCTGAATCGATATTGATCAAGGCAAAATTATCATCAAAACGGGCTATGCCGGTCTGGTAAATTCCGGTCAGTGTAAACTGTTTGATCTCCGGAGTGTTGAGGGGAGACGGCATGCCGTCAAGTGCATATACGGTTACGCGACCGCCAATTTCTGCTCCGATATTTCTTGCAAGATCTGAACCAAGAATAATTCCGGGAAGCCCCGATTCGGTTTGATCCAATTGATAGTTTCCTTCCGAAATATACTCTCTGAGCTGTGTTACATCACCATCTACCGGTACACCTTTAATGCCGCTGCCACTCACATCCCTTGATGACTGGATCATGACCTGACCCAATACAACCGGCTGGGCCTGTTCAACTCCGGGAATATCGTCCAGAAAAACCTGAAGAGTATCAGCACGGTTCATCGGATCGTTCATAAACGTGTTGACGGTGATATGAGGAGCAAACCCAACAATTTTCTCATTAATTGTGGATTTAAACCCGTGAACGATGGATAGTGCAATCAGGAGTCCGGCAGAACCGACGGCAACCCCGGCAATGGCCATGATCTTGATAAAAGACAGAAACCGGGACTCGCGTTTGTTTCCCTTAAAGTAGCGACCGGCAATGTACCAGGTAAATTTCATGTAAGATCTTGCAGTGAGGAGTTAGGGTACCGAAATGTAACAGATGAACTTTTAAATTTGTTGCTCAAGTATACAAAAATGTTTTCAAGTGATGTTGTATCTATTTGACTTTAAAATGTTGATTAAGAAGAGGGATCCAGTTATAAAGCATTCAAAATTTGGCACAGTTCTATTATTCTCTAACTCCAAAATACTTACTGAAGACATGGTATTTCTATCAGGAGCAGCGAGTAGTGATTACTCTTATCCTTGATTCCATAGAATAAATAGTTAATGAGAATAACAGAAATACCATGTCTCTTGATCATTGTCACGAGATATCAATCATCACTTTGCCGAAGTCAGATCAACCAGCTCACTTATATTACTGTTTAGATCTTTAAAAGCCTCGGCGTGAATTTCAACCCATTTGGAGATTTCATTTTCATCAAATCCCTCTTCAATCGCATATTGAAATGCGGGGAGCATCCATGAAGCATATCCGCTGTATGGATCGGGGGATGCGTAGATGGATTTTAGCCAGGCACTGTAGGGCATTCCTTCATCCACAATAAAATTTCGCTCCAGCTGTATGAGCTTACGATTGATCTCATCCCGATTCACATTTGCATAACCGGAAGCGGTTAAGTTTTTCATGTTTTCTGCGAGCTGAGTCACCAGATTCTCCATCTCACTCAGTTCTTCATTCATCAGTTCTGCAGGGATGGATAATTCATAAGATTCAGCCTTGCTTTGAATGTCGCTTAGGTGCGAAACCAGATCTTCATGATATCGTTCAAAATCGTATGGCAGGAGGTCTGCTTCGGCAAATCGAAGTGCAACGGTTCCATAAACCCCTCCAAGTGCGGGACCGTAAGAGAAAGATCCATCCAGGTGAGATTTGTAGTATTCGAACGTATCGTAATTTGAATGATAAACCGGCGACCATTGCGACATACTGATTCCCGCCGCCGGAACTCCAATGTGCATGTACAACCCAACGTGGTCTGAGCCTCCTCCCAGGTTGCCTAACGATGGGGAGTCGGATTCTCCGGCCCAGGTTTCGTAAAGCGATAGGGTAGTGTCAGGGTGCTGCACCATTTTTGAAGCTTCGATGATCGGTTTCTTCAACGATGGAGATGATGACGCTCCGAAGGATGGGCCAGTCACGGCTGAATCGGCATTCAGATAAAGGATTGAATTAGCATCGAGCTCTTCTGTCAGATGTTCCACCCATTCGGATGAACCGATCAGCAGATACTCTTCAGCATCCCAGTGTGCAATCATAATACTCCGTTTGGGCTGATATCCGTTTTGAACCATCTCTCCCAAAACATCCGCCACAGAGAGCAGCATCGCCGTACCGCTGTTCGGGTCGATGGCACCAAATCCCCAGGCATCGAAATGACTTCCCAGAATGATCCATTCATCAGGATATTCGGAGCCCTCGATCACACCGATTACATTGGTGATGGGTTTCAACTCTGCGGGCTGATCCACCTTTACATTTACTTTGATTGGTGTATTGCTATTCATTCGATATGTGAATGGAAGTCCGCCTTGCCAGTTTTGATCCGGTACAGGATCTCCATCCATCTGCTCCAGAATTTTCTGTGCAGAAGCGTATGGCAGCGGAGCGATCGGGATGGTGTGAAAATCCACTTCATCCGGATCAAGCCGATCGATATCAATATCGCCATCAACCGGGTGGGCGGGTTCAAATGGGGTGAGAGGGTCACCGTAATAATCGGTGGTTAAAGCAGAACCGCGCTGTATGGTACTTTCGCTAATGAATTTATCCTCAGGGTAAGCGGGGCCGTTCACATAGCCACCATTTGCCGGATCGGAGTAGATAATCAAACCGATGGCGCCGTACTCTTCGGCATATTTGGCTTTGTAACCGCGGAAGTTTCCGCCATAACGGGCAATCACAATTTTGCCCTCAACAGAAACTCCGAGTTCATCCAGCCGTTCAAAATCCTGTTTGGTTCCATAATTTGCATAGACAACTTCTGCTGTAACATCTCCAGAACCGCTATAGGCATTCCATCCGTGATGCAGACGCTCATCAGCACTGTAGAGGTCCTCTTCGAGGATGTACTCTTTATTATTTAGCGGTTCCCGTTTTGGTCGAACAATTTCGACTTTAACCTCACCCGGCTCCGGCAGCCATACATCATAGTCATAGTGATCTACACGAAGACCGGCTTCTTCCATCGACTCGGTCATATAGTCAATAACCCGTCGGTTTTCCTCCGTTCCGGCAATATTGGGTTCCCGGGTAAGTCGGTAGAGATGTTCTCTGTACATCTCCGGTTTAAGAGCCTGAATCAAGGTCTGCTCCAGTTCAACCTGGGTAGTAACCCGGTTTTGAGAAAAACCATCCAGGGACTGAGGTGTAGAAGGCTGAGCCGTTAGTGGATTTGAAAAGAGTAATAATAAGGGAAGCGACAGGAGTAGTATGAAAGTACGCATCATGTGGTTGAAAATAGGGTTTTAAATTCAGTCCATGAAAGTGGTGACTTCCCGGGAGTAATGCAAGGAGTTGGAGGTCGGATTTGATAAAGTCATATTCAAAGACATGGTATTTCTATATAGAGTAGCAGCTGTTTTTTTCTCAAATCATTGGTGCAGTTTGATGAGTTGTTCAAGAGAGACATTGAAATAACATGTCTCAGAATGATTATAAATAAAAAAGACCTGTCAGGTTTTTGAAACCTGACAGGTCTGGAATAAAATGCGTAATTAGTATCCGTCTGACCGCGTGGAGCGGTCTGACGGGGCGTAATAAACTATTCCGGTCTCATCTGTGGGAAGAATAGGACGTCGCGGATGGAGTCGGAGTCAGTCATAATCATCGCTAAACGATCAATTCCGATACCAATTCCGGCCGTTGGGGGCATTCCGTACTCAATGGCACGGAGGAAATCCTCATCCACTGTCATCGCTTCGTCGTCACCGCCGGCACGAAGCCTGGCCTGCTCCTCAAAACGCTCCCGCTGATCCACAGGATCATTCAGCTCGGTAAAGGCGTTGGCGATCTCTTTTCCATTACAGATTGCTTCGAAACGCTCCACGAGTCCATCTTTGGTTCGATGTTTCTTCGCCAGCGGACTCATCTCGATCGGGTAGTCGGTAATAAAGGTTGGCTGAATCAGTTTGGGTTCAACATACTCACCAAAAATTTCATCAATCAGTTTGCCTTTGCCCATACCTTCTTCCAGCTCGATGTGAAGATCTTTGGCAATCTTACGGATTTCATCTTCACTCTTGTCACTCAAATCGTGACCGGTCTCTTTCTCGATCGCTTCGTACATTGGAATTCGAGGCCAGGGAGCTTTAAAGTCAATCTCATGGTCACCCACTTTTACTTTGGTTGAACCGTGAAGAGTTTGAGCGACATGCTCTACCATCTTCTCCATAAAATCCATCATCCAGTTGTAATCTTTCCAGGCCACATAGAGTTCAACCTGTGTAAATTCCGGATTGTGGAACCTTGAAAGTCCCTCATTTCTGAAATCTTTAGAAAACTCGTACACACCGTCATATCCGCCAACAATCAGTCTCTTCAGATAGAGCTCATTTGCAATACGCAGATAGAGGTCCATGTCGAGCGCATTGTGGTGTGTTACAAATGGACGAGCGGATGCCCCACCGTAAATAGGCTGCAGAATTGGAGTTTCAACTTCCAGGTATTCTCGCTCATTCATAAAGTTACGCATCGATTGAACCATCTGAGTACGCTTTACAAAGACATCGCGAACTTCGGGGTTAACAATCAGGTCTACATATCGTTGACGGTATCGCTGCTCTTTATCAGAAAATGCGTCGTAGGTAACCGTTTCGCCGGCCTCATTTTCCACCTCTTTTGGGGTAGGAATGGGGCGAACAGTTTTTCCGAGAAAATCGAAAGCCTCGGCATGAATGGTTGTTTCGCCGGTTCCTGTTTTAAAGACAAATCCTTTAATCCCGACAAAATCCCCGATGTCGGTCAGTTTCTTGAATACCTTATTATAGTTATCGGTGCCGAGCTCATCGGTGGCAACATCGTCACGGCGAATATAAACCTGTATAGTTCCTTTCGAATCCTGCAGAGTAAAGAACGCGGCTTTACCCATAATTCGGCGCGTCATTACGCGACCGGCAACAGAAACACGTTCTGCGTCGCCCGGATCATCCGGTGTATCGGTCAGATAGTGATCTTCGTTGTTTAAAATTTCCTGAGAATAGTGGGTAATATCGTACTCATAGGGAAAGGGGTTGACATTCAGCTCTCTGAGTTTGTCAAGTTTTTCCAGTCTGATTTCCTGCTGTTCACTAAGTGAAGGTTCAGCGTTGCTCATTGTGTAATTATCTATTTTTTTAATGTCGAAATTTTCATCAGATGAAGCCTCCAAAGATACAAAAACTGAACTGTAATTGGCAGAATCATTTTTCGTATATTAGAAGAATCCACCTATTCTTTAAAACTTTCTCATTGGGAGTGATCCTTTGAATCATTTAGATTCTCTCTTAATGACCGTAAAAGAGAAAATATTGCCGGAATTAATAGAGCACCCATCTATACCTGACGAAGTCATTGTGGCTTACGAACCGTTAACGATTGAAACCACAGGAGGAGACCGGGACACATCAGAGAGTATAACCGGAACCCTTTTGCTGAAACGGATGGCCGATCGATATCTGGACGGAAAAACAATCGACGTATTTACCAAGAAGTATGAAAAGCCTCAGGCTTTTATTGATGGGGAGGAGGTGTCTGTTAGTTTTTCACACACCGATGACGCCATTGTAGCCGCTATTTCCACTTCCTTGAATGTAGGTGTGGATATGGAGGCAAAAAGCCGGGAAGTGCACGAGAGACTGGCTTCCCGAATGAAATCAAAAGATGAGAAAAGTACGCTTTATGAAGGCAACTCGTTAATACGAGTGTGGACGTTTAAAGAGGCCGCGCTGAAAATGATCGGCACTGGACTTAGAAAGCCGATGAATCACGTAACCGTTTCCATTGAAAATGAGCATCACTTTAATGCAGAATTTGATGATGGAAACAGAGCAAAAATTTGTAGCTTTATCCATCAAGACCATTGGATATCCATTTGCTATAAATTACTACCATAACACTTCCCAAAAGAATCACTAATTCTATGGACATCACATCCCTAAACCGTGACCAGATCACAGAAGGTTTGGAAAGAGCCAAATCTGAGCAGACTGAAAAGTCGGAAACCGTTCGAATTCTCTTTTCACCGCGAATTATAGATCAGAGCAATATCGACGAAGTTTTTAAAATTTACTCACACATTGAAAAGGACGATTTCGACACCGTTGTAATCGTCGAATCTCATCCCGGCAGTGCCGAGAAGAAACTTCCAATGCCATCCTTTAAAACCGTTCAAACGTCGCTCGGTGAAGTACCGGCCAATGATAAACTGCGCAATGACTTCTGCGATGAAGATGATGATTTCTTTATCGATGATGAAGCCTTTGATGAGGAGCTGAGCCTGTACGATCAACTGATGCTGCTGCAGTGTTCGCTGGACGATTTTACTGTACTGAGCATTCAGATTACGGATGAAAACTCATTCATTATCAAAGAGCTGGCGTATGCACTGGAAGAGATTCTGGCTTCAAAAAATGCCCTCATCGTTTTCTGTTGTGATATGGAGAACAAAAACCGCAATGAACTCAGGAATGTTCTCTCTTTCTACAATGAAGGGAATATGACCGGTTTGATGAACTATGTGAATACCGGTGATTCAAAAATTGAGGGAATCGGAGCATTTGTTGCCGGACTGATTGTGGCCAAAAAATGGGGACTAAAACTCACGTTTAGCTCCATGGAAGATTCCACATCAGACCATACCAATCTTCTTTCCGGTTATGCAGAGATGCAGCGGCAAGCGATCTTCAAGTAATGAAAATGAGACCCGCCATTACCGTAATCGGCAGCGGAGCAGTAGGTTCCGCCTGGATTGATTATTTTAGAAAGGCGGGTTTCCCGATCGCTTCTGTCTGGAATAGCTCATCGGGTGTGGTTTATGGTTCAGATTCTGAGCATCAGGATGAACGAAATCATTCACTTCCTGCGGGCGAGTCAGACATTGGCGACTTGATTTTGATTACCACTCCGGACTCCATTATCCGGTCGGTTGCTGAAAATCTCTCAACATCGGACATTGACTGGAGCGATAAACGAGTTGTCCACTGTTCCGGAAGCCACCCCGCCTCAGTTTTACTTCCGCTTTCCCAAAAGGGTGCTGCAACCGCTTCAATGCACCCGATTCAAACATTCAAGAAAAGCGACGACTCGGGAAGGCTGAAAAATATCTATATCAGTCTGCAGGGAGATGGCTCATTCGTTCAACAACTGAAAGGGATTGTGGAGGATTTGAATTCAAATCCGCTTATCCTGGATGAACATCAGAAGAAAGCCGTTCATATTTCTGCGGTCTTTGCATCCAACTATCTTGTGGCGCTGTTGAACACTTCAGACGTCATATTGAAAGAAAACGGAGTAGAGGAAGGAGTGAACATTCTTGAACCGCTGATTCGCCAGACTCTGAAGAATATCTTGGAAAGAGGTACTGAGTTTTCACTTACAGGACCGATTTCCCGTGGGGATACCACTACTGTTCAAGACCACCTGGAAAATCTCGCGGCTGATGAAGAGAAAGAAAATTTATACAAGGCACTGGGCCGTGTTTGTCTGGGCATTGTAAAGAGGCAGGATTCCCTGACTGAAGAGCAACTTTCAGAGCTTCAAAGAATTTTAGAGTAGAGTGGCGATGATGTCATCCTATATGATTACGTCATCCTGACCCCGAGAATTCGGGGGAAGGATCTCCTAATCATTTAGCTGAACTCAAGGAGATTCTTCGACAGGCTCAGAAAGACGTGTTATCCAAGGGATTCTTCGTTTCACTCAGAATGACAATGTGGTCATCCTGAACGGCAGTGAAGGATCTCCTAATCATGAGGCTGAACTCCGGGAGATTCTTCGACAGGCTTAGAATGACAATGTAATCAGAATGACAGAATTGGTACCAACCCCCAAATCACATGGCTAAAAACGATTTTAATGAAAAGGTCTACAAAGTGGTGGATCATATACCGGCTGGCCGGGTGACGAGCTATGGTGCAATTGCCGGATTTATTGGTGTAAAATCGGGAGCGCGAATGGTCGGTTATGCCCTCAATCAGCTGGCTGATCAACCAACGGAGGCTGCCGTGCCGGCTCACCGGGTAGTCAATCGGCTGGGGCAACTTACAGGCAGGGCTTATTTTGGCGGGGATGCGATGAGGGAGAGACTGGAACAGGAGGGAGTTACGTTTAGTGAAGATTACACCGTTGATATGGAGAAACACTTTTGGGATCCATCCATCGAGTTGAATCCTGAAATTCTGAAATGATGATGCTACACTCTGAATTGGGTAAAAAAATCCTTAATTTTGAAAGCTTAGTTAAAATAAGAATTGCTTGAAACCGGTAAAATGCCAACCTGGACATTACATACAGAATTTAAATTTGATGCCGCCCACTTTATTGATGGATATGATGGGAAATGCGGACGCATGCACGGGCATACCTATAAGGTTCATATCTCAGCGAAATCACATGAGCTGAATCCATCAAAATATCTTAAATCTGCAGACATGGTTTGTGATTTCAAGGAGCTGAAATGGGCTGCCTCAGACAGTAAAAAGGGTGGATTCGACCACTCTGTACTCAATGAGGAGATTCCGGTAGCGACCACAGCTGAGCGAATTGCAGAGTATATCCACAAAGAGACCGTAAAAAGAATTCCCGGTAATATTGAGTTGAAAGTCACCGTTTGGGAGACAGACACAAGCTGGGTTGAATACACCGATCAAGATGTTTAAGAAAGAAAAAGCCGCAAAAATAAATTTAGAGGATACCAACGAACTGGATCTGTTTGAATATCCCCTGATGGAGGATTTCTACACCATTCAGGGCGAAGGATCGCATACCGGCCGTCCGGCCTATTTTATCCGAACAGCAGGGTGTGATGTAAACTGCTGGTGGTGTGACGTGAAAGATAGCTGGGACGAAGAGAAGCACCCGAGGGTCAAAACCGAAGAGATCGTAAAGAGAGCGGTGGAGAGCGGTGCTGAATTTGCCGTAATTACCGGTGGTGAACCTCTGCTGCACAATCTGGAGCCTCTTACCATAAGATTGAAACAAGCCGGACTGCAGACCCATATTGAAACCAGCGGATCGTCTCCGCTTACGGGTCAGCTGGATTGGATTACACTGTCGCCCAAGCGGTTCAAAAAACCTCTGGATGAAGTTTTTCCCTATGTGGATGAGCTGAAGGTTGTGGTTCTGACCAATAAAGATCTCGCTTGGGCCGAAGAGAATGCGAAAAAATGTCCATCAAATACCCAGTTATTGCTTCAGCCGGAATGGGATACCCCAAAATCGATTCCACTGATTGTGGAGTATGTGAAAAAAAATCCACAATGGGGAATTAGTTTGCAGACACATAAGTTTATCAACGTACCATAAACCCGTTGATCTGTTTGTCGCTAAATTTTTGTTCAAACAGTCAGTGTTTGCTGAACGGCTAATCTACAGAAAAAAGACTCTCTTTTAATGACCTATCAAGAATCCTCCATTCTCATAACCGGTGCCAGTCAGGGAATAGGAAGAAGTATATCGATCGCGTTTGCTGCGGCAACCGATCGCCCTTTATTGTTGCTGGCACGAAATCTGGAAAATCTAAACGAGACAAAACAACTTTGCGAACAGGCCGGTGCAAAACAGGTAGCCGTACTGGCTTGTGATGCAACCGATGAAGAGGCTATGAAAAGTCTTGAGCTTCCTGATGGAATTGCCCACCCGGGAACGCTCATCAACAATGCCGGAAGTTTTCTCTACAAGGCGGTTACGGATACAACCAATAGTGAATTTCAGAATCAGATTGATATTAATCTGTTTACAGCGGTGAATACGGTCAATCGGTTTCTTCCAACCCTCAGAGAGATGGATCGATCGCTGATCATTAACATCTGTTCTGTGGGATCCCTGAGAGGATTAGCTGATAGCGGTGCTTACGCTTCGGCCAAACACGCCCTTTTAGGTTATACACGGTCATTACGTGATGAATTGCAGATTACAAATGTAGGAGTAACGGCCATTAATCTGGGTCAGACTCACTCCACTTCATGGGATGAATCGAGTATGAGTCCCGAGAGGCTGATCAATCCTACCGACGTGGCAAAAATTCTGGTAACACTGGCGTCACTATCGCCCCGATCACTGGTAGAGGAGATTATTATTCAGCCTCAACATGGCCGCGTTGAACCCATGTAGAGGATCTTGAAATTTTATTCGGAAAAAATGAAAAAGTCCGGAACATAATGGGCCGGTCACTGTATGATTTAATTGTAATATCTACCCTGGTATTACATGAGTACCCCGAATAATAAGCCAACGTAGAAGAGAGTCCTGGTTGATAGCCCGGGCTCTCCTTTTTTTTCTATGCTATTCTAAAGTCCACTGCCCACCGCCACCGGTTTCCCACGCTTCAACATAATATCAGGGGGATTCTTCGCAGGCCTGCCCTCCGAAACCTCGGTACAGGCGGGCTCAGAATGACGTGTGATCAAAAAGATTCTTCGTTACACTCAGAATGACGGTAGGGGCTCGGAACGAGGAGTGGGGCCGTCTATCCCTAAGTATTTCTACTGATATATCACTTCAATTCAATCCGGATTGATCTGTTGCCGATCCACCTGAGGTTCCATGCTTTTCACAAAAAAATAAAAGCACGACCCTGGATCATCAACTGATCTATGTGGGTTTTGTAGTGCGATTTAGGATTAAAAGTATATGAAAAAGTATTTTAAATAATATGCAAAAACGATTAAAACAAAAATATTATTAAACTAAAAAAATACATAGAAAAGGGATCGGAAATGAGAAGTGAACTGAAACCCTCGAATTGTAAAAGGCAGACTTCGGCTGTGGGATTTTTTGACTTAACACCGTAAATGTGGATAACTCGGGGTTTTTGTGGATAACTAGAAAATTCTGCATAAGAACCTTTAAAAAGCGATATTTATCCACAGAATTGTGTTGATATCTCATATGGGCAGATTCAACGTGTTCCAATCCGCGTTATAAAGACATGTGGGGCGTAAAGCAGGTTTACAATTCTATGTTCAGGATTTCTGTCAATTTTTCTAATGTGGATAACTTGCCCGATTTGTGGAAAAGTAATTGAATTTTTTCTTGCTGTGATACCTCCTCTCGGATATATTACCAAGCACAATATTTAGCAACTGCCGGTTGAAGAGAACAACCAAAATGTCATCTCACGAGAAGTACGGGTAGTAAGGAATTAGTAATCATATACGTTAAGAACAAGATAAGGAGTAACACCTATGCAATTTAGCCGACTATATACGAAAGCAGACTGGAAGACCCCGTTTGATTCCATCAAATTTGAAAAGAGAAAGTCTGAAATTAAGAATCCGGATGGATCTGTCATCTTCAAGATGGAAAATGTTGTTGTCCCCAAAACATGGTCGCAGGTTTCCACCGACATCATCGCTCAGAAATATTTTCGTAAAGCCGGCGTCCCTGCAAAACTGAAGAAGATAGAGGAGAAGGGTGTGCCGGAATGGCTGCAGCGTTCGGAGCCTGATGAGAAAGCTCTCAAAAAGATGGATGAAGAGGAGAGATACTCTCATGAGATCGATAGCCGCCAGGTGTTTCACCGATTGGCAGGTTGCTGGACCTATTGGGGATGGAAGCATGACTACTTCGATTCTGAAGATCAGGCAAAGTCTTTCTATGATGAACTCTGTTACATGCTGGCCAACCAAATGGCTGCCCCCAACAGTCCGCAGTGGTTCAATACCGGATTGCATTGGGCGTACGGAATTAACGGTCCGGCACAGGGTCACTACTATGTAGATGGCAAGACCGGCAAACTGACGAAATCGAAAGACGCCTATACACATCCGCAGCCGCATGCCTGCTTTATTCAAAGCGTGGATGACGATCTTGTGAACGAAGGCGGAATCATGGACCTGTGGGTTCGTGAAGCAAGACTATTTAAATATGGCTCCGGAACCGGATCTAATTTCTCAGCTCTTCGCGGTTCAGGTGAGCCGTTGAGCGGCGGAGGAAAGTCCTCCGGTTTGATGAGTTTTCTGAAAATCGGTGACCGTGCAGCAGGTGCCATCAAATCGGGTGGAACAACCCGGCGCGCTGCCAAGATGGTGACGCTCGATCTGGATCACCCCGATATTGAAGAATATATCAACTGGAAGGTTCGCGAGGAGCAAAAAGTGGCTTCCATCGTAACCGGTTCAAAAATTTCTGAGAAGTACCTGAAACGAATTATCAGTCTCTGCCATAAGCCGGTAGATATTGACGGTCAGTCCTACAACGGTGCTGTCAGCCGTGATCCTCTGAAAAACAAGGAGCTGGGGCGTACCATTAAAGAGGCGAAACAGCACCAGGTGCCGCTGAACTACATCGAGCGTGTGATTCAGCTTGCCGCACAGGGATTCACCGATATTGAATTTGATACCTACGACACCGACTGGAATTCAGAAGCGTACATGACGGTGAGCGGGCAAAACTCCAACAACTCCGTTCGTGTGCCCAACAGTTTTATGAAAGCTGTGGTGGACGACAAAGAGTGGAATCTTTACGGACGAGTAGAGAAGAAAAGAGCTCAGAAGGAGAACCGTGAGCCGGAGCCGATGAAGACTCTGAAAGCGCGAGAACTTTGGGATGATATTTCCTACGCGGCTTGGTCCTGCGCAGATCCCGGAACACAGTATCACGACACCATTAATGAGTGGCACACCTGTCCGGAAGACGGACCGATCAAGGCGAGTAATCCTTGCTCAGAGTATATGTTCCTCGACAACACCGCGTGTAACCTCGCATCCCTCAACCTAATGAAATTTTTCAAAGATGAGGATTGCAAGGAGTTTGATGTGGAGTCGATTCGTCACGCCACACGGCTCTGGACTACCGTTCTGGAGATTGCCGTTCTGATGGCACAGTTCCCATCCAAAGAGATTGCGGAATTGTCATACATCTTCCGAACACTCGGACTAGGCTATGCCAACCTGGGTGCTGCGCTGATGGTTCAGGGTGCTCCGTACGACAGTGAGCGCGGATGCGCCATTGCGGGTTCACTCACGGCCATCATGCATATGAAATCGTATGCAACCAGTGCGGAGCTGGCAAAAGAGCTCGGCACGTTTGAAGGATATGAGCGAAATAAAGAGCATATGCAGCGTGTACTGCGCAACCACAGAAGGGCGGCCTACAACGTGGCTCCCGAGGAGTATGAAGAATTGACCATCAGGCCGAAAGGAATTGATGCTAATCAGTGTCCCGAATATCTGCTGAAAGCGGCCCGTGAGGATGCCGATCAGGCGGTGAAATTGGGCGAAGAGCACGGATTCAGAAATGCACAGGTAACTGTGATTGCACCGACCGGTACCATCGGTCTGGTAATGGACTGTGATACCACGGGAATTGAGCCGGACTTTGCGCTTGTGAAATTCAAAAAACTGGCCGGCGGCGGATACTTTAAGATTATCAACCAGAGCGTGCCGCTTGCGCTGAAGAACCTGGGCTACAAGCCGAAGCAGATCGATGAGATTATCAATTACGCCAAAGGGTACGGAACCCTGGACGGCTGTCCACACATCAATCCGGAAACGCTGAAAGAGAAAGGATTTACCGACAAGCAGCTGGATGCCGTAAATGAGGCGCTGCCCGGAAGTTTTGACATTAAATTTGCCTTCAACCAGTGGACACTCGGCGAGGATTTCTGCAAGGATGTTCTCGGAATTACCGAAGAGCAGCTGTCTGATTTCAACTTTGACATGCTGCGGTTCCTCGGATTCAGCAAAGATCAGATTCAGGAAGCGAACGACTATGTTTGCGGAACTATGACGGTAGAGGGTGCCCCTCACCTGAAAGATGAACACCTGGCAGTTTTTGACTGCGCGAACAAGTGCGGCCGAACCGGTACACGTTACATCTCCGCGAAAGGACATATCAACATGATGGCAGCGGCTCAGCCGTTTATCTCCGGTGCGATCTCCAAGACGATCAACCTGCCGAATGAGGCAACCGTTGAGGATATCAAGGAGGCGTACATGCTTTCGTGGCAGCTGATGCTGAAAGCGAATGCGCTTTACCGGGATGGATCGAAACTGAGTCAGCCGCTCAACTCTATGAGTGATGTTCTGGAAGAGCTTGAGGATGAGGATGATGACGCAGCGAGTATGGCAGCACAGGATAATGTGATTAAAACCGCTGAGAAGATCATTCACAAGTATGTGGCCCGTCGTCAGCGACTGCCATTCAGACGAAGCGGATATACGCAGAAAGTGAAGATTGGCGGACAGAGCGTCTATGTGAGAACCGGTGAGTATGAGAACGGTCAGCTCGGTGAGATTTTCATCGACATGCACCGTGAGGGAGCAGCTTTCAGAAGCTTGATGAACTGCTTTGCGATCTCCATCTCGCTGGGTCTGCAGCACGGCGTTCCGCTCGAAGAGTTTGTGGATGCGTTTGTATTCACCAAGTTTGAGCCGAGCGGCATGGTAGCGGGAAGTCCTCATGTGAAGATGACGACCTCCGTGATCGACTATATTTTCCGGGAACTGGCTGTGACTTATCTTGAGCGGGATGATCTGGCTCATGTGTCTCCCGAGGAGATTATGACCAGAAAACTGCGCCCATCCGAAGAGGATGAACTAGAAGAGCAGGTAGCGAAAAAAGTGCATCAGAAGAAACATCCGGTTACCGAAACTGAAGGTGCAGCTAAGATAGAACTTGAAGACGAAGCAGAAAGCGACTACGATCGAGCTAAACAGCTTGGTTATACAGGCGACTCTTGCCCCGAGTGCGGGAGCATGACGATGATCCGTAATGGGACATGCCAGAAGTGCATAACGTGTGGATCAACGACCGGGTGCTCCTGATTTAGCAATCGATAGACTAGTCTTTTTCAGCCCGGCGGACGGAAAATCCGTCGGGTTGTTTTTTCTGACTCACCCCCGGCCCCTCTCTTTTCTCCGCCCCTGGCGGATCAGAAAGAGGGGAGGGTTTTGAATATGATTTTGACACTGAAGCCGTACTCCGATTGTTTTCGGAGAGAGAAGTTGAGAAGCTTGTGCCAGGTATTACAAAGTTCTCGACTCCAACCCGTGAAACATTGGGACGGAAGGCAACTGCCAACTGTCAATTGCCAACTGCTTCAATGCATCCGAACGGACGTTGAAATTATTTACACAGTACGATCATCCGATTGATAAAGAAGCAGACAAGAGTTTTTCCCACCGGATGATAATAGCACACAGCGGTAACCGAGAGAAGAAAGCAGCAAGAGGTAAGGCCGCGGTCTGGTAGAGTATCTGGCAAAAGAAGCCTTTTGAGAAGTGCCGATTAATACATTCAGGAATTCCTAATCAATATCTTCGAGTATGATACAAGACCAAAAAATCACACTTGCAGTGTCAAGAATCTTGCAGCGATCTGAACGACATGTAGATATAGACAAACTTGTAGAAACTTTCGTAGATATTGGAATATTTCCTCAATTAATTAACAGAAATAACCAAATTCTATATGGTCGAAGAGGTACTGGAAAAACTCACGTTTTAAAAGTACTTCAGACTGAAATTTCCCCTGACAACAAGATCGTTTCATTATATTTGGATTGTCGCACTCTTGGAAGTACTTCTCAATTTTCAGATACTTCTTTGCCTTTGAAAAAAAGATGTTTAGCATTGTTTAGAGATATTTTAACTCCTATATACAATACGCTTCTCGAACATATAGTAGAGTATCCCAACGAAAATGCTGAAAAAGCTATAGTCGCTTTGGATGAACTATTAGATACAATAACTCAACCAATTAAAAGCTATAAACAAGATTCTGAAGTAAAAAGAATTGAAAAAGAAGTTGGTAAATCAAAAACAGGTGGATTAAATATAACAAGCACATCACCTGATTTATCGCTCAATTATTCTGACAAAGAATCTTCAACACAGGCTACAGAGCAAACTTTTAGGGTAAATGAAGAAGATAAAATAATTTTTCCTTCCCTACATAAATCATTATCAGAGACCTTAGAGCTTGCTGATGTTGAGCTATATTTATTGATTGACGAATGGTCTTCTATTCCTGAAGATATCCAGCCGTATCTGGCAGAGTTCTTGAAGCGCGGTGTTTTACCAGTAAATCGTGCAGTTTTAAAGATTGCGAGTCTTGAGTATAGATCAAAGTTTAAAATTCCGAATAAAACTCCAATTTTCGGATTTGAATTGGGTGCAGATATTTCAACCGCTCCAGATTTAGACGATTATTACGTATTTGATCGAAATCCTGAACAAATTACAGACTTGTTTAGTGAAATCTTACTTAAACATTTAAATGTAGATTTACCAGTAGATTATTTAAAGAATAAATATGGAATCAGCAGCGGTAAAGATTTAGCTTCAAAATTATTTACGCAGCGTGATACACTAAAAGAACTATCACGGGCAGCTGAAGGAGTAGTTAGAGATCTTATAAATATTTTTACTAATGCTTTTTTTGATGCAAGGAAAAGAGGGCGAGATACAATTGATTTAAAAGCAATTCTTGAAGCGAGCAGGCAGTGGTTTGAGCAAGACAAAGCACAAGATTTAGACGATGAAATGCATGAAGTCCTTCGACGTATTGTTGAAGATGTCATAGGCGAAAAAAAAGCCAGATCATTTCTACTTCCTCGTTCCTTAATAAAACATGATACAATTCAAAAATTGTTCGATGCCAGAGTATTGCATCATATGCAAAGAGGCTATGCTGATAAAGATAATCCGGGTGTTAGGTATGATATATATAGCTTAGACTATGGTACATACGTAGATTTGATTGGAACATCTAAAGAACCACAAATAGAATTATTTGTAGAAGATAATGGCGCGGATATTGTAGTGCCATTTGATGACAAAAGAAGTATTCGAAGAATTATACTTGGAGAAGAAATTTTAGAACAATGATCGATATAAAAAAGATGCATCAACTAGGTACGCTGAGGTCTCGTTTCCAGTGGTATCTCGTTTTGAAAATTTCATCAATTATTAACTCATAATCTCCGCGCCCGTTTTGCGCTGGGTCGTTAGCACAAATAAAATCATTTATGATACCTCAGCTATTTATTAACCACACTTCAAATGTGTTAGGAGAAACTCATGAGGGTTTATCAGGAGCAAAGATTGTAGAGTACTGTTCAGCATATGCTATAGATTTTGATGTTGATATTCCTCATCCTACCTATCCATTTTCTACTGATCTGCCAAATAAGAGGACTGCTCTACGTGAAAATCTAAGTGCTTTTTCACCTGAACAACAGTATATAATTATCAAAAATCTTTGCGATTTACCACAGTTCTCAGAAAATAAATCTGTCAAGGATTTGAAAATCAAGCTAATTACGAGATATGATGAACTTGATGAAACTGGAGAAAAAATTAGTGAACCTCTTATTGAGTCAACAAAACATTGGTTGTCTGATTACCCTGAATCCCTAAAACTTTTTGATGAGGCTCTGACTAAATTTAATGCGGATATGTTTCAAAGAAATACTTTAGACGACCTAAGACTTTCACTCGAAGTTTTACTTAAAAATTTATTGGGCAATGATAAGTCTTTGGAAAATCAATTAGGTCCTGTAGGCACTTATGTAAAAGAAAATGGTGGGTCCAAAGAATTAGTTAATATGTTTGTAAAGCTATTGGATTACTTTTCTAAATATCATAATACCTTTATAAAACACAATGATTCAGTTGTTGAAGCTGAGGTAGAAATCATGTTTGAAATGACTAGCTCTTTCATGAAGTTTTTAATCAGAATTGGTTAAAAATTATACTATCAATCATTCCAAGGTGTACGCAGGATGGGTTTGCACTTAAGTTTGTGGACAATAAAAATAGACAGTTGCTTCTATTAAATACGAGAACCTGCGCCGCTAAACGCTGGGCCGTCATGGTCCTGAATACAATCCCATAACGCATTTAGACCATCTCGGTTTACATCCATCATCCGATAAAACAAACGTATTCATCATGAAAAGCGATACAGAAAATGATAATATTGAATGGATCGTTTTTGGTTGCTTATTTGCCTCTATTGGTGCGCTCTCAATAATTCCTCCATTACAGGATATCATGTCATCTTTTTTTGATCCTGATACGAGCGTCTTCGTCTCTTTGATCTTTGCCTTAATGGGTGTAGCATGCTTTATTACTTATTTTTTCAGAAATAACTCAATATCCTAATAACCATTCGTACATCCTGGTTTACATACATCATCCGGTGCACGAACGGCAGTCTCTATACCGGGAGTACAAATCATATGATCAGACGCTGGCATCAGCATCGGCAGGGGACCGGAGCGAAATATTTGCGGGCTCACGATCCTGAAGAAGTCGTGTTTATAGAACAACATTTAGATCGTTCAGCAGCTTGTAAGAGGGAGTACGAGATTAAGCAGTTTTCCAGGCAAGAGAAGGAAGCGTTGATTGAGTGTTGAAGTCTGCGAAGTATGTGTTTGCAATATCAATGATCATATTTTTGTTGTCACTTTTAGCTGTTTATTAACTCATAATCCTTTCTACCTTTATGAACCAGTCCGCTATGTTAATGCTCTACCTCATAATCACCAACTAAAAAACCTCATGAAAGCCATACTCTTAAAAAAATACGGAATGCCAAATGATCTTGAGATCGGGGAGGTGACAAAACCGGTTCCGAGTGAGGGAGAAGTACTGGTAAAAATTCATGCGGCTTCCATCAATGACTGGGACTGGGGACTGGTCAGGGGCAAGCCATTTATCATTCGTCTGTTTTTCGGCCTGAGAAAGCCAAAGATAGAGATTCCCGGGGTAGACATCTCCGGTACCATCGAAGCGGTGGGCGATGGAGTGAGTTCCTTTACCGCCGGCGATGAGATCTACTGCGATCTGTCGGAGTGCGGACTGGGCGGATTTGCCGAATACGTTTGCGTTCCGGAAAAGATGTTGTCCAAAAAACCGTCCAATATCAGTCATAATGATGCCTCCGCCTTGCCGCATGCGGGAATTCTCGCGCTCCAGGGACTGGTGGAGAAGGGAAAGGTGAAAACCGGGCAAAGAGTCCTGATCAATGGAGCCGGAGGCGGTGTCGGGACCCTGGGTATTCAAATCCTGAAACCGTATGGGGTAGAGGTAACCGGCGTTGACAGCGGCGAAAAACTTGATCTGATGAAATCGCTGGGATTTGACAAGTTGATGGATTATAGAAAAGCGGACTTTACCGCTATCGGAGAAAAGTATGACCTGATCCTCGATACAAAATCAACCCGATCTCCATTTAAAGTTGCACGATCCCTCAAAAAAGATGGTAGATATGTCACAGTCGGGGGATCGATGGTCAGACTGCTGGAAATCGTACTGTTCGGTTGGCTCATATCACTTTTCACCGGTAAAAAGCTAAGCGTACTCACTCTGAAGGCAAATAAAGGATTAGACCAAATTTCTAAGCTTGTGGAACAGGGACAACTAAGTCCCGTTGTTGATGGACCCTACGAATTTGATAAAATCCCGGAGCTGATTCAATATTTCGGTGATGGAAGGCATTTGGGTAAGATTGTGGTTGAAATGGAGAAGGGTCTATGAAGTGGTAAGTAACGTGAGTTCGACATAAGAATCATGAAAATGATTCTCCCCTTCCCGAACGCTTTCGGGAAGGGGTTGGGGGAGGTAGCCTTGATGATTTGAGGCTTCAAACCTGATCCGATTTTGGTTTTAACAAACTCTGCCTTCCGATGCTTCAGCGGAGCTTCCTGCGATGGTTTATTGGCGGGTAGTGATTAGAACCGTGATGACCGGTACTGCTCGCTCCGGAGCAGTGGAGAGTTGAGCTCCCGGAAATTTTTACAAATGTCCTGCCTCTCAGAGGCAGGAGGGATACAAACGGTGATCCGGCAATAAATTACCGGCCAACCGACACAACATGTTCTGGTTGGTAAACTCGAATATGTAACCTCTGAAGAGGTTCTCAGATTGACGAATCACCGATGGACGAACTGTGAACTACGATCTGAGTCTGTAATTTTAAAATGCGCTGATGTCCAAACCTCGTAGAGGTGGAATACAATTAGCCCCCGGTTTCAACCGGGGGTTGTTATTTGCAACCAACTCCTCGCCGAATAGAGAGAGTGGTTTGGAGTGTGAAATAGTATAGAGGCGGTACTACTGGGATCTCATTTCAAACAGTATCCTCTGTCACTTTTGTCTTGATACAAAAGGGACGTAAAAAATCAAGGCTGAGAAAAATCATCGGCGTTCACAGCCATGAGACAGAAAAAATCAAGGCCTGTGAATTTTGACTTTCTACAACTAAACCTGCAAGAGGCTGGTGAGTTTTTCTTTTCGTCTCCTGACTATTCTCTTTTTCCGCTGATTTCTCTAGGACAATACTTCTATTTTAACCCCCTTAATCTTCTTCTTACTCGGTAACGATCATAGATTAATTGACGAATGATCGATGGAACGAACTGTGAACTACGATTTTTCTCCCAAACATGGTACTTCTGTATTTCTTTGTTCCAAGATATGCTTTTCAATAATTTTGGTCTGTATTTCTTCCATCCAACATCCGTAGAAATACCATGTTTTCCAATCCTTCAGCGATGACCGATAGTAGCCTTAGGAGTCAGTCTTGGTTATACGGTTTAACTCAACCCCATCGGGGGTGGCCAGATTTTAGCCCCCGGTTTTAACCGGGGGTAAGAAAATGGCAACCCATTTCCTCGCCGAACAGAGGGAGTGGTTTGAGAGTAATGAGCAGGGTAGAGGCGATAGGTACCAACATTTGTTTAATCCAATCACTACTGTGATCTCGACTTCATCCCGGCACTATAATAGATGTCATCCCACAAAATCATGGCCGACGGAGTCTTCTTTTTATATGCATAGATGATTCTTCTGTGAACTATCACTTTGTTTTCTACGAAAGATTTAAAACATTGAGATAATTGTAATCATAAAAATGAGGGAATAACCATGAAAAATGTATGGATTTTACTAATTGCACTGCTTTTCGCGGGATGCAGTTCAGGCTCAGATCAAACAGAAACCGCAGCTGAGTCGGAAACATCAACAGAGATAGAATTGTCTGAGCAGGAAACGGATACAGAAAGTGATAGTGAAAATGAATCGGGCGAGGAGGAAGAGGTATTAAGTCCGGAACGGGAAGTTTCCGGAGAGATTGGCGGTTCCCAAATCTTGATCGAATACAGCGCTCCTTCGGTCAGAGAGCGAATCATTTGGGATGATCTGGTTCCCTATGGAGAAATCTGGGTCAGCGGTGCACACATGGCCACATCGGTGGAGTTTGAAGATGATATGCTCGTGAACGGAGAACCGGTTCCGGCTGGGAAATATGCCTTTTTTACCATTCCGGGTGAAGAGAACTGGATGGTGATCATAAATGAACACTGGGATCAGCATCAGGCGGGCGATTATGATGAGGAACTGGATGTGGCTCGTTTTGACGTAGAGCCTATGGCAAACGATCATACCGAACAGCTTATCTACTCCGTGGTTTCGGAAGAGGATGACAGCGGTTTCATTGAACTGGCCTGGGAAGAGATTAAAATCCGGGTGCCGGTGAGTGTGGCTGATTAGATGAAATAATCCTCGTGGTACGTCTCTAAGTCGTGCCACGAGAAATTCAATCAATAGATAAAGAGAAGACACTCTACATATCTTTCGGCAGAGTCGTGGCCCATTGCGCACACCTGTCATAATTTCGCTTTCAAAAGATCCTTGAAATCAGTACTTAAACTTTTCGAACGGTGCCTCCGATAACGATAGCCGCGGAAATGATGAGCAGGTTTTTGATGATATATTGTCCCTCCATGGTGGGAGCGTAGGGGAAAGCACCGGACTGGAACGTTACCTCGGTGAGGATAAACAATGGCAGAAGAGTACCGGCCATCTGCATGGCGAGCAGTCCTATCGCAATTCGAAGTGTTGGTTTAAACAGAAAACAAATTCCGATTATGACTTCCCACCATCCAATAATAACAAGCCAGGTTTCCGCACTGAATATCGGCATCCAGTTAACGGTAGACAGAACGAGTCCCTCGGCCGGTGATAGCCCGATGGTTTTCAGGATCCCGAACCATATAAAAATTATTCCCATAGATAATCTGAGGGCAGGTAATCCAATCTTGTTCATTGATTCGGCAATGCGGCGATCCGTGGTATCAAAGAAGTCTTTCATTGCAAATGATTTTGTTGGCAGATAAAAGAAAGTAAAACTTCCACAGACTCAAGTCCGTTCTGATATTTGATACTTTTTTCAAATGTTTTTCATGGTATTCATCAGTGCTTAAGACTAGTGATCTCCATGTAAGGTTGCATGTGTCAGAGTGATTGGTACTGCTCCATCCGGAGCAGGGTGGATATGGGCTTTCAGACCTTTTTTACAAATGTGCTGCCTCGCTGAGGCAGGGTGAGTATTTTTGCTTTATAAAATTAGGCAATAGTTCCAGCTGGCCTCTGGTTGAATATCGACTTGTACATAAAACATACCATCCATCGTAACTTCGAGCGGTGTCGAGAAGCCAGTACAGAGTGTCGGGACCTTCTATTTCAAGCTTTAGTCAAGCATGATATTTCTGTAATGCTATGTTATTTGGATATAATTCCAAATTTGGTTTTGATTGCGATTCTGAACTGACGCTGCATAGAAATACCATGTTTTTGTTTCACTTTCCTGTTAAACACATATTGTGCTGTGAACCAACTCCATCGGAGTTGCCTGAATATAGCTCCCATATACCTCAAGACTCCGAAGCTCCGGCGGAGCTCCCTGTGATTTTAATGAATTGCCACAGAGTCACGGAATTTTTATTACTTTTCTATTTTAGTCGAAATGTTTCCAATAATACTCCGTGCTTCAATGTCTAAAGCCTTCCAGTGCCGTTATAAAAATTGGATACCTGTCTTTGATAGTTTTGAAAAATAAATGGATATGAAAAAGTACGCACTCACAATATTGTTATTCTTCTGTTTTTCATCAATAGCATTGGGTTGCAGCTGTGCTGATATTTTTTATACAACAAATGATGAATTTATCACATCTGATTTTGTTGGAACCATAAAAATAATATCAACTGAGGAAGATCCCGACTCCGACGAAAGGAGAACTTACATTGCAAACATAAAACCGCTGGCTGTTTTTAAGAGAGAAGCTCCTTCGGAACTAAGAGTTTCAGGAACGATAAATGGAATCAATTGGGGTGCAAGTTGTGAGAGATCTGTAGAAACGGGGGAGGAATGGATGGTTGCACTTTCAAAAAATGACCAAAATTATTTCCCATTGAGTTACTGTTCTTTTGCAAGCAAATTAAAATCGTCGGACGGCACTAATACGAGTCGGAGCGGACACTGGCAAGCTATCACTCATTTTCAGTTCTTAGAGCGAACAGTGCCCAATTTACATCGAGAATATATGTTAAGAGAAAGTTCCGGAAAGATATCAGATTATCTTATTCAATATGATGGGCAATCCTTTAGTAGTAAATCTGCACACTATCTAATCACATTTGATGAACATCTAAATATTAAAACTGTAGAAGTATTGAAGGGTTTTAATTCTGAATTCGATAACGAGTTTGTCACTTTTTTAAAGCAGCAGACCAAGTGGGAGAAAGAGAACCCAAGATTTGAAAAGACCCCAGTCATTGACGGAACCAAACATATCGTTGGCGTCTTTTATTACGAAGATGAGAAGAAATTCCTGAGCAGATTTGAGCTTTGAAGAGTTTATATAAAAAATAAGGATAAACCACTTAATAAACGGTAGTCGATACAGTAATTAAGAAATAGTTTAAAAAGTATTCTCCGTATCTCCGTGGCAAACCTTCTCTGCGTCTTCCGTACCTCCGCGGTGAACAAAAAAAGGTGCTTCCGGCGATGTTCCCATCACCAAAAGCACCTTCCAGTCTTGACTACTATTCAAGCTGCTTCAATCATGTTAATTTGTTTGGCGTTTTTGGGTCGAACATTGATAGAGACCATGGACGTATAATCACGTTGTCTTTTCTATTGATTTTTATTCCAAGCAACATGTTTTAAGGCGTAATTTCACAGTCGATCAGTCACTGTAGCGTAACGTCGTAGTAGACCTTGACCCGGCACGTATTGCTCTTCTCACCGACTAGTTCGATTTCGAGATCCTGGACTCCATCCCCGTCTTTGTCCGGGGCACCATTCCCCGGATCCAGGTTTGTCCACCCCGTATTTATGTTGTACGTGTGGGTGCGTTTCTTCTTGCCGTTTAGGTCGTTGTAATTCGGGGACCCAAAGGGCGGGTTGTCTTGTTCCCTCGCCCAAAAGTCGACGGCAAATGTGTTGCCGTCTTGCCGCTGCGCGTTGAATACGACTTCTTCGTCGATCGATTTGGTCTCGCCGTCATCCAACTCAGCGGAAATCCATGGCCCTACACCACCTGTGTTGAACATTTGCTCGTCGTTGTAATAAACCGTGGCGTTGAAATCGAAATCGCCCGGCCCCACGTCGCAGTCGTTGACTGCCTCGAACTCAATGAGGTCGACGGTAACGACATCGGCTGTTCTGATCGCGGAGCACTCGGTGGCCGTGTACTCGGTTGTGTAACCCAGCTTGGCTACCTTGTCGTCCTTCAGGTATTTCACCGCGTAGGCGATGGGGACGCCGGGATTGTTACGAGAGTATACCGCGTTATCTCCCGTGATGATGGGCACCAAATCGCCCGCTGAGCGCGCCGTGACGGCCTCCGAAGCCACCGCCGCGTTGCCACCTATAGTGATTACCTCTACCGACGAGTTCTGCAAAATTTCTTTGTAGGTAGACTCTAAATCACCTTCAACCTGTCCGCCGGCGGCATACCGAAAGGCGGTCTCGACCTCAGCCGAGGTATACGACGAGGATGTCTCCATCCGAAACATGATGATCCGTCCGTAAGTAATGGAGGACACGTACGCAGGTGGTGCCGTACTGCTGAAGGCGGACTGGACCTGTTGCAACGACACACTCGGGCCGAACACGTCCTCGGGTTGCGCGCCATTTTCCTGTACGTACGTTATCGTGTAGAAGGCCTGTTTAAACGTTGCCATAACCACACGACTCTCTTCAGACGTCTCAAAGTTGAACTGTGACTGCACGTCGCCGGTTGCCCATTCTACATTTAGACCGAGGTCTAAAGAAGCCTGTGTTGACGCGTAAGATGTGGTGATGCGGTTCGAGGAACTGGCGGCATTTACGTAGCCCTCTTCGTAGGCGTTGGCATTCCACCACTCCAGTGCCTCGTCAATGGCATTCTGCACGTTTGCTTGGTCTGGGCTCTCAATTGTTTTCGTCCCATTTGTGCCAATTCCGGGCAGATCGATGCGGATTTTGACGGGTGAGCGTTCGAAGCGGGCCGGCTCGGGCAGGCCGTCAAGCAACGACTGGTTGGCCTCGACAAGTGCACCGGGCCAAATCACATCTTGTGTCGGGCGCAGGATGGCGACCTCTTCGAAGTTGTTCTGCAGTGTGTATGTGGTGCTGGTACAGGTGCGCTGAGTGATACCATCTTGCTCGGTGGTGGCAGTCGTGTCGACGGGTTCACGGGCGGCGTCGTTGGGTTGGACATTTAGGAGTTCATCAGCGTCGTAGGTCAGGTTGGCAAGGAAGTCACCTACTTCATCTACTCCCTGTGGTT
The DNA here is from genome assembly GCF_002834295.1 of Rhodohalobacter barkolensis. Taxonomy (NCBI): domain Bacteria; kingdom Pseudomonadati; phylum Balneolota; class Balneolia; order Balneolales; family Balneolaceae; genus Rhodohalobacter; species Rhodohalobacter barkolensis. The sequence goes on along the minus strand of NZ_PISP01000001.1, from coordinate 1,017,399 downwards.
CTTCTCCTGATACGCTGTTATCCGAGCATGAACTTAAAAGAACAAGCAACAGGCAAGCCGGAAGAAATATAAATTCTTTAATTTTAGTTTGTAAGGTAGTTTTATTTTTTAGTCTATTCATAATTATAACAGGTAATTGAAGGTTGAATAAAAGATTCCTTTTACTGTACGCGCAAAAAGATGTGCATCCCGGCGAAAGTTTTTTAGCGCTGAAGATTTTTAGCCACGGAGACACGGAAAATGGTTGGGGATACCTCGATTTGTAAATAAGAGAACAACATAAACTCCTTACCTCCGTGGCAATACTACTCTGTCCCGAGAATTCGGGACGGTGAACATAAAAAAAGGTGCTTCCGGCGATGTTTCCATCACCAAAAGCACCTTCTGTCTTGATGAATCCATATTGATGGTTAGTTCAGATATGAACGCCGGCAGGTTATGCGGACTGATGCGTCCCTGGTCGATCTGCTGCTGAAGCTGTGCTTCAGTAAATGCGTCACTGCATAGGAATCAGTCGAGATATTAGTTCAAATTTCCGTTGTTCATAGCTAGGTAAAAGTATTTATTCTCTGATCTTACTTAACCTTTAGCTTCTATTTAACAAGAACTAACTGGACGGCTTTATTAAACTTTAAATATCTACTCTTTTTTAAAGCAGACTGTTGTGGCCTCTTATCTTTCATAAAAAATTGATGCATGACCGATCATGCAAGGCAGATAAACTGTAGTATCTTTGTTTGTAATTTCTATTTTATGTCATAAAATCAGTTCATGTTATTCAAATAATCACGAAGGAACTATAAATATGGAGGCCGGCAATCAATTGAGCTTTAAGGAACGCCTGAATAAAATCATTTTTGAAGCCGATACCCCAAGCGGAAAAGCCTTTGATATAATTCTTATCGTTAGCATTGTTATCAGCGTGCTTGTGGTGATGCTCGATAGCGTCTCAAGCTATCGAGCAGTTTACGGCGACTGGTTTTTCAAAATTGAGTGGGTTATCACTATACTTTTCACCTTCGAATATATACTTCGGCTTACAACCGCAGAACGGTCCAGGGGTTATATTTTTAGTTTTTACGGGTTCGTGGACCTGCTCTCTTTTTTACCCACTTATCTAAGTTTATTAATTCCGGGCACTCAGTTCTTTCTGGTGATTCGTATACTCAGGGTTTTAAGAGTATTCCGGGTACTCAAATTTACCCGCTACATTGTCGAGGCCGATCAGCTTCGCAATGCACTGGCTTCATCCCGACGCAAAATTATTATTTTTGTTTACACCGTTATAACCATAACCGTTATTGTCGGGTCTTTAATGCACGTTATTGAAGGTCCCGAAAATGGTTTTACCAGCATTCCCAGAGGGATATACTGGGCTATTGTTACATTAACCACAGTAGGTTACGGTGATATTTCTCCGCAGACGAATTTAGGTCAGATGGTTTCAGCGATAATCATGATTTTGGGATATGGAATTATTGCAATACCGACCGGGATATTTACTGCTGAATTTAGCCGCGTGAATCGTGACAAACAGACGACCAAGACCTGTCCTCACTGTTCAAAAGAGGGACATGATTCCGATGCGGAATATTGCAAATATTGTGGCGGCAAGCTCAATCCCGAATAAAAATTTCATCGGTAAAACTGCCCCCTTTATGTGATTCTAAGGCTTCCAAAATTCTTGCCATCTTAAAACAGGAAACCCCTGCCTCAACGGTATAAAATTTACTTTTCAGGCAAATCCGGGTTATCGGAAGTTCCGCTTTCTGAGCAGGATGCAAACAGGTAAAGCATTAATAGTGATGCTGTAAGCAAAACATGAAATGCGCTAAATGGTTTCTTTCCTTTGATTTATTTGAATTTCCATAATAGTGACAGGTTGTTGAAGGTTGATTAAAATGTTCCTGTTACTGTACGCGCAAAAAGATGTGCATCCCGGCGAAAGTTTTTTAGCGCTGAAGATTTTTAGCCACGGAGACACGGAAAATGGTTGGGGATACCTCGATTTGTAAATAAGAGAACAACATAAACTCCGTGCCTCCGTGGCAATACTACTCTGTCCCGAGAATTCGGGACGGTATACATAAAAAAAGGTGCTTCCGGCGATGTTTCCAACACCAAAAGCACCTATCTGTAGTAACCATCAATTTGTGACGTAAAGCCACTTCATTTTTAGGTTTTTTTAAAGAATGACATAAGGTTGTGAAAATTGTTTTGCCCCGCCATTTCCAAGGAAATCAAAGATCACAAACTCGGTGCCGTCCTTATTAAAGAAGATGTTATGCTCGGTCGCTCCAAGTTTAATGCGTGTGGCTGCACCGACTACGGTGAACTCCTCATGCTGATCGGCAGGTCCCCAGTCTGCAAAATCGGTAACAGCGCTGAATGTTCCATCCTGATATCCCACATACCTGTCTCCGTCATTGTTGAAGAGGTACATGCTGTAATTTATACCGGAAGGTATATTAATTCGCTTTGTGGCGGCGCCCATCCCTTCAACGGCGAAAGGATGGTTGTCACTTCCCCACTGGTTGATATCAAATACACTGGAATAACTACCAAATTGTGTATTTTGCGGCTCTCCTGATAATGGACCCGGAGTAAATTTGAATGGAGCGTATTTAGTGCCTTCTTTATTCATCAGGTAGATATTCCCCTCTTCGAACAACAATGCTGAACCTACAGCATCAAAAGGAACAACACCCAGCGGAGCCGCGTTATCGGCTATGCTATAGATTTCTCCTTTGATCTGGCGGTCGTGGAACCAGGCGTATTCGGTACCGGCACCGTTAAACAGGATGACGATATCATCCTTTACGTTGGTTGCCGCACCGACGCCATCATCAAAAAGATCAACCCAGGAACGGAAGGTGACCGGTGGAAGGGTTCCCTTTAGCTCGCAGTTGGTTACGTCGTATTCAGTCGCAATTTTGGTTCCCACGACCTGATCGGGACGCTCCACGCTTCGCACGACATAAGAGAGTGGAAGTCCGGTACGGATATTGGTGCTTTCTTCCAGCCTTTCAGCTATAGCTTCGATGGTACGCTCTCCTGCCAGGCTGATTGATCCGGCGGAATCACCTCCGTAGGCGATTACTTTGATTTTCACATTGTTCATCTTCTGAAAACTATCAACATCTACACTGCCACTCACTTTATTGTCAAAGGATCCATAGGAGATATTCAGTCTGGCTTCCATCTCCTGGCTGGAGGAAGTAGATTCTACAAGCATGTAAAAAATACGACCATAGGTAACGGATGATATAAATGTTGCGGGGTTGTCTGGCTGCACATATGTAGCCAGCTGTTCGGGTGTAACACTCTCATCAAAAAGCTGACTGAGGCTGGTGGGCAGGTCAAAGCTCATGGTGTAGTACTCCTGGCTGAGCTTTACAAGAAATCGATTGTATTCACGATCTGTGCTGAACGACATATTCGACTTCACTTTGGTGGTAAAAGTGCTAACGTCCAGTCCCAACTCTACTGCCAGCTGACTTTCAGACTGAACCTCCTGAATTTCCAACTGAAAATTGGCCGGAACTTCTTCACCGGAATTGGCAATAATATTGTTCATTGCATCCTGAATAGAGCTTTTACTTACCCTGTCGACAGAAAATGTAGATGAGAGGTTGCCATTGGTCAGGTTATATGAAATGGTTCCTCCCGCTCTCTCAACCACAATAGGTGAAGGAGTTGCATTTGCCAGGGTTTTACCCTGCAGCAGACTTCCGGGATAGATCACATCTGCGTTGGTATTAAATAGCGGAAACTGTCCGTTGCCGTCGAGCACGCTTAAGGTTTTTGTTGTGCAGATCCAGCGCTGTGATTCTATGCTGCCATTTTCTTCCACCTGGCGGTCTTCTGCTACCGGTTCGCTAACGGAAAGGGTATCGGTGGTTCTGGAGTCGGGGATCTGCTCGAATTCACCACCGCTTTTAATCACTTCCTCAAATGTCATTTCCCGATCCGGATTTGTGGATGTCCCGTTCTCGGAGCAGGAAGTAATGGTGATAAAAGAAGCCAGCAGCAATAAGCTTACAGTAAATGTACTGAGATAGTTAAAATGTATTTTTTTCTGATTTTCCATGATAGTAACAGTTTGTTGGTGTTTGGATAAAACCTTCCTATCACTGTACGCGCAGAAAATGAGGAAGCCTGGCGAAATAATTTATTGGGTGAACCCTGTTTTACTAAATCATTAAAAATCAGGTGGATTTTTGTAGATATGGTCCACAAAAGCTAGATTATTTAAAGTTTTGTGCAGGTTCATAAAGAAAAGGAGAGAGTTAAGATTAACGAGGAAATTAAGTATGGAATCTCCTGAATATCGTATAACATTGCTGCTGAATGGGTTGAAAGAAAGCGACGCCAAGGCCATCGACAAAATATATCCATTGATATACGATCACTTGAGAAATGAAGCTCACCTTCAACTTAGACAAGAAAGAGCCGGGCATACCTTACAAACTACGGCACTGGTCAATGAGGCTTACCTAAAACTGGTAGATCAGGATAAGGCTATCTATAATAATCGTTCTCATTTTTTAGCCGTTGCTGCCCTTACCATGCGCAGAATTCTGATAAGCTACGCCAGAAAAAAGAACGCGGAAAAACGTGGAGGCAAACAGCCTGCCTTAACTTTTACAGATGGAATGGCCCCCTACGAGGCACAAATCGATGAATTTCTGGACCTGGATGACGCCCTTAAAAAATTAGAAGCCTTGGACGAACGTCAGGCTCAGATTGTCCAGTATCGTTTTTTTGGTGGGATGAACTATAAGGAAATTGCTGAAGTAATGGGTGGCACCGAGCACTCGGTTCGTTACGACTGGCGTGTGGCCAGAGCCTGGCTGAAATGTGAGTTGGGGTAACCAGTTAGATCGGAAATCTGTAAATCGATAAATCAGAAATCGTTACATCAAATACTGTTTACAAGAAAAATATCGGAGTCTTGATTTAGCGATTCATGAGATTTTCGATTTCGGATGTAACGATTTAAAAAAAGCTGTAAGCAAACCGGCGTTTTTGGTTCATACTTATATACTCAAACAAAAGAAGAAAGATTATGAACCGAAAAGAACTTGAAGAAAGGTTAATAGAATTTTCAGTCATAACAGCTGAAATTATTAATAAAATGCCAAATAATAAGTTTGCAAATAATCTTGCTAATCAGTTAGTCAGATCCTGTACTTCACCGGCCTTAAATTATGGAGAAACACAGAGTGCTGAGTCAACAAAAGATTTTGTCCATAAGATGAGTATTGTTCTTAAAGAGCTCAGGGAATCTCTGAATTGTTTAAAAATTATCAAACGAACCAATTATTACCATTCTGACTCACCAATAAATAGAGCAATTACAGAATGCAATGAATTGGTGGCAATTTTTCATAAAAGTGTTCAAACTGCAAGTAATCGTAATCGTAATCGTGTGACAGATCGGAAATCTGTAAATCGCTAAATCAGAAAATCTTTACATCAAATTTTGAGAACATGAGATAGATTGAAAGATTCATTTAACGATTTTTGAGATTTCCGATTTCGGATGTAGCGATTTTTTAAAAATACTTCGCCACTCTACATATAATTTTGCGCGTATTGTAATAAGCAGTTTTTTCTCAAAGAGTGAAACAGATCTTTTAATCACTAATCAATCATTCCATGAAAGCATCCCAGTGGAAGAAAATCAACACCTTGTTCAAAGAGATCGTGGATCTGGATCCGGAACGAAGATCCGAACGCCTGAAAACTGTAAAGACAAATGATCCGCTCATATATGAGGAATTGATCACTCTACTCAAAGCCGACTCCGATCACACTTCTTTACTGGATGGGTTTGCTATAGACCATGTGGATCTTTCGGACTTGTTTCCGCTTGAAGGCGTTCAGGTTGGCCCTTTTTTAATTGAAAAAAAGATTGGTTCAGGAGGGATGGGGAATGTATATCTGGCCAATCGCACTGAGGGAGGTTTTGAACAATCTGTCGCGCTTAAGCTGATAAAATATGGGATGGGCTCGGATCAGGCGATCAGTCGTTTCTTGGGCGAGCGAAGCATTCTGGCCCGGCTGCAGCACCCACATATTGCAAGACTGATAGACGGTGGAATAACCGGCGAGGAACGGCCATGGTTTGCCATGGAGTATGTGAAGGGGAAAAATATTCTTGAATACTGCAGAGAAATGCAGATCTCCCTAAACGACAAATTAAAACTGATCCTTGACGTAATCGATGCCGTTCAGTATGCTCATAAAAACCTGATTGTTCATCGAGATCTGAAACCGGATAACATTATGGTTACCGGTGATGATGAATCCCCCATGATCAAGCTGCTGGATTTCGGTATTGCACAAATTCTGGAAGATTCAGAACCTGAACAGTTCGGTGTGAAGGCCATGACCAGGGCCTACGCTTCACCTGAGCAGATGAGGGGTGAATCAACGTCAACAGCTTCAGATATTTACAGTCTGGGAGTTATTTTAGCTGAATTACTTACCGGTTGCCATCCAAAGAAGGATTACAGAAAGGAGAACTGCACTTCTGTTCCGATCTCAAAAGAGTTGCGTGCTATTATCGATAAAGCCATGCAGGACGACCCATCAGAAAGGTATGAAAATGTTTCTGAACTTAGCCATGAGATCAGAGACTGGATGGCACAGCGTCCGGTGTATTCATTTTCGAGAAAGCCACTTTATCGTCTGAAAAAATGGATGAATCGAAACCGGGTGGCATCCTTTATTGGAATATTTTCAATTGTATCGATCACCATTCTGGTATTGGTGTATACCCATGAACTGAAAAACGAAACAGAGAGAGCACAGCAGGAAGCACTCAGGGCTACACGGATTGCTTCTGTGCTTGGAAGTTCGCTGAGATCGATTGACCCGATGCAAAATCGGGGAGAGGAATTATCGGCTCTAGGTATGGTGAACATGAGTACAGCATACATCAATAATGAGTTAGCCAACGACCCGAGAACCCGCTCCGAACTTTTGATTACGATGGCAAATATATATGCTAACCTGATCGAGCATGAACAAGCTGATTCCGTTTCCTCTATAGCTGTAGAGCTTTATCAGCAGCTAGAAGACACAACAAGTTTTACCTATATCGATATGCTGGCTGACCGGTCCATCATTCTTGACAAAGCCGGGAAGTACGACGAAGGTCTGGCTATGATGCACCGTGCTGTTGATCTTGCCAACCGCTATTTAGAACCCGGCTCACTTGAGTTTGCCAGCGTTCATCTTGACTACACCTACCATTTGGATGTCAATCAGGAGTATGCCCGGGCCGACTCCATACTCAAAATGTTGAAGCCGATCTATGAAAACAATCGTGAAGAAGCCGGTGAGACGTATGATGATTTTGTTTTTTATATGGGCACTAATTACAGGCGAACAGGTAAATTTGAAGAAGCCGAAGAGTACCTATACAGATCGCTGGAGCTGAGTCGGGCGCGGCATCCCGGTATTCACGAACAGGTTGCTTCTACCTTGAATCACATCTCCAGCCTGTACCAGAATATGGGGCGGTTTGAGGAAGCGATACCCTACGCTATTGAAGCTCATGAAATGCGTCTGGAGATTTTTGGTCCGGCTCATCTCAACACGTTAGCAGCCCATTCTAATACCGCACGAGCCTATTCCGGGGCAGAAAGACTTGAGGAAGCCGCCGAAACCTATCGTGATGTTCTTGCAATATTCAGAGAAGAGTATGGAAACGAAAATTTCTACATATCGGGTATTCTACAAAGCTACGGAAATGTGTATCTGCGAATGGCAAACTATAGCCGGGCTGAAACAATTATTCGTGAAAGCCTGGAACACGGGGAGAGACTCCTGCCTGCAGACCACATTCGCTTATCCTATCCTCTGAAAGGACTAGCCGACGCCCTCAGAAAACAGGGGAGGTTTGAAGAGGCAATATCTTATGCAGAACGAGCCTACGCGTTGAGAAGTACTCTTCCGGACGACAATGTTGACCAGATTGGTGCTCGGTTCACACTGGGTATCTGTCTTTGGAATCTAAACAGACAGGATGAAGCTGAAAGCCACCTGAGTGATGCTCTTACTTATTTCAAAAGCCGGCCTGATCGGTATTCGGCTCAGATTGCAGAGATTCACGGTCTGGGATTTGAGTAATTATTATATGCGTGAATCGATATTAAAGCAAGATTTTTCACTGCGTTCAGAATGACAGCTCTGGTTCTGCAAAGCACTCAAAAAACGTATTTACAGAGCAGAAACAACCGATGATATCCTATGAATAGAAAACGAAAGTCACTGACAGACGAAGAGAAGTCTGAGCTCAATAACATACTGAAACCTATTTTGGAACCCACTCTATACCATTATGGATCGGACCGGAGGGATGTGGCCAGATATGACAAAAGAGAGGGTATGTATGGCGGAACCGGGACTGTTTACCTGCTTCAGATGTTTGAAAAAGGAGAATTGGTAAACAACAGAATCGGTGCATATATGATATTACCCGGTAAAAGTGACAGCGTCGGTTTTCATACCCACGGAACCAGAATTGAGCAAGAATTCTACGTGGTTCTTCATGGTGAAGGCATTTATAAAGAGAAAGACAGTGCTGTAGGCGAAGCCAGGTTTTTCAAAATCGGAAAAGGTACGGTGACCACGGTAAAAGGAGAGGCCTATCATGCAGTGGAGAACAGCGGCAGCGATCCATTGGTGATTTTTGTTATTACAACAAATGAGCCGGAGTAGAAAACAGTGCAGGAATTCAACTTATTTTAGGTTTTAGATAGAATAAGGAAAACTCCAGCGTTGAGGTTGTATCAGGTAATCTATTTCGTACCATCCTAAATGGTTACTGAATGAGGACTCATCAATGAACCGATCTTGACTTTCATATTGCTCCGGAGGAGCAATATCATTGTAAAAATGACTACGAAATCTAACAACAAAAAAGCGCTGAAGGCGCGACACTCTTCACCAAGTCTGGAAACAGAACTCCTGCACGCGTTCTTTAATGCGAACCACACCATCTACTGCTCCATCCGGAGCAGGGGTAAACGGATCTTTTCTTTTTTTATACAAAGATGCTGCCTCTCTGAGGCAGAAAGACTTCATGCAGTTATCCGGCAATAAATTACCGGATCGCATATATAACCTCTGAAGAGGTTTTCTGATTGACGAATCACTGAATGACCGAACTGTGAACTACGATTTTAGTCTTGAATTTTAAAATGAGCTGGTGTCCTAACCTCGTAGAGGTGGAACACAATTAACCCCCGGTTTCAACCGGGGGTTGTTATTTGAAACCAACTCCTCGCCGAATAGAGAGAGTGGTTTGGAGTGTGAAATAGTATAGAGGCGGTACTACTGGGATCTCATTTCAAACAGTATCCTCTGTCACTTTTGTCTTGATACAAAAGAGACGTAAAAAATCAAGGCTGAGAAAAATCATCGGCGTTCACAGCCATGAGACGGAAAAACTCAAGGCCTGTGAATTTTGACTTTCTACAACTAAACCTGCAAGAGGCTGGTGAGTTTTTCTTTTCGTCTCCTGTCTGCTCTCTTTTTCCGCTGATTTCTCTAGGCCAATACTTCTATTTTAGCCCCCTTAATCTTCTTCTTACTCGGTAACGATCATAGGTTAATTGACGAATGATCGATGGATTGATCTTGTCTTCAATATTGCTCCGGAGGAGCAATACCATTGTAAAAAAGACTACTAAACTTAACTGTAATAAAGCGCTGAAGGCGCGACACGTTTCATCAAGACTGGACACAGTTTTCCCGCACGTTTTCTAGAGTGGAAACAACACCATCTACTGCTCCATCCGGAGCAGGTGTAAATGGGTCTTTGTCTTTTTGATAAAAAGATACTGCCTCTCTGAGGCAGAAAGACTACATGCAATTATCCGGCAATAAATTACCGGCCAACCGACACATCATGTTATGGTTGGTAAACTCGCATATACAACCTCCGAAGAGGTTTTCTGATTGACGAATGACTGATCGACGAACAGCGAACTACGATTTGAGTCTTGAATTTTAAAATGTGTTGGTGTCCTAACCTCGTAGAGGTGGAATACAATTAGCCCCCGGTTTCAACCGGGGGTTGTTATTTGCAACCAATTCCTCGCCGAACAGAGGGAGCGATTTGAGAGTCATGAGCAGGGTAGAGGCGGTGTTTAACAAAAAATGAGTTACTCAATTATCACCAAGTTCTCGACTCCGTCCCGGAAAAGCACCGGGACTGCGCTACCGGTGACAGATTTGGTGAAATATGTGTTTATTGGATTGAATCGACGTTTTTGCCCTGTGTGAACACACCCCTAAATCCCCTCTCAAGAGGGGACTTTCGGCTTGTCGCCTCTTCAGTAGTGTTGCCTACTTTTTATTGGCAAAATTAGGAGCTCGAACTGACGGTTTTTATTACCGACAGCTCAATACAAAACACGTCACTTCGAGCAAATGAAGGAGCAACAGCGACTAAACGGAGTAGAGAAGCTTCTGGCCAAACTACCATCAAAAATCACACACGTACACCATACTTCGTATACCTTAAACCGCCACCCAAAACACCCAAAAATTCATATCCCGTTCATAAACTTCTCATTCATTTTCTGTATCTTTTATGCTGAAAAAGAGCAGGACGTCTTTTATCCAGGTTCTGCAAAATCATGAATTTTAATTATACAGACGCTCTCTTGAAGATCTGGAAGTACATTGTAGCATTTTGGATGACACTAGTCATCATTGTTGGCTTTTCGATCGAGATTCCGCAGATCGATATTCTGGAACAGACCGCTCGAAATCTCTTTCTGCATGTGCCGATGTGGTTTACCATGATGATCGCATTCACGATGGCATTCTATTTCAGCATTCGATATCTGAATGATGAGGAGATGAAATGGGATCGCAAGGCTGAAACCGCAACGGCTGTCGGGCTTATATTTGGTATCTGCGGGCTCCTGACCGGATCGCTCTGGGCACGATTTACATGGGGCACCTGGTGGACCTTTGCCGAGCCGCGAATGAATCTTTCAGCTCTGGCCATGATGATATTTGTAGCCTATTTCATTCTGCGAACGGCTTTTAATGATCCTGAAAAACGAGCGAAGATCTCAGCGGTCTACAATATTTTTGGTGTAACCACCATTCCGTTTCTGCTCTACATCATCCCGCGTCAGCTGCCGAGCCTGCATCCCGGAGCGGACGGCAATCCGGCTTTCAGTGATATGACGGCACCGGAACTCAGAATTATTTTTTATCCGGCCGTAATTGGATTTATCGGCCTATCCATATGGATGATGGATATCATCAACCGCTATAAGCGAATCAAAGAATTGACTGAAGAAGCTCAGATATCATGAATCTAATTTCTGTACAAGATACGGTAAATACCGCCGTTGATACGTTATCACAAAGCTATGGCGATCGCTGGGAAGGAACAGGGGCGGAGGAGTCATCCGCATTAATCCAGTTTATGTCATCCAACGATCTGATCTACGTGGTTCTGGGTGTGAGCCTGATCATCTGGTTTGTACTGCTTTTTGTGATGTTTCGTGTGGATCGGAAAATAACCGGACTCGAAGAGAAACTGGAAGCATCAAAACGCTCAGACGAATCAACTGAAACAGACAGCGACGAAAACATTTAAACGCATTAATTTAAAAATTCAATGAAGCCTAAATTATTAATCGGAATTTTTTCAATTGTGATCTTTACATCACTGTTGATGTACAATTTTGGCAACAGTATCAGTACGTATGTCAATTTTGAACAGGCTGAAAACCGAACCAATTCACATGTGGTTGGCAAGTGGGACAAGACAGGCGATTACGGATTTTCCCGCGAAACGATGCAGTTCTCATTTCATATGGAAGATGAGGATGGAAATATTCGTCGCGTGGTCTATTCGAGGCCCAAACCCAATAACTTTGAACAGGCCACCCAGCTTGTTGTGATCGGTGAAATGCGAAATAATGTGTTTTACGCCAATGAAATGCTCATGAAGTGTCCGTCCAAATACAACGAAAATCCGGATTTTGAACCCGCAGAAACAGCCGGAATGTAAATTCATCCTATATACGTTGGCCCTCTCAACCGACCTGATTCAACTCTCTGACAAGATTCATCTATGATTGCACAAATCGGTAATCTCTTTTTAAGCGGTGCATTTGCCGTTTCATTTGCAGGCTTGATTCTCTATGCTCTCTCTTCCATCAAAGAGGAAAAGAAATTTGAAACCTACGCCAACTGGCTCTGGATGGCAAAAGGACTTTTTGTTCTGATCTCATCCGGGGCATTGATCTACCTGATCATGACTCATCAGTTTCAGTACTACTACGTCTGGAACTACACAAGCCTTGACCTGGAGTCTCGGTATCTCTTTTCAGCCTTTTATGGCGGACAGGAGGGAAGCTTTATGCTTTGGGTTCTCTGCGGTTTCCTGGTAGGTGCGGGACTGATCCGCTGGACCCGAAAGCCCTACCGCGCCCCGGTGATGTTTGTGATGATGCTGACTCAACTCTTTCTGCTTTCCATGGTTGTGGGTTGGGATTTTGGATTCACCAAAATAGGGGCTTCACCTTTCCGAACTATTGCCCAGGAGATGCCGAATGCACCGTTTATTCAGGCCAACCCCGATTTTGTACCGTCTGACGGCTCCGGTTTGAATGATCTGCTGAAAAGTCCCTGGATGATGATTCACCCGCCAATCATCTTTGTTGGATTTGCCATGATGACGGTCCCGTTTGCGTTTGCCATTGCATCACTCTGGACAAAAACTTATCACGAGTGGATTCGTCCGGCACTGCCCTGGACGCTCGCAGCAAACGTATCGCTATTGACAGCCATTTTTCTTGGCGGATACTGGGCGTACGAAACGCTGTCGTTTGGCGGTTACTGGGCTTGGGATCCGGTTGAAAATGCATCGCTTGTGCCATGGCTGATCGGAACGGCCGGAATCCACGCGATGATCATTCAGCGTAAAAGTTCACGCGCTCATAAAGCCTCCCTCTTTTTTGCGATTTTGGCGTACGTCGCCGTGATATATCAAACCTTTTTAACGAGATCCGGTGTCCTTGCCGAGCAGTCGGTTCACAGTTTTGTGGATCTGGGACTCTATGGTCAGCTGCTGCTCTTCATTCTCGTGATCACCATTATGGGAATCGGCTTCTATCTCTACCGATACCGGGAGATTCCATCCGTGGATAAGGAGTCCGATTTTCTGAGCAAGGAGTTCATGACCTTTACCGGAGCGATTCTGCTCTTTATCCTTGGATTTGTCATCATTATCGGGACCAGTTCACCGATTTTAGGGCGACTTTTTGTAGACAACCCAACCCCACCCGAAATTCAGTTTTATAATGACTGGAGCATGCCGATTGTGATTCTCATGGCGTTTGCGACGGTGATCGGGCAGTACCTGTTCTGGCAAAAACATACCTGGGAGAGCCTGGCCGGGAAGATGATTATGCCGCTCATTCTGACATCCATTTTTACAGTAGTTTCGATCGTATTTGGTGAGGTAAGAAACCTGTACTACATGGTATTCATTTTTGCCGGTTGGTTTGCCGTTATTGGTAACGGTGCGGTTCTTTTTGAATTGGTTCGCAAGAACCCGAAAGTAATCGGGGGTACGATCACACATATCGGATTTGGAGCTCTGCTGCTTGGAATTATCGCTTCATCGGTCTACACCGAACCGCTGCTCGATGAACGTACTACGCAGTATAATTCACGAATTGCTGCGGGTGATGTTTTTGATGAAGAAGGATTTCCGGTTACACAGCCGGTTGAGATGTTTGAACTGGAGATCAATCGTCCTAAACTAGTCAATGATAAGTATATGGTGACCTATGAAGGGTTTGACGTATCCGATTCGCCACGTCCGGGTCAGCAGACCTACCGCTTAAAGTTTGAACCGATTGATGGCGGTGACACATTTTATATGGATCCTGTTGTATATCCGATGATGACCACATCATCCATGGATAATATTGATTGGTCGGTAGATCCCCACGTTCGAACCGGGTGGCTGAGTGATGTCTATCTCTATGTAGCCGGCAGTAAATATGTTGCGGGACGAAATGAGGAGATTGATCAGGAGCGGAGATTACAACGAATGGCACAAACCGGTGCAGAACAGGATTCAACGATTGAGGATACTCAGAAAATTGAAATCAAGGAAGGTGAGTCGATCGATGCCGGACCCTTTTCATTTACATTTATGCAGTTCACACCGGCCAGCGAGGAGAGTCTGCCCGAAAATACTCAGATTGGAGTGAGGGCACAGGTTCGTGTTGAACACACGCCATCGGGTAATGCGTACGATGTTGAGCCGCTATTTGCCGTTTACACCGAAGATGGACGAAGTTACACCTATTCACCGCCGTTGAAGATTGACCGGTGGGATATGGATGTCTTTTTCAGCAGTATCTATCCGGAAACCGACACCATTGAACTTACTGTTGAGGGACTTGATGAAGAGTTTGAAGAGGACTGGGTTTTGATTGTAGCGGAGAAGAAACCGTTCGTTTCGATCGTATGGCTGGGTACGTTTATGCTCATGGCCGGATTCTCCATTTCGATTTTAAGACACTGGGAGAGAGAGAAGGCGGTGAAGAGGGAAGAAGAGTAAATAGTATGTCATCTCCTCGGAGCCTGTCCCGATGTTTTTGATCGGGAAGAGGAGACAGAATCCGAAGTGTCCAACGAAGGATTCAGAGGTGTGTTCTTGATGAGATTGGATTTTACCTCTAAGATTTGAATGATTTCTCCATTGTTTTACCCAGAAACACACCCCTCAATCCCCTCTCAAGAGGGGACGATTAGAAAACCTTTCTTCGATGAAAGGCTACAGTCTCGAATATTATCGGACAGAGATTTGTTTATGCTAAGAGAGGTTTAACCTCGAAATTTTGTTTAGATCTCAATAAGTACTCCAAATTAATCGCCATTTCACTGAGCCAAATTGCAATAATTAGATTGTGTTTAAAACAACACTCCGGAGGAGTGTTCTGTTTGTAGAATACAAATGCAAAAATATTCACCGCCGAAGAGAGAGCAAGGTTTTAAACTTAGAATTAAATTGAGGCGGAATCATTCTGAATTGCGAATCACGATGGACCGAATGACCGAACTACGATTTTATATTTTGTATTAGGATTATATCACGGATTCAGAGGTGTGTTCTTGATGAGATTGGATTTTACCTCTAAGATTTGAATGATTTCTCCATTGTTTTACCCAGAAACACACCCCTCAATCCCCTCCGCCGGTAGTCGGACAAGTTCTCAAGAGGGGAAGCCTGCAAGCCTGAAACCTGCGACCTGCATCCTCAATCCAACAACAATATCTTCCCATCGGTACTCCCTGATGGTGTATTCACCCGATAAAAATAGGTGCCGCTGGCTACCAGTCTGCCGCTGTCTTTCTCTCCATTCCAGGTGGCTTCGTAGCTGCCTGATCCGGATGTGGTTACTTCTATTGTTTTAACAGGATTCATTCCAAAATCGTAGATTTGAATTGTGGCCGGACCCGATGAATTTGACTCAAACTTGATCCGAACAACGCCGTGTTGGGTAGGGGAGAACGGATTCGGATAGGCGTAGGTATCGTTATCCGGTGCATCGGGTTGATAGATATTTCCTCCGCGCAGAGGCAGATCAACCCGCAGGATACTCCAGCTTTCGCCGCCATCGGAAGTGTAGGCGGCTCCATCACTTGTCCCGACCCACAGATTGTGATCAGTAGATGATAAGGCATAGTATTGAGCATCCTTTTTAATGAAGGAATTGGGGCTGCTGATCCGGTCGATTTTTTCCCACGAATTACCATCATTGTCAGAAACGTAGACTCCGTCATCAGCAGCAGCAAAAATCTTATCCTCCCAAAATCCGATATCGTTCACCCGAACACCCACCAGCGTTTGCTGAAAAGTTTCTCCCAGATCATCCGTATAGACCACGCCGTTTGTGTCCCGGTTTTGAGGATCAGTCATCCAGTTGGTCATCCAGACCCGGCCGGTACCGGGCTGCTGACGAATTGTTACAATCCAGTTGGCCAATAGTCCTTCATCAGGAGTATCCGGATCAAAAGTGAAGCGTCTCCATTCAATTTCACTGCGAGGCGCAGACAATGCATTCGGTGAGATGTTGATTCCTCCGGCCGTTCCCACCCACACATTCTGATCACGGTCGATCATCAGGCCAAACCCAAGCAGGTTGTTATCAAAACGAGGGTCATACCGGTTGACGGTTGTTCCATCCGACGTTTGGGAGATCCATTCAATATTCTCCATACTTGGATTCATCTCCTGAAGTGAAGCCGGCGGCAAGATCAGGCGCTCCCAGTTGGCGCCGTCGTCCAGACTCCTCATCAGTCCCGACGCCCAGTTGACAGAAAGCAACGTTTGATCATAAAAGTCGACCTCAAACGGAGGGGAGAGCTGCGGTACGGTGATTCGGGTGCGCAGGTAAGTCTGATTGCCGTATTCAAACTCCAGGTCGCAGGGTGTTCCGGTTTCTGATCCGGTACAGTCGGCAGGCGGACGTTCATCCAATGGGAATGAAATAAACTGCCATGATTCCCCTGAATTGGTCGATTTGTAGTATCCTATAGCTGTCTGTACCGATTCATCGCCCATGTCTGATGTAAATCCCAGTCCGGCAAAAATCCGGTTTTGATTTGTTTGAAGGGAGAAAACACGTCCGCGTCCGGCAAAAATGCTGTCGGCCGATTCCGGAATGTAGATATCACCCGACAGCTCCGAGTATGCATTCAACCCCGGCCCCATCCAGATCAGATCACCGGACCCTTCAAGGGATGTAATGGAGTTCTGTGAGATCGAGCGAAATCGGTCCTGTATCGGATCAAGATTGAGATCCTGGGATATTGAAATTTCGGGCAAGCCCAGCCAGATCAAGGACAGAAGGATGAACGCAGCAAAACCTGAGGAGACATTTATTTGGACATTGAATTTTGGCATGTGGATAATGTAATGATATACAGGGCTTTTTGTGAATTGAATTGTGGACTTACCATTCGTTTTCTAAACTTGACCTGACAGCATTCCGACGAGAGGAGGATTCTGTCAGCGTCTGGACGGACTGTTGTGCAACGGTTCGCCTGACTCGTTGGTGGTGTCCGGCCATGAATGACCGGCTCGCATATGGAACCCATAAATGGGTTTTTAAACTCAGCCCCTAGCCCCCTCTCTATTCACTTTGTTCATAAAGAGGGGTAACCTTTCAAATTCAATTTGTGGGTGAACACAGCCCTTTAGGGGCTGAACATGATTAGCCTGGGGTAAAGCGCAACGGAACCCCGGGGTAGAATGCCAACCACAATTTACCGCCGAAAAAGGAACTGGCTTGGAGTTCATAACAGAATTGAGACGGTGTTGCAACGATCTTATTTTAAACGAACATATTGTCTCTTTTGTCTTGATACAAAAGAGACGTAAAAAATCAAGGCTGAGAGAAATCATCGGCGTTCGCTGCCATGAGCCGGAAAAACTCAACGTCTGATAGATTGTATGACATGGTTGATTTAGTTGGAGACTGGTGAGTTTTTCTTTTCGTCTCCTGTCAGCTCTCTGTTCCCGCTGATTTCTCAAGGCCGTTTAGCAATTTACCCCATATTCCCACTTTACTCTATGCCTTAGACAAATCACAAATAGATGATGGATTCTGAACTGGACCTGACAGCATTCCGACGAGAGGAGGATTCTGTCAGCGTCATGACTGTTGTGCAACGGGTCGCCTGACCAGTTGATGGAGCCCGGCTATGAATGAGCGGCTCGTGTTTATAACCCATGAATGGGTATAGAAATGTCTTTTTTGACATCGTCTGACAGCCGGTGAATCGGGTGTAACCTGTGGCCAAAAACAAAGGGGCAAAATGATTAGATCTCTCCGCTCGCTACGCTTGGTCGAGATGACAGGGATGGCTAATAAGGGCGGCGTATAGTGCTATATAGTTAACAGATAAATTTGTGTTACGCCGCTGAATATGCTTGGGAATAACCGCCAAACCCCAACGGGGTGGTCTACATCATAGCCTGGGGTTTTAACCCCAGGAAAAAATGATCCATCAAATCCCCGCCGAACAGAGAACGTGGATTGAAGTGAGAAATAGAAATGAGGCGGTATTTAGAAGATCTTATTTCAAACGATTAATACAATACTTTTGGCTTGACCCAAAAGTATTCAAAAAGTCAAGGCCTAGAAAAAAATGGGGCGTGTTGTTCCTTCGCATGCCATGAATCCAAGGCCTGTTTGGTTTGTGCTCTACTACTTTTTAAACAGAGGCTGGTGGATTCATGGATCTCATGCTTCGTTACTTCCACGAATGCTCCCCATTTTTTTCTAGGCCGTACGTTAACTTACCCTTTCATTTGGATTGCTTAGGATTGCTACGCTTGATTGGACATTAGGTTAAGCCCCGTAGGTGTGGCATATAAATAAGCATCACGGAACCCGAGGGTAGAGTGACAACCATCTTCCCCCGCCGAACAAAGAGCGTGGATTGAAGTTGAATACCGTTTTGAGGCGGATTTTTCACAGTTTTCCAGTTCCTTAGGTGATCAATGAATATTTTGTTGAAAGATTGAAATTAGTAAAGTTAATGGGGCTGAATTTGCTTTGTGCATACATACACCTTAAGCCGTAAAACATAAACCGGATACCGAAACAGGTCTGTCCGCGTGGAGAAATCGAACAGAGTAGTTAAAAATTTAACGGAGGAGAAACACTAAGCTCAAATTTAATCTTTTTAGAATATAATTTGCGACACATTTTTTACCCCCTCTGTCTCTCCCCCTATTACAGGGGGAGAAGGGAAATTTCTTTCTGAAATTAATTCTCAAAACTCCTACCTTTGTTGCTTGGTAAAGACTTTATAATTAAGAAGAATAAACAATAGATGGCCGATCAAAATAAGCCGGGAAATGAGAGCGAAAATGAAGGGCAGTCTCACCCTCAAAAAGAGAAGAATGAAATTCGCTATGTGCCGGTAGAGTACGTTGAAGGTTATGGACCCGGACACGGAATGCCGGATGAAGACGAAATAGATCTAATGGAGCTTGCCAAAAAGATCTGGGCAGGCCGGTGGACGATCATTAAGATAACCGGAGTGTTTATTTTTCTTGGGGTCTTCTGGGCGCTTTTCAGTGCTGAAGAGTTTGAAAGTGATGCCGTTCTGATGCCGGAAATACAGACAGAGGACGTAGGAGGAGCCAGTCAGTTACTTCAGCGCTTTGGCGGTGCGTTCGGAATTTCCGGAGGAAGTTCGATGCCGGCCGGGACCATTCCGCCTCAAATCTATCCTCAGATCGTTAATTCGCTTTCATTCCAACTGGAACTGATGAGTACCGAGATCGAGTTCAGGGAGTACGGCGTAACTACCACCTGGCCAGATTTTTTGGAGAATCACTACTCCAAACCTATTACGACCTATGTCAAAGACTATACCGTCAGACTGCCTTTCACTATTTTGGGTGGCATTCGAGAATTTTTCAGTTCCGATGAAGAGACGGGAACCTTAGTGAGAGAGGATGTCCTGGAACAGGATTTCATCTCATTATCCCAGGAAGAGTTTGAACTTGTAAAGCAGCTTCGGGAACGGATATCTGTTTCCCAAGATCAGGAAACCGGGCTTCTTACCGCAAAAGTAAAACTACAAGACCCCCGTGCAGCCGCGGAAATGAATCGATATCTGATAGATCTTCTCAAAGAGTATGTAACTGAATACCGCGTGGAAAAAGCTCGTCAGAACCTGGAGTTTGCAGATCAACAGAAAGAGGAAGCCGAAGCGCGTTTTCGGGAGACACAGATGGCATTGGCTGAATTTCAGGACCGTAATGTATCCATTTCAACGGCCCGTGCTCAAACCGAACTGGAACGCCTTCAGGATGAGAAGAATCTGGCACTGAATGTTTACCAGTCTCTGGCACAACGAGTGGAAGAGTCACGCCTGAACCTGCAGGAGCAGACCCCAATTTTTAGCGAAGTTCAGCCCGCGAATGTTCCCACAGAGCGCAGCGAACCGAAGCGCGGAATGATGGTGATTGTATTTACCCT
This sequence comes from Rhodohalobacter barkolensis, assembly GCF_002834295.1. Lineage (NCBI taxonomy): Bacteria > Pseudomonadati > Balneolota > Balneolia > Balneolales > Balneolaceae > Rhodohalobacter > Rhodohalobacter barkolensis. The sequence continues at coordinate 997,333 of NZ_PISP01000001.1, read as the reverse complement.
GCTGGGTGGAATTTTGTCTGTAGGATGGGTGCTGATTGCACCGTTGCTTGGTACATTCAGGGAGAATTTGATGGAGGGTTAAACTCACCCCTCGTTCCCCTCTCTACTCTCTTCGTTCGTAAAGATGGGAGGCATTCATATTATCGACCTGACAGCATTCCGACGTGAGGAGGATTCTGTCTACGTCTGGAAAATATCTCCCCCTTTGAAGGGGGATTGAGGGGGATGATTTGTAGTACAGATCTCTGCTTCTTTTCACCGGCCATAAATGACCGGCTCGTATGTTAAACCCATAATTGGGTTTTTGGAACTCACCCCTCGTTCCCCTCTCTACTCTCTTCGTTCGTAAAGAGGGGAGGCATTTCTAATACGACCTGACAGCATTCCGACGTGAGGAGGATTCTTTCAGCGTCTGGAAAAAATCTCCCAATTTGAAGGGAGACAGGGGGATGATGAGATCTCTCGACTCGCTCTGCTTGCTTGAGATGACAGAGTATTTGGGTATCAATGCAACCGAGGAGTTTCGCATGAATCCTACACCGTAAACCTTATCCCGTGCAACGATATGGAGATCTCTCCGCTCACTCCCTACACTCGTTCGGTCGAGATGACACGGCGCGGTTTAACGAAGGCGGCGTATCAGGTCTGAAAGTATTCACTAGCCTTGCTTTACGCCGCTTATTGTAAATCTGTGTTGAAGCAGTGCCCTACAGGGGCAGAATGTGATTAGCCCGGTACGCAGTGCCGGGTCCAAAAGTCAACACCAAATCTCCGCCGAACAGAGAGATGGGTTTGGAGCTCATGGCATAATTGAGGCGGTTATTTACAGTGAACAGTGTCAACAGTAATCATTGTTCATTTTTCTAACCACGGATACCAGGTTAATTAAACTCTTCTGACGAGCTATAGCCGTCGGACGAGGGGTTTTACCTGTAAACCGTACTTCGAATAGGAGATTTCTCGACTCACTCCGTTCGCTCGAAATGACAAGAAGCGTTGATACAAAAACGGCGTATTGGGTTTTGAGTGGTTAGAGGTTTTGTGCCACGCCGCTTTCTTTAAATTGAAGCAGAATACAAGCCCTGAAAGGGCTGAAGATGATTAGCCTCCCGATCAAAAACATCGGGACAGGCTCTACAAGCGTTTGCGCAGTGCTGGGATTAATAGTCAGCATGAATTCTCCGCCGAAGAGAGGGGATTGGTTTGGAGTGCAATATTATGTTTAGCGGATTATGCGGAAATCGTATTTCAAACGGTAATTTCTGTTCATTTTGTCTTGATACAAAACGAACCAAAAAATCAAGGCGGTGAAAAAAATGGGGCGTGTTGCTCCTCCGCATGACAAGAATCCAAGGCCTATTCATTTTGTATTCCTGTTCATGATTTTGGCTGAGGCTGATGGATTCTTGGTTTTCATGCTACGTCACGTCCACGACCGCTCCCCATTTTTCTCAAGGCCGTTTGTTTCAAACTCATCCCCTTAAGCCCCCTTAATCTATCCGTTGATAAAGGGGGGATATTTTGAAATTCAATTGGTGAACAAAATTTGCCCCAGCGGGGCTGAATATGATTAGCCCAGTACAAGCGTTAGCGCAGTGTGGGGATAGAGTGGCCCCAAAAATCCCCGCCGAACAGTGGGATAGGTTTAGAGCTCTTGATTGATTTGAGGCGGTCACTTACAGTGAACAGTGTCAACAGTATACGTTGTTCATTTTTGCCTTACCATGGATACCAGGTCAATATAACTCGTCTGACGGACTCTAGCCGTCGGACGAGGGTTTCTTCGAATTCACCCCCTTAATCCTCCTCTCTATTCACTCCTTTTTAAAGAGGGGGAGATTTCTCGACTCACTCCGTTCCCTCGAAATGACAGGGCGCGGTTTTGTGAAGGCGGCGTACTGGATTTTGTTGTGGTTTCGACGTTTTGTGCAACGCCGCATATAAATTATGGATAAACTGCCCTGTAGGGGCAGAATGTGATTAGGCCGGTACGCAGTGCCGGGTTTAAAAGTCAACATCAAGTCTCCGCCGAATAGAGGGGTAGGTTTGGAGTGCCTGGAAGAGTTGAGGCGGAAGGTTTACAGCTTTACAGTGGCAACAGAAATAAGTGATAAGTGAACTGTTTTGCCTTACCATGGATACCAGGTCAATATAACTCGTCTGACGGACTCTAGCCGTCGGACGAGGGTTCATTGACATAAACCAATCTAACATCCTTTCTATTTCTATTGTATATTTGTCCTGCTAACTTTCTTACACCAATATTAATCAGAATAGAGAAGAGACTGTTTGGAACCTGCAGGCATTGCTATTTTATTCATCTTATTTGTTGCTTTTATTCTCCTGATCTGGAAGGATGCTCCGGCTGACTTTGTTTTTATTGGGGCATTAATTCTGATTATTGTTCTAAACCTGGTTCCGGTAAGCGATGCTCTTGTTGGCTTTTCAAACGAGGGAATGCTAACAGTCGCCGCCCTCTATGTGGTAGCTCTTGGAATGAAGGAGACCGGTGCAATCCAATTTGTAATTCATAAACTTCTGGGTACAACTCGCTCAGAGTTTAAAGCTCAAAGCCGAATCATTGGTCCGGTTTTTGGGATGAGCGCATTTCTCAATAACACTCCGATCGTTGCCTCATTCATTCCGGCAATCAAAGATTGGAGTAAGCTGAATCAAATTCCCGGTTCGAAGCTCTTGATTCCGCTAAGCTATGCAGCGATTCTTGGCGGAACCTGTACGCTGATCGGGACCAGTACCAACCTGATTGTAAATGGCCTGCTCATTGAATCAAAACAGGTCTCCATGAATATTTTTGATCCTGCGTATGTAGGCTTGCCGGTGGCCGTGGTTGGAATCGGTTATCTGTTACTGTTTTCAAGAAAACTACTGCCCAATCGAAGCTCCGGCTTTGCCTCGTTTGATAACACCCGGGAGTATACCATTGAGATGATTGTACCTAATAACAGTACAATTGCCGGAAAATCGATTGAAGAGGCCGGATTGCGTCATTTGCCCGGACTATTCCTGGTTGAAATTGTTCGAAAGGAGCGAATTATTGCTGCTGTTGAGCCATCTGAAATACTTCAAAAACAGGATCGACTGATTTTTACGGGTGTTGTGGATGCCATGAGTGAACTGCAGAAGATTTCGGGACTCCAGCCTGCTACCGAGCAGGTCTTTAAACTGGATGCCCCGCGAAATGAGCGTCACCTGGTGGAAGCTGTGATTGCACCTTCTAACCCGCTGAATGGAATGACCATCAAAGAAGGAGAGTTTCGAAATCGTTTTGGAGCTGTAGTGTTGGCGGTTAGCCGGGACGGGGAACGGATTAAAACAAAAGTGGGGGATATCCGACTTCGGACCGGTGACATTCTGCTTTTAGAAACCCCGCGTGACTTTACACAGCGATTCAGATCCTCCAACGATTTTCTCTTAGTTAGTACCTTATCGACTGACGGCAATCTGAATACAGAAAAAGCGGGTGTGGCATGGCTGATTTTAGGGTTGATGGTCGGAGTTGCAGCCTTTGGATTGTTAAGCATGTTCAAAGCGGCGTTTTTGGCTGCCGGAGCGATGATTTTGACAAAATGCTGTAATTTTTCGGATGCAAGACGAAGCATCGACTGGCAGGTATTGCTTGTGATTGCATCCGCTCTTGGGATTGGCAATGCGTTACAGGTAACGGGAGTGGCTTCAACGGCTGCCGGCGGATTTATCGGATGGGCCGGAGTAAATCCACTGATGGCTTTGATTGCGGTCTATTTAGCCACGTGGCTCCTGACCGAAATGATAACTAATAACGCTGCAGCAGCACTTATTTTTCCAATTGCAATCACCATTGCTGATTCAATGGGTGTAAGCTATATGCCATTTGTGATGGCGATCATTTTTGCCGCTTCCGCCAGTTTTTCTACACCGATTGGATATCAAACCAATTTGATGGTAATGGGGCCGGGTGGATATAAATTCACTGACTACATTAAGATAGGCTTGCCATTGAATATTGCCGTGGCCACTGTGGCATTGTTGTTGATTCCGGTTATTTGGCCGTTTTGATTTTTGAATTCTTAGTGTTGAGTTTTGAGTTGAAATTTATGGGTGAGACCGGTGACGGAAGACGGATGACCGTTAGAACGGCCATGAATGACCGGCTCGTGTGTAAAACCCATAAATGGGTTTTGGGATTCCCCCTTTGAAGGGGGCAGGGGGATGATAGGTTTTCGGTTTATCAGTGCCAACAGGTTTCAGTGCTCAATTTATTATAACCCGGATACCCGGTTAATAAAACTCGTCTGACGGACTCGAGCCGTCTGACGAGGGTTATCCATTTGCTTCACCAATTCTCATCAAGGAGATTCTTCGACTGCGTTCGTCGCAGTGCTCCTCTCTTCGCTCAGAAAGACAGGGCGCAGTATTATTAAGGCGGCGTATTTGGTTTTGAGTGGTTCGAAGTTTTGTGTCACGCCGCATTTAAAATTCTGTGAATAGAAACTGCCCTGTAGGGGCAGAATGTGATTAGCCCCGCGGTGTAGAGCAGCGGAACCCGGGGATAATAGAGAACACACCACGTCCCCGCCGAACAGAGGGATGGGTTTGGAGTGAAGAGATTTGTTGAGGCGAAGATTAATAAATGGTATTTCAAAACGGAACATTTTGATTCATTTTGCAAACGGTCACCCGTCAGCGGTCCCCGGTCGAACTAAACACCAAATCAGATTCCCCTCAATTCTTTATCACCAATCCCTTATCTTTTTGATGAAATTATATCACCAAAATTATCAATCACACACTATATGACAGACGTAAATATTCAAATCATCAATGAGATTGCAATCAAAGCCGGAGAGAGAATTCTGGATTTTTATCATAAAGACAAACCGGCCGAGGTGGACTGGAAGAGTGATGACTCTCCATTGACGAAAGCGGATATCGCATCCCATGAAGTGATCGTGAAAGGCCTGAAAGAAAACTACCCAAATATTCCTCTGATTTCTGAGGAGTCTGCTATTCCTCTATACGAGGAAAGAAAAGATTGGAAAGAGTATTTTCTGATCGATCCGCTGGATGGGACCAAAGAGTTTATCAAGAGAAACGGGGAGTTTACCGTGAACATAGCCCTGCTTCAAAATAATGAACCGGTTTTAGGTGTGGTCTATATTCCGGCAGAGGAGCTGCTTTACTTTGCTTCTGAGGAGATGGCAGCGTTTAAGCAGAAAGGCGATGGCGAACCGGAAAAGATTGAGCATGAACCGTACAGGAAAGAGAATGGTCCGGCACGGATTATGGTGAGCCGTTCGCACGGGGGAGATGATACAAAAGAGAAGCTGGCAGAAATGGGAATTGAAGTAGGAGAGGAGATTCCATCCGGAAGCTCGCTGAAATTCTGCCTGGTTGCCGAAGGAAAAGCCGACCTTTACCCGCGGTTTGGACCTACGATGGAGTGGGATACCGCAGCGGCCGATGCGGTTTATCGATACTCAGGAAAGCACGGAGCTCGGAAATCGCCGCTGAAGTATAATAAGGAGAATTTGCTGAATCCGGAGTTTGTGATAGGGTTATAGGAGTTTTTAGTGATTAGTGTTGAGTTTTGAGTTGTTGTTCAGATATATTGATTTATTCATTCTGCACATATAAAGAACGGATACATGTAATTAATCCATCAATTAATTAATCCATCAATAGGTTTTTGAAATTCAGCCTTGGAAGTGGACAAAGCCGATTTTTTACGAAGCAAACGCGAAGTTATTGTGATGATGAGATTTCAGTTATACAATTAACAGTTCCTATAGTTTTCAGTGCTCAGCTCTGTCTTGTCACGGAATCCGGGTCAGTGAAACTAGCCTGATGGACTGAAGCCATTGAACGAGTTTTTTACGTAAACCGTACAACGTATTCCGTACAGCAATCAGGAGATTTCTCGACTCGCTTTGCTCGCTCGAAATGACAAATTGCAGGGTTTGAAATGCGGCGTATAAGGGTTGAGCTGATTTATGAGTTTTGTTTTAAGCCGCTTTCTTAAATTGAGTCAGAAGTCCAACCCTGTAGGGGTAGCCTGCTTATAGCCTGTGGTTTTAACCACAGGATTAAAATAGGTAATGATTAATCCCCTGCCGAATAGAGGGATAAGTTTGGAGTGCTTGGTAGAATTGAGGCGGTGTTGGGTAGATCGTATTTCAAACGGAGTTCCTTGTTCATTTTGTCTTGATCCGCCGGTAGTCGGACAAGTACAAAAAGTACCAATCCCGAATAATTTGGGCCGGCAAGCCGGAATTCTTATTGATTACAGTGTAAGCTTTTATGCGCATACCGATTATCGCATGTGATAGACCGAATAGGAGATTCTTCGACTGCATTCGTCGCGGTGCTCCTCTCTTCGCTCAGAAAGACAGGGCGCAGTATTGTTAAGGCGGCGTATTGGGTTCTGAGATGGTTCGAGGTTTTGTGCAACGCCGTTTTTATGGATGTGGCTACACTGCCCTGTAGGGGCAGAATATGGGTAGCTCCGCATGAAATGCGGGGTATAGGTGAAACGAATAAATTCCCGCCGAATAGAGGGAGTAGTTTGGAGTGCGATGATTTTTTGAGGCGATAATATACAGATCGTGTTTTCTATGATCTTCTAAGTCAGACTTTAACCAGTCCTCTGGGTAGTAGATATATGACTTATCCATAAACGATGACACATATTTTTCGTGTGTTGACAGATGTAAGTCCCCAGACAAGCATACGGTCGCCCGTCTTCGGTCACCGGTCAATTCGACGGTCTACCGTCACCGGTCATCGGTCAACTCAAAACTCAAAACTAAACACTCAAAACTACTCAATTTTCCCCTCGATATTTTCCACAACAACACCTATCTTTCGAACTTACTAAATTTAGAAGCCAGCTAAAGAGAAAAAGAGAATGATTAAAAGACAGAGCCACCTGAAGCAGTTAGAGGATGAAGGGATCTATATTATGCGCGAGGTGGCAGCGCAGTTTGAACGGCCGGTACTTCTATTTTCCGGCGGAAAAGACTCCATTGTAATGGTTCACCTGGCACTAAAAGCGTTTTATCCGGGTAAAATTCCATTTCCATTGATGCATGTGGATACCGGTCATAACTTCCCGGAAACCATCGAATTTCGCGATAAACTGGTGGAAAAACTTGGTATTGATTTGATTGTGGGTAGCGTACAGGAGTCGATTGATGCAGGACGTGTAAAAGAGGAGACAGGCCCCGATGCCAGCCGGAATGCCCTTCAAACCGTAACGCTGCTCGATACCTTGAAAAAACATCAGGTGGATGCCGCTTTGGGCGGTGGCCGACGGGATGAAGAGAAGGCCCGCGCCAAAGAGCGTTTTTTCTCACATCGTGACAGTTTTGGGCAGTGGGATCCAAAAAACCAACGCCCTGAATTGTGGGATCTCTACAACGGACGTAAAAACATGGGCGAGAGTTTCCGTGTCTTTCCGATCAGTAACTGGACAGAAATGGATATCTGGCAGTACATCGCACAGGAGGAGATTGATATTCCTGAACTCTATTTTGCTCATGAACGCGAAGTATTTAACCGACGCGGTGTTTGGCTAGCGGATACTGATTTTGTAAATCGTCAGCCGGATGAGGAGATTGTGACCAAAACCGTGCGGTTCCGAACCATCGGAGATGCGACCTGTACAGGCGCGGTTCTATCCACAGCATCCAATATGGAAGAGATCATCCAGGAAGTCGCTTCTGCCCGTCAAACCGAGCGAGGCAACCGCCACGATGATAAGCGAAGTGAGACTGCGATGGAGGATCGAAAACGTCAAGGGTATTTTTAGACGTGTGCAGCTTCGCTGCGACCGGGGACGGGTGACCGCGCAGACTTTGTCTGCTGACCGAAAGTGAAACTTTGTTTCACGGACCGAAGACGGATGACCGGTAGCAACAAATTTAAATTTTGTAAGGAAATAAAAATTATTGGCTCTTATGATATGAACAGTCATTAATCATAAAAGTCATGAGATATAAATTTGAAGATTTGGAAGTTTGGCAACTCTCTTTAGAGTTGAATGATATGGTTTACGAAGCAAGTACCGGTTTGCCGGATATTGAAAAGTTTAACCTGGTAACACAAATAAATCGTGCGGTAACATCAATTTCTTTGAATATTGCTGAGGGATCAACATCGCAATCCGATAAAGAACAGACCAGATTTATTGGGTATGCGATCAGGTCACTTATAGAAGTGATTGGATGTATTCGATTGATGGAAAGGCGAGGTTATATCATAGGAAATGAATTAAAACATAAGTTAGAAAGTAAATGCAACATACTGTTTGGTAAATTGCAGGCATTTAAACGGTCCTTGATGAAGAACGGAAACTGACTGTTGACGGATGACCATCGCAAGGCTTTGCCTTACTTACCGATGATTAAAGCTCTATGAGCGCAGATCAGTTCGCAAGCGAAGTTCATCGGTCGACTCGCGTAGCGAGTGAACGGTCATCGGTCAGGTCACGAAGTGAGCTAACGGTCCGCGGTCAAGAAAAACATATTTTAAACAACAACAGAATTGATAACAATGGTCTACGGTCATCCGTCTACCGTCAAAATAAATAAGCTGAATGAGCAAGAAAGAAGAGAACAACCTCAAACCTCAACACTCAAAACTCAAAACTACAGACGCCGAAGACTATAAGTATCTCGACATGGATCTGCTCCGTTTTACCACTGCGGGTAGCGTGGATGACGGGAAAAGTACCCTGATCGGGCGGCTGCTGTATGATTCGAAGTCGATTTTTGAGGATCAAATGGAGGCGATTGAGAAGACCTCCAAGAGCAGCGGGGAAGAGGAGGTAAACCTGGCGCTGCTGACCGATGGATTGAAAGCGGAGAGAGAGCAGAAGATTACCATTGATGTGGCCTACCGCTATTTTGCCACGCCGAAACGAAAATTTATAATTGCTGATACTCCGGGGCACACCCAGTACACCCGAAATATGGTGACCGGAGCTTCCACTGCCGAGCTGGCCATTGTACTGATCGACGCCTCCAAAGGCGTTCTGACCCAGTCCCGCCGTCACGCCTTTATCTCATCCCTGCTTCAGATTCCTCACTTGGTTGTTGCCGTGAACAAGATGGACCTGGTAGACTACGATGAGAATGTATTTAACGAAATTGTTGCCGATTTCCGTTCTTTCGCCAAAAAACTGGACATTGATGATGTAACTTATATTCCGATTTCCGCTCTAAAAGGAGATAATGTGGTCTCCAAAACCCGACTGACCGGGGAAGAAAAAAACCATATGCCCTGGTACAATGGCCCGACTCTTCTTCACCACCTGGAAACAGTGAAAGTGGATGCCTCAGAGAACGTCGTCGATTTCCGTTTTCCGGTGCAGTATGTGATTCGGCCAAACCAAAACTTCAGAGGATTTTCCGGGCGAGTGGCGTCCGGAAGAATTAAGCCGGGTGATGAGATTACGGTACTGCCGTCCAAGCTCTCAAGCAGGGTCAAAGAGATTGTGACTCATGATGGGAATGAAGATGAAGCTCTGCCGGGTGATTCCATTACTCTGACGATTGAGGACGAAATTGATATCTCCCGCGGGGATATGATTGTGCGGAAGAATAATGTGCCGGAAATCACCTCAAAATTTGAGGGGTACCTCTGCTGGATGAATGAGGAGGCGATGGAGACCGGCAAACAGTACCTGCTGATGCACACCACCAAAACCACACCAGTTTATATTGATGAGGTCATCTACCGTATGAATGTGGATAGTCTTCACCGTGAAGATGCCGAAGGACTCGATCTGAACGAAATCGGCCGGGTAAAACTGACCTCCGCCCAGCCGCTCTTCATTGATGCCTACCGCTCCAACCAAAAAACCGGAAGCTTCATCGTGATTGATCCCGCCTCCAACGTAACCGTCGGTGCCGGAATGATCCGCTCTAAGACGACAGAGTCGTCTGACGGGCGACCGGAGACCGACGACCGTGGGGCTGATAAAAAATTCCCCCCTTATCAAGGGGGGACGCAGGGGGGTGTAAGTTCCAAAGGAACGACCCTTGTCTCACCCAATGTCCATTGGGAACCATGGAATATTACACGTGAGCAGCGCGAAACCCGCAACGGCCACAAAGCCATCGTCCTCTGGTTTACCGGAATCTCCGGAGCCGGAAAGAGCACCATTGCCAAAGCCCTGGAGAAGAAACTCTGGGAAGAAGGCAAACAGACCGTTCTGCTGGATGGCGACCAGGTGCGCCACGGACTGAACGGCGACCTCGGCTTCAGCCCGGAAGACCGCACCGAAAACATCCGCCGTGTTGGAGAAGTGGCCAGGCTATTCTTTGAGCACGGGAACATTGTACTCTGCACCTTTGTATCACCCTACAAGGAAGACAGAGACCGAGTACGAAGTCTCTTCCCCGATAAACGATTTATGGAAGTTCACGTGACCTGCGATCCTAAAACCGCGCAGGAACGTGATCCGAAAGGACTCTACCAAAAAGCAAAGGATGGCGAGATCAAAGGATTGACCGGTTATGATGCCGATCATGAGGCTCCCGAGAGTTCTGCCGTAACGTTGAATACGGATGAGATTTCGGTTGAAGAGGCTGTAGAGAACATTCTTAAAAAGATTGACCGTTAACGGGAGACCGATGACCGATTGTAATTTCCCAAACAACCTGACAGCGTACGAAGCAGCACGGAGAACCTGTCAGCGTTAAGGAATGCCCATCAAACAGAACAAAAAGACTTATGTAAAGTTTTCAAAACGTATTACAAAAGACGATTTAATTAGTAATAAAGTATGTCATGGATAAAAGTTCAAAAAAAATCATCGTAACAGGCGGCGCGGGCTTCATAGGTTCAGCTTTAATCCGAATGATTATCAATGAAACCGAACATGAAGTTTTGAATATTGATAAACTCACCTATGCCGGACATTTAGAGTCTTTGGAATCCATTTCAGATTCTAACCGATATCAATTCGAGCAGGTAGATATTTGCGATGCGGAAGAAATCAATCGAATATTCAACGAATTTCATCCTGATGCCATAATGCACCTCGCAGCTGAATCCCATGTAGATCGCTCCATAGACGGTTCTGCAGAGTTTATTATAACAAATGTGAATGGCACGCATGCATTATTAGAAGAAGCAAAGCAGTATTGGCAAAGTTTAGAAGGAGACAGAAAAGAAAGCTTTCGTTTTCTGCATGTATCTACAGATGAAGTATATGGTGAATTAGGAGATGAAGGATTTTTTACTGAGGAGACTCCATATGACCCTCGTTCACCTTACTCCTCTAGTAAAGCATCATCTGACCATTTGGTAAGAGCCTGGCATCACACCTATGGTTTACCAACCATGATCACCAACTGCTCTAATAATTATGGTCCGTATCAGTTTCCTGAAAAGCTCATCCCGGTTGTAATTTTAAAAGCATTGCAGGGTGAAGACATTCCCGTGTATGGAACCGGTGAAAATGTGAGAGATTGGCTTTATGTAGATGACCATGCCCGCGCGCTATTGAAAGTAGTAGAAGAAGGAGAACCCGGTGAAACCTACAATATCGGTGGACACAACGAAAAACAAAACATTGAAGTAGTACACACCATTTGTGACACCCTGAACGAGTTGGTCCCAAAAGAAACTGGAGGTAATTTCAGAGAACTAATCTCTTTCGTAACTGACCGTCCGGGCCATGATTTTCGCTATGCCATAGATGCCTCAAAAATAGAAAAAGAACTCGGCTGGACACCGGAAGAAACCTTCGATAGTGGAATAAAGAAAACTATTCAATGGTATCTCGAAAATATTGATTGGTGTGAGGCTGTCACAGAAAACAACTACGATCTCGAAAGACTCGGTACAGCTTAAATAATTCAAAATTCATAATTTTCCATTCAAAATTCACAACATGAAAGGAATTATACTCGCAGGCGGCTCCGGAACTCGTTTATACCCTGTTACTAAAGCCATTAGCAAACAACTAATGCCGGTGTACGACAAGCCGATGATCTATTACCCGCTTTCGGTACTTATGCTCGCTGGCATTCGGGAAATTTTGGTCATTACTACCCCCGAAGACAACGATAGCTTTAAACGCCTTTTAGGTGATGGTTCCGAATGGGGCATTAACCTATCCTATGCCGTGCAGCCTAGTCCAGATGGACTGGCACAGGCTTTCATCATCGGCGAAGAATTTATTGGAGATGATGATGTATGTTTGATTTTGGGAGATAATATTTTCTATGGACAAGGGTTTGGAGACAAACTTGAAGAAACGGCAGAAAATTTGATGGGGGCTACTGTATTTGGATATCGGGTAAGCGATCCCGAACGGTTTGGGGTGGTGGAGATTGACAAAAATCGAAAAGCCCTCTCCATTGAGGAGAAACCGAATAATCCAAAAAGTAATTTGGCGGTGACCGGATTATATTTTTATGATAACCGCGTAGTTGATGTTGCAAAAAATGTAACACCCTCTGACCGAGGTGAACTGGAAATTACTTCTGTCAATCAGCGATACCTGGAGCTGGATGATCTCCACGTTCAGGTTTTGGGGCGTGGATATGCCTGGCTCGATACCGGTACGCACGACGCGATGATCGAGGCGGCTCAATATGTGGAAATTATTGAGAGACGGCAAGGATACAAAATTGCCTGTCTGGAAGAGATCGCATGGAGAAAAAAGTGGATAACCACTGAAGAGGTGTTAGAAAAAGCTGATGAGCTTAAGAAAAACGGCTATGGAGCATATTTAAAAAGGTTAATCGAACTGCATGTCTCTTAAAGTAGAAGCCTCAAAAGGTGTTTTATGGGTTGCTGTTGAGCGGTTTGGGCAGCAGATATTACAAGCGGTAATATTTATTATTTTGGCAAGGTTACTCACACCTGAAGATTTTGGCTTGGTAGCCATGCTTATAATCTTTTTCGCTATATCAAAGAGTTTTATTGATAGTGGTATGGGACAGGCGCTAATTCGGGAGAAAGAAATTACCGATCAGGATCGTTCAACGGTATTTTGGTTTAATCTGCTTTTATCATTTTTATTTTACGGATTGCTATATATAAGTGCTCCATGGATTGCTTCCTTTTATGAACGTCCGGAACTTATAGAATTGACCCGTGTAATGGGCTTATCAATTATATTTTTTGGGGTAGCCATTGTACAGCGTTCCGAAATGACTCAACAATTGGAATTTAAAAAACAGGCCTTTGCACAGGTCCCTGCAGTATTTATAGCTGGTATAGTTTCTATATCGATGGCTTATATTGGATTTGGAGTATGGTCTTTGGTGGCTCAATATTTACTTTTCGCATTTTTTAGTAGCGTTGCTCTGTGGATATTGCAGCCTGCAAAAATTTTATTCTCTTTTAATAAAGAATCATTCGACAGGTTATTTAGCTTTGGATACAAATTGTTGTTATCTGGATTATTGGCTACTACTTACCAACACATTTACAAACTGGTTATTGGAAAGTTTTTTCCTGCCTCAATTTTAGGATTTTATACTCAGGCAAAAGAGATGCAGCAAATAGTAAGTCAGAATTTAACCTCTGTGATTCAGAAAGTTTCTTACCCACTGCTATCAAAAATAGCAGATGACAAAAAAAGAATTAAAGAAGGGTATCGAAAAGTAGTTCAAAGTACTTCGTTTATAATTTTTCCATCTATGCTTATTTTGATTTTTTTCGCAGAACCAATTATGGAATATGTTTTAGGGGTACAATGGATACCTGCTGCACCGTTTTTACAAATTTTATGTATAAGTGGAGCTCTATATCATCTGCATGCTATAAATTTAAATGTACTGAAAGTATTTGGAAGATCAGACCTTTTTTTGAAACTGGAAATCATTAAAAAAGTAAATATAACACTAGCCATATTGATAGGATTACAATTTGGGATTTATGGTCTCTTGATAGGGCAAGTCATTTCATCTTATGTTGCTCTATTTATAAATACATGGTACACAGCAAAATTTTTAGATTATTCAATCAGTGAGCAGAGTGTGGATGTATTAAAAGTTTTGGGATTGTCTGTTCCTATGACGGTTATAGTGGTCAGCTTGACAATAATATATCCAATACATTCTTTAATAATGTTAATAGGGTATCTATTTCTTTCAGCATCAATTTATCTCATTGGCAATTTGATATATCGTACGGAGATTGTACAGATGGTTTTAGAAATGGCCGCTCCGTTTTTACCTAAAAAAATTAAAACCATCTTACACGTATGATCCCCGTTACCAAGCCATACATGCCTCCGCGAGAAGAATACGAGCAATACCTGCAAGGAATTTGGGATCGGGAGTATCTGACCAACAACGGTCCGCTGGTACAGCAGCTGGAGCAGAAACTGAAGGATTACCTGGACGTTGAGCACTTACTGTACCTTACGAATGGCACCATAGCCCTGCAAATTGCCATTAAAGCGTTGGGGCTTAAAGGCGAAATTATTACTACACCCTTTTCCTATGTGGCAACCACATCCAGCATTGTTTGGGAGGGATGCACACCGGTATTTGTGGATATTGATCCACAAACTTTGAATATAAACCCGACACTTATTGAAGAGGCTATCTCCGACAAAACAACCGGAATTTTAGCCACACATGTTTTTGGGAATCCTTGCGATATTGAAGCTATACAGTCCATAGCCGACAAACATGATTTAAAAGTGATTTATGATGCCGCTCATTGTTTCGGCACCACCTATAAAAACCAATCGGTGTTTGAATTCGGTGATGTAAGCACTTCCAGTTTTCATGCCACCAAACTCTTTCATACGGTGGAAGGAGGGGCAGTGTTTACCAAAGACGAAGAAATCAACTACCGGATGAGCCGTATGCGGAATTTTGGTCATGCCGGTTTTAAAGAATTTGATGGGGTGGGTATTAACGGTAAAAATTCAGAATTCCATGCGGCGATGGGATTGTGCAATCTTGCTTATATTGAAAAAATTCTGGCTAGTCGTAAACGACAGTGCCTTCTGTATGAGAAACTGTTGAAGGAGGTTCTGGTACGGAGTATATCTATTCAGAAAGATACCGGGTGGAATTACGCCTACTACCCGGTTATTTTTGAAAGCGAAGCTATAACGTTACGGCTGAAAGAAGCTTTGGAACAAAACGACATTTATCCCCGCCGGTACTTTTACCCGAGTTTGGATACGTTAGAATATGTGAAGACGGAAAAAGTGAAGGTGTCGAAAGATATTTCGGAGCGGATTTTATGTTTGCCTGTGTATTTTTCATTGGAAATAGAAAGTATTGAAGAAATAGTGAGAATTATTAGTAAAGAATTATGAAGAAAATAATTGTTTTTGGTGATTTACCTATCGCTACTCTTGTAGCAAAGCATATAATGGAGGATCCAAATGTTCAACTGATAGGAGTTGTAATTGGAAATGAGAACCCTACAAATAATGATCCTTGGGAGAAGGTACCTTTATTAGCAGAGTATGTAGAGAGAGAGGGAATTCATAAATTTTCTTTAGATGAGTTGGTAAGTAAATTTCAAAAAAATGATCTGTACATTGGTTTTAGTTGTAGGTTTAGCAAAATTTTGAAGAAAGAACATATTCAATTATTTCAACAGGGTATAGTGAATTTTCATGGGGGGTTACTACCTGAATTTGGGGGACTTTACAGTTCTTGTCATACAATATTAGAAGGTTCAAATCTTGGTGGTGGAACAATTCATTTTATAGATGAGCAAATTGATTCAGGTCAAATTATTGTTAGAGCTGAAATTGAAGTAACAGATAAAGATACTTCATATACATTATTTCAGCGTACCCAAGAAGCACTTATTATCTCATTTTACGATTATTATAAAACGATTTTTAATAAGTCTGTTAAAACACAAAAGCCGATTAATTATAGTAAGAAAGGAATAAATAGTAACTATTATGACAAGAACAGCTTATTAGGCAAAAAACAATTTTATTTAACTGATTCAGAGGAAAAAATAGATCGTGTAATAAGAGCATTTGAATTTCCAGGAAAAGAACCTGCATTTTTTAAACTAAATGGAAAAAAATATTTCGTAAAAACATCTTTTAATTCCTGATGAAAACTATTTTAAAGAAATATAACTCTGTTTCTGATTGGCTTGATGTTGATTTAAAAGTAAAGCATGATGATTTATATCCATTTATAGGTGGTGGAAGTAAGGCTAGAAAAATTCAATTTATTTTGAAAGACGCTGAAAATAAAGGAAGTAATGCTTTAGTCAGTGCAGGTGCAGCAAACTCTAATCATGCTCGGGTTGTAGCTCTCGCAGGAGCTCAAAAAGGGTGGCCTGTTAAACTCATTATTCATGATTCTGAAGATTATTCGAATGGGAATTTATTGTTGATGAAAATGGCTGGGGCTGATTTAAATTTTGTAAATCACGCTGATGTCTCCGACGCAATGGATGAAGCAATGAATGATTTCAAAGAGAATGGTTTTTTACCCTATTATATTTGGGGTGGGGGACATAATGTATATGGAATGCAAGCTTACTACGAAGCCGTGTTGGAGGTAAAAAAGCAACTCAGTTATTGGGTGCCGGATTATGTAATTCACGCAAGTGGAACAGGTGGGACGCAATCAGGATTACATGTTGGATTTGAAGAGTGTTTCCCCAATACAAAAGTGATTGGTATATCTGTAGCAAGAGAAAAAGGCAGAGGGACAAAAGTTGTTGAAGAAGGCGTTCATGATCTTCGAAAACTTTTAGGAATTGAGAGCCAAAAAAAGGATGTGATTTTTTTGGATAACTGGATTAAAGATGGGTATAGTTCTGTTTACCCCAAATTAGTCGAAGTTATTAAGGAGGCAGCAAAGTTTGGGTTTATAACGGATCCGGTATATACAGGAAAAGCACTTTTAGCACTTTATGAAATGCGTAATGAAGAACAGATTGAATCTGGAGCAAAAGTTTTGTTTTGGCATACAGGAGGACTCATTAATTTGCTTAAAGAACATCAAAGATTTTTATGAACATACTACTAACCTCTGCCGGCCGCCGTTCCTATTTAGTACAATATTTCAAAGAAGTATTAGACGGAAAGGGTAAAGTACATGCCTCAAATTCTGAATGGTCAACAGCTTTGGAAGTAGCCGATGAGGCGGTTATTACTCCATTGATCTATGATGACGAGTACATAAGTTTTATACAAGACTATGCCCAAGTTCATGATATTGGTATGATCATTTCCCTATTTGATATTGATCTGCCCATATTAGCCCAGGCAAAGCAATCATTCAAAGAACTGGGGATTCACGTCATTGTTTCGGATTATAAAGTAACTCAAATCTGTAATGATAAATGGAATACCTACCAGTTTTTAAAGCAGAATAACCTGAATGCCCCCAAAACTTTTATAGAATTAGAGCAGGCGCAAAGAGCGCTGCAAAAGCGAGATATCCAATTTCCGTTAATTATTAAACCTCGCTGGGGTATGGGTTCCATTTCAATTTTCAAAGCCGATAATGCAGAGGAACTAAAAGTTTTATATAAAAAGGTAAAACGGGAAGTAAAAGAAAGCTACGTAAAGTATGAATCCCAAGTAGATCCTGAACATGCGGTCATTATTCAGGAATACCTTAATGGACAAGAATATGGCTTGGATATTATCAATGATTTAGAAAAAAACTATGTAACCACCTTTGTTAAAAAGAAAGCCGCTATGCGCTCCGGGGAAACCGACGGAGCCATAACCGAGAAAAATGAAATTCTTGAGAAAACCGGAGAGCAAATTGCAAAATCTTTAGGACATATTGCAAACTTAGACACCGACTGCTTTCTGATTGACGGTAAACCTTATGTACTGGAAATGAATTGCCGGTTTGGCGGGGGATATCCCTTTAGTCATTTAGCAGGGGCAAATTTGCCTGGAGTAATTTTGAAATGGATTGATAATGAAGAAGGAAGGGATGAACTAAAAGATTATACAATAGGTGTTGAGGGAAGGAAAGATATGATAATACGGAGTATAGTGAATCATGGAAACAGATAAAGTATTGAAATGTTATAAAGATCCGGTACTCATTACCGAACATACTTGGGATGAAGAAATAAAACCTATTGTAAGTATTTGTACTATTACTTTTAACCATAAAAAGTATATTCGGGATGCTATTGAAGGTATTCTAATACAAAAAACTACATTTCCCGTTGAAATTATTATTCACGATGATGCTTCAACCGATAGTACAGCTACTATAATTAGGGAATACAAAAAAGAATATCCGGATCTTTTTCGGATTATACTTCAAGATGAAAACCAATGGTCAAAAGGTGGGGGTAGTATTTATGCGAGATTCGTTTTTCCCGAAGCCAAAGGCAAATACATTGCCCTCTGCGAAGGTGATGACTACTGGACCGACCCGCTAAAACTCCAAAAGCAGGTGGAGTTTATGGAGGAGAATCCTGATTATGGTGCTGTTTTTACGGACTACAATAGACTACATCAAGACACTGGTAACATTATATATTCTTTTTATAGTAACAGTGGGAAGAGTATTCCTCAGGGAAAAGTATTTCAAAACTTGATCTATGAAAACCCCTTTGTTACATGCACGTCTCTTTTTTTAAAAGAATTTGTAGATTTAGATAGATTTAAAAAGGTTGGTATAGAATTAAACAAAATATATGACAAAGCATTGTGGTTAGAGATAGCAGCTCACAAAAAAATTGGTTATTTGTCAGAATCAACTGCAACTTACAGAGTACTCAATAATTCTGCATCAAATCATACAAATATTGAAAATTTAAAAAAGTTTAAACAAAAAGGATTAAAAGTAGTTAAGAAGTTTGCAGAACATTACAATGTGGAAATTGATGAAGATAAAATTATTAGAAGTTACAATAGAAGAATGCTGATAAATTTATTGAAAATGAAATCATTCAAAGAGTATTTCAAGTTCGAAAGTGGTATTACAGATAAGATATATGTTGCTTCAATTGCATTAAGAAGATATTTAAAAGTAAATTAATGGTAACCTCCGAAATTTGGTATTGGTATAGGTTAATACCAATCATATTTTTTTTCTTTCCTTTTTATAAATCAATTAAATCTGGCAATAAAATTGCTTTAGTTATTTGTGGTTTATACTTCTTTTCTTCTGTAGGGGCATTGTTTATAATGCCGGAACATCTTCCTTGGCATAATTTTGAAACGGATTCAATTTTTGTTTTTTTATTTTATTCAATTGTAATAACTCCATTTCTATATTTTTCACTACAAATTAAGCCTTTGAAATATGCAACCGGTATAAAGTTGGATAAAGTGCTTTTATTTGTAGTTATAGTGTTATGTATAGGCGCCATATACTCATTTTTCTATCAAATCCCGTACGCTATACGGTCCCTAACATTTGGGGCTGCTGCTACTCGACATTTATTAGGTTTAGGTAACGAAATTCTTCCTGAAAGCATATTTACTACAGTTGCTGTAGGTTTTCCAATGTTTTTCTATGTATACATAATTTTATTTTATTTATCACTTACAAATAAATGGAATAAAATAATCCAAATCTCTTTGTTCTTGGGGATAATTGCCTTTATAGTCAATGTTTTAACTGTGGCCGGAAGGGATGGTATAGTGCTATCATTTATTGGGTTGGTAATTGGTTACTTTTATTTTGAAAATGTATTAACAAAAAAGACTAAAAAGAGATTACGTATAGTATTATTTTCGTTAATTGTATCTGGAGTAAGCATGCTTGGATATATCAGTTTTGATAGATTTGGCGATAGGACGGAGAATGTATTTATTAGTACGATGCAATATGGAGTATTGAATTATTATAGTATGCAGCCTTTTACACTTAATAGCACCGTAAAAATACATAATGAATTTGATTTAGGGCGTTCTAATTTTCCACTTGTGTATTCTATCAAAGGGGAAAGTGTTAATTCTTCTAAACGAGATTTGAGCCATCCTTATACGTGGAATTTTGGTTCATTTGTGAAGTCTCTTTACCAAAGCGGAGGATACTTCTATACGATAATTATATCAGCTATCTTTTATTTTATATTCTATCAGTACAAGAGAACAAATGACAAGAATATAATTAGAACATCATTTATAATTAGCTTTTACATGATGTTTATGACATCTGGTCTATTTTATTTTCGACTTGGAAATAACAGTGGAAATATGTTTATGCTTTTAAGTTTTATTGCTATAATCTTATTTAAATTTAAATATAAAGTATAAATATTATTATATAGATGTATAATAAACTCTAGTTAATTCAAATAGCACTATGATCTCCACTAAAGGCTCTATAGAAAGATTTATAAAAAAACATGAGTTTACCTATGATTTATATTCAAAGTTGAGAAGCTTAGAATATGTTAAACCTGAAAAGCATCATGAATTGTTTATTACCGGATTTCAAAGAAGCGGTAATACGTTTGCAGTTAATGTCATTAAAGAAGCATTTTATGACATAAAATTAGTAAGTCATATTCATACTATTTCATCACTGAAAAGTGCAATACACTGTGAAATTCCCACGATAGTTAACTTTAGAGAACCATTAAATACTATTGTATCATCTGTTTTAAGGAATTTAGCAATTACCCCCGATTTGAACATTCAGAAATTGGCTTATAATGAAGCATTGAGATGGGAAGAATATTACAAATTTTGTCTTATTCATTTAGACAAAAACATTAATATGGCTGATTTTTCAATTCTTACAAATGATGTACAAAAGTACGTTAAACTTTGTAGCTCTCTAACAAGTAAGGATTTTTTTAAAGAACAAGAAAATTTGGGTAATAAAGTATATGAGAGGATGTCCAAGAGAGATAACAGAAGGGGGGGGCTTAAGAATGTAAGGTCTAAAGAGAAGGATGAACTTATTTCAATACATAAAAGAACTATTCTCGAAGTAATTAATCAAAAGAGACTTTTAGAAGTTTATACTGCTTTAAAAAACAATGATAGGTTAGCGGGGTATTAGAAATGAAGATTTTACTAAATGCTTCTACTATCAATGTTGGGGGAGGCCTATTTGTCACAATCAATTTTATAAAAGAATCACTTACAGCTTCTTTAGAACATGTAGAATGGCACTACCTAATTTCTGAAGTTGTAGATAAAGAATTAAATATTGCATCTG
Organism: Rhodohalobacter barkolensis; assembly: GCF_002834295.1. Lineage (NCBI taxonomy): Bacteria > Pseudomonadati > Balneolota > Balneolia > Balneolales > Balneolaceae > Rhodohalobacter > Rhodohalobacter barkolensis. Next base: position 976,217 of record NZ_PISP01000001.1, on the reverse strand, counting down.
TAAATTTACCTCAGGGCAGCTATTCCGTTATTAATCGATCCCCTGCTAAAATAATTTCTAGAAAAAAAACACTCAGAAAAATCAATGAAGTTGAGAAAAGAGTAAGCCCGGATATTGTTTATTCCATTGGTGCGCCTTCTTATGTTAGCTTTGATTCTACAGAGGCATTAAGACTAACGAATGGATTAATTACTCATCTTAATTCGGAAACTTTAAGTTGTTATGGATTTATAGATAGGCAAAAGTTTCTCACTAAAAGTTTTATACAACAAAAAATAGTAGGCAGATCGAAATATTTTGTTACTCAATCAGATACTGCCAAGCGGGGGATTCTTAAATTAACAGGTGAATCACCAAATTCAGTAAAAGTTATTCCTAATTCTATTTCTAAAACTTTTCAAGATTATAAGACAGTAACTAATACGAATGTAAATGAAAACTTTATCTTTTGCTTGGCAGCTCCCTACCCTCATAAGAATATAGATAAAATACCATTAGTAGCTCATGGACTAAAAGAATCGGGATATCATGATTTTAAGTTTATACTTACTTTACCCGAAGGATCTAAAGTATTAAATGAAATCAATCAAGAAAGTAAAAAGTTAAAGGTATCAGATCACATTTTAAATGTAGGTAAACTGACTCAGAAGGAGTGTGCAGAATGGTATGAAAAATCCAGTGTGGTGTTCTTACCGACTTATTTAGAAACATTTTCTGCTACGTTATTAGAGGCGTTGTTCATGGAAACGCCTATTGTTACAACAGATTTTAGTTTTAATAAAGATGTGTGTGACGATTATGCAGCTTATTTTAAACCGGGTGATTGGCGCGGTGCTTCTGAGCAGATAGATCGAATATTATCCGAATCAAGTTTTAGAAACGAGCTTATAATGCCTAAGAAAGTTTTTGAGGATAAATTCAAATCTTTTCGGGAAAATTATTTAGAAACCGTTGAATTTTTGAATGAGGTATATGAAAAAGAAAGTTAAGGGGAAAAAAGGTTTTAAAAAGGTTTTTCGTTATTGGTCAGTTTATGGGTTGTCCAGAACTCTAAACAAAGTATCAGGCAGGTTAAGAAGCTTCAACATTTTCAAGCCTAAATTTTTATCAAGAAATCCTGTCATCGGGTTAATTGGCTGTGGTCAATTCCAGTTTTCTACCATCGCTTATTTTCTTTCAAAAGGTAAAAAAAACCGTTTTCTGTTTTGTTATGATATAGATGAGAAAAAGGCAGAGTCATTAGGAAAATATTACAAAGTTCCTGCGGTGGTTCGAGAGCAGGAAGAGGTTTATAATCAAAGCGGTACAGATTTGGTTTATATCGCTTCAAATCATGCCTCACATACAACCTATGCTTTAAAGTTTTTAGAAAAAGACATTAATGTTTATTGCGAAAAACCCGTCTCTGTAACATTTACTCAGTTTGAATCACTGATAAAGTCTATAAATAAAAGTAACGGGTCTTTTTATGCAGGTTATAACCGCCCGTATTCCCAGGCCGTTCAAAAGATAAAACAGAGAGTAAAAGAAAAAAATAATACAGTAGGTAAGTTCTCTCTTAATTGTTTTATTTCCGCCCATGATATTCCAGAAGACCATTGGTATCGAAACCCGGAGGAAGGCACTCGAATTTGTGGTAATGTAGGTCACTGGTTGGACCTCATGATCCACATGTACAATTGGAGAGGTTACATTCCAAAAGCTTTCAAGGTTCAGATTGCCTATTCAAATACGAAAGAGCCGGATGATAACATTACGATTTCCATTACAACACCCGAGGGAGATATAACATCCATCACCATTACTGCACGTTCCGAACCGTTTGAAGGAATTAATGAAACGATTAATTTTCAGTACGATACCATCATTGCAAAGATCGATGATTTTAGAAGACTCACTATTTGGGATGAAGAAAAATTATATAAAAAGAAATACAGGCCAAAAGATGTCGGCCACAAACGCTCTGTTATGCAGCCTTTTGAGAAAGACAACAGAGATTTAAATGAAGTGATAGCTTCTACTGAGCTAATGTTACATATCACAGAGATGGTTAGAAACACGGTAACAGAAAAAGAAATTGAATTAACACGAAGTTTATAAATGCATCAAATCATCCAAGATCTCAAATCCGGCGATACCCTATTAGAAAAAGTTCCCATTCCTCGAGTCGGTTCCGGCAAAGTGCTCATTAAAACTCATCGCACCCTGGTTTCTCTGGGAACGGAAAAAATGCTGGTCAGTTTTGGTCAAGCAAATTTGTTAGACAAAGCGCGTCAGCAGCCCGAGCGGGTAAAGGAGGTCATCAACAAAATGAAAACCGACGGCATACAGCCCACGGTGGAAGCGGTATTCAGAAAGCTGGGAACGCCACTGCCACTGGGGTACAGCCAGGCCGGTGAAGTGGTGGAAGTGGGAAAAGGGGTAACGGAATTCAGTCCCGGAGACCGGGTGGTTTCCAATGGAAATCACGCCGAGTATGTGGCTGTTCCCAAAAATCTGGTCGCCAAAATCCCGGAAGACGTTTCGTATGAGGAAGCTTCATTTACAGTCGTGGGCGCTATTGGCTTGCAAGGCATTCGCTTGGTTCAGCCTACCTTAGGTGAAACCGTAGCGGTCATCGGTTTGGGTTTAATTGGGTTGATCACAAGCCAACTACTCAAAGCTAATGGCTGCAAAGTAGTCGGATTTGACCTGGACGAAGAGAAACTGAAGCAGGCAGAGAGTTATGGTATCACCACCGTAAACTCGGGCAAACAAGACCCGGTTCGTTTCATGGAAGAATTTACGGGTCAGGTAGGCGCCGATGCGGTGATCATTACCGCCAGTACCCAATCCAATGACGTAATCAAACATGCGGCCAATATGAGTCGCAAGCGCGGGCGTATTGTGCTGGTGGGGGTTATCGGGCTGGATATTGACCGGGCAGATTTTTACGAGAAGGAGCTGAGCTTCCAGGTGAGCTGTTCCTACGGTCCCGGTCGCTACGATGAGGAGTATGAACAGCGTGGGAATGATTATCCGCTGGCCTATGTGCGATGGACGGAGAAGCGGAATTTTGAGGCAGTTTTGGAGGCGATTAGGAATGGGAGTTTGAATGTGCAATCATTGATTACGGAGCGTGTGAAGCTGGAAGATTATTTAGAGATTTATGGGGATATGGATGGTGGTAAGAGTATTGCATCTATTCTTGAATATCCTGTCGATCGAACCACAGAGGGCACGGAGAACACAAAGAAAAAGCAGTTAGGTAGGACGATTTCGATACCTGAGACTGATTATAAAGGTGGTAAGGGAACCATGGCGATTGTGGGTGCGGGGAATTTTACGCAGGCGATGATTTTGCCTTCGCTGAAAAAGGGTAGGGCGGAGATGAAATATATCGTGAGCTCAGGCGGGCTTTCTTCGACTACTCTGGCCAAAAAGTATGGGGTACCCAACAGCACCACGGATCTGGATGCGGTGTTACGTGATGAGGATGTGGATGGAGTGGTCATTACCACCCAGCATAACCTGCATGCCGGAATGACTATTCAGTCCCTGAAGGCCGGAAAGCAGGTCTTTGTAGAAAAACCGCTGGCCCTGAAACCGGAAGAGCTGGATGAGATAATAACCACGGTAGAAGAGACAGGAAATACGGTAACGGTTGGATTTAACCGCCGGTTCTCTCCTCATGCCGAGAAGATGAGATCCTTTTTAGGCGAACGTCCGGGTTCAATGAATGTGATTGCCACCATGAACGCCGGGCATATTCCCCCGGAAGTGTGGGTTCACGATCTGGAATCGGGTGGCGGTCGTATTGTCGGAGAGGCCTGTCACTATGTGGATCTGATCACCTACCTGACCGGCTCCAAAGTAGTTGAAGTGAGCATGCAGGCCATGGGCACAGATCCCAAAGAAAACACCGACAATGCCTCCATCCACCTCAAATATGAAAACGGATCGCTGGGTGTGATCAACTACTTTGCCAACGGCAATAAATCCTATTCCAAAGAGCGGGTGGAAGTGTATTACCAAGGCAACAACCTCATCCTCGACAATTTCCGAAGGCTGGATGGATATGGATATGGAAAAGGGTTTGGCAGCAAGCTGTTGAAGACGAAGCAGGATAAAGGGCATCATAAACAGTTCGAGCTCCTGACCCAGCGCTGGAAAGAGGGCGGCGAACCGCTCATTCCGTTTGATGAAATTGTGAATACAACAAGGGCGACCTTTGCGGCAATTGAGTCATTGAAGAAAAAAAGGCCGATAAAAATACAATAAACCACAAAGGGCACAACGAAGGCACAGTGAACACAACGTTGTGTTCTTTGTGAAAATCCTTTGTGTACATTGTGGTTCAAAAGCTAATGTTGAAAAAGCTCAATCGATATTATCACACCCTCAAACACCTTAAGCCGATACAAATACGGTATCAGGTGTGGTACAGGGTGAGGGACCGGTTTTTTCCGGTTGAAGTGCCAGATGGTCTAAAAGCTCCTGAATTTCAGGAGGTAAAGCTCAAACCGTTTCCAAAACAGTTTGAGCACTATTTGGAAGATGGCCATTTTTCACTGTTACATCAGGAACACACATTCAATGAATCCATCAACTGGAATTACTCGGGTTACGGGAAACTGTGGACTTACCATCTGAACTACTTCGACTATCTTCATCAGCCCGGGATGAGATGGGAAACCGGGAAAGAGCTGATGGATGACTTCCTTGCCGATATTCAAAATCGAATGGATGGAATGGAGCCGTATCCCATCTCGCTTCGCACCATTAACTGGATCAAGTTTCTGGCTGTTCATCAACGCTTTCCTCAACATATCGTGGAATCGCTCCATGTTCAATATCTGGTACTAACCAAAAAACCGGAGTACCACCTTCTTGGAAATCACCTGCTGGAGAATGGATTTTCTCTGCTCTTCGGCGCTGTATTCTTTCAGGATGAGAAATTGACTCAACTTGCGAAAAAGATTCTGTCTAGAGAACTCAATGAACAGATTTTAGAAGATGGCGCACATTTTGAGCTCTCTCCGATGTATCACACCATTTTACTTCAGAGGGCACTGGACGGGTACAACCTGCTCATTAACAACAATCACGATCTCAAAGAGATGCAGAATCTCCTGGAGCAAAAGATTCAGTTGATGGTCAACTGGTTGGATACCATGCAGTTCAGAAACGGCGACATACCGATGTTTAATGACAGCACGCATGGGCAGGCGTTGGATCCGAAGACCATACTGGACTATGCAAAACGACTCGGATTTAGTCCGGAACCTATTAAGCTGACTGAATCGGGCTATCGTAAATTTGAGTCCGGCGATTTTGAAATGGAGGCCGATGTGGGATCGGTTGGACCGAGCTATCAGCCGGGTCACGCACACTGCGACATGCTCTCTTTTGTACTTTATCATAAGGGCAAGCCGGTGATTGTGGACAGGGAAATTTCAACGTATGAGAAAAACAGTCGCCGCGAAGAGGAGAGGGGAACAGCCTCGCACAACACGGTGATGATCAACGGTGAGGAGCAGTCGGATGTATGGGGCGGATTCAGAGTGGGAAGAAGGGCTATACCTGAAATTTTAGAGGATCTTGAAGGCGTTCTTTCGGCGACGCATACAGGTTATGAACATATTGGCTGTAAGCACAGGCGCAAATGGACGATAGAGGATGGAAGTTTACAGATTGAGGATTTAGTGGATGGTGACGTAAAGCGGGCAGAGGCTTGGTTTCATTTTCATCCTGAGGTGGTTGTACGGGAATTAGATCGCGGGACATTCCATATAGAAAACCTTATTTTGGCGCTCGATGGGTTTCGGTCAGCAGAGATAGAATCGTATGAGTACTGCCTGGGATTTAATAAAAAGACGGAAGCGTTGAGATTGCGGGTGGTTTTTGGGGATCGGTTGAAAACAGTGATATCAAAAGGTTAACCGCTGAGTGACACAGAGGAACTCACAGAGTTGCACAGTGTAAGATCAATACTCTGTGTAACACTGCGCAGTACACTGCGAAACATTGTGGTAAATGAATACATGAAAAGCTGATATACACCCCTCTTTATCTCCCCTTATTAGGGGAGAGTTTTTCTGAAAATTAGAGTTTAATCTGAATAATTAACTAAATGAAAATTCTATTCATCACGGACAATTTCCCGCCGGAAGTGAATGCTCCGGCTACGCGAACTTATGAACATGCGATAGAGTGGGTGAATGAGGGAGCTGAGGTAACCGTACTTACGTGTAATCCGAATTTCCCTCAAGGTAAAATTTATGACGGTTACAAAAACCGGATCAAGCAGGTTGAACATATCGATGGAATAAAGGTGGTTCGTTTGTGGTCGTATATATCGGCCAACCAGGGATTTGTTAAACGAACGCTCGACTACATGAGTTTTGCCTGGATGTCTTCTGTTTTCGGACTGTTTGAAAAAGCGGATGTGATCATTGCGACGTCGCCCCAGTTTTTTACGACGTGGGCCGGTTGGTTTTTGTCTAAACTGAAGCGCAAACCGTGGGTTTTTGAGTTGCGTGATCTCTGGCCGGAGTCGATCGCAACGGTCGGAGCCATGAGCAAAGAGAGCCGTGCGTACCGAACACTGGAAAAGATAGAGCTGGGTCTCTATAAATCTGCTGATCTGGTTATACCCAATACACCGGCATTTAAAACAAATTTAGTGAATCGGGGTATTCCGAAAGAGAAGATGCATGTGATTCCAAACGGGGCGAACCTGGAGCTTTTTGATCCGGATCGGAAGAATCCGGAGTTGAAGGAGAAACTCGGCATCAAAGAGGAATTTGTGATCGGATATATCGGTACCCACGGCCTGGCTCACTCGCTGGATTTTGTAATAGAATCGATTGCGAAGGCTGATTTCGGGAATATTCACTTCCTGTTTATCGGAGACGGTGCAGAGAAAGAGAAGGTGAAATCGATGGCCGAAGACAAGGGGCTGGAGAATGTGACTTTTCTGGATCCGATTCCAAAAGATCAGATACCGGATTACTTGGCATTGACGAATGCATCATTGGTGCCGCTAAAGAAATCGGATACGTTTAAAACAGTGATCCCGTCCAAGATATTTGAAGCGTGTGCGATGGGTAAACCGATCATTCTGGGGGTAGAAGGTCAGGCCAAAGAGATTATTGATGAGTTTGATGCGGGAGTCTGCTTTGAACCGGAGAACAGTACTGAATTTGCGGATGCGGTAAATCGATTGGTTGGGGATAAGGAGTTGTATCAAACACTGTCTGAGAATGCATTGAATCTAGCCAGGGCCTACGATCGAAAAAAGCTAGCGAAGGAGATGCTGGAGGTTATTCGGGAAAAAGTTGTTGGAAAATAGTAAATGGTAGATAGGAATTTTAAATGGTGAATGATGAATTTTGAATTCTACCTCGTCTGCCGAATTCCGACGTGGGTTTGCGGCGGTTCGTCCGACGAGTGGATTTTCAGGCTGCAGGACTCAAGTCTCAAGCTCTTTTTTTACCACGATGTTCACAATGGATTTCACCAAGGTCACTAAGTTTGTTAAAATAAAACTTTGCGCAACTCTGCGTCCACTGCGGTGAATGGTTCCTCGATGTTGAACCGCAGAATATTGAATCACTAATAACGAATGTTGAAGTGTCAGTTCGATATTCATATTGCATAAATTGATAGAATGGACGTTATTAAGACAGTATAATCCCAATTCCCGGAGAAATCTATGAGCAAATCAGACACAAAAGAAATACTTGAAAGGGTGGAAACTCTCTCCAATGATGAAAAGGTCTATATCGCAGATCAAATACTTCAATCCATGCATGAAGTTGATCCTGAAAACGATAAACAATGGGTGAAAGTTGCAGAAGAGAGGTTAACTCAGGTTCGTGAAGGGAATGTCACATTGAAATCTGAGGAAGATCTGTTCGAGGAGATTGAACGAAAATATAAAGGATGACTGTCCAGTTTCACCCGGATGCCGAATTGGAGTTCAAGAAGGCAATTGAATATTACGAACAGCAGGAGAGAGGGCTCGGAATAAAGTTTTCAGGTGAAGTCAAAAGAGTGTTAGAGAGAATACGAATAAACCCTACGGCATGGACGTCTATTTCAAAAAACCTCCGCAGATCTTTAACCAATCGATTTCCGTATGGAATACTCTACCACTACAGTGAAGCTAATAATATAATTTACGTAGTGGCAGTGATGCATTTACATAAAGAGCCGAAGTATTGGAGAGACAGAATGGAATAGTGAAGGGGGGGATGTCTGAACCGCAGAATATCGAATGTAAAATTACGAACTCTGAAGTGTCAGTTCGAAATTATGATTGCTGAGGGATAATATTTCACTTTTGCCGTTTCACTTTTTACCTTAGATCGCTAATCACATCATGACCAGGATAATTATTTTAAAAATTAAACAGAACAAAATAGCATGTACATAGATCTCATTGCCGGAGCACGACCCAATTTTATGAAGATTGCTCCCATTATTGACGCCATCAAAGCAGCAAAGGAGAAAGGAACGGATATCGATTTCAGACTGGTACATACCGGCCAGCACTACGACAAGAATATGAGTGGTTCCTTTTTTGAGCAGCTTGGGATTCCGGCCCCGGATGTGAACCTGGGGGCGGGCGGAGGAACGCAGGCGGAGCAGACTGCGGCCATTATGACCGGCTACGAAAAGCTTCTGATGGAGAAGCCGTCGGATCTCTGCCTGGTGGTGGGAGACGTGACTTCCACGATGGCGTGCGCAATTACCGCACAGAAAATGCACATTCCGGTGGCGCATGTGGAGGCGGGCATCCGGTCGGGCGACTGGAAAATGCCTGAGGAGATCAATCGTCTGGCCACGGACGCGGTGACCAACTACTTTTTCACCACTTCTGAGATTGCCAACGAAAACCTACGAAAGAGCGGTGTGGAGGATGACCGGATCTTTTACGTGGGCAACACAATGATCGATACGCTGCTAAAGCATCGATCGCGGTTTCAAAAGCCCGCCGTTTGGGATGAAGTGGGCCTGGTAGAGGGGAATTACCTGGTGATGACGCTGCATCGTCCCTCGAATGTGGATGAGGAGGAGAACCTGAAGTCGTTGATGGATGAGATTATCGCGAATACAAAAGATCTGCCGCTGGTCTTTCCGGTGCATCCGCGAACGGCGAAGATGTTGAACAATCTGGGGATCAGTCATGAGCGTCTGCATATGGTGGAGCCGCTGGGGTATCTGGAGTTTAACTACCTGGTGGAGCGATCGAAGGCGGTGATTACCGATTCGGGCGGCATCACGGAGGAGACGACGGTGATGGGTGTTCCGTGCATGACGCTGAGAGACAGCACCGAGCGTCCGGAGACGATTACCATCGGGACCAATGAGCTGCTGGGCGTGAACCCTGATGCGATACAACCGGCCCTGGAGAAACTGTTTGCTGGCGAGTGGAAGAAGGGAGGCATCCCGGAGATGTGGGACGGGAAGACGTCGGGGAGGATTGTTGAGCATTTGATTGAATTGCTGAATAAGTAGGAAGGTTTTAATAACCACAGTGGTCACAGCGGTTCCTCGGCGAACACAGCGTGGTGGACGCCGTGAAAATCGCAGCGATCGCTGTGGTTATACGTTTTGGATATGAAAGAACTGAACATATTGGCTACGAAAGTATTGGATTGCGCCTTTACGGTACATCGGGATTTAGGGCCGGGGTTGTTGGAGTCGGCATATCAAATGGCAATGGAGGCGGAGCTATTTGATGTGGGTATACCCTTTGTTGCGCAGCAGGAAGTGCCTCTCGAATATAAAGGAAGATCTATTGCAACAGCTTATCGACTGGATCTCTTTATAGATAATAAGCTTATTGTCGAATTAAAATCCGTTGAAGTTCTCCACGACATCCATCTTGCCCAGGTTCTCACCTATTTAAAGCTTACCAATTGTCGTTTGGGACTGCTCTTGAATTACAATGTAAAGTTGATGAAAACAGAGGATTAAGCGGGTGATATTGTAATTTGATATCTGGGTAATAGCTAAAGGGTTAACCACAACGAGTACAAAGAAGGCACCACGGACACAACGTTGTGTACTATGTGATTAACATCTTTTCAATATGGAATCTAATCCTTTTTATAATATAGGGTTGGATTCTTTTTTTTTGAGTTCTATAGATTGAGTTATTAGTTGATGAGATAACCACGGTGGACACGGCGGATGCACAGCGGACACAGCGTAGTGAACGCCGTGATATTCGCTGCGTACACCGTGGTTTGTATCTTTTTATTATGGATGAACTGATTCAAAATGCTATGAATGTTTTGGACTGTGATTATATGAGTTCTTAATTTTGATTCATTAGCTGTGAGGTTTAGCTATGGAGGACACTATGTAGTCAAATTTGAGTTTGGTTAAAATTTCATCATGGCGAAGGCTTACTTTTTTCAATATCTTTCGCGCTTGCATTAACCTAGAAGAATAATAATAAAGAGGAACAATTCATTGAATATCAAGAACAGTAAGATAGCTATCATCGGGCTGGGATATGTGGGACTGCCGCTTGCCGTTGAGTTCGGTAAAAAATTCCCAACCGTTGGATTTGATATAAACAAGAAAAGAGTCGACGAACTGAACAACGGTCACGACCGTACCCTTGAGGTGGATGATGCAGATCTGAAGTCGGTTGTTAAACAAGATTTTAACGGGAATGAGAACGGGCTGACCGTTACCTCAGAAACCAAGGATCTGAAAGCGTGCAACGTTTATATCGTCACCGTACCTACACCGACCGACAAGCACAACCGTCCAATTCTTACACCGCTCCACAAAGCCAGTGAAACCGTAGGGAAAGTGCTCAAGAAAGGAGATGTGGTGATTTATGAATCAACCGTTTATCCCGGTGTGACCGAGGATGAGTGCGTACCTGTTCTGGAAAGTGTCTCAGGGCTCACTTTTAACAAAGATTTTTATGCGGGTTACAGCCCCGAGCGAATCAATCCGGGCGATAAGGAGCATACTGTAACCAAGATCAAAAAGGTAACTTCAGGCTCTACACCGGAAATCGGAAAGTATGTGGATGATCTTTACAAAGAGGTGATTGTAGCCGGGACTCACCTGGCACCGTCCATTAAGGTGGCGGAAGCCTCAAAAGTGATTGAGAACTCACAGCGGGATATCAACATCGCGTTTGTGAATGAGCTGTCAAAGATTTTTAATCTGCTGGAGATCGATACAAAAGATGTACTGGAAGCGGCGGGTACCAAATGGAATTTTCTGAATTTTCATCCCGGACTCGTAGGCGGACACTGCATCGGCGTGGATCCGTACTACCTGGCACAGAAGGCGCAGGAGGTGGGTTATCATCCGGAGATTATCCTGGCCGGCCGGCGAATTAACGACAGCATGGGCAAGCACGTGGCTACGGAAGTTGTGAAGTGCATGATGCGAAAAGATCTGAAGGTTCTGGAATCGAATGTGTTGATGCTGGGAATTACCTTTAAGGAGAACTGTCCCGATATTCGTAACACCCGGGCAATTGATATCTATAACGAGCTTCGGAGTTACGACATGAATGTAGATGTGTTTGATCCGTGGGCGGACCCCGAAGAGGTAAAGGATGAGTATGGTTTAGAGCTCACGAATGGGAGTGATCTGCCGAAACTGGAGAACTACTCGGCAATTATCCTGGCAGTAGCACATGAGAAGTTCAGAAACCTGCCGATCCAGAAATCGGATGAGTGTGTGGTATTTGATGTGAAGAGCTTCCTGGATAAGGACAAGGTGGATAAGAGGCTGTAAGTGTAGAATTAACCACAGAGTAGCGCAGAGGAAATCGCAGAGTCGCACGGAGTTAAATGTAAGCTTCCCTTAAAGTTGACAACTCCGTGAAACACTGTGTAGTACACTGTGAGACTCTGCGGTAAGAAAAGGTTAACCACAATGCGCACTAAGTATTTTCACGAAAGGTACGATGTTGAGATCGTGTTGCCTTCTTTGAGGTTTTTGTGGTGATAAGGATTAACCGCAGAGTGACGCAGTGAATACTGATCAAATGTTTTTGATTTAGTATATTGAGATTCATTACCAACTTAAGAGTTCATGGAACCATGGCACTTACCATTCATAAAAAAGATTCCGAAAAAACGATCCGGGAAACAATCCGGAAAGCAACAGAACGGAAAAGTAAAAAGACGGTCGACCTGGATCGTTACTTTGGAAAGGTAGATTTTGGAGTAGATGGGTTAACCTATCAGAAGAAATTAAGAGATGAATGGAAATAATATCGTTGCCGATACTTCTCTATTAATTAACTTTTTCAACGGAAACGGACCGGCTAAGAAGATCCTTCAAGGGCAGCAAATTTGGATTTCTGCTATTACCGAGATTGAGTTGTTGAGCCATCCCAAGCTTAAAAGTGAAGAAGTAAAACTAATAAATTCCTTTTTAAATGAGTGCCTCGTATTGGATTTAACGAAGCCGGTGAAACAGATAGCGATTAAGTTGCGAAGAAAAAAGATGTTGAAATTGCCAGATGCGATCATTGCAGCAACATCCATTCATCTAGGTTTTCCTTTGATCACTATGGATAGTGATTTTATTAAAATTAAGCAGTTAAATGCAGTGATATTGGAAGTGTAGATAATTTACGTTGCCGATTTCGAGTTCTTTGCTGAAATAAATGAACCACAACGTGCACGAAGGGATTTCACAAAATGCACAACGCTGTGAACTTTGTGCCTGCTTTGAGGTCTTCGTGGTGATAACGGTTGGATGGTGTAACCACAGCGTGCACGGTGAAGGCACTACGGACACTGCGTTGTGGGCGCTGTGAAATATCGCTGTGCCCGCCGTGGTTGATTATAATATTTCATAAAGTGTATGATTAATTCATTTCGTTAAAAATTATATTAATTTGAGTTTTTAACTCACAAGTTCTGATTGGTATGACAAAAAAGGAAAAACTTCTTGAAGAGGCATTGGAACTATCCGCTATGGAAAAATCCGAAATCATTGAGCAGTTAATGATGAGCCTGGATCAGCCCGACCGTGAAATGGATTCTTTATGGAAGAAAGAAGTTGAGCATAGAATTGATGCTTATAATGAAGGTAAAATAGGATCTGTAACGGTTCAGGAAGCTTACAAAAAGTATTCAAATAGATAACGATCAGTGGTTATCAGACTTCTTAAAGAAGCAAAGAAAGACTTGAATAATAGTGATAAACTCTGAGTAACACTGCGGTGAAAAGATTAACCACAGAGTATCGCTGAGGAAATCGCAGAGTCGCACGGTGGTTTTTAAAACTCTTGTAATTACTGTGAAACGATGCGGTATAATTGATTAACCACAGAGTTTCACTAAGTTGAACTCCGCGAAACACTGTGCAGTACACTGTGAGACTCTGCGGTATTCAAGGTGTAACGCGGTGGCTATTTTCATGAAACAAAACCAAATAACACATAACATCTTAAACGCTGCCTACAGAGTCCACACAGAACTTGGTCCGGGGTTGTTGGAATCTGCTTATGAGAACTGTCTGGCATATGAATTACGAGAAGATGGTATTTATGTTGAAACACAAAAACCTTTACCTTTGGTTTATAAAGAAGTTAAGCTTGAGTGCGGTTATCGGGTGGATCTTTTTGTTGAAAATGAAGTGGTGGTAGAAATTAAGGCTGCAGATGGAATTAATGATTTACATTTAGCACAAACATTGACATACTTGAAGCTGCTAAATAAAGAAGTCGGATTGATACTGAATTTTAATGTAAGATCATTGAAAGAAGGAATTAAACGGGTTATTAACTCTCTGTGAAACACTGAGAAGTACTCTGTGAAACTCTGCGGTGAAAAGATTAACCACAGAGTTACGTGGAGGAATGCGCGGAGTCACACGGAGTTTTTAAATAATAAATTATAGGATGAAACATAATAAAGAAAAAGTACTCGTCACCGGAGCCGCAGGATTCATCGGGTACCACCTGACTCAAAAACTCCTGGATCGCGGGTTTGAAGTGGTTGGGCTTGACAGCATCAACGACTACTACGACGTAAACCTGAAGTACAATCGTCTGGCCGAGTGTGGGATTTCACGGGAAGGAGCAGAGCAGTGGCAAAAGCCGGTACAAAGCAGATCACACGACGGCTACCGATTCATCCGGATGAACCTGGAAGACCGTGAAGAGATTCTTTCTCTGTTCGAGAAGGAGAATTTCGATAAGGTCATAAACCTGGCTGCGCAGGCAGGGGTTAGATACAGCCTCGAAAATCCGTACTCCTATGTGGACAGCAACGTGGTCGGTTTCATCAATATCCTTGAAGGGTGCCGGCACAATGATGTAAAACATCTGGTCTATGCCAGCTCATCCAGCGTTTACGGAAACAACACCAAGATGCCGCTCAGTACGTCTGACAGCGTGGATCATCCGATAAGCCTCTATGCAGCCACCAAGAAAGCGAATGAGCTGATGGCCCACACTTACAGTCACCTGTACGGAATTCCAACAACGGGCCTTCGATTCTTTACGGTTTACGGTCCGTGGGGACGACCCGACATGGCGCTGTTTCTCTTTACGGATGCTATTATAAATGATGAGCCGATTAAAGTGTTCAACCACGGCAACATGGTCCGGGACTTTACTTATGTTGATGATATCACCGAAGGAGTTTTTAAAGTGATGGAGGATATTCCGAAGCCTGTACAGCACGAAGACGGTAAGCAGGATGTATCTTACAGCAACACCGCACCCTACAAGGTGTATAACATCGGGAACTCCTCACCGGTGAAGCTGATGGATTTTATAACGGCCATTGAAAAGAGCCTGGGTAAGGAGGCGAAAAAGAATTTTATGGATATTCAGCCCGGTGATGTACCTCGGACGGAAGCGGACGTGACGGATTTGGAAGAAAATCTTGGATACAAGCCGGATACGAAAGTACAGGATGGAATTGATGCGTTTATCAAGTGGTATCGTGGGTATTACGGGGTGTAGGTACCGATCGGAGCTAAGACGTTTAAAAGAATATTTGAGAACCTGATAGGAATTTTGAGTGATGAATGATGAATTTTGAATTGTTCCTCGTCCTACGAGTGGTTTTAAAGGCTGTCGGTATCAAGTCTCAAGCCGCAGGACACTCATACTCAGACCTTTTTAACCACAAAGAGCACAAAGGATGCACTAAGGGCGCAACGTAAACTCTGTGCCACTCTGTGTAACCCTGCGGTTAACAGTTTTTTCACGGAATTTTGAATGATGCTGCGTGTTGTTCGCAGTCCCGAGAATTCGGGAAATTTTAAATTGATTCTCGTCAGTTCGAGCGTCGCGGAATGCAAAGTAGCAGAGTCGAGAACATGGTAATGTTTGTCAGAGGAGTCTTGACTATACTCGTCTTGAAAACTTTATTATGTTCGTAGTGACGAATTGAATTCAAACCTGTAAGGTGTAGAAATCATAGACCTAATTCTTCTTCAATAGATTAATTTTTTTTAATTATCAAAATGTTTTATTATAAGTTGTTGATGGATGAGGAATGTTATGAATACACAACTAATTAATAATAAATATCAGAGACGTTTAGACTTACCCTAACGAAGAAATTAAGAAGAGAGTAAGTTTATACGCTACAGATCAGATGGAACTATCACTATTACAGCTAACTACAGCCGCCATCATAACGGTTGGGGTTGTTTATTTAACTATCCCGCTGCTAATCAAGGTGGCCTACCACAAAGACCTTTACGATAAACCGGACGGAGAACGCAAACTTCACGACCGCTATATTTCATCTCTCGGAGGAGTTGCAATTTTTATCGGACTCTTTATTGGGTACGCTATTAGCGGCTATGCGGAGCAACTCACCGGTTTCGGTTATCTTTCTGCAGCTCTTGTACTGCTTTTCTTTACCGGGCTGAAAGATGACATCATGGGACTTTCCCCCAATAAAAAACTCGCAGTTGAAATATTGACAGGAATGCTCATCATTTTTGGCTGCAATGCGTTTATTGGTAATTTTAACGGGATTTTTGGGGTTGATCAGATTCCGCTCTATCTATCTATTCCGGTTACTCTATTTACAGTGATTGTAATTATGAACTCCTATAACCTGATTGATGGAATCGACGGTCTTGCCGGAGGTATCGGACTGATCGCCTCTCTTTTTCTGTCAGCCGGTTTTTTTGCTGCCGGAAATATGCCGCTCACAATTCTTGCTCTCTTCACAGCAATTGCAATGTTAGGGTTTTTGATTCACAATTTTCATCCGGCCAACATATTTATGGGAGACACCGGTTCGTTAGTTGTCGGTTTCCTGCTGGCATTTTTAACGGTTCATTTCATCGGACTGAGTGAGGTTCGCAGTTTTTCAATTATTTACAGTAATGCATCTACCGTACTACCAATCGCATTTCTGGCTATTCCCCTGTATGATACATTGACTGTATTCCTGAAACGCCTGGCTCGCGGTGACGGCCCATTCACTCCAGGACGTGACCATGTACACCATCAGCTTCTGGAGATTGGATTTACACAGCGACAGACAGCCGTAATGCTCTATCTTGTTACTATTTTAATCGGGCTTTTGGCTATTTCAATTGCTCACTTGAACAACAACATTGTTCTCGGTGTGATTATACTATCGATGGTTACGTTTCTGCCAACCAGCGGCTATAAGCGATTTATCTTCAAAAAGCTCGGGATTATTGATCTTGAGCGCTACTTTACCTATCAGGAGAGAGTTGCCGAGCGGAATGAAAGAACATCGGGTGTGGAAAGATCTTCCGGTCAAAAGAAAAAAAAGGAAGCCAAGCAGGTTGGGTAAGATTCAAGCCTCAAGCTTCAGGTAACAGTGACAGGTTCCTCGTCTGCCGAATTCCGGGGTGGTTTTCAGGTCTCAGGACTCAAGACTCTTTAAACCACAACGTACAC
This sequence comes from Rhodohalobacter barkolensis, assembly GCF_002834295.1. Lineage (NCBI taxonomy): Bacteria > Pseudomonadati > Balneolota > Balneolia > Balneolales > Balneolaceae > Rhodohalobacter > Rhodohalobacter barkolensis. Next base: position 959,329 of record NZ_PISP01000001.1, on the reverse strand, counting down.
AGTGGAAGCACTATGACTCAATACACTATTCAATCCTCACTGCGCCCACTGCGGTGAATTGTTTTTCGCGGATATTTGCAGAGATTTCGCAGATTAGCGCGGAATCTATCTTAGTGATCGTTGTGAAGATCGCATTGTTCTTTGTGGTTAGAATTTAGATTATATGTACAGATGACAAACATTCAATTTTTCTATTCTTTCTATTCCTGGAGTCATTAAACATCGTAAAACTATGGAATATTCTGATTTTCATATTGATATACGGAAACTGAGAGATTACTGCTTAAATCCTAGTCATCCTGTGGGAAACACAAGGCGAGAGTATTTGCCTCCCAATTAAGAATCGGGAAATCTAAGGCAAAACTTTTAAAAGAAAAGATATTGCATGAGATTAAAAATGCTGAGTTGGTACCCGGTCCCGAGGATCGGTTTGGAAAAAGATTCAGTGCTGATCTTTCTATAAATATTAAGGATCAGGCTGCAATCGTTAAAACCATATGGATACAAAAATCTGGCAGTAGTATTCCAGAGTTTGTGACTTGCTATATTATCACATAAATTGAAAATCATGTATAACATCAAAGAATTACATACTGTAGCCCTTTTAAAAGACCTTCCGGATAAAAAACTGCATAGGGGGGATGTTGGAACAGTTGTGGCTGATTTATCTGAAACCGTAGCTGAAGTGGAGTTTGTTGATAAAAAAGGTCGCACTTCTGTTTTGATTACGTTGGAAAAAAAAGATCTGATCAGACTTAGAATGGAAACCATTCCGGCTTAATGGGTTGAAATCTCTCTCTTATCTTTGTTAACATTTTAAGTGCAATGCTGTCCTTAGGCTCCTCTCAGATCAAAATTCTGGTACTTATGTCGTCTCTTCTTTCAAATAAGACTCTGTAAATTACTCTACGACCACTGCGGTGAATAGTTCTCGCTGATTATCGCAGAGTTAATCTTTGTGTACGTTGTGCAGCCCGCTGTGTCCTTTGTGGTTAAAAAATTTACCACCAGCCTCGGAAATTTGACAGACGAACCACAATCGTGGAATTCGTCAGTCGAAGGAATACCGCACACCAAGGCTTCCGCCAATACTGCTTTCTCTGAATTCCCCGGCATTAAAAGCTGTGGAAAAGCTGAACGAAAGGTTATCAATGCTTTTAAGAGTGTAGTTCATTTCAAAAAGAAAAGAGTATCGGTCTTCTCGTCTCTCTCCGAAATCGATCGACCCACGCGGAGCTTTGTAGAATCCTTCGGCTGTTCCGTAGTTACGGGTATAGGTGCCCAGGAATTTATAGCTCATATTGTTGTTCAAATTCCCTCTCAGTCCTAAGTGATGTCCTACGATGATATTATTATCCACCCGGTCGGTTTCCTGATCGCGTGTAATCAGCGGGATACCGATGGTTCGGCTGTAATGTGACCATCCAGATCTGTAGTAGCTGTGGTTGTAATATCCGGCACGTCCACGCTCTTGGTCCGATTTGGCGTCCTGTCGGCGGGTATTGATGTGCTCGTAAGTAATGGCGTTCAGAATTCTGTTTTCATCGTTAAAAACCAGATTCATACCCCAAACACCGTCCCAGGGGCTTCGGAATCGCTTAGAGACAGAATCCTCAAGATAGAAGAGCCGTGTAGCATTTAGATTGAACCCTTCTCCTTCATATTCCAGGGCAAATTCATAAGCGGCCAGGGAATTACCCAGAGCATTAGAAATTTGTGAGGGTGGCGCGTTACTGTCCGGGTTAGCCGGCCGGGAAAATACAATACGCAGATAGTCATCAAACGACTGTGGTGCCCGACCCAGTGTGGGATGCGTACCTCCCCAGAATGCGTTATGTATAATACCCCCGATCGTTGAGATCGGACCTGTATTCACCTTCAGATAGAGATATTTTTGATGGAGGTATGGACTATCGGTATATCGCTCATCTGTAAACCAGCCGTGGCTGTACATCGCCTTGAACTCGAGAATGTCGTTCGTCCATGGCACAGCGTTAAAGTCCGGTGTGGAGAACATGATGCGCGGAATGGGCACGGCGTTGCGGCTGACCATCATCGAGCCGATGGAGAGATCGTGGTTGTTGAGTCCGATAGGCCGGTCAAAGCGCCCGAAGTCCAGGCGGAAGGCTTTGTATTCTGCTCCAGCATAAAGCTCCGGGAAAAATGCGGTGGAGTTTTCGGAGACGCGGAGAGCGAGGTCTGCTCCGTAGTCCAGTTTAAAGTTTTCGGTTTCGTATACATCTCCTAAGGCACGGATGCGATTGAGAAAGTTGGTGGAGTTTGGATCGACGGTGCCCAGACGATTGGTGTGGAGGTGGAAGGGGAGTGTGGTTCCGGAGCCTGTGATTAGGGAACTTGTAAATAGGAATTTTGAATGACGAATGTTGAATTTTGAATTTCGAAGGCTTGGTTCTGAAAGTTCAATGTTTGAGGTTGAGTAGTTAGTCGTGTTTCTTGGGTCTTGAGAAGGAAGTTTGCAGTTGACAATTGGCAGTTGGCTTTTGGATTCTGTCAGTGCGCCGTGCCCCGATGTATTTAATCGGGGAGTCCACCTGTGCCGAGGCTCCGGAGGACAAGCTTGTCGAGAACTTTGTGGTTCTGCGTAAGGCTTCTCGACTCTATTCATCGCAAGCTCTTCATTACGCTCGAAGTGACGAATTTGGGAGTAGGAGGATTTATTGAGTCTTGAGTCGGTAGTGTCGGGTAACAGGTTTAAAGTTTCAGGTTTCAGGATTAAGGTTTTGGACCAATTTTCTGAGTGTTGAGCATGGATTCGGGATCCGGTCAACAGTATTATCGTGATAAGAAACACAAGAAAAATAAGTGAATAAATACGATAGAATGGATTCATGCCTTTAGAGTACCCGGATGTAGAAAGATTGTACTTGATGTGGTTGAATTGAAAGATAGAGGAAATATTGGAAACCGCGAAGGGTGCAATTGTATCCTATGAATTGTAAACAGGGTGTTACAATCATTTTTTTTATTTCTCACATTTGCTCTTTTACATCTTGAATAATCTAATGGCTTATTTTCCTTTACTGCAAGGAAGTTTAGTTTAAGTAAACAAAATTGAATAACAATGAAATATTTAGTTGGAATTCACTCAGACTGAAACTTTATAATTGTATTCTTAAGTATAATTTTAGTTGTAATAAACAATTGTAAACGTTGAATTAATGTATAGTTAATAATTACTAAAAAAATATAGTATTACATTTTCTAAATTAGAAATTGATATCTATTTACTAAATAGACTAAATCCATTGTAACTGTTAGCAATAGATTCATATATTGTGTCACACTTTAGGTACATATGATTTGTTAAATCATCAGTTGGCTTTAATATAAAAGAAGAGAATGGGACAGTTTGAGCGGGGAAATGGGTTTTCTGCGAATAAAAATCTCTATAACGGGGATTATCCTAATGAATTAGATCCGGATGAGATTGATCTGATAAAGTTATTCAGTATTATCCTGCGATATAAATGGATTATTGCAGGTATTACACTGATGTTTACGATTGCATCTGTTATTTATTCATATTCTATTATTCCCGTGTATGAAAGTGATGGAACCATCCTGATCAAAGATGATCAAAACCGGTATCCGGGCGGAGGTGCAGAACTGTCAAATCTTTTATCAGCAACCTATGGAATTGGTATGGGCAGTACGCTATCGAATGAACTGCAGGTTTTTCGATCCAGATCGATGTCATTCACACTTGCTAACAGAGTGATTCAAGAGGATGTAATGAAAAACGGTAGTCGATTCCCAATACTTTGGAGAGCTTTTCCGGATGACTCGACCGTAGTTACGCGTGACTCTGTTGCAACTCGAATCAGAAATAACATGGATATAGTCCGTCAGGATCAGGATACGGATATGTTACGTATTACTTTTAAAAGCTACTCTCCGCTTGAGGCGGCCTGGATGGTTGATCAGGCTATTGAAGGGTATACGGATCTTTCCCAACAACAGAATCGCGGTGCAGCATCATCCGCGCTTGACTTTTTAGAGCGGGAGAGAGAGTTGATTCGCGAGGAACTGAATGAAAATGAACAGCGACTGCGTGTATATATGAATGAAACCGGGCTCATTCAGGTGGATGAGCAGACAAGTGCGGCAATTGAACGGATTTCTGAGCTTGAGGCTCAAAGGCAGGAATTACAAGTTAGAAAGGTGGCTGTAACTTCAGCAATCAGTGCTTATGAGCAGCAATTGGATGAGATTAAGCCCGGTCTTGCTGATCAATTTTCAGACAATGTTGGGACCACCCTGGAGCGATATCAATATCGATTGGCCGAGCTGGAAACTGAAAAATTACTTCTACTTCAACGGAATCCGTCATTGAGAGATCAACCGGATCAGGAGCCTTATCTCGTGGAAATTGAAGATCAGATTCAATTACTGAGGAGAGAGATCAACAGAATAGCATCTACATTGGTTGATGAAAGCGCAGATGCCTATATCGGGTTTTTAAGCAATACAGACAATGGTATTGCCGGAAGGATTACAGAACTCAGAACCCAATTGATTGAATTGCGCATTGAAGAATCTCAATATCTGGCTCAGGAAACAGCAATTGATGAACGCATGGCTGCAGAAAATGAGTTTTTCAATAATCTGCCCGATAATATGATAGAATTAGCTCGTCTGAAACGGGATGCAGAAATTCAGGAAGAGCTCTTTTTGACTATTTCTCAACAGTACGCAGAAACTGCATTGTGGGAACAGACGCAGTTCGGACAGGGCAGACCACTTGATTATGCGTTTGTTCCCGATAAACCGACAGAGCCTAAGAAACGGATGATCGTAATTGTTGGATTTTTACTTGGTGGAATCGTCAGCTTGGGTGCAGTTTTTACAAGGGAATTATTTAATAATACTTTGGATAGTGTAGATCATTTGAAAGAGAGGGGATATCCGCTTCTTACTGTGATTCCGGATATGACTAATCGAATGAAAGAGATATTTGGTGATTCAAAAACAGTTACAATTCAAGGGAAATCGATCTCAACATCTCTGCTGTCAATCACAGACAGTATTTCCCCGGTAAGTGAATCCTTTCGCAGATTGCATAACAATATTATCTATTCTCATCCGGACGAAAATTTTAAACGTATTTTGATTACCAGCTCCGCTAAAGGTGAGGGAAAATCCACCGTTTCTACAAATCTTGCCGTAATTTTAGCCGATTCTGGGAAAAAAGTTTTAATTATTGATTCCGATCTGCGAAGGCCAAATCTGCACAAATTACTGGGAGAAAATCGGATACCCGGACTCATTGACACGCTCTTTAATGATGATATAGAGTTGAGTCAGGTAATTCGTGAAACTGTGGTTCCAAACCTGGATTTGTTAACCACCGGACAAGAGCCACCTAATCCATCAGCTGTATTGCAGAGTGAAAAGCTGAAGGGTTTGATTGATCAGGTTGAGGAGCATTACGATCATATTATTATTGATACGGCTCCCTATGGTATTATTACAGATGCAGCTCCTTTAATCCCTATTGTGGACGGAGTTGTTCTGATTGCACGATTTGGTGAAACACCGATAAATGAGTTAAACCAGTCGATTGAAAATTTAGAACGCGTTCATGCCAAAATTATCGGTACTGTTTTGACAGCCTATAATTACGAAAAAAGTGGAGATTATTATACTCGATCGAATGGACATTACGATTATCAACGTGCTTACAAAGACTACAACCGGAGTATTTGATATTTAGAATATCATTTTTGTGATATTTATCAATTGAATTTGTTTAGACATGAAATTAAAATATCGATGTATGATTAGACTGAAAACGTTATTGGGAATATTATTTTTTGTGTGTATTGGGTATGAGTTTGCAAATGCACAACAACGAAGTGTTCCGGTATCCCAACAATTTCGTTTGGGGGAAGGATTGATCCGGATTGCTGAACCTGGCCAGCTGGCTGACTCAGTGAGTGTTTGGGGAGATATTAATACCCCCGGTCGGTATTTAATTCCACGGGGTACGAGAATCCATGAATTGATATCCTATGCACGCGGACCGGCATCTTACAGAACAGGAGATACGACTGTAGACTGGTCTAAACTTCGAATTGAGATTAATATCACATCATTTGGAGAATCAAACGAAGACCCTGTATTTACGAATTTCACGTATCGATATTCGGACCCGATCCCGGACAGATTTTATGATCATACCTTAAAAAATAGTGATATTATAGGTGTTGAAGTAAAGCGTAGGCCATCCTTTGCAGATTATGTACGTGTTATCGGACCGGCTGTGTCTGCTATTGCAACCACATTTATAATTATAGATAGACTGTAGGGTTTAGACGATTTCTTCAATTGGGATACATACTGAAATTTTACTGGGCAGGAAAGCCATTGTGCAATTTTGGGCTGCGAAAAGAATGTAAATCAATCAGGAGAGGGTGATTAGTAGTTTTAGTGGCGTAATCTGTATACCCTAAACCGTTCACTGATCAACTCATTGAATCAGATTATTCAAATATTTCCCATTGTTCAATTTGTATACGGAAAAATCCTGATCCAGTGTAATAATTGAATCAATATTTTGTGATTCTGCTGCTTCCAGGAGAGTACAATCAGCCAGATCCGCCGGTAAGTCGGAGTACTTGACAAACCAATCTCGGACTGCTCCGATTTGCCAATGTTGAAGATTGTACACGTCTAAACCACCGGCAATAATCCAGTCAATAAAATCCAGCTGAGTGTTTCTATTGAAATCGAGCATATAGCAGGCCTCAGTCAGTACCGGCCAGGTGGTTGTCAAACGGCCGTGATACTCTTTTAAAAAAGAAAGGACTTTTTCATGATGCTGATCAGTGTTATCAAAAAGTGCAATTATCGGACCCGCATCAATCAGACTGTTTTTCACTTATTTTCTCTTTTATTCTCGATTTATAAGTAACAGATCGATCGATGTCACCGCTCCCTCGTTTGCCAAATAGATCTTTTCCTGCTTCGAAGGGGCTCTGTGTTTTTTTCTCTTTTGCAATATATTCCACCAGCGCTTCCCGGATAATGTGGGAATGAGATTTATTCGTGGAAGAGGAGAGGGCATCCAGCTCTTCTTCGAGCTTTTTGGGTAATCTGACGGATTTCATTGTCTTGGATTTACTTACTTGTCATACATAATGTAATACAATGCTATTGGGTTTTCAAGTTTTATTAATGAATCCCGTTAGATTTTGGATTTGTTAGTAATGTTCAAAAATTTTGGTATTTGGTATTTGGTATTTGGTATTTGGTATTTGGTAATCTGGGCTTCCAACAAAAAAGGTCACAAAAGAAGTATGTTTGATACATTTCTATATTTGCAATGCTTAGTGATTAGGGGTTCTCGCAGATTTGCGCAAATCAAGTCGCAGATTTTCGCGGAAGGTTTTGAATTTTGAATGATGAATTTTGAATTCAGAATTTGGATGTGGTGTCAAATTTTAAAAAATTTGCCGATTGCCGATTGCCGATTGCCGATTGCCGATTGCCGATTGCCGATTGCCGATTGCCGATTGCCGATTGCACGCATACCGTAAACCATACACCGTATACCGTCCATCTTTTCCACTCTAAACTGTCGAAAGCTTTTGTTATATTATTGACTTAGATGAAAAACCATCAACGATTTATAACAAATAAAAGACTGACATTTGAAGTTTACTGATTTAAACCTTTCTGATTCACTGCTCGCCGGCTTGCGGGATGTTCAATTTACTGATACTACACCTGTTCAAGAGAAAGCGATTCCCATTGTCACCTCCGGGCGTGACCTTATTGCCACCGCACAAACAGGAACCGGCAAAACGGGCGCGTTTGTGATCCCAATTATGGATCAAATTCTAAAAAACAATGAAAAGCGTGATGGCGTAAAAGCGCTTATTCTGAGTCCGACCCGCGAGCTTGCCAAACAGATTGATGAAGAGATTTTTGCGATCGGATATCATACCGGCCTGACCTCAGCCACGGTGATCGGCGGCAGCGATTTTGCTCAGCAGGTAAACGCAATCAAGGCAGGAGTGGACATCATTGTTGCGACGCCAGGACGATTGATGGATCAAAACAAAGTGATCAACATCGACTTTTCGAATGTGGAGTATTTTATCCTGGATGAAGCAGACAGAATGCTGGACATGGGTTTTCTGCCGGATATCCGGAAGATCATCTCGTGGCTGCCAAAGGAGAGACAGACTCTTCTCTTTTCCGCTACGATGCCGAATGAGATTAAGAATCTGGCCGGCAGCATCATGAATAATCCCGATTCTGTAGAAATTGAGCGGTCCAAGCCATCAAAACAGGTTGAACAGCGCGCTTACACGCTATTGAGTGATCAGAAAATTCCGCTGGTCAAAAAGATCTTTAAGAATATTAAATGGGACTCCTGCATTATTTTCACCTCTACCAAGAAAGGAACGGATGAACTTCATAGACTTCTTCGGGATGAGGGAATCAAGGCAGAAAGTATTCACGGTGACCGTTCTCAGGATGAGAGAAACAGGGCACTGAATGCATTTAAGAACGGTCAGGTACCGGTAATTGTGGCTACCGACGTTCTGGCGCGTGGTATCGATATCAAAGAGGTGTCGATCATCATGAACTACGATGTACCCAACAACACGGATGACTACATTCACCGTATCGGGCGAACCGGACGGTATGATAAATCCGGAATTGCCATTACGTTTGTGACCCGCCGCGACAGCAAGAAATTCCGTGATATTGAGCGGATCAAAGGGAATACGATCAAGCATATTGAACTGCCCAAAAACTTTGGTGATTCGTCCGACTTCTCATGGGATGATGATTTTAAAGGCGGAAAGAAAGATCAATCGAAAGGCAAAAAGAGTCAGACAAAAGAGAAGTCGCAGGATTCAAGGGATAAGAGTCAGAAGTCTGATGATTCCAAAAAACAGCGACCGGGCAGCCGATCGGGCAATGACGAGAAGAAAGGATCTGACAAGCAGGACCAGGCTAAAAGCCAAACAGGATCAGATAAGGAAACCGATAAGAAACAAAGCAAGGACTCTTCAGCCAAAGATCAGTCAGACAAGCGACAGAAGTCTGAGTCCAAATCGTCTCCAAAGCAAAAGCCGAAACAGGAGAAGAAAAAAGAGCAGCCGAAAAAAGCTGATAAAGAGAAGCAGGAACAGGCTGCAAAACCGGAGAAGGTTGAGGACTTGAAAAATGTAACGCTGCCACCTGTTGTAGAGAAGGCTGTGGATCGCAATAAACGTGCCCGTAAACCGTCCAAGGGAATTTGGGGCATTATTAAGAGTTATATACCGAAGATTAAATAGCAATTTCCGGTTTTATGGTACAGCGAATAAAATCCCTGTTGATTTGGGCCGGCATCATTCTGTTGATACTTTTCTGGATGCCACTTCTCGCGCTCATTCGTCTGTTTGACCGAAGCCCGGTCCGATACAGAACGGGAAAGTGGTTTCGGAAGCTGGGTTATTTCATATCCAAAGTAAATCCAACCTGGAAGGTGGATATTGACGGAGGTGAAGATATTGATGACCGGAATCCCTATGTGATGGTAAGTAATCATATGTCGAATGCGGATATACCGGTGATTTCCAATCTGCCGTGGGAGATGAAATGGATTGCCAAAAAAGTGCTGTTTGGACTTCCGATTGTCGGATGGATGATGAAGATGTCGGGGGATATATCGGTGGATCGGTCCTCATCGAACAAGAGAATCGGTGTATTTAAACAGTGTAAATACTACCTGGATCAAAATATATCGGTCATCTTTTTTCCGGAGGGGACCCGTTCCCGAACCGGCAAAGTAAATCATTTCGCAATCGGTGCTTTTGACCTTGCTATTCGCGAACAGAAACCGATTTTGCCAATTGCTTTGGACGGCACTCATGACTGTCTCCCCAAAAAGAGCTGGGTTTTTAAGCCGAATGTACACGTCAGAATGAAAGTTCTCGATCCGATTCCAACCGTAGGTATGGAAAAAGAGGATGGTGTGGAACTGGTAGAAGATGTGCGCAGACGCATTGCAGCGCAGATCGCCGAATGGAGAGGTGTTTCTGTAGAGGAGGTTTTAGCCATCTCCTCCGCCGATAGTCGGACAAGTTCTTGAGAGGAGACAGAACCCGAAGTGTTCAACGTAGGGTTCAGAGGTGTGTTGATTGCTGAGCCCAGATTTACCTCTAAGATTTGAATAGCCTCGTTTTTGATATTCCCAAGAACACACCCCTCGCCCAATTCAACCAGCTTCGCTTTTGAATTGAACTTTTCCCCTCTCGAGAGGGGAAGATTGTATACATCTCCTCATGAGAGGAGACAGAATCCGAAGTGTTTAACGAAGGATTCAGAGGTGTGTTCACCTTGGGTTAGAAAGTCACCTCATAACTTTAAGCATGTCCTCAAATAATGTATCCAGTAACACACCCCTCGCACAGTGAGCAATGCTGACGCATTCTCCCTTTTGCTTTTCCCCTCTCGAGAGGGGAGTTCTAAGGACATCTCCTCTTGAGAGGAGAAAGAACTCGAATTGTTTAACGTAGGGATTCAGAGGTGTGTTGAACGACGACCCCGGTGTTCACTTCTAAGTTTAGAATGTCTTCAATATTTGTGCTTCCAAGAACACACCCCTTGCTTGAATGAAGCACGTTTTGCGTTTTCATTCAAACTTTTCCCCTCCTGTCCTCCAAAACCTAGGCGCAGGCGGGCTCCAGAGGGGGAGGTTATTTTAAAAATGAACAACGATCCCGCTCCAGGCGGCGCCCAGTGCGGCTCCACGGTTTTGGGAGTTGGCACTCCCCGCAACTCCCAGACTGAATTCAAAATTCCTGAGTTCTACCCCCGTACCGGCGTGAAATGTGGTACTGCTGTAGCCGCCCATTCGTACTCCTGCACGAAGTGGAATAATGTTGAAGAATTTGTATTCACTGCCCAGCGAGAGATGCAGTCTGCTGCTGTTGATGCCTCGATCAACCATTCCCGCTCCGATATCTGCCATAAACCCGAACTTGCCCAGCTGCAGGTGCGAGCCGACTCTCAACATGGTTGGCAATCCGACGGAGTGAGAGGACTCCGTACTTGTGTTGAAATTACCATAGACGTCATTTCCGATACTGTCAACCAGAACAGATTCAAAGTAAGCACTCTCGTCTCCGTCAAAATCATTGTCGATGGTCTCCTGATCGTAGTCGATCCCATTCCATGTGAAGTTGTCTGCCGCATTAAATGAGCGTGCATTATCGGAGAAGGAGAGAGCTCCCAAATCCGTGAGTGAGAGGCCAACGGTCAAAGTTTTATCACCGCGGAAGATTCCAAGATTACTGAAAGCATTATCGTGCAGATCGAGCCGGGCCGTTACCCCCATATCCACGCCGATGGAGGTTCCCCTGAAACCGGTATAATCGCCTGCATCCGGGTCCAAATAATCATCCAGTTTGGGATCCAAACCGGCCTGACGATCTTGGTTATACTGCTCAAGCTGAGCGGCTCGTGCTCCAATGGTTTCAACGGTGTAGTTAAAGTTGTGCTGAATTTCTCCTCCCGATTCAGCTGATACACCTTCAATCCTCAGATCAGACTGCAGGCTCAGTGAACCATAGTCGGCAGAGAGAAGAAGCTTAGGTGCTATTCCGGCGTGAATACGTAGATTCCGGCCCAATCCCATAAACCGGTCCTGACGATAAATTGTGGTTGCAAAGCCCACTGAAAACTCGTGCCACGCGTAATACTCCTGTGCAGAGTTGACGGCCCGGAACTGGTTGAAATAGTCAGAGTCGAGTCCGCGGAAGACAAGGTCTGCAAATCCTCTAGAGAAGGATGATTTTCCGGATGCACGAATGCGATGCGCGATACTGACGGTCCAATCCGGATTGCGGTAGACGGCGCCTACAGGTACCAGGCTAAAATCCATGGCAGCAGAACGCATACCCGCATCATTTGCGCCAAACCACTGATTCAGCATATCATCTGCAACAGTGCCCTCAATGGTCATTCCGGTAGTCAGGTAGTCGTTGTATGTGCTGATATTGATTAAATCTCCGCCTGACCGGGCCTGGATTCCGCCTACTACACCAAGCGTAATGTGAGGCCTTCTGTTGTGGTTCAGCATCAGGTTGGCCGGATTGATAAAATTGGCGTGATAGAGATCCTGGTAGGCAACACCGCCGCCACCCAGTCCGATTGTACCGGCTGTTTGATGGGATGCTTGTCCGGAGCTCTCAGAAGGATTGAAAAGGAGGAGAGCAAAGGATGCCAGTATCGTAAATAAGGAAGATTGTTTGATTTTCATGGCTCAGCCCTCAGTTCACTTGATTTAAAATTTTGAATCGACCGCTGATGCGGATCGTCACATCATCCGTATCCCGAATGCTCACTTCATCACCGTCACTTGTCTGAACTCCGGCCGATAGTCGAATATTCCGGGTTTGATTGAGCAGATCGAGCTGAGAACGACTCAAACTGAGCGTCGTATTTCCGTTTGATGCGGCTGTACTGATGCCATTGCCGTCAACCGGGGCAGCATCAAAACGAAGCGGATCATCATTACTGACGGGAGCTGTGGTGAGAACCCGGTTGTTTTCATCAAGGAAATCGAGACGCAGCGTGAATCCCAGCGGGATGCGGTTTCCATACTGAATCTCCAGTGATCCCTCTTCAATCATGGAATCATCATCCGGACCGGGTAGATTCCCCAGATCTTGCGATGTCGTATCCACGAATGTGGCGTTTTCTGCTCTCAGAGAAAGCGGAATATTTACGCTGTATTCGGGATTGAATTGTATCGGATTTCGGATGGTTCCTGAGGTTTCTTCTTCATTCACCAGTGCGATTCCTACAAATCGAATCTCGTCAGGCAGCCGGCTGAAAAACTCATTGATCGTGGTATTGGTACGATCAAATATGATCTGTTCCGTAATCTCCGGATCACCGGGATGATCGATTTCGAACTGAATAAGATCATTGGCAGGAATGGTATTTCCGTCAAACCGGAGGCGCTCAGCATCGGTTGCGTCCGTAACGGTTCGATTGGTTCCGGGCAGTGCTTGCAAGAAAAATTGATTTCCGTTTGAATCTCTTCCCAGAAAAGCCCCGATAACTCGCACCGGTAGATCGGAGTTGAAGGAGTAGTTGAAATCCAGCGAGGCGTTTGAAAACTCAATGCCATCCACTTTTTGTGAAAGATCTCGGATACCGTCAATTTCGATAATCTCCGCTTCACTGTCATTCAAAAGGTCAATGACCGTTCCGTTTGAAGGATCATCATTATTTAAAAGTGCCTGTTGTGTGGAAGGAACTCCAAATGCTTCCGAAATAGTGAGATTATCGAGATTTACATCTGCTGAAACGGCGTCTGATTCGTTGATGGTACTCAATGAGTTGCCTGAATCATCTTGTGTATCCTCGGTGATGGCAGACGTGTTGTATTTGATCTCGTTGTTTTGGGCATAAATTCGTGTATTTGTCAGGTCTACGGATTGCGAAATGGGCTGACTGTTGTTTGCCGGTATGGCGTTAGCCCCTTCAAATGAGATCACCAACGAATCCGCTTCGGTCCAGGGAGCTGTTCGGATATCCGGAAAGGAGATTTGCAGGGAAGGGATCTCGAGGTCGATAGAATTCAGAATATTTTCAATAGAGAGAGTTCCGCTTTGCAGCTCAACGTAGTGATCAGCTGAGGTGAAGTTGAATTCGGAGTTATCAAAATCTGCGGAACCGCTGAAGAAGAAGTCCTGAGAAGGTATCTGGGCTACAACCTGTGAAGCCACCAGATCCTGCCCCTGAACACCATTCACAATTAAACTTCCCGGATCAGTTTGAAGCGTTTGTCCCGACCATTCAATTTCTACATCAACGTTTAGGTTTGTGAGCAGAACTTCCGGGTCGACATCGGGATTTTCTACGATAGTGATTTTATCGCTTTCTGTGGTTCCATGGCTAAAGTTCGAAAATGTGACTGAACCGACAGAATTGTCATCACTGAAAAGTTCCAGGGTAAGAAGGTCCAGATCAATGCCCAGTTCGTTTCGAAGAACAATTTCAATAGATCCCTGTTTGATGGTGGCCGATTCAAAGAAATCCGTGTCGAGATCGATATTTACCGGAAATGGAGATTGTGCGCCCGGTATAAAATCTCCCTCTTGAGGGGTAACGGTCTGTCCGGTCAGATTCTCAAAGCCAGCCTCTCCCAGATTTCCATTTTCGTCCTGTGACGAGAAATCAGAAATGGAGATTTCACCAACCTGAGTTTCAAATTGAGCTGTGGTTGCATCAATTACGGGTATGGCATCATTCAGGTCCTCAAATTCAAACAGATCCTGTTTGGTGAGGGTGATCAAATGGTCACCGTCTACAGTAAAGAGGTCTGAAAAATCCTCCGATGTAGTATCGATGAGTGCATTTTTGTCTCCCAGAAACTGAAACCGGCTCTCAGCAATGAGCGGGGTGTCCATCTGATGGGAGAGGGTGAAATTGGGATCGCCGGGTGTTTCGCACTGAATAAAGAGCAAAACAGCGACAGCAGACAGGATGTAGGGCTTGATAGTTTTCATCGTAAAATGTAGATGATTATTAAAATCAGGTTATGTTAAAGGATTTTGCAATACCTTTACAATTTGTCATTCTTCCCCCGACACTTTCGAGAGAAGAATCTTTATATGCGTGTATCGTTTTTAAAAAAGATTCTTCACTGCGTTCAGAATGACAGCTCTGGATCTGCAAGATCCTCTGTTGTATGATAAGAAAACCTCAGTAAAAGGTTCTATGAGTTTTGATTACAAATTTTGTTTATCTCCGGTGTTGTGCATTTTCAATAAGGAGTCATTTCGAGGGGAGATATTTCAAAATAGTTTTCTAAATGGAGTAGTTTATCAGTATCGCCTTTATTTGGTTAGAACGAGCTTATTTGTTGGCTGATGGAGATGAAAAATATATCGGTTTTCAGAAAGATTCCGCCTCAATATGATTATTCATTTCAAACCACTCTCTCTGTTCGGCGGATATATATGTGACGGTTGTATTCTATAAACAGGGCACTCCTCCGGAGTGTTTAACGTAACGGGATTTTATTTAAAGTAAGGGTATAATTTATCCGTCAGTTCGAGCCTGCCTGTGCTAGAGCTTCTGCAGACAGGCGCAATCCCTATGCTTTTTTGGGATGAAGTCGAGAACTCATTTCTTTGTTTTATCTCAAACCCAGGAACACACCCCTTGCTTGAATGAAGCACGCTTCGCGCTTTCATTCAAACTTTTCCCCTCTCGAGAGGGGAGGTTTGTGGACATCTCCACTTGAGAGGAGACAGAATCCGGAGTGTTCAACGTAGGATTCAGAGGTGTGTTATTGCTGAGCTCAGATTTTACCTCTAAGATTTGCATAAGCTCGTTTTTGTTATACCCAATAACACACCCCTCGCACAGTGAGTAATGCTGACGCATTCTCACCTTTGCTTTTCCCCTCTCAAGAGGGGAGTTGAGAAACTTACTCAAAATGTTTTCTCTCTTTTTCGTAATCCTCTTCGGAGATCAGTCCCTGCTGCCAGAGGCCCGTCAAGTAGTCCATCCGGTCATCTCTTCCGGGAGCGGAGGGTTCCTCCCTGGCAGTTCTTGTTTTCAGTTCAGAAATTCGTTTGCGTTCAGCCTTTGCCGCCGACAGAATCATGTCAGCAAGCTTTTGCGGATTTTCCAGTCCGATCAAATCTACAGTCCTGGAGTTTGAATGAATGGTAACGATCCCGATCCCAAACTTTTTATCGATCCATTTTTGGGTGACATCCACATCATGAATGTTGACGAGATCCATTTTCTGTTCAATTCTAGAATCTTTCGCCGTTATAGCATGATCTGTGATTGTATATACAATCGAGTTGTGAGATGAATAAAATCTGTAGATCAGATAGATCCCCACGCCGAACAGGGGAATGAGGATGAAGCCCAGCAGATACCACCAGAAGAGCGATTTATGAGATGGCGTCAAAGTGATGGATTTGTCAGACATGGGTCTTTGAATCAATTTTTTTATTCTGTTTTGGTTGTAATAAGTAAAGGTATTTTCAATCCGGAAGATTCCAAAACGGTTTTCTCACGATAAAATAATAAGCCTGCTGCTTATAAATTCATTCGCAACCCGAATACATGCATGGTGGAGATTCCGGAAGGCTCCGGCACAAATGCGTAATCGATGGAGGGTGTATAATGATCGAATGGCAGGTGGATTGAAAATCCTGTAGACGGATGAATTTTACGATCCGGATTTTTTTCCTGCCATCTGAGTCCGCCCCGAACAGAAATTCTTTCATGAAGACGATAGTTACTTCCCAATCTTAGAAAATTCGCACCTTCTTGAATGTTATTTAGACCTGAACCGTCAGACAGCTCTTCTCCGTAGTTGACTCTGTGTTCAACATCGACATGAATCGACCAGTTCTCTATCGGCGAGTAACTGAAGCCTGTCAGGATTCGAAGGGGATCTTTTTCTGCTCTTGGGCGTGATTCTGTGCCATAAAGATCGGAACTGTCAATTGAACGGGAGGAGAGAAGATTCTGAATGGAAAGACCGGCCTGAAGCTGATCCGTAAGCCTGGTTAAAAATCCAATATCCAGTCCAACCCCCTGAACAGCGGGCACCTCATCGTGCAGGGTTGAATAGTTGTAGTGTATACCGATTCCAGCCAGTAGAGAATCAGAAAAACGGATTCCAAATGCACCGCTCAATCGATACTCCGAACTGTTTAAATATCCGGTGTGGTAACCGCTTAAATTTCTACCGTCAATGTCTGCGGTTCTCGCATTAATGAGTGAGATGGAAATTCCGGCGGATGGAGGAAGCTGAAACTGTGCAGATACCATGTGAAGATTTCTGTCGAACTCCATCAAAGCTGAGGAAAAATGAACGGGAACAGAGGTGCTTGTTGCAGCTGATTGTGCGGGATTATAGTAACTCAAACCGGAGAACTCAGTAGATGCAGTCATGGCATTACCCATTGCCAGTCCGATGGGTGAAAAACCGATGCGGGCGAACTCACCGGAGTAGCCTCCCTGGGAATACGCGGTTGAGCTGATCCCTGTCAATAAGATAAAAATGATAGCCGGAACCAGACCGATTCGTTTATCCATTCGATTCGTTTACTAAAGTTGTGTTGAAGTCACGGTTTAGGTCTCTAAATCTATAGAATATGGGGGATGGATCATAATGGCAATGACGGTCCCGTCATCCTGAACGGAGTGAAGGATCTCCTGGTCATGAAGCCGATTCCGGGAGATTCTTCGACAGGCCTGCCCTCCGAAACCTCGGTACAGGCGGGCTCAGAATGACGTGTATCAAAGGGATTCTTCGTTGCACTCAGAATGACACTATCGTCATCCTGAACGGTAGTGAAGGTTCTCTTAGGTATGGATGAATAACACAGAGATTCTTCGTTGTACTCAGAATGACACTATCGTCATCCTGCTGTGTCCCGACTCTTTTTCGGGGAACGGAGTGAAGGATCTCTAAGGAACAGAGGCAAATTAGGGCGATTCTTCTCACGAATACTCGGGATCAGAATGACAGTTTGGCCATCGGAAGGCTTTTCAAAAAAAACGGTTGATAAAGAAAATAAAAAAGCTGAGTAGGAAACTTTTACTCAAATTTTACTATTATCATCCAACAACAACCTTGAGTAGCTGTGATATTAAGGAAAAGTATCTCAACACGTTGGCGCTGAACTCGAGGGGATTCTTCACTATCGCTCAGAATGACAATCGAGTCATCCTGAACAGAGTGAAGGTTCTCTACACTATGAAGTTGAAAGCGGGAGATTCTTTGTTACACTCAGAATGACGGAATTGTCATCCTGAACAGAGTGAAGGATCTGTTGGGTACGGAGGCAATGCATGAAGATTCTTCGTTACACTCAGAATGACGGAATTGTCATCCTGAACGCAGTGAAGGATCTTTACACTATGAAGCTGTAACATGGAGATTCTTCTCCCGAATGCTCGGGATCAGAATGACTGTGGCAACGTCATCCTGAATCATGGTTAACTAGTCAGTAATCAATAAATAAAAATAGAAATACAGATGGCCGGTAAGGACAGAGAGGTTTTGGTATCCGGAAAAACCTCATTTAAAATTGAAGTACCCTATACTCTAATTGAAACCGGTGAGAAGAGAAAAAAACCGTTGATTGTCTATTTACATGGATTTGGTGAGAACAACAGTGAATTCATAAAAACATGTGATTCGCTGTTCAATCTGGAAGCATATCATCTTTTTATTCAGGGACCCTATCCGATTTATGACCGAAGCCGTAAAAAAAATGTTGCCGACTGGGGACGGGCGTGGTATCTGTATGATGGCAACCGGGGCCAGTTTATTAAATCACTTGAGCTGGCATCTGAATTCATTCAGGAGATCATTGATAACCTTTTACCCATGCTGAAGGTAAGTCGCATCGGTTTGATGGGCTACTCAATGGGTGGATATTTAGCGGGATTTTTTGCACTTACAAGATGGAAACACGTAAATGATCTGGCGGTAGTGGGAGCCAGAATCAAAACAGAAATTTTAAATGATAAATGGGAAAACATTCAGCATCTTAATATTGCCGCTTTTCATGGAGAGAAGGATGATCGGGTAAAAGCTGAACCTCAGGCAAAAGAAATTGAAACCCTGAAGGAAAAAGGTGTGAATGCAGAGTTGAATTTATTAAAGGAAAACCATTCATTTAGTGATGTCTATATAAAACGTATTTTAGATTGGTTTGAAAAAATTGGTTATACAAAGCTTTAAAAAATTATACTTTAATTAGAATATTTTTGTAACCTTCGGAGAATTCATCTTTACCACTCACTGAAAAGAACTACTTATGTCTACAGCATCTACGGATACGAAAAAAAAGATGAAAATATTGGTCGTAGAAGATGACCCCACTGTGCGAACCCTTGTAAAAGCGGTTTTAGAGCATCGTGGTAACGATGTTGCCGTTGCTGAAACAGCCGGTGATGGAGAAGATAAAGCGCTGAATAACAAGTTTGATATGATCATACTGGACCTCCGATTGCCGGATGGGAATGGATATGATGTGTGCGCAAAAATCCGGGAAGAGGGAGTTACAACTCCTGTGCTTGTGCTCTCTGCCGAACATGAGACCGACGTAAAGGTCAAAGTTTTGAATGTTGGTGCTGATGATTATCTGACCAAACCGTTCAACAGCGATGAGCTGATGGCCCGCCTCGACGCCATCGCCAGACGCAGCACCAGCAAGGATTCCGAAAAAGAACTCACGTGCGGCAGTTTGAAAGTTGATCTGATTACCCGCAAAATGATCATTAATGAAGAAGAGATTGACTTGACGAACAACGAGTTCAATTTGCTGGTCTATTTTGTGCGGAATAAGGGACGAATTATCTCACAGGAAGAGCTGGCCAGCAACGTGTGGGATATTCATTTTGATACTCAGACAAATTACATCAATGTCTATATCAGTTACCTTCGCAAAAAGATGAGAGAGCACTCCGAGTTCGATTTCATTGAAACCATCCGTAAGAAAGGATTTATGTTTCAGTGTGATGAAGATTGATGAATTACTCTTCATTTGACTTGCTGAATGACACTATCGTCATCCTGAACATAGTGAAGGATCTCCTGGCTATGAAGCAGATTCAGGGAGATTCTTCGTTTCACCCAGAATGACGCGTAGGGTCATCCTGAAAAGAGTGAAGGATCTCCAAAGAATTCAGGATTATTTTCATCGAACAACTCACTCAGTTTCGTGGTACTCCTGCTGAGTGTCATTAAAACTCTCTTCCTCAACGGCTGCGCTGGTTGCAGTCCCTTTCTTATTTCCGGTGAGTTGCCATGCAATCAAAATCGAACCAAGTGAAAGAACCAGGGTTGTGATCGGGTAGAAGAGAGACTCCTTACCGGTCAGAAGGTAGATTTGTCCATATCTCAATAAGATGGTGAGTGTTAAAAAGCTGAGCATGGTGATCACCCGGTGTGACCGACCATAGGTGAGAGAGAACATCGCTCCAAAAAAGACCGTAAAACCACCAATCAATGTGAGAAGTATGGGCCAGATGATACCTGAGAACTCAGTGTAGGATATCATCGGATAATTGAGCCCCATGTAAATTGAAATTACGACTCGCGCAAAAGTGTCCAACGCAATAACAATGGCGATACCTACCAGGCTGCCAATAATTGATTTTTTCATTGATGAAATATTTTAGTCTTAATGCTTAATGGAAGCTACTAAGAAATATGATGATATGATATTGAATTAAAGAGATGGTTTAGGCTTGAGTCGTTCAGTACGATTTATTGGTCATCCTGAACGGTAGTGAAGGATCTCCTGGCTATGCAGCAGATTCTAGGAGATTCTTCGTTTCACTCAGAATGACAAATTCGTCATCCTGAACGATAGTGAAGGATCTCTTAGGTTTGGAGGTGGATCATTGAGATTCTTCGTTGCACTCAGAATAACAGTAGATGGTTTCTTGTCATGATAGATTAAAAGTAATTTTTCAAAATAAACCGTAAGGAACGGTCTATTTCTGTTTCTTATAATCATGAAATGTTACTACACATATATCATTACAAATCGAAAGAGTGGCACTATTTATACAGGTATGACGAATGATCTTGCAGTCAGAATTTATCAACACAAACAAAAACTAGTTCCCGGGTTTAGTAAAAAGTATAATTTAAATAAGCTTGTCTGGTTTGAAGAACATCGTACGCCTCAAGATGCGATTGACCGGGAGAAGCAGATTAAAGGTTGGAAGAGATATAAAAAAATTGCGTTGATAGAGGAGATGAATCCCCAATGGATGGATCTTTATAAGGGGTTGTTTTGAGACTTTATGGTCAACCTGAACGGTAGTGAAGGATCTCACTGGTACGGAGGTAAGTTATGGAGATTCTTCGCAAGGCTCAGAATGACAGTCACGTCATCCTGAACGATAGTGAAGGATCTCTTCACTATGAAGTTGAAAACAGGAGACCTTTCGACGGGCTCAGGGTGACAAATCAAAAGTTAATTTTGATCATTTTTATTTTTCTATTGTTTGAAACCCTGCTTATATTTGCATCCTCATTTCCGGTGCACCTCAAACAAATTGATAAATGCCTGGGTGGCGGAATTGGTAGACGCGCCGGATTCAAAATCCGGTGGCAGCGATGTCGTAAGGGTTCGAGTCCCTTCCCAGGTACTATCCTCATCTTGTTTCTTTTTTTCCATTCTTTTTATATAACAGCACTTCGATAAATCGAACAGGGACGAGAAGCCTGTCCCACCGACAGGATTATTCGGAATCTTTCAAATCGAACTATAATTTCCTGTTATTTTTCGATATTGAGATTAGCACATGTTCGAAAACCGTCCAGATAGAAAATGCCCGGCTGTATGTCTAATTGATGGAGGACTCTCCAGTTATTTTCTGAGCAGCTATTATTCTACCCAATTTTACAAACTCGTAAAACGGGGTTAAATCCTATAAAATCGTATAAAGGAGGAAACATTTAGTGAAGAGACATGTTGGTAAACCTGTATATCAATAATTAATTAAAAGAAAACAGACGATACTATGACTTTTAAATATTTATCTGTAATCGCGTTGGCATTAAGTATGTTGGCTTGCCAGTCAGAGCAGTCGGAACAGGGTGAAGCCATGACGGAACAGGCCCCACAGGAACAGCAAGGTGAAATGCAGGGACAATTTGACCAGCAACAAGCTGCACCTCAAGTAGAAGTGACTGATGAAGAGCTTGAAGAATTTGTGGATGTATCTACAGTTGCTCAGGAGATTCAGATGGAAGCTCAAACGGATATGGTCACCGTTGTAGAGGATGAAGGGTTGGATGTTGAGACCTATAACGTCATCGCAGAAGCACGGTATAATGGACAGTCTGATGAAGAATTGGATGTTTCCGCTGATGATCTGGAAAAATTTGATTCTGCTTCTGATCGAATTGGTGAGATGGAAGAGGAACTGGATGAAAAAATGGCCGAAGCGATCGAGGCTGAGGGAATGGACATGGAACGGTTCATGGAGTTGAACATGGCACTGCAACAGGATCAGGAATTACAGCAACGTGTTCAGCAGATGATGATGGATTCACAAACGAATCAGCAGCAACAGCAACAAATGAATCCTGAAGGATCATAGAAGAGGTTTTTTAGAATATATTGTCATCCTGAACGGTAGTGAAGGATCTCTTTGGTGAGGAGGTAACTCATGGAGATTCTTCGTTGCACTCAGAATGACGTTATCCTTCCCCCGACATTTTTGGGGTAAAGATCTCCATACTACGAAGTTGAAAACAGGAGACCCTTCGACAGGCTCAGGGTGACAGATTGGACTTCCTAATTCAGGGAGATTCTTCGTTGCACTCAGAATGACAGTACCGTCATCCTGAACGATAGTGAAGGATCTCCTTCTTCAATTTTGAAATCCGCTTTTCTGATTCAATTGAATTCTTTCCGATCTGAAATTCTACTTATTAAATAGATTGGGATTTCGTTTGATGAATTTTGTTATCCAATCTCTGACAAAGAAATCCTTTTTAACCTTCAGATACCACCAACCCATCAGGCTGATCATGATTGCTCCTACGGCATTCACAATCATATCCCACATGGTATCGGTTAAACCTGAAGCATCTCCCAGCATCGGCTTTTGCATATTAAGTCCAAAGATCTGATCCATAGAAAATTCGAGAATCTCCCAAACGGTTCCGATCATTATCGCAAACGTGAATGCAAAAAATGCGATAAAGCCCGGTGTAAGATGCACATCAACCCGATTACTCTCGTTCAAAAGATAGATGAGAAGAAACCCCAGAATTCCCATCAAAAGTCCTGCGGATGCATGCAGGGCAATATCCCACCACCATACTTTTTGATAAAATTGTTGCACTTCGCCCAGATAGAGCGCGGCAAATGTGAATATAACGGCTGTCAAATGAAATTCAGCCGGAATTTCGACCTGAAGATGCCGCCGAAAAATGATAGGTGAAAACAGGACAATCAAAATGAGACTTACGGGAAATAGAGACAACCACTGCGCGTCGAGCAGAAGGTATATCCACTCTAATCCAACAATAATGAGCAGTATTCTGCCTATCCATCGGTGGATTTGTGATACTTCAACCGGCTGACTAATGTCATTGGGTTCTGTCATGCTGAACCGTAATTATTCCAATCCATAAGTTTTCTGATCCTTCTCCATTTGCCACTGTTTGTACGACTGGGGAGTGTAGTCAATGACACTGTTTTGAGATATCCAGACGCTATCGGGGTTCATTGTGATGAGTGGACGAACCAAATAGAGAGAATCCTGTTCTTGGATAACATACAATATCTCTCCGGCTTCGATCTCTCTGTAAAAGACATCAACTGTATCGAGACTGGGGTAGACCTTGCTCTCTTCACCGGTAAAAACACGTTTGATGTATTGATCCTGGTCGAGCTGTAATTTTACAGGATAGAGGGTCCGGTAAATCAAACCGACGATAACTAAAATGACAAAAAACAGACCGGACCATTTCATGACTAGACGAAAGCCACGATTTGAATGCTGGGTATCAGTCTCTGTACTCATAAAAAAGATTCAGTTGATGATTTATAAGGGTGATTTCTCTGAAAATTAAATTTCTTTTTGAACAGTCGTAATATAATTGTTGAATATACAGTCAATTAAAGTAAGATTCTTTCACGATGTTTTGGATAAATCATGAAGGGATTAGTTGAATTTAGGGAATCTTTATACTTTGAGTTGAGGTGTCATCCTGATTTCGGGAGATTCTTCTCCCGAATGCTCGGGATCAGAATGACGGTTAAGTCATCCTGAACGGTAGTGAATGATCTCAACAATATGAAGCTATAACCGTGAGATTCTTCTCCCGAATGTTCGGGATCAGAATGACGATGTGGTCATCCTGAACAGAGTGAAGGATTTTCACGCTTTGAAACGGAAACAGGAAGAAGAACGAATTATTCATCACAGTCAGAACAAAAGAGAACTATGGTAAAAGACAAATTAGTGGTCATCGGAGGAGATGCTGCCGGAATGAGTGCCGCATCAAAAGTGAGAAGAGCACAACCGGACAGGGAAATTGTGGTATTTGAAAGGGGAAATCACACGTCATATGCGGCTTGTGGAATGCCATACTTTATCGCCGGACAAATCGAGACCTCGGATCAGCTGATCGCCCGGAAACCTGAAGTTTTCAGAGAGAAACAGAATATTGATGTACGGATACGACACGAGGTCATTGAAATTGATACGGAGAAGAAGAGAGTTCGTGTTAAAAATTTGGGAGATCACTCAAAGTTCTGGGAATCATATGATGAATTGCTAATAGCTACGGGAGCATCACCGATCCGTCCCGATTTTGAAGGTATAGATTCGGATGGAATATTTGCACTGAGTACCCTTCAGAGCGGAATCAACGTTTTTGATTACATCGAAAAAAATAGTCCCAAAAGA
Organism: Rhodohalobacter barkolensis; assembly: GCF_002834295.1. Taxonomy (NCBI): domain Bacteria; kingdom Pseudomonadati; phylum Balneolota; class Balneolia; order Balneolales; family Balneolaceae; genus Rhodohalobacter; species Rhodohalobacter barkolensis. The sequence goes on along the minus strand of NZ_PISP01000001.1, from coordinate 934,864 downwards.
GCTACGATAATCGGTGGCGGCTATATCGGTATTGAAATGGCCGAAGCACTGCTGGACCTGAATATGGATGTGACGCTTTTTGATATGGCTCCCCAGGTGATGACAACGATGGATAAAGATATGACTGAAATCATATCGGAGTACATGATTGAAAAGGGAGTTCACGTGTATCTTAATGAAAAGCTTGAAAAGTTTGATTCAAAAGATGGGAGAGTTGATGCTGTTCAAACAGACCAAAGAAAGATTGAGGCCGATCTGGTTATTTTGGGGATGGGAGTAAAACCCAATAGCGAGATTGCAAAGAACGCCGGAATTAAAACCGGTGTGAAAGGAGCCATTCATGTGGATAAAAAATTGAGAACCTCTGTTGAGGGAATCTGGGCAGCAGGGGACTGTGCCGAATCATTTCATCTGGTCAAACAAGAACAGACATGGATTGCATTGGGTACGATTGCCAATAAACACGGTTTGTTTGCCGGGATTAATCTGAGTGGCGGAGATATTGAGTTTCCGGGAGTTTGCGGGACAGCAATTACCAAGTTCCAGGACCTGGAGATCTCAAGAACAGGGCTGAATGAACAAGAGGCAAATGAAATGGGGATTCAGTATGAATCGTCCATGATTGAAAGCCGGACACGCTCCGGTTACTATCCCGGAAGTGATAAAATTTCGGTCAAACTGATTGCAGAAAAGGTGAGTGGGAAACTTTTAGGCGGACAAATTGTTGGGTTTTCCGGTTCAGCCAAAAGAATTGACACCATTGCCACTGCAATAACAGCCGGAATGAGTGCACAAGATTTAGTTGACCTGGATCTCTCTTACGCCCCACCATTCTCTCCGGTCTGGGATCCGGTACAAACAGCCGCCAGAACGTTGGTTTGAATGAAGATTCTCCATGCTTTACCTCCGTACTATGGAGATCCTTCACTACCGTTCCCCGAAAAAGAGTCGGGACTCAGCAGGATGACACATTCTGCATGAAAACGGTTCCATTAAAACATTGGTTTTTTTGAGGAAACTCCTCTGATTGATCTCGAATTCTATGTATTTTGATAAAAATCAATCATCTTTATTACCCATTGCACACCATGGATAAAATAAAGCTCACGGGACTTGTTTTAGGGATTGTTGGATTCTCAATCCCGTTACTCATAACCTTTCCGGGATTGTCGCTGGCCGGACACCTCGCCCTCAGTATTTTTCTGCTTGCTGCTGTATTCTGGATGTTTGAAACGATCCCCATCTATTCCACATCAATTCTGGTTATTCTGCTTGAGGTTTTACTGCTCAGCGCAGAAGGTTTTATCTCCTTCGGTTCAGGTTCCGGTTACGATCCCGTACCGTTCAGCCGGTTTGTGGCTACATTGGCCAATCCGATTATCATACTTTTTCTCGGGGGGTTTGTGCTGGCAGATGCTGCCGTGAAGTACAATTTTGATAAAAACATGACCCGAATTCTTCTCAAACCATTCGGTACAGATCCTAAAATGATCATGTTTGGTTTGATGGCTGTAACGGCATTTTTGTCCGCGTTTATGAGTAATACCGCCACCACGGCCATGATGGTTACCGTGATTATTCCAATCCTCGCGAAGATGGAGATGAGTGATCCGGCACGCATCAGTATTGCATTGTCCATACCATTTGCGGCCAACATCGGTGGAGTGGCCACGCCGATAGGTACACCTCCCAACGCGGTTGTTATTGCTGCACTCAATCAGCAGGGTCTGGCGATCGAGTTTGGCAGCTGGATGCTCTACGCTCTGCCACTGGCCCTCATAATGCTTGCTTTTACGTGGTTTCTGTTGGTTAAACTACACCCACCGGCTGTTCACTCTATTCCACTGGAAATGAAAGGGGAGTGGAAAACCACCGGACACGCATGGATTTTGTATGTCATTTTTGGCGTTACCGTACTGCTGTGGGTTACAGAAAGTCTGCACGGCATACAGAGCAGTATTGTTGCGCTGTTACCGGTTGCGGTACTGACCCTCACTCAGACATTTGAAAAAGAGGATATTCGAAACCTTCCCTGGGAGGTACTCTGGCTCATTGCCGGTGGAATTTCACTCGGAATCGCGATGTCGGAAACCGGGCTGGCAGAATGGATTGTGGGAAGCATTAGCTGGGATCAAATGTCCTACGTTATGCTGCTAAGTGTATTTGCAGTTGTAGCCATTTTGATGTCAAACTTCTTGTCGAACACGGTTACCGCATCCCTGCTTATTCCGCTGGGTATTACTTTAGCAACATCCGGTGTTATCAGCGGACCGGCATCCACGTTGATTATCGGTTTGATTATCGCCTTGAGCACCAGTTTTGCCATGGTACTTCCGATCTCGACGCCTCCCAATGCCATTGCAGTCAGTACCGGAGTGGTAGAAACAAAAGATATGATCATTGCCGGTACAATTATTGGCGTAGTAGCCATTATATTGGTGATAATAATGACTAACTTTTATTGGCCCTATATACTCTAAATCATACGATCATGAAACCTGAAATCTATATTTTGGTTGTTGAGGATGAACCGGAAGTTCTGGATTCCATTGTGCGGGACATTACGGAATTTGAGGATTACTTTACCGTAGAGATGGCCGATACGGCTGAGGAGGCAGAATCACTCATTGATGAAATTACCGGCAGGGACGGGAAAATTGGTTTGATTCTGTGCGACCATGTTTTGCCTGGAAAAAATGGGGTGGAGCTGTTGGTTGAAATGCAGAAGAACGAAAAGACCATCTCCACACGAAAAGTACTGATTACCGGTCAGGCCGGACTGGATGAGACCGTAAAAGCTGTGAATGAGGCCGATCTGAAACACTACATTGCCAAACCCTGGGAGAAAAAAGATCTGGTTGATATCACCCGAAAACTATTGACAGACTTTGTATTGGAAGAGGTGAAGGATCCGCTTCCATTTATGCAGATACTCGACTCAGAACGAATCGCTGAAAGCCTCAGAACCGGTCGGAAAATAACGGATCAATGAAATTTAAGCTCGGTTCACAATGGCTGGAAAATCGTGAGAAGGTCACGGGACTTCTTCACAGGGTATTGGATGAAAATGGTCAGGCCGAGAAATATCTGTTTGAGGTGGGGGATGATATCACCATTTTCAAAGAGGGAGAACCCCTCAACAATATTTATATTCTTCTTTCGGGGGATGTACAGCTCTACAAAAAGAAACCCTACAATGATGTTCAGTTCCCGTTACAGCATCTGCAATCCGGTTCACTGATAGGTATTATCTCCTTTATGACCGGTCTTCCGTCGCTAACTACGGCCAAAACCCGTGAAGCCTGTCGATTTCTAAAAATTCCCAAAAAGGACGTCAACCATCTGATCGATATTCATCCGGAACTTGACGGTTATCTGGATGAGTTGATCATGGCAAATTTACTGGAGCGGTATCGGCAGACCATCATCCTGCAGATGAAGCTTGATTCGGTAAACAGTAAACTACAGAACGAGCGAAATGAATTAAAGCAGGCATATAAGGATCTGCAGAGTGCCCAACAGGCATTGGTTCACCAAGAGAAGATGGCCACACTGGGACAGCTTGTGGCGGGATTTGCCCATGAGGTGAACAATCCGACCGCAGCACTGTTGCGCTCAACAGATACGCTGGAAAGGCATCTAATTGATTTGATGAATAAACTGTATGAAGATGGAGAATCAGAACTCCATCAAACGGGAAAGCAGTTCTTCAAGCTTGGGCGAAATGCAGGGTTTCCGGACACAAAGACGATCCGGGAGCGATCTTCAAAGTTAAAAGAGATCTTCCCTGAGGTGAAAAATTCACAGATACGTTTGATTGCGCAGATGCCGGACGGATATGCGGATCTATTACAAAAAGTAACGGAGGGGGATTCAGAAAAGATACAGTATCTGCTGGATCAGTTTGAATTTGGCAAGATGTTCCAGAATATCGAAACGGCGGGTGAGAGGATTGCCGGTTTAGTGAAGTCGTTAAAAAGTTACAGTAGGTCCGATACTGAGGATAAATATGAATGGATTGACCTTAGGGAGGGAATACACGATACGCTGCAGCTGACCAGCAATCGCATCAAATATTACGATCTCTATCTGGATCTGCAGGAGATACCCGAGATCAGAGCGGATGCCGCCGGGCTGAACCAGGTGTGGACCAATATCATTTTGAACGCTTCTGATGCGATGGGCAAACAGGGCAGCCTGGATATTCGTTGCGGGACGAGTGAGGATGAAGAGCTTGGTAAAGTGATTTGGGTGGGTTTTCAGGATTCCGGTCCCGGTATTCCCGAAGAGTTGCTAGATAAAATATTTGACCCCAAATTTACAACCAAGCAGACCGGGGCGAAATTCGGGCTTGGATTGGGGTTATCCATCTCCAGAGACATTATCCGTCAGCACGGAGGAGAAATCACAGCCGAAAACTTAAAAGAGGGCGGTGCCCGGTTTACGGTTACGATTCCTTTAAAATCGGAGTATTAAAATTACTTGTGGAGGAACTTCGTCATTTCGAGCAACGTCGAGAATTTCTTATTCTAATCCCGTGCATTCCAATGGGAGATCTCTCCACTCTCTTACTCTGTTCGCTCGGTCGAGATGACATGGACAGGGGGGGGGTAAAGCGGCGGGCCTGTCCTTCCTAGCCTTGGCGCAGACGGACATAAAGTTTGTGAATAAAGAAATACACTATCAGCCGCCCGCCGTAAAGACAACAAATTCTCTTGACGGCGTAACACTAAACTTCAAAATAAAACCATTGGTCTGATACGCCGTCACATGAATAACGGCCTCCCTGTCATCTCGAGTAAGAGAGCAGAGCGAACGCATCGAGAGATCACCTAACTTAATCCTGTGCATTCCAAAAGGGGGGATATCTCGACTTCGCTCGATATGACAGGACAGTTGGGGTTCAATGTGCGGCGTATGCCGATTGGTCGTTGAATTTGAATCTGTTATACGCCGCTGAAGTAAATGTAAATTGAATCACCGAACTGCGATAGACAGAACGACCGATTTGTGATATCAAGTGCACAGTAAACAACAGTAGTTTTAAAAAAGATTCTTCACTGCGTTCAGAATGACGGCTCCGGTTTGTAAAGTTTTCTAAAAATATTTAACAAATCTGTAACAAACAGAAACTTTGATTGTCTTTTAAGTTGAATAATCTTCTAACGAAGCTGGCTGAATCGTTAACAGAGTGTTAATAAATGGAGGTTAATACTTTATAAGTGACTTTAACAAAAATAGCCTTATACTTTAACAGACATTGAATTGAAGGTTAGAAACGCCGTTTGAATGGGATTAGAAGAGTTTAAATCTAATTCAATAAATTTAGAAAAGCTTAACTGCATCGCATTGTCAAAGTTGCCATCTTGGATTCAGTGTTACAGATGTAGATTTACTTGAAATAAATTTTGTAACAATGCAAAGAGTCGTTACTCTTTATCTGTGAAACAAAACTTTTTAAGAACTTACATTTAACAATAACCAAAATTCGAAACCTACTTTCCACAGAGGATAAATTTCGAACAATACTTTAACCAAACACAAACAAACAGGTAAAATACCATGGGTCAACAACAATTATTACTCGTAATTCTCGTAACAATCATCGTGGGTATCGCGACGGTTGTGGCTATTAACACATTTGGATCCGCTGCGGATTCTGCTAACATAGATGCAGTACGTCAGGATGTTGCATCGATAGCATCTTCTGCACAAGGATATTTTATGAAGCCTGCAATGCTTGGGGGTGGAAGTAGAGATTTTTCAAACTTCACATTTGATGGTGTTGCTGTTCCCGGAGAAATTCAAGATGAAGGGACAGATTTAATCATAAGCAATGAAAACGGTACATATGAAATCACATCCCGTAGTACTGATGAGATCGAAATTACCGCTTCGCCATCAAGCTCTGTAGACTATACTCCAGGTGAAACAGGGACTGATGATGATTTGGTTGCGACGATCGAGCCTAATGAATTGAACTTTAATTCATAAAATTAGCTTTATTAAAAACCTCTCAGCTTATGGTTGAGAGGTTTTTTTTTGTCTATGAAAAAAGTTTCTATAATAATATGTACTGTATTTTTGATATTTGGGACTTATCCCCATTTATCAGATTTTAGTCTTTACGATAGTAAAAGAATACTTCAACTTGCTGTATTAACTATTATTGGGCTTTTTTTTTGTGTAATTGGAATAGTCAGTAAGCGAAGTTATATAAACTTTACGATTAATAACCTAAAATTTAAAAATCGAATTCTTGGTTTAAATTTTGTTTTAGTAGTTCTACTTTTTAGTACATCTGTATCAATTCTTTTAAGTAATTATCCAGAAAAAGCAGTTGTTGATGTGCTTTTCCATCTAATATTGCTATTACTCGCCTATTTAGTTTCTTCAACATTTTTAAAAGAACATTATTGGCTTGGTAAGGTTATTTATATAACTGCCTTGAGCTATGTTGGTTTATATATAGTCTTATTTATAGGCAATTACATATCATCCTTTTTAAATCCACTTATTTCAGTCTGGCCGAATAATGTTGATTACTCTATAGATATCGGTGACATATCGATGTTGGGAAAAGAAGTACTTTTCTTCGTAAATCGAAGATTTTTTAATCACACCCAAACATGGACATTTCCACTAATCATTGGTCTTTTTGTTTTCTTTAAGAGATCAAAAGATTATAAGAACTTCACACCCTTAATCTTTATTATCATATCTCTGTGGTGGATGATGCTGTTCCAATCAGGAGGTCGTGGTACCACATTAAGTATTTTTGTAGCAGCTGCGTTTTTATGGGCATTTTCCCGGAAAGACTTTACACCATTCGTAAGACCCTTAATAGTTTCATCATTAGCCGGATGGGGACTTAAATATTTACTATTTGATCTCCCGTTTTCCGGTTCTGGCCAGGCAGTACTTAGAACCCAAAATAATCGAACATTCCGATGGGAGGGAGCGTTGGAAGTATGGTGGGAAAACCCATTCTTTGGTATTGGACCGGGACACTATGGGGAAATTGGTCCTACTCAATTTGTTGGTCACCCGCATAACTACTATTTGCAGATTTTAAGTGAGTGGGGTGTTTTTGCCTTTATCTGTATTTCAATACTTTTTTTTGTTGCAGCATCTTTTGCGTGGAAAAAGTTTGAGGAGACAAAGCCTGGGTCAACAAACCGTCTAAATTTTCTTGTGATGAGCTGGGTGTTTATTGCCGCCTGTTGTCACGCTTTTTTTAGCGGTGTAATGCATACACCATTAAGCCAGATGTGGCTGGTTCTGATTCTGGCGTGGTTTATTGGATATTACAAAAGAGAATACAACTATAAGTTCAAGACCGATCGAGTTCCGGTGATGGCTTATGTTATTTCATTGGCAATTGTACTGTACATTGTCATACCTGATGTGCTAACTCTGTCCGATATGTATCAAGCCTATGCAGAGCAGTATCCGGGCCAAAGTTTGTACCCAAGGTTTTGGGGACAGGGCCTTTTTCCTGTCGAATAATAATCTATTGGTTAACCTTGACTAATTTAGTTTAAACCCTTCTAATTAAGCTAATTATATCATTGCAATTAATTAGCTTAAGAAAAATCAAATTACATTTAAAATTCAAGGTTTAGGATGGGACAACAACAACTACTATTAGTCATACTTGTGACCATTGTTGTAGGTATTGCAACGGTTGTTGCAATCAATACTTTTCAATCTGCTGCTGAGGAAGCAAATATTGATTCTATACGTCAGGATATTCTGCAGGCGCAATCCAATGCTAATGCTTTTACACTGAAACCAGAAATTATGGGTGGTGGGAATGGTCGATATCAGGGAATCAGTTTGCAAGCGATATCTCTACCGGAAGAAAATGAAAATGCTGTTTATGAACTTGGAGATATTAATAATGATTCATTTGAAATTGTCGCCACATCAGAAAGGGGATTCGTTTTAACAGCCACAATAACCAGAGACTCCATTGATTGGGAAAGGGAAGATCCATAATCTCTTTAAATTCACACTATTTTTGTAACATTTCTCTTCACAAACAGTCTTGTTGATAAGAGAAATATTCCATATCTATATCTCCCAATAAATCAATGATCTTTCAGACATGGCCCAATTTCGTTTAAAAGCAATTTCCTCTGCCGGTAAACCCATTAAAACCGAGTTTGAAGCCCAGAATAAAAAAGAGGCGCAGGCTAAGATTAAAAAACTGGAGTCCAAGAATGGAGTTCAGGTAAAAGCACTGGATAAAAAGGAGACCTATGTCTATAAGGTTCAGCGGCCCGGAAAGGCGAAGCAATCGGGTGAGCAGGAGGCCTACAGTAAGGAAGAGCTGGAACGCGCATTGACCAAGCTGGGTTATAAAGTTATCAGCGTCAATAAGAAGCTCTTTGATTTTAAAGGCGGTGTGCCCACGCAGGATGTTGTAACATTTGTTAGCCTGTCTTCCGACCTTTTAAACCAGCAGCTTCCCTACGATGAAATTCTGGGACTTCTCTATGAGGATACACAGAACAAGCGTATGAAGGACGTGATTAAGGAGATTCAGAAAGACCTGAAAGACGGTAAAGAGGGGGAAGAGGTATACGGAAAGCATGAGGATGTTTTTGGAAAGTTTGCGGCATATATGCTCAGTGTGGCGTCTACATCCGGTAACATGGCTCAGGTTTTCGAAAGTACGGCAAAATTCCTGGAGAGGGATGCTGAATTTAAAAAGAACCTGAGGCGATCGCTGTTGATGCCAACCGTGACGGTTCTGGCTGTAGTGGCAACCATTCTTTTTTATGTGGGATATATCTTCCCGGCCACCGCTGAACTCTTTCTGGAGTTCGACATTGCCCTGCCACCTATGACCGCAGCGACTCTGGAGATGAGTTACTGGCTTGCGGATAACTGGATCGCCTTGACACTTTCATTTGTGATACCGATAGCAGTCTTTATATGGTATGTGAGGACCCCCAAAGGAAAGCTTTTCCTGGATAAGTATATCATCAAAATACCGGTCATTGGAGACCTGCTCCATAAAACAAGTATTGAGATTTTTGCGCGTGTATTCTTCACGCTATACAGTGGGTCCGGACAAAATATTGATGTGATACGGGTAGCGTCGGAAGCTTGTCGTAACTCCTATATGGAAAAACAGATTAAAGAGATTGCCATAAAACGAATGCTGAAGGATGGTGCCGGCCTTGTAGAGTCGATTGAGGATACCGGAGTTTTCACTACCACGGCGATCAGTCGGTTCCGCTTGGGAGCGGAGTCCGGTGCGTTGAAAGAGAACGCAAAACAGCTGGCCGAGTATTATGAAATTCAGACAACCTACAAGATGGAATCGGTCATCGATACCATTAACCTGTTTATCAACCTCTTCATTATGGTTGCGCTGATTGCCATTACGGTGGTATCGTCCGAGTCTGCCCTGATTGATATGAATCCGCAGTAATGAATGGATAGTACTCGTGGCATGCCACGAGTTTCTCCACCGGCCATGAATGACCGGCCTCGCATATATAACCCATAAATGGGTTTTCAGTTGCCTCTTTTGAATTAGTTAGGGCTGTTGGTATCTCAACACGCACTTTTCTCAGCGCTGAGGGCAATAGTTGAATTATGAAGCTGCCCCAGCGGGGCAGAATATGAGTAGCCCTGTACAAGCGATAGCGCAGTGCAGGCTATAAGGTGCAATAAACATCATCCGCCGAACAGAGGGCGTGGTTTGAAGATCCAAATAGGTTAGAGGCGGCCGTACTCAATGGTTTTTTTGGATGACGTCCCGATGGGACTGATTATTTTTAGGATGCTTATTCACCCACCAATGAATTGGTGGGCTATGATATGGGGCATGGCTACGCCATTTTATTGCCGTAGGGTTTGGTGGTTTGGACATCATTTAATTTTATCATTGATTATAGAGATTTATTACTCGTGGCACGCCTCGAAGTTGTGCCACGAGTGTTCTTAACTCATTATCAAACTATTAGACAATCACCTATCATTCATTTCCTCGAACAAATCTTTGAATAATTTAATCCCGCCATTTTCAATCTGTTATTGAATTAATGATCAATATTAGCGATTCTAACGAATGTAACTAATTTTTGATCATCTGACATCCATTTGCATTCTTATTAAATAAAGCTTGTCTTAAACCCTTGATATCACTAATCTCTCATACATGGGTAAAGTAAATACCAGAACACATATTGGAGACCTCCTTTGCAGCAGGGGGGTGATTACGGATGAGCAGCTTTCGATGGCTTTGAAGATCCTTTCTGAGGAGCCTGAACACTCTAACCGACGAATCGGACAGATTCTCTATCAGGATCTTAATCTGGATCGTCATGAGGTGATGCGCCAGATAGCCGACATCTATGCTTTTGATGAGGTCTTTGCCGGCAGAACCGACCTTCCTCCTGATCGTATTCAGGATATTAAATCCTATATGGATGATCTTCCCCAGGATACTGTGGATGAACTCGCTCACCAAAAAGCGGTTCCCATTCATAAAAGTACAACATCACTGACCATAGCGGCTGCCGATCCATCAGATCCCAAATTATCCGGTACGCTTTCTCGTCTCAGTTTTAAGGAATTCGACATACAGTATTGCCGGTATGAGATGATCGAGTATATCCTTTCAAATGTGTATGAGCAGAAGAATGAATTTTTAGATCTTCTCGAAGAGATCGATTATGAAGAGCCTCAAATGGGAGAGGACACCCAGGAGGTTGATGAAGAGGAGATAGAGGCGGAAATCAACCAAAGCATGCTCAATTCTCTCATCGAGGGAATGCTTGTAGAAGGCGTCCGCCAGGGAGTGAGTGATATTCATATTGTGCCGAGTGGTCCCGCCACCACAGATATCCGGTTCAGAACGGATGGAAAGCTGCAACTTTGGTATCAGCAGAAGAATGTTAAACCTGAGGCAATTACGGCGGTCGTAAAAGATAAAACCCGGAACGTTGACCGATTTGAGCGCGACAGTTCACAGGATGGTTTTATTCAGCGTAATGTAGACAACCACAACATCCGGTATCGTGTTTCTATTATGCCAATGGTAGGAGCACAGTTTGATCGCAAATTTGAGTCGATTGTAATTCGGATTCTGGATGACCGTAAAGTGATTACCGATCTGAACGTACTGGGTCTTCAGAAAAAAGCAAAAGAGGATTTTGTAAAGTCGATCGAGAAACCGTCAGGAATTGTAATTATTACGGGTCCTACGGGAAGTGGTAAATCAACTACACTGGTTGCGGCACTTTACTACGTAATTGATCCTTCAAAGAATGTATTGACGGTTGAGGAACCGGTCGAATATTTGATTCAGGGTGCACGTCAGCTGAAGATCAGCAACAACATGACGTTTGATATGGCGATTCGGGGTATTCTTCGTCATGACCCCGACATTGTACTGGTTGGTGAGATGCGTGATCTTAAAACCGCTGAAATTGCGATTAAGATGGCGAATACCGGTCACCTTACCTTTTCTACGCTTCACACCAATGATGCCCCCAGTGCCGTGTCCCGACTTTTTAAAATGGGGGTGGAGCCCTTTTTGATTGCCAATGCCGTAAATCTTGTGATGGCACAGCGTCTGATCCGTCGACTTTGTAACAATTGCAAGGAACAGTATGAACCTCATCCTGAAACACTTCGCGGTCTGGGTTTTACGGAAGAAGAGATTCAGAATGAAACCTTTTACAAAGCTGTAGGCTGTGATAAATGTAATGGAATTGGCTTTAAGGGTCGTGCTGCGATTCATGAAGCTTTATTCTTCAGTAAGGATATCAAGCGAATTATTTTGGAATCGGGCGGTGATATTGACGAGGAGCGCATAAAAGAGCAGGCAATTAAAAATGGAATGCTTACATTGCGTGGATCAGGCCGTGAGCGAATTAAGGAAGGGATTACCACTGTAGAGGAGATTATTGCAATTACCCTGGATGATTAATTGAAGCGTAGGTGACTAATATGACCAGATCGGACAGTAACAAACTAAATATGATGCCACTTTATATGCGGAATTTATTAAAGGATCCGCCGCATCTTTTAAAAAATTTCCACTATGAGGATGTTCTATCATTTTTGGAACTGGGGAATGAAGAGCGATTCCTCCGGGGTGAAACGATTGTGAATGAACATGATCGGGTTCAGACGGCCTATCTGGTTGGTGAGGGGAAAGTTGGTGTGTGGAAAGATGAAATTCAGCTTGCTGTGCTGGATGAAGGCAGTTTTATAGGGGAAACATTTCTTTTTAGTAAACAGAACCGAATGGCAAAAGTAGTATGTGAAGAGAATGCCATTTTGCTGGCTTTTCAGAGATATGATGTGCTAAACTATTTCAGACGACGTCCGGAAAAGCTTTTTAACATTTTCACGAAGAATATTATTGAAATACAGCAGAAGAAAATTGAAAATATGAACATCCAGCTTTTGAATTTGAAAAAGAGGCTTTTGGGGAATGAAAGCTGGAAGTAATTTAGTACTCTTTTAGGTTCAGATAATTTGTAACAATCGCTGTTTTGGGTACTCTTTAGTAGTAGTTTACGGATTCAATGGAATCTGAGTATCGCTTATTATAATGCTTTGAAAAACTGAAATAGTCATCCTGAACGAAGTGAAGGATCTCTTTTAAGGAGATTTAATCTAATTCAGATTCTTCTCCCGAATGCTCGGGATCAGAATGACGGTATTTTAAAGCCTCTTAGTACTTAATAATGTGTTTTAGGCGTGTAAAAAATTTATAGGTTTTCAATCCATTTAGTACTGCTTATTATTTTCAAAATTAAAAATCATCTACTTTATTTATATTCGGTTAACGATCTAACTAATAGTCCTGCATGAGTACATCGATATCTTTTAAACCTATCCGGGAAATTTGCGGAAAAATTGTATCTCAGATACCCGAATCAAAAAAAGGATTAGAGTATCACGCGGCTATTGGCGATATGGTTAACAACCTGCCGGAAGAGGAGAGAAAGACCCTTAGAAAATCCCTCAATGCATTTCTGGTTTACATGGAAAAAATTGAGGCCTCCGATATCGATATTGGAGGTCATGGCTGTTCAGGTAAAATCTGGTACAGGGTTTTTGGTAAAAAATCTCCGTTAAAGATGGAGGCTGAGTTACCCATCGGAGAGACTGACGTTCTTCTTCACAATGCTCTTACTCAAACTCAGCGCGACCAGCTGCTGAACAAAAAGAGTCTCGACTTTTCCTATACGATTGAAACGGACGGTAACAGAAACCGCCGTTACCGTGCTAATATGTATATGGATCTGGAGGCCCTGGCGCTTAATATGCGTAAGATCGACACCGAAATCAGACCGTTTAAAACACTCGGTGTCCATCCCGAAATTGCAAAAGCTCTGAGTCTCAAGTATTACAAATATGGACTGACACTGGTTACTGGTATAACCGGTTCAGGTAAATCCAGTACACTGGATACAATTATTGATGCGAATAACCGAACCGTAGATGCTCACATTGTTGTCATCGCCTCTCCGGTTGAATTGATTCACAACCCAATACGCAGCGTGATCAGGCACAGGGAAGTAGGACGGGATGTAACGTCATTTAAAGATGGAGCCATACAGGCACTGCGTCAGGATCCGGATGTTATTGTGATTGGTGAGCTTCGTGATCCGGAAACCATTACCACTACTCTTGAAATTACAGACTCCGGACACAAAACTTTTGGTACGCTTCACACCTCCTCGGCTATGGAAAGTATTGAGCGTATATTGGGTGAGGTGCCAACTGAGGAACAGGATCGGGTAAGAAATCGACTTGCAGATGTTTTGACTTGTGTTATCAGTCAAAAACTCGTATCAAGCCTTGATGGAAAACGTGTTTTGGCCAAGGAGGTACTGTTGGTAACTCCCTCAATTCGGGCAGCGATTCGAAATAATAACGTAAATGAAATTTATCAGATGCTGAATGAGGGAAGTGAACTGGGCATGAACACCATGGAGCAGGATTTGAAACGGCTCTATGATGAAGGCCGCATTTCCAAAGAAGAAGCATTTAATAACGCAAACAACAAAAAACGGATTCAACAACTTTTCAACGAGTTGGATTAGACTAACATAACGTATACCGGATGTTTAAATCTCGTGAATATATTGGCATTAGTCTTGAAGGCGATCATCTTAAGATAGCCCGGATTAAGCCTCATAAAAAAGGTTTTCAACTTTTGAGGCTGGATAAATTGAAACTAATTGATCCTATAAAATCTGAAAGAAAAGAGTCTGCATTGGAGGAAGAGATCTCCAGTGAAGATGTTTTTAATGAAGAAGATTCTGATGACATTTTCGGACTGGATTTAGACGAAGATGAGGATGATTCAGGTCTGGATGAACTTGCTGAGATTGATTTAGATGATCTTGATGACTCTCCAATAAAAGATTTTGAAGAACCGGACCTTGTTGAAGAGTCTTCCATGGTTAAAACCAATGAGGAACTCATTGTTCAGTACCTTGATGATTTTAAGAAGAATAAAGTACAGCTTTCTCTCAATATTGAAGCGGGAAATACAATATTTCAGATTGTAAAGACTGAAAATTTTAAAGAGCTGAAGAAAAAAGAGGTGCAGCAAGCTGTTACTGAAAAGCTTGAAGCAATTTATGGAACAGAGCCTAATAAAGATCTATATCAATATTTTCTAAGGGATAATGGTAATCTGGTAATTGCATCCATTGATGAAGAGTCACCTACACTTCAATTGGTGAATCGAGCAACGGATCGTTTTGGTGAGAAATATTTTATCAATGATGTTGTACCGGATGAAGTAGTAATGGTTGGGCTCTTCAGAAATCATTACGAAAAAGAGGATCAAAAAATTACCGGTTTAGTACAGTTCAGCCCCGATAAGTGCCGGATGGTTTTTGTGAGGGGACACGAAATACTTCAGGTATCTCCGGTAATCAATGAAGGTACGAACGACAAGAACTTCCTGAATACCATATTTTCAAAAGTACTTTTTCAATTGGATACCGGTGAAATTCCCGGTCTGGATCGATTTGTGATCTATAACAATACAATTGGTGAAGATGCAACCGATTTCTTCAGAAAGAATTTTCCTGATCTGAAAGTCGAAGACTTCAGATTTGATTCTGAACTGATCACTTACGAAGAAGGAATTAAGGATATCATTCCCGGATATACAACGGCAATCGGGATTGCCACTACTGCTGCAAATATCGGGAATAGTGAATACCCGACTGTTTCTTTTCTGCCAGAATATATTTCGGACCGACAGAAAATATTTAAACTACAGTGGCATGGCTTTATTCTGTTGGTTTTAATCGGAGCCAGTCCGATTGTTCTGAACCATTTCTACCAACAGTATGCCGGTGAGATTGAACAGCTTGAGCAGCAGAACAATCGTTTACAGAGTGAAATTCAGCAATTACAACCCTTAGTTGAGGAATCAGAAGAACTGACAATGCAGTTGGGCCAGATGCAAAATCAACTGCAGCTTTTGGGCGATCTGAGTGCGGAAAATATCAAATGGTCCGTTACGGTTGATCATTTCAATCGTGCAGCGGAGGAAGTTGGCGGACTTTGGATCAACTCCTTTAGGCAAAATAATGACGTTATTATGGTTGATGGATATTCATTGAACCGTGAACGTATTCCTCAATTGGCGAATCAGTTTGATTCAGTTACTCTGCTTTCTGTCAGCCGTGAAGAGGTGCGGGAAAGAGAGGTCTTTTTCTTTAATATGATGATTCGGTCTGTCATTGAAGATGAAAATATGTATACACCTGATAATGTTCGAAGTCTTAATGATTTAATAAACTAAATTAGAAAAAGTCTATGTCGTACGGTCTTCGAAATACACTCATTTTACTATTGGCACTGTTGGTTATCAACGGAGGGGGGTATGCATATATGCATTTCATACAAAAGGCTGAAATTGAACAGCTGGAAGAACAAAAGGGAAACCTGGAGCGCGACTATGAACAAGATCTTCAAGTCGCTGAACAAGTACCATTGCTCCGTGAACAGTTTGCCGAAGCATCATCGATTATAGAAGATTTTGACAAAACTATTTTCTCAAATAATAATGCCGACGAAATCTTTCGGTTCTTGTCGCTCATCAATGAGGGGTCAGGGGTGAATTTTAACTTTACTTTTGTTGACTCCACAAGTTCTGAACAGTATGGTGTAATAAATTCAGAAATTAACGGTTCCGGGGCCTATAGAAATGTGGTTCGCTTTATTAATGCTATTGAGTACAGCGAACCTGTTCAAAAAATTGATGGAATTTCACTCACTCCATCAGGCGAGGAAGAAGGGTATCAAAATGTTAATTTTACGTTTCGTTTACAGAGTCATTACGATCGTGTAGGTGTGTTCGATAACAATAACCAAACACCCGATATTGCTTTCAGAACGAATGAGTCTAACCAGAATCCATTCTTCCCGCTAATTCGAAATGTTCCGCCAAACGAGGATAATCTTCCAGATGTGGATCAGAGCCGAATTGTCGGTTTAACATCTACGGCTGTCTATTTGATGGATCAAACCGGCAGTATGGTTACACTTCGTGAAAATGACAGAGTTTATTTAGGAAGACTTGAACAAATTAATATGCAACAAGGATCTGCCACATTCAGATTAAACAGAGGTGGCATCATTGACGTGGTTACAATGGAGGTACAACGATGAAATCAATCAAACATAAAATGAAAAGTACAAAAACAGCAGCCTTTTTGATTCTTATTTTCATCGCTTCATCTGCGATTGATATCACGATGGCTCAGGATCGTATGCCAAGGGAGTATAGCAATCCCGATGAAATGATTGCATTTGATCGGCGTACCACGTTTACTGAAGCAATTGATGTATTGAATCAATTTGCACAGGACTATGAAGATAAATTCATTATTGATAAAACCGGTTACACCGGCCCAATTGGGGTAACACTGCCTGCCATGCACTGGCGAGATGCATTGGATTACATTCTTCGGGTTCAGAATTTTGTAGCTTTTGAAGAGGCTGACTTATATGAAATTGTGACAAAAGAGGAGGCAGATGCACAGCAGCAGGTACAAAGAAGAGGTGAAGAGCCTGCACCGGGAGCTGCAACACCCGAAGGTACCGATTCAGAGCTATTGATCAATACCGGAACCCGGGAAATCCGCATTAACGCTACGTTTTTTGAAGGCAGTAAGCGTGCTCTTCGCGAAATTGGTGTTGACTGGTCTACATTAACAAGTGGAGTTCCTGAAAACCTGAGTGATCTAGTTAACCAGGAAGGCGGAGGCGGTGGGGGTGGTTCCGAAGGTGGACAGTTCCCAACGGCAGAATTTGAAAACAGTTTTGTGAATATCAATGCCAGAGGTGCTCAGAATGTATCTCAGAATGTGTTCAATTCCATAGTGAATTTTGGTGAAGTGGGTAGCAGCGGGATTGAAGTACAGGCCCTTTTCAGTGCATTTGAAGCTGATAACCTGGGACAAATTCTTGCAACACCTTCCGTTAAAGTGATGAACGGAGAACAGGGTAGAATTCAGGTGGGTGAAGACTTTTCAATTAAACAGAGAGACTTTGCCGGTAACGTTACCGATCAATTTTTCAGTACGGGTACTATTCTCGAAGTTACACCACAAATTGTAGAGTATGCAGATACGACACTGATATACATGGAAATTGAAGCAGAACGTTCATCTGCTCAGCCCGATCCTGTGAGTACCGTAATTAGTAAACAGACTGCAAGTACTCATGCTCTTCTTTTAGATGGAGAAAGCACGGTGATTGCCGGGCTGTACCGTACGGAGGAGGCAAAAGTTCGTCGTGGAATTCCAATCCTGAAGGATTTGCCCGGTTGGTTTTTCGGCCTAAAATATCTCTTTGGCTACAATTCATCAGATATTCAGGAAAATGAGCTGATTGTTCTTCTGCAAGCAGAACTTGAAGACCCGATTTCTGAGCGATTTGCAAAACAGTTTCAGTCACAACAGGATCTTGTCAATCAAGCTCAGCAGCGTCATAGAAATCGTTTTGAATATATTAGTCCAGAATCACCGGAGCCAATTCTTGGATCAGGTATCATAGATGATTCTGACACTCAAAATGAGTCTGAAGAGGAGGTGACTACAGATAATGTAAATGTAGTAGAGGAAGAAGTTGAGTTAAGAACTACACCTCAAACGGTTAATCCCGAAGAAATTAGTAGAATGAGAGCTGAACTTGAATCACGTCAGTTGCAAGAAGGTGCTGTTAGAGGTCGTGACCTGTCTCAATACTCCGGTGAGTGGCGAGAAGTGGAAATGACGAATATGAATGGAGATTACAGCAATCTTGAATTTTATGTAATTGGCGGTTCATTCCTCGTAAAAGATAATGCAGATCGTTTGTTTGCCCGAATGGTTGATAGAGGTTACGATGCTCATATGCTCTATAACCCGGAATCCGATTATTACTTTGTAGCCTATGAAGGATTTGAAGATCCGGAAGAAGCCATTGCTTATACTCGTGAAATTCAAGCCGATGTTCAGGCAGAGGCTTGGTTATCGAGAATTATCAATGAAACTCGATTGGATAGAAGCAGATAGTTGGATTAATTTCGAATGGATACACAAAAAACCTGTCAGAATTTAGATATTCGACAGGTTTTTTTATGCTTGATATAATGCCTATGCTGATTCTGCATCAGCAACTTTTTGAGATTGGCGTTTTAAATATTCCAAGGTAATGCGATTGAATTCATCAGGTTTATCCACATTAACGACGTGGCCGCTTCCTTCAACAACTACTAATTTGCTGTGGTTAAAATCCTTGATCATCTTTTTAACCGGAGGAAGAAACATATGATCCTCTTCGCCCATTATGTAAAGGGTAGGCGCCTCCATCTCTTTCTCTTTAAAATACCTCAATAGCGGATTGACATCATAGGTTAACCTAAACCATTTTAAAAACTCTTTACGGGCAAGATTTTTAGCGTCCTTCACGAAAAGTAATCGAGATTCTTCATGATTCTTTTTTGGCATGATTACCCAGGCAAAAAGTTTATAAAGCCAGATAAAAGGAACCACTTTTTTAAATGTATGACCGAGCCAAACCAAAACTCTGCTGCGAACATCCAATCGTGTAATTGCACCGCACATGATGGCGGATTTCACAACTTCGGGTTTTATTTCAGCTATCGAACGTATGATAATCGTACCCAGGGAAACACCCACAAAATGAGCTTTTTGAATACCCATATTCTTTAATACTTCAAGCACGTCATGACTAACAGTTTTAAATGTGTACTTCTCCTTGTAATACTTCTTCATTGTACTCATCTCTTTAGACTTTCCGTGTCCTCTGAGATCAACTAACAGCACGTTGAATTCATCTTTGTAAGCTTTCAGTTGCTGAAACCAGATCGATGATGAACCGCCTGCACCGTGGACAAAAACCACCCAGTCCCGATCATCACCATTGTAAAATGACTTACTGTATAGCATTAATGCTTGATAGCAATTTTATGGAATTTCTGTTTTGATAGGATAACGTGTTAAAATACAAATAAGATCCCCTAATGTAGAAAATGTTTACGGATATCAAGGAATAAAAGCATTCAAATGAAGAATTGAGTCATCCTATTCCCCGGAACAGCTGGGCAGTATTTAGATTTTGTAAGATCCACAAAATGTCTAAAGATAAAAGTGTTTAAATGCTACGAATCAGCAGTTATAAATCTGTTCTTTAATAGATAAAAAGTTATTTTTGTGGCATGAAATTTTTAAGGGCACTTTTTAAAACTTTTTCTACAATTCTGGCAACTCTTTTTCTATATGGATGTTTTGCTATCGGACACCTTTTCTTAAAATTATTCAATGCAGAAACGGGCAAATGGAGAAACTATTGGCTGAATCTTTGGGGTATTGCAGTGTGCAGAATTATGTCCATCAGGGTACACGTAGTAGGAAAGATTCCAAAACCGCCATTTTTCCTGGTCAGTAATCATCTCAGCTATGCAGATATCATGGTCTACCATAAAGTATTGGATACAACCTTTGTTGCTAAAGCAGAAATTAAGAATTGGCCAGTCATCGGTTCCATGGCAAAAACACTCGGTGTTATTTTTATTGATCGAAGACGTAAGTCGGATGTAGCGAGAGTAAACAACTTGGTTGCCAATCAAATTACCTCACATAAAGGAGTTGTACTATTTCCTGAGGGAAGAACTTCAAGTGGAGAGAATATTCTTCCGTTTAAACCTTCCATCTTAGAGCATCCTGCCAGAAGTGATATGCCGGTTCATTATGCATATATCGATTATGTTGCCGGACCTAATGATGAAGATGCAATAAACAGTGTCTGTTGGTGGGGGGACTCTACATTTGGAAGTCATTTTTTTAAATTTGCAGGGAATCGTTCAACAGATGCTTATATTTATTTTGGTGATCAGTCTGTGAAACGAAACGATCGTAAAGAGTTGGCTGCTGAACTTTTTCACAGAGTAAAAGATTTGCATAAAACCTATTCCAGCAGGATCGAAAGAAAAGATTTAAGTCAGGAAGTAGAGCGCTCAAATTAGAAGTCATTGATTAAGAGAAATAGATATATCCTGGTTTGGTTATTCGTAATGTACCTTTTTCTTTTGGGGATGTCGTGGTTTGTGCAAATCAAATTTACCTTTCCCGAGATACCGGGAAAGTATCAGAAAAGTGAAACGATCCAAGTAGATGATCATCAAACTGAATTTATATTTCATGAATTAGGAACTGAGAATGAACGAAGTAAATCTACACTTATCATCATTCCGGACGTTTATTATGAATACGACGCCATTCTTCCGATAGCTGAGAAGTTGAGTGAAAAGTATCATGTGATCATCCCGGAATTAAATTCACTGCAAAACGGCACAAACTCAGATCGATTTACCGTTGAAAGTAAAGCAGATATTCTGGATCGATTTGTAGCTCATCTTCAGATTGATAATTTTCATTTAGCAGGAAATGGATATGGAGGGTTGGTAGCAGTTGAGTCAGCCCTAAAATCTCAGGATCGAGTGCAGAGCCTAATTTTAATCGGTTCTTTGGGAGTACAGGAATTGCGATTTTTGGGCAATCATCATATCAACAGATCTCTCTACAGTTTGTCACGCCCGTTTTTGAATCTCTACAAATATACCTTTCCTCATTTCGGCAGATATCATCAACAAAAGTTTAACATTAACTATGTTGATGCCATGAGGAATCTGGATCAAAGAGATTTTCGTGATGATGTAAAGAAACTGGATCAGCCGGTGTTGATAGTCCATGCAGAAAATGATCAGAACGTACCGCTTTCAACTGCAAAGGAGACATATCGATTAATTCCTCAAAGTAAACTGATATTTTTTGAGGGAGATCAAAATAATAATTTATTAAATCACAATCGGTGGTCAAATGAAATTAACCTGTTTCTGGATGATGTTGAAAATCAGCGTGCGATAACAAAAGACTCTGCATCTGAGGAACGGATTAAAAAGGCAGAAGAACCCTTCAATGCAGAAGATATTGAAGCACTACAGGGCAAAGCACTGATCGTTATTATTTTACTCATCATGTCTTTTACCATTTTTAGTGAAGATCTAGCGGTAATTGCTGCCGGACTGCTCACAGCTGCAGGTATTCTGCCATTCTTTTATGCAGTTTTGAGCTGCTTTTTAGGAATTTTGATTCTGGATACAAATATTTATTGGCTGGGTAAAAAGGTGGGTAATCCTGCATTAAAAAGAATTCCTTTTAAGTGGCTCATCAAAGAGGATGATCTGAACAGGGCTCAAAATCTATATGAAATGTATGGGATGGAACTCCTGTTTGTTGCGCGGTTTATTCCGGGAGCTCGATTTCCGATGTATTTTGCTGCAGGCTTGTTAAAATCAAGCTTTAAAAAATTCTTTATTTACTTTTTCATATCAATAGCTGTGTGGACGCCTCTATTGGTTGGCATTACCGTTTTAATTGGTCAACCAATGATTCAATATCTCAGCGTTTATCAGGATTATGCATTCTGGATTCTGTTATTTACTGTTTTAATCATTTATTTGGTGGTTAAAGTGGGTATACCGATGACAACCGTTCGAGGAAGAAGACGTCTGTTGGTAAAATGGTCTCGGTATTGGCAAAAGTGGGGGAGGTAAAACGTTCTTAACGTCTCGCTTCAAAAAACTTTTTCAGGAGATAGCGACAATCTTCTTCCATGATGCCGTGAATAACTTCAGTTTGGTGGTTCAAATTTTTGTTTTGAGCAATATTGAACTGTGAACCACATCCGCCGGACTGCTCATCCAATGCGCCAAAAACAACGCGCTTCAGTTTAGACCATACAATAGCCCCACTGCACATTGTACAAGGCTCCAACGTTACGTAAAGTGTACAATCGGTCAGATATTTCGTCGAGAGTGTATCACAGGCGGCAGTGATTGCAATCATTTCTGCATGAGCGGTGGGATCTTTGAGTTGTTCAACCTGATTATATCCTCTGCCTACAATCCTGTTTTCCTGTACAACAACAGCTCCTACAGGTATTTCATCTTGCTTAAAAGCTTTTTCGGCCAACAAAAAAGCCTGAAGCATAAAGTTATTGTGAAAATTTTTATGAATAGGGCTATTTCCATTAAACATTTGCGCCAAAAAATATTATGTTTAGTCCTTTATAATTATTCGTAAAAAATTTACAACGGGATTGGTAAAGGGGATGTCATTAACTGATACTCACAGTTCACTGAAGAAGATACTGAAAGATAATATTCGTTCGGTGAAAGATTTTCCAAAAAAAGGAATTGTCTATAAGGATATTACGCCTTTGCTGAATGACAGATATCTTCTCGAACTCACATCCAGAATGTTAGCAGAACCTTTTCGGGGTCATCATATTGATTATGTTGCCGGATTGGAATCTCGGGGATTTTTATTCGGTACCAACCTGGCCCAAGATCTTCATGCCGGATTTATTCCTATTCGGAAACCCAAAAAATTACCGGCAGAAACCGTATCTGTAGAATATAAACTTGAATATGGAACAGATATCCTTGAAGTTCATACAGACTCCATCAACCCGGGGGATAATGTACTGATTCATGACGATCTGGTTGCCACCGGAGGATCTTCAATGGCCGCTACAAAATTAATCGAAAAATTGGGCGGAAATATCGTCGGTTATTCATTTGTTATGGAAATAGAAATTTTAAATGGGCGAGAAAATCTTGATCAAACGATCCCATTTCACTCTATTCTAAGCGTTTAAGAAACAAAAGAACATCTTTTGAATATAAACCAATAATCACTAAAACATCATAAACTAACTACTATGGCAAAACCAACAATTACCACACTCGCAATGTGTGTTGCTATCTTGTTTGGCGCTGCAGCTTGTGGACCTTCGTTAGTTATTCAGAATGTAGACTATTCACAGCCGATTGAAAGCGTGCTGAGTCCGGATTCTAATAATGACGTTCACGACCAGCGATATGCAATCAAGTTCAACGTATCGAATCTTCTGGAAGAAGAGGGAACTTCATCCGTTGATGAAATTCGTCTGATTCGCAACAATGCGGGTTACTACTTTGTTACCGCTGCCGGTTTCAACAACGTATATGTTTTTGAAACTGATGAAGGCGAACTGAAACTGGAAAATAAAATCGAGATTACAGAGCAGGGGTTGGGACAACCGGCTTTTAATCAGCGTGATGGCTTTATCGAACTCGTTGACAGAGCATCCGGCGACACCTATAATCTGAATCACGAAGGACGAAACTAAGAGACTAATACAATGAAGAAAACAATTTACAATTCACTCTCTATATTAGCTGCTCTTTTATTCGTTGTTAGTTCAACAGTTGTTGCTCAGGAGTCTGATTATCAAATTCAGGAAGACTTCAGGGCAGACTACTCAGAACTCGTTAACCGGGTAGATAACGCAGTTAGTTCAGAAGACCTCGAAGGCTTAAATGCCGATATTGATGCATTGGAAGCAGATTATTCCGAATACTCATCAATTATTGATGCCGCTATATATCCTGATACCTTTTCAGAAAGAATGGATGATTTGAGAAGCCGCTATGCAGCTTCCGATCAAAACATTACTGTAATTGAAGAGCTTAATGAGCGCATCCGCGGATTGATGGAAGATCTGGATCAATTCAGGGGACAAATGACTGAACTGGACGAGGAGCAAGCTGATCTTAAAGAGCAACTCGACCGTTCTTCAGCAAATGAGCGAAGACAGGCCGCACTGATTCGTCAGTACAGACAGAATCTGGAACAGCGAGATGCTTTCGTAACAGAATTTTTAGAAAATCTGATGACGAAGTATCAATCAATGGACTCTTCAACACAGTCTGAGATTGCTGATGCAGCAGAGCGCATGGAAGATAATCCGGTTGAAGTTCTGAAGACTATCATTTCAGAATACACAAATATTGCAGATCAGGGTTCAGACCTCTCATCTGCCGACTATCTGGGTATGCGCGCGCAGCACGGCTATTTCGCTGATGTGTGGGACAGAATCGGTGACCAACTGACTAATACATTTGCACCGGATTCTCCGGTACAAGAGCGTCAGGAAGTTTCTGATATGCTCGCAGCTTGGCAGGCAAGTATAGACAATAAACTCTGGAATGCGCTGTCAACATCGTTCAATCAGAACGGTATTGAGTTAGACTCATTTACCGGTTCCGATGAATTTATTGATGCACTTGGAGTATACGTGAGAGAATCTTCTCAGGCAGCTGTTGAATCAAATAGTGAAGAGGATTACGAGACATACAGAAACTTTGCCAATTTCTGGAATTCTACTGTTAAAGGACAGTGGGGCGAGGTATTGGTTCAGGGTGATGTTCTCTCCCCATCTCAAATGGCTGAGATTGATGTAGAACTTGGTACATGGGGTGAAAATGCACCTCCAACATCTAACCTGATGTTTATCCTGTTCCTGATCAGTCTTGCTGTTATCATTGGATTGGTAGTACTTTTAGTAACCAAGAAAAGCTAAAGTCTGATTTAGACATTAAAGCATTTGAAGCCGATCTCATTAAGTTGAGATCGGCTTTTTTTAACCTGACTTATTGAAGGGTTTTATGTGAATATCCATTTACAACTTGAAATAACTGAAAGCCGATAATCTTCAACATTTCAGTTGCATTTCATTTCTTCAAGCAATAGTTTCTTCCTGTATGAATAAGCAAAACGTACATAACAGTTGGTGGTGGCCCGCGCGAAAATATTCGGCAGTGGAATCACTATGATGTAATTACGTTTTAGAAAGATTTGTTAAACCCGCTGCCGTATTACGGAAGCGGGTTTTTTTATTTAAATATTATGGATTTTAAAAAGTTTAAGGAATTAGCAGACAGATTTACGGCCATTCCCGTGTACCGCAGAATGATGGCTGATATTTTGACCCCGGTTTCACTTTTTCTATCAATCAGAGACGGTGCTACCTACCCATTTTTATTTGAATCGGTTGAAGGGGGTGAAAATCTTGCCAGATACTCATTTTTAGGCTCAAATCCTTATCAAATACTCTCCTTTGATGGAAACGATGTTACATTGAAAAGTGAAGGGAAATCTTCACCCGAATCAATTTCTGAGGACTATTTTTCGGCTTTAGAGCGTTTGACATCTAAACACAGCGAACCCAGATTACCTGAACTTCCCAGGTTAACGGGCGGGGCTGTTGGTTTCTCATCGTATGATACTGTGCGTGAGGTCGAAGTACTGCCCAATACACCAAAAGACGATTTAAATCTGCCAGAGGCAATCTGGGCTTTTTATGATGAAGTGTATGCATTTGATCACGTGAAGCAGCAGATTGTGTTAATGAAAACGGTTTTCGTGAATAAAGAGTCTGATCTTGAACAAGAATACAAGAAAGCACAGAAAGCTCTTGATGAGATGGAGCAAAAAGCGAATCGTTATCCGGAGGCAACAGGACACTTTGAGCTGCAAACGGATCAATTGAAAAGCAATATTGTAGAGACTCGCTTTCATGAAATTGTAAATAGAGCAAAAGAATACATTTATGAAGGCGACATATTTCAGGTCGTACTATCTCAGCGATTTGAGGTGCCATTTAAGGGCGATAAATTTACACTTTATCGAGCTCTTCGAATGGTAAATCCATCTCCCTATCTCTTTTTTCTTGAATTTGATGACTTTACATTGGTGGGATCTTCGCCGGAAGTACTGGTTCGGACTACAAACAGAGAAGCCCGCCTGCTCCCAATTGCCGGAACACGTCCGAGAGGAAAAACGCATGAAGAAGATCTGGCACTGGAAGAGGAATTAAAAAATGATCCGAAAGAGATAGCTGAGCACATTATGCTGGTTGATCTGGGGCGGAATGATCTCTCCAGGGTTTGTAAATCGGGCAGCGTCAAATTGGAAAGAAATATGGCCATTGAACGATTTTCTCATGTAATGCATATCGTATCAGATGTGGTTGGAGAACTTTCTGATGATCAAAGTTCAGTTGATGCACTAAAACAGTGTTTCCCGGCCGGAACGGTTAGCGGGGCTCCAAAAATCAGGGCAATGGAAATTATTGATGAACTTGAACCTACCAAACGCGGACCTTATGCCGGTGCGGTTGGTTACTTCGACTTTTCCGGAAATATGGATACCTGTATTGCCATTCGCACAATGGTGGTAACAGATCAATCTGTTTTTATTCAGGCCGGTGCGGGAATTGTTGCAGACAGTAACCCCGCAAATGAATTTGAAGAGACAAAGAACAAAGCGGGTGCTTTGATTGAAGCATTAAGCGTAGCTTTAGAAATTACTTAACACAATAAGTACAGAAAAACATCTACTCATGACGAAGAAAAAAACCATTTTATCAGGAATTCAGCCATCCGGTAAACTTCATATTGGTAACTATTTTGGTGCCATGCGTCAGCATATCAAGATGCAGGAGGAGGGAGATGCGTTCTATTTTTTGGCCAATTATCATTCGTTGACATCACTCAATGATGGAGATTTGTTGAAAGAGTATACAACAGATGTAGTTCTCGATTACCTGGCTCTCGGTCTTGATCCCGATAAATGTACTTTTTTTGCACAGTCTGATGTACCTCAAACCACAGAATTGGCTTGGATACTGGGTTGTTTAACCCCGGTCTCTTTGATGGAGAAAGGCGTCTCCTATAAAGATAAAATTGCCAATGGGCTGAGTCCGAATATCGGATTATTCTCATATCCCATTTTGCAGGCAGCAGATATCCTGATATACCACTCAAATCTTGTTCCCGTAGGTGAGGATCAAAAGCAAAATATTGAAATTTCGCGTGATTTAGCCGGTAAACTCAATCGCGCATATGATGAAGAGTTACTTCGCATACCGGAAGAGTATATTGTGAAAAGTGTTGCAACGGTACCCGGAATTGATGGGAGAAAAATGAGTAAATCATACGACAACACCATCAATATATTTGCGGAAGGGAAAGACCTTAAAAAACGGGTTATGGCCATTCAAACGGACTCAACCGCACTTGAGGATCCAAAAGATCCCGAAACCTGCAATGTCTACTCATTGATTAAACTTTTTGCTGATAAGGATAAGCAGAAAGAAGTAGCTGATAAGTATAGAGCCGGTGGATATGGTTACGGTCATGCCAAAAAAGAGCTTCTCGGATTAATTGAAGAGTATTTTGCAGATGCGAGAAGCAAAAGGAAAGAACTTGCTAACGATATGAGTTACGTCAACGATGTTCTTCGTGAAGGCGGAATTAAAGCACGGGAAAGAGCAGAAGAGGTAATGGAACCGATTCGCTCTGCAACAGGTTTATTCAGAAGTTTTCAGTACCCATAGCAATCAATTTTAAAAATAAGTGGAATTCCTTCTCATTACTTATTGCTCAGACCGTTCGACCCTTTAGCATATGGTTTTAATTATCGATAATTACGACTCTTTTACTTATAACTTGGTTCATATTGTTGCCTCGGTTACGGATGACTATAAAGTGATTCGCAATGATGCTATGACTGTGGATGAAATTCGTGAACTAAACCCATCTAAAATTTTAATATCCCCCGGCCCAGGCAGACCGGAAAATGCAGGGATAACTGAGGAGGTTATTCGCGAACTGGGATCGAAAATATCCATTTTGGGCGTTTGCCTCGGGCACCAGGCAATCGGGAATGTGTTTGGAGCTAAAGTAGTTCACGCACCTACTCTGATGCACGGTAAAACGTCCAATATCAATCATGATGGGAAGTCGGTATTTAAGGATGTGGATGAACATTTTATCGCCACAAGATATCATTCACTTGCTTTAGACTTCTCAACGATTCCTGATGAACTGGAAGTTACCGCAGAAACAGATGATCATGTTATCATGGGAGTGCGTCACAAGGAGTACCCAATTGAAGGAATTCAGTTTCACCCCGAAAGCATACTGACTACTGAGGGTCCGAAGATTGTTAAAAACTGGATTTTGAGTTGAAACAAATGTGTATCAGTTGTTTAGTAAATCAATATTTAATTGGAATAAATTGTTTTGAGTAAAGAGTTTACAGCGTTATTAGAGAAATTATCTATACAGGAAAATTTACTTCCCGAAGAAGCTACATTTGCAATGAAAAGCATTCTGAACGGGAATGCGTCCGACGCCGAGGTTGCTGCATTTCTGATGGGAATGAGAACAAAAGGTGAAACAGTCGTAGAGTTAACGGCTTTTGTGGAAGTGATGCGGGAAGCCTCAATTGTAGT
Source organism: Rhodohalobacter barkolensis (assembly GCF_002834295.1). Lineage (NCBI taxonomy): Bacteria > Pseudomonadati > Balneolota > Balneolia > Balneolales > Balneolaceae > Rhodohalobacter > Rhodohalobacter barkolensis. The sequence continues at coordinate 906,166 of NZ_PISP01000001.1, read as the reverse complement.
GGAGGTCGATACAAAAGGTGCGGTTGATTTATGCGGAACGGGAGGTGATAAGTCCGGAACGTTTAATATTTCTACTGCAGCAATGTTTGTAGTAGCAGGAGCCGGTGTTCCGGTATTAAAGCATGGAAACCGAAGTGTTTCCAGTAAAAGCGGGAGTTATGATGTATTGGAGGAGCTGGGAGCTGTTCCAAACCTGAATAAAGTACAGTCTGAAAAGATGTTCAATGAAACAGGTATGGTTTTTATGTTTGCTCCGAATTTTCATCCTGCGATGAAGTATGTGATGCCGGCCCGTAGGGCAATGAAACTGAGAACTTTTTTCAATATGCTGGGACCTCTCTTAAATCCTGCAGATGTGGAAAATCAGGTGATTGGCGCCTTTAGTCATGAAGCGGCCGGTATGATGGCTCAAATTCTTGCAAATTTAGACACTAAACGAGCCTACACTCTTAACGCTCATGATGGACTGGATGAAGTGACCTTGACCGGGCAGAGTGAAATTTTCGAGCTTCAATCTCATCTTTCAAACGGATCTGTAACGTTTGATCCTAAATCATTGGGTTATGAATGGGTTGAACCCGAGGAGCTTTTGGGTGGAGATGCGGAAAAAAACGCTGGCATAATCAAAAATATTATGAAAGGTGAATCTACAGACGCTCAACGAAATATTGTAACGTTGAACGCTGCATTTGCAATTCATGCTGCAGGGGCAACCGACACTTTGGAAGAGGCAAATCGTAAAGCCGTTAAAAGCGTTGAGACAGGAGAAGCCTTGCGCAAATTGAATCAGTTTATCAAAGAATCTCAAAAAGTGTCTAAAGCCTGATATGGCATCCATACTCGAAAAGATCACGGATCAGACGAAAGAAGACCTCAAAAAGAGAAAGCGGGAAGTTTCATTTCAAGATTTTGAAAGTTTCCCGAGGTTTGAGAATCAACGGAAGTCATTTTCAGAGGCTCTTAAAGTAGATCATTCAGTTTCCATTATCGCTGAAGTAAAAAAAGCATCTCCATCAAAGGGGCTGATCCGCCAGGATTTTGATCCCTTGAAAATTGCAGATCGTTATATAGAATCCGGTGCATCAGCTATTTCAGTGTTGACTGACGAACCTTTTTTCCAAGGTTCACTAAAATATCTGGAGCGTATTTCAGAGATAAGTCCAATCCCGTTGCTCAGAAAAGACTTTATTATTGATCCCTATCAGGTGAAAGAAGCGCGGGCTTATGGAGCAGACGCCGTTTTGCTTATTGCAACAATTTGTGAGGGAAGCCAATTATCAGAATTATTGGCAGCCGTTAAAGAGATGGGTCTGCAGGCGTTGGTTGAGTGTTATCACCAAGAAGAAGTAGAATCTCTAAACTGGGATGAAATTGAGATTGTAGGTGTGAATAATCGTAATTTGAATACGTTTGAAGTTGATCTTCATCGCGGAATTGAACTGCTGAAATTGGCACCGGAAGGTGTTGTCAGAGTTTCAGAGAGCGGTATTCATAAAAAAGAGGATATCCGGAAATTGCAGGAGAATGATATTCATTCAGCTTTAATCGGTGAACATTTGATAAGACAATCAGATCCCGGGAAGGCACTGAATGAACTTTTAGGCATCAATAATTGAAATTTGAATTCTACTACAGAAACCAGGAAGTATGTTTGCTGAACCAGAAAACAGAACGAAAGTCAAAATTTGCGGTTTAACCACACTTGAAGATGCACGATTCGTATCCGGAGCGCTGGCTGATTTTCTTGGATTTATATTCTATCCGGAAAGTCCTAGATATGTGGAACCTGCTAAAGCAGGTGCTATTATCAATTGGCTGGAAGGACCGGGAAAGGTTGGTGTTTTTGTGAATCAGCCGTTGGATGATGTAAATAGCATCGCTAAACAGACCGGTGTTGATTATGTTCAGCTTCATGGAAATGAATCACCGGATTACTGCGCTCTGGTTGAAAAACCGATCATTAAAGTATTTCACGTAAATAGTGAAACGACAAGAGATGATCTCGTGGAACAGATTGATCCTTACGTTGAACACGTTGAATTCTTTCTTTTTGATAGAAAAGTAGATGGAAAATGGGGTGGGACCGGTCAGACATTTGATTGGAATATTTTGAAGGAGATCTCAAATGAAAAACCATTTTTCCTTTCAGGTGGGCTGAATCCTGAAAACATAGAAGATGCCATTAAGAAAGTTCAACCCTATGCCGTGGATCTGTCCAGCGGACTGGAAGAATCACCGGGATTGAAAGATTTTGATAAAATCGAGCTTTTCTTTGATAAAATGCGCGATATATGGGAAGAACAGGAACTTTAATGATCTCTGTAGTGTCAGAAATGGAGGCATCCCGACGCAGAAGATTCTACCTCATTTGAAAAATCATACTACTCAATATTTTCAATAAAGATTATGAAGTATACAGCACCTACAAAACAAGGATATTTTGGAAAATATGGGGGCAAATTTGTTCCTGAAATACTCATTCCGGCATTGGAAGAACTGGAAGAAGCTTATTTGGAAACGCTAGAAGACCCCATTTTTCAAAAAGAATATCACGACCTGTTACAAGAGTATGTGGGTCGACCTACCAAACTTACTTTTGCCAATCGTTTAACTGAATACTACGGTAAAGGGAAGATCTACTTTAAGCGGGAAGATCTTTGTCATACCGGTGCTCACAAAATAAATAATGCGATTGGTCAGCTGTTGCTTGCCCGGAAAATGGGCAAGACCCGGATTATTGCCGAAACGGGAGCGGGGCAGCACGGTGTAGCAACTGCAACGGCTTGTGCTAAGTTCGGTTTTGATTGTGTGATCTACATGGGAGCAGAGGATATGGAGCGCCAAAAGCTGAATGTAGAACGCATGCGTCTTCTGGGAGCAGAGGTACGGTCAGTTGATAGCGGATCAAAGACACTGAAAGATGCAACCAACGAAGCGATTCGGGATTGGGTGACAAATGTAGAGAATACATTCTACATCATAGGGTCAGTGGTTGGGCCTCATCCTTATCCGATGATGACAAGAAACTTTCATCGAGTAATTGGTGAAGAAACTAAAAGTCAGATTAAAGAGAAGGAAGGCAAAATACCTGACTATCTTATTGCCTGCGTTGGAGGTGGGAGTAATGCAATAGGTTTTTTCTATCCTTTTATTGAGGATGAAATGGTCAAAATGATCGGTGTTGAAGCGGCAGGTCTCGGAGCCGAAACGAATCAAACGGCTGCAACCATTACAAAGGGAACGCCCGGAGTATTGCACGGTTCCTTAAGTTACCTTCTTCAGAGTGATGAAGGACAGATTCAGCTGGCACACTCTGTAAGTGCCGGTTTAGATTATCCCGGAATTGGACCGGAACATGCATTTCTGCACGATTCCAAAAGAGTTCATTATTATGGTGTAACGGATCAACAGGCGATGGATGCTGTGAAATTAGTATCGGAAAAAGAGGGGATTATTCCGGCTATTGAAACGGCTCACGCACTGGCCTATCTGGAAAACCTGATGCCAATGACTCAAAAGGATGAGATTATCGTTATCAACTTTTCGGGAAGAGGCGACAAAGACATGAAAACCATCTCTGAGTGGTTTGCCTGATCTGATCAATACGTCATTAGAAATAGAATTTATTCAATACATGATTTCATGAGTAATAACAGTTCGCGTATTCAATCAATTTTTCAAAGCAGGGAAGAGGACGATAAAATCATGTCTCTGTTTCTTACGGCCGGATATCCCGATTTGGATTCAACCGCAGATCTAATTCTTGGATTTGAAAAAAATGGAGCTGATCTGATTGAATTGGGAATGCCGTTCAGTGATCCTCTTGCCGATGGTCCCACCATTCAACAGGCAAGTAATATTGCGATCGAAAATGGTATTACGATGAAACGGATTTTCGATATCGTCAGTGAGGTTCGGAAAAGTTCTCAAATACCGATTATTCTGATGGGATATATCAATCCGGTATTGCGTTTTGGAGTGGCTGAATTCTGTAAACAGGCGTCTGAAAGTGGCGTTGATGGTTTAATCATTCCGGACGCACCGCTTGAAGAGTCTTCGTTGATATCGGAAGAAGCGGATAAGAATAACTTGGATATCATCTATCTTGTAGCACCAAATTCGACAGATGAACGGATGAAAAAAGTTGACCAAGCCAGCAAAGGTTTTGTTTACTGTGTGTCTGTTACCGGTGTAACCGGAGCCCGGCAGGGTGATGAAGTTGCTAAATCTGTGAGTAAGTTTATAGATCGGGTGAACGCTAATGTGGTTAATAATCCAAAACTGGTAGGATTTGGCATTAAGAATCATGAAGATGCACAGATCATATCTAAAGATCTTGATGGTTTTATTGTCGGCAGTGCGCTCATAGATACTATCAAAAAGAACTATCCGGAAAATGGTTGGCAAGAAAATGTTTTTCAATTTGTTAAAGAATTGAAATTTGGGAATATTTGATCCATCAAATTCAAACTTGAACATGACTATGAAAAATTATCTATATCTGATTCCTGTACTTTTAATTCTATTCATTGTGTCGGCATGTGAGTCGGATTACAGACCGATGTCGATCGGTCAAATCGATGAGGTGATCGTTGTAATGGATTCCACTGAGTGGGATAGTGATACCGCTCTTGCAATTGAGGAGACATTTGGAAAAGCAATTGAAACTGTTCCCAGTTATGAACCCACATACAGGCTGATATTTCGCGATTTCAGTAATAACGATCAGCTTGATCAGCTTCGTGAAAGTAAGAATATCATTTTTGCATCACCTATTGACGCAGAGTCTAATGTTGGTACGTTTATCCGGGCCGTATTAAGTGACGAGATAGAAGAGCGTGTCCGTTCCGGTGAAAGTTTTGCATTTCCCTTGGAAGACCGCTGGGTACGAGATCAATGGACCTTAATCCTTGCATCGAATGATGACCAAGAGCTTTCAGAAAAAATCAGAAACTCTGAAGAATCTTTAGTCGGGCATTTGATGGATCGTGAATTTGAACGTCGCATTCAAGAGGTATATCGACGAGGAGAGCAGGTTGCGATCAGCGATTCACTGTGGGAAAATCATGGATGGAAAGTCCGGATGCAGCACGATTATATTGAGACAGTTGACACCACCAACGTAAAAGTGTACCGAAGAGCTCTGCCAGATAATGATCGATGGATCCTTGCGTGGTGGAAGGATGACGTTCCGAATACTGATTTTATTGACGATGAGTGGATCAATGCAACCAGAGATTCACTGCTCCAGCAATATGTTCAGGGTACGAGAGAAGGGTCGTATATCACCACAGAATATGGCAGAAGTGTGATTACAAAGGAGATGGATCTGGATAGCCGACTGACCGGATTTGAAACACTCGGTACCTGGAGAATGACCAACGACTTTATGGGCGGACCGTTTGTAAATTTCTTTTATCACGATCCGGAAACGGAGCGACTTTTTATGATCGAATATGGTCAATTTGCTCCAAGTGTTTCTAAAAGGAGATTTGTTCGTCAGTTCAGGGCAATGGGAAGAACATTTGAGGCTGATTCTACATGGAATTCACCTTCCGAAACGAATTGAAAGGTTGAATAGAATAGAGCAGTATATCTGAATGGATTTTCCCAAAAGTGAGATTATCGAGCGGTTTTCTGAATCGGTTGATTATTATAATGAACATGCTACCATTCAAAAAACAACGGCTGAGAGGTTAGCCAACGCACTTCAACCCTGGCAATACTCTCTGCCGGAAGGTCCCATCATCGAAGTTGGGGCCGGAACGGGATTTTTCTCCAAACATCTCATAGAGATGTATCCCGGGCGGGAATTAATTCTTTCGGATGTATCTTACGAGATGGTTCAATTCTGTGAGAATAACTTTTCTGAGGGTAAACATGTCTCATTTAAAACAATGGATGTGGAATCCTTTGATTGGCCTGAAAATAAATATTCTTTGATTGCCGGTAATTTTGTGGCACAGTGGTTAAAACACCCGGCTGAGGTCATGTCTAAAATGGCTCAGTCACTCAAACCCGGTGGTTTTCTGTTGATGTCGTTTCCGGGAAGTGAATCTTTTCCACAGTGGAGAAAATATTGTCTGGATCTGGGAATACCATTCACTGCCAATCCGCTGCCTGATATTGAAGAAGTGGTTGTGAAGCTTTCGATGGGGCCTGTAAAAGTGGACTATTACGAAGATCAATCCAATGAAGAATATAATTCTGTATATGAATTTTATGATCATCTGAAAAGATCAGGAACCGGAACCAGTTTTACCGGGAAAAAGATCTCGGCCAAGCAGCTGGAATTACTCAATAACTACTGGAAAGAACAGAATGGCGGAAAAGTATATGTGCACTACCACACGGCTTTTATCGCAGTAAAAAGGGATTTATAAAAGTAAATTAGCTTAAGTCCCGAAAGACTTGGTCCAGATCCTTATTGATGTTTTCGATTATAACGGGCTCAAACTCTTCACCTGTTAAGGTTTCAAAAAGCTCAGAGTAGCGCTGATAAATACTCCATCTGAACTGATCGGGCAGGTTGGGTAGGTTTTGTCCCTCCAAACCCTGGAAATCATGTTCCATCAGCCATTCACGTAAAAATTCCTTCGATAGCTGTCGCTGGGGTTCACGTTTTTTTTGTCTCTCTTCATATCCCTCAGAGTAGAAATATCGAGAAGAATCAGAGGTATGCACTTCATCAATCAAGGTTAACTCACCATTATAGAGTCCAAATTCATATTTGGTATCTACCAGAATTAAACCCTGCTTAGCGGCAACGTTTGTCCCACGTTCAAAGAGCCTGAAAGCAACAGATCGGATTTTATCCCACAGGGTTTCGTCTATAATACCTTGATTTAGTATTTCGTCTTCCGAAATGTCTTCATCATGGCCTTCCATTGCTTTTGTGGCGGGTGTCAAAATTGGCTCCGGAAACTTTTGATGTTCAATCATACCGTCAGGCATTCTTACACCACAAATCTCGCGGGCACCGGAACGGTATACCCTCCAGGCGTGACCGGTTAAATACCCACGTATTACCACTTCGATAGGAAGGGGCTCACACTTTTTAGCAATTGTAACGTTTGGGTGGGGAACATCAATAATGTGGTTGGCTACGATATCAGAAACCTTATCAAATGAAAATGCCGAAAGCTGATTTAGGATCTGACCTTTAAACGGAATCGCCTGCTTCATGATATGATCAAATGCAGAAATTCGATCAGTCACAACAATTCCAAGTGTATCCTTATTTAGTGTATAAACATCCCTGACTTTGCCGCGATAGGGTTCGTCGATAGATTCCAGATTTGTGTTGGAGGTTGTGATACAGTGACGGAGCGCCTCCTGCTGATTCATCTTAAGTCAGTTATTTATTTGGATTGTTAGTAGAATTACGTGGTACAAGAACAGGATCAATGGCGATTTGTAGTTTATGATCAGCTTCACCATTAATGATTTCCGCCAATCGCTTGGTGGCCTTAACACCAATGGAGTACATGCTTTGATCTACAGTGGTAAGATCTAGGTATTTGGTGAACTTGATATTGTCGTATCCCATCAGCCCGATATCTTCCGGTACTTTGATCCCTAATTTGTTTAAAGCGTGGTAAGCACCAATTGCCTGTGTGTCATTAGCACAAAAAATAGCATCCGGAAATTGACCCATTCGGTCATATTCATAAACGGCTTCAAACCCGGCTTCTTCAGTAAAACCAGCGTGCTTTGTACTTTGTCCTGTTAGGAACAGCTCCTCATTGATTGGCATTTTAAACTCTTTTAATGCATCAATAAAACCCTGTTCTCTCAACATTCCGGCTTTTGTTTCTAATGCCGGTCTGATCAATCCGATATTTTCGTATCCTTGCTTGACAAGGTGTTCCCCGGCAATAAATCCGCCTCTGCGATGATTTAAATCAATATAGTCGTACTCCGGGTGGGAACTACCAATTAACACAATGGGCATACCTGATGCCTGAATCTGTTTATGTACATTCTCATCGATGTCAATACTGATGCTGATAACGGTATCAGCCGTTCCACGATTGAAGAAGTTCTCAATTCCCTCTTTAGGATTCTTTGATCCGGTATTGTAAATAACAATATCAAGATCCATCGAATCAATCTCATCCTTAACACCTTTTAGTACTTCATTATAAAAGGGAGTTGTAAAGGAGGGGACAGCTATAGCAAGCATCTGAGGTTTTCTGCTGGCAAGTTTTCGCGCACTAACCTGTGGCCGAAAATTCAATTCATCAATGGCCTCCTGAACTTTTATTTTTGTCTTATCTGATACGTTAGGTGAATTATTTAAAACTCTTGATACTGTAGAAATAGCAACACCTGCCCGGTTTGCTACCTGATAGATTGTAACTTTTTTGCTTTGAGACTTCATTCGAACACTATTTAATTATGATCCTTTTAAAAAGGATACAAAAAATCAAAATACCCTTAATTAAGTTGATGTTAAAATAGCAGAAAAAAAGCAGAATTTGATAAAATTTTACCGTGGTCAGGAACTATTTGCAGTGTTGCACGCATTGCGTATAATGAACATACAGATAAATATGATCATGACCGGCCTTTTTAAACTTCCATATACGCTTTTACGTCCTATTTACGAGAAAACCAGTTTTCATCAATCGGTTATTTCTGAATTGGATAACGAACGTCTAAAAAATGCATATGCTCACTGCAGAGAAATCACAAAAATCCACGCCAAGACGTTTTACATGGCTACCCGATTTCTTCCAAATCATAAGCAGAGAAGCATCTTCGCGATTTATGGACTGTGCCGCTACCTGGATGATCTAGTTGACGAAGCTGAAGATTTAATCCTCAAAAAGAAAATTAGTCCGTTAGATGTTATTGAAAAGCTTGAAAACTTTAAGCTTAATCTGGTGGATACCTACAGGGGATCTGCACAAGACGATCCAATTTTAATTGCTTTCTCCGACACATTGAATCTATACAAGATTCCGCTTGACCTACCATTACAGTTGATGGATGGAGTAAAAATGGATCTTGTCAAAAATAGGTACAGTAACTTCAATGAACTTTACGACTATTCATATAAAGTGGCTTCAGTAGTAGGCCTAATGACCAGTGAAATATTTGGCTACAAAGATCCTAAAGCCTTGGAACACGCCGTTGATTTGGGAATTGCAATGCAGTTGACGAATATTTTGCGTGATATTGGAGAAGATCTTGAACGAGACAGGATCTACCTACCACAAGATGAGCTTAAAGATTTTGGCTTATCCGAATCTGATCTGTTCAGTCATAAATTAGACGAGAGGTTTGTTGATTTTATGAAGTTTCAGATTGAACGGGCAAATGAATACTACCGAAGCGCTGATGAAGGAATTCCTATGTTAAACAGGGACAGCCGGCTTCCTGTATGTCTGGCTCGGGAAAACTATTCTCGGATTCTTTCAAAAATTGAAGAGAATAACTTTAACGTTTACGATAGAAGAGCATTTCTAAATTCTACTGAAAAGCTTTCCATGGTACCTAAGGTCATGTATAGCCTCAGATCAGCATAAATTTGTAATCCCCTTTTATTCTTCAGAAAAGCGCTTACAAGAGAGAGAAAAATTCCTATCTTTTAGTACACAGTTATTGCATGCTGGATAGCGATTATGAGCGGTTATTTAAACATTTATGCATATAATAATTAAGTATGAATAGTAACTTTAAAACTGAAAAAGGAAGGTACTAAAAGACGATGCAAAGGGAATATAGAAAATGGAAAAGCCCCACACTTGGGCGCGATATGGAGTTGTTGGTGTTTGGAAAAGAGGGAACACCGGTTTTGATTTTTCCGACAGAAGAAGGAAGATTTTTTGAATGGGAAGATCAGGGAATAATGGATAGTGTGGGTGAACAAATTGAGCTGGGCTATAATCAGTTTTTTTGTGTAGACAGCATAGATAATGAGAGCTTTTTGAATAAAGATGTAGATCCATACACACGTGTTATTCGTGAAAACCAATACCAGATGTACATCAAGGATGAAGTTGTTCCATTTATTGAAGAGAAAAATAACAATCCATATTTAATTACTGCCGGTGCGGGATTGGGCGCCTATCACTCTTTGGTATTTGCACTGAAATTCCCTGAGCTGATTGATAAGGTATTGGCAATGTCCGGTTACTACGACATCAACATTCATTTAAACGGGTTTAAAGACGACAATAGTTACTACAACAATCCCATTGAATTTATACCTAATCTGCATGATCAGGAGATTTTAAAAAACATCTCTACGATTGATATTCGATTATTGAGTTATATGAATGATCCATACCGGGAGGCTACGGAAAAAATGAGTGATATCTTATGGTTGAAATTTATAGACCATGAACACTATGTTTGGGAAGAGGAATCAAGCAACCCATGGACGCTTATTTCTTCTATGTTTAAAGAAAACCTGTTCTAAATCCAGTTTATGTCTCAAATTAAAAAGGTACTGATTGCAAATCGTGGAGAGATCGCTCTACGAGTAATCCGAAGCTGTAAGGAAAAAAATATCAAAACTGTAGCAGTCTATTCTCGTCCTGATGCAACCGCACCACACGTAATGGCTGCAGATGAGTCTGTTTTTATCGGTGAAGCGGCATCTTCTGAAAGTTATCTTTCAATGGAGAAAATAATATCTGCAGCTAAGGATACAGGAGCAGATGCAATTCACCCCGGCTACGGATTTTTAAGTGAAAATGCGTCTTTCGCAAAAAAATGCATGGATTCCGGTATTATCTTTATCGGCCCAAGACCGGATGCTATAGATTTAATGGGGGATAAAACCAAAGCTCGTGAACTTATGGCCAAGGCCAACGTACCTTATCCTCCCGGTACGGAATCGGCTATGAAAGATATCGATAAGGCAAGAGTGATTGCCGATGAGATCGGTTATCCCGTTTTAGTTAAGGCGGCTGCCGGCGGCGGTGGAAAGGGAATGCGAATTGTTCATGATCCAGCGGATTTTGATAAAAGTGTGAAAGCTGCAAAATCGGAAGCCAAAAATGCTTTTGGGGATGATCGTGTATACATCGAAAAATATCTTGAACAGCCGCGTCATATTGAGTTTCAAATTTTGGCTGATGAAAAAGGAAATACAGTTCATTTATATGAACGAGAGTGTTCGATACAGCGAAGGCATCAAAAAGTAATTGAAGAAGCTCCATCCTCGGTTTTGACACCTCAATTAAGAGCTGAAATGGGCGAGGCGGCAGTAAATGCTGCAAAAGCCTGTAACTATGTTGGAGCTGGAACTGTAGAATTTTTGGTGGACAAACACCTGAATTTTTACTTCCTGGAAATGAACACCCGCCTTCAGGTAGAACACCCGGTTACGGAATTGATTACAGGTCTGGATCTGGTTTCCCTTCAAATTGATGTGGCTGAAGGAAAAGAGTTACCCTTTACCCAAGAAGATGTCCAGGCAAACGGCCATGCTATAGAGTGCAGGATTTATGCCGAAGACCCGGCCGATAACTTTCTGCCAAGTACAGGCCTCTTACAAAAACACAGAATCCCTGCAGGACCCGGAGTGCGTGTTGATGCCGGGGTTGAAGAGGGACAGGAAGTTACCATCAACTATGATCCGATGATTTCTAAACTCTGCACACATTCCACAGATCGTAAGAGTGCAATTGCAAGAATGCTGCGTGCTTTGGAAGAGTATGAAATCGCCGGTGTACGTACAACAATTCCGTTCTGTGAATTTACGTTGAGGAATGAATCATTCGTTAACGGGCAATACGATACTCATTTTGTACAGGATCATTATACACCGGTTGTAGAGGATCTTAAAAAAACAGATCAATCGGAGGTGATTTCGATTGTTGCTGCTCTGTTGAAAAAAAGATCAAATAAGTACGACTCTAATCACAATCAAACCAGTGTAGTTGCAAATACAACTGCAGATCAGTGGTGGAAAAATAGAACCTCTTAGTTCGTGAAGGAAAATCAAACACTTTTTAAACAGCTTGAAAGGCTACTTACTGAACAGCGAAATCCTAACAGCCGGGAGATTGATCTTGCTGATTCCCGTACGATTGTTTCGATTATCAACGATGAAGATAAGAAAGTGGCCCAAAGTGTTGAACAGCGATTAGATGAGATAGCATCTGCAATTGATACCATTGTAGATCATTTAAAAAAAGGGGGCAGGCTACTCTATTTTGGTGCGGGTACAAGTGGAAGGTTGGGTGTACTTGATGCTTCTGAATGTCCGCCAACTTTTGGGACTGACCCGGAAACCGTTCAGGGATTCATCGCCGGAGGAAAAGAAGCGATGTTTGTTGCACAGGAGGGAGCAGAAGATAGTGAAGAGGAAGGAGTAAAAGAGCTGAGGAGACTAAATGTAACATCCAATGACATAGTTGTGGGCCTGGCAGCCAGTGGACGCACACCCTATGTACATGGCGCAATAAAGGAAGCCCGGCGAATTGGATCACCAACCATTTTTGTAACTACCGTCTCTGCAGATCAGGTTGACCTTGAAGTAACCCATATGATTGATATACCTGTTGGTCCGGAAGTGATTATGGGAAGTACGCGCATGAAAAGTGCAACAGCTCAGAAAATGGTCCTCAATATGTTTACTACCGGAGCGATGATTCGGTTGGGGAAAGTGTATCAGAATGTAATGGTTGATCTACAGCTGACTAACAAGAAACTTGAAGAGAGAGCAAAACGAATCGTTATGATATTGGCAGACCTTGAGTACAAAGAGGCATCTGAATATCTGAACAAGGCTGATCATCATGTTAAAACCGCTCTTTTGATGGCGCTTGGAAATCTCGACAAGAATCAGGCAGAAGAAGAATTAAGGCTGAATGACGGTTTTATCAGAAAAGCATTAATAAAACTTCAATAAATCTAAGTTCAGACAAATCAAAATCGGTAACAATTCGTTAGTTTATCTGTCTTTGATGCTCAATCATTAATTACCCCGAATTGTCGAATCAATCCACAGAACGCCGAATGCCTGAACCGGTTTACCGAAACCGATACCTGCTGGCCGTTGTTCTTATAGAAGTATTATTGATTGCCGCCATAAATTTATGGCCTGAAACAGAATACGAACCAGAGTTGACATTCGAACTACCACCTCAAGAGCAGGTATTTCTGGATGATATTGAAGTTACTCGTCAAGAAACATCACCTCCGCCACCTCCCAGACCAATTTTGCCAAACCCGGTTCCAAGTGATGAAGTTGTGGAAATTGAACTTGATGTAGAACTTGATCTTGATCTTCCCGAACTGCCCGATTTGGAAGAAGGATTTGGAACCGGAGAGTTTGGCGATGAAGAGAGAATTGTCTCAAATCCTCAAATTCCTCCAACTGTTGTCCGAATTGTGGAGGCTACCGCTCCGGAGTCGGTACCTGATGAGTATAAGGGAAAGCTCGAAATGATTGTAAACTTTTTAGTTGATGAAGAGGGAAATGTAGAAGAGGCTAGTGTGATGGAAATAAGGCTTTATGATGAATCCGGAAGCAGCTATGAAGAACTGCCTTTTGTTCAATACGGTTTGATGGACGCGGTTCTGAGAGCAGCCATGCAGTGGCAATTCAGGCCCGCCCGACAGGATGGCGAACCGGTGAAAGCCTTTACAAGGCAGAGATTTAATTATTGAATACAGGTATACGGTTTAAGGTATATGATATTCGTGATTTGAGAAAAGTAGGTTTGGCTGTTTATCGGTATTGCAGACAATTAACTGCGTCTGTTGATAATGATATACCAATTAAAGAAAAGAGCGGAGAGAAAGGGATTCGAACCCTTGGTACCCTTGCGGGCACACTCGCTTTCCAGGCGAGCCCATTCGACCACTCTGGCATCTCTCCAAAAAATCCAAGACTCAAAAGATAGTGTATTCAGCCTGCAGTTTCAACGAAATTTATTTTAAAATTTCTTCTGAATCTGTAATTCTTACACCTTTTTCTTTCATCTCTTTCCATGCTGCATCAAGTGAACCATTCAGGTCAATTCCTTTTACAGCATCTTCTACGATGTGCATGGTAAATCCTTCATCAATTCCGTCTAAAATAGACCATTTAACACAAAAATCGGTGGCCAGGCCAACAGTATAAAGATCAGTTATACCGCGCTGTTGTAAATATCCTGTCAAACCTGTTGTTGTTTCCTGGTCATTCTCGAAGAAAGTAGAGTAGGAGTCAATGGCCTTTCTGAACCCTTTTCTTATAATCACCTGAGATTTCAGAGTATTCAGTTCTGAATGAAATTCGGCTCCATTTGTGCCTTGTACACAGTGATCGGGCCAGAGTACCTGACTTCCATATTCAACTTCGATAGTGTTATATGGCTCTTTGCCTTCGTGTGACGACGCAAAAGAGGAGTGACCTTCGGGGTGCCAATCCTGTGTCTGTATAATCACATCAAAATGCTCAATTAACTGGTTTACGGTGGGAATAATGGCATCGCCATCCGGAACGGCCAATGCACCGCCGGGGCAAAAATCATTTTGAATGTCTACAATTAAGAGTGCTTTCATAGATTTAAGATTTGAATAGTTTTAAAAGTGCGTCTCGTTTTTCCATCAGATTTGTACTGATGCCCACTTTATAGATGTGTGGGTTTTCAAGTCGTTTATATTCGGGCTGAAGCAGATTCAATCTCTGTTTTGCGTACTTAGCAATCTCTTTCACTTCCGGCAAATTTGATACAATTCTGCCATTTTTAATAACCGGTTGAAGTAGATCTTCAAATTCCCGGCTGGTCACATCGCTCTTCTTGGCCGGAAACGTAGGATGATGCATTCGCTCAATGGTTTTTTCCTGATCAAATAGAATGGCATCCCCATAAAACGTACCGTCATCATTGCAGTAGCGAAATATCTTTTTATTTCCCGGGAGCGTAATCTTTTCAATATTTTCAGAAATTTTCAATTTAGGAGTTCCGTCTACAGAATTTAGCTTGTAAACTCCATCCAAAGCAGGAGTGGTGTGGCCGGTAACTAAACGAGTTCCAACTCCAAATATATCAATTGGGGCATTTTGTGTTCTTAAACTGTGGATGACTCTCTCATCCAATTGGTTTGAAGCTGCGATTTTTACATAACCTAAACCGGCATCATCAAGTTGTTTACGGGATTGTTTTGAGAAGTAGGCCAGATCACCGCTATCTAATCGAATGGCCTTCATTTTGTGTCCATTCTCTTCAAGTTCTTTGGCAACTTTTATTGCATTTGGAACCCCGCATCCCAGGGTGTCGTACGTATCGACCAAAAGCGTGGTGTCGTCCGGATAGTACTTAGCATAGGTTTGGAATGCATCCAGCTCGGAATCGTAGGATTGAATCCAGGAGTGGGCCATTGTTCCTCCGGCAGGTACATCAAACCGCTGTGCTGAATAGACGTTTGAGGTTCCGTCAAAACCGCCTATCATGGCTGCTCTGGTAGCGTGAATGCCACCAAGCCCCTGAGAGCGTCTGAGGCCAAAATCGAGTACTATTGGACCCTCTCCGGCCGCTAATTTAATCCGCGCGGCTTTCGTGGCTATAAGTGATTGAAAGTTTAAAATATTCAATAGTAGAGTTTCAATCAGCTGAGTTTCGAGGAGGTTACCCTCTACGCGAAGAATCGGTTCGGTGGGAAAAACAATCTCTCCCTCTTTTACCGAGTAGATATTTCCCTTGAACTGAAAGTCTTGTAGATAATCCAGGAACTCCTTTTTAAAATTCTCTTTTCGTAAATATTCAATCTCCTCTTCGCTGAATGAAAAATTTTGAATGGTTTCAATCAGTTCATTCAATCCTGCAAAAATTACATAACCGCCTTTAAAAGGAATTTTTCTGAAAAAATAGTCGAAACCGGCACTTTTTTGATGCTTTCCTGAGAGAAAATATCCCTGCGCCATCGTGAGTTCATAGTAGTCGGTGTATGATGCAGGATTGTTTATGTACATGTTTTATTTATTAGGTGAACTTTCAGGGCTAAAAATAGAGAAGTGATCGCCAATCCAAAAGCTGTAATTCACTTTATGTCAATAAAAAGAGGGCTATAAACCAAACGATTGGAATTCCTTCAATCCAGAAAGAAGCGTAGTAACGTGATTGGAAAAGTGGGGTATTTAAAGTTATAACCAAAAGAATTAGTGAAATTACAATAAATACTGCACTTGCAGTGAATATTTTATATGGGAATATGATTTCAACTCCAATAACGATGACGATCAAAACAGTACTTAAATATTTGGAATTATTTATTCCAATGAGCTGGGGAATCGTTTTAATTTGCCCAGAATCTGTTCGAAGATCCCTGAGATCAAATGGAAGAGTCAATATAATCACTATTAAAAATCTTTGAAGGGCCTCAATCCAAAGTATCTTCTCGGATCCTATATTTTCTTTTAAACCGGGTAGTACAACAGTAAAACCGGTCCAGACGATAGCAATTATTAGGATCTTAATACCGGTTATACTTCTCAAATTTTTAAATCGGTTTATAACAGGATGGGAATAGTAAAAAGAGAGCATAGCTAAAGCGGAGAGGAATAATATTTCACCCCAATCAAAAGAGGGTAAAAAAATAGCAATTCCAACCACAGAAATTGAAGTAATAAAAAGGATAATTTTCAGTTTTGAAGTAAGTCTGTGAGATTTATGAAGGATGACATCAGAGTATTTGATATAATTATAACCTGAAATTGTGCAGAAAAAGGTAAAGAAGATCATTCCCGGGTCAATACGTAAACCCAAGTGGAGATAGGTTAATGCCGTAAAAGAAGCTATAGAAACCGCTACATGGATACTGCTTTTTATATAAAGGTCAAAAATCGTTTTCATGAATTTAGTTACACATCTTGATGTCAATTCTATCTGATATAATTCATCCGGGAGTAATACGATTCGAACTGCAAATTCTCTATATTTGCACCACAATCTTTTAAGTTTACAAAATCCATGAACACAGATCGACAAGCAGGCAAAATGTCAGGTACAAAACGTGGTATACTATCTATTCTATTTGTATTCATATCTGTAATAATTGGCCTGAGTTGTGCAACACCGGTTGCACCCACCGGTGGACCGCCCGATCGGGAAGGACCTGAAGTTATTGAAACAATACCGGAAAACGGAACAACTAATTTTTCAGATGATGAGGTTCGTTTTACTTTTGATCAGTTTGTAGATCGCAGTTCAGTCAGACAAAATGTAAGTATTGAGCCTGATTTAGCCATTCCTTTTGAAATCAACTTTAGAAGAAAAACTGTAATCGTTTCTTTTGAGCGCGAACTCCCTGAAAATACCACGATCATTATTAAGCTGGGTGTTGATATTACGGATACGCAAAGAAACAAGATGACAGGTTCATTTGACCTGGCACTTTCCACAGGAGATATTTTAGATGAGGGATCTGTAACAGCAAGGATATTGGATGCTGAAACGGGGAGTGCCGAAAGCGGTCAAAGAGTTTTTCTATATCGTGAACCGGTTGATTTTTCAGGCCGTGCAAATTATGTAGCGCAAACGGATACGGCCGGTACTGCAAATTTCGGTTATCTAAGCGAGGGTGAATACAGGGCAATTTGGGTCGATGATGTAAACCGAAATCGTACCTGGGAGAGTGGACGGGAGCTGGCTCAACCATTTACTGAGGAACGTTTTGAACTGGAAAGAAATGGTGAATTTGATTTGGGAACTTTGTTCGTTTCTATACCCGATACGGTTGCTCCAATCTTGGAAGGGGTCGGTTTACTATCTGAACGCAGGCTGCGAATAAGAAACAGCGAAGAAGTGGATTGGAGTCCGAATGCAACCTTATCTATTCAGGATACACTGGGTAAAGAACAGACCACAGCATTCCCACTTTATAAACAGGAATCAGATCCCACAGTATTTTTTGCAGAATCAGATGATCCACTTCAGGAAGGGGAGTTTTATACGGTTGAACCCAATCAATTCACAGATGTATCAGGGAATTCGCTTCAGGTCGATATCGACCCATTCGTAGGATCCTCTGAACCGGATACTACCGGACTGCGTCCCATATCTCACAATTCTCAAAATGGTCTATTCCCGGATGAATCACTCGAAATTACTTATTCAAAATTTATTGATGATGATGTCATTTCAGATTCATTACTGGTTTTTGAGGGAGATCAAATGTTTGATGATTGGCCCACTTTTGAAATTGACCGGCATATTCTGCGCATTTCACCTCAAGATGAAACATGGGAAAGTGGTCTTAGATACGAGTTCAGGGTTTGGGATCCATGGGAGTCTGAACATCTGCGTATAAATCCCGAGATTTGGCAAAGAAATCAATTGGGCAGTATTGAATTTATTATTGAAAATGCAGAGGCTGATCTGCCTCTAATTCTACAGGTTCACGATATGGATCGAAGTATCGAGGTGGATACGACATTTACTGATTCAACAATTGAAATTGATAATCTGCCGCCATTGGAATATCGTGCTATCCTTTTTCAGGATCTGAATGAAAATGGCAGATGGGATTCAGGGTCTGTTGATCCATTTCAAAAACCAGAACCGTATACTGTTCAGAGATCCATCCCCGTTCGTGAGGGGTTCACATCAGAAACACAAATGAGTTTTCCCAACAGAGATACTCTTTCTGTTGACCTGCCTGAGATTCCGGTCGAAGAAATCGAAAAATCTGACCAAGACACAACTAATAATGATTCTTAATATGCTATCAGATATTCTCATTCAATATCAATTACCCATAACTATTGCAATAATAATAATTGTAACTATTATTCTTGCAAGGGTTTCAAAACGTTTATTTAAAAAATTTATAGGCAGTAAGGTTACGGAAGATGAAGATCTTACAAACTATAAGTTTATTGAGCATTCTCTTTCAACCATTATCTATTTAGTAGGTTTTAGTCTCGCTATTTGGAGAATTCCAGCTCTTGAACATGTTGCACAATCGATGGTTGCCGGTGCAGGAATTTTAGCTATTGCTGTAGGTTTTGCATCCCAACAGGCTTTGGGAAATATCATAAGCGGACTCTTTATTGTGATCTATAAACCTTATGTAATTAATGACAGAATAACACTTCGAACCGACCTGAGAGGAGTTGTGGAAGATATCAGCTTAAGACATACGGTTATTCGAAATTTTGAGAATCAACGAATTATCATACCCAATTCAGTGATCAGCAATGAGGTTTTGATTAATTCCAATTTTAATGACTCAAAAATATGCCGTTTTATCGATGTTGGAATCAGTTATGGGTCGGATATCGATCTTGCGAAAAAAATTATTGCGGAAGAGATCGAAAATCACCCACTCAATATTGACGTGCGTACTCCAGAGGATATCGAAAATGATACAGCAAGAGTTTTTGTCAGAGTTCTGAGTCTGTTAGACTCCTCAGTAATGATTCGTGGCTGGGCCTGGGCGGAAGATGCTCAAAGTGCGTTTTTGCTTCAATGTGATGTGACAGAAAGCATTAAGAAAAGATTTGACAAAGAAGGAGTCGTTATTCCTTTTCCTCAACGTACGATCAGTTATTTAGACAATTCAAAGCCGGACATACCGAACCCAAATTAGATCGGACTTAGAATTACATGATTTACAGTTTTTAAACGTTCATCTACTATTCACGGATAAAGATTATCCATTAAAATCATTATCTTTTGGAATCGCTTCCATAAACAAGAATTGAAATCAGTTAGGCTAGTTTTTATGTCAGAAGGTACGATCACAAAGAAAGGCTCATCATCTAAGAAAACTTCATCCAACGGAGCAAATACACCTGAAAAATATTCTCCAACACATAAAGTACGTTTTGTAACAGCTGCGAGTCTATTTGACGGGCATGATGCCAGTATCAATATCATGCGGCGTATTTTACAGGGAACCGGAGCTGAAGTTATCCATTTGGGACATAACCGTTCTGTGCATGAAATTGTGAACTGTGCAATCCAGGAAGATGCACAAGGGATTGCCATTAGTTCCTATCAGGGCGGTCATATGGAGTATTTTAAGTACATGGTAGACCTTCTGGTGGAAAATGATGCTTCTCACATAAAGGTTTTTGGTGGCGGAGGCGGTGTGATTGTAGATAGAGAAATTAAAGATTTGCATGAATATGGAGTTACCCGAATCTTCTCAGTTGATGATGGAAGTACGATGGGGCTTCAGGGAATGATCAACTTCATGATGGAGCAATGTGATTTTGATACAAATGAAGTTGCTCCGGTTGATCCAAAGAAAATTAAGCAACGCGAAACCAACTCAATTGCCCGTACCATATCTGCACTCGAAAATGGAATTGATAAGATCGCTTCGTTTGATGACAAAGCTTTAAGCATCGGTGGAAGCAAGGTCGACGTCAATATCGATAAAAATATTCCGGTTCTAGGAATTACGGGAACAGGAGGTGCCGGTAAAAGTTCTTTAACTGACGAAATTATTCGCCGTTTCATCACTGAATTTGAAGATCTGAATATTGGAGTTATTTCGATTGATCCATCAAAACTTCGAACCGGTGGTGCACTATTGGGTGACCGAATTCGAATGAATAGCATTGATACACCGAGGGTTTACATGCGAAGTATGGCTACCCGAGCAACGAATAAGGCGATCAGTGACTCGGTAAAAGGTGCCATTGAGGTGTATAAAGCTGCCGGATTTGATCTGATTATTGTCGAGACCAGTGGAATTGGGCAGAGTGGGTCAGAAATTGTAGATATTTGTGACATTCCAATCTATGTGATGACTCACGAGTATGGTGCGGCAACTCAGCTTGAAAAGATCAATATGCTTGATCTGGCAGAAATTGTTGTACTGAACAAATTTGAGAAAAAAGGATCTCTGGATGCACTGCGTGATGTTCGTAAGCAGATTCAGCGAAATCGCGGAGAATTTCATACCGATCCAAAAGAGATGCCGGTTTACCCGACTATTGCAGCACAGTTTAATGATGAAGGTGTTCACAGACTTTTTGCTGCCATTGTTGAACGAATCAATTACCATTTTGAGCTTGGATGGACTCCAAACTTATATACAAATGTTGAACCGGCTGAGGATCTCCACACACAAGCGGTCATTCCCGGTAAGCGACAGCGCTATCTTTCAGAAATTACAGAAACAATTGAGAACTATCATCATTGGGCAAATGAGCAGGTTGATATTGCATCCAAGCTGGATCAGGTTAAAGGCACCATAGAACAGGTGAAAAACTGGAATCCTGAAGATAGCGACCTGATGCTCACCAAAATGGAGGAGATGGAGGAGCACTGGTCAGTGAAACTCGATCCGCTGCCTAAAAAAATTCTTGACGGTTGGGACGAGCTATTTGAAAAGTATCGGCAAGAAACATTTGATGTTAAAATCAGGGATAAAGTTATAAAGAACGAGCTATTCAGAGAATCTCTCAGCGGAACAAAAATTCCAAGAATCTCCATGCCCAAAACTAAGAATCTCGGAGATCGGCTCAAGTTTGCGCTGAAAGAGAATCTGCCGGGTTATTTTCCATTTACTGCGGGTGTATTTCCATTTAAAAGGGAAGGTGAAGATCCAACTCGAATGTTTGCCGGAGAAGGAACACCGGAGCGTACCAACAAACGATTCCACTATGTGAGTGAAGGAATGCCGGCAGCACGACTTTCAACGGCTTTTGATTCTGTTACGCTGTATGGTGAAGATCCGGCGTATCGACCGGATATTTATGGTAAGATTGGAAATTCAGGTGTTAGCATCTGTACACTGGATGATATGAAAAAGCTCTATTCCGGCTTTGAATTGACAGCACCAACTACTTCGGTTTCGATGACGATCAATGGGCCGGCCCCAATGATTTTGGCAATGTTCATGAATACGGCCATCGATCAGGAAGTAGAACGTTACCTGAAAGAGAGCGGTAAGTGGGACGACGCTACGAAGAAAATTAAGTCCATTTATAAGGATAAGGGTCTGCCACTACCAAACTATGCCGGTGAACTCCCATCAAATACGGATGGTTTTGGGCTCGGTACATTGGGTGTTACCGGTGATCAACTTATCGATAACGAAACCTATCAAAAAATTAAACAGGATGCCCTCAAGGTTGTGAGAGGTACGGTTCAGGCTGATATCCTTAAAGAAGATCAGGCACAGAATACCTGTATATTTTCTACTGAATTTGCCTTGAAGATGATGGGAGATATGCAGAAGTACTTTACTGAAAACAGAGTGCGTAACTACTATTCAGTATCAATATCCGGTTATCACATTGCCGAAGCAGGGGCAAACCCGATTACACAAGCTGCCTTTACCCTTGCAAATGGCTTTACTTACGTTGAGTACTATCTGTCGCGTGGATTGGATGTGGACGATTTTGCACACAACCTCTCATTCTTTTTCAGCAATGGATTAGATCCGGAATATGCTGTCATAGGACGGGTTGCAAGAAGAATCTGGGCTATTGCCATGAAGAATCGATACGAAGCGAATGAGCGTTCTCAAAAGCTCAAATATCATATTCAAACCAGTGGACGTTCACTTCATGCTCAGGAAATTCAGTTTAATGACATCAGAACGACACTGCAGGCATTGATGGCGATCTACGATAATTGCAACTCTCTGCATACCAATGCCTACGATGAAGCCATTACAACGCCAACTGAGGCGTCTGTACGGCGTGCATTAGCGATACAGCTCATTATTAACAAGGAGATGGGTATGACCAAGAATGAAAACCCACTGCAAGGTTCGTATATCATTGAAGAGCTTACAGATTTGGTTGAGGATGCAATTCTGAAAGAGTTTGACCGAATTACAGACAGGGGCGGAGTTCTAGGCGCTATGGAGAGTATGTATCAGCGTGGTAAAATTCAGGAAGAGAGTCTGTTTTACGAATCTCAAAAACATTCCGGCGAACTTCCGATTATTGGTGTAAACACATTTAAATCGGAATCAACATCTGAAGAGGATGAGCGAGAAATAGAACTTATCCGATCAACTGAGGAAGAGAAGAAACAGCAGATCGATAATCTTGAGGCATTTCAAAAGAGAAATGAAGATGTTGCAGATAAGGCACTTAACCGACTTAAAAAAGTGGCCAGGGAGAATGGAAATCTATTTGAGGAACTGATGGAAACGGTGAAAGTAGCATCGCTGGGTCAGATTTCTCAAGCATTATATGAAGTAGGCGGGCAGTACAGAAGAAATATGTAGATGTCGTAATCCGTGTACTCAGCAGCTTATTGATCATATAAAAAAAGGAGTAACTCACATGGAGTTACTCCTTTTAAAAGTTTTTTAGATATTGGAAAAGGGATTATCCATTAATAGCTAAAGTACCTTTCAATCTTTGTGCACGATCCAGGATCTGGCTATTGGGGTAGTCTTCCATAATTTGATCCAATACTCTGTTAGCCTCTGCAGTAAGTCCGGCTGCTTGATAAGCCTGTGCTGCGTCAAACAGATTAAATGGTGTTGTAGCACTGTTTTCATCCCATTCCGCTGCTCGTTCAAACATTTGTGCGGCTTCTTCATACTGCTCTAATTCAAGCAGCAAAGTGGCATGGAAAGTAGCAGGGGATACGCCCAATATTCCTTTAGGCTTATTAAAACTTTCGATATATGTAAGGGCGGAATCAAAATTCCCCAATTCATACTCAGAAATAGCCGCATAATATTTCGCAAGATTTCCGGCTTCTGTATTTGAGTAATTATCAGCTATTTGTTCAAATCCAAGTGTAAATTCTTCTTCATTTCCATAAAGAGCTGTTTCATAATCGCCCTCCATCAAAGACTGTTCAGCAATACCCAAAAGATCCTGAGCCTGAGTTTCCTGTTGTGAACTGTAGATACCGTACCCAATTATTAACCCTATCGCTAATACCAATCCAATTCCACCGCCAATTACAGCTGCTTTGTTTTGATTGTAGAAGTGTACAAATCTGGACGTATATTCAATTAGTAGATCCTGTTCCAGATCTTCGTTTTTCAATCGTTTACTCATTCTGCTAATAGTATATTGCTGGTTCTGTAGTAGATTTTTAAAATGGTTTTAAGACTTACAAAAATATCATTGTTTGTGCATTTAACCAAGAGAAATGAGTCGTTCACTCTACTTTTTCAAGTACTCCCATATGAAGGGAATAGAGAGAGTCGCAACGCCTTGCAATTTCTTTTTCGTGAGTGATGAGTACGAGGGATACTTGCTCTGTTTCACGCAGCTCAAAAAGAAGATCCAGAATGATATCCGTATTCTTTTCGTCTAGATTACCTGTCGGTTCGTCGGCTAAGATTATTGAAGGACTATTCATTAACGCCCTGGCCATGGAAACACGTTGTTGTTCACCACCAGAAAGCTGTGAAGGCCTGTGATAAATTCGATCAGACATTCCGAAACGTTTGAGAAGTTCTGATGCACGATGTTCAGCTTCTTTTTGATTCTGTCCCTGAATCAATGCTGGCATCGTAACATTTTCTATTGCGGTAAATTCGGGTAATAGATGATGAAACTGAAAGACAAATCCTACATTTTGGTTTCTGAGATCTGCCAGTTTATCCTGTTTAAAATCATAAATAGATTTATCATGCCAATAAACAGAACCCGCATTTGGCCTGTCTAACCCGCCGAGAATATGTAGGAGTGTACTTTTTCCACTACCGCTAGAGCCAACAATGGAGATCATTTCTGCAGATGCTACACTTAAATTAACTCCTTTGAGGATATGAAGATCTTCAGGACCGGATTCGGATTTAAATTTTTTATGAATTTCTTCGCAACGAAGTACGGGTGAAGGAGTGCTCATTAGTTCGCTCTATTATTAAATTCAGGAAAAATGACAGGTTCAATAAGCAAGCATTTCGCGCTTTCGGGATCAATTTCAAGATAGACTCCGCACATCCGGTTATCTTTATCGGCAATTTTATAACGTTGCGGGGTACCTAATCTGAAACGATTGATGGATGTTTTCTTATCCATACCAATTACAGAATCGAAAGGACCGGTCATGCCGGCATCAGTCAAATAACCGGTACCCTGTGGAAAAATTCGAGCATCATTTGTAGGAACATGAGTATGTGTACCAACTACGGCCGAAACCTGTCCGTCAAATTCCCATGCAAATGCCATCTTTTCTGCGGTTGCTTCAGCATGAAAATCAACAAACACAAGGTCTGTTTCCTTTTTGATTCTCTCTAAAGCCCACTCAGCTGTAGAGAATGGATCGTCAATCTGTGGCAGGAATGTTCTTCCCTGAAGATTTAAAACTCCAATTTTTAAATCTGAATTCTTAACCGGGTAGATTCCATACCCATAACCGGCGTTACCTTTTGGGTAGTTCATAGGCCGCAGAAGCTTTTCGTCCGTTTTCATGTAGGAGAAAATCTTCCATTTATCAAACGAGTGGTTTCCGCCGGTTATCACATCAACATCTATGTCATAAAGTCGTTTTACAATGGATCTGTTTAAACCTCGACCTTCGTGGGAGTTTTCTGCATTCGCTATGATAAAATCAGGTGAGTATTTTTCCCGGATAGGAGGAAACATCGTTTCCAATAGGTTAAGCCCCGATTCCCCGACAATATCAGAAATAAAAAAAATCTTTAGAGTTTTAGCCATGTACTCTTTAAGTGAAAGAATTAAAATCTGTGGAAAGGTAAAGAAAAGCGAAGGGCAGAACCACTCTTTTTGGATCTGTATTATGTACTAGACAAAAGCTGCTACGCTAATGAAGTGACTTACACTTCCCGCCAACACAAAAAGGTGCCAAATTCCATGCGCCAGTTTATGTTTACTGTCGAGAACATAAAATAGGACTCCCATCGTATAGAAAACACCACCGGTTATCAAGAGCTCAAACCCGGTCATGGGTAGATTTTGAGTCAGTGGTTCAAGTACCAACACTACAAGCCATCCCATTAAGAGATAAATGACAAGAGGTAAAATTCGGTGTCCTTTTTGAGGAAGAAGATCGATTACGATACCGATCATGGCTAAACCCCAGATAATTGCAAAAAATGTCCATCCCAGGCTATCGGGAAGCGTAACCAATGTAAATGGAGTATACGTGCCTGCAATTAACAGATAGATGGCAATATGGTCAAACTTTTGGAATATTTTTTTCCATTTGCCTTTAAAACTGTGATAAAGTGTAGAAAAAAGATATAGAATAAAGAGCGTGCTTCCATAAATCGTAAATGAAGCAATTTTCCATGGATCACCCTGTTTTACTGCAATATAGATCAAGGCGAAGAGACCGGCAATTGCAGCGATGGCACCGATAAGGTGAGTAATGGAATTAAAACGTTCGCCTTTATACATATTATTTGAAATAGAGAATTAATGATGCTATAGATTGAGAACGACAAACCAGGCGAAAAGATTCTATTATAAAAAAATATTATGCAAGATCTTTGATAAAGTCTTCAATCTTATGATTGATTTGGTCCATCAACTCACTCTCTTTGTCTTCTTGATACTGTAATTTTGATCTGAGTTCAAATACCTCTTCCGCGATATTTAAACAAGCCAAAATCATAACTGTTGAATCGGGTTGATTCGATAGTTGATTTCTGTAGAGCCTGAATTTTTCATCCACGAATTGGGCAATCTTACGAGTACTCTCCACTTCACTCTCTTCAACTTTGAGAGGAATCTGCTTACCCATAATATTTACTTTTATGGACTGCATATTAATGGCCTAAATGATTTTCCAGTTTTTCGATTAATCCATCAACTTTATGTCTCATAGCAATACGTTCAGATTCACTGATGGATGAAAATATATCGTTCTGATCTTTTTGAATCTCATCCAGTTTAGACTTCAACTTCAGGTTTTCACGGCTAAGATCTTTGTTCTTTTTCTTAAGTGATTGAACCTCAGTACGGATCTGTTCCAGTAAATTTAAAAATGTTTCTTTTTGAATTTCACTGATAGCCATAAGGTTAGATTCTATGATCTCAATTTAGCTCCAAACTTTTTCTCTAACGATTGAACAATTTTTTGAACTCTTGGTTCTACATCTTTGATTGTCAATGTTTTATTAGGATCTAAAAAAGTGAGACGAAATGCAATACTTTTTTTATCCTCACCAATATTTGCTCCTTCATATACGTCAAATGCCGAAACCGATTGCAATGTTTCATCTGCATTTTTATGGATAGCAGATGAAAGCTCTCCGGCACGAATTGATTTATCTACCGTAAAGGCTGCATCAAATTCAAATGAAGGATATTTCGCTACCGGTTTGTATGTTGTCTTATCTCTTCCGGCTCCCATTTCGTAAAGCAGAGAAATATTTATTTCCGCAACAAACGCGTCTTTCTCAACATCAAAACTATGAAGTGTTTTTTCGTCAATTTGTTTCAGCTCGGCAACGGTTTTCCCGTTTAGGCTGTATTGGAGGGAGTAATTATTCTCAGCTGAGCATTCCACAGATTTGTCTATATCCAGATGTTGAATCAGAGCTTCTAAATCGGCTTTGACATCAAATATTGAATAATTTGAGGAAGATCCTTGCCAGTCATCTGAATATTTTTGACCACAGCTACCCATTAAAAGGTGAACATTTTCCTGTATACCACCTACCCATGTACTGTTCTCCTTATTGGCATTTCTAAATACATGACCCAGCTCGAAAAATCGAATCTTCTCTGCATTCCGATTGAGATTGTATCCTACAGACTTTAAAAATCCACCGGCCAGATGGGTTCTGAGTGTTGTATTCTCCTGAGAGACGGGATTTAAAGTCTCAACCTGTAGTTCTTTTTCAGCCAGTGCTTCGGCTTCTTTGGGAGACAACAAGGAATTAGTTGAGATCTCCTTGTAACCGAGTCCTTTTGCAAAATATTTTATTTTCTGCTGATACACCTCAAAATCAGACAGAGTCTCCGGTGTGAAGAAAGGAGAGGAAGTAGGAGAGGGTATATTGTTGTAATCAAAAATTCGTCCAACTTCCTCAATTAAGTCAATCTCTCGTGTTACATCCGGCCGGAACGTTGGTACTTTACACAGAAGCTGTCCTTCACCGGTTAAAGTTGTTTCAAATTCGAGTCCATTTAATATTTCTTCTGCTTTCTTCAGCGTCAGAGATGTGCCCAATACTCTGTTAATTCTGGACAGACGAAGTGAAACTTCTCTTTTTTCAAATTTAACAGGATGAACATCAGTAAATCCTTTCACAATTTCACCGCCGGCATATTTCCTTATAAGTTCAGCGGCTCGCTGGGCTGCTTTTAACTGAATCTCCGGATCTATTCCTCGCTCAAATCGATATGAACTGTCTGTCTGCAGAGCCAGCTGCTTAGAGGTTTTACGAATGGAAGAGGGGTTAAAGTACGCGCTTTCAATTAGTACATTTTTAGTTTCTAGTGATACTTCACTGTTTTCACCACCCATCACACCGGCAATAGCTACCGGACCATTTCCATCACAGATAAAGAGAGAGCCGGCCGGCACTTTACGTTCCACATCATCAAGTGTAGTGAAGTTCATCTCCTTATCGAATGTTTTAACTTCAATTTTTTTACTCGCAATTTTATCATAATCAAATGCGTGTAGCGGCTGTCCAATTTCCTGTAACACGTAATTGGTAATGTCTACAACATTATTACGGGGTCTTAATCCAATGGCCGTTAATTTCTGCTTCAACCAAGCCGGAGACTCTTTAACTTCCAAGTCTCGAACCATAATTCCAACATAGCGATGGCATTTATCTTCATCTCTAATCGAAATGGAAATGTGATCATCTAAAGAACCTTTCTCAGGCTTTAACTCCGAATAGGGGTTGTTCAGTGGTTTACCGGTAATTGCCGATAAATCCCGTGCAACACCTACATGGCAGGAGGCATCAGGACGATTAGGAGTCAATCCAATTTCAAAGATTGTGTCTTTGTCTACATTTAAAGCCTCTTTAAGTGATGAGCCTACCTGCAAATCAGAATTTAATACCATAATCCCCGAATGGTCATCACTTAAACCAAGCTCAGATTCAGAGCAGATCATCCCGTGAGAAGCTTCTCCTCTTAATTTGGCCTTTTTGATTTTCAAATAACTTCCATCATCCATGGGAACCGGAAGGGTAGACCCAACAGTTGCAACCGGTACTTTTTGGCCTTTTGCTACATTTTTGGCGCCACAAATAATCTGAACTTCTTTGTTGCCCAGGTTCACATCACATATTTGAAGTTTATCTGCATTGGGATGTGATCTTACCTGATTAATTTCACCAACAACAAATCCTTCAAAGTCCGATCCTATCTGTTCAATACCTTCAACTTCCAAACCGGACAGGGTAAGTTTTTCTTCAGTTTCTGCGGGTGATAAATCTAAATCGATGTACTGCTTGAGCCAGTTATAAGAAATGTTCATGCTTAAAAACGTTGGTATTTAGTAAATCTTGAATATTTAAGTAAACTGCTCCACTATATAATTTAGATGCAGTTAATTAATTTTATGATTTGAATTGATTCAAAAATCTCAGGTCATTTTCATAAAGCAAGCGGATATCATCAATTCCATAGCGTAGCATTGCAATACGGTCTACTCCCATACCGAACGCAAATCCTGTATAAATTTCCGGATCTACATTTACGGCTTCAAAAACGTTTGGATCGACCATTCCGGCTCCTAATATTTCGAGCCATTGACCGCCTTTTTCATTTTCCCACCAAACGTCCATTTCAATGCTTGGTTCTGTAAAAGGAAAAAAGGAGGGTCGTACCCTGTATTTTACATCACTTCCATACATGAGTTTGGCAAACATCACAAGAGTTTCAATGAGCTCGCCCATGGTAACATTCTTATCTACGTAAAGACCTTCAACCTGATTAAATTGAAAATATGATTTCGCAGTAACCGCTTCATTTCGGTAAACACGGCCAGGCATGATGGATCGAAGTGGCGGTTGTTGATCTTTCATCAAACGAATTTGAACTGGGGAGGTATGCGTTCTCAGTACCAGGTCCTGTTCATCCGGTTGATCTGATTTTCTGACAAAAAAAGTATCCTGCATATCTCGAGCAGGGTGATCGGGTGGAAAATTGAGTGCTGTGAAATTGTGGAAATCATCTTCCAGTTCAGGTCCATCAGCAATATTGAATCCAAGGCGTAAAAAAATCTGTTTGATCTCGTCCAATGCCTGAGTTAACGGATGAAAAGACCCGGTGTAGGTAGGTTCAACAGGAAGGGTAATATCATCTTTTGCACCAAATTCCTTTCGCGAAGCTGACTGTAAATTGCTTTTACTATCTTCAAATTTTTCTTGAGCAAGGATTTTAACCTTATTCATTGCCTTACCCATTTCAGCTTTCTTTTCATTTGGCACATTGCCCATCATACCAAACATCTCCTGAACTTTTCCATTTCTGGAGAGAAACTCTAGGCGAAAAGCTTCCAACTGTTTCTCGTTGGTGATTTGAAAATTCTTTATCTCTTTTTTGATCAGTTCAATTTTTTCGATCATGCCTTACTTAGCTGTTTAAGGACTCTGTGAGGAGTATTGAAGGATTATGTTTATAAAGATAGTGCAATATTGATAAAAAAAAGCCGGCAAACCTCAGAAGATTTGCCGGCTATAAACATGAAATTGCAATTACTTAACTGCTTCTTTGACAACAGCAGCGAATGTTTCCGGATCGCGAACGGCGATATCGGCCAACATTTTTCGATTAATTTCCATGTTATTGGACTTCATGCCGTGTATTAACTTGGCATATGTGGTCCCGTTTAATCGAGCAGCTGCATTTATACGCGTAATCCAAAGCCGACGAAACATTCTTTTACGAACCTTTCTGTCGCGGTATTGGTACTGAAGACCTTTTTCTACCGCATTCTTGGCAACGGTGTAAACGTTTTTGCGTCTGCCCCAATAGCCTTTCGCCTTATTTAAAATCTTCCGGCGACGGCGACGGGAAGCCACCAAATTTCTTGATCGTGGCATTTTTACTTAACGTTTAAGAGTTAATAATTAATTTGATTTACTTTCCACCGTATGGGAGAAGATCTTTCACAGAACTTTCGTCTGCTTTGTGAACCAAAGCATCCTTTCCGAGATTATTCTTCCGCTTAGGTGATTTCTTTGTGAGAATGTGACGCTTGTAAGCTTTCTTTCTTTTAATTTTACCGGAACCGGTAACCTTAAAACGCTTCTTCGCACCACTATTCGATTTCATTTTTGGCATAACTAGCGTAATTGTCTGAAATTATAAAGAACAGAAAGATAAAAATGTTTACGGTCTGATAAAAGAACTTCTTTAATCTTTTGAAGGAGATAAGATCATAATCATTCTGCGTCCTTCCATGGTAGGATTGGATTCGATTTTACTGACATCACTTAATTCCTCAGCAAGATTTTTCAGCAGCTCTTCACCCTGCTCTGTATATAGCATATCACGTCCTCGAAACTGAACCGTAGCTTTCACTTTATCACCGCCTTCTAAAAATTCTCTGGCGTGACGGGTTTTAAATTCCAGGTCATGATCATCAGTAGTAGGCCGGAAACGCAACTCTTTCACTTGAATAGTATGTTGCTTTTTCTTCGCTTCCTTTTCCTTCTTCTTCTTTTCATACATAAACTTTCCAAAGTCAATCACCTTGCAAACGGGTGGTTTGGCGTTAGGTGCAACTTCTACTAAGTCCATATTGAATGACTCGGCAATTTGAAGGGCTTTTTGTACAGAAACGATTTCGTGCTCTTCATCAGGTTTAATTAATCTGACCTCTGATGCCCGAATTTCGTTATTAACCCTCGGTTTGTCGTCATTCCGTGGTCTTCTTGTTGGTCGTGGTCTTGCGATAAGTAATCCTCTGTATTTTAATTAAGGTTTGTTGTAAGTGATTTAGAGTTAATCTCTTCCATCACACTATTAAAAAAATCATTGAGTGAAAACGTTCCAATATCACCCATTTTGTGCCTTCTGACGGAGACAGATTCATCTTCCTGCTCTTTAGCTCCGACTATTAACATATAGGGAATTTTTGCATTTTCTGCATCCCTAATTTTACCGCCAATCATTTCTGAACGCGTATCAATTTCTACACGTACTCCGGCATCTTCAAATTTCTTAACACACTTCTCAGCATACTCATTAAAATCTTCAGAAATTGGAAGGACTTTTACCTGAAGAGGAGAGAGCCATAGCGGGAAATCCCCGGCAAAATGCTCAATCAAAATACTTGTAAAGCGTTCCATGGATCCAAATGGTGCACGATGGATAATGACCGGTCTATGTTTATTGTTATCTGATCCCACGTAAGTCAAATCAAATCTTTCGGGCATCACGTAATCAACCTGAACGGTTCCCAGCTGCCACTTTCTGCCAATTGCATCACGAATAATGAAATCAATTTTTGGCCCATAAAAGCTGGCTTCTCCCAATGCAATCTTATAGTCCAGATCCATTTCGTCGGCAACTTCTTTAATTTCCTGCTGCGCACGTTCCCAATATTCGTTATTTCCCCCATACTTTTCGTCATTATCATCTCGAAAAGAGAGACGAATATCAACAGGCATTCCAAATGTGGAAAACACAAATTGTGTCAGCTCAATCGTACTCTTAATTTCATCTTTTAATTGGTCGTGAGTACAGTAGATGTGTGCATCGTCCTGCGTAAATCCACGAACGCGCGAAAGTCCATTCAGCTCACCGCTCTGTTCGTATCTATAAACTGAACCGAACTCTGCAAGTCGGAGCGGTAAATCCCGGTAACTGCGTAATTCATTGGAATAAATTCTATGATGATGCGGACAGTTCATTGGTTTGAGCATGTACTTCTCATCATCAACCTCCATTGGATCAAATTGAGAATCCTTGTAATAGGGGTAGTGCCCAGAGGTTTCATAAAGCTCAATATTGGCTATATGAGGAGTGATAACTTCTTTATATCCCCGTTTTTTCTGTTCTTCCCGCAAAAAAGCTTCAAGAGTTCTTCTGAGAACAGTACCATTCGGAAGCCACATAGGCAGTCCGGAACCGACCATTCTGTCCATCATATAAATGCCCAACTCTTTCCCTAATTTTTTATGATCACGCTTTTTAGCTTCCTCAAGCTGTTCAAGGTGCTCTTTTAATAGTTTCTGTTTAGGAAAAGAGACACCGTAAATACGGGTCAACTGCTTGCTGTCAACATCACCTCTCCAATAAGCCCCTGCAAGATTGGTCAGCTTAACGGCCTTTATCAGTGATGTATCCGGAATATGCGGACCTTTACAAAGGTCTGTAAATGAACCCTGCTCATAAAATGTAATGGTTCCATCTTCAAGATCTTCAATCAGGTCTACTTTATACTCGTTACCCCGTTCTTTGTAAAACTCAAGAGCTTCTTCTTTTGAGACATCGCGACGCTTGAACTCAGATTTATTTCTGGCAAGTTCGATCATCTTATCTTCAACTTTCGAAAGATGGTCCTGACCAAAGGATTCATCTCCAAAATCGATATCGTAGTAAAAACCATTTTCGATAGGAGGGCCGATGCCGAATTTTGCGTCTGGGTAGAGTTCTTGAATAGCCTCAGCCAGAAGGTGTGCCGAAGAGTGCCAAAATGTATATTGACCATCCTCCGAGTCCCAGGTATTAATTTCTATCGCACCACTTTCTTCAATAGGTGCATCCAAATCTTTTATCGTTCCATTAAATGTTACACTTAATGCATTGCGGGCTAAACCTTTGGAAATGCTCTCAGCAACTTCAAATCCTGAAACTCCTTTTTTAAATTCTTTTTTTGCTCCGTCAGGAAAGGTGAGCGTAATAAATTCTTCTGGCATTAAATTTTATCTGTGAGGAATAAGTTTAATTCGTTAACATATGAAGCCTTAAAATACAAAATCCTGACAATCCTTTAAACTGTTATCTCTAATTGAATTAGTTATATTCAGATTTATTTGGAATGCTGCAGAACTAAATCATTTGTAATGGGAATATCTGCTCAAGAAAAACACATCGAAGATGGTTTTTTTGAAAATGAATGCATGCTTATTTACGACTATTACACCCTTGATATCCTGGAAGTTAACCGGGCATGTCAAACTAAATACGGATTTTCTAAAAAGGAGTTCTTAAGCAAAAAAATTACCGATTTAGGGGAGAAGTATAGAGAGCCGGTGTCCGGTTTAAATGGCGATGCTTTAAAATCAGATAATTTACAACTTCCCGCAGTATGGAAGCACTACAGAAAAGACGGATCTTCTTTTTATGTGCAATACACATTTCATCAACTCAAGAGAGATGGGAAATATGTTCAACTTTGTGTACTGCATGACATTTCTGATAAGTTTCCCGAAGTAGAACAGAATCTACATCAGCTGCCCAGAATTGATACTTTACGGGAGAGGTTGCCATTGGCAACAATAGAGTGGAGCAGAAGCGGAAATATCAGAGATTGGTCACCGAAAGCAGAGTCTCTTTTTGAGTGGAATTATGAACAGGTAATGGGGAAATCACTTTTCGAAACCGGTATTATACAGCCAGATATCAGAGATTTTGTTGAAAGTAAGATCCATGAGCTGATTTTAAATTACAATAACTATTTTACTTTTGACTCTAAAACGGTTCTTGAAAACGGACAAACAATCTATTCAACTTGGCATAATTCTGCTAATTATGATCAAAGTGGAAAACTGTTAAGCATCTACTCTTTGATTGAGGATATCACTGAGCGTAAAAATGCTGAAGATAAGTTAAAAGAGTCTGAGCAACGTTTTCGGGTTTTGAGTGAAGCTTCAACTGTGGGCGTATACTTGCTGCAAGACGGTAAACTCAAATATGTGAATCCGATGTTTTGTGAGATTTCCGGATACACCAAAAATGAGCTTTTTCAGTCAATCGATCCTGTTGAATTGATTCATAAAAATGATGTCGGGAAATTGAAGTCACTCCGGGAACGGTTTCATAATTCAGAAATCGACTCATTTGAGGTGGATGCCAGGGCCTTATCCAAAAATGAATCTGAGATTTTTGTCAAAATTTATGGTTCTAAAATCATGCTTGATGATCGTATTGCTATTATGGGAGTTGTAATCGATCAAACAAAACAGATGGATGCTCAGAAAAAACTCAAGTACTCGATCCAAAGTTATAAAGACCTGTTTAACTCTATAGGGGACGCAATCTATATTCACAACAGCGATGGTGAGTTTATAGAAGCAAACCGAACGGCACAGGAAATTTTTGGATACGATAGAGATGAAATAATTGGTAAAGATCCAATGCTGCTTGCAGCTCCGGGAAAAGTAAATAAAGAGAGAACTTTTGGCTTTATTGAAAAGGCACTCGAGGGAGAAATGCAGCGATTCGAGTGGTGGGGTAAACGAAAAAATGGAGAAATTTTTCCTAATGAGGTGACACTGAATCCCGGAAAGTATTTTGGCAAGGATGTGGTAATAGCCATGGCCCGTGATATTAGTCAACAGCACGAACAACAAAAAGAACTTAAGCACAGTGAAGAGCTATTCAGGCAGCTTTTTCAGAATGCACCGGTTGGTATAGCGATGCTTGATAACCATAATGAAGTGCAGATGGTTAACAAAAGTTTTGAAGAAATTTTCGAATATAAGATTGACGACATCAGAGGGTTAAATATTGATGATTTAATTGCACCTGACGAAGAACTGGATGTTGCGAGAAAACTATCGAACAGCTCTGAAACTTTTGAAGTTATGGGGTCTCGTAAAACGAAATCAGGAAAAATTGTTGATGTACTAATCTACGGTGTGCCTGTTAAAGTTGATGGTAAAACCATTTCCATTTACGGCTTATATGTTGACATCACAGATCAGAAGAATGCAGAGGGAAAGCTAAAAAGCTCCTTAAAAGAGAAGGAGGTACTGCTTGCTGAAATACATCATCGTGTAAAAAACAATTTGGCCGTGATTACCGGTTTATTGGATCTTCAGTCTCATAGCACTGAAAATCTCGATGTTCAGGAAGCTTTAAAGGATAGCCAGATGCGTATCAACACTATGGCATTGATTCATGAAAAGCTTTATCAAAATGAGACTCTATCGAATATAAACTTTGCAAAATATATCGAAGATCTTGTTGATGTTATTGATAAAACACATCGTACGGATTCCTATCCAATTCAGATCCAATTAGATTTAGAACCTGTTGAGTTTACGATCACTCAAGCGATTCCATGCGGACTTTTATTAAATGAAATTTTTACGAATGCCTATAAACACGCGTTTGGTAAATCATTTATAGGAGAGGCAAAACTCAACGCATCCTTATCAATGGACAAAGAACAGAATATAAAACTCGAGATTAGTGACAACGGAATCGGTTTACCCGGAGAATTCGAAAATCTGGGAGAAACGTCACTTGGATTAACCCTGATTAAAACACTGAATAGACAGTTGAATGCAGAAATGAGTGTAAACCCTGCAGATGGTACTGCTTATACCTTTTCATTTAAGCTTGAAAAATAAAAAACCCCATCGGGAATGCCGATGAGGTTTTATTTTACTTATATAAACGTTCTAGTGACCTAGTTCGAAGTAAGTCCACGCCTTTCGAGTAAGTGTTGAACATCCGGCTCTCCGCCCCTGTAATTACGATACAGATCCATGGCTTCTTCACTGCCGCCCTGAGACAAAATATACTCCCGGAATCGATTTCCGTTATCCCGGGTAAGTCCACCTTGATTACTCATAAATGCAAACGCATCAGCCGCTAGAATTTCACTCCAAATATAGGCATAGTAATTAGCCGCATACCCTC
Organism: Rhodohalobacter barkolensis; assembly: GCF_002834295.1. Lineage (NCBI taxonomy): Bacteria > Pseudomonadati > Balneolota > Balneolia > Balneolales > Balneolaceae > Rhodohalobacter > Rhodohalobacter barkolensis. Next base: position 869,520 of record NZ_PISP01000001.1, on the reverse strand, counting down.
CGGAAAAAATGTGAGAAAAATACGTTGACTTATATCTTGGAGGAATAGCAGGATTTGCAAGGTTATATTTTGCAAGTGATGCCTGTTCAAATGCTTCAACATCTGATGGAATTGAGGATTGATCCAAGAGGTGCCACTCCATATCCACTAAGGTTGCGGCAAGATATTCGTAGGTATTGAATCCCTGATTGAACTCTCTGGCTTCGATCAATTTGTCTAAGAGATCCTGAGGAATCCGTTCACCGGTTTCATGATGTTTAGCATAATTCTCAAGTACTTCAGGAAGTATTGCCCAATCTTCCTGGAAAGTTGAAGGGAATTCGACAAAATCTCTTGGTACAGATGTGCCGGCTAAGGAAGGGTAGGTTACGTCTGAAAATAGTCCATGAACGGCATGACCCATTTCATGAAATAGAGTCGTCACATTATCAAAACTTACAAGTGCGGGTTCACCTTCTGCCGGTGGAGTTATATTTAAAACGTTAACGACTACAGGATTTTTTTCTTTCAAGTGAGATTGAACTACAAATGAGTTCATCCATGCACCACCTCTCTTTGAGTCTCGACTGAAGAAATCGCCATAGAAAAGTCCGATTTGCGATCCGTCTTCATCCATCACATTCCATACTCTTACATCTTCATGATATACCGGGAGATCAAATCGCTCTTCAAATGTAATTCCGAAGAGTTTTTCCATTGCAAAGAAAACACCGTCGTCCAAAACACGGTTCAGTTCAAAATAAGCTCTGACTTCGTTATCGTTAATGTCATATCGTTCCTGCCGAACTTTTTCCGCATAGTATTCCCAATCCCAGGGTTGAAGATCATCTTCAATACCGTCTTGCTGCATATACTCACGGATCAATTCAGCCTCCACTTCGCTATTGGTTACAACCGGTGGAATTAAATCTTTGAGAAGTTCTAAGACACGTTCAGGTGTTTCGCCTGTTTGAGGTTCAATTGCGTAGTGTGCATACGTTTCATAACCAAGAAGTTGAACTCTCTCAGCGCGCAGTTCTGCAATTTCGAGTAGAATTGGGCGAGTATCAATTCCTCCATTTTCACCAAGGCCACGGTAGGCAGATGCTTCCCAAATCTGTTTTCTCATTTCTCTGTTACTTAGTGATGAGAGGAGGGGGTGACGCGTAGTATTGGAAATATTGATTAAATAACTGTCATCATGGTCTCTCTGTTCTGCGGCTTCTTTAGCAGCAGCAATACGATCGTTACTCAATCCTTCCAACATATCAATATCATCAACCACTACAGCCCGTTCACGAGTCATTGCTAAAAGCTTTTCCTGAAATTCCGTAGTTAATGAAGACATTCGCTCATTAATCTCACGCATACGCTGTTGTTCTGAGTCTGAAAGCTGTGCACCGGCCCGAACAAAATCACGGTAAATGTCGGATAATAGCTTTTCAGCTTCATCACTTAAAGAGAGAGATTCGATATCGTTGTATAGTGTTTCTACACGTTCAAAAAGGTTACGATTCAAATAGATGTTATCTGAGTGAGCAGCGAGCTTAGGAGCTAGTTCAGACTGGATATCCTGAATCTCGTCATTTGTGTGAGCAGAGGTCAAGTTATAGAACACTTGTTGAACCCGAGTTAACAAATCACCACTTTGCTCCATTGCTACAATGGTATTATCAAAAGTGGGCGGTATATCTTGGTTGGCAATGGCTTCAATTTGTTCCAGTCCTTCTTTCATGCCGCGTTCAAAGGCAGGCATAAAATGTCTGTTTTCGATGTTATCAAAATCAGGGGCTTCAAATGGAAGAGAGCTTTCAGAATAGAACGGATTTTCAGTCATACTTTTATCGTTACTGCATCCCAAAACTAAAAGGAAAGAGATACAGATTATTGCAATTGCTGTTATTTTCATAATTCATTGATGAAATTTTTATTCATTATAATAAGTTCAAATTAAGAGTAGGGTTGTTGGAATACAAAACCGAGATAAATCCATTTTTCCCATCTGCTCTAAAGAAAAGCACTCTTCAAGAGTAGATAGCAAGGTTCCATAAGCTTGAATGCAACTTGGTCTGAATATCAAGGTTTTTACGTACGTGAAAATTTTTTAATAAAGGAGTTATTATCGTTGAACGACTAATAATTCTTCTGCAGAGTAGTTATTATAGAACAAAGATTTAAGCAATCAATTAAGTGGGCAAAAAAGCCCGATTTAGTAGGAGTGAACAGACTGTAGCAGTTAGTTATGCTACAATTTAAGGGGTTTAAACATGAAAAGGGTAGGAACATATTTTGGCATCGCCAATTTTGTATTGTTGCTGACGTTATTGTCAGTAGGTTGCAAGACGAATGTTCCAAATTCAATTGGTGGCTTGGAAAGTTACCAGCAGGTTTTAATGTCGAGTGACGTTTCAAATGATTTTAATGATAGTTTGCAAGATCCTGATTTGAGTAGTATAAATAATGATTTGCAAGAAGCAGAAGATCTTATACTATCTGTAGACTGGGAACATCGACAATCTGAAATTGATATTCATCGTATTAATTTGGAAATCAATCATGTAGCAGATTCAATTTCTTATGTAATCCATGCTTGTGATCAGGCATGGGATAATGAAATACGCTGTTCGGATACGGCATATTTTACTATTTCTGCTTTTAAAGACAGTTTAACCCAAACTTATCGTGATTCAATAGACCTGCAGTTGATGAATCAACTATTTGTGTTAGATAGATCCATTGAATAGCTAAGAGTTTGGATCTCTTTATTTCAAAACGTTCGGTGTGCTTGCGTTCCAGCAACTGAGAGAATTTCCCGCTCAATTACGCATATCTTAAAAAGGAAGAGAAATGAGTTGGTGGGTTCAGGCAGATTCGAACTGCCGACCTCTACAATGTCAATGTAGCGCTCTAACCATCTGAGCTATGAACCCAAGAGTCCAAATATACAACACCAATTGTTTTAATAGCAAAAGAAATAGCATTGAAATCTTTCAGCTGAGTATAATGCTTTGTATTTTTCCTGTCTTTGAATAATTAATAAAATGTATGTCGAATAGAAGAGCAGCACGAGAATCAGCTTTAAAAGCGATTTATGCCGTTGAGGTAGGCAATAGCCGGACTCAGGATGTAACAAAGAATATTATAAAGGCTGAATTAAAAGATGATACGAACTCTATTAAGTTTGCTGAAAAACTGTTATTAACAACTGTAGATTTTGCTCATGAGTATGATGAGATTATTCAAAATCATATTAAGAATTGGAAAGTAGAACGTCTGGCCATGCTTGATAAGCTAATCATCAGGATGGCCATGACAGAATTCCTCCACTTTGAAGAAGTACCCACTAAAGTTACTATTAACGAGGCTATTGAGCTTGCAAAAGATTATTCCACAGGGAAAAGTGGAAATTTTGTGAACGGTATTCTGGATGCAGTACTAAATCAGTTGGATGAAGATGGGAAAATCAATAAAAAGGGAAGAGGCTTAATAGAATCCTCATAATTGAATGACTAATCAACTAGTTGCTATAGGAGACATTCACGGCTGTTCACAATCTTTAAAGGCATTGTGGGATAAACTCGAACCTTTTTCAGACGCCTCCTTTATATTTATTGGAGATTATATTGATCGTGGTCCTGACTCAAAAGGTGTGGTTGATTTTCTGTTGAAAGTACAAAACGAACGCAATTGTATATTTCTGCGTGGAAATCATGAACAGATGCTGCTCGATTCATTTGAATCTAAAAGAGATTATAATTGGCTCCTGAATGGCGGAGATACAACTTTAGAATCATATGGTGTGGACGGGGCAGATCAAATACCGGATGATCATCTAGAGTTCTATATAAATACCAAACTCTACTATCAAACAGACGACTACTTTTTTGTTCATGCAGGTGTTCCGCCTCATCAGCCTATACGCAAAAGTATAGAGTCAGAAGAAAATCACGACTTTTTCTTATGGGGCAGAGATCATATTGACTCATTCGAAACACCATGGGAAAAAACTGTGATTTTTGGACATACACCAAGACCTTATCCTATTCAAAAGAAAAATATGATTGGTATAGATACAGGATGCGTGTATGAAAAGCTTGGTTATGGAAAATTAACTGCGGTTCTGCTACCCGAACAACAATTTATACAACAAACTTCACTCGACTTTTAAGAATTAATATTTATGAATTTAAAATGTGGTATTGTTGGATTGCCTAATGTTGGCAAATCCACTCTTTTTAATGCTTTGAGTAATGCAGGCGCTGAATCAGCAAACTTCCCATTTTGTACCATTGATCCCAATGTAGGTTTGGTTACCGTCCCGGATCAACGTCTAACAACTCTTACAAAATTGATTGATCCCAAAGAAACCATCCCTGCAACAATTGAATTTGTGGATATTGCCGGTTTGGTTAAAGGTGCTTCCGAAGGGAAGGGAAAGGGAAATGCATTTCTATCTCATATTCGGGAAGTGGACCTTCTGGTACACGTTGTACGCTGCTTTGAGGATGATGATATCATTCATGTTGAAGGTTCTGTAGATCCTGAACGAGATATCCATATCATTGAAGATGAGCTGATTTTAAAGGATTTGGAGTCGGTTGAAAAACGTGTGGAAAAACTGAAGAAAGAGTCTAAGAGCGGTGATAAAAAACTATTGGCTGATCTGGAGATTGTACAAAAGCTTGAGGACCATTTATCAGAGGGAAACAGCGCCCGTACTTTTGAAGCAGATAGTGAGGAGAGAAAGGCTTATCGGGATTTATCATTACTATCAGACAAACCCGTTCTATACGCTTGTAATGTGGCAGAAGATGAGTTAAACAGCGGTAACGATTATGTAGAAACGGTTCGTAAAATAGCGAATAAGTTCGATGATGAAGTTGTTACTTTTTGTGCTAAAATTGAAGCCGAGATTGCTGAACTTGACGAATCAGAAAAAGAGATGTTTCTGGAAGAGCTTGGCGTCGAATCGGCCGGTTTAGATCGTTTGATTCAGGCAGCTTACAAAAACCTTGGCCTGATCACTTACTTTACTGCAGGACCTAAAGAGGTTCGGGCATGGACCATCACAGAAGGCACCAAAGCGCCACAAGCTGCAGGTGTTATTCACACGGATTTCGAAAAAGGGTTTATCCGTGCTGAAACAATTGCCTACAACGATTATGTAGAGTTAGGCTCAGAAAAAGCTGCTAAAGAGGCCGGAAAAATGCGTCAGGAAGGAAAAGAATATACCGTTAAAGATGGCGACGTAATGCTTTTCAGATTTAACGTATAAATAAACTCATTTGGGAATTGGATCCTGTTTCATAAAGGATCCATAACCAACAATACTGAGTTAGATACTACTCATCACTTTCATCAACTTCATCTTCTTCAATAATTTCCAAAAAGCGAAATATTGAAGTGTCGGCAGGGGCATTTTCCGGAACAATGCGATCATGAACAATCCAGGCCTCTGGATATTCCTGTTTGATTAACCGGGAAAACTCGATCGCTTTCTCCCTATTCTGAAAATCTCCGGCCCGAACTCTGTAAAATGGCTGTCGGAAATGAACGTATGCATTGGGTTTATATCCCTGCATGGTTGTATCAGCCCAGGCAACAAAATTATCTCGGGTAGTGTCTGCATGTACAACATCCCGGGTTGATAAAATTTGAACCCGATACCCGGCAAATTGATCAACTTCCCGTTTTTCAAAAGTACCTTCTCTTGTGAACAGTTCAGGCATATCGTGCTGAATCGTTGCAAAGCGATCGGTTAAGCGGGTCCTGTTCAGATAAAGTGTACGCTCAAATTCATCCAGTTCCTCATAGGCAAATTCTTCCAGCGCTTCATCACTGATTTCTATATAAGGTGATCGCTCTTCAGGAGAGCGGTCATCAGACTCCCGAACTGATTCAGTTGTAGAGCAGCTCAAAAAAAGAAAAATAGAGAGTAAACTTAAGATCAGTTTTTTCATAATTATCTAAACGCCGGCCGGATGCCATGTTGTTTTACTTTCCTGAAATTCAAGTATCAGGTATGGATTTTCGTGTTTGTCATCATACCAATCACTCACTGGATAGTGATGAACACGTTTTACACTTATAGATGCATTAAGATCAATAAGTTTCCGTGTTTTCTGGTCGTCAACAGAATTGAAAACGGCGTTCACGTCCATATGTTTTGTAAGATGATCAAGGATTTCCTCTCTGAATCCGGTAAGTATGTTAACAACTCCACCGGGCACATCAGATGAGTTTAATACTTCCCCAAAACTGACAACTACTAGGGGATTTGTCTCCGATGCCAAAACCACACACGTATTTCCGCCTGCTATAACCGGGGCTACCTGTGATACAATGGATAGGAGCGGTGAGTTGTCTGTACTAATGATTGCAACCACTCCGGCAGGTTCAGGCGCAGTGAAATTAAAATGCTGGCTGGCCACAGGGTTGATAGTCCCGAAGACTTGTGGATATTTATCCGTCCAGCCCGCATAATAAACCAATCGGTCTATAGATAATTCCACTTCTTTTTGAGCTTCCTTGGTTTTTTTTCCGGTCAACTCCAACTCAGACACAAACTGTTCTTTTCTTCCCTCGAGCATTTCTGCAATTCGATAGAGAATTTGTCCCCGATTGTACCCTGATCGGCCACTCCAATCTCCAAATGCAGATCGAGCCGGTAGCATTGCATCTCTTACATCTTTTCGTGTACAACGGCAGGCATTGGCAATTACACTACCTGACGAGTCCTTAATGGGATACGTTTTCCCGGATTCACTTCTCGGAAATTTTCCGCCCACGTAGGTTTTGTAAGTTTTCATCACTTCAATTCTATCTGACATAGCAACACTATTTTTAAATAAATTTTGATCAGGTTATTTCAGATTTACGTAAGGGTAGAGGCCGTGCAAACCGCCTTCGCGTCCCATCCCACTCTCTTTATATCCACCAAAAGGAGATGTGGGGTCAAACTTATTGTACGTGTTAGCCCATACTACTCCTGAACGAATTTTTTGGCTTACTTTAAAAATCTTGGAACCCTTATCCGTCCATATACCGCTGGCAAGTCCAAATGGTGTATTGTTTGCCTTATCGATGGCTTCATCCGGTGTTCTGAATGTTTGAATGGTTAACACCGGGCCAAAAATCTCTTCCTGAACTATTCGGTTACTCTGGCCAGCATCTGTAAAAATGGTAGGTTTACAAAAGTATCCATTTTCTGGGAGCTCTTTACTGTTTTGGTGGATGGTTGCACCTTCATCTACTCCAATTTTAAGATACTCATTAATTTTTTCGTACTGCTTTTTGGAGTTGATCGCACCAATATCAGTGTTTTTGTCTAATGGATCGCCAACGATCAACGTTTCCATACGTTCTTTTAACTTTTTGATAAGTTTATCTGCAATCCCTTCCTGAACCAAAAGGCGTGATCCCGCACAACAAACGTGTCCTTGATTAAAAAATATGGAGTTGATAATTCCTTCAACTGCCTGATCAATGGGAGCATCCTCAAATATGATATTTGGTCCCTTACCGCCCAGTTCTAATGTAAATTTCTTCTTTGAACCGGCCAGGGATTTTTGAATAATCTTACCTACCTCTGTAGATCCGGTAAACGCAATTTTATCGACATCGGGATGGTCTACAATTGCAGCTCCTGTAGGGCCGGCACCTGTTACAATATTAACTACACCATCCGGTAAACCGGCATCCTGACAAATTTCAGCAAATTTAAGTGCTGTGAGAGGTGTGGTTTCGGCAGGCTTAAGTACTACGGTATTTCCGGCTGCCAGTGCAGGGGCTATTTTCCAGGATAACATCAATAGTGGAAAATTCCATGGGATAATTTGACCGCATACGCCAACAGGCTCAGCTTTACGGCCTGGAAAAGCGTAATCCAATTTATCGGCCCAGCCGGCATAGTAGAAAAAGTAAGCTGCCGCCAAGGGAACATCTACATCTCGTGATTCACGAATCGGTTTTCCGCCATCCATAGACTCGATAATTGCCAGGTCTTTTGCATGTTCCTGAATCATTCTGGCCAATCGATAGATATATTTTCCTCGCTCTTTTCCGGTTAGCTTACTCCAGGTTTTCTCATAAGCTCTTCGGGCCGATTTAACAGCCAAGTCAATATCTTCAGAAGTTGCTTCAGTAAACTCAGCTATAGTTTTTTCAGTCGCCGGGTTGATGGTGTTCATCATTCGACCCTTATTCCCGGCAACAAATTCTCCGTTTATAAACAGATCATATTTCTCCTTTAATTGAATATGATCGCTGCTTTCCGGTGCTTCGCTGTATTCCCAAAACGAATCAAAATCCAATTTCAAATCAGAGTTAGGGGAGGTAGGTTTAACTTCTCCGTTTTTCGACTTCTCTTTTGTTGATTGAGTCATAATGCAAAAATTGTTCTTAGATAAATAATAGATACTCTTTATAAGATGCTGAATAGCAGTTCTTAATCATTTGAAAAATAGGTTGAACTTTGATAGACTCCGGTTTCCTGTTTCACGATCTGCATCAAGAGATCATTCGTTAAGGAACTTGCCCCAAACCTAAACCAATCGGGAGATAACCATGCAGCGCCAAGTGTTTCTTTAACCAGAACCAGGTACTGTAAGGCTTGTTTTGCCTTTCGAATTCCACCGGCAGGTTTCATACCAATCATTTTTCCGGTAGCCTGATAATAGTCTCGGATAGCTTCAAGCATCACAAGAGTAACGGGTTGAGTGGCTGCAGGCGATATTTTTCCGGTTGAAGTTTTAATAAAATCAGCACCGGCATACATGGCCAGATCACTGGCTTTCCGAACATTTTCGTACGTTTCAAGTTCACCGGTCTCAAGAATCACTTTCAGATGTGCATCTCCACAAGCTTCTTTTATGGTGGCAATTTCATCAAAAACAATATTGTAATTACCCTTTAGAAATTCACCCCGGGAAATAACCATATCGATTTCATCAGCACCTGCATCAACTGCAAATTTAGTATCCTCTAGTTTTACTTTTAAAGGAGCCATTCCACTTGGAAAAGCGGTAGCGACACTGGCAACATGAATAGATGTACCTTTTAAGGCATTTTTAGCTGTTTTAACCATACTTGGGTAAACACATACAGCGGCAACAGATGGTAAATCCGGCATTGGGGCGTAGGGTGTACGGGCTTTACTACAAAGCTGAATCACTTTTCCTTCGGAATCTTTTCCCTCAAGTGTTGTCAGGTCAATCATACTTAAGGCAAGTTTCAAAGCCTGTTTCTTCGAATCTTTTTTGATACTTCTTTTATTAAGTCGGCTTACACGTTCTTCCACACCAACTTTGTCAATCGATACGGTACTGTTAAAATCCGGAATGTTATTACTATTCATTCAATTCAAACTCTTATTCAATATTCAACAATTGTGAATGTAAGGATATTCAGCACTGACTAAAAGTGTTCAAGCGATATTACTTGTGAATAAATGCACAGTTTAGACAAATAAAAAACCCGGCATACCTTAAGTAAAACCGGGCTTTAAATAAATGATAGTTTGTAATTTAGATATTAGGACCTGCTGCCAGAAGCTCTTCACTCGCCTGGTCGCTAAATTTCTTAAAGTTCTCTTTAAACATATTCGCCAACTCAGCTGCTTTTTTGTCATAAGCATCTTTATCAGACCATGTCTGTTTTGGCTGAAGTACAGTATCCGGTACTCCTGGAACGGATTTTGGCATTTGAAGTCCAAAAACCGGTTCTGTAATGAATTCCACATCATCCAGATTTCCTTCCAGTGCTTCATTAAGCATCTTTCGAGTGTGAGAAAGCTTCATTCTGTTACCTACGCCATACATTCCGCCGGTCCAACCGGTGTTTACCAACCAAACGTTTGAATTGTGCTTTCTGATTTTATCAGCAAGCAGTTCTGCATAAACTGTGGGATGCAGTGGCATAAATGGGGCTCCAAAACATGCCGAAAATGTGGCTTGAGGTTCCGTAACTCCACGTTCTGTTCCTGCGACTTTGGCTGTGTACCCACTAATGAAATGATACATTGCCTGTTCAGGAGTCAGTTTAGAGATAGGAGGGAGTACGCCGAATGCATCAGCTGTAAGAAAAATTACATTTTTGGGATGACCACCGCGTCCGGTTTCGCTTGCATTTGGAATATAGTTTATAGGGTAAGCACAACGTGTATTTTGCGTAAGGCTGTCATCACTAAAATCGGGGACCCTATTCTTATCCAGTACTACATTTTCCAATATTGTACCGGGCATTTGAGTTGTCTGAAAAATTTCAGGCTCATTTTCTCGTGACAGATTGATGGTTTTGGCATAACATCCACCTTCTACATTAAAGATCCCATCATCGCTCCAGCCATGCTCGTCGTCACCAATCAGTGTTTTACTTGCATCTGCAGAAAGAGTGGTTTTACCGGTACCGGATAGCCCAAAAAAGACCGCTGTTTTACCATCTTTATCCATGTTTGCAGAACAGTGCATAGCCATTACATTTTTCTTAGGCAGCAAGTAGTTCATCACAGCAAAGATTCCCTTTTTAACTTCACCTGAGTAAAGAGTGCCCCCGATAAGAATAATTTTTTTCTCAAAATTACAGAGTATAAATGTTTTAGAACGAGTTCCATCAACTTCAGGATCTGCTTCAAAATTAGGAGCAGCCAGTACCGTAAATTGCGGTTTATGAGTTTTAAGTTCATCGTCTGTTGGATTGATAAACATATTGTGTGAAAACAATCCATGATAAGCGGCCTCACTTACAATACGGACATTTAGCCTATAGTTAGGGTCTGCGCCTGCATAAAGATCTTTCACATACAATTTTTCTCCATCCAGGTAATCAACAACTTTCTTATGAAGATTTTCAAATACACCTTCAGAAATAGGCTGATTGATAGGTCCCCAATCGATATCATCATTGATTGATGGCTGTTCAACCAAAAATTTATCTTTCGGAGAACGGCCGGTATATTTACCGGTCTGAACCAGAAGAACCATTTTGTCTGTTAATTTCGCCTCTCCGTTTTTTAAAGCTTGCTCGTATAGTTGTGATGGGTTCAGGTTCCAAAGCGCGTTTTCTGTATTTTTTAGTCCAAGATAATCGAGCCCAACATTGCTTTTTGGCTGATTTTTGTAGTCGATTTTCATTGTTTGCTTTTCTTTAGAGATTTAGTTCTTAGAGAAATCAGTTAGCAGTTTGTAATGGCTTATCTCTTAATTCCATCATAAAAAAAGCTCCGATGGTAATGAAATAGCAGATTACATGTTATGGTTGAAGTAAGGTATGGTTTTCCCCTCGTTTTTTGAAAAGAAAAGCGCTTTCAAAAGCTATTAATTAAAATTAGCAGATTGAACTTAAATGGGTATTACAATCAATTTCCTTACATTCATTTTTAAACAGATATCCGGCAAATTTTTAAATCATTTCTGATCATTGTGAAATTTTCTGCAATACAAAATAGCTGTACGACTGACCTCGAAGAGAATCTCAATAAAGCCGAATCATTAATCAGGAAATCAGCTTCGAACGGGGCAGACGTCATTGCTCTGCAGGAGCTATTTTCCACTACATATTTTTGTCGTGAGATAGATCAGAAATATTTCAACTGGGCGGAGCCTATTCCGGGACCTATTACCGAACGGTTTAGCCGTTTAGCTGCTGAGCTTGAGATCGTTCTTTTACTTCCAATGTTCGAAAGGAAGGCGGCCGGAGTTTATTTCAACACCATGGTTGTATTTGAAAAGGACGGAACCATTTTAGGAACGTACCGGAAAATGCATATTCCTGATGACCCGGGCTTTTATGAAAAGTATTATTTCACACCCGGTGATAAAGGGTACAAAGTGTTTGACACTTCGGCCGGTAAAATCGGGGCCCTGATTTGCTGGGATCAATGGTTTCCTGAAGCTGCTCGCCTTGCTGCTTTAGAAGGTGCAGAAATTTTGGTCTATCCAACCGCAATTGGAACACTTCCTGAAGAGAGTGATACTGAGAAACGTGAGTTTATGGATGCATGGCTGACGATTCAACGAAGTCATGCCATTGCTAACGGTTGTTTTGTTGCCGGAATCAATAGGGTTGGAGTGGAATCCGGCACAAAATTCTGGGGCAACTCATTTGTAGCCGGACCATTTGGACAGATCCTTGCTCAGGCCGGTGAGAATGAAGAGATTTTGTCTGTTCATCTTGACCTGTCTTCTATAGAAAAGCAGCGTCAAACATGGCCATTTTTCAGAGATCGCAGAATCGATTCGTATAAAGATTTGCTAAAGCGTTTTAAGTAAAATCACTTCTACATTCCTACAGAGATTGAGATGACCCTGACCTATTATTTCTTTATCTTTGTTAGCTATTGATAAATCCATTTCACTGATCAAATTAACGTAATCATACAGAATTAATGAGTTCGTACGATCCTTCAAAAGTTGAGACCCGCTGGCAAAAATATTGGCTGGAAAATAAAACATTCAAAACACCGGAAAATCAAGACAAGCCAAAATATTATATCCTGGATATGTTTCCCTATCCAAGCGGTTCCGGATTGCACGTTGGTCACCCGGAAGGTTATACTGCTACAGATATTTTAGCTCGATACAAGAGAATGAAGGGGTTCAATGTGTTACACCCGATTGGATGGGACGCTTTTGGCTTGCCTGCTGAGCAGTATGCAGTTAAAACCGGTACACATCCGCGAGATACTACCGAGAAGAATATCAACCGGTTTAGAGAGCAGCTTCAAATGCTTGGCTTTTCGTATGATTGGGATCGCGAAGTGAACACCACTGACCCTGACTATTATAAATGGACGCAATGGATCTTTCTGCAGCTTTACAATAAAGGGCTGGCATATGAAGATGAAGTACCGGTTAATTGGTGTCCGGAGCTTGGAACCGTACTTGCCAATGAAGAAGTGATTGACGGTAAAAGTGAAGTAGGCGGGTTTCCGGTAATTCGAAAACCGATGCGGCAATGGGTATTGAAGATCACAGAGTACGCCGAGCGTCTTTTGGAAGATCTGGATGACCTTGAGTGGCCGGATTCAACCAAAGAAATGCAGCGGAACTGGATTGGCAAGTCAATAGGGGCAGAACTTGATTTTCAAGTGAAAGAGTATGATGACAAAATTCGAGTGTTCACAACTCGACCGGATACGATATTTGGTGCAACATACATGGTTCTTGCTCCCGAACATCATTTGGTTAATAAAATAACAACTGATGATCAGCGAGAAGAAATAGAGAAGTACGTTGATGAAGCGGCTAATAAATCTGACCTCGAACGCCAGGAAGTGAAAAACAAAACCGGTGTTTTCACCGGAGCCTATGCCATTAATCCGGTCAACGGAAAAGAGATTCCAATTTGGGTTGCCGACTATGTTTTGGCCCATTACGGAACAGGAGCAATTATGGCTGTTCCTGCTCAAGATGAGAGAGATTGGGAGTTTGCTGAAAAATTTGATCTTCCAATCGTCCGAACCGTTCAACCTCCTGAGGATTTTGACGGAAAAGCATACACGGGTGAAGGTCCGGCCATAAATAGTGACTTTTTGAACGACCTTGAAATTGCTGAAGCAAAAGAGAAAATCACGGACTGGCTGGAGAAAAATGGGGTTGGGAAAAAGAGTGTGAACTTTAAACTTCGCGATTGGCTGTTCTCACGTCAGCGTTACTGGGGTGAACCATTCCCAATTATTCATGTTGATGGAGACCCCAAACCGGTTCCCGAATCAGAACTTCCGGTAACCTTGCCCGAAGTAGATGATTTTCAACCGACAAAATCAGGTGAACCTCCACTAGCACGAGCTGAAGACTGGGTGAAAACCACAGACCCTGAAACGGGAAAAGAAGCACTTCGCGAAACGAATACCATGCCGCAGTGGGCCGGGTCTTGCTGGTACTACCTCAGGTACATCAGTCCGGATTTTGACGGGGGCCCGGTAGAAGCCGATGAGGAGAAGTATTGGATGCCGGTTGATCTCTATGTAGGCGGTGCCGAGCACTCTGTGCTTCATCTGCTTTATGCACGTTTCTGGCACAAAGTACTCTATGATTGTGGAGTGGTAAGCACCAAAGAACCGTTTCAAAAACTGGTACACCAGGGGATGATTCTCGGTGAAATGGAATACACGGTATTTGAAAAAGATGGAAAAACCATATCGGCAGATGAAGCTGAAGAACTCAATGATGTTCAGCGTGTTCCATTGTCTGAGTCTGATGTTGAGAAGAAGGGCGACCGATTTGTTATGAAAGGTACCGAGATCACAGTAGAAGCCCGTGCTCATAAAATGTCGAAATCACGCGGTAACGTTATTAATCCCGATGATGTGGTGGATGAGTATGGAGCCGATTCCCTCCGCCTTTATGAGATGTTTATGGGGCCGCTTGAACAAGTGAAACCCTGGAGTACCAAAGGGGTTGAAGGTGTAAATCGATTTTTAAACAGATCATGGAGACTTTTCCTTGGGGATGGCGAAGAAGAAAAGTTGAATGTGAACGACACTGAGCCCAATAAGGACCAGCTTAAAGTACTGCACGAAGCGATAAAAAAAGTCACAGAAGATGTGGAGAATATGCGTTTCAATACGGCTATTTCCGCTTTGATGATTTTTGTGAATGAGGCGAATCAATGGGATTCCTTACCCAGAGAGATTGCTGAAGATTATATTTTGTTGCTTTCTCCATTTGCACCTCACGTGGCAGAAGAATTGTGGAGTAAAATGGGGCATGATGAAAGCCTCGCTTATGAAGACTGGCCTGTTCTCAAAGAGGAATACCTTAAGAGCGATACCATTGAGTATCCGGTACAGATCAATGGAAAAGTTAGAGAGCAGATACAGGTTCCGGCTGATAAAGCCAAGGATAAAGAGTTTGTGATTGGCCTGGCCAAGCAGCAGGAGAAAGTTCAAAAATATCTGGATGGATCAACCATAGTAAAAGAGATCTTTGTACCTGGCAGAATTATTAACCTTGTTGTTAAACCCAACTGACCTGTTTTGAAGACGATAACCTGGGAGCAGTTTGAAAATGTGGTATTTCGGGTAGGGACAATACTGGAAGCGGATGATTTTCCAGAAGCTCACAAACCTTCCTATCAGCTTCGGGTCGATTTTGGCCCGGAGATCGGTATCAAGAAGTCGAGTGCTCAAATCACAGATCTCTATTCAAAGAATGATCTGATTGGAAAACAGGTTATTGCGGTGGTTAATTTTC
The DNA here is from genome assembly GCF_002834295.1 of Rhodohalobacter barkolensis. Classification (NCBI taxonomy): domain Bacteria; kingdom Pseudomonadati; phylum Balneolota; class Balneolia; order Balneolales; family Balneolaceae; genus Rhodohalobacter; species Rhodohalobacter barkolensis. The sequence goes on along the minus strand of NZ_PISP01000001.1, from coordinate 854,350 downwards.
CGCCCAAACAGATCGGTCCAATCATGTCGGAATGTTTGATCACGGGTTTTTACAGAGAAGATGGAAGTGTGGTCCTTGCCGTGCCTGATAAAAATATTCAGAACGGTGCGCGATTAGGCTGATTTCACTAAACATGTTTTTTACATACGGCCAAATTTAATAGTTTACGGCCATGAAAAAGTTTGTACTCTCCAGGGATGATCTAAATCCTTCCGACTACAGTATTGAATATGAAGAGCTGCTCAATGAGGCTCAATACTCTGCGGTAATGCACGATCGGGGTCCGGTACTTTTGGTTGCAGGTGCAGGTACGGGAAAAACACGAACACTTGTCTATCGGGTTGCTCGTTTGGTAGAAAGTGGTGTTGATCCATCCCAGATTTTGCTCCTGACTTTTACTCGTCGTTCAGCTCATGAAATGTTGCGCAGGGCCAGTCAGATATTGGATGAGCGCTGCCAAAGGGTAGAGGGAGGAACTTTTCATCACTACTGCAGCAAATTACTACACCTGAATGCAGAAAGTATCGGCTACCCGGAAAATTTTACAATCATTGATGCATCAGATGCAATGGATGCTATTCATTTGGTGCGAAGCCGGATGGACATCCCTAAAGAGCAAAAACGATTTCCAAAGAAGTTAACTCTGTACTCAATTATTAGCAGTTCTATTAATAAACAACGATCTATTAGGCAGACGATTGAAGATGAATATCCGCAGTTTATTTCACACTTAGAAAAAATTGATGAGTTAAATTCTAAATATCAGGACTACAAAGAGTTAAACTATGTAATGGACTTTGATGACCTGCTTGTAAAAACCCGGGATCTGCTTCTTAATAATGATGAAATAAGAACACAGGTTGCATCAAAGAATCGGCATGTTCTGGTGGATGAGTATCAAGATACTAATGCACTTCAAGCCGAACTAACACGGTTGCTAAGCAGCTATCATAAGAATGTGATGGCGGTAGGAGATGATGCCCAGAGTATTTACTCTTTTCGGGGTGCAGATCATAAAAATATGATGCGTTTCCCTGAACTTTTTGAAAATACCAAAATCATAAAACTGGAAGAAAACTATCGTTCAACCCAGCGAATCCTTGATGTTGCCAACAGAGTATTAGAAGAAGCACAGGAAAAGTTTGATAAAAAGCTTTACACCAATAATGAACAAGGTGACCTTCCGGGATTAGTGAAAGCGGCGAATATGAACGATCAAAGCCGCTTTTTAACCCAGATGATTCTTAATCTCCGGGAGCAGGGATCTGAGCTCAGCGACATTGCAGTACTATTCAGAAATGGACGCGATTCTTTTGATCTGGAAGTTATGCTGAACAAAAAGGATATTCCTTATATAAAATATGGGGGGCAAAAATTTACGGAAGCCGCCCATGTAAAAGATGTCTTGGCACATCTTCGGGTTTTGCTCAATCCAAAGGATGCAATTTCCTGGAATCGGATATTACTGTTAATTGATGGAATAGGTCCTAAAACAGCAGAAGATCTTTTTTCGTGGGCTCATCAAAACGGAAATCCTTTTAGACCGGAAAATGCTCCCAACATTAGTGAACGGTATTTAACTCAATTAAAAGCTTTAGGCGATCTCTTTTCAAAATTAAAACAACTAAAAGGATCTGTACCCGAACAGCTGCAGGCTGTTGTAGATTACTACTCAGTATTTTGTAAAAAGCGGTTCGATGATCATCCCAAACGGATGAAGGACCTGGAGACCTTTGTTGATATCTCAGGAACATACCGATCACTCGAAACCATGGTAGAGGAGATCGCGTTGGATCCAATTGAAGCAACAGCAATTGAAACGGAAGCTTCACAGAAGGATGAAAGCCCATTGATTTTAAGCACAATTCACTCAGCCAAAGGATTAGAGTGGCGAACAGTATTTCTTATTCAGTGCCTGGATGGAATTTTACCATCGGGTTATGCATTGGACGATGAGGATCAGCTTGATGAGGAAGTGAGGTTGCTTTACGTAGCCGTAACACGTGCTAAAGAGCAGCTTTTCATTACATATCCGGCACTTTTTCAAAGTCGATATGGTGATTATTTTTCCAATCCTTCTCGTTTTATAGATGAGTTATCCGACGAATTGATTGAGCCCTGGTTACTTGTTGAGGATAACGAAGCCTCACAACAGTCTCAGATCGAGGATAAAAAAGATAGGCTCGAGAATTAAAGCTTTTTAAGCTGCTTTCTTTGTTTGATCATATCGGCGATCAGCCATAGTACCGGATAGACAGGAACGAAAATGGCCAGTGAGAAAAAGATAAACTGTCTGTGTGTAGATCTGTTAACCGAACAGATTCCTGCAACTCCGGCCATCCAGAAAACGAAAAACATAAAAGCCAGAAATGAGACTAAGAGTGACCCGACAAAACCAAAATAATTGTATAAAGTTTCAAGCATTAGCTTACAATAAAAATCATTAACTTTCGATCTGTTAAAATAAACAATTAATAAAGAATATGAATCCAACAGTATCAATCGTTGGCCGACCCAATGTAGGAAAATCTACACTATTTAACCGCCTGATCGGAAGAAGAAAAGCAATTGTTCACGATGAATACGGTGTAACCAGAGATCGCCACTATGGTGAGAGTTTTTGGAATGGACGGAATTTCACAGTTGTAGACACCGGTGGCTACCTTCCAAACGAGGAGGATGTCATTACAGCCGGTATCAGAGAACAGGTACATCTGGCTATGGATGAATCGGATGTAATTCTTTTTGTGGTAGATACAGAAAGCGGAATCAGTTCACTGGACCAATCGGTGGCAAACATGCTTCGAAAGCAGGAAAAACCTGTTTTTCTTGTAGTCAATAAAGCAGATAACGAGCAAAAAACCATGGAAGCTGTGGAGTTTTACAGTCTTGGGTTTGATGAAATTTATCCTGTTTCTGCAATTAGCGGTACAGGAACCGGTGACCTTCTCGATAAAGTAGTTGAAAAACTTCCGCCTGAAGAACCTGAATCTAATGAACCCAAATATCCCAAGATTGCTTTCGTAGGCCGTCCTAATGTAGGTAAAAGCAGCTTGATGAACTCACTTCTGAAAAGTGATCGCTGTCTGGTTACGGATATCCCCGGAACAACACGCGATTCGATTAACAGTCATCTCGAGTACGAAGGAAAGAATTATATCATCGTTGATACTGCCGGTTTACGGAAAAAGGCTAAAGTAAAAGAGAATATTGAATTTTACAGCACCGTACGAACCAACAGGGCAATCAAAGAAGCAGATGTTGTTGTATTGATGCTGGATGCAAATCAGGGATTTGACGACCAGGATAAAAGAATTCTACGTGAAGCAGAAAACTTCAATAAAGGAATCGTTATAGCTTTGAATAAATGGGATATTGTTCCGGAAAAGGACACGAATTTACTCAAAGAGTTTCATACTTATATCTATAGCAAAGTCCCCACAATGAAGTATGTGCCCATCATTTCAATTTCAGCATTGACCGGACAACGGATTGAGAAGGTAATTTCCACAGCTGAGAAAGTAATACAGGAGCGGAAAAAAGAGATCTCAACGCCACAACTGAACAACTTTATTGAAGCCTTACTGAAGGAGAGAGCTTTGCCGGTAAAACGCGGAAGAAAGCTTAAAATTCAATATGCAGTTCAGGTTAAGAGTAATCCACCTGTGTTTAAATTTTTTATGAACAATCCTCAGGAATTACCGCCGAACTATAGACGTTTTATTGAAAGTAAATTGAGAGAAGAATATGGTTTTGAGGGAGTACCGATTACGATGGTATTTCGTCAAAAATAACTCTTATATTTACCTAATAATCTTTTGAACTCAATAGTTCAAAGGCTTATTTTCAGATCGAAATATGTATCAGAAATACTTAAAAGTGCATAAGCATGCAGAAAAATCTTGATAAACCGGCAGCAAATCCTTTAAGCAAAGATTTTCAACGCGAAAGGAAGCTCTCATTTTCAGAAAAACTCTACATACCGGAGATCTTAAAAGGATTGAAATACTCTTTTAAGCAGATGTTTGCGCCTACATTCACAATGAATTATCCTGAAGAGAAATGGGATCCGCCGGCATCATTCCGTGGTCGACCTGTATTGGTTGAAGATAACGGTAAAGAGCGTTGTGTTGCTTGTGGGCTCTGTGCACGTGCTTGTCCGCCGCTTGCTATCAGTATGCAGGCAAACGAAGATTCTGACGATCCAAAAGAGCGATATCCTGATTTCTTTGAAATCAACATGTTGCGATGTATCTATTGCGGATATTGTGAAGAAGTTTGTCCTGAAGAAGCTATTGTAATGAGTAAGGACTATGATATCGTTTTCGAATCCCGAGAAGATGCAATTTACGATAAAGAAAGGCTGATGGTAGCTAAAGAAGATTTAGAAGATCGCCTTGAATTTTTAAGAAATTACAAAAACCAACAATTTGGACAATTCTGGGATTTTCAGGAAGAAAACAATATTCATTCAGTGAGAGACAGAGATACCGATTGGAATACCGGACTATCTTTAGTGGATATGCTTGAACAGCAAAAGAAAAATGATGCTACCGAAGCTTCAAAAAATTGGTCTGTGTAACCCCGGCTTATGATGACGGATCAAGAAGTTACTCAGGAACAGTATGAACAGTTAATTGATGATGTCAGTTATCTGGGAGATGAAGCTGAAGCTCTTCAATATGTAATTGATAGGGTTCCATACTCCGAAGATCCACCTGAAGGAAGGTCAATTTATTCAACGCTGAAACTCATTGATCATGCTCAAATAAATTATTACAGGCCGATCATTGAGCAAATATTTTCCGAAAACAGACTCATAGATCTTTCACATTTCGAAGATTATAAAGATACGTTTGAACTGGATGCTGATGATGAAAAAGATGTGCAAAAGGCATTACGGAAAATTGTAAAACATCGTGCAGCACTTCTAAATGTATTAAAAAAAATACCGCTTATAGATTGGGAGAGAGGTGTAAAAAGTAAATCAGGACGTGTTATTAGCTTATATGACTTTGTCCAGGGGATGGTTAGAGAGGAGAGAGCTCACCTTAAAGAAATCGCTGATCTTATTTTGATTTACCAAAATGAAAAGTTAGCTCAAAAAGAGATTAACGCTAAAGCAAAGAATCGACAATCTAACTGAGAATTATTGTGTGGAGTGAATTACTAATCATTTTAACATCCGCACTTGGAGCAGCCTACATCTTTACAGCGTTTGATGGAAAACACCGTGATGTAAAAAATGTCGGATTATTTACCCTTCTATGTATTGTTATTTTTCAACTTAACCAGTTCTTAGACTATAGTAGCAACATATCATCCATCGTTACTGAAGTATTATATCTCTCAATATTTTCATTGGTATTGACATTTCTTCTTTTAACTATTCGAAAGTTAAAGCCTGAATTTGCCAGATATCCGTACCCGATTGCATTTATTCCAGTTTTAATTGTAGTACTATACCCATTAATAATAGGTAATGAATCAATACTAAACTTAGTAGGACAACTGTTACAACTTGCCGGTTTATTGACTCTGTTGCTACTGATTATCAGTCATCTTGAACACAGTCGAATAATTGCGACAACTTCCATTTCATTCATTCTATTTCTGTCAGGTGCTGCAATTTATTGGTTTGACGGATCTATTCCGATAGGATCTTGGTTATGGCAGTCATTAGTAGCAGTGGCCATCGCTTTGATAAGCTACTCCATGACCAAATTTTATAATAATAATGAGGCTGTAAACAGGTATGAAATTAAATAAAGGCGATAAGGTATCTAATTTTACATTGCAGGATACAAAGGGTGATAACGTTGAATTGAAAGATTTGGCAAAAGGAAGTAAAGTGTTAATCCTGTTTTTTCCATTAGCTTTTTCGAGTACATGCACAGAAGAATTGTGTCAAACTCGCGACAACATGAAATTTTATAATTCATTAAGTACAACAGTAGTTGGTATTAGTGTTGATAGCTTTTTTACTCTTAGAGAGTTTAAGAAAGCGAATAACTTAAATTTTACACTTCTAAGCGATTTCAATAAAGAAGTATCTAAACAGTTTGGAGCAATCTATGAAGATTATTTTGGAATGAAAGGAGTATCCAAACGCGCTTCATTTATTGTTAATGATCAACATGAAATTGAATATGTGGAAGTCTTGGATGATTCCGGTAAACTTCCAGACTTTAAATCTATTCAAAAGGCGTTAAGCTGATCTGAAATTATTTTAGTTGAATGACTGACTGGAAATAGGCAGTCTTTTATGATAGTGGGAGGTATGTAGATAATCTTATGGAGTAATTAGATATTCATACTTATGTTTACACTTTCTTAACTTTACATAATATATATTATACGACTTATAATATATTTAATACACTCATATCTCATTTTTTCTTTACATTTGAAACACAACGTACGGCTATCAAATACTATCGAACTGTCAATATGGAAATCTTTATTGTTGAAGACGATCGAGTCTTACAGCTAATGTTAAAGAAAATGGTAGAACGACTGGGACATCATGTCAGCGGAACGGCTATCAATGGTTCTGAAGCAACCAAAGAAATTATAACATCAACCCCTGACCTTCTTTTAATGGATATTCAGCTGAAAGACGATATTGATGGTATCCAGGTTGTTGAATCTGTTAAAAAAGAACTGGATATACCGGTAATCTATATAACCGGTAACTCTGACTTCAAATTTCAAGAGCGAGCAAATTCGTTTGGTTACATTGACTACCTCATTAAGCCGATCTCTTTTGAAACGCTGACAAAATCAATTTCTAAGGTAAACGGTATCGGCTAAAAAGATTTTAAGAGCCTTAGAAGCTAATTTTGCTCGATTTGAATATCGAAGAACCCTTCTTTACTACTGTCCAACCGAATTTTATCCAAAATGGCATCAACCGGTATGGAATGTTCAAGAATGAAGTGGCCATCTTGTTTTTTGGGTCTCTTTTCCATTCTTGTAATATCAATGATCAAAAGAAATAGGTTTTTTCTTCCCGAAAAATGTTCATTTAAATATGTGTTAACCTGTTGAGGTTCAACTAAAGATATTTTTCCCTTTTCCTTTAATTCTTCCGGCACAAAGTGACCTTCAATCGTTAATGAAGGCCATTTTCGAGCAGATACGACGTAAAACAATAAATCTGATTTCATACTTAAGTTCTGTTTGCGATATGTAAAATTGCATCTCCTTTGTGAACTACCGGATTATAATTTAACCCGATAACTCTACCGTCATGTGTGCTAACTATTTTGACGGTCTCATTTCCGTATGGATCCGTAATCCGGCCAATTAATTGCCTCTTTGAGACAGGATCACCCAATTTTATTTTTGGATGAAAAAGTCCGGCAATCCGAGCCCGAACCCAAATGGATTTCTCATAAATTTCTGATTCTTGAGGTTCAGGCGATTGATCTATCATTTTTAAATATTTCATCAATCTCAATGTACCGTTTATCGCCTCATTTATTCCGGCTTCGTCAATTCGAAGTGATTCACCGGTTTCAAATACTAAAATCTGTTTTCCTTTTTTATGGGCTGCTTTTCTAAAAGATTTTTCAATCAGTTTAGAATGCAAAATAACCGGAGGCGAAAACGCTTTAGCAAGTTCAATATTATCAGATACATCAAAAGCACACCGGATTTGCGGGTAATTGGATCTGCTGGCGCCTCCGGTATGGAAATCAATTCCGTAGTCAATTTTAGGAATGATTTCATTCATGATCTTATAGGCAACTAAATTGGCTAAAGATCCTCCTTTTGAACCCGGAAAACTGCGATTGATATCTTTACCATCCGGAACACCCCGCACATTTTGAATAAATCCGTATACGTTCATCAAGGGAACTGCAATTACCGAACCCTGAATAGGTTTAAGCAGATTTTTTGAAAGCATTCTGCGAATAATCTCAATTCCATTGATTTCATCACCGTGCAAACCACCTGAAACCAATAGTACAGGGCCTTTTTCCTTCCCTCTGATGACACGCACCGGCAAATCAATACTTGTATACGTAGGGAGCCTGGCTATAGAGAGATTAATAAGTTTATCCTCTCCCCTTGCTACTTTCTCTCCATTAATTTCTATGTAGTCAGGCATTAGATTTGAACTTCTTTTTCTTTCTTAACTTGGTTGATTCAATCAGTTTAGACACATAGTTGATGAGTTCAGATGCGATATCTTTATTGGTTGTTTTTTCAATTCCTTCCAAACCCGGCGATGAATTAACTTCCAGAACCAGTGGACCGCGTTCGGATTGTAACATATCAACTCCGGCTACAGATAAACCCATCGCTTTTGCAGCGGTTAATGCAACCTGACGTTCTTCTTTGGTTAGTTTAATCAACTCTCCGGTACCGCCTTGATGAAGATTTGATCTGAATTCCCCCTCTTTTCCTTGCCTTTTCATAGCACCAACCACTTTATTATCAATTACAAATGCTCTGATATCGGCGCCTTTTGCTTCTTCAATAAATTCCTGTACAATGACCCGGGCTTTCATACTGTGGAAGGCTTCAATAATGGATTCTGCAGCTTTTTTTGTTGGGGCTAAAACTACTCCATAACCCTGCGTGCCTTCCAATAATTTAACGATCAGGGGAGCTCCACCCACACTGTCAATAATTTTCTTCACCTCTTTACTATAGTTAGTAAATACCGTTTTAGGCATACCCACGTTTGCCCGGGCTAAAATTTGAAGACTTCTTAACTTATCTCTGGATCGTACCAGAGCCTGAGATTCAACAGCAGTGGGAATATTCATCATTTCAAATTGGCGAACAACAGCCGCACCATAAAATGTTACTGAAGCACCAATTCTTGGAATTACGGCGTCAATCCCTTTGATTCTCTCCCCTTTATAGTAAATAGATGGCTTATCCTGCTCAATTACAATATCACATTTCAAATGGTCTAATACGATGGCTTCGTGTCCCTTATTCTCAATCGTTTCAATGAGTCGTTTGGTGGAATAGAGACTCTTATTTCGCGACAGAATGGCAATTTTGTAATGTTCTTGTTGCATTAAATTTTGTGATTATTGGGGTGATAAATATTTTTTTGATACATCAACTAAAAACTTATTTGTCAAAAATTTGCGACCAATCAGAACAGGAAATTTCATTTCGGATCTGTCCGTCAAAGAAAGCTCAATGGTTCGAGTTTTTCCGAAAAATCTCACCTTTCTTTTTATAGTAAACCTCTCTTGAATTTGTCCGTTTGAGCTCTTAACTCGTCTGACAGTGTGAACCGGACAGGAAAAAAGCTTAGCCTCATACTCAGGGTGTTCAGGATCCAATACATAAAATTGTACCCAGTTTTCGCCATCTTTATCATAAGACTCAATGTGATGACAATGTAGACTGGAAGTATATGCTCCAGTGTCAATTTTAGCATCCAGATTAGAAATTGAAAATTCTGGTAGGTCAATTTTTTCTAATCTGCCGACTATAGGTTTTGAAATCTTTTTCTGCAAACTTTTCCTTTTTTTGGTGCTCCAAAAATAAGACCTTTTAGCGTGTATTTCATTCTTATTTTTTAAAGGAGGTAATGTAGTTGAGACACTAGATTTTTGATCAACCTGAAAATAGTTAAGTCATTGAAATCATTTAACGTTTTTCAATCTATTACAGTTTACCAATTTAGATTCTTACTACTTCATTTAAATTCTAACCGTACTCAACAATATAAATGTCGCATCAACCAAAACTTTATTTAGATAAAGAGCGCTGTAAAAGAAATATTTCTCGTATAGCCCAAAAGGCAAATGAGAATAATTTAGTTTTCCGGCCTCATTTTAAAACTCACCAATCTATCGAAATTGGACGATGGTTCAGGGATGAAGGAGTTGAAGGCGTTACCGTATCATCAGTAGAAATGGCTAAATACTTTATTCAGGACGGTTGGAATGACTTTACAATTGCTTTTCCATTTTACAAGGGAATGATCGATGGATTAAAGGAAATTCAAAATAAAGCTCAAATACGCCTTTTTGTAAACTCAGTTGAAGATATTTCTCTTTTAAACAGAGAGTTAAAGAAAGATTTTAAAATTTATATAGAAATTGATGCCGGTTATGGACGAAGTGGAATTTCTATCAACAAAATGGATCAAATAGATTTATTGGTTCAAGCTGCTAATGATGGAAAATTTTCTCAGTTTCATGGATTTTATATCCATGATGGCGGTACATATAAAGCTCGCGGTAAAAATGAAATTTTTGAACGAGTTGAAGATTCAGTTGATGCATTACGTAAATTGAAGGATCACTATCCAAATGCTTCGACTTCTTTGGGAGATACCCCGTCGGCCAGCGTTCTAAATAACTTTGATGGAATTGACGAGATTACTCCCGGAAACTTAGTTTTTTATGATTGGATGCAGGTTCAAATTGGGAGTTGTAGTCCGAACGATGTTGCCGTTTACGTTGAAATTCCGTTTGCGCAACAAATTGATAATGAAAAAGCGATTGTTCATGGAGGTGCCGTTCACTTCTCAAAAGACTTTATAGAACAGTATTCAAATAGAAATTATGGTCAGGTGTTTCAAATCTTTGACAACAAGTTTAAACCAGATGATGGTGTTTATCTTTCGTCTCTTTCCCAGGAACACGGTACCGTTTTCGGATTTAAAAAGTCGATTATTGGTGATCATAATTCCATTAAAATTCTGCCTATCCACTCCTGCTTAACTGTGAATTTGTTTGATGTTTATCACACTACAGATGGTGAAATCATTCAGAAGAGAGTTTTGTCATGACTGACAGATTGGAAATTGAAGAAAAATATTCGCGTTTTTGGCCAATTATTGCCGTGATAAGCGGTTTGGCGGCAGTTGTCCTTTTTGCTTTCTATTTAATTGTAGATGAAGTGTTGATTGAAGGCTACTTAAGATTGATTTCATTTTCATTTTTTGCACTGATGGTTCTAAGCTTATTCAAGGTGAAGGATGGAAAGGTTGAAATCGTTTTTGAAACAGAGAATAACACAATTTATCTTACTTACTATGTAAGAGATCGATTGGTGTATGAAGAAGATTTTAGTTTGGACAAAATTAAAGACTTGAAAGTAGATTATATGCCCAATAAGTCACTCTATAACGATTTCGCAAAGAAGGATCGATGTGTTCGATTTAAGAAAGGAAAATCTGATGACTGGCTCTATATGGCACAGCTTTTTGGAAGGGTTATTCCTTTAACCCAAAGTAATGCTGAGAAAATTGCTGATTTTGTACGTAGTAAAATTGAAGAGAAAGACGAAATAGAACTACCTAAAAGTTAATCCCATTATCTAAAGGATCAGGATCATCCGTAAAGGCCTGCTTCCAGAATATGTAAAGACCTAATATCAGACCCTTCAGAATAAAGAATGTGAACACTATGATTAACCCAATATCCTGGAAAATCAATATCAATAAGAGATAAGCTGCGATCAGTATCAGTCTGTTCTTGTATTTTTTTACTGATTCACGATCAAATCTGGGAATTTTGTCAAACGGAATAGTACTGACCATCAGAAATGACAGAAGGATAACAACCGGAATGAGCACACTGATAACTCCCTGTTCAAAACCATCAAAAAGGTAGAGTTTATTAGAAAAGGTCAGGTAAAATCCTGCAAACATCACGGCCTGTGCCGGAATGGGAAGACCGCGGAAATAGTCAGATTCTGCATACTTCGTTTCAATGTTGTAGCGAGCCAGGCGAATAGCACCGCAAAGAGGTGGTAATGCGCTCAGAAGTATACCAATGATAGCGAGCTCATTAAAAGCAAAGATATAGATCAAGAATCCGGGTGCTACACCAAACGAGACTACATCACTTATGGAGTCGAGCTCCATTCCAAATTCACTAGTGGCATTTGCCAATCTGGCCATAAATCCGTCCAGAGCATCGAAGAGACCTGCTAATACGATTAACCATGCACCGGCCCTTAGATTTCCTTCAGCAACTAAAATAATAGATAGAAACCCGCAAAATAGATTCATCAGGGTAAAGAAACTCGGCACTACAATCCTTGGGATTGGTTTGAGCCTTCGCTTTTTCTGCTTTACACTTTTTTTGAATCGTAATTTTTGGATCGGGTATTTCATGATTTTTCAATTTTACCAATAATCGATTCACCCGCTACAGTATTATCACCAATTTTTACATTGATCTTGACACTTTTTGGGAGCAGCAGATCCATTCGGGAGCCGAACTTCATAATACCGAACCTCTCTCCTGCTTTCAGCTCGTCTCCTTCTTTGATATGGTAAACAATTCTGCGAGCCAGAAATCCCGTAATCTGCTTAAACATCATTTTAATTCCAGATGGGTGACGAACTCCAAAATGAGCCCGTTCATTCATTTCAGATGCGTGATCTTCCCATGCCATCAAATATTTACCCGGGTAATATTTCAGGTATTCAACTTTACCCGACACTGGATTACGGTTTACATGCACATTCAACGGTGAAAGAAAAATACTCACTTGAGTTACCTCTTCACCCACGTATTCATCCTCTTGAACATCTTGAATAAGAACCACTTTGCCATCCGCCGGCGAAATAATCAATGAATCGTCCTGAGGCGTAACTCTGTCCGGATCACGAAAAAAGTAGAGTACCAAACCGCAAAGAGCGGCCAATATTGGGTAAATTATATAACCGACCCAAATCGGTGCATAGCTAAGGGCAAAAATAACAATTAGTGAGAATGCAAAAACAACTGTAATAGTAGAAAATCCTTCCTTTGCGAGCATCTGTAATTAGCCTCCGAATGTGCGTAGAATATCATTAAAAGTAACCAGTATGAATAAACCGATAAGTAGTATAAAACCAAGTTGTTGTAGCCCCATTCGAACTTTTGGAGAAGGCTCACGCCGGGTAATTCCCTCATAAACCAAAAACATAAAATGTCCACCGTCTAAAGCGGGAATGGGAAGCATATTCATGATAGCGAGAGTGATACTTAAGAAAGCTGTAATGTTCCAAAAGCCAAGCCAGCCGCCACGATCTGTGGCCTCACGGGTGACATTAGCTATGGCAACAGGTCCGCCTAAATTTTCTCGTACAGAGATGTCACCTGAAAACATTTTTCCAATTCCCTGAACAATTCCAAAGAGTGCGTCATTTGATCTTTCAAAACCAATATTCACTGCACCAGCTAAATTGTAAGTGACTTGCTCAACTCGAAAAGACTCCTCAAAATCAGGTGAAGCAATACCGATTTGCCCTGTTTCTGAATCCGGTGATAGTGTTACACTAAATTGTTCGCCATTCCGATCCACATCTAATGTTAAAGAAGAATCGGTTGCCTGAATCTTGTCAACCAACTGCACCCAGTAATTAACAGGTTCACCGTCTACGGCTACAATTTTATCTCCTCCCTGTAGACCGGCTTCATCAGCAGGACTTCCCTCCTGCACCGCAGAAAAGGAACTGGGCAGATAGTGTTCTTGAGAAATAAATCCTTCCTTGCTGACTAAATCGAGAAAATTTGGTGGAGTTGGAAGTGTCAGGCGTTCACCATTACGTTCTACTAAAAATGTCAACTCTCTGCCGGTAAGTTCTGATGGGTTTAGTAGCTGTCGAAAATGCTCCACTTCTTCACCATTAACGCCTATAAGACGGTCACCGGTCTGCATTCCAATCTGATGTGCTACGGACTGCTCACTCACATAAGCCCCTTTCATGGAGTCAATCGGAATTACTGTTTCTCCGTAATGGAGAGCAATACCTGTATATATTATTACTGCCAGAATTACATTGAATATTACTCCGGCTGTAATAACGATCATTCGCTGCCAAACTGGTTTGGCTCTGAACTCATCAGGTTGAACCTCCTGGTCAACAAAATCAGTTTCCATCGATTCATCCAGCATACCTGCAATGCTTACGTACCCACCTAAAGGAGTGGCACCCAGAACATACTCAGTATCTCCCTTTTTAAATCCAAAGATCTTAGGTGGAAAGCCAATAGAAAATTTATCGACCCTCATTCCAAACACCTTGGCTGCAATGAAATGCCCTAATTCATGTATAGTCACCAATATAAAAATGGCCGCTATAAATATGAGTATTGTACTTGATATACTTAAAATCCAATCCATATAAACTTATTGTAATAATGCATTCGCATATTCGCGAGTTTCTTTATCAATATATAGTAACGTTTCAGGTGTGATTTCCTTACCGAACTGTATATGATTTAAAGATTCTTCAATAATTTTTGGGATGTCAATATAACGAATTTCACCGTTCAAAAATCGTTCTACAGCAATTTCATTTGCAGCGTTTAAAACAGCCGGAGCTCCACCCTCTTTTTTCGACGCTTCAATCGCCAGTTCTAAACATGGAAATCTATTATAATCAACCGGTTTCAATTCCATGTTAATCAATTCGCTATAGTCTAACGTCTTATTTGGGAAATCAATTCGATCCGGATAGGTGAAAGCGTAGAGTATAGGAACTTTCATATCCGGTGGTCCCATCTGTGCCTTTGAGGATCCATCTTTAAACTCAACGATTGAATGAATAATACTCTGTGGATGAATAACAGGTACAATTTGTTCTATGCCAAGACCGAAAAACCACTTTGCTTCAATAATTTCCAGCCCTTTATTCATCATCGTAGCAGAGTCTATCGTGATTTTAGAACCCATATCCCAATTCGGATGATTTAGTGCATCCTGCACCGTTACATCTTTCAGTGCATCCATTGAAAAATCCCTGAAAGGTCCGCCACTTGCGGTTATGATAATTTTTTGAATTGAGTCTTTATTCTCTCCAATCATAGATTGAAGCATGGCAGAATGCTCAGAATCTACAGGAATAAGGTTTCCTTGTTTGAATCCCTCTAACTGACTCAATAACTCCCCACCAACTACTAAGGACTCTTTGTTCGCCAAAGCAACCTTCTTTCCTCTTTTCAGAGCAGTATATGTTGACATAAATCCGGCAAAGCCTACCAAACTGTTTAGTAACACATCATATTCGGCTTCTTTTGTAACCTGTTCTAATGACTCTTGACCAAATAGAATATTTTTAGGTTTAAACTTCAGTAACTCAAGAAATGCTATTCTGTGCTTTTTATCACACAGAACAACAGTATCCGGTTTAAATCGGTTAACTTGTTGTGCTAATTTTTCATAGCTGCGGTTGGCGGTCAGAACTGATACATGAAATAGATTGGGTTTGGCACTTATAATATCAATCGCCTGTGTACCGATCGATCCTGTTGAGCCTAAAATTGCCAGTTTTTTCTGTTTCAAATATTTTTCTATTAATTCATTGATAATTCTAAAAATAGAGAATGTTTACTGAAAGTACGGCACCGAAATTTCCTTTGCAGCTTTAAACATAAGTGCATGAGCTTCAACAGTTTTTTGAAGTGTAGGTGCATATCCCCCCGAAAGTAGTAAAGCTAAAGGGATCTCTTTTTGAGTAACGGTTTCAATCACCATTCGCTCTCTCTCCTCCAATCCTCTGGTAGATAATGAAAGTCTTCCAAAATGATCTTCCTCAAGAGGATCAATACCGGCCAGGTAGAAAATGAGATCAGGAGAAAACTCATTAAAAACCCTGTCTAATGATTCAGATAATACTTTTAAATACTCCTTATCACCGGTTTTATCAGGAAGACCCACATCCAGGTCAGAGGGTGGTTTCACAAAGGGATAGTTCTTTTCGCCATGAATTGAAAACGTATACACATCAGGTTCATCTTCAAAGATCGCTGCATTTCCATTGCCCTGGTGGACATCAACATCAATGATCAGCACCTTTTTTACCCATTTAGACTGTCTTAGTACCTTGATTGCAACGGCCACATCATTGTATACACAGAAGCCTTCACCGTGGTCGGGCATTGCATGATGGGTGCCGCCGGCTAAATTTCCGGCAATTCCGTCCTGAAGCGCCATCAAGCCTGTGTTGATGGTACCCTGAACGGCTAATCTTGAACGTATCGCAAGCTCTTTTGACCACGGTAATCCCATTCGGCGAATCTCTTTTTTTGTCAACTCTCCGGTCCATACACCATAACCGTATCGCTGGCTATGAACCGTATAAAGATTTGCGAAATCAACCATGGATGGTTCTACGATGGCAGATTTCTTAAATATTTTATTATTGATTAAGTAATCGTGCAAACCCGAAAACTTTTTCATAGGAAAAACATGACCTTCGGGTAGTGGTGCTACATATCCGGGAGAATAACTAATACGCAAAATAGAGTACTTTATACTATTTGTTCAACTTAATTAATCCCAACATTCTTCCGGCCTTATCCCGTTCTCTTCGATAAGAGTAATATCGATCATCCTGGACCGTACACTCAGTCGATATATCAATGTTCTTTTGATTAATTCCCGCATTCAGCAATTGCCAAAGTAAAAACCCTTTTAAGTCTACATGAGGTTTCTTGAAGGAGGTTCTGTCCACAAACCTTTCCGGAAATTTCGAAGCTACTTCTTCTCCAACTTCAAAGTTATTTAAAGATATACATGGACTGATATACACTTGTATTTCAGTCGTATCAGCACCAAGTTCTATCATCTTATTGATTCCCTTAGTAAGTATATTACCGTCTGCTCCTTTCCATCCTGCATGAAACGCACCTATTACACCGTTTTTGGGATCTCCGGCTAAAATTGCTGCACAATCTGCAACTCTGATTCCAAGAGTTATGCCCGATTGATCGCTTACAAAACCGTCCGTTGCTTCAAAAACTCCGGGTTTAGATACATATTTTATATCTGTTCCATGCACCTGATTGGCTAAGGCTAACTGATCTTTTTCCCATTCGATCTCACTAAAAAGAGTTATGAAATTGTGATCGACTTCGGTGTCAGACGCTTCTGTATTGTATCCTAAATTCAATCCGGTAATCTTGCCTGATTTATTGACAAACTCTCTGTTTGATTCAGTAAAAAGTGCAGAAATCACTTTTTGTTCTTTGAAAACCTTTGGATAGAAAAGTTTCATACTAATTATTTAATTCTTTGATAAGCTTACTTTTAACCTGATCAAATGGAAATGATTTTCCGGTCCAAATTTCAAATGATCGGTTCCCCTGCATCATCAGCATTTCTAATCCGTTGATAATTTTTGCACCGCTTTCTTCAGCTTTTTTTAAAAATTTTGTCGTTAACGGATTATATACAAGATCATAGCAGATTTTATCTTTTAATAATTCAAAATCTTCATCTGAAACCGGTGATTGATCAGTTTTAGGGTTCATACCTAGTGGCGTGGTATTTACGATTATAGAAGCTTCTTCAGCGTAAGATTGCCATTGATTGTAGTCAACTGTTTTGGTCCATAGAAACCAAGATTTCATACTTGCCTGAGATGGGTTTCTGGACACAAATATAACTTCTTCAATTCCAACCTCCTCCAAACCGGCAAGCACTGCATTCGCAGCACCCCCGGTACCAAATACAACTGCTCTGCCGCCTTCCAGGTCATCTATATAGTCGTGTAGTGGTGATAGAAAACCGTATACATCCGTATTATGACCAATTAAGCTGTACTCTGATTTTGCAATTGTATTTATAACACCTACTTCTTTGGCGAAGTCATCTACTTGATCAACCACATCTATAAAATAGTTCTTATAAGGTATGGTTATGTTGCAGCCCATGAATTCATCACGATTCATCCAAATAATAAATTCTGACAATTCATGATGTTGTAACTCTAGCGCATAATAATTGGCCGCAATATTATGATAATCTAAAGCTGTCTGATGCATCAGTGGGGAAAGTGAATGGCCGATAGGATTACCTACTACAAAATAATGAGGTTTTAACGCCTTCTTTGATGTTTTAAAATCCTTAAATGAGTAAACCATTGATAAGTCTTTGGGTCAGGGCAAAAAAAAAGCGCCCCAACAGATGTTAAGGCGCAATTTTGTATAGAGTCAAATAAATAAAGTAACGATTTAAGCAGTCACTTCTTTAGTCTCTTCTTCAGTTTCATCGTTAAACGTTCCTGATTCAGCAAGCTCTTTGAACTTGTCAAGATCTTTCTTCAGTTGAGCAGGAAGTCCTTCAATGAAATTAGCAAGGTCTTCTTCAGCTTCGCCGAAAAATGTTCTGTAATCCAAAGAGAAATCAACTCTGGTTCTTTCACCATTATCTAATGGAGTGAAACGGATTGTTCCGGTTTGATTTAGATTTCCGTTAATTGTAATCCATGCAAAACGAGTATTTCTCAGATTGTCTATGATATTTGTTGTCCATTGAAACTCCTCGTCTCCAATCTTGGTTGTATATTCAAACGTTTGGGAGTTTATTTTTTCAACATTGTCAATACGTTCCAGAAAATTTGTAAAATGAACGGGATTGGATAACAGTTCGTAAACTTTGGCTAAAGGTAAGTCTACTTCGATTCTTTCGTGCGCCATAGGTATGATTAAGCTTCAGAAATGAAAAGTTATAATTCAGAATTGGTGTCGATTGGGACGTGTATAGAAGACATCCACAATGCAATAAATTTACGCATATTTTGATTAAGCTTCAATTGATTTTAAAAATAAATTGTATAAAAAAGTATTGTTTACAGTATATTCGCTTTTTAGGGCTCATTTGGGGTCTCCTCTTCTTATCCCTTTTTACTCCGGGAAACAGTAGTGCACAGATAAGTGTTAATGGCCTGCTTCAAAACTACAATGCTGTACAAACTACAGGTGACCATGAGTTTGTGGCCGGACGAAACCGTCTGAGATTTCAACTGCGTAACTCAATTTCTGCCGGAAATATCTATGTTGAAACAGACTTACTTCATCAATATGCTGTCCGGGATGATGAAACTGAGATTATTATAAGAGAGGCGTATTTTGACCGGTATTTTGACCAAAGTGATCTAAGAATTGGTCGTCAGATCATTACCTGGGGGCGCGCAACGGGTGGATTTGTAACTGATATCCTATCGCCTGTAGATCTTAGAGAGTTTCTCACTCAATCCCCCGAAGACTTACGTGTTGGCTTAACGGCTATAAATTATCAGCACTATTTTGGTTCGAACTCTCTGCAGGTCATTTTAAATCCTGTACCGGAACCGGACAGGCTGCCTGCCTCCGATTCGAGATGGTTCCCTGTTCAAGAAGTTCCATCCCCCATTCCATTCAATTACGTTAAACAGAATGATGGATTTACAATCTCAGATGTTCAATTTGCAGCTCGATACGGTTTAAGATCAACCAATTCACTTGATCTGGATATTATGTTGCTGAACTGGACCCACCCTATGCCTTCTTACGCTCTGAACATAAATCCACTGAATTTACTAACACCCCCTTCGGTTGAACTGGAGGAATCTTATCATGCTTCTCCAATGGCCGGATTATCTTTAGAGTGGTTGATTAGCGACAGATGGAAATTCCAGGCAGAGCAGCTTTTTGTATACGAAAGGCTGTTTACGTTTCTTCCTGTATCTGTGAATCGTCTTGAACAAGCCCTTGAAGATCTGCCAACAGCAATACAGGTTCTGCAAGAATTTGAAGTACGTGACGACGGATATTTACTCAAAAAACCGTGGTTACACTCTATGGCAGGGATTGAAACTGAGCAGTGGAGTACGTTGATAAGTCTCCAATTTTATCTGGAAACCATCTTTAATTATGAAGATAGAATACTTCCGCAAAAACTTTTCCCTTACGGGACGCTATTGGCGAGCCGATCTTTCTTGAGAGATCGGCTGCAGATTACAACACTCAACCGATACAATTTTTACGCTAAAGATTTTTGGATCCAGCTGCAAGGTGCTTATGAAATTGATGACGGTTTCGAATTATCACTTGGAATGAATCTCTTTGGCGGTGAACCTATCACACCCTTTTATGGACATTTCACCTTTAATCAATACAGTGAGAATAGTTTTATATTCTCCCGGATTTCTATCTATTTCTAAAATAACAGGAATGCATCGTTCATAAATACGGTTTGAAAGTCAGTACAAAAAATTATTCATCAATTTAATCGGATATCCATTTTTGAAGCGTTTCGGAGAAATTATACTTGCTCACCCAAAATCTGTTTTATTTGGGCTTACAGTTATTCTATTCATATCCATATTCCCGGCTTCGAATATTAGAACAGATTTTAATCTGGAAGGATTTTATCCTGAAGATGATCCGGTTATAGCAGATTATGAAAAACTTGAAGAAGAATTTGGGAGAGACGACAATTCTATCATCATCGGTTTTCAGTCTGATTCACTCTTCTCTGGTAAAGTTCTTACCGATTTGAATAATATTACTGAGCAATTTCGGGAAATTGATTATTTGAACGAAGTGATATCAATTTTAGATGCTCAAGAGATCAAAAGTATTGAAGGTGATCTATCTTTTGATCCCTACTTTGATTTAACTGAATTTCCGCAAAATGATGACTTCTCTGAGATAAGAAAAAATATTACACAGGACCCTTTTCTTACCGGAACTTTAATTAATGAGACCGGTAATGCCACGGCTATTGTACTGAGAATCAATGAGGAAGAGAATACCTTTTTCAACAGAAATGATATCATTGGATCCGTAAATGAAGTACTAGCTGATTATCGATCCGATTATGAATTTCATATCTCCGGTATTCCCTACTTTCGTAATCAGTATGTAAATTTACTGAATGGCGAAATTGTAATGTACATAGCAATATCATCTATTTTGATCATACTGCTTCTTTGGTACATCTACAGAACCATCTGGGGAGTACTATTTCCGATGGTGATTGTTTGGTCAACACTCCTTTTGACCGTGGCTATAATTCAACTTACCGGTGGGTATTTAGAGATTATGAGCAGTACCATTGCACCCATTCTCCTGTGTGTTGGTGTGGCTGATGCAATCCATATGATATCTAAATACGATGATGCCAGGGAGTCCGGTTTTTCCAAGCATAATTCCATTATTGAAATGCTCATGACACTGGGCAGCGCCACTTTTTTAACCAGTGTGACCACGGCAATTGGCTTTGCCACATTAATGACCAGTACGGTGATGCCAATGCGCAGATTTGGAATATACACGGCTCTAGGAGTATTGTTGGCCTATGTAATTACTATTTTCTTTTTACCCGTGATACTATCCCGCCTTAAAAGTAAACGGATATTTGACGAGAAAACGGGTTCCTTCTACCCTTTACTGCAGAAATGGCTTTACAAAATTTCGAGCTTGAACAGATTGAATTACAGGAAAGTTGTTGTTTTTGGACTACTCACTACGATTTTATTTTCTATTGGGATCACAAAAATTGATGTGAATGGAAAGGTGTTTGACGATGTAAGTGATGATACTGAATTGATGCAGGATAGTTATTTTTTCACGGATAATATTGCACCTCAATTTCCTATGGAGTTTCTCATTAATACCGGAGAACCTGAAGGGGTAATTTCTTCTGACCTTCTTAAAAGAGTGGCACAATTTGAAGAGAAACTGCTCGAATACCCTGAAATTCACAAAGTTGCGGGACTACACACACTTATTAAAGAAGTACATCGTGTTTTATCAGAGAAAGAAAGAGAACCCGGCATAGAACTCTCGCTACCGGATTCAGACAGTGCAATTGCGCAGTATATTCTATTGATGGAAATTAATGAGGCTGACGAGCTCTACAACCTGGTCGATTTTGATTATCGAAAGCTCAGAATAACGGCTCAAACTGAAGATGCGGGGTCCAAACGAATTAACGAGATTCGGGATGAGTTTAGAAGTGAAATGGAAACGCTCTTTCCAAATGAAGAAGTTACAGTGACTGGCACAACTATATTGAGCGCTGATCTGACTGATAAGATTGTATACTCCTTAGCCTGGAGTATACTTCTGGCCGTATTAGCTATAACGATTATCATGGCAATGCTATTCAAGAGTTTTAAAATGGCTTTGATTGCATTGGTTCCTAACTTAATTCCTCTCATTATCGTTGGAGGTGTGATGGGTTTTGCAGGCGTGGATATTAAGCCGTCCACTGCGGTTATTTTTACAATCGCACTAGGAATTGCCGTAGACGATTCAATACACTACCTGGCACGATTCAGAATTGAATATTTAAGAAGAAAGGCGATGTTTCCGTCTTTAACTGCAACAACAGTGCGCACAGGTAGAGCTATAGTCGTTACCAGCCTAATCTTAGTTGCAGGTTTTGGAACACTCATCACAAGTGCTTTTACGTCTACCGCAATGATGGGTATATTGGTTTGTACAACGATCGTAGGGGCACTTTTGGCCGATCTTTTTGTACTTCCCTCCCTCTTCTACTGGTTAAAACCTAAACTAAAAATTTAGTTTAATTTCTTTTTAACTCTTTTCAGGATTTGCTGATGTATCATTTCAGGTGACTGGGTCGCGTCAATGATTTCAAATCTCTCCTGTTTTGATAGTTCATCATAGCCATCACAAACATCTTTGAAAAAATCATCTCCTGCTCTCTCCATTCTATCTTTCTCGCCACCATCTGTACGTTTAGATGCCGTTTCAGGATCAATTCGAAGATAGAATGTAATATCAGGAACCGTTTGATGTGTAGCTAAACTGTTTAAGGTTTCAATTTGTGACAGTTCAGCTGATTTACGTCCATATCCTTGATATGCAGTTGTGGAGTCATAAAAGCGATCCAATATGACGATTTCACCCTTTTTTAATCGAGGAGATATTTCTTCTGATACTAATTGCGATCGTGCAGCAGAGAAAAGCAGCAGTTCTGTAACAGAATTCATTTCATCCGTTTCGTGCAGTAGCAGATTTCTGATTTTTTCAGAAATTTCAGTCCCACCCGGCTCTCTGAATACAGAAAAAGGAGTGTTAATTTTTTTGAAATACGTTTTTAGGAGTTCGATTTGAGTGGATTTTCCGCAACCGTCAATTCCTTCAAATGATATAAGCACGACTGATTTAAATGAGTTTAGTTAAAATCGTCCATCAAACTGATGGGTTCCTTTGGCATAACAATAGACATTGCAATATAAGCAAGTAATGCAGTTCCTGAACTCATAAAAAATGCGACTAAAAACAAGATTCGAACTACTGTAGAGTTCATCCCTAAATATTTTGCTAATCCACCACAAACTCCTGCAATTTTTGAATCCGTTCTGGATTTCATCAATTTATTCTCACCACTGTAGGAATAAACTGTGTTTTGAGAATACTTGGTTCTCCTTTTACCACTCGACCTCTCCTTTTCTGAGTAGAGAAACTGATCAAGCTTATCATAAGTCTCTTTCATTTGTTCTTCTTCATCGGCTTTTTTCTCTTTCTTTTTATCACCCGATTTCTTGAACATGGTAAGCAAGGTGATCCCTAAAAGAGCTCCACCTATATATGGCATAAATTGAATGAGGCCACCAATAAATGGAAGTGAACCTAACCCGAGAATTTCTGTTGCTACAGAGTGACCAATATATGCGAACGCAGTGAATACCATCGCCAAACCAGCTATAGTCCGAATATTCCAAATACTTGGAGTCGGTTTTTTTTCATTCTCTTCTAAAAAATCCTGTAGCGTATTTTGCAACTCTTTTTCAGATACCTGAACCGAAGCGTCTGTATATGAAGTTTTGGTACTCATACTATTAAGTTTTAAGTGGTTTCATTTTATCAACGCTACGAATTCAACATTCACATGTTTCAATCAAAATTTTCAAACTCTACTTATTGCAGAATGAATGTCCACTGTTAAATTAGACAATCGTTTGATTTTCTGTAATCAAAAGATCTAATGCAACGTCAAATGGTCCTGTTGGAAGTTTTTTTGTAGAAAGCTGCTTTTCAAATAGTAATCCTATTTTTGTACCAGAAACTGATTTTAAAAACCGATCGTAATATCCCTTTCCATAGCCAATCCTGTTTTTCTCTAAATCACCTGCAACCATTGGCACAAATATAACATCAGGGTTGCAGCTCTCAGCGGGTGTTTGATCTATAGGTTCAGGAACACCCCAGCTATTTTTTTCGAAAGAGTTTATTGAGCCAATCTCGCAGTGAATGAGTTTTGCATCTTTCTGCATAACCGGTACGAGCACCTTTTTCCCAGCCTCTAAACTGTACTCAATCAAATGAAAAGTATCCACTTCATTTCTCTCTTCCATGGATGCATAAATATGTATTGTTTCTGCGCTCTTAAACTGCTCCAGCTCTATAACAGACTCAAAAATCCTTTGGTTAGCTTTATTTTTGTCCTGGTCAGAAATATTAGAGCGTACCTGAAGAAAATGTTTTCTGACAGCTTTTTTTTGACTCTTCAGCTCGGTAGAACTCATAGATGAATTAACTTATGGGTATCAGGTTTTTCATTCTGCAATGAATCAAATAGATCGTCTATAAGACCTAATCCATATTTATTCAAGTAGTAGATAAATGCAATTTCACGTTCTTGGAGATTACCGTCGGGGTATAAATTAGACTGAATTTTCGCAATTCGATCAAGCTGCGTTTTTTCTTGCTGCTTTAACGATTTATACAACTTTCCTTTCAGCTTGTCCAGTTCTGTAAAATAGGTAGCACTTGCTTTACCGGCGGTATTTTTTAAAGTCGGATCAATATCACCGATTATCTCTTTTTTCTCATCTGTGATGGTATCTATACGATCTTTCCAATCACCGAATAACGCTTCAAGATCAGGCTGATCAGTCTGGTTAATAAAGTCGGACTCTAAATCTTCAATACGTGCATTATAATCACTTACGGAAAACGGGAGTTTATCCAATACTCTATCAACTCCGGATTCAATAACAGTACCGCTAAATCTTGGTGCAATGACTGGCATTTTCTGATCAAATATCGGATAAATGCTTTTCATCTGGGCATAATAAGCGATTTCACCAGGTCCCCCAACATAGCATAATACAGGCAAGAAATGATCCTGTAAAATGGGTCTTAAAAATACGTTGGGTGAGAATTTATTCGGTTCTTCGTTTATTTGGTTCATCAACTCTTTAGAACTCCAGCGGTGATCCCCTTCTTCTGTGAACCAGATTTCATCATCGAATTGTATCTTTAGTCTCTGGTTATTCTCATCGATAAAGAAAAGATTACTCTTATTCAGATGAACCTGATTGTGATAACCAGCTTTAGACAGCTTGTTGGTTGTAACAGTAAGGCGATCATAAATATCATCTGCTTTTTCGATACTACGGATCATACTGCTTTTGGTCAGTTCTTTAACAGAATCAGAGTTACTCCCGGCTAAAACAAGTCCATACTTTCCGAAAAGTTTTGATAAAAGAATCCCAAATGATTCTAAAACCGTATTTTCTTTCTTGTACGATGAGTTGAGCAGATTCCACAAATCCTCACTGAAATCTGTATCAAATAGTGTTTCAGACAAACAAGATTTTAAATCTTCAACTACTTCTTCCAGGCTGTATTCTCCTACCCTTCTTCCTGTATCAGAAAATTCAACAGCACACTTTTTAAGAATGTCTCGGTCAAATAAACCAATTTCTGAAATTTCTTCAGCATCATGATCTTCATCTGCAAGCCAGAAAACAGGTACAACCGGACGGTTTAGAATATTTTCATATTGTTTTGCTAAAATAATGGCTGTCAGTGTCTTGTAAATCGTATACAAGGGCCCGCCATAGAGCACCATCTGCTGACCTGTTACGACTGTAAGAGCAGTTTCATCACGTAGCTGCTCAATATTTTTGAGAGTTTCTGGAGAGACAGTAAAATTCGAATTAAACTCTTTCAGTTCATCTACAAGCTGTTCCCGGTTACCGCTGAACCTGATCTGCTTTGCAAGTTCTTTTATCTGATCCGGATCAAATGGAGAGGATTCAAAAAAGTTGGTAATTTTCTTATCTTGATTGATGTAATCTCGAAAAAGTGAAGTAAACGGCAAATCAGAGAATGGTAATGATTTCAGATCCACTTCAGCCCTTTAATTTTTGAATTTGATCACGAATCTTGGCGGCTTTTTCGTAATTCTCAGTCTCTATAGCAGTCTGCAACTCACTTTCCAGCTCTTCCATACGAGTCATTTCAGTTTTCCCGGCTTCCTGCTCACTTTTAACTCCCTTGCCTTTCCCCTTCGAAGATTTTGAAGCGGAGCTCTCTTCCGACAATATTCCGGCTTCATCCAAAACAGTGGTATTTACAAAAATAGGAGCACCAAAACGAATAGCTAATGCGATGGCATCACTTGGCCGGGCATCTAATTCTATAGGTTCTGATTCATCATTCTGACAAAGGATTTGGGCGAAAAAAGTTCCTTCACTCAGATCATTAATCACAACTTTCTCAACTTTTGAACTAAAACTCTCTACAACACTTTTAAGTAGATCGTGAGTCATGGGACGAGGAGGCTTGATGCTCTCTAACTCTAAAGCAATTGCTTGTGCCTCAAATGTTCCGATGATAATTGGTAATCTTCTGTTGCCTTCCGTCTCGGTCAAAATCAGAGCATAAGCTCCGCCACTGCTTGGGCTGGTAGACAATCCTAATATGTCCATTTTAACTGTCTGCAAATCTTTCTCCTTAAATTTTATAAAACCTTACCTTTCTTAAAGGTAACTAATTATTTTTTTCACTTAAACAGTAACTTCTCAACTGTTCATTAATCATAAACACGTTTTGCTTTTAAACATTCCACTAAAAAAACACATCTGGAAAGTTGCAGGGATTGGAATGGGAGTTGTTTTCTCAATACTGATCATTCACATTATGCAGTTTATTAACCATGCACTTTATCCGGTTGAGAGCGAAGATTTAATAAAGGGATCATCAGCCTACGTTCAGTTTATCAATAGTAACCCTATCTTTTTAGTGGGAATATTGTTCAGTAATGCTACCGCAAGTTTTACAGGAGGAGCCATAGCGCGCCTCACTCATTCTAAAGTATCTGTTGTTGCAGCAGGCTGGGTAGGAGCTGTTTTGTTGATATTAGATCTGAGCAATCTAATTATGGTTGATTACCCCCTGTGGTTTTGGTTATTTTCAATTATCATATATATCCCATCAGCATGGCTGGGGGCATTTGCAATAACTCATTTTCAATCTAACATAATCACTGACCCTTGAAAGTAGACATCAAAGAGAAACGAAATCCCAAAACAGGCAATCAAATGACGGTTGTCTCAGGTGTAAATCACAATCCTCAGCACATTGAAAAACTAGCTAAAAAGCTCAAAAGCAGCTGCGGTGCCGGTGGTCATGTAGAGGGGAAAACGATTGTTATTCAAGGTTCACATACCGACAAAGTCAAAAAGATCCTATCGAAGGAAGGTTTTACATTTTAAATGTAAGTTTTTAATCTGATTAACTAATATTTATTCCATAAACTACAGGAAGTTTTTTACATTAAGCTGTACCTGAAAATCTTAAACTACTGGCGACTTGGAAAAGGATACTAAGAAAATTCTTCTTGTAGAAGATGACGGCGTTCAACAGGTTATTATGGAGCGTTTTATCAACAAACTTGGCCATACTGTTCTGGCAACTGTTTCGGAAGGTGTTGCAGCTGTTGAATCTGCCTTAAAACTTAAGGGAGTAGACCTGATTATCATGGATATTAAATTGGGTGACGAACTGGATGGAATAGATGCGATGAAAGAGATTCGGAAAAAGTCGGATGTGAAAGTAATCTATATTACCGGTAACACTGATGAAATTACCAAAAATCGTGCTTCAGAAACTAAACACGAAGCTTTTATTCCGAAACCAATTACACCCGAAAATCTTGAGCGAGCCATTTCAGAAGCTTTTAAAACATAAATGCTTCCGTAACGTAACACCTGAATGAATCGATTTTCTTTAATTCAGGTTTTAACTATATGAAGAAATCAACTACTTGCACACTTACCTTACTGTTTCTTTTTACAATATTCTCTCCTCAGGTTAAATCTGCTACATTTCAAACCGATCTTAAACCATTACAGAACGACTCACTCCGAGTTGGGCTGGTACTTTCGGGCGGTGGTGCAAAAGGTGTAGCACACATTGGAATTCTTAAAGCACTGGAAGAAGCAGAAGTTCAAATTGACTACATAACAGGAACCAGCATGGGTAGTCTGATTGGAGGACTGTATGCCATCGGGTACAGTGCAGATCAGCTGATTGAGTTAAGCAGAACAAGCAATTTTATGGAGCTCTTTACAGAAAATCCCAATCGAAGATATATTTCCAATTACGAGAAAGGATTTGATGAGAGAACCATAGTAAGTATACCCATCAGTGAAAGCGGATTGTCGCTTCCTTCAGGAATTATAACCGGTCAAAATATATACTCCTATCTATCAAGGTTGGCCTGGGTTGCGCACAGCACCGAAGATTTCAATGATTTCCCGATTCCATACGCTGCAGTTGCCACAGATATTGAAACCGGAGAAGCTGTAGTCTTTCGATCCGGATATTTGCCTGATGCCATCCGGGCAAGTATTTCTATTCCTTCAGCCATGGCCCCTCACGAAATTGATGGAAAATATTATATAGATGGAGGTCTGGCTCGTAATCTGCCCGTACAGGACGCTATTGATATGGGAGCTAACTACATCATTGCTGTTGATGTCTCTACCCCTCTCGTTCCAATTGACAGTCTTAGAACATTGACTGAGATCATGAACCAATCGGTTCAGTACAGAATTAATGAACGAGTGGTTCCAGAGAGAAAGAAAGCCGATGTGGTTATTACTATGCCAAAAATTGAACGTTACTCCATAGCGGATTTCAATTTAATGGAAACGTTTCTTCAAATAGGTATGGAAGCAGGCCGGGAATATATCGAAGATTTTAAAGAAATTTCTGAACTACAAGTAGGCCCTTATTCTCCAAGAGAAACGATGGACGCCCCATCTCCACTTCCAATTCAGAATGTTATCATTAAGGGAAATACACTGTTTGATGACGATTTCATAATGCGAAAGCTTCAGTTTGAACCCGGTGCAAAATTAAGCCCTCAAATGATTGATGATAAGATCAGTCGTCTGTATAGCTCTCAATATATCGAGCAGGTTACATATCGAGTTCGGCCGGATTCATCATACTATTACAATCTTCATATCAATATTAGAGAGAGCCAAAGGGACGATTTTAAAGTAGGTTTGCGATACGAATCCAGAACTAAGGCATCTATTCTCTTTGAAGCGTCATTTCAGGATCTATTGCATGATGGGTCCATCAACCGACTGGAGGCCAGACTGGGTGATCAACTTATGTTTGGAGGAGATTATATCTACTACGGAGCCTTAGGCTCCCGATTTGCTGCCTTAACTTCACTTCAGTATCACTCAGAAAATGTAGATTGGTTTGTAAATGGCTCAAGAGCGTCGAGATTTAAGAATCACATTCTTCGGGGTGAAATATCTTTCGGTAATTACTTCAGTACCCAACACCTTTTTGCATTGGGTGTTCGTAAAGACTTTACATTTCACAGTGATGAAATAAACCGGGAACTGATTACTCCACAAAATGAAGGGTATCATGCTCTTTTTGCAAAGTATCGCTATGACTTTTTAGACCGAAAATCATACCCGTCAAGCGGACATAAAGTTGTTGCCCAATTTTTCCACAGTGATCCAATGATTTTCAGTCCACTACAATTTTCTTCCGCAAATCTATATTGGGAAGGTTTTTACAAAATTACTGACTTCTTTTCCCTTCGAAACACTTTAATGGCGGGCTATACCTACGGTAATGAACTGCCCTGGGGATATTGGAACACCCCGAACAGATATTACGAAGATATAGGATATTTGAATTTTGGTGGGATAGACCGATATCAGGTTTCCACCAAACATGTTCAATTGGTATCAATTGGGTGGCAGGCCGAACCATTTTATCATCGATTTATTAATTTAGATTTATATGCCGGAAGGTTTCAGGACGAATGGAGTTTAAATCCGGTTAATAGTGATATTGATTATGGGGCTTCCTTATCTTTAGGAGGGTTAACCATTGTAGGACCTATAAAGGCAATTTTATCTACGGGGTCAATCAACTCATTTAAAGCCGAATTACAAATTGGATATCAGTTTTGAAAAACGAAGCAGACGTAAGACATCAAATAGAACTTATTAAAAAAGAACTCCATAACAGTCCTGATAACGCGCGATTAATACATGATTTAGGTGTAGGCCACTATCTTCTGGGTGAGTACGAAGAGGCGATCCATTATTTGGAAAAATCCCTTGATCTTGCTCCGGATACGGTTGCATTTCTGTTTAATTTAGCCAATGCATATCACGAAAACGGTCAACCGGATATGGCGGTAGATATCTACTTAAGAGCACTTGATATCAATCCGAACCATATCCCTTCACTAAATAATCTGGCTGATTGTTACGAAGCACTGGGCAAATTTGATGAGGCACACGAGCTGTTTCACTATTTAACCCGTTTGAATAATGAGAATGCCCTTTCTCATTTCAATTTAGGTAATTTCTTTTTGCGGCAGAATCAGCACATTGAGGCTGCTAAATGTTATGAAAAAGCTATAAAAAAAGATTGGAATTTTACAGATGCCTATCACAACATCGCCTGGATATTACATCAGGCAAAGGCAAATCAGGAAGCAATGGAGTACATCCAAAAGGGACTCAAAATTGATCCCGAGCATGAAGAGATTTTGGAATTAAAAGAAAAAATTGACGCAATTTAGATTGCTGTCAGCTTCGTCTCTCCTATTCGTTTAGCGTTTTGCTCTTTGGCTTCTTTTTGGAGTTCGATAGCAAATCGTGATGCCATTTTTTGATCAAAACGGTCGCTGGTTGAAACTTTAGGCATAGAACCTAAGGCCATTCGAATTCTCTTGCTGCCAATCGCTTCTCTTCTAACAATTTCAGACCGATCCATTAGCTCTTTAAACGATGAAAGTTCGGCCCGTGATAAACTGTTATCACTGAAATCGAGAATAAATTCGGTAAGTATAGTGCTTTGTTCAGGCTTGGAAAGCATAAGGAGTATAAATTTCTATTTGGTGTTCAGAAATTCATACTCCTATTTTTTTAAATTGTTTCCGACTTCACATAACTGCCGATAATTTCCTGTAGTTGTTGTCTTCCACGATTAATCCTGGATTTTACAGTACCCATTGCAGTGTCTGTAATTTCTGCAATTTCTTCGTAAGTAAGCTGCTGTATATCACGCAGGATAACCGCTTCACGGAAATCGTCATTAAGTTCCTGGAGTGCTCTTTCTAGCTCCTGTACACTTAATTTAAGATGAAGTTCTTCATCCTGGAGAATTACAGTATCTGTAATCTGCATTTCCCGGTCATCAGGATCTGATTCATCGGCATGAATAGAAACCAAGCTCATTCGCTGTTTCTTCTTGTACATGCTTTTGGCAAGGTTTAGCGCGATGGTATACATCCATGTAGAAAGTTTTGCAATTCTTTCGTACGACATTCGGCTGCGATAAACTCGTAAAAAGGTCTCCTGTACCAAATCTTCACAATCTTCGTGATTGTGTGTGTATCGATATAAAAAGTTATGAAGTCTGTCTTTGTATCTCTGAACGATGATATCGAACGCCTCAACTACGCCTGATTGTAGTTGTTCCATTACATCTTCATCGGACATATTTCTGAGTTCGGATACTGTAGAAACTTTCATGGTATTACCCCTTTTAGGTTGCTTGTTTACCGCAACACCGGGCTAATACATTTACAACTTAGCCGATGATGCGCTTAAGCAGAAGGAGAAATATCGATGAGGTATCCAATGTGCCGAAGCCTTTTGCAGCCCGATCTGCATCGAGCAAGGCTTCAAATATCCGGGGCATCTCTGCCAGCCTGAACTGCGAGGCTTCTCTCCACTGAGCATTAAAAATATAGTTACTTTTAATTCCCAGTTCGGACTGAACCTGATCTTTAGAAAGACCTTTTTCAGTTAGCCTGCATATTTGCCAGATATTACAAAACACAATGTAAAAGAACCCCAACGTTTTGATTACTTCTCCAACGCTGTAGTTATTGTGTTGCAATATCTGTTCCGATATGCCAAGGGCCTGGTTCAAATTCCGGTTAACGACCGCATTTTTAAGCTCTATGACGTTGTAATCGCGATATGAGCCGGAAATTTTTTTTATATGCTCTATTTCAATGCGTTCGCCGGTGTCCACAAAAGTACACACTTTTTCCAATTCAGTGGACAGTAGCTTTAAATCCGGGCCGGCCATTTGAGCCAGTACTTGTGCAGCAGCAGGATTTATCTCTCTCTTGTGAATATTTTTGGTCCAGTCGGATATCCAGTCTGGCAACTGATAGTCCGGGACCGCTTCAAACTTATACTCTGATACTTTGTCGTTATTATTTAGTTCCTTACCTAGTCCTGTTCGTTTATCCGGGAATCTTGAGTCTATCAAACATAGCACGCAGGTTGGATTTGGCTGCTTGATGTAGGAAATAAATTCATTCAGTGAACCATCCTCAGCTTTTTCACCAAGCTTAATGAAGTCTCTTACAATGACTACCCTTCGTTCAGCCATCATCGGGTAACTGCGGGCAATACTGAGAACTTTCGAGGGATTTGATTCTGAACCGTAAATCAGATCAAAATTAAAATCTTTCTGGTCGTCAGGAACAAATTTCTCTATTTCTTCCTGGAGCAAATCTTTAAAAAAATCTTCTTCACCATACAGATAGTAAATGGGCTTGATATTTTTTTGCCCTTTTATTTCCCGGAAAGCCTCTTTAAATAGATCTATACTGCTCTTTTTAGCCAAAAGTAAACTCTGTTTTTGAGTGGATTTATCTCATTATTTGATGTTTCAAGGTATGAAAAACAGATCTTAAAATAAGACAGAAATCCTATCAGCCCACATTTTTGAATAGCCACTCCACGGTATCAACTCCATCCGGTTTCCACCAGATATCAGGTGTTTGGGCATTGGCTAGCATATCCGTTTCCGGGGGCTCTGAATGACCAAAATATTTTGGAATTTCACCTGATTGAGTATAAACCGTTTGAAGACCCGTTCTAAATTGCTGAATAATTTCAGCAAGAGTTTGTTCATCCCCTTCAATCCATTGAAGAACAAATTTATCAGTGTGAAGGGAAAGTCTCTCTTCAATAAGAAAATCATTCAACCAAGACTGTTCGATACCTAATGCCTTATTGGTTGCGTATCGATAAAAAAGAGAGTTGCTTGGCTTTTGATGCTGAGGATTTTTCAACCAGAATGATTCTATATAATCTGTAAAATGACATTTTTGACTTTTAAAACTGAAGGGCGCCACCACAATTGCAACGGAACGGCATCCGGTTCCTCCATATCTGAAAACCGCTTCAGTAAGATCCTCCATCGTCTTCTTAGAATAATCTTCGATAAAAGCTATGGAGAAATGAGCGGTTCTCATCAACCTGGGAGTTTTTTGGTTAGCTATACCAAAGTTTGACAGACTTGAAATTACGGGTTCTACGGAATCTTCTGATCCGGCAAATAGTACAGCATCGGCCCGATTACCGGTTAAATCACTCAAAGTAGTAGACCACTTCCTTACTCCCCCAATATTCTTTTGATCCAGTTTTTCGATCAATGTCGGGAGCAAATAGGGATCTTTTTTAGATAATTTTCCAATATAATTTGCTCCGGTAAGAGTAACAGCAAGAAGATCCTGCAGGCCAACCAACGGTAAATTACCTGCATGCAGGCATACGATATTTTTAGAACTCAAGGGCCAATCACTAAAATCTGTATTCTTTGTCCACTTAATTAGATTCTCTTCCGTAAGCGAATTTTTCAGGTGCCGTATTTGATGTTTGATATCCTCTATTCCAAATAATCCCTCCTCCACAGTTCTTTCAATGGCTCTCTTCAAGGTTTGATTGTCAGCCTGTAACCAATCATCAATTGCTGAAGATATTTGAGCAATATGTTCATTCAGGCTATTCATGTTTCACTGTCAATCAAAAAATTACACCCTCTCATTTCTGCTTTTCGCCATCTTCCCATTACCTTAAATCTCCCTTGGTCATCCATCATACCCATATCATCCGTTTGTATAAACGAACATGAATAGAGATTTGCGAGATCGATGATTCCCAGTTTCCCGGGCTCATAAGGTTCGCAAATTCTCGATGGGTCATTTGCATCACGTACAGTAACACGCATCCACTCAGGCGTTTCAAACCATTCTCCGCCTATGGCATAACACTGACTGAGCAATTCACACATTCCATATTCAGAATGTATCCGGCTCGGTGGAACTTGAAATCCATCAGATAGCAGTTCTCTTAACTCGGATTTATGTATCTCCCTTCTATGCGTCTTCATTCCACCTGTTTCAATGATGTGGGCACCTTCGGGAAGAGGATCCGAACCGGATTCTATCAGATCTAAAAGTCCGAATGCAGCACCAAAGAGTACTACTTTTCGGTTTGATTGAATCAGTTTCTCAAGCTGTTCTTTTTTAAGTGGTTGATCCAAAGGTATAAAATGGCTTAAACCGGACGAATCTTGCTCAACAAGATGATTTAGCATCCAAATTAATGATGAATGTGGATTCTCTGAATAACCGGGAGTATAGCATACAACGGAAGTCTGATCTTTTGGAAAAAAGTTGTAGAATTGGTTTTCAATAGCCTTTTCATAAACAGATCGGTTTTTTATAAAATGTCTGCTATGAGTCATACTGCTTGTTCCGCTACTCATAAAGAGAAGTTCTTCCTCGCCCTGAAAGCTTTTTATATCCGCCTCTTTAAAGACCCTGATCGGGATGAGTGGAAGTTCATCTATAGAAATGGGTGATGATAAATCTCGGGAGAAACCAAAAACCTCATTAAACCTGGAATAGACAGGATTATTTTCAAGCTGATAGTTAAATACTTTTATCACTCTTTCAGGAAAAGCAATTGAAGAATCAAAAATAAGGTGATGGAGAGATTGACTCATCAGGTATCCGTATTGATCAAATCATTCCACTTTCTATAGACATGTTCTATTTCATTTGAGCGCATACTACGTTCTACAGGATCATAAATTACAAATCCGTGACGGTAAGGGAATATTATTTTATGAAATACGCTTCAGACCTTTATGACCAATATCTTTTCGAAAGTAACAACCTTCGAAGTGAATTTTTTCAACATTCTTATAGGCATGACTGATGGCTTTGTCTAAGGTATTCCCTTTTCCAACAACGCTGAGTACCCGTCCACCGTTTGTTACTAAACTATCGCTATCCAATTTAGTACCGGCCTGGAATACTATCGCATCATCATCGATTGATTCAATCCCGGTTATTTCTTTTCCTTTGGGATATGAGCCCGGGTAACCATCACTGGCCAAAACAACTCCGCACCGATAATCCCCATCCAACTGAATTGAGATTTCATCCAGACGCTGTTCCGTGGTAGCAATCATCAGCGTTAAAAGATCGTTCTCCAAAGGTGGTAAAATGACCTGACATTCAGGGTCACCAAAACGACAATTGTATTCAACTACTTTTGGCCCGGATTCAGTAATCATCAAACCGATGTAAAGTATACCGTGATAGGCGGCCTCTTCGAGTTGCATACCGGTAATGGTACGTTCAATAATTTCATTTTTTACTTTATCGAGGATTTCATCAGTCAAAACCGGTGCCGGTGAGTATGCTCCCATCCCGCCTGTATTTAAACCGGTATCGCCTTCACCAATTCGTTTGTGATCTTGTGCATTATGCAGAATATGCGAAGTGTGTCCATCAGCAATCACAAATACAGAGGCTTCTTCACCTTCCATAAACTCTTCTACAACAAGTTTACTTGCAGCATCCTGTAAATTCTTGTCGTTTTTAAGAGTATCTAATCTTTTAATGACTTCTTCTTCGCTATCACAAATAAATACTCCCTTCCCTGCAGCCAGTCCGTCTGCTTTCAGAACAATCGGGTAGCTTTCTTTCGACTGGACAAATTTTAATGCATCATCAAATTCATCAGATGAGAAAACTGCATAATCTGCCGTAGGAACTTCATACTTCACCATAAACTCTTTGGCAAATTGCTTGCTGCCTTCGAGCAGAGCGGCAGCTTTTGTTGGTCCAAAAACAGGCACCCCTTCTTTTTCCAGGTAATCTACGATTCCGTTAACCAGCGGAGCCTCCGGTCCAACGGCAACCAGATCGATGGAATGATCTTTACAGAAATCAACGACAGAAGCGAAATCATTTGAATTTAGATTTACATTCATACCGAGCTCTGCTGTACCCGGATTGCCCGGTGCAATGTAGAGTGTACCAAGATTTGGAGACTGATTCAGTTTCCAGGCAATGGCATGCTCTCTGCCACCACTGCCTATCAGTAATACATTATAGTTGGTGTCCATTATTTAGATATTTGATCTGCAATGGTCATAATTTCACTGAAACTATCTGCTTTTAAACTTGCACCACCGATTAATCCACCATCAACATCTGATTGTGATAGCAATTCTTCAGCATTCCCCGGTTTCATACTTCCGCCGTAGAGAATACGGACTTTATCCGCTGTTTCGGCATTCCATTCAGAAGCAATAAATGTTCGGATGAATTCGTGCATATCCTGAGCTTGTTGTGGAGATGCTGTTTCGCCGGTGCCAATGGCCCAAACCGGCTCATAAGCGACAACAAAATTTTCGGCGTGAGATTTATCAACCTGATCGAGAACAACTTTAAGCTGATTTTTCACGATGGTTTGATGGTTGTTGGCTTTACGATCCTCCAGTTTTTCACCCACACAGAGAATAGGTCTCATGTTATCATCCAACACCTTAAGGACTTTCTTTGCAATAAAATCATCCGTTTCGTTGAAATATTCACGGCGTTCGGAGTGACCCAGTATCACATAGCTACAAGTCAACTCTTTCAACATAGAGGTGCTGATTTCACCGGTATAGGCACCGTTATCTTCGTTAGAAACATTTTGAGCACCTGTTTTAAAGAAAGAGTCTCTGAAACTCTTCACAACAAACGGAAGTGATACATAAGGTGGACAAATCAAAGCCTCTTGGGAAAACTCTTTCCCTTTCCAAATTTCGACCATTTTATCAGCTAATACCTTAGCTTCTGTTGGCCCTGCATTCATTTTCCAGTTACCTGCTATAAGTATTTTACGCATGATATTATTTAGTTTCTTGAAGTTATGTTTTGAAGTCCTCTTACCACTTCCTGATACTCTTCGCCAATATATCGGCGAATAATTTCTCCGTCGGCATTCACTAAAAACCGTGTAGGAACCCGACTTATATTAAATCGTTCGATTAATTCTTCTGCATCAAATGAGTTTGGCTGTACCAAGTCCCAAAGCATATCCCTCTCATCAAAAAATGCTTGCAGCATCACCGGGTTTGTAGCCACCGGCACTGTTATGATATCCAAACCAAAGTTGCTATAAATCTGATAGATAGCAACCGTTCGATCAAATTGCCGCTGATATAATGGATTGTCGAAGCGGGTAAACTCAATAATAAAAGGTGATCCTGACATACTTTCGCTTGAAACTGAATCTCCATTTACGGTTACAAAAGAGAAGTCAGGAAATTGTGAACCGGGAGCCAGAAACTCAATATCATAGCCAATATTTTCTGCCCACTCCATAGCCAGTGTTACA
This sequence comes from Rhodohalobacter barkolensis, assembly GCF_002834295.1. NCBI lineage: Bacteria > Pseudomonadati > Balneolota > Balneolia > Balneolales > Balneolaceae > Rhodohalobacter > Rhodohalobacter barkolensis. Next base: position 816,855 of record NZ_PISP01000001.1, on the reverse strand, counting down.
TCAGAAAAACTTTCTCTAAATTGATCTAGTTGAGTAGACGCCTCTGTAGTTCTGGAACTGTCGTATAGCAACTCAATTTTATCCATCTGAATCGTCATCTTATCATTTCGATGTTGAGATAAGTTTTCAACCCTGTTCAAAAATGATATCGCCCGATCTAATCCTTCGGTTTCTGCGTAATAGTCAACCATTACTGATCGCCCATTCGAACGCAGCTTATTCTGACTGCTTATCAACTCTTCTGCTCGTTCTACCATCAGGGAGTCATTCCATCCGCTTAATATGGAAACAGACATATTCCCTGCTAAATCTGAAGCAAAAGTGCTTTCGTTCTCTTCATACATTTGCCAGTATAGATCACTCCAATTTTGAAGTTCAATGTATACACTATCCTCAGAAATGGCACCTGCATTGATATATTGAGCAACACGATTAAAGTTGCGTTCTATTCGCTCGTAAGTTTTAAAGGCATCATTCTCCTCAGAAGAGATTTCAGCCGTTTGGTTCACGTTGGGCAACTGCGCATTGATGGATACGGAGTCACCGTCTGCAAAAACTACATTGAGTATACCAAAGGTATTTTGATTTCTGGAGACAATCACCGGATACAAATCCCGATTTTCGAATTTAGCCGTTCCGGAAAAATTTCCATCTTCATCTGTTTCGGCATAAAAAAGAGTATCTCTGGCTTCTCCATCCGATTGTTGAAAAGAAACCAGGAGTTGAATTTCGCTGTTGTCATTGGATTGATCCAGATTTTCATCTACGGTTATATTACCGCTAATATGAGTTTCCATCATATCTGAATCAGAACGCGAACAACTAAACGTCAAAAAAGCTGCAAAAATAGTTAAATAAGCTGCTTTAAAGTTCATTTATGTTAATTTTAAGATGATAATTTTGTAAGAAATGATACCCCTGTATCTACCCTTCAAGCTTTTCAGCTATACGTTCCCGGACCTGTTTCGGGTTCGCTTTTCCTTTGGATTGTTTCATAACCTGACCTATAAAGAAACCAATCAATGCTTTTTTTCCACCTCTATACTTTGCCACTTCATCAGGGTTATTAGCAATAACTTCATCAATGATTGGGTCAATAAATCCCGAATCTGAAACCTGAACCAAGTTCATCTCTTTAGCCAGTTCCTCCGCAGTTTTATCAGAATCCAGCATTGCATTAAAAATCTCCTGCATGGCGGATGAGTTGACCTTGTCGTCTAATTTCATTTGGATTAATTCTGAAAGACGAGCTTCTGTAATTGTAAAGTCCCTGATGGTAATACTTTTATCATTTAAAACTCGGAGCACTTCAGTAAGAATTAAATTAGCAACGGCTTTTGGCTCATGCAGTTCATTTAATGTATTTTCGTAATAGTCTGCCAGTTGACGTGTTTCTGTCAGTGTGTAGGCAGCATCTTCAGAAAGATCGAATTCATCAATGAACCTTCGGTAACGAACACTTGGTAACTCCGGAAGGTCAGAACGAATGTCGTCCAAAAGCTCATCCGTTACAACCACAGGCGGTAAATCCGGCTCAGGGAAATATCGATAGTCATGTGCTTCTTCTTTACTTCTCATCTTGCGGGTCTCCAGCTTATTGGCGTCCCATAAAAGTGTTTGCTGTACGACTTCACCACCCGATTCAATAAGCTCAATCTGTCGTTCAATTTCGAAAGCAATCGCTCTTTCCACATTGCGAAAAGAGTTCATATTTTTCAGCTCTGTACGGGTTCCAAACTTCTCCCTGCCTCTTGGCCTCACTGATACGTTTGCATCACAGCGTAAACTCCCTTCTTCCATATTACCGTCACAAATTTCCAAATACTGAACAATTTGTTTGATTTTGGAGAGATAAGAATACGCTTCTTGTGGGGTTCGAAGATCGGGTTCCGATACGATTTCAATCAATGGTGTCCCTGCCCTGTTCAGATCGACCAATGTATGATAGGGATCCTGGTCATGGATGGATTTACCGGCATCCTCCTCCATATGAATTCGGGTAATGCCGATGGTTTTATCGTAATCTTCCAATTCGATATCAATATGACCATCATAGCAGATCGGAGTATCGTACTGAGAGATTTGATATCCTTTTGGCAAATCCGGATAAAAATAATTTTTTCTGGCAAATATCGACCTTTCTGCCACTTTACAACTTGTTGCCAAACCCATTTTGATAATGAAGCGGACCAGGTTTTCATTTAAAACCGGTAGTGTACCCGGATGCCCAAGACATAGTGGCGTAACTTGAGTATTTGGGGCTGAACCATATTCGGCTGAAACTGCCGCAAAAGCTTTACTATTTGTTAAGAGCTGGGCGTGTACTTCCAACCCGATAACTGCTTCGTACTTCTCGTTTAAAATCGTTGACATTTGAATGATTAAAGTTACAGGAACTCTTTTGCCATGAAGATATGAAAGTATACAGACAATGTAACAAGGAATTCTCATCCTAAAAATTCATTTACGTTCGTTAATTGAAAAAGAAAAACACTCCTTTAAAAGGCTGTAAACCTTATTCAATTAGATTAATTTTTTAGTTGAGATGCGTAAATACTTCGATTTGTTCACAAAAATTTGTTAATTGAATTAATTATTAATTCAGGAAGGAGGTTACCATGGTTACTCCTATTCGAATATCTCTTCTCACTCTAATTAGTGCACTATTGCTTCCACTATCCGTAGAAGCTCAGGATCGGCAGGGTCACTATATGCATATCGACTATCTGCAAATTGAACCCAATGAAGAAGATGATTTTTTACAGCATCTGTCTTCAACATTTGTTTCAATTCAGGAAGCACGTAAAGAGAGTGACAATATCGAAAACTGGTATGTATACAGAGTGACTTACCCCGGTACTCAAAATTCATTTTATAATTATGTAGTTGTTACAATCAGTCAGTCGCTGAGTGGATTTGAAGATGTACCGGATCAATTTCTGGAAGATTTTTCTAAGGGAGAAGGTCAGAGAATGACTGAAAGCTACAGAAAGTATCTTTCGCCCAATCATTCTGAGCTTTGGAAAATAAGGAACAGTGTTCTGCAGAGCGATCATTTTTCACCCAGCCGTTACATTGTAATGAACTATATGAATGTAGGGTTAGGCTATGAGTATGAATATCAGATGTTTGAAGATGAAATAGCAAGGCCGTTACATGAGGAGAGAATGGAACGAGATCAAATGAAAGGTTGGGAACTGCATGAATTGATCATGCCCAGAGGAATTGATTACGGATATAACTTTTCAACTATAGACTATTTCGACAATCTGGAGGATATTGAATTTGGGTTTACGGATGAACTTATACGACATACCCACCCCGATACAAATATCAATGATTTCTTTGATAATATTTATAGAACCAGGGATTTGGTAAAAAGTGAAGTTTGGGAACTCATTCAGGCACTTTAAACAACCGGATGACTTTTTAACTCTTGATCCCATAAAGTTGTTGAGTAATACAGTGAATACTGCCCTGACCCCACACCAGGTCTGCACATTCTATCCCAATGACATCCCGATCAGGGAAAAACTCTCTGAAAATGTCCATCACTTCCTCATCATATCTCTTGTCGTAAAGAGGAAGTAAAACCACATTATTTGCGATATAAAAATTCGCATAGCTGGCAGGTACATACTCTGAGCCATCTACCGTGGTTCCTTCTATCTTTGTTTTAGGCAACGGCAGCGTTATAATATTAAAATGATTCCCATCCTGATCTGTCGAGCTTTTTAAAATCTCGTAATTTTCCTGAAGGGCTTTGTAATTGATATCATTCGGATCATCTGCGATCATAGTAAGTATCGTGTTCCGATTTAGAAACCGGGATAGGTCGTCAATGTGACCATCTGTGTCATCTCCGGCTAATCCATTTTTTAACCAAATGATCTTATCCATTCCAAGATAATGTTTTACGGTTTTTTCAATTTCCGCTTTTGTCAGATTTGGATTTCGATTTTCATTGAGTAAAACCGATTCTGTAGTCAGTAAAATGCCCTCTCCATTAGTCTCGATCGACCCTCCCTCCAACACCATATTTGTATTGAAGTGCTCGAGGTTAAAATTTTCAGCAAACCATTCAGGTAGTTTATTATCTGAATCAAATGGCGGATATTTTTCACCCCAGGCATTGTACTCCCAATCCGTGATTGCATAACGATCCAATTTATCCAAATGCTGAACAAAAATTGGTCCGCAATCCCTGGCCCAAACGTCATCAATGGGCAGAGAATAGATCTGCACCATTCCAATATCAATGCCATAGTTAATCAGTTTTTCCCGAACTGTTTTTTCTGAACTGTCTTCATCAACAAGCAATATGATCGGTTCATATCTGTGAAGAGCGTCAATTATATTCAGATAAACAGACTCTACCCTGCTCAATCTTTCACCCGGCCAGGTTTCTCGGTTTGACGGCCAGTGAAGCTGAGTAGCGGAGTGTGGATGCCATTCGGCCGGCATTCTATAGCGATAATCTGTAGAAGTCATTCAATTGATGGTGGTTCATGCATTTTTGCCAAATGTATGAATTTTAAGCAAAAGCTGGCCAATGTTATTTGGTTAAGTGTTCAAACAGACCGATATTTTTATGCAAATTCAATTATCATCTTTTTTAGGAATCGCTTGTATCCATCCGGTATTAAATATTTTATTTCTACACCAGCATGCATCTTATTCTGGTTCATGTTGCTGTTTCACAACGCAGAAGCACAGGACACCGGAAGCGGACTCGATTTCTTGAATATCGGCCCTTCAGCCCAAATCCTTTCTATGGGAGAAGGAACAACAGCTTATCCAACAGGATCCTCTTCCATTTACAGCAATCCCTCCCTTCTATCTTTCGAGAAGCAATCCGGCTTGGATATCAATTATACATTGTGGATTTCAAATTTGAATACGCAATTTGCCGCTGTCCATTTTAAAAGTAATCAGCTTACCTATGGATTTGGTATTTATGGTACCCGGGCAGATGATTTTGAGGCCAGAAGTCAACCCGGACCGTCCTCCGGTTCGTTCTCTGTCAGCTATCTTTCACTCAGTACAGCAGTTGCCTATCAGGTAGGGCCATTTTCTACCGGTGTAACGGCTCAGTATTTGAGAGAAGAGATCTTTCAGCTTAGGGCTAATGGCTATGCATTCAATGTGGGTACTTCGCTTCGTTTGTTTAAAGAAAAGGTGCTTGCCGGTGTTTCATTGAACAATTTGGGTGAAATGGAAAAGCTGGAAACTACGGCCACTCCGCTTCCGACGATGCTGAATGCCGGTGTATCTTTGAAACTAATTGAATTTATGACTCCGGGTAATAATGATTTCCCTCTGCTAATTGGAATTCTTACTGACTGGAGTATGCCGTTGGATGAACATTATCGTGGGGATTTTACATCTGAAGAAGTTCAGGATAGTTATACAACCATTGGACTGACAGTAGATGCTGCGGATCTTTTTGATTTTCAAACCGCTTACAGAATGGGACCTACTGAACGGCCTTTAAGTTTTGGAATGGGTTTATCCATTCAGCCGGTACAGTTTAATTACTCATTTATACCGTTTTCTACAGGTTATGGCACTGCTCACTCCTTTGGTCTCCAATATTCGTTTAATTAATAACTGAACGATGAATAATCGATTACGGTTAAATCAGAGACCAACTCAGGCTTTCGTTTTCTCTGTGTATCATGTGTACTAAGATAACAGCTGAATCGTGAGGCTGTTCTTTAGGGTTAGGCTCCATTACCTTGTGTTTTGGAGCCTTTTTTTCAATTCTGTCATCTATGGATAATCTTTTGAAGATTGATAAAACCTACGATATCATTATCGCCGGAGCCGGAGCTTCCGGTTTGAGTTTAACATGGCACTTGCTGCAGTCTGAAAAATTGCGCTCAAAAAATGTCCTGATTGTCGACCTGAATTTTACGCCTTTAAATGATAAAACCTGGTGTTTTTGGGATGACTCTAACATACCGTTTGAAAACCTGATCTATCATACGTGGAATAATCTTGTGGTTAACGCGAAGTCTAAAGAACTGAGTGAAGATCTTCAACAATACAGATACCATTGCATCCGAAGTGTTGACTATAAAAAACAAATACTTCAGCAAGCTGAAACAGCTTCAAACTTTACTATTCTGGAAGCCAAGATTCTCGGTTTCACTTCCGAAGGTAAGTATGGTGTTATCCGAACAGATCAGGGAAATTTTAAGGCTCCCTATATCTTTCAAAGTGCGTTGAAGCCTCCAGGTTTATCTACTGCAAAATCTGATATTTCATTAAGCCAGCACTTTCTGGGATGGGAAATAGAAACGGATAATAATCTTTTTGATCCGGATAAAGCAATTTTCATGGACTTTGATATCCCTCAATTGAATGGGCTATCCTTCTTTTATACCCTCCCCTTTACCGAAAACAAGGCTCTGATTGAATACACTCTTTTCTCATCAAATCTGCTGACAGATGAAGAGTATGAACGCGAACTAATTAACTATTTAAACGATAAATTCGGTCTTACGAAAGGCAACTATACGATAACCCGAAGGGAAAAGGGGAATATACCCATGGAAGATCGGCGTTATCCATCTATATATTGCAATCGCGTATTTAATATGGGTACAGCCGGAGGACTCACAAAACCTACCACCGGATATACATTTACCAGGATTCAGAAGCATACCATGCAGATCGTAAAAGCTTTAGAATCCGGAAGTGAAATTCCTGAAGAGGAAGCATCATCATACAGATTCAGGGTTTATGACATGATGTTGCTATCTATCTTAGATGGCTATTCTGAAATTTCCATTCAGATTTTTCATGATCTATTTAAAAACAACCATTTTGATCGCATATTGCAATTCCTCGAAGAAGAGACTCATTTAGGTCAAGAGCTTAAAATTTTTTCCACCTTACCCTATACTCCCTTTTTCAAAGCTATCTGGAAAATGAAGCATCGAATTTTGACCGGAGCGTAGCATGCGGCATACTTCAAGGCGATTAAATCAGATTGCAGTAAGCGTATCAGTAGTTCTTGTTGGGGTTGGATTGCTGCTCCCACAAATTTTGGAATTGTTGATCATTCCAATACTGTTGCTCTCCGTTTTTATCATTGGTATCCCACATGGAGCCATCGATCATATCATGGCTTCTGAACTTTATGGCCTTAGGAACAGTCTCAAAGACCACATACTATTCTATGCAAGCTATCTTCTTATTATGCTTTTCATCGCATTTCTGTGGATATACATTCCCATTGCCGGAATGGTGCTGTTCTTAGCTATGTCGATCTATCATTTTGGTCAGGCTGATATGGAAGATTTTTTAAAGAGTTCTACACCGAACGTTACCTGGTACATAACACGCGGGACCCTCATTATCGGGTTAATAATTTTTGCAGACACCTCTACCTCCTATCCTATCATGGCAGAAGCGATGAGATTGGATTTAACCACTTTTGCGAACGTAATGCCTGATCCTCTTTATGCAACAGGTTTTATAATTTTCGTTTATACAGGACTTACGCTTTTTGGATTGAGTAAAAATCACTTCACAAACAATTTTAGTTTTATTGCTGATAGTATCATCATTACTCTGCTGCTTTTAATTACCGGTCCCTTAATTGGGTTTGCGGTTTATTTTGCTCTTTGGCACTCCATTGGCCATGTTAATGAAATGAAGAAGTTTTTTGAGGCTAAAAACAAGAGCTTGACGATCGTTGAGTTTTATAAAAAAGCCGCACCCTTTACGCTTATTTCTCTTTTTGGACTTGTACTGCTGTTTTATATCAATCAGCTGATGCAGCTCGAAGGTGAGTTTGTCACACTAATGTTTATTTTGATCAGCGTATTGACCTTACCTCATCTGTTTATCGCAGATAAGATGTACCGTGAATCATAAAAAAAGGAACCTCATTAATAAACGAGGCTCCTTTTCTATCTGTTATTATAATTTTAAGCCGACACCGCAAAAACTTCTTCCAGCCGCTGTCCTTGCAATTCCACTGTTTCACGAATGGAATCCAGATTTTCGCCGGGATACGGTTCCTGTTTTGAAATCTCAAGACAGAGATCAATTCCTTTCATTAAGTTTTTACGCATCCGTTCTAGTTTTTTCCACTCCTGCTCATCTCCTTCAACCTGTTCAGCCAGCTCTTTAATGTAATCAACGTACATCACCAGCTCTTTTGCAAACATATGAGGACGTTCTTCAGGAACCAGAGATTCACGACGGCCGTAAATGTGATCGACCATCTCATCCAACGAATATTCCCGATTGAACCAAGCGATGTTTGGTCCCGGACATATCGCCTGTCGACCGTATGACGGTTTCATGATACCAAGACGGATCATGGATCCCGTACCAAGGTTGGTACATAGGCAGGTTTTTGCCAGAACTTTATCCTTCTCTTTCTCCTTTTTCTTTTCAGGCAGATCACTTTCAGCAATTTGATTGACTTTCAATATCTGATACTCAGATGATGCTGTACAGATTGGATTCTCAGTGAACTCTGTATTGGAGACCAGGAATCCTTTCGGACATTTAGATCCTGGTTTTCCTTTTTCGATCAACTCCCTGGTATGAATTTCAGATCCTGAGCCTCTTACATTGTTAAATGGAACACCCAACGGTGAAACACCACTCAGATAGAGTTCATTTTCTCCTGCATCAGCTAAAACGCCCGATGTAAATTCGTCTACACAGGTGGCTTCAGGAACTAATAAGAATGGACTCCCCCATCCTGCAGCATCCATTTCAAAATCTTCAAGTAATCGTCTCATTTCACCGTTTGTGCCAATTCCACCCTGAACGGTAATTCGTGCTTTAGCAACATCAGAAACATCTTCCGGGTAATCCCAACCCTGAGATTCATAAAATTTTTGAATCAAAGGCTGAAACGTCTCCTGCAGCTGATCTCGTTTTTCCCGAAACTCCTGTAAGAGTATCGGCAGCAGGTGTCCATCGGAGGCAAAAGCATGTCCCCCACAATTTAAACCCGACTCAATTCTGAATTCAGCCACTTCAAGGCCTTTTTTAGCAAGATATTTTCCTTGGATTAAAGCCGAACGGAAATCACTCACTTTAAGAATGATTTTCTTTTTGATCTTTCCGGACTGATCTCGATAAAAATCTTTAAAATCTGCAAGATAGTTATAGAGTCTTGGATTAAATCCTGCCGAAAGAACGACGCTCGATTCAAGTTTACTGTTGGCAAAGCCACGCAACGCAGCACTTGCATCGCTAAACTCGGAGCTCAAAGGTTGATCATTGCTATCAAGACGCAAGGCATCCACTTTAGCCATGATGTTTACATCAATCGCACCGGGAGTCATTTTATCTGTTAATTCCTTGATGTATTCATCACGTGTCTCTTTCTCCTTCAGCGAACATATAAAATCATAGCTTGTTTTCAGCGGATTTGAATTGGGAAGAAGCTGGAAATAGCGATCTTTTTCCGTTTCTGAAAACAGCGGCATCTCTTTCAGTTCCTCAAATTTATCGTTCACAATATCTGCAACCATATTTAGATAAGCAGTAATTCGGTCTGCCCGTCCATCTAAAGCTGATCTGGGAATATTTTTGTAAGGAATGTTGAACTCACCGCTATAGTGCTTCCTGATTTTTTCGCAAAGCAGGTCATCAACTACAGAGATAACGGAGTGAATTCCTAAATGAGCTACACGTATGGGACTATCTATGGAGTGACCGGTTCCCATAACCGGTATGTGAAATTGGTGTTGATTCTGAATCATGAAATAATTGTACTTAATCTTTATAAATGTCAACATCAATATACGAATAATAAAGATAAAATACTCTTATACATTATATACCCAATTCTGACCTATTCTTTTGTAACATTTGTTACAACTTTAACAGAATAATAATTGTAAGTAATCTCTTCATAACACTCTACTTCAATTAGTTACAGATTTAATTAATCGATGGAAATTTCATTCAAGTATTTTATTGAATGAAATTGCTACCCTCCCTATCATATGTATGAACAAAACAAAATGAGCATGAATATTCGAGAATTTAAAACATCCCTTTACAAAGAGATGTCGGGTATGACAAAAGCGTTGGGCAATCCGCACCGTCTGGAAATACTGGATCTTCTGGCACAAGGACCTGCAGCGGTCGAGTACGTAGCCATGAATACCAATTTAACTGTAGCGAATGCCTCACAACATCTTCAGGTACTGAAAAATGCTTTTTTAGTGGAAAGTGAAAGGCGTGGAAAATACAACTACTACAAATTGGCAAATAAACAGGTTTTTGAAGCTTGGTGCGCACTTCGCCGTCTGGGATTTTCACTGAATGATGAGATCGCAGACTTGTTTCTTGACTTCCGAAAAGAACGCAAGCATTTAAAAATGATATCTACCGAAGAACTGGTCAGAAAAATCAGAAATGACAGCGTTGTAATTGTTGATGTACGGCCTGAAGAAGAATTTAAAAACGGACACATAGAAAATGCTCTCTCTTTCCCGCGAACAGATTTAAGGGACAGAATGAATGAGCTTCCAAAAGAAAAAGAGATTGTTGCTTATTGTCGGGGACCGCTCTGTATGATGGCGGATGATGCTGTAGAGATGTTAAATCAGAATGGATACCGTGCATCCAGGTTGGAAAAGGGATTTCCGGATTGGTCTGCAGGTAATTTACCGATCGAACGAGAAGGTGATACTCATCAAAAAGAGAAAAAAGAATCACAGGGTAGTATTTAATGACCCATCTAAGATTATAAAATCATAAATAACTAAATAACAATAACTAAAATGAACTTAAAAATTTCATATGTACCCAAAGTATATCTGATTTTGATGCTATTTCTGTTGCCGGTTCAACTGCCGGGTCAGTCAAATTCAAATGATGACAGGCTTACAGTGTCACTACAGGAAGCGATGGAGATCGCTTTGGAACAAAATTTCTCGATAGAACAAGCTGAATTTGACGTCGACAAAACCGAAGCTCAATATCGTCAAACAAATGCCGTATTTCTACCACAGCTCTCTTTCGAATACAATGCGGTTTCAACAAACGATCCGCTCAATGTTTTTGGGTTTAAGCTGAAGCAGGAAATAGTAAGTCAGCAGGATTTTAACCCTGCCCTATTGAATGATCCGGATGCTTACGAAAACTACAGTGCTAAGTTTGAAGTACGTCAGCCACTGTTTAATCCGGATATGATAATGCAGCGCGGTGCTGTAAAGAGTCAATTAAATTCCGCCAATGAACAGCTGCATGGAACAAGGAACCATATCAGATATCAGGTTCGAAATCAGTACTACAGCCTGATTCTCCATATACGTCAGCTCGAAGTGATCGGAACTGCGCTGGAAACAGCGTCCGAGCACAGACGACAGGCGCAAAACTTTTTTGAAGAGGGACTACTCAGCAAGGAGGATTTTCTGGCCGCCAGGGTTTACGAACTGGAAATGGAAAGTCGCAAGCTTAATACTGAAAATCAGCTGAACACCGCGCAGGAAGAGATGGCTCTTTTATTGGGTCTGGATGGATCTGTGAAGGTAATACCAACTGAAAATCTGGATGGTATTGAAGGCACATTCGTTCCATCTGACATTACCGACATTCAGGTGAATAATGCACAGACCCGTGCAATTGAACAGAGAGTAAATGCAGCTGAAAGAATGAGCAAGTCGGCCAAATTCAATTTTCTTCCAAAGATTAATCTGTTTGGTAGTTACGAATTCAACGATTCTGAGTTTGCAGGTTTCGATGCCAGCTCCTACATGATTGGTGCTAATCTGAGATGGAATATTTTTTCCGGGTTTAGTCAGGCCGGTAAAGTGATGGAAGCCCGTGCTGATTATAGAAAGGCTCAAAGCATGCAGCAAAGCCACAGATTTGAAATGGAAAACAGGGTTCGTGAGGCATATCGAACATTGGAGCATGCAGAAAATGAGCTCGAACTTACCGAAGAATCGATTGCACAATCTACCGAGGATGTGAAAATCCGAACCAACCGCTACCGCGAAGGGATGGAGCGAACTACCGATTTACTGGAAGCTGAAACAAAATTAGCCGAAGCCAAACTGAAAAACGTGATGGCTCTCTACAAATACAATATGAGTATCGCCGCACTGGAGATGCTTCTTGAACAGGATTTTAACAACTAAAAAATAACAAAGAAAATGAATAAGAACATGAAACCTATTTCAGGAATGTTAACTCTGCTGTTTGCCATAACACTTATAAGTGGTTGTAGCTCAGACGATACAACAGTAACTGAACAAAATGCAGTCGAAGTTGAGCTTCGTACAGCAGAAGCTTCAACAACTCAATCGGGAATGGTATTCCCTGCCAAAGTTGAAAGCAATAATCAGGCGAACCTCAGCACCATTGTAATGGGAACCGTCACATCAGTTCCCGTAACTGTAGGCGACCGGGTTAATGAAGGTGATGTATTAGTTCGAATTAAAGATGATCAAATCCGGGCTCAAAAATCCCAGATTGAAGCCAATATGGTTCAGGCCAAAGCGAATCTCGATAATACCGAAATAAACTATAACCGGATTAAAAACCTATATGCCGAAGAGAGTGCAACATCGAAAGAACTGGACGACATTACTACGATGTATGAAATAGCGAAAGCCAATATGGAAGCATTGGAGGCAAGGCTGAATGAAGTGAATGAGATGCTCTCCTACACTGTAATCCGTGCTCCTTTTTCCGGTATTGTAAGCGGTAAGTTTGTCTCTGAAGGTGATATGGCATCTCCAGGACATCCGCTGGTTTCCGTTGCAGATCCCGGTTCTGTCAAAATCACCGCTACAGTAGCAGAGAATCAAATTTCAAGTCTTGAAGAAGGCTCAAACGTTTCAGTTTCTATTTCTTCTGCAGGAATGTCTGACGTTCCTGCCCGCCTTACCGCAATCAGTGAGGCCGGAAACCCTATGAGTCGCCAATTTTCGATTGAGGCAGTTATTGACGATGCAGAGATTATCAACAAACTAAAAGTTGGAATGTTTGCTCAGATCAGGGTGAATAATGATGAGACAGAAAGTTTAACCATACCTGCTGATGCCATTGTTGAACGCGGTCAGCTCACCGGAATCTATACCATATCTGACAGCGATCGTGCCGTTTTGAGGTGGGTTCGTCTTGGGGAAAGATCAGGTGATTTGATAGAAGTCATTACAGGACTTAAACCGGGAGAACAGTTTGTCTATGCACCGGGTCAGTCCATACGCCAGGGACAACTGCTGAGCATACGATAGTAAAAGACATTTATAACCAGAATTTTGAATTGAAGAAATAGAAAAAAATGAAAACCGGATTAGCAGGTAAAATTGCACAGGCGTTTATCGATTCGAAGCTGACACTGCTTCTTATGATCGCCTTTTTAGCCATCGGTGTGTATGGCGTATGGCTCACACCGAGTGAAGAAGAACCCCAGATTGATGTACCCATGGCCGATATTTATGTCGGCTATCCCGGTGCATCGCCGCAGGAAGTTGAAAACCGTATTGCCATTCCATTGGAGAAAATTCTCTCCAACATTTCAGGAGTGGAATATGTGTATTCAACCTCTATGCCGGAGCAGGCCATGGTTTCAGCCCGATTTTATGTGGGCCAGGATATTGAGGAAAGCCTCGTGCGTCTCTACAACGAGATCATGAAATTTATGGATACCAAGCCGGAACCGGTCACCATGCCACTCATCAAAACGAGGTCTATCAACGATGTTCCGATTGTAACCCTTACACTCTGGAGTGATAATCACGACGACTATCAACTTCGCCGGGTAGCACAGGAGTTGGACAATGAGATCAAATCCATTGCTGATGTCGCTGAAACCAAAATTCACGGAGGTCGCTCCCGTACTGTTGAAGTGATTCTGGATAAAGAAAAAATGGCCTCCATGATGATCGACCCGCTTCGGGTAGCTCAAACTATTCAGGCGGCAAACAGTGAGTTTAAATCGGGTTCTTTTACTCAGAATGATGAGGAATTTCTGGTTCAAACCGGCAATTTCCTTGAAACAGCCGATGATGTAGGATCGCTCGTTGTGGATGTTCGGGAAGGTGATCCAATTTTGCTGAGAGATGTTGCTCAAATTAAAGATGGTCCCGGTGAAGCAGGAAACTACGTCTCCTACATTCCCGGACCGGTCTCTTCCAAAGAGAAACAGCTTGAGGCGGGAACCTCCTACCCTGCTGTTTCCATATCCGTAGCGAAGCGACAGGGCGCGGATGCGATGACCATTGCGTCTCAAATTGATGAGATGGTTGATAAGCTGAGCGGATCTGTCATCACATCAGAAATTCAGGTAGAAACCACACGTAATTACGGAGAGACGGCAACTGAAAAGGTCAGCACTCTCCTGATTCATCTAATTGTGGCTGTTTTAGCTGTATCTTTTGTGGTGTTCCTGGCGATGGGCTGGCGCGGAGCATTGGTTGTATTCATCTCTGTTCCGATCACCTTTGCACTCACGCTCTTCTTCTACTACATGTACGATTACACACTCAACCGTATTACACTGTTTGCCTTGGTGTTCGTGACCGGTATTGTAGTGGATAACTCCATTATTGTGGCAGAGAATATGCACCGCCACTTTAAGATGAGAAATCTGCCGTTTAAGCAGGCCGCGATCTATGCGATCAACGAGGTAGGTAACCCGACCATTCTTGCTACGTTTACGGTGATAGCCGCTGTTATCCCAATGGCGTTCGTTTCCGGTTTGATGGGGCCCTACATGAGTCCGATAGCGATTGGAGCCACCGTGGCGATGATTCTATCTTTGATAATTTCCCTGATCGCGACTCCGTGGCTAGGCTATCGGCTGCTGCGGGCTGCCAGAGTTCAATCAAGTGGAAACTCCGGTAAAGGTTATAAACTGGAAGAGACGTTCATTTTTAAGGTGTACGACAAAACCATGCGACCGCTGATGGAGAGTACCTGGAAACGATGGGCATTTCTTCTCGGAACCACGGTCGTACTATTTGCTACGCTGATGCTTTTCTACATCCGTTGGGTAGAGGTGAAAATGTTGCCATTTGATAACAAAAATGAGATTCAGCTCATCATCGATATGCCCGAGGGAACCACGCTTGAGCGGACGGAAGCGGTAGCTCAGGAAGTTGGGCTGGTCATGCTGGAAATCCCTGAAGTGTACGACTATCAGATCTACTCCGGAACCAATGCGCCGATTAATTTTAACGGACTGGTTCGTAGTTATGATCTGCGTCAATCATCAAATGTAGCCGATATTCAGGTGAATCTGGTAGACAAAAGCTTGCGATCGGACCAAAGTCACGATATTGCCAAGCGCATGAGACCGCTGGTTCAAGCCGTTGGTGAAAAGTATAATGCCAACGTCAAAGTGGTGGAAGTTCCACCCGGACCTCCCGTAATGTCTACCCTTGTGGCGGAGATTTATGGACCAGACCTGGAGATGCAGCGTTGGATTGGAGAGGATATTATGGGAATATTTACTCAAACGCCCGGTATTGTAGATAGCGATTGGATGGTGGAAGCCGATCAAACCGAATATCGATTTAACGTACAGCGAGAAAAAGCTGCTGTATCAGGTGTGATGCCAAATCAGGTATCGGAATCGCTCGGGATGATATTGGGGCAGCACCCCGTAAGTTCACTCTACAGTGAAGATGAAGCGACTCTGGTACCCATTACAATGAAACTGGATGAAATTGATCGTTCCGGAGTTGACCGCCTTGCCGGATTACATGTGCAATCGAGAACCGGAGCGATGATTCCGATCGGCGACATGGTTCAGCAGGAAGAGCGAACGCTTGAGAAAAGCATCCATCGCAAAAATCAGCGACGAGTGATTTACGTAACTGCAGAAGTTGCCGGCGAGATTGAAAGTCCGGTGTATGCCATTCTGGATGCAAGGGATGAGATCGACAATATTGCCCTCCCTGCCGGTTATTCGTTGGAACAGGCATTTTCCGGGCAGCCATTTACAAGCGAAGATCTGACCGTGAAGTGGGACGGTGAGTGGCAGATCACACTCGAAGTGTTCCGTGATCTGGGAATTGCCTTTGCGGTAGTGTTGGTCATTATCTACATCCTGATTGTAGGCTGGTTCCAGGACTTTGGCGTACCGATTATCATGATGATTGCCATTCCGCTTTCACTAATTGGAATTTTGATTGGTCACTGGGTTACCGGAGCCTTTTTTACAGCTACATCGATGATTGGATTGATCGCCCTGGCAGGAATTATGGTGAGAAACTCGGTGCTGCTGATCGACTTTATTCAGATCAGTTTGCGACAAGGCAATACGCTGGCTGACGCTGTAGTAGAAGCCGGTGCAGTGCGAACCATGCCGATCCTGCTTACGGCCGGAACGGTAGTGATTGGCGCGATTGTGATTCTGTTTGACCCGATATTCCAGGGGCTTGCCATCTCGCTGATGGGCGGAGCGATTGCATCCACTGCACTAACGCTGATCACCGTTCCGCTGATCTACTTTATGGTGAACAAGAATAGAAAAACCGAAGATATTGTGCGGAATTAAAAAATAATCTCCCCTTTTTAGGGGAGAATCTTTAATGTAAAACAAACCACCAAATCCATGAAACTACTAATCATATTAAGCATCGCCGAATTTTCTAACGAAGTTCGGGCAATGATGACCCGAAATAATGTACCTGTGTACAGCGAAACCGAGATGTACGGTTTCAGAACCGAAAAACATAAGCCGGATATTCGAACCTGGTTTTCACAGGGAGAACAGGGCATCTACTCTACCCTCTTCTTCTCTTTTCAGGATGAGGCTACGGTAAAACGAATCCTGAAAGAGGTGGAAAAATATAACGAGGAGTACGAGGGTGACCGCGACAATCCGCTGCACGCCTATCAGGTGGCTGTGGAGGATTTCGTATAAAATTTGTTTACCGCAGAGGACACTTTGAATAGTATTTGTTTGTAATATGAATAGATATCTCTTAGCGATGCATGCGTACTCAGCTGTGAATATTTAAACAAAAAACAACTAAACTTAATTGATCATGAAAGCACTAATAACACTTTTTGCAACACTTATTGGATTTGCCGGACTGGCAAACGCTCAGACTGATACTGAGTCACTTTTTGTCGTGCTGACCTCAGACGATGCTGAAACTCAAATGATGGCGATGGTTCTGGCCACTCAGTCACTCAACAAAGATGTTCCCGTTCGCGTACTTCTCTGCAGTGACGCCGGCGAGTTGGCGCTCAAGGATTCAGAATCCCCAGCTTTTGTACCGGCTGATCGATCACCCAAACAGCTCCTGATGGGGTTAATGAATAACGGTGTTCAGGTTGAAGTTTGCGGTATTTTTCTGCCCAACCGGGATTATACAGAAGCTGACCTGATTGATGGAGTTGGAACCGCAGCACCACCGGAAGTAGCTGAATTCATGAAGCAGGAAGGCGTTCGGTACTTTACGTTTTAGAATTAGCTAAAATTGATTAATAACCGATTCCCCTCCTTTTTAAGGAGGGGTTAGGGGTGGTTCGAAGACTTTGAATAATGCCTTTTTGATTCAATTCGAATCTGTTTCGATTTACGATTTAGATTTTATTGAAAAGAAATGCACATCAATCGTATAAAATGAATTTGTTACCTTCTGTGTGCACTATTATTAATGACAGTTGTATAACAAAAATGATTCGAACTCTCACTCTTTTTCTCTCGCTACTCCTGGGCATACTTGTGACCTCCGTACATGCGCAATCAACGTACACCGTAGAATATTACGGTGCACTTCGAGCAACAATACAGAATGGAGATATCTCTGCTAATGCGGATCTTGCCGATTTCATAGATCGGGAGCACCTTTATGCATTAGGCGCATTCGAAAACCTTAAAGGTGAAATCCTGATTTTGGATGGAAAATCATATTAAACCCGGGCAAGCAGTAAAGATCAGGTGCAGTTTATCGATGCTTATGATGAAGAGAAAGCCAACCTGTTGATTCTGGCCTCTGTTGAAGAGTGGGATACCATTGAACTTCCCGACAACATTTCATCTATGGAAGAGCTACAGGAAACTATTGAAAACAGAGCGGAAGAGTATGGACTGGACATGGACCGGCCCTTTCCTTTTTTAGTTAAAGGTGTGTTTAGTGCTCTAAACTGGCATGTCATCGACTGGCCGGAAGGTGATAACGTTCATACCCATCAAAAACACCGAACGTCCGGTCCAAATGGTGTGCTTGAAGATCAAAACGTTAGAATTCTTGGGTTCTGGTCCGATTCACATCACGGTATTTTCACACATCACTCGACGAATCTGCACATGCATTTTGTTACAGAGGATGAATCCCTGGCCGGCCATCTGGATGGATTGGGAAATGGACGGGATTTAACTCTTTACCTTCCAGAGAATAATCAATAAAAGTTATATAAAAGAACGTTTGATCCTTATGTATTAAACAGAAATTCAGTCCGCTGATCTGATTGAAGGTTTGAATATGATTAATCTTCTTTATTGTATTTTTATCCAACCACGCCTGCCTATCCCAACAGGCAGGCCTAAATTCCCTCTTTCAAACGGAAGGTACTTTTTAAATTCCGTCTTTCCCCATATGAAATAACAACCAAAAAGCTTATTTTAGATAAAGGAGTCTGATATTGTAAATGTAGAATAAACAGTTCTCTCAACAACTAATTCCATCGCTATGAAAATCAAAAAAAGCTTGGCCATCAGCGAAACGGGTTTTGTTTTTGACCCATCCACCGGAGACTCATACACACTGAATCCTACCGCACTCGAAATCATTCAGCTTTTAAAAAAGGATCATTCTCCCGAACAGATTTCAGAAATTATTACACAGAAGTATGACGTGGATGAAAGTGCCTTTGAAAGGTATTTCTATGACTTTATCGGAATGCTGAGACAGATGCAGCTGGTGGCTCTTGATGATGAGTAAAACACTGAATATTGCTATTTCGGGTCTGAACAATGTGGATAGTCCAGGACCGGGAATTCCGGTGATACGAGGTATTCGGGAATCAAATAAATTTGAATCCCGAATCATAGGTTTGGCTTACGAAAATCTGGAACCGGGACCCTTTATGCACGATTTTGTGGATAAAACTTACAAAGTCCCCTATCCGTCAGAGGGTGTGGAATCTTTGATGGAAAGAATCAGCTATATTCACAACCGGGAAAATATTGATGTACTGATTCCGAATTTTGACTCAGAAATATTTGTGTTCATCAAATTGGCTGATCGATTAAAAGAAATGGGGATCCACACGTTTTTACCCACGTTGCAGCAGTTCGAAGAGAGACACAAAAGTAACCTGCCCGCCTTTGGTAAAAAACACGGTATAAAAGTCCCTGACAGCTACCCTGTTACATCAGCATCAGAAATATTCGACTTGAAGAAAGATCAAAAAGTTGACTATCCGTTGGTAATTAAAGGAATATTCTATGATGCCTTTATTGCGGGCAACTCAGAACAGGCAGCCATCTACTTTAACAAGATCAGTGCGAAATGGGGTCTCCCGGTTGTAGTTCAGCAGTTTGTAAAAGGAACAGAGGTAAATGTTGTAGCGCTGGGCGACGGAACAGGAAAAACAGTCGGAGCGGTTCCCATGCGCAAGCAGTATATCACCGATAAGGGAAAAGCGTGGGGTGGTATTACGCTTGATGATCCCGGGATGATTGACTACACACACAAACTAATTGCATCCACAAAGTGGAGAGGTGGAATGGAGCTGGAACTCATACGTACCGCCGATAATGAACTCTTCCTCATTGAGATCAATCCACGGCTACCGGCTTGGGTTTATCTAGCCGTAGCTGCCGGACAAAATCTACCCGAGGCCATGATTCAGCTTGCAACAGGAGAAAATGTGAGTCCCTTCACTGATTTTGCAATCGGAAAAATATTTATCCGATACTCGTTTGATATGATTTGCAGCATGGATGAATTTCAAAAACTATCTACAACCGGAGAACTATAATGGACAACAACGATTCTCAATCCGCTCAAAAAAAACCGTTTGAACGGCCTGTCATCAAAAAAGTGAATGCGGGAATGCCTTCAAAATTTGGAATGCAGGTTCGGCACGAGCCCATCACAGAAATTGACGGTGTACCGATTCAACGTTTGATGGAGCAGTACGGCTCGCCTGTTTTTGTCTACTCAGAAAAAACCATCCGAAGAACCTATAAAAATGCATACCGTGCTTTTTCGTCGAGATATCCCAACGTACTCTTTGCATGGTCGTATAAAACCAACTACCTGAATGCTATCTGTAACGTGTTCCACCAGGAAGGTGCCTGGTCAGAAGTTGTTTCGGGGTTTGAGTATAAAAAAGCAGTTGCCAACGGGGTTCCGGGAGATCAGATCATTTTTAACGGTCCATATAAAACTAAAGATGATCTTGAACAGGCTGTAGAAAATGAATCCCTGATTCACATCGACCATTTTGATGAGCTCTATGATATTATCGAAATCAGCAAATCATCAAACAAAAAGCCTAAAGTGGCAATCCGTGTAAATATGGATGTCGGCATCTATCCTGCATGGGATCGTTTTGGATTTAATTATGAAAACGGGGAAGCCTGGGATGCCCTCAACCGAATTATGCACTGTCCAACCATCGAACTTACGGGACTGCATACTCATATCGGAACCTATATGATGAGTACGGAACCCTATAAGGTTGCCGCTCAGAAAATGACGGATCTTGCACTTGGGCTTGAACGTAAATTTGACCACACCGTGAAATATATTGACATGGGTGGTGGTTTCGCATCGAACAATACGTTGAAAGGTGGTTACTATCCCGGCAGCGACACCTCTCCCTCTTTTGATGACTATGCCGAAGCAATTGTCTCTGTGCTGATGAAAGCAGATTTCAAACCGGACAAACTGCCCACACTCATATTGGAAACAGGACGTGCCATGATTGACGATGCCGGATATCTTGCAGGAACCGTGATTGCAAATAAACGGCTGGCCGATGGTCAGCGAGCAACCATTATTGATGCTGGAGTAAACCTTCTATTCACTTCATTCTGGTATGATCACGACATTCGGCCTGCAATAAGTGTATCGGATCAAACCGAAGAAACGGCCGTTTTTGGTCCGCTGTGCATGAATATTGATGTAATCAGAAAAAATATGGTGTTTCCGCTTCTCAAAAAAGGTGACCCGTACGTCATTCGAAGAGTGGGCGCCTATAACAATACACAATGGATGCAGTTTATCACAATGCGGCCAAATGTGGTGTTGATTGATATGCAGGGCAACACACATATCATACGAAAGCAGGAAACTCTCATAACACTGAATAATCAGGAAGAGATTCCGAAACATCTATTACAACCAGATTCAACTTTTAATGAACGTTCAAAACACTCCCCTCCTGTGTAAGTGAGGTTGGGCCGGGGGTGGTAGCCTTAGGTGACGAAATTGAAAATGAACTCAAAAACCTTTTTAACCACTCCTAAATCCCCTCCTTGAGAAGGAGTGGACTTTTGTATTGAATAGGAAAAATATCAATTGAATTTTGATTCTAACGTATTAAATATTAACCCGGAAAAATATGAAAGCACCTGACTGGTTTTGGAAAGGATTGCTTAACAGCTATACACAGATTTTCTTTTCTGAGAACAAGCTGTTTGCTGCCATTCTGATTCCGGTCTCCTTCATTGATGTTTACGCTGGTCTTTTTGGGCTAATATCCGTGCTGTTTACCAATAGCGTAGCATTTATTTTCGGACTCGATCCTCAAAAAATCCAAAAGGGGTACTACGGATTCAACTCACTTTTGGTTGGACTTGGACTCGGTATTCAATTTGAACCCGTCTTTATACTTCTGTTTATTGTTCTGCTCGCCTCTATTCTCACACTTTTTATTTCTGTAACTCTTGAAGGAGTAATCGGGAAATACTATCTGCCGCATTTGAGCCTGCCCTTTGTCTTTGCACTCTGGATGTTGATGCTCTCGACACGGGAGTTCGACGCGTTAAACCTGAACGAACGATGGATATATACACTCAATGATCTGTACATTATTGGGGGGTCTTCGCTGGTCTCTGTATATGAGTGGTGGAATCAGCTTGCAATCCCCTCTCCCATCAAATCATATTTTCTCTCACTGGGAGCGATCCTGTTTCAATTCAGCGTGTTTTCCGGCGTATTGCTTGCAGTTGGGCTGTTTATCTATTCAAGAATTGCGTTTACGCTATCGTTAATTGGTTTTTTTGCGGCATGGGCTTTTTACGGACTTATCGGGGCAGAAATTTCTGAAGTGGGATACAGCTATATAGGGTTTAATTTTATTCTCACGGCCATTGCTGTAGGCGGCTTTTTTATCATTCCCAATATCTACTCTTACTTGTGGGCCATTATCCTGGTTCCATTGGTTGCCATTATCGCCATCAGTGTCAATACCGTTCTTTCGGTTTTTCAGCTTCCGGTTTATGCGCTGCCGTTTAACATTATCGTTCTTGTATTTTTATATGTTCTGAAATTCAGAACCGGAGAACAATCGAGACTCTTTACCTGGTTTGTTCAGAGAAATTCGCCGGAGAAAAACCTCTACTCTTTTCTGAATTATCGCGATCGATTTTACAGCTACACCCGCGGATCTTTAAAACTACCTTTTTTTGGTGATTGGAAAGTAACTCAGGGACACAATGGAGCCTATACCCATAAAGATGATTGGAGCCACGCATGGGATTTTGAAATTGAAGACGAGTATGGAAAAACATATCAGGGAAGCGGGGATTATCCGGAAGATTACTATTGCTACAATAAATCCGTGATAGCACCGGCTGACGGAACTGTAGAAGATGTCATAGATGATGTTGAAGACAACGTAATTGGGCAAAAAAACCTTGACGAAAACTGGGGAAACACGGTTGTCATCAAGCATTCCGAATTCTTTTACACCAAGGTCAGTCATCTCAAAAAAGGTTCATTGAAAGTTAAACGTGGAGACAGGGTACGCATGGGCGATATTCTTGGTGTTTGCGGAAATTCCGGTAATTCGCCCTATCCCCATCTCCATTTTCAAGTTCAGGAGACACCGTATATCGGATCAAAAACACTGAAACATCCGCTCACCAATTATTATGCTGGGTCTGGATCATCAGATAAAAGATTGATAGACAACGGTATTCCTAAAGAAGGACAGTTTGTATCGAATATCCAGATTCACTCCTCCTTGAAAAAAGCTTTCGATCTGGTTCCCGGGCGTATATTTAAATTTAAAATGAGTGAAGGGAATTCAGATTCCGTGATTTGGGAGGTTAAGATCGATAGCGGACTCAACCGTTTCATCGAATGCAGAATAACAGGTTCTAAAGCTTATTTTAAAAACGAACCGGCTATGCTCCACTTTCTCTATTTTGAAGGCGATAGATCCTCCCTTCTCTATAAATTTTATCTGTCTGCTTATAAAGTCAGTTTTGGTTTTGAACACGGCCTGGTTCTGCACGACAGCTACCCGATTCACCTGATATTCAATCCCAACCGGACAATCATGCAGGATTTTATTGCTCCGTTTTACCGCTATCTGGATGGAGTTTTCACACTCACCTATCCCGACCACAGTACAGGTCTGCAATCATCTGAGCTGGAGTTGCATGGTACTGCAAAAAAACGTCGTTTTGGGAAAAATATCGATGAGATGTCTTTTTCATTCCGGGTTGATGGCGATGGATTACGGGAATTTCAGTTTACAGATCATCAAGAAAAAGTGGTGGCCACATGCGTCAAATAGCTATTATCATAGTGATGCTATTCTTTTCTGAAGTTTCCTATAGTCAGGGTCAGCAGACTACCAGTACTGTAGATGCCACAACCTATCAGTTATGGTCTCAACAGGATTGGAATACTCTGATTGAGACGGGAAACCTGGCCATCAAAAACGGAATTGATTTCTACTATTTACGATATCGGCTTGGGGTAGCCTATTATGAAAAACAGAACTATCATCGAGCTGCACAGCATTTTCAAAAAGCGTTTGAAATGAATGACAGTGATGAGCTACTGAAGGAATATCTCTACTATTCCTATCTGTTTTCTGGCAGAAACTATGAAGCCTATTTTACCGAGCAAACGTTTTCAAAGGCAACACGTCGAAAATTGAATCTCGGCAAAGACCTGACATTCAAAAATATATATGTTTCCTGGTCGGGTCAGCAGGACGCTCCGGAATCAGCTATCGAAAATTTCAATTCTTCCATCGGAAATGAAGGATTGCAGACTGTTTCGACCGGGTTCAACCTGTTTCAGATTGGTGGTGAACACAGTGCGGGCAAACGAACCTGGTTTAGCCATACTTATGCACACCTTCAAAAATCGTACTTTCTGTTTTCAAATATCGATGGTTCTACGGTCATTAATCCTGATGAGACTGTTTATCTGAATCAATACTATATCGGTACAACGACACTCCTTAAACCGGGTCTGGATCTTCGCTTTGGTTTGCATTACATCAACCTGCTTAATTACGTTACGACGGTTACTTCCGCCCCTCGTCCACGCAGTTTTCGAACCGGAGTGACAAATAACGATTTCGTGGGCTCAGCGGGTGTAAATCGCCGGTTCAGTTATGTTGAGACCGGAATCTCATCCTCTGTATCAAACCTGAACGGAGCTACACAGCTCCAGCAGAATGCGATTTTATCATTTTTCCCTTTCGGTAATCTGCGTTTTTACACATCGTCTATACTTCACTATCAATCGGAAAAAGCAGGGAATCAGGATTGGCGAACGGATTTGATCTTCACCCAAAAAGCCGGGCTCAAATTGATGAACCGTATCTGGACTGAGGCATTTATGAATTTCGGTGATCAACTAAACGTCGTTACCGACAATGGGCATACTATTTTTAACGATACAAATGTAACAACATCGCGATATGGTATTCGGTTGCACACCCTTATTACAAATAAAATGAACCTTCTTCTGGATTACAGCAACATAGAAAAAGAGAGTCGATTTACTGGCGGTGAGTCCGGCTCCGTTATACAGAACGCTGTGCCTTACGAAACTCAAAATCTAACTGTGACACTATTATGGAATATCTAAAACACGCTATTTTATCCATATTTATCCTCACATCGCTTTCCCTCCCCGCTTTTGCACAACAGAGTTTAAGTGATGCGTTTAATGCCAGTTATGAGTCTGAAAATGCCGGGAATCTGGAAACAGCGATTGAAGTACTTGATTCGGTATACGATGCTGAATCATATGAACTGAATTTACGACTCGGGTGGCTGCACTATCAAAAAGGTGACATGGACGAGTCGATGATTTATTACAGACGTGCCGTTAATCTGAAGCCGTATGCGATTGAGCCAAAACTTGGCCTTGCTTATCCCTACTCGGCTATGGCTATGTGGGATGAGATAATTGAACTGTATGAAAAAATATTGGAAACGGATCCACAGAACAGCCTGGTCAATTATCGTCTTGGTTTGATTTATTATAACAGGGGGCAGTACGAGCGAGCTGATGGATATATCGAAAAAACGGTAAATCTCTACCCTTTTGATTACGATTCATTGCTGCTTTTTGCCTGGAATAAATTGATGATGCAGCGGACCAGGGAAGCAAAAGTGCTCTTTGAAAAGGTACTGCTTGCCAATCCCGGTGATGAATCAGCACTGAATGGATTGAGCTTGATACAGTGATTCAATCCTGTAGGAATGGAATTGATGTAATTCCTTAAATTGAATGCCTCTCAAAAAAATGCTGTCGCGAAAATAATCACGACAGCATTCAATTTTAAAGATTTTCTATTCCGAAATCATTTGCCTACATACGAAGCATACATCCAAACCAGTTTCTCCTGCTCGCTGATGTAGTCGCTCATCAAGGCATTTGTTCCTTCATCGTCTGCCTCACCGGATAGTGCAAGAATTTCACGCTGAATTTTCAACGTGGTCTTAAACGCTTCCAAAATTTCATTCACTGCCGCTTTTCCGTCCGAAACTTTTTCACTTTCAGTGATTTCAGACACTTCCACATATTTAGTGTACTTGTGGTTTGGAGTATAACCAAGCGTAAGGATTCTCTCCGCAACCTCATCAATTTTTATTTTGAGGTCATCATAAAGCTCTTCAAACTTTTCGTGCAATACAAAGAACGAATCCCCTTTAATGTTCCAATGGTATCCTCTTGTATTCTGATAAAACACCGAGTAATTGGCCAATAAAGCATTCAGCTTTTCGGCTAACTTTTTCGTTTTATCACTGTCCAAACCTATTCTGTTTTCTGTACTCATATCTCTGTGTTATTTACTGTTTCTGTTCTCATTGATGTCTATTTAAAATACTAAATTCAGTCCCCAAAATCCCTATTTGTTATTGATACGGTGCATCAATAAAATCGAACCGTAAATAAGGATAATACCCCTACGAGTTCTTACTGCATGGTAGATTTCCACACTATTTGTAACCCATGTTATCTGCTTCTCTTCCCAAGTGCAAAACATCACAGGTGAATGTTGATTATTCCTATATTCTTGTATATTCGCTTAGAGATGAGAACATCAATTAAAAAACCAATCAATATGAGAGAACTAATCGCATTTCTAATTGTCACATTAACGTCACTGTCATTTGTATCTACAGCCGACGGACAGATTTTTAACAGACTGAAAGACCGTGCAAAGAAAGCAGCTGAGGATAAGGTTGAGGAGAAACTTAGCAATGAGGTTGAGAAAGCAGCCGAAAGAGCCGTAGAAAAAAGTTGGCAATCCATTTTTGGTGAAGAGTTTGGCTCAGAAGGCGATGGCATAAATGTATCATTTGCCATGAACAGCAATGCAGTGACCGAAGAGGCGTATCGGTTTGATGTCATCACAACCATGGAGGTTGAAACCGTTAAGAAGAATGGGAACTCTGATGGTCCTATGATCATGAAAATGCACTTTAATGATGGCGAAGCCTATTCGGGTACCAAATTTTCAGGCGAACAGATCGATGAATCTGAAGGTGAAATGTTTATGATTTATGATCTAAAAAATGAATCAATGGTAATGCTGATGGAGAATGAAGATGGAAAATTTTCATTCGCCTACGACTGGAGACAGGCTCAAATGCTTGCAGAAGATTTTGATGATATGGAATCCGATGAAGACACGGCCCCTGACGAGGACGAAGAGGAAGAAATGGAAGAATGGGAGAACTTTGAAGAGATCGGTACCAAAACCATCGCCGGGCTGGATTGCCGCGGATACAGATCTGAAAATGAAGAGAGCGTGATGGAGTACTGGGTAACCGAAGACGAGGATTTAGGGATCTATAAGATGCTCCGTGTCAACGAACAAACGAAGCATCTGAAAGGAAATGTACCGAAGAACTATCCCGCCGGTATGCTGATGGAGATGACTCAGGAAGATCTCAGCAGTGGTGAAAAAACCACTATGCGAGTAACCGATATCAACAAAAATGCATCCGTTACATATACAATGAGTGATTATCCGCCGATGTCGATTGGCGGAGACAGCCGCGATTAGGATTAATTCAGATCCTCCTGACTGTAAGTTTTACATCAGTTCGTAATAAGAATTATGGAAAAGAGTCTCCCCTTCCTAAGGGGAGATTTAGAGGGGTTTCTTAATTCTATAAAATTTCAATATTTCAATTCTGGATTTAACTCAAACGTTAATTACTGACGATATATAAAGTTCAAAAAACTGTATAGAATTTATTCCTGGGGATTTTAACTATTTCCAACCACCTCTTAATCCCCTCCTTCATAAAGCGGGGAAATTGGTGGCTTTGCTCAGATTAGAATAACTTTGAAATTATGTCCTTAATCAGAGAAAAAGGTACAGAGTTGACCTACAGGTTATCCAGGTTGGGTTTTAGATCGCGGAATTCATCCGGTATGAGTGGATTGTCTAACTCAAAGAGGATCCGCTCATTCAGGTTTAACTTCTCAACAATATCGCCGTAGTAGCGGTTAAAAATAGAGTCCAGTTCACCGTTATCACTGATGCGTACCATCCCCTCCTCTACGCGGACTGCCAGATTAGATAAATCGGGATTCACATAGAAAACGAGCGGGAATGGGTAGAATAACAGAATATTTGGATCAATGGTTAAACCCTCTCGTTGGGTTGCCCGATTTTCATAAACACTCATTACTTCATTTGCACCAAAAGCGGTGTAGTCGAACAGGCCATTCTCAAGTCGTTCAAAGATGTCGTCAAAATCTCCCTCTTCAACCACTTGATATCCGTTCTCCCGGAAAATAACCGCATCACTCCAGGTTTCGGGTATCCCGTGCTTCAGCTGCTGTACCTCTTCCCTATTGCTGATATTTTCGAAAAGTTCTGAATCACCTTCGCGAATAATCGGAACCCTGTAGCCCAACAGATTCTTTGTCATAGGCTTGGGAATCACAATCATGTCTCCTTCCTCAAACTTCTGGTTTCCGGCAATGGTAACAAACAGATCGTGACCTTTTTCGCTAAATACCAGAGCCTCATCATCCCCGGGATACTCATCAAGTGTCTCCTTGATTTCCCACGGGCCAAAATCTTCTTCCGTTGCATTTAAAACAGCGGCTAATACCTCTTTTTCATAAATCTGCCGTATCTGTGAACGGTTGCCATTCCAAAGATCTACCATAGTAGTGTCGCTTATTGAAGCATTAGAAGTTTCAGATTGGGTATCACTGCCATCACACGAAAACGTAATAAGTGAAAATGTAAAGAGTATAAGAGCCGCAGCTGTTATATGGACTGTCATGATGTTGCAACCAGTTGCTCTTCGAGTTCTTCCAGGGATTTATTCTTCGTTTCCGGAACCACTCTCCAGACAAAGAAAAGTCCAATCAGGGCAAAAATTCCGTAGAGCAAAAAAGTCATACTGTTTCCCAGGGTAGCCAGCTCCCACGGAAAAACAAGCTGTACCAGGAAACTTATGGCCGAGTTGATAAAGCCGGCAAAGGAAATTGCAAATCCTTTCACACGAAGCGGAAACAGCTCCGAGAACATCACCCACATCACCGGACCCAGTGAAATCGCAAAAGATGCAACAAATCCTAAAATAGCGAATAGGATCAATTTCGGGTTGATATCGATGGCGGCCGTAATGATCTGGGATTCAAACTCAACGGCTGCCTCAGGTCCCAGCGTTTCGGTTAGAGCGGCTCTGAATTGAACATCATCATCATAAGTGATATTGCCCATATTTGCCGATAACAGATCCAGGTCAATAGGAGCTTCAATGGTCTGAATACTCTCCTCATCCAGCTCGTACGTTGCCGCATTGAACCCGTAGGCCAAAAGCATCATCATGAGTGTAATGCCTGTCAAACCACCAATCAGAAGCGGTTTTCGGCCCAGCTTGTCGATCAGCATGATGGCAAAAATGGTGAATACCAGGTTGGTTAATCCGACCAGAACGGCCTGCATAAAGGACGCATCCGTACCGATGCCCGACTGTTCAAAAATGACCGGAGCGTAGAAAAACACGGCGTTGATCCCGGTAATTTGCTGCAGAACGGCAAGAGTCACACCAATCAGAAGCACATATCGCAGATAAGGATGGAAAATCTCTTTGATCGAAACCTTCTCCTTCTCTTTATCTGCTTCGAGGTTTTCCAGGATATCGCTGACCTGTTTCTTCGCGCTCTCCGGTCCAACAATCTGGGTGAGGGTATTCTCTCCGTCCTCCCTGTTGCCAATCATAATCTGCCAGCGCGGACTCTTGGGTACAAAATAGAGTCCCACGAAAAAGATGATGGCCGGCAAGGTTTCCAAGCCGAGCATCCAGCGCCAGGTATGTTCATCTATCATTAAAGCCTGAGCCCATGCCGCTTCCGACTGCGCCCACTGCAAAATCAAATAGTTGGTAAAAAAGGCGGCGGAGATTCCCACCACGATATTCAGCTGATTGAAGCTCACCAGGCGTCCCCTGATTTTGGGCGGTGCAATTTCACCGATATACATAGGCGGAATGATCAGTGCAAAACCGACCCCAAACCCGCCCAGCATTCGCGCGATGACCAGAAACCAGAATGTTTGTGCCAGTGCTGATGCAATAGCAGAAATAGCAAACAGCACTGCGGCAATTTTAAGCGTTGTGCGTCGGCCAAGCCGGTCGCTTAACGGTCCGGCAAACAGCATACCCAACGTGGAAGTTAAGGTAAGCGAGCCCACTGCCCACCCCAGCTGCAGTTTTGAGAGACCGAACTCCGGCTCAATAAACCGGACAACCCCTGAGATCACGGATGCGTCGAACCCCATTAAAAAACCACCCAGCGCCACCGTCAGGGCCACCCGGGTTACATACACTTTTCTACTGTCCATACATGATCTTATGCGTGATGATTTCCTTTTATCTTAAAGCTCTCACAGCTTTTATACAATGAGAAATTTATCTAAAGTATATTCATAAGGCATTGTAAAACTGGAGAAGCTGACATGTCATTCTGAACGCAGTGAAGAATCTAATTATAAAACCGATATACGCACCTAAAGATTCTTCCCCCGAGGTGTAGAGGTCAGAATGACACATTTTTAAAGATTTGCAAAGTCCTCATTCAAAAAATCTAAATTTGCCGATAAATATTATCCGGACAAAACATTGTGATTATTTGCTTTGGCGGGATGATTGGATTATTATCGGACATCAGTAGCGACAGATATGTGCCGATAAATACATGTTATAGGTTTTGCCAAATAGTAAATTCAATATGAAAAGACCAAAGAAAATTGTCGCCATCTTAAGTTCAATTTATGGTGTCATATTTCTTATCCCAATGGCAGTTCTGATCACCAAAATTCAGTTGGGAAATTTTGTTCTTACTATCAATGATGTTTCCATTGATGATAAAGTAACTTCAAGTTTAACCGTATTCGTATTACTATTTTCTTTGTGGTTGGGAATGTCAATTACTACACACTTGGTTTACCAAAAAAAGCCGGGTAAAAACCTATAACAAGGCGTTTTAAGCGGACTCGTTTAGGGTTCCGAACCTTAATTTTAAAAACTCGGCTCGCCGCTTAAACGCTGGGTCGTTATACAACTTAGTCAAGAATAATCTCTTAGATTTAGAAATGAAGAGGTATAGGTCACATCTTATTTTATCCCACAGGGATTCAAAATTAATAAAATCCCTTAATTTCGATAACCATAAAATTGATCTAGAAATTAGTCCTGATCCAACGGGGACATTCTGGAAATCCTCAGATGGTTGTTCTGAGTCATGGCACAAAGAACCAAAAGAAACTCCACCATCTGAAGGAACTTTACCTGCTGATGAATTAATTATCGTTGCTGAAAATGAGGGTATTGCTGAGGACATTTTATCAACAATTAAGGGCGGAATACTTCTTGCTTACCCTGACTTTAATAACTTTCCACTTACTGCAGATTTAAATAGTGTCGAAGAAATATCATCTGAGTTATATAAAGATGAATACTTCCGTAATTACTATAAGCAAGTTGATCGTGTTGGGTATGGCTGTCGAGTGCTAAAAGAATCATATGAAAGTGCCGAGTTTCAGTATGCCATTGAAAAATTTAAACTAAGTTTGAAAATTAATTCAATGACTCCTCATTCGGCTAATCCTAAGTATGGACAAATGTTTGAGCATTACGATCTTGATAAAAGTTATCATACTAGTGGTGCCTTTGCCATAACAGCTGCTTTTTCAGTTGTTGAAGAATTAGGATTAGAAGTTAGGTCAAGTTCAAAAAACCCGAGATTTCTTGACAGTGAAAAAGGAACGTGGAATCCATCTGTATTAAATGATATTGAAGAGAGATTAAAGAAAGTTGGGGTTACTAAAAAAGACACTTTTGATTGGGTATTTAGAGGCGATAAAACTGAAGTAGAAAAAGAATTAAAACCCTACTTCGGTTATGATTCTGAATGGACTAAACTGAATGAAGAGGTAAGGGATAGAACTTTAACCTTTCCAGAAGCTATTCACAACTTGAGTTATCTTAGAAATTTTATAGCCTCTCATAAATTTAGAAAACTTACCCAGTATATTAGTCCTTATGATATATTCAATGCTCAAAGTTTGGCTAGAAATTTAATACTAAGAAGCTTAGGACTCTGGAAAATTGACCCCTACAATCAAACCAATTAAAGTTGTATAACAATGGCTTCGTGCTGACCGGTTACGGTTTTCTGTCTTATTTCATAATTGGAAGCTAGGCAGTGCAAGCCATGAACCGTTATACGTACCTATTTCTAATCTGTCAAAATTTGTAAGCAAGAATTCATGAATAAGCTCTTAGCTATTATTTGTTCCGTTTTTATTTTTTGCAGTTGCGCGTCAATTCAGACAGAGAATGTTAACTCGAAAAAACTTTACTCCGTTGATCATTATACATCAGCTTCTTATGGATCAACTTATTTAAATCTTCAGTCTTTCAGTTTTGAAGATAAAGACCAATTAATTCCAGCCGCTTATCACATTAATAATATTCCATTTTATGATATAGATAATCCAGGGAATAACGTTCTATCTGTACTACCAGGTCAATTTAAAATAAGAGCGCTGGCTATTGGTAAAGAACCTACAGAACTAGTGATAGAATTAGAGAAACGAGATTCAGTTGTCGTAACCATATATTTAAAAGACGATACTGAACCTTTGCACAAGTATGAAAAGATCGGTACGAATGACAATGCTCATTAACCAGGGACGCGGATGTGCCGTTGGTTTTCAGAGTTGCTTGTTTTAAAAAATTAGCCGTTTATTAACTCATAATTCCCGCGCCCGTTATTTGCCGGGCCGGTCGTTATAACACCATCAACCCATCACAGAGATGATTCATATCGTACTGCACTTCATCGTGCCCACGCTGGTCGCATTCACGTTCTACCTTAGCCGCTGGCGCAATGCGACAATGATCATGATTGCGACAATGCTTGTTGATGCAGACCACTTGCTGGCCGACCCGATCTACGACCCCACTCGATGCTCCATAGGATTTCATCCGTTGCACAATGTTCCCGTCATCGTGATCTACGCCATTCTATTCGTTCTTCCTCTCTTTGTAGGGCGAAAAGCTGACAATCAGGGTTGGCATCCCACTGCTCGTGTACTACACTTAATCGGCCTTGGGCTGCTAATCCACATGGCGCTCGACTGGATTGACTGCCTGGTTTGATATTCGCCCAGGAGAACACCGCACATCGATTAGTGAAAACGGGGCGGCATAGTACACACGCATTAAGAGGACGGGCCTCACGGGTAGTTCCCGGTTTCGATTGAGCATTGTAAGCTTCCCCGAAAGTTGGTCATTTGATAGTAGAGAAAAGCTGTAAACCAGATCCCAAATTAGTCAGGAGAAATTGTCAATAAATCATAAAAGTGGTACTTTAGTATCACTATGAAAACAGAACTTGTCACAACACTCAAACGTCAGGCTACAAAGCTCTTGAAAGAACTCAGAGAAGAAAAAGAGCCCGTTTTGATCACTGAGCATGGAAAACCATCGGCATACCTTGTTGATGTGGAGCATTTTGAGCAGATTCAAAAGAAGTTAAAACTGCTGGAAGGATTAGCCAGAGGTGAAAAAGCCATTCTTGAAGAGAGGGTTGTTCCCCATGCTGATGCCAAAAAGCGCATGGCGCGATGGCTCGAATAATATGGACCGAACCGGCTCTACAGGAGCTTGATGAAATTGCCGATTATATTTCGCTGGATAATCCAACAGCAGCGAAAAAGTTGGTTCGTGAAGTTTTCAAACGTGTGGATTATACTGCTGACCATCCAAAAAGCGGAAAACCTTTAGAAGAATTTGATGTCTCTGTTTATAGGGAATTCGTTATACCTCCTTGCAGAGTATTTTATCGGTTAGCAGAAGATATCATTTACATTATCCATGTGATTAGAGAAGACCAGCTATTTCATAAAGATATTTTAAAATCACGTTAAACATCAGCTCTACATCATATAAAGCGTAGTCACAATCACTCCTTCACTTTCCCTTGCCGGTTGTGATAAAAGCTTCTTCTCCCCTTTTATTTTCAGATTAAACGGCGGCGCCAGCAGATCGACCCCGCTCTTTTTTTTAAGCCGGATCCCCTGCCCAGATATGATATCTATGTTGGGTGTGAATTCACCTTCCGGCAGGTGCTCGGTCAGAATTACATATTTGTAGTTGTAAAGGTTATCTGCAACCTGATTTATTTCACGGTTCGACAAATGCTGGAGGACCTGCCTCAGCAAAACACAATCCCCTTTAGGCAGATCATCCGTTGCAATATCCAGGCAGCGGAACTCAACACTCTCCTCTTTAAACGTTTTCCGGTTGTACTCAATCAGTTCTTCGACGATATCTACGGCAATGTACTTCCGGGTATGTTTCACAAGCTCTTTGCCAATGTTGAAATCTCCGCAGCCCAAATCACAAACAACCAGTGGGGAATCAAAAGAGCTCAGAAAAGATGAGATTGCTTCCACGTAGGGATCAACAAGTTCAGGATGATGAGACCCGATTCCCGAATAAAAACCGGATTGTCCCTCTCCCCAAAGATTATTCTCATAGATTTGCGCCATGGCGTCCCGGGTTGGCCAGGCTTTCTTCTTTTGATTGCTCTTTTTCGTCACTGATTCGCTTTTATTGGTACGATTAGATTCTTTTTGCTTAATGTATGGTACGATATCATTCTGAATGGGTAAAGGAGATTCATTAACATCGCAAATAGTTTTGTGCCGCCCCTAATGGGGCTCACTATCATGATGGAATTTTCCTACTCCACAGATTCACTCTGTGAACCTGTGGGGCTACGGATATGACGCCCCGAATCGGGGCTTATTTGTATTCCAAAATGTAGATTGAAATTTCTAAAATACTATTTCATTTAAAAAGCTAATAGCCAACACAAATTGATCAGGACGAATAAATTCACGGATTTTATTCCCAATTATTATGCATCCGACTATGTTACATGTTGATTTTATGGAATAATGGTGCACGGTTATGACGTTCCTAATGGAAGTGATTGGGATTTCAAAACTTATCCTTGAGTGATGAATCACAATTAGATAGATGCATTTCACCTATAGTTCAATTATTAGTAGAGTTAGCTTCTTCGATTGGTTACCGGGTTTTAAGTACCTACCCATTTTTAAAATTGTCATCAAAATAAAAGCACCGTAGGTGCAACATGTCCGTAGCCCAAGGTCAGCGCATAGCGTTGGCCTTGGGTTTAAATATTCAGTTGATATATTGAGCGCCGTAGGCGTGGCATATTCATGCACTCTTATGTCTCCTATGACTTCCAAAATAATTTTGGGTAAAATTTATTTAATTGATTTAGAGAGATCATAATTCATACAAATGGAGAAATCATGCCTAACACCTACTCAAAACTATATGCACAATTAATTTTTGCAGTCAGGGGACGATCAAATTTTATCCAGAATAAGTGGAAAATCGAACTTTATAAATACATTTCCGGTATCATAAATGGAAAATCGCAGAAGTTGTATTCTATTGGTGGAATGCCTGATCATATCCATCTGCTTGTAGGATATAATCCTTCTATTTCATTGTCAGATCTAACAAGAGATATAAAATCTAACTCCTCATCTTTTGTAAATCGGAAGATGTTTCTTGATAAAAAATTTCATTGGCAAGCAGGATTTGGAGCCTTCAGTTATAAAAAAATCTCAGATATCTGATGTGATTCGATATATTGAGAATCAAAATGAGCACCATAAGCATCACACATTCAAAAAGGAGTATATCCAGTTTCTTAAAAATTTTGATGTGGATTTTGAGTCAGAGTACCTTTTTGAATTTTATGAATAGTCTTAACTGAAACTGAATCTTCAGAGATTAAAATCATGATGGAATTTTAATACCCCACATTTTCACCCAGTGAACCTGTGGGGCTGCGGATATGACGCCTCTAACGAGGCTGGTTTAGTACATTTGATCATGGTTTATCCAAGCTTATCAAACGGACTACTTACCCTGCGTTCCTATAAGTCCGGTGCGACACAGATATCTTCTAACTACAATCCGGCATAACTTTCATAATGGATATTCCGATCACTAAATTACCTTTTGAAATAGAACAACTATCAAAACCCACTTAAAATGATTAAACAACTGGCGCATATTTGTGTCCACACTGAAGATCTTAAAGAAACTGAAAGATTCTATTGTGAGGTGCTCGGATTGGAAAAAGGGTTTATTTTCGAAAAAAACAACGAGCTGTTTGGGTACTATATCAAATTGGGTAACGACTCCTTTATAGAGGTGTTTAAAGGCAAGCCCGGAAAGATTGGAAACATCAACCACCTGGCCATTGAGACGGATGATATCGATCAGATCATCACAACATTGCGCTCAAATGGGTTTGATGCAACAGATAAAAAACTGGGTTGTGATCACACCTGGCAGACCTGGGCGAAAGATCCCAATGGTGTTAGAATAGAATTCCACCAGTACACGGATGAGAGTTTTCAGTTCAAAGGCGGGGTCTGTAAAGTTGATTGGTGATTATACAGACTAAGCAGTTCATTGAAACCTCTGATATTTTTTCAGAGGCGATAGATTCAAACAGCTCAATCTTCGATTCGATTAATAATATCTTTTTTTGGAAAAAGTCTCCTTCTTTTTGCCTTCTTTTTCTCTGGAAATCCCTCGCGGGGCAAGGATGAGATTTCCCCTATGTGGGAAACAGGTTTTGAGTTGAATTTGAACTCAAGAACCTAAGACTACCACCCCCGGCCCCTCCTTACACAGGAGGGGAGTGTATTTTGCCCTGATTTAAAATATAAATAAGGTTTTCAATAACTCCCCAATAATCCACCACTCAGATAGAGCAGCAGTATTTCAGTCTGCTTCAACTGAAATCCTGTTTCTGCAACTCTGAGTCGTGCATTTTCAAGAGATAACTGAGCCGCACGCAGCTCCACACCGGTAATTTCACCGCGATCAAATGTTGACTTTGCCCGTTCATAATTCCGCTCATATATGGATAGGTTCGATCTCTCTGTTACAAGTTGCTCCTGAAGGTGCAGATACTGCTGCCAGCTGTTTTCAAACCGGGTTTGCAACTGCACTGCCGACTCCTCACTGAGCAACTCCTCTTTACGAATTTCATTCTTTGCATTTTGGGATTGAATGCGATTACGTCCACCACTAAAAATCGGAATTCTCAGCGTAACTCCACCGCTGAACCCAAGCTGCTCCTGTACTTCAAATTGACCTTCCGTTGCGCTCATATAACTGTATCCGTATCCGGCGGATGCCGTTAGTGTTGGCAGAAATCCGGCTTTGGTTACACGCTCGTTCAGTTCAGCCTGCTCCAATCGTTTTTCCCTGATATTCAGAACAGAATTGTTTTCCATCAGCAGGGATTGAAAATCTTCGTAGCCCGGCAGTTCCGGTTCTTCAAATTCGTCGGCCACAGGAATTATATGCCGTCGACTCCATCCTATTTCGGTATGCAGATCGCGATACGCGTTTTCGTACTGAAGCTTCAGATTTCTGAATTCCGTACTGTCGCTTTTTAAATCGGCCAGAGCCTGAAGCAGCTGCTGTTCATTCACCTGTCCGTATTCACGTCTCGTTTCAATTGTGCGGTAACGATCGTTACTTTGCTCAAGCGACACCTCTTTTACTTCAAGGGCTCTCTGCAGTGTAGCTACCTGCATAAACTGGCCTGTGATATTCAGAATAGTGTTTTCTAATTGGGTTCGGTATTGGAGATCGGCCAGATCACTGCCCATTTCCAGCATTTTATAACGCAAACGTCCTTTCATCCCATCATAGATCACCATTTGTGAACCGATTTGAGAATTTAACTGTGTGGTCGTTACTCCATAATATGAGATTGACCGGCTGCCCTCCTGTTGAGTGCTATTCTGTGGATCGAGCAGATTCCGGAAGAATGACCCCGGTGTGATATCAAGATCGCTGTACGCCGCACTCAATCCACCTGTTATCGCCAAATTTGGGAGCTGACCGGCATTCCCGCGTGATACGCTGTTCTCTGCAATGTTTGCGTCAATATCGCTGACCTTCACACTGTGGTTGTGTTCCAGTGCAGCCTTAATCGCTTCATCAAGGGTAAACTGTTGTTGAGCAGAGACACTGCCTGCTGTAATCACCAGTATAAAAGACAAAATTATCAATCTCATAGTGCACTCTTTTTATGATGTTCATGGAGAATTACTGCCGGTTCAATACTTTTTCGTGACTCCGGTTTTTTCCCGATCAGATCTAAAACTTTGAATTTACCGTTGTTAAAAATGACAAGGAATGCCGGGGCCAGCGTCAGCGAAATAAACAGTCCAAAAGTGAGTCCATAAGCGATCGCAATGGCCGGTGGTTTCAGAAATGCAGATGCGAGTCCGCCTACAAAGATCATTGGTATGAGCCCGGCAACGGT
Source organism: Rhodohalobacter barkolensis (assembly GCF_002834295.1). Lineage (NCBI taxonomy): Bacteria > Pseudomonadati > Balneolota > Balneolia > Balneolales > Balneolaceae > Rhodohalobacter > Rhodohalobacter barkolensis. Next base: position 778,522 of record NZ_PISP01000001.1, on the reverse strand, counting down.
ACTTAGTGTTGTCAATAGTATTGGACGAAATCGGGATCGTACCGCATCTTTCAGCGCTTCTTCAAAATCCATGTCGCTTTTCAGGTTGTCGTTGAAGGCGGTTACCAGCACCAGAAGGTTATTAATCAAAATACCGATAAGGGCGATCATCCCGATCAGCGAAAAAATGTTCATGGTTGTACCGTGAATCCAATGGCCAATCACCACGCCCGTAAAGGCAAATGGAAGTGTGAGAAGAACCAGGAATGTTTGGCTGAACGACTGAAAATTGATCACAATCAAAGCCAGAATGATCAGTAAAATAATGGGGGCTACAGAAAGCATTGCCTCCGTAACATTTGCCGACTCCCGGTTTTGTCCCTCAATCACAAATTGTACTTCCGGATAATCCTTCTCCAAATCAGTGATGATGTTTTCACTGATGTCTCCCAGTATTGCAGGAGCTGAAAGTGACGGGTCTGCAAGATCCGCATCCACCCGAATGGTTCTCCGGCCGTTTATATGGTTGATGTTGAGCGATGCATCCGTTGGAAATATTTTCGCCACTTCCGATAGTGGGTACGCTCCTTTTGGTGTTCGGATTTTCACGTTCATCAGGTCGGAATAACTCTGTCGGTTCTCTTCCGGAAATCTCAGCCATACCCGAACATCATCCCCGGTTCGCTGAAGCGTTTGCACTTCCATACCAAAAAATGCTGTTCGAACCTGCATCATCACATCCTGTAGAGAAAGTCCGAGCTGTTCACCTGCTTTCGACAGTTCTATGTGAAGTTCCGGATTCCCGCGCTGATCCGTATCGGCCACATCAACCAGATCATCTCTCTGTTCCAGTTCTGACTTCAGTTTTTCGGCAGCAGACTGTATCTCTTCCATCTTATTCCCCGACACAGAAATATCTACCGGGAGACCGCCAAATCGATGCTCACCAAGTGCTGAAATAAATCGAACATAGTTTGTACCGGGAACGGCACCTACTTCGTCCCTGAACATGTTGTTAATTTCATATGCCGGTATTCCCCGATTTTCACCCCCCATCATCACAATTCGCAGTTCCCCCTGGTGACTTTCCGGACCAAGTATCATCTCTACATTTCGTATTACTTTTTCGTTATCAGCTCTTTCAGCACTCAACTGATCCCCAATTTTGTAGACTGCCTCTTCAATATTTGTCAGCCTCGACTTTGTGGAATCGACGGGAACTCCGGGCTCCATCTCAATGCGTACCAACTGCACATCATCATCCAGATAGGGAAAAAAGGTGACCGGTAATACACCGCTTCGGATCAGTAACACGGATCCTATCAACAATAGAATAAATGCAGATACATTTAGCCATCGCCATTTGTGAGATACCACATCGGTAAACGGAATAAAGTAACGATCTCTGAATGATGTAAGGCCGTTAGCCATCGCTTTCTCAAAACGGGTCTGCTTGTTTTTATCAGACAGTACTTTTGAAACGGTTAGTTTTTGAGGTAAAAAGAGAAAGGTTACAATGAGCGCAGCCAGCAGAGCGCTGACTACCACAAAAGATACTTCAGTAAAAAAGGCTCCGGGTTTTCCGGGGAGAAAGAAGAAAAGACTGAATGCCGTTGCAGTTGTCATCAGCGAGATGATCATGGGCGAGGCAACTTCCGCAGCTCCATTTCGGGCGGCCTCCACTGGCGATTCACCAAATTCATTGTAGTGGCGGTAAATGTTTTCAGCCACCACAACACCGGTATCCACCAGCATCCCCAGAACCAATATAATCCCAAATATCGACACAGGGTTGATGGTGAAGTCATAACCCATAAGTGCCGAGGCAAATGTACCCAGTACAGCCAGCGGTATCGTCAGTGAAACCCACATGGCAATGCGTTTATCGAGAAAAAGCGTGAGGATAAGCATCACGAGTATCAAACCAAAAATGGCGTTACTTCTCAACGATTCGACCCGATCATACACAAACTCTGAAAAATCCTCTACAACGGTTAACTGGACACCGCTGTGTATAGCATTGAAATGATCGGCATACTCCATCACTTCCTCAGCAACAGCCACCAGGTTTTCATTGTTGGTCGTCAAAACCTGAATAACTACTGATTCTTCACCATCAAGATATCTCTCAATGGGCCGGTCGTCGAATTGATCTTTCACAGACGCTATATCCCTAAGCAGAACCCGTTCGCCATTCTGCCCCGATCGTATCGGTATTTGTGATATTTCAAGTGCCGTCCTCTCTTTATTTTCGGCTCGTATTTGCCAGTTGGTGTCTCCCGTTTTCAGTTCGCCACCGGTGATGTCTATATTATTTCTCCTTACTGCTTCCGCCACCTCCTGTGAGGAAATACCAAATCGATCCATTTGCTCATCATTCAGCTCAACAGAGATCTCCTCAGCGGGGAAACCTTGCAATATGACGTTTGATATCCCCTTTTCAATAATAAATTCATCCCTGATTTGATCGGCATAGTCTTTTTTCTGCTGTAGCGAAAGATCCCCGGTTAACGCAAGAGAAATGGTGGGATTCAGCATCTCCTGCTTAAACACAATCGGCCGGTCCATCTCTTCCGGTAAATCTGTTACACGGTTCACTGCGTTCTCTACATCCACCAAAACTCTGTCGATATCTGCCCACTCAAAAATCTCTACCGTAATGCGTCCGCTGTTTTCCCGGGCTACGGATGTATGCCTGTCCATACCGGAAATACCGTTCAGATTCTCCTCAATTCTTGAGATCGCCCGTTCTTCAATTTCAAGCGGTGAAGCTCCCCTGTAGGTGATATTTATGTAAATTTCCGTCGGGTCCTCAGGTGGGTTCAGCGTATATCGCGTCTGACTGAAGCTGAAGATTCCCATCAAAACAATCACCACCAGTCCCAGAGTAACCATGGCGGGATATCGGACAAAAAAGCTAATGAGTCTTTTCATGAATTTCCCTAATTGATGATTCGTCCGGTAACGGGTTCGGAGACATCTTTAACAATCTCATCGCCGTTTATTAATCCCTCAACCCAAAGATGATTGCGCTCCAGATTTACAATCTGAACGGGGGTTTCTACCAAAATCCCATCTTTGTTAACAAGTACACCACCCGTTCTTAATAAAGCCGTCTTTGGTATTCTGGCAAGCTCTCTTTTGTTATCTGATTCTATTTCTCCCTCCAGATACATTCCCTCGCGTAAATTATTACCCGTTACTTCCAGATATATCAGTACCTGCTGTGATGAAGGTTCTACAGATGGATTTACTCTCGCTACTTTGGCTGAGTAGGTTTCAGTTTGATCCTCATTTTTAATTTCCATCGTCAAACCCGGAAGAATCCATCCTGCTTCGCCGGTTTGAACTGAAGCTGTTAAAATAAACCGGGATGGATCGACCAGCGTACCGAGATGAAACTGTGGTCCTACAACCTGATCCGGTTCGGCTTTTGCTGCCGACAAAACTCCGGTAAACGGTGCGTGAATGGTGAATTTTTCTAACCGCTCTTCTGCGCTTTTGATACTATAGTAAAGTTCATCAACACCTTTAGATTCCAGAAATCGCTGCATACTCTCACCGAAATCGGGAACCCGGGATACCTGTTTGTCTGCTGCCAGTGAATGATACCACTCCTGATACTTCGACAGCATTTCAGGATGATCCAGTTTGATATCGGCCATCAATGCGGATACCAGCGTTTTAAATTTACTTCTTGATGATTGAAGCTGCATTTTGGTCTCTGTGTCGTCCAGCTGAATGATCACCTCTCCCTCCTCATAGGAGACTCCTTCACGAAATGGTTTCGTACTTTCCATCACTTTGCCCTGAGCCTCCGGAAATAGCTCGATTCGATGTTCAGCCCGTATTCGACCGCTTAGAGAAACACGGTCTGATACTTCTTCGACTTTTACAGTAAAAAATTCAATTTGGGATGAGTTAGTTACAGCCGGTTCAATTACGCCGAATTTTTCCTCAGACTCACCGCTACAAGAGGCTGTTATCATTAGCAGTAAAAATACCGCTGTACTTAGAAAGGCTTTATTCATGTCAATATTCCTGTTTGTTATTCAACTATAGTTTACGGACATAAATCATTTAGTTCAACCATATGGTTTAATTATAAATTTGGAAACATTCACTTATTTAAATGATTTATATACATTGACTTATAATTATTACGTAGCTTGATAATTGTACTCTTTTCTCAATTGAAAACTATTTAGTTTAACCATATAGTTAACTTTTGTGCTAATCTTTTCTATTTTGTGTTTGTAATATTAATTCATAATGCCCCCGTAGTATGAGTAACGAAAAGGAATCTTCATCCACTGAACTGAAAATTTTTGAAGCTGCAAGAGATGTGTTTCAAAGCAAAGGGCTTGAAGGTGCCCGGATGCAGGAAATAGCGGACAAGGCGGATATCAACAAGTCTATGCTGCACTATTACTATAGATCCAAAGAGAAGCTTTTCGAAAAAGTGTATGAGCTCTCCATTATCAAGCTCATGCCGCAAGTTGCCTCTCTACTCAATGAAGAGATGCCGCTGGACGTAAAACTCCGGAAATTCTCTATGAAATATCTTGAACTTGTCAAAGCCAATCCCGACATCCCTCTATTTGTCATTCATGAGATGAATAAAAACCCGGGACGCCTGAAAAAATTTATCGCAAAGGAAATCGGGAAACGCGTTCAACCCTTTTTAGATCAATTAAAAGAAGAGAGAGAAAAAGGAAATACCGTTAACCTGCCACCTGAGCAGATCTTCGTGAATATCATGGCCATGTTGGTTTTTCCATTTTTAGGTCGACCTGTACTTCAGGTTATTTTTGACATGGATGAAGAGGCCTTCTCACAATTCATTGCCGTTCGGGAAGCATTTATGCCGGATTACCTGGTGAGTATGGTGATGAAAAACCCTTCATAAAGTTCTGTCCAACTTTTGATCCGGCGAGCAGAAACCATCGTTACTTTATCTATTCACAATAAGCAATGTGCGTCCTCTTTTTAAACTTTTCGTGGTAATAAATCATAAATAGAACGGAATAAAAAATGCAGTTTGAACACTTTTTTTTGAATTGCGAATTCTACCCATTCTACATTGCTATCCCAATCTTCAAGATTTAACAAAATTTATATATAGATATATATCAACTATTTAGCGAGATATAAATTTTACTATTTCTATTTAGATTTATTCTAAATAAACTTTTGTTTTTCTAAAAACACTCTTACCTTAGAATCGATCTAAATAAAAAATTTAATCATCTAAGTACTTCCTTTATTGAAATGAATATTCTAAAACTATTTATCCCGGCTCTCATTATTATGACGATAATTTCCTGTGATATTTCAGACAGCGATTCAGACACAGACATAGAGACACCCTCTTCTTATGAGTTTACAAGAAACGGAGAATCCACAGTGTCTTTTAGCGGACAAACTACGCGGATTCGAATGGCAATGGAATTGAACGACGCCATGATGGACTTCGATAACTCAACAGAAGAGTTGTTGCTCCAAATGTACCGCAATCAAACCGCCGATGGTGGAGACGCGAATCCTTTTTCAGAATCTGGTCTTAATGAATCAACCAAAAGCGTGAAAGGAAAAGTTGCCGCTTCCGCCGACTATTTCGCTTCGAATACCGCCGCAAGTGCACAAATTAAGAGTGATTTTGAGGAGTGGATATCAGGCCAGGTTAATGAAGTATTTCCCAATGAAAATGAACTTGCCGAAGCCGGTGTACCCGGACAGCTTGCAGACGGTTCTACCGCAAGATACGTCAACGCTAAAGGTCTCGAATACGATCAAATGGTGGCCAAAAGCCTGAATGGGGCTCTTATGGCCGATCAGATGCTCAATAACTACTTAAGTGTTTCTGTTCTGGATGCCGGTACCAACCGCGAAGATAACGACAACGATGTTCTTGAAGAGGGAACCAACTACACCACGATGGAACATAAATGGGATGAAGCATACGGTTACCTTTTTGGAAATGCAGCAAATCCTGCAAACCCACTGCCCAATCTTGGCGAGGCTGATGATTTCTTAAACAAATACTTAGGACGCGTTTTGGGAGATCCTGATTTTGAAGAAATTCCTCAGGAAATTTTTGATGCTTTTGCTCTTGGCCGGGCCGCCATCGTTGCCGGCGACTATGATCTGCGGGATCAACAAGCACAAATCATCCGTCAAAAAATATCAGAAGTAATAGCTATTCGTGCTGTTTATTATCTGCAATCAGGCAAAAATGCTCTTGATCAGCAAACTCCTGATTATGGCGGTGCTTTCCATGATCTTTCCGAAGGATTTGGGTTTATCTACAGTCTTCAGTTCACAAGAGTGCCCAACACTGATCAGCCATACCTTACCAAATCAGAAGTGGACGGATTTATTGCTCAGCTTACTGAAGGAAACGGGTTATGGGACGTCTCCTTTGAAACTCTTGACCAGATTTCAAACGAAATTGCTTCAAAATTTGATTTTACAATCGAAGAGGCATCAAGCTAATTTAACGGCATAGCTAAGACACCGTCTGCAGAAATTTTGGACGGTGTTTTTATTTTCAAAAACATAAACATCATGAAAAAATTAGTTCTACTCTTTTTTAGTACCGTGTTACTCTGGGGCTGTACAGATAATGGGCCATCAGGTTCAGAGGTTCAAGATTTCGACAGACAGGCCATACTCGAGAACTGGGCAGATAATATCATCCTTCCTGCGTTTGAAAATTTTGCGGCCGAAACGGAGAGCTTAAAAGAGGCTGCAAATGATTTTACAACTTCACCCAATGAGCAGACATTAAACGATTTCAGGGAGCAGTGGCTTGCCAGTTACAAAGCATGGCAGCATGTTTCCATGTTTGAAATGGGGCGTGCAATGGAAATACGCTACCGGGATAATATCAATCTCTACCCTACTGATACGAGCCTGATTCTCGAAAATATTGAAACCAACACTTACAATTTCGAATTGCCTTCTCAGAACGCAGCCCAAGGTCTGCCGGCACTCGATTTTGTGCTTTACGGACTTGGAGAAAATGATCAGTCCATTCTCTCTTTTTACACAACGGATGAGGACGCCGAGGCCTACAAAAATTATGTAACAGACTTGGCAATACGAATCGATTCACTCACAGATGAAGTATTGGAATACTGGCAAAATGTGTACCGCGATGAATTTGTCAGCGATTCAGGAAACGGGGCAAATTCATCTCTGAATATGATGGTAAACGACTACATTTTTTACTACGAAAAAGCACTTCGGGCCGGTAAAATTGGTATTCCTGCAGGAGTTTTTTCAGGATCTCCACTTAGTGATCGAGTAGAAGCTTATTACAGCGGTGAATACTCAAAAGAGCTTTTTCTGGAATCATTAGATGCAGCCCAGAACTTTTTTAACGGTACTCATTTCGGTTCAGAACAAAAGGGTGAAAGTCTAAGCTCATATCTCGAGTTTTTGGAAACCACAAAAGACGGCGAAAGTCTGGAAACTCTGATAAACATTCAGTTCGAAACTGCTCGTCAAGAAGCTCAGTCCCTTAATAATAATTTATCGGAGCAGGTTGAAACGGATAATAATCAAATGTTGGTCACCTACGACGAGCTCCAGAAAAATGTAGTCTTCATGAAAGTAGATATGCTGCAGGCTTTAAATATCAGCGTAGATTATGTTGACGCCGATGGAGACTAAATAAATATAATCAGCAAAATCTGGTAGGTAATCCGTTGAACCGATTCTCCATCCAAAGTTATTTTAACAAAACAACAGACGCTGCACCACTGGCTGTATTTCGAATATTCTTCGGCCTGCTAATGCTCATTAGTATTATTCGTTTTGCAGCCAATGGATGGATTCATAAACTCTACATCGAACCTGAATTCTTTTTCAGTTACTACGGATTCGAATGGGTACAGCCACTTGGTGAATGGACCTACTTAATCTTTATTATTTGCGGTGCCTCCGCAATCTTTGTCTCGCTGGGATATCACTACAGGGTAGCAATTATTACGTTTTTCCTGAGCTTTACCTATATCGAGCTCATGGATAAAACCACGTATCTAAATCACTACTATTTCATCAGCATTCTAAGTTTTTTGATGATATTTCTGCCGGCCCATGCCTACTACTCTATTGATGCCCGCAGAAACGAAGCTCTGCGTGCAAGTCGTGTTCCATCCTGGTCCATAGATTCCATCAAACTGCTATTGGGGATCGTATATTTCTATGCGGGTCTTGCAAAGCTCAATTCTGATTGGCTGTTGCGCGCAATGCCATTGGAAATATGGCTGCCCTCGAAATACTCTCTTCCTCTTCTTGGCGATCTTTTCCAGCAATCCTGGACGCACTATGCATTTTCCTGGGCAGGAGCAATTTACGATCTGACGATACCCTTTTTACTTCTGATGAAACGAACCCGTCTGATTGCATTCGGCCTGGTAGTAATTTTCCACGTACTCACAAGAGTACTCTTTCCCATCGGTATGTTTCCATACATTATGATTGTGAGTGCACTTATCTTCTTTGATGCAAACTTGCACCATAGAATCCTTCGCATAGTTTCGAATTGGTTCAGTATCAGTAAGTCTTATTTCGATAATTCGAGGTCGTATTCATTTTCAAAACCGTGGCTTAAGAAAGGTACTGTAACAATCATTAGCATTTTCTTTTTGGTGCAGCTTCTGGTTCCCTTTCGCTATTTACTCTACCCAGGCGAACTTTTCTGGACAGAACAAGGCTACCGTTTTTCCTGGAGAGTAATGCTGATGGAGAAAACAGGTTATGCAAACTTTAGAGTTGAGGACCGCGGGAATGGACAAAGTTTCTATGTTGACAACAATGAGTTTTTAACTCCATTTCAGGAAAAACAGATGTCTACACAGCCTGATTTTATACTTGAATATGCGCACCATCTTGAAAAACACTATCAATCCAAAGGCATAGAAGACCCCGGGATTTACGTAGAAAGTTATGTTGCCCTTAATGGCAGGGGTAGTCAACCCTATGTAAGAGACGATGTAGACCTCACAGAAATCAATCAATCTTTTAAACACCGAACCTGGTTATACCCATTTAATGATGAAATTAAAGGTCTGTAGTTTATTTATCGTTTTCATTTTGTTGGCATACCCGGCTATGTCACAGCACCAATTGTCTGGCACCGTAACCCAGCTGGAAAGCGGTGAACCTATTGAAGATGTACAAATTTTCGATAATGAAGCCGGTAAAGTCTATTTATCGGACAAGGACGGGCAGTTCAAAATTACCGGTCTCGAAAAGGGAACGTACAACCTGATTTTTTATGCACTTGGTTACGAAATTGTAAATCGCTCATTTACTATTGATGACAGAAGCATTACAGCAAATGTAGAGATGGAGTCACTAAATCGTGAAATGACCGAGGTGGCCATAATTGAACAGAGAGACCAGCTATTTTCTATTCAGCGACTTCGACAGGTTGAGGGGACATCAATATTTGCCGGTAAAAAAAATGAGGTCATCTCCTTAGATCAAATGACGGTTAACACCTCATCCAATAATGCTCGGCAAATTTACAGCCAAATATCCGGTTTAAATATATTCGACTCCAATGATGCAGGACTTCAGTTGAATATCGGCGGGCGCGGGCTGGATCCCAATCGCTCTTCAAATTTTAATACCCGTCAAAATGGATATGACATCAGTGCTGATGTACTGGGTTACCCCGAAAGTTACTATACTCCCCCCGCTGAGGCACTTAGGGAAATACAGGTTATTCGAGGAGCCGCTTCATTACAATTTGGCACACAGTTTGGCGGACTCGTAAATTTTAAATTGAAAAAACCAAACCGAAGTAAAGCGTTTGAATTTACAACAAGAAATACTGTAGGATCAAACAGTCTATTTACGTCACATAACAGCGTAAGCGGCACAGTAGGAAATCTTGGGTACTACGCATATTACAATCGGAAAGAAGGCGACAGTTTCCGTCCTAACTCCTCTTTCAAATCAGATAATGTATACTTCTACACCGATTATCGCTTGAGCAACAATACCACAATTTCAGCAGATTTTACTTACCTCTACTATTTAGCACAGCAACCCGGGGGCCTTACCGACGCTCAATTTTATAGTGATCCAACGTTTAGCAATCGTACCCGCAACTGGTTTGAAGTGAATTGGAAACTGGCATCAGCTAAACTTGAACATCGTTTTTCAAATAAAACAAGATTATCGTTACTGGCCTATGGACTTGATGCATCCAGAAAAAGCGTTGGATTCCGCACCAACAGAGTTTCTCAGCAGGATGATTTGGATGCCCCAAGAGATCTGATTGTTGGAAATTTTAACAACTGGGCCACCGAAATCCGTTTTCTTCACCGGTATTCTATTGGTGATAAAAACAATGTAATGCTGCTGGGCAGCAAGTATTACAATTCAGATAATACTTCAGTTCAGGGGCCCGGATCTGCAAACGCAAATTCAGACTTTAGTCTTGCTGAAGACACATTCCCTAACTACCCGAATCAGTCAGATTTTACTTTTCCAAATCGTAACCTTGCTTTTTTTGGCGAAAATATTTTCTACCTGAATGATAACTTATCAGTTACTCCCGGGTTTCGATTTGAATATATCAAAACAGAAAGTCTTGGCTCTTTCAAAAGGATAAATTTTGATTTGGCTGGTAATCCGATTTTAAATGAAACATTTAATGACGACCGCAGTTTCGATCGCAATCTCTTACTTTTGGGAGCAGGTCTCAGCTACTATACCGAATCTAATCTTGAACTCTACGCTAATTTTTCACAAAACTATCGGTCAGTTACATTTAACGATATACGAATTGTAAATCCCACCTTCCAGGTTGATCCGGATATTACTGACGAAAGTGGTTTTACTACTGACATTGGGATACGAGGGCAATATGGCAACATCTTTTCCTACGATGTAAATATATTTGGGCTTATGTATGATGGCCGCCTTGGTGAAGTTTTGCGAGCAGAAACAAGAGTGGATGCAAGTGGCGAATCAGTGGAAACAGGTAGAGTAGTTCGATTCAGAGGAAATATTGGACGCGCTTTTATGTATGGCTTAGAAAGTGTTGCGGAGCTCAATGTACTGACGCTATTTGGAAATAACTCTTCCAGCTCAAGACTCAATATTTTTGCAAATACTGCGATAACACAGTCTGATTATCTCGATTCAGAAATTTCAGGTGTGGAAGGAAACAACGTTGAGTTTGTTCCACTTATCAATTTAAAAACCGGCCTTTCATTTGGATACAGAAACCTTCTCGGTTCACTTCAATACACGTTTGTTTCTGATCAATTTACCGATGCCTCAAATGCAGAGCAAAATGTAAACGACAATCAAAGTGGTATTAAAGGTGAGATACCGGCCTACGATATAATGGATTTATCTCTTTCATGGTCATACAGTTATTTCACGCTGGAGGCCGGCATAAACAACGTTCTGGATGCAAACTACTTTACTCGACGCGCTACAGGCTATCCCGGTCCGGGAATTATTCCCTCTCCTTCCAGGACATTTTACGGTACATTACAGATAAAAATCTAGTGTAAAAGGTTAAGCCATCTACTTCTAAAAGATTTCATATTTTTTTGGTATACAGCATTATATCCTGTTGCTTCCGGTGATAAAATATTGATATTACCCTAAAGTGCTGGTGTTAAAAGTCAGAATTTAAATATCTATCAGATATGAAACAGATAAAATGGGGAGTGTTAAGCACCTCAAATTTTGGTATCAATCATTTAATACCGGCCATACGGGCAAGTAAAACAGGCAACGTACACGCCATTGCTTCCAGAGATAAAAATAAAGCTGACCGTGTAGCCAAAGAGTTAAATATACCGTTCAGCTATGGTAGCTATGAGGAGCTGTTGGCTGATGAAACAATTGACGCAGTTTACAATCCGCTACCCAATCATCTGCATGTACCTTGGACAATAAAGGCGATGGAAGCCGGCAAGCACGTGTTGTGTGAAAAACCGATTGCCATGAACAGTAAAGAAGCCGAATTATTACTCCGGAAAACACGTGAACTTCCTGAACTCAAAGTAATGGAAGCCTTTATGTACCGTTTTCATCCTCAATGGGCAGAAGTTCAGTCACTGTTAGAGAGGCAAGAGATTGGTACGGTTCAGTCATTCCACTCCGTCTTTACCTACTATAATGACGACCCCGAGAATATCCGCAACTGGCCCAAAATGGGTGGTGGTGGTTTGATGGATATCGGTTGCTACTGTATCTCACTCTCACGCTTTCTGTTTGGATCAGAGCCCGAAAGTGTTTTCGGTAAACTCGAAATAGATCCACAATTCGGTGTTGACCGAAAAGCCTCAGGCATACTAACATTTGGAGAGAAAACGGCTACCTTCACCTGTTCCACCCGGACACACGATTACCAGCGGGCCATCATTTTCGGCACGGATGGACTGATCGAAATTGAAAGACCTTTTAATCCTTCGGGTGATGAGCCGGCCTATATTTACCTTACTAAAAACGGGGAACGTAAAACCATACAGATTGATTCTGTGGATCAATACCGGCTGCAGGTCGATGCGTTTACTCATTCAATTATCAATAATACTGCTGTACCCACCCCGGTCGAGGATGCCGTTGCCAACATGAATGTGATCGATGCGGTTTTTAAAAGTGATGAAAAGCGTTCGGTAATTGATCTGTAAAGATTGCTAAACTAATACTGAGAATACTTAAGTATGAATTAAGGACTCAAATGCAACCGCCTCATCTTGTTAGATTAAATCGATCATTCTTATTACCAAGTTTGCTTCAATCTTCAAACAATTAATTTGTGCAAAAAATGTAAAAAGACGCCTCTGCTTTTGATTAACAGCATTCTATCCCTAATTTAATAGGAAATAAAAGTACGTTAATAAAAATACCGTCCTGTTTCTTTGCATACTCACCGCAAATTATCTGACAAATGTGTGGAACCGGGTAATATTTTGCTAACACTCCTGAACGTTTCCAGTGATCAAAAGCATGCGATATTACAACTCATCTCTACCTACTGAATCCAATGTCAAAAAGTTAAAGGGCGTACTATTTTTTGTTCATAGTCTGCTGCTAATGGCTTTTACTGCATCAATTTCAGTGGGTCAAACCGTTTCTGTAGGACAAGGCAGCTACAGCACAAATCTGTCTGCAGGTCAGCAGGGAGCGAGTCTTCAGGATGGCCAACCGGCTTTTCCACTTCTTTCGGATCAATTTAATCAGCCTGTTCAGACAAGCGATTTCTGGAGCAGCCTGCTCTACCCTTTTTTCGGTGACCCTCACTCCGCATTTCTCTACGCGCATCCTCTTGCTATGAAAGCTACACCAACCGGAATGCAGCTTGGCTATACGTCGCAGGCCGTTGTAAACGACCGGGACTATATTTTTCCATTTGCCAATCACATGACAGTTGGTGTAGATGGACTGAATGCACCCGATACGAAAACGCTTCAATATGGTGACTGGACCGTAACAGGCGAATGGCAAGACAGTAATCGTGAAATGCTTGCTACCTTTGGGCACGGAATGCCGTTTATATTCTTTGAGATCACTGGAGGTGACGCGGTTATCAACCTAAATCAATCACATACGGTTTGGCACCAGGATGAAGAAGTTCTGGGGTTAACCATTGGCGGTGAACATTACGGTTTATTTGCACCATCGGGCTCTCAGTGGACAACAGGAGGACAGTTAAGCTCTTCGCTCAACGGAGAAACATTCCTTTCAATTGCCGTTCTGCCGGATAACGATCCGGAAACGCTGGAATTTTTCCGGAAGCGCGCCTATGCATTTGTTACGGATACAGAGGTAAGCTGGCAATACGATGAAGCCGATGCCACACTCAATAGCGTATATTCGTTTGAAACAACACTCCGTGATAATTCGGAAGGAAACCTGAATGAAACCCTTACCGCACTTTACAGGCATCAATGGCTTGATGTTGAAGAGTCGCCTACCGAATATTCGTATAATTCGCCACGTGGCGAAATGAAACTTCTGTCAGGAAATACATTTACCACGGCTCGTCAATTTTCGGGAATACTCCCTTCCCTGCCCGATTTGGGTGACTACGACAGAGCAGATCTTCTGCAATTCGTACAGCAAGCAGCGTCTGAAAATCTGGGAAGCGGACCCACCTATAATAATGGAAAGGAAATGGCGCGCTTTGCCCATCTTATACACATTGCCGATCAACTGGGTGAGGACGCTGAAGAAGCCAAAGAACAGCTGATCAATAAGCTGAAGAACCGGCTGGAAAATTGGTTCACTGCCGGTGGAGATCAGGAGTTTGTATATGACGAAACCTGGAACACGCTAACCGGCTATCCCTCCGATCATGGGGCAAGTACTCAGATCAACGACCATCATTTTCATCACGCCTATGCCATTATGAGTGCGGCCACCATCGCACGTTTTGATCCGGATTGGGCTGCCTCTGAAAACTGGGGCGGTATGGTAAACCTTTTAATTCGCGATGCCAACAACTGGGATCGGGAGGATGACATGTTTCCATTTCTGCGCTCTTTCGATGTTTATGCCGGTCACTCTTGGGCTGCCGGGCATGGCGCATTCGGAGACGGAAACAACCAGGAATCAAGCTCTGAGGCGATGAATTTTGCATCGGCGGCCATCCTTTGGGGTGAAATGACCGATCAACCTGAAATCCGCGATCTGGGCATCTATCTTTACACTACAGAGTCAGCCGCCATTGATCAATACTGGTTTGATGTGGATGAAGAGGTATTTCCGGCAGATTACAACTACAACGCATTGGGGATTGTCTGGGGAAATAAAGGAAACCACACCACATGGTTTGGCCTAGAACCCGAATTTATTCATGGCATCAATATTCTGCCAGTTCACAGCGGTTCATTCTATCTGGCCCGAGACACTGACTATATCGTTCAAAACTATAATGCAGCAGCATCGGCAAGCGGTGGTGAAATTTCCGTTTGGAAGGATATTTTCTGGAACTATCTCGCCATGGCAGATGCTGACCTGGCTCTGAGTAAACTTGAAGCCGATCCGAACTATGATCGCTTTGACGGCAACTCCCGTGCCCATAATTTGCACTGGATTCATAACATGAAGCAGCTTGGGAATGTAGATTTTTCTGTTACTGCCAATATTGCTACCTACACGGTATTTCGAAACGCTGATGATCAGCGAACCTATGTAGCTTATAACGCCGGCGAAAACTCAAGAACGGTAACTTTTTCAGACGGTTTCAAAATGGAAGTAGATGCCCGCCAAATGGCAACAGGGTTTACCGGAGATGATACAGTTGACGATGATATTGAAAAAATAGCACTGCCCGTTGATTTCGATAGTCATGATGTTGATTGGACGAATGTTTTCACGAATTTTGGCGGAGGAGAAAGTACAGTCGTAGCCAACCCCGATTTATCTGAAGAAAACCAGTCGGAGCAGGTAGCCCGGATGGTAAAAAACGCGGGTGAAGCAAATGGAGGTAGTCTGTTATCCCTCACGGAAGAGATCGATACATCCAAACGTGTGTCCCTTAAAGTTTGGGCACCGCGTGACGGAAGTACACTGCTTTTTAGAATTGAGAATTCAGAAAATCCTGAACAGTATTTTGAGGCTAGTGAATCCATACCTGTCAGTGAACAATGGGTGGAGTTAACCTATGACCTCTCAGATGCAAACTCTGATTTTAGCTATAATAGTATTGCTCTCATTTTCGACCCTGAAACAGAGGGTGATGGCACCTCTGGCTATACCTGGTATTATGATGGAATCGGTTACCAAAGCGACCAACCCGATGATGAAGAACAACCGTCCGAGTATATACTCTATCAAAACTACCCAAATCCATTTAATCCCACGACTCAGATTGCGTACTATCTGCCCGAAGCGGCCGAAGTTAGCCTGGTTGTCTATAACATGATGGGCCAGCACGTTGCAACTCTTGAAGATGGACCAAAAAACGAGGGTCAGCATACAACCACATTTGATGCGAGCAATCTTGCCAGCGGGATTTACTTATATCAGCTAACAGCAGGTAATGTTGTAAAGACAAATAAAATGTTATTTGTGAAATAAGGGCGATATTTAACTAAAATTACCTTAAAACAATCATTAAGATCACGTAAGAGTGTAACTCATTTAATTCTCTCCACATCACTTGATCGTGATTTCAATTCTTTGAATATATTTTTCCTGACAGTCATCCTGTATCGCACCTACGGTGCTGATTAAAATAGGGATTCTCTTTTACCCCACAGATTCACCTTGTGAACCTGTGGGGCTACGGACATGTCGACCCTAACGGGGCTGGTTTTGTTTTCAAACTTAAGGTCGATATTTCAAAAATTACAGTTCCAAAAATATTATAGCCGAAATACTTCGATTAGGTAATCACGTGATTACGTTTAAATGGATTTGATACAATAAAAAAATTCTGGGTCTGAACTCACCAGTATACCGATCAGAGACTTGAGTTCATCGGTGAGATCTGTGAAGTTGATGGGTAGAAATACATAACTGAAACTAACCGGTTAACAAATCCTCCAGAAATTGCTCCAAAACCATCGTACTGTTGTGGGTTTGATCTTTGGAGGCGAAGACAAAGGTTACCGTCTCGTGCTGTTTGATTAGATCCAACAGTTCCTCCACCGCTTCGGAGCCAAACAACTCTCTTCGGTATCTCTCCTTGAACTCCTCCCACTTTTCCGGATCGTGATCGAACCATTTTCTCAATTCGTGACTCGGCGCCACCCCTTTCATCCAGCGATCCAGCGCCGCCCTCTCCTTGCTTACACCCCGCGGCCAGAGGCGTTCGGTCAGAATCCGGTATCCGTCTGACTCGTTAGGCTCTTCGTAAACTCTTTTCGTTTCAATCTTCATTCTGCTCAGATTCTTTGATGAGTTTATCTACATCCAGTGACTGCATCGCACTAATCGCCGCTTCCATTGCTCCTTCTGCACAAAGACCACTTATGGATGCATCTCTGAAGCCATCCCTTGCAGCTTCAATGCATTGATCCCTTATATAATCGGCCATTTTTCTAATTTCGATATTCAAGTATGCTCCTTTTTCAGGTTGTCATGTTACTGACCAAATTAGCTAATCAAAGAGTTGAAATAAAATTCAACACAGCTTGTCAGGTAATTAAATATTTGATCTGTAAGTCTTGTATTTTAATACTATAGAAAGAGCATAAAACGAACATATGAGAGCAATCTATTCTTTCCTCTTACTACTGATGTTCCTCTTCTCATTATTGGGTTGTTCAAAACAGGAACAGGTTCAAGTTAAAAAACTGAATCTGGTTCAGGGTGTTTACGCATCAGGAAATGTGATGCCGATGGATCACTATGAGATCACAAGTAAAGTTTCAGGAATTGTGGATGAGATTTTAGTCAGTGTGGGTCAGGAAGTTGAGATCGGTACTCCATTGGTGAAGCTTCAAAACCAACCTAATGAATCGAACCTCCAAATCGCAAAAAATCAGTTAGAGTTAGCCCGTAAAAATGCCCAGCCTGATTCCGATATTTTAACTCAGCTTTCGCAACAGGTGGAGAATTCGCGGGTTGTCTTTAAACAGGACTCGATTGAATATGAACGCTTCCGTCAGCTTCATGAAGATAGCATTGGTACAAAACAGGATCTTGAGCGGGCACAACTGCGCTACCAAACATCACTGAATAACTATCAGATTGCAGTAAGTAAACTTCACGAATCACAGGAACGACTTCAGATTGAACTGGATAATGCCCGCAATAACTACAGTGCTCAGGAAAGCTTGACCGGCGACTATACAATACTTTCCGCAATCAACGGCAGGGTGTATAACATCATCCCAAAAGAAGGCGAACTCATTGCCGGAAACCGGCCAATTATGGAGATCGGGGCGGCCAAACATTTTGAAACCGAACTGCAGGTAGACGAAACGGATATTGTAATGGTAAAAGTAGGTCAGCCCGTTTACTACGAATTGGATGCCATTGAGGACACTGTTCTAAGCGGTGTGATCAGCGTGATCTACCCAAGAATCAATACTATAGAACGTACGGCAAAAGTGATCGCCTCAATTGATCCATCAGGATATCCGATGTATCCGGGAATGGCACTGGAGGCCAATATTGAAATCAATAAGAAAGATAGCGTTCTGGTTCTACCGGTCATGTTTGTCACAGAAGAAAATGAAGTGATCCTGGAAGATGGCAGCCGCAAACAAGTTGAAACCGGAATCCGGGATTTGAATTATGTCGAAATTCTGTCGGGTCTTGAAGAGGGAGATATCATACTAAAACCTGAGCCATGAACCGCTTTCCAATCTTAAAGATCGTCATCACGCATCTCACCAGCAGAAAAAGGCAGACCATCGTCTCGATGCTGGGAGTTACCTTTGGGATAACCGTTTTTATCTTTCAGGCGGGAGTAATTACAGGACTTCAGGATTTTTTTATAGAGAAGACCATCAACTCCACGGCCCATATTCAAATCTATCAGGATAAGAATCAAAAATCGCCGCCTATTCTTCGAAATGCTTATTCTGAAGATGAGACGTGGATTTCAGTGCAAAATATTAAGAGCAAAAATGAGCTGCCAAAACTGAAACGTGGCTTGCAGATCGTAGAGATTCTCGAGTCGTATCCCGAGGTGACCGGTGTCTCCCCAAGCCTGAGCACACAGGCTATTTTTAAAATTGGCGTGGCCGATGTGTCCGGTATCATCAACGGTGTGGATATTCGAAAAGAGAATCGGCTGTTCGATCTGGAGCAGGATATGGTGAGCGGATCCATTATCCGGCTCGAAACCGTGAATAATGGAATCATTCTCGGATCCGGTCTGGCTGAATCATTGGGTGCGATCCTGAATGACAATATCACGGTTGTTTCGCCCGGAGGTGTAGCCCTGCAGATGAAAGTGGTTGGTATTCTAAATACGGGACTTCGGGAGCTTGATGATAGCCGCGCTTACAGCAGCATACGAAACGCACAAAAGCTGATGAATGTGACCGGAAACTATATCACCAACATCAATATCAAACTTGCGGATGTGGATCAGTCAAGTAAATTGGCCAGTGAGTTTCAAACACGATTTGGATACACAGCCGAGGACTGGAAAGTAACAAATGAAGGTATTTTCAGCGTATTCAGGATCCAGAATATCGTAACCTATCTGGTGATCATATCCATACTTCTGGTTTCAGGATTTGGCATTTTCAATATTCTCTCCATGATGATCTACGAAAAGATGAACGACATCGCCATTCTGAAATCGATTGGGTACACGGATATCGACATCAGAAATATATTTTTACAGGAGGCGCTCATCATTGGTTTCATTGGCGGTATTTTTGGCTTAATGATCGGTTTTGTACTCTCGTGGATCACATCCATCATCCCCACAAACATTGAAGGTTTTGTTTCATCAGAGTATTTGAATATCAATTTCGATCCCGTCTTCTACCTGATGGCGTTTGTTTTTGGACTGGTTGCTACCGGAATTGCCGGGTATTTGCCGGCCAAAAAAGCTTCGAAAATTGACCCTATCAATATTATCAGATCCAATTAGCCGTGAAAAAAGTATTAGAAGCAAAAGAGTTAAACAAATACTTCTACGAACCGGTGGAATTTCATGTGCTGAAGGACATCAACCTATCGATCTACTCCGGGGAGTTTGCCTCTATTGTCGGTCCCTCCGGTAGTGGAAAATCTACCCTTCTTTATGCATTATCCTCGCTCGACCGTGAGTATAAAGGACAAGTATTATTTGATGAGATTGAATTAAAAACACTAACCAATCAGAAGCTTGCTCATCTGCGCAATAAATCGATTGGATTCATCTTTCAATTTCATTTTTTACTGGCAGATTTCACGGCTTTAGACAACGTGATGCTTCCGGGCCTAAAACTTGGTGAATTAACCCACGAAGAGCTGGAAGAGAAAGCCATGCAGAAACTGGATATTCTGGGCATTGCAGATCAAGCAACAAAGAATGTGAATAGGTTATCTGGCGGGCAGCAGCAGCGGGTATCTATTGCCCGGGCTCTCATCAATGAACCGCGTATTATTTTTTGCGATGAACCCACAGGTAATCTGGATTCTAAAAATGCCATGAACGTCTTCGAAATGCTGAAAAACCTAACGCGCGAGTTCGATCAAACCATACTCATGGTAACCCATGATGATTCTTTTTCATCTGAAACTGACCGGCAGATTCAATTGCTGGATGGGAAGATCATTGATAGACAGTAATATGATCAGCACTGAGTTGAGATCATTTTTAATCCATTCTGATTAAGCGTGCGCTTTTAATCTCATCCTGAAACGCCGCGTGACAGTTCACGCAACCTTGCTCTACAATCCGGTATTGCTCAAGAACCCGCCCCATATCTTCTTGGATTGCAGCATCACGGATAGAATCGGCATAACTGTGAACCAAGTTATCGTATTCACCAAATTGAGCCATTCGGTCACCCAAGGTATTCATAACAAGTTGTCTGCTCTCATCAGCAAGTGCAGCGTGACCGTTAATATTTGCCGCACCGGTCTCGATCAAGTCAAAATTTTTAGTATAAATTCCCTCGTTGATGGTGTGAATGTCCAGCATCAAAAGCCGCATGATGGTGTGCAGTTCCTGGGGTTCTGGTTCAACTTTTATATTATCATTCGATTTATAGGACGACAGTCCCATTAAAATTGAAACGATAAGTAAGGTAATTAAACTTAAGGCTACTCGATATTTCATCACATTCTCCTTTATTTATTCATCTTGATTAAACTTACCGGCCATATCCATGCGGATCGTAAATGACGCGGCTACCCTGCCGGCAAGATCTTTCGCAAACTCTGCTTTGTCTCCTTCGAAGTGTTCATCCACTGTCTCTTTAAAAAGTCCGTACCATATGGAGAAATCTTCCCTCTTGATCGGCAACGGCATGTGTTTCCTGAAAGGTTTCCCATGATAATCCTGAGTTTGAAACAACATCTTAGACCAGAACTCCACCATTTTGGGAAGATGAGAATCCCAATCGACTTTGGCTACATCATTGAAAATATATCCGAGACGTTCATCTTCACGAACTTTGCCATAAAAAGCATAGACCATTGTTCGTATATCTTCTTTATTTCGGATGTCGGGTTTATTCATATCATTTTATTTATAATTAAATGTCTTCCAGATTAAAGGGAGATTTATTCGACCTGAAAGCGTGCAGCGAACCTTTCATCGTTTTTTAAATCAATCAACCCAACGCTATCAGAACCTTCGGATGCTGACAGGTTGGACTTTATTTCACTCATTACGGTTCCGGATTGATAACATTCCTCAGTTTCAGGACTACCCATCGAAGTATGTCTCCTGCTTGAATGGACATTCTTTAAATTTTAATCTCTGAAATTAAAGTATAGAGCTCTGTAGAGTTTATCAACATTTAAATCGGTATTTAACGTTTTTATTGTTTTTCCATTTCTGATGTCCTATCATACAGTCGTAGTATTTGAATAAATCAAGGCCATGGACAGATATGGAAACACCAACTTTAAACAATTTGAAAGCAACCTCCACTCTGCAGGAATTCATTTCTGCAAATAAACAGACCGAGTTTTTACTTCAGTCGATCGGAATTCCTACTGATTCATATCAGGAAAAGACACTGCTGCAAATCTGTATTGAAAAGAAGTGGAATGAAAAAGAGTTACTTTCGTGGCTGCGTAAACAGGCAAGCAGACATCAAAAGAAAAAGGAAACAGAGAATTTTGATCTAAATGAGCTTAATCGAAAACAGCTGTTACAATACTACAACAAGATCAGTAACCGTCTGAACCGGATTATAAATGAATTTGAATTAGACTTTCATCGGGTATGTAAGGTTCATGGAGTTCAATATCCAATCTTGAAAGAGATGCATTGGCATCTTAAAAAAATATCAGAAAAAGTGCGTTTTGATTTGATGATGACGGACAAGACGATCACTCCTCTGCTTAAGAGTACCAATACCGGAAGTAACTCCATTCTTTACGGTGAAGCAAAAAAGTATGAGAGAAGTATAAATTTGGTTGTACAGGATCAACATCAGATTGCAAGTCATATTCAAAAAATAGAGAAAATGAATCCACACCCCGACGATATTGAAGGATCTTGCAGCACTATGAAAACTGCATTTCAGGATATGAATGAACTCTTTTCAGAGATAGACACTTATTTTGAACTGCTGAGAAACGGAATCATTCCCAAACTAAATCAAGCTATTAACAAAGACTAAGAATCATATTATGATGGTATCCGGATCAAAAAAAGAGATTTTAAATTTGATAAAGCTGCGCGGAACGCTGCAGGTAGATGAAGCTGTCGAGTTAACCGATCTGGCCAAAACCACGCTGAGAGAACATTTTCTACAGCTTGAACGCGATGGATATATCACCCGCGATTATGTCCGGTCAGGTCCGGGTAGACCCAGTCTTCAATATACGCTCACAAAGACCGGTCAGGCGCTTTTTCCAAGCCAGGAATCGAACATGCTTCGGGAACTCATTCGCTTTTTAGATGAAAATGGAAACGAAAACGACATAGAGGAATTTTTTACTCGTTTTTGGGATAAGAGGTTTCAGCGTGCTTCTTACCTGATGGAAAATGAATCCGACAATCAGTCTAAACTTACCAGGCTGAGTGAAATGCTTGAAGATGAAGGCTTTATGCCTGAGTTCGAAACCGAAGGTGACAATATTGTCATCAAAGAGTGTAACTGCCCATTCAGCGAAGTTGTCAAGGAAACCCGATTGCCCTGCAAACTGGAAGCTGAATTTTACGAACGCCT
This sequence comes from Rhodohalobacter barkolensis, assembly GCF_002834295.1. Lineage (NCBI taxonomy): Bacteria > Pseudomonadati > Balneolota > Balneolia > Balneolales > Balneolaceae > Rhodohalobacter > Rhodohalobacter barkolensis. Next base: position 755,750 of record NZ_PISP01000001.1, on the reverse strand, counting down.
GTTTGATAAGCCGGTGGAACGAACAACTTTCATAGCGGAAGGTGACTACTCTTGCACCTACTGCATTTCAACAAAATAATTTTACTTACCAACCATAAATAATTCAGTTATGAAATATCTGATCTTAATTCTCTCACTAACATTTGGAAGTTATATTACTGCGAATGCACAGGACAGCAGCCGAGCGGATAGCACAGATGGCGAACCATTAAGTCTCATTACCGATTCTCCTGAAGAAGGATTTGAAGTGGCTATTCAGCTTGCACGTAAGGGAGTTACCTCCACTCAACCTGATAAAGAGGTGCTGTTTATGCTACGCGACGTCTATTCAAAAGATCCGGACGCGCTGATTGCAAGCTCACAGGTGATTGCAATCCATTTTCAAACCGTAGCCGCTGCAAATAACTATTGGCGAACGGATTCAGACGAATAACAATAACTAACCTTACGATCATTATTCATCAAAAATTTTATGAAGAACATAATAACGGACGAACTCGATGTCCGAACATTTATCCCCATCAAGCGGCACGAAAAACTGCATAAACTTTTTGCTGAACTCCCCGTTGGAGAGAGCTTTATTTTTATTAATGATCATGACCCTAAACCGCTTTATTATGAGTTTCGGTCGGTTTTTGGTGACGTTGTGGACTGGGAATACCTGAGTCGGGATCCCGAAGCATGGAAAGTTTGTGTTACTCGAACTGCAGATTCAGAAGCGGACAAAGCCGACGATGTTTCTACACTGATCGACCTGCGAAAAATGGAGAAGAAAGATTGGAAATACACTGTTTTCCACCGTTACGGTATGATGTTGCCGGGTGATACGATGGAGCTTCGTGCATCGGAAACGCCCGAAGAAATCCACAAAATCTTTCTAAAGAAGTTTGATGGAGAGCACACATGGTCCGTAAAAAAAGATGAAGAGAACGAAACGGTTATTCATATCACCAAAAACCGGGAAAATGATATTGACACTACCGACATCAGCGTGGTAAATAAATTTGATGTTCGTCCCTTCCCTCCTTCTAAACGGCACGACATGGTGTTCGAAGCGTTTGAAGCACTCGAGCCCGGAGAGGCGTTTGTGTTCATCAACGATCACGATCCCAAGCCTCTCTACTACCAGATGGAAGCTGAAAATGATGTTCCGTTCAAATGGGAATACCTGATGACGCTACCGGAAGAGTGGAAAGTAAAAGTGATGAAACTGTAAGAAGAGTAACACTCAGACCTGTCAGGTTTTCAAAACCTGACAGGTCTTCTAATTTGAACTCAAGGCTTTGATGTGTACCAAAGAGCTTTACTACTCTTTCGTTAAAGAATCATCAATTATAGCCTTATTGATTTAATCACTTTCTTTTGGTGGCTGCGGTCGGGGTGTTTCAAATTGGCGCCCCCCTTTCATCCCAAACAGCCAATCGCGCAGACTAAGTATCCGGTATTCAGGAAAACGTTTCTGCTCCGATTGGAAATAGGCCATATTTGTAAAAATCAGTACGCCGCCTACCGTATTGCCCAGTAAAACAGGAAGCCAATAATTGATAAAAAGGGTTGAAATATCGGCTTCAGCAGTATGAAAAATATAGAAAGAGACTTCCGCCGCGGCCGTTATGACGTGAAACAAATTACTTGTGCCAATCATGAAAAATACAAGGTAGACTACCAGAACTCTGGTTACGGTATCTCTGGCAGCAACATTAAGCCATACCACACCGGCTACTAACCAGCCGGCAAACATGGCTTTAAAAAATACACCCCACCATCCCAGTTCAAGTCCATGCACAACAAACGTTGTAGCTGCTACCTTAGCATCAGGCGATAGAACAGCAGTGTTTGCAAGGACATATCCTCCGGCAATTGCTCCAATAAGATTACCTACCAATACAACACCCCATACCTTGAATAATAATGGAATGCTGGCCAGTCGCGAGAATATCAGAGCTACGGGAGGTAGGGTATTTTCTGTATAAAGTTGAAAACGACCCAGAATGATATAGATAAACCCAAGTGGGTATAGAAGTGTACTCAGAAAAATATTGTCGGGAAAGTGACTGGTTCCAACTGCATAGCCTATAAGTGTTAATGTGATGGCTATACCTGCAGTCATACTGCTGAAAAATAACTCTCGAGGTTGACTGGTAATTTCTTCACTTGCAGATGCAAGTAACCGTTGCTGTATTTCCTGCCACGAATATCGGTCTCCAATTGCCCACCCTGAACGTGGAACACCGGATGCCGCCCGGTCTCGGTGACGAATTTCAGGCGCTTTATCCTCTTCTTTGTTATCCATAATCTCTCTGTCTATAGTTGATAATGTAATCTATCTACAAATCTTCAAAGTATCTAATCTACCTGTCATCTATATCGTAAATGAACCCGCTATTAAGCTTTGAAATTAATAAGAAGCAAATCAAGGTCTTTATAATTCTGCATCAGACCTGTCAGGTTTTGAAAACCTGACAGGTCGTAATTGAAGATATTTCTGCATCACTTTCTCACTTAGTGTCTCTTACAATAATCTTTGTAGTCTCTTCTGACACTGAACGATTGAATCAACTGTTGATGTTCAAAAATCGACCTACCGATGCTGTATAAAAACACGTATCTTATTAGGTCTATTTTGGATATCACGATGCAAAAATTGTGAACAGCAAAAGGAAAAGAATCATCGCAGATTTTAACTATAATCCGGTTACAGCTCAGGCTCATGCCAACATCGCCCTGATCAAATATTGGGGGAAGCGCTCTGTTGATTTGAATCTTCCGGCTGTAGGGTCTATCTCACTCACTCTCGATGCCTTGAAGACCACCACAACACTTCAATTTGATGAAAATCTGAATGAAGATGAGCTTCAACTGGACTATCGGAAAGTAACGGGTAAACCGCTAGACCGTGTTACCGAATTTCTGGATATAGCAGCTGAAACGTCCAATCGGCCAAGAGCAAAAATTGTAACTAAAAACTCTTTTCCAACCGGAGCCGGGCTTGCATCTTCAGCTTCAGGATTTGCAGCACTTGCTGTTGCGGCCGATAAAGCGCTGAACTTAAACCATTCAAAAGAGGAACTCTCCCGACTTGCCAGAAAGGGCTCAGGATCTGCCGCCCGATCAATATATGGAGGTTTTGCTGAAATGAAGTGCGGCTCCTCCTTTGACGATGATAAAGATGATTATGCTATTCCTCTGCATGATGAATCGCATTGGGATCTTCGTCTTTTGATTGCCGTAACGTCCACCGACAAGAAAGATGTAGGCTCAACCGAAGGAATGGTACGAACTGCAAAAACCTCCTCTTTTTATCAGGGATGGGTCGAAAATCAACAAGCTGACCTGGAAGAGATGCGGTCGGCACTCCATGCCAAGAATTTTGAGAAAGTTGGAGAACTGACTGAACATAGCTGTTTTAAAATGCACGGTTTAGCTATGTCTGGCAGACCTCCATTACTCTATTGGAATGCTGCGACCACAGAAACGATTCATACTGTTTGGAACCTGAGAAAGAAAGGCATTGCAGCATTTGTAACGATCGATGCCGGTCCACAGGTTAAAATCCTTTGTCAACCGGATCGGGCTGAACTCATTAAACAGGCCGTTCTATCTGTCAATGGTGTAAAGAATATAATTGAAACAAAACCGGGGCCCGAAGCCTCCATTGTTCAAAGTGAAATTGTAAAGAATTCATAATCGAATGCACGAATCTTCCATTTGCGTAAAATCACCCGGCAAGCTAATCTTATTGGGAGAATATGCCGTTCTTGAACAGGCTCCTGCCCTTGTAACAGCCATTGACCGTCATTGTGTTGTTAAAATTGCACCGCTTTACAATAGTACGTTTCAGATTCGAACCGGTAATCTGAAACTGCCCGAAGTACAATTTACCTTGGATTCAGAAGGCGATGCGCATTTTAGAACCCCTTTGAATTCTAAAGTAGAAAATCAGCTTCGGTTTGTTCTATCCATGCTCAAATATGTAACTCTTCGCAGTGGTAAAATTCCCGGAGCATCCATTGAAATAGATACGGCACCTTTTTATCATAAAACAACCGGATACAAATTTGGACTTGGATCCAGTGCAGCCCTAACTGTTTCTCTTCTCTCCGCCCTGATGGAGTACATGAATAAGCATATCGAACAGGAAGATCTCTACAGAGAAGCATTTCTGGCTCACCGACATGCACAGGGTAAACTTGGTAGCGGTACGGATATCGCCGCCAGTGCCACCGGAGGAGTAATGAGCTATACAATGCCGGAATCCATTGATAAACTGAATGGACAGGTACAACCTCACAGTTGGCCGGATGATCTTCATATGATTACTATTTGGGCCGGTTATGCAGCCTCAACCCGAAGTTTTGTCAGTAATGTGAATGCTTTCCGGGATCAAAAACCGGCTGAATATAACAAAATCATGCAAACGATGATGGAACTGTCTCGTGAAGGATCCGTGGCTTTTGCCAAGGGTGACACAGATGCGTTCCTAAACATCGTTGAAGACTTTAAAAGTCAAGAGTATCTTCTTGGTCAGCAAAGTGATACGGAAATCATCTCAGATGTTCATCAGGATATTTCAAGTATGGTTCAAAAAGCTGGCGGTACATACAAACCGTCCGGTGCCGGTGGCGGGGATATTGGTGTAGCCTTTTGTAAAGAATCCTCTACCGCTGATAATATCCGGGAAATGATCAAAGAGAGCATGTTTGATGTGATGGATTTGAAAATGAGTCCGACCGGAACGAAAGTGGTTCATACAACAGAAATTGAATAAGCCCAGAATCGTAAAAGATTTTCCTGATATCTCTCCCCACCTAATTAATAAATTAAAAATTTGTCTGATCTCACTATGACCAATAATGACAAATCACGTATTCCAAAATTTTACAAGTACAGTGTAGAGAACCGGCTGGACGTTCTCCGGGAAAAGGAAATTCTAAATCAGGAGGATTATGTTGCCCTCCGTGAGCAGATGCATCTCCTTACACAGAATGATGCCGATAAAATGATCGAGAATGTAATCGGTGTTTTTGGACTTCCGATGGGACTTGGGCTCAATTTTTTAATTAACAACAAACCGTATGTAGTGCCTATGGTGGTTGAGGAACCTTCCATCCTTGCAGCGGTCAGTTCAGCAGCAAAAGTAGTTCGAAATGCGGGTGGATTTGAATCTGAATCTGATGATCCAATTCTGATCGGTCAAATTCAGCTTGTGGATGTCCGCCATCCCTTAAAAGTTCGACATGCCATATTACAGGAAAAACAGGAGATTCTGAATCTTGCCAACAGCCTCCACCCCAACATGGTTAAGCGAGGTGGCGGAGCGATTGATCTGGAAGTGATGATTCATCAGCAGGATAGGCATCCAGGAAGCATGGTGGTAGTTCACCTGTTAGTTGATACTCGTGATGCCATGGGCGCCAATCTTGTTAACAGCATGTGTGAAGGTGTTGCATCTTTAGTTGAAAAATTATCCGGTTCAAAAGTTTATCTGCGAATCCTTTCTAATCTGACCGATCGGGCGATGGTCAGATCGCAATGCGTCATTCCAACCAAATTTCTCGATTTCAATAACTCTTCAGGCAAAGAAGTACGTGATGGAATCATTCGAGCAGCAGAATTTGCGGCTATTGACTCCTACCGGGCGTCGACCCACAATAAAGGAATTATGAACGGGATTGATCCGCTGGCAATTGCAACAGGCAACGACTGGAGAGCCATTGAAGCGGCCGCGCACGCCTATGCAGCCCGAAGCGGCCGATACACCTCACTGACCAACTGGTACAAAAATGAGAACGGAGACCTGGTCGGCACCATCGACATTCCTCTGAAGGTTGGGACGGTTGGCGGTTCACTCAAATCAAATAAAGCCGTTGGAATTGCTCACCGTATTTTAGGAATTGAATCTGCCACGGAACTGGCGGAAGTGATGGGAGCTGTGGGACTGGCCCAGAATTTTTCGGCATTGCGGTCGCTCGGCACAGAAGGAATTCAGCGTGGACACATGACACTCCATGCCCGAAGTGTGGCCAGTACGGCAGGTGCACCGGCAGAACTTTTTGAAAAAGTGCTTGAACGACTTGTTGAGAGTGGTGAAATCAAAGTCTGGAAAGCGAAAGAGATTATCGAGGAGCTGAAAGGTGAACAGAAGATGGCTGCCACCGGAAAAATTCCTCTTCCTGATGATGACAAGGATATGTCGTACGGATACGGCAAAATCATTTTGACAGGTGAGCACTCCGTTGTTCACGGAACGCACGCTGTAGCCGCCCCCATCACCCTTAAAATGAAGGCGAAGGTGTGGGATCATGATAAGGATGTACGACTTTTGATTCCACGCTGGGGTGTAGAGCAAACCATCGAGTTTGGTGCAGACCACAAGTACTCGATCTATAAATCACTGGAGATGATACTGGATCATCTTGATCTGAGAGATAAGCCGATGAATATTGAAGTATTTCCGGAAGTTCCCCGGGCAATGGGTATGGGCGGTTCAGCGGCATTGGCAGTTGCCATCATACGCGCATTAGACAAACATTTTGAACTAGGTCTGGGCGATGATGATGTGCGTCGTCTCTCCTTTGAGTCGGAGAATATTGTGCATGGCGGTGCATCCGGGATCGATAATACGGTTTCCACTTATGGCAACCTGATCATGTTCCAAAAAGGAACTCCGCCAAAAATGGAGACTTTATCCCTGAAAGAACCTATTCCGATTGTGATTGGTCTGAGTGGCGTTGAAAGCATGACCTCCAAAATGGTTAAACGGGTTCGCGAACAGGCTGAGATATTTCCACAGTGGTATGAAAAGATTTTCAAGCAAATGGATGAGATTGCCCTGGCGTCTAAAGAGGCGATTGAAAACCGGGATTTGAGCCAGCTGGGAATGATCATGAATATGAATCATGGATATCTGAATACACTCGGCGTCTCTTATCCTGATGTTGAAGAGTTGATTGAAATAGCCAGAAATAACGGGGCTTTAGGGGCAAAATTGACCGGTGGTGGCGGAGGCGGAGCTATGATTGCGCTCTGTGATTCTGAAAAGATGCAGAAAAGGATTCAGAAGAAAATGCACGAAAACGGTTACGATGCCCTGATCGCAGAAATCAAGCCTTCTACGCCATAACCTCCCCGTTGTTAAGCGTAGCGAAATCCCGAGCACTTCGGGAAGAGGGGATTAAGGGGTGTGTCAATTGAAATATCGGTTTACGGTATATAGTAGGAGGTTTACGCAGAATCCTCGTCAAACGGCTATAGCCCGTCAGACGAGTTTTCTTAATCCAGTTTCAGCCGAAAACCATAATGTGGTTCATTAATCCTCCCCTCTTGAGAAGGGATTGAGGGGTGTGTTTAATCAGATCTTTGTTTTACGATTTATGGTTAAAGGTTTACGAAAAATCCTATTCAGACGAGTTATGAATGAAGCTGTTATCCTTTAGCAAGATGCTTAGTTACTTCTAGCCTTTTCACCAGACTACTAACTTCTTTTCCATAATCAATACCAAAGTTCTTATCTTTAAAGGATATTATTATCTAAAACTCTTTTTCAATACTAATCTATTTAAAAGATGACCGATTCTGTAGAAATTATGGCCCCTGCTGGCGACTGGGCCTCTCTCCGTGCAGCACTTCAAGCCGGGTCTGATTCTGTTTACTTTGGAGTTGAGCAACTCAATATGCGAGCTCGAGCTACCAATAACTTTACCCTGGATGATCTTGAAGAGATCTCTTTTTTATGTAGCGAGCACAAGACGAAAACCTACCTGACACTTAACACAGTGCTATATGATCACGATCTTCCACTCATGAAAAGAATTATTGATCGTGTGAAAGAGACGGGCATTACGGCGATTATTGCATCAGATCAGTCCGCAATCATGTACGCGCACAAACAAGGTGTCGAAGTTCACATCTCAACCCAAGCAAACATCTCCAACACTGAGATGGTGGAGTTCTACAGCCATTTTGCTGATGTAATGGTGATGGCACGGGAGCTGAGCCTGAATCAGGTAGAAAATATTGTGAATACCGTAAAAGAAAACAACATCACAGGTCCATCCGGCAAACTGGTAGAGATCGAAATTTTTGCTCATGGTGCACTCTGTATGGCGGTATCCGGAAAGTGTTATATGAGTCTTCATACCTACAATTCATCCGCAAACCGTGGAGCCTGCAAGCAAAACTGTCGTCACGCCTACAGGGTAACGAACGATGAGGATGAAGAGTTAATGATAGACAACGAGTATATCATGTCGCCCAAGGATCTCTGCACTATCGACTTTCTGGACCGTATATTGGCTACCGGGGTGAAAGTGTTGAAACTTGAGGGACGTGGCAGGTCGCCGGAATATGTTAAAACGGTAACCCAATGCTATAAAGAAGCAGCGCAATCAGTACTGGATGGAACCTACACCCGTGAAAAAGCAAAAGCGTGGAAAACCAGACTCGAAGAAGTGTATAACCGCGGGTTTTGGAACGGGTACTATCTGGGACAAAGACTGGGTGAGTGGAGTGACCAACACGGGTCGGTAGCCACAAAACAAAAAACATTTGTAGGAAAAGTACTCCACTTCTATCCCGAACCGGAAGTTGCCCATATCAGAATTAAGACGAAAGAACTGCAACTCCACGATCCAATTATAATCGTCGGAGATACAACAGGTGTTGTTGAGACAACAGTTGAATCGCTTTGGGTAGATGATCAGCCTTCAGAGCATGCGGGAAAAGGCGTTGAATGCACCATCAAAGTTCCAGCAAAGGTTCGGCCCGGAGATAATCTCTACCTTTGGGAGGAAAGAGATTGATGCTCATTCAATTTTTTCGAAATAAATGTATCGGTTGCAACTACTGTGTTGAAGTTGCACCTGAAAGATGGCAGATGTCTAAGCGTGACGGCAAGTGTGTTCTTGTAGGTGGAAAGAAAAAAGGAAATATGTACCAGATCAAAGTTGGAGAGCACGAACGGTACGTAAATGAGCAAGCAGCAAATGTATGTCCGGTTAACGTAATTCGATTGGATTAGCACTACCCGGTTTCAATCATCTTATTGAATTAAGAGTATCTGATCTTTAATACCCCGCCTGTCCACTCTCAGAAAGTCATTGGTTTTACCTATCTAATATTTTGACCGCTTCCATTTTGAGCCAGAAAAGTATTGATAATTATTTACTTACTATATTTAAGATAAAGTTGTCTTTTATATATTTTTACTCTTAATATTTAGTAGTTCATTTAAAGACAAAGAACTCTTTTATTAGAAACTAATTCATTCCGATGAAACGAATCTACTCAATCATACTTATTCTTTCCATAGCTGCCGGCACGTTGCAGCCGGCTCTGCCAATGGTTGAGTATATGATAAATCACAACCATTTCAGTAGTGTATTGGATGTTGACTTTTCTGAGTCGGAAGGTGCCCTTTGTGCTTTGAAATGTGCCATTACAAGTATTCAGAATGAATGTGATATGGATCATGAGGAGGATGAGGAGTTACTGGATGTGGATTACTATCCTATTCCACTCAAAATGAGTGATTCTCCGACCATCGGGATTCTGTCTGAACAAACAGAGAGATATCTCAGGACAGGAGATGAACTTCTGACCATATATATGCTACCCAACGCACCCCCTCCCCGATTTCATAGCTAAAACAGAACATTTTTTACAGAAGAGCCCGCAAAATGCGGAATCATTAATCACAAAATTTATTAGCCATGAAATTATTCAAAATAAGTTTTATCACAGTATTCATCTTATTTATAACCGCAGGTTTGATGAACCTGCAAGCACAATCACAGGAATACACCATTGACGGCTTGACTTTTGGTATGCCCGAAGCAGAAGTTTATACAGAAGATTACGACGGCCCTCCGGTTGTTGGCGAGTATGTAACCATGTTACCTCATCTAAAGCCGCTTGACTATGAAGGCAATAAGCACCACGAAATTCGCCTGGACACCTTTACTCAGGAAATTGAAGTCGCTGATGGCGTTCGTTTTCGGGCATGGACATTTGGCGGAATGGTACCGGGTCCGGTCATTCACGTAAAAGAGGGTGATAAAATTACCTTCACAATGAAAAACCGATCGGATGAGATGGTCACTATCACCAAGCCCGGTCTGGAAGGCTCAGATTACCTGAAACAGATCTCAGAAAACGATTATATGGGTGCAGAGCCATCCATCATGCCAATGCCACATTCTATGGACTTCCACTCCGGTACTGTAGCAAAAGATGATAAGTGGAGAACCATTGCTCCCGGTGAAACCATTTCATTTGACTGGTATGCAAATTATGCAGGGACATACATCTACCACTGTGGAACTCCAAGTGTATTGATGCACACTGCAATGGGTCAGCACGGTGTCGTTGTTGTTTCCCCAAAAGATGGTTACGAAACAGATGATCGTGTTGATGAGGAGTACGTAGTCGTTCAATCAGAATACTACCTTAAAAAAGGAGCCGGCGACCTCTATCAGTACGATTTTGAAGGCGCTCAGACCAAACAGCCATCTCATGTTGTATTCAATGGCCACCAAACTATTCTGCACGATCAGCCCCTAACAGCCAATGAAGGCGAACGGGTGCGCATTCACTTTTCAAACAACGGACCAAGCCTGACATCCAGTTTCCATGTGATTGGTGCTATTTTTGACCGTGTTTGGTTAGAGGGACATCCATACAATGAAATGCGAGGCATGCAGACTGTGCTTTTAGGCGCGTCCGGTTCAGCTACTGTTGAATTCATCGTGCCTGAGGAAGGAAAATACACCCTGATCGACCACGAATTTGCCGATGCAGAAAAAGGTGCGACAGGTACACTAAAAGCCGGTCCAAGACAATAGAAAGATGAAACTGCCTTTCAACACATATCATAAAGTAGCTGCGGTTCTTGGCTTTTTACTGGCTATACAACTGCCGGTTGTGCAAGCACAGAATCAGGCTATTGCCATACCGGAAGGCAGCTTTCACTCTGTCTTGCCGGAAGTTGTGGGCGAACCGCATCAGGTGGAGCCTTTTAAAATTGATGAGACCGCTGTTACAAACGAAGATTACCTTGAGTTTTTGAAGGAAAATCCGGAGTGGCAGCGCTCTTCCATCTCTCCACTTTTTGCCGGCAGTGATTATCTGCGTCATTGGGAATATGATTTAAACCCGGGTAGTGATGAGATAATGGACAGACCGGTTACTAGAGTATCCTGGTATGCCGCTAATTCTTATTGCGAATGGAACGGAGGTCGGCTTCCTACTTTAAACGAATGGGAATATGCTGCTCAGGCGATGGATTTCGATTCAAACCTTGAGGCGAACCGTTTCAGTAGTGAGCTGATCGGGTGGTACTCCGCGGTGGATACAAAGATCAAAAGCGATGTGGGATCAACGGGTATCGAAAATCGATATGGAGTCAAAGATCTTTTCGGTCTGATTATGGAGTGGGTCGAAGATTTCAATCCTCCCATTGCCGATGATATCTCACTCGATTGCGGAACCGTAGGCCGAATGCAGGGTGATGCATCTGTGTACAGTTACGCAATGTCAATCCGATACATCACACGAATGAGTTTTAAGCCTACAAGCTCAACAGGTATGCTCGGTTTTCGATGCGCTTACGATATGAACAGCAATAAGATGGAGATTTAATATGAAAGTTTTCAAAGCAACACTCATTACTTTATTTGTGCTATCCGCATCAGCGGTTACAGCAACGGCTCAGCACAGTCAGGGAGATGGACATGATCATGGTCACGAGCATGACATGGAGCAGATGAAAGAGCTTGACTCTGAAGCAATCAATCATTCCGAGTCACTGCATCAGATTCCGACAACATGGGTCAACCAAAACAGTGAATCCGTACAGATCAAAGATTTTGCCGGACAGCCACTCATAGTGGTAATGTTTTACGGAAAGTGTACGGAAACCTGTCCGATGCTGATTCAGCGAACCTGGAAGCTATACTCCTCACTGAGTGAAGAGACTCAGGAAAACATCAATGTTCTGGCTGTAAGTTTTGATTACAAAAACGACACACCCCAAGCACTGAAAGAGTATGCCGAATATGAACAGCTCGATCTGCCCGACTGGCATTTTGTAACGGCTGATCAAATGGATATCCGGCAACTTGCCTCCCTCCTGGGAGTTCAGTATCGGGAGCGCAGTGATGGACATTTTGATCACTCAAACCTGATAACAGTTCTGGATAAACACGGTAATATCAGCCACAGGATTGAAGGTATTATCGGAAATCTGGCTGACGATATCACTCTTATTGAAAGTCTAACCCGTTGAAATTAATTGTTTTACATATCACCCTTTTAGTACTGACTGTTAGCGGACTTTATGCACAAAACAATCAAAATGCTGAAGCCGATACAGTTACCATTCGAATTGTGGGATCAATGGAAAATTCCAGGTTTGTTCCGGCTGAAGCAGATATTCAAAAAGGTGATCTGCTGAGGTTTGTGGTAGAGGAAGGCATACACACCGTTACCGCCTACCATCCGGATAATCGCAGAGAACTTGGGATTCCGGAGTCGGCTGAATCATTTGATTCAGATCTGCTTCAAAAAGGTCAGGAGTGGTTTTACCGCCCAAATGTAACCGGTGAATACAACTACTTCTGCCGCCCACACGAACGTATGGGACACAAAGGAAAATTTACCGTCCGATCATCGGACAAAAACAACTAAACAGTTTATAAAAAACTAAATCTAATAGAATTATGAAACGTACAATTAAAACAATTATCACACTATTTACAGCACTCCTTATCGCTATACCGGCATTTGCATCTAACGAAAGCGATGATATACGAACCGTAAACATCAAAGGAATGGACAATATGAAATTTGATGTAACCCTGATTGAAGCTGAACCGGGTGAAACCATCAAAATCGTATTTGAGACTAAAAGTGATATGCCACCCCAGACTATGTCTCACAACATTGCCATTGTTGACCTTGGAACAGATACCGATGCTTTTGCACAGGCTTCCATGTCGGCCAGAGATAACGAGTTCATCGCACCTGATTATGAAGACCAGGTGATCTTTAACACACCAATGCTGGGCGGCGGTGAATCAGTAGAGATGGAGTTTACAGTTCCTGAAACCAAAGGCGACTATGACTTTGTTTGCACCTTCCCCGGACACTACATGGCTGGAATGGTCGGAATCTTGCGCGTACAGTAAACAAGTTCATTCATACTCAAAAAGAAACCATCCAAATGCTATCCAATTCAGGTAAATATGGGTTAAGAGCTTGTGAGTATTTAGCTCTTCAATCTGGTGACACTCCGGTGTCTACCAAGAGGATTAGTCGTGAACTGGATATGCCCAATGAGTATCTGGTTAAGGTACTCCAAAAACTGAAAAAAGCCGGTCTGGTCAGATCAAAACGAGGATCAAATGGAGGGGTTTTACTGGCCAGACCTGCATCAGAAATTTTCTTAATTGACATCATTCAGGCTTCCAATCCCTCATTTATTGAAATGTACACCGATAAAGGAAAACCGGATACAAAATTGGAACTGTCCGCTTTGTTTAAAGACTTAGAATTTTTATCAGATATCACGTTTAAGTTTATAAAGGAAAGTACATTGAGTGATTTTTCAGAGTATCGAAATATTAAAATTTAAATAACCTCAATAACAATCTATAAATAAGTATTGACCATGATGAATAACGACCCAACAACTTTAGTACAGAGAAACATTGGTGATATTGTTGCTGATAACTACCACGCTGCCGGTGTTTTCAAAGAGTTTGGAATTGACTTCTGCTGTGGAGGCGGTTTACCGCTTGGAGAGGTTTGCGAACGTAAAGGTATCAATCCCGACCAGGTCACTTTAAAATTGAGCACAATGCCTACCGGTGGAACAACCGTCAATCAGAAGTTTAACCTATGGGAACCCGACTTTTTGATAGACTACATCATCAATAATCATCACACCTTTGTGCGTACCAAAACGGAGGAAATTTTGGTGTATGCTGCGAAAGTTGCCAACGTTCATGGAGAGCGTCACCCGGAAAATATCGAGATCTATCAATTGTTTGCAAAGCTTTCCAATGAGCTGATTCAACACCTCCAAGATGAAGAGCAGACTGTTTTTCCATTGATTAAAAATATACATCTTCAGATTAAAAACGGTGAAGAAGTAAATGAGAAATTGGCAAATCAGCTACGTGCAGAACTCGATCACATGATTGATGATCATGAAGGTGCCGGCGATATCATGAAAGAGATCCGTTCTCTAAGCAACGATTTTACACCTCCTGCAGATGCATGTGCAACCTATCAAATACTTTACCAGAACCTGGCCGGATTTGAAGAGGACCTGCATCAGCACGTTCACCTCGAGAATAACATCTTATTTAAAAAAGCAGAGACACTTCTATCTGATTTATGATTTGATTGCTGTAATAATAATTCATCGTTTCGGTTTTGAAAGGTCGAAACGATTTCATCTCAGTTCAACAACAAACCCCGTCGGTTCATGTATTTTTGGTCAGTGTTTGTCCACATCACCATTGTTTGTTTCTGGATTGGCGGTATAATCTTTACGGCTGCCGTTCTGGTACCTGCAACCCGAAAAAAACTTGCTACACAACGCGGACTTCTATTTACTGAACTGGGCACACGTTTCAGCCGACTGAGTTGGCTACTCTTCCCTATTCTCATAATTACCGGAATCACCGCCCTGCTTGGCCGGGGCTTCAGCGTACAGGATCTGATTTCAGTCACATTCTGGCAAAGTGAGTATGGATCAACCCTATTCAGTAAATTGATCGCATTCTCCTTGATGTTAATTGTAGCAGCGATTCATGATTTCTGGCTCGGCCCAAAAGCCGCAGATTTAATGAAGAAAGATCCCAATAGTGAAACTACTTACAGATATCGCAAGGCCTCGAGCTGGGGTGGCCGGATCAATTTAATCTTGGGGCTGATCATTCTCTACTTTGCTGTTTCGCTGGTGAGATGATAAAATTTGAACATGTTTATCCTAAAATAATCCACTATGCCGACTACAAGCCGATGGTTTATAAAAGCCGGTGTTATCTACTTTGTATTAGGGATTACGCTCGTCTTTCTGGATGAAATCCCTTTAATGAGCAGTAAACTCTCTTTATTGCCAATCTATTTGCATATGCTGGTTATGGGCTGGATTACTCAGTTGATCATCGGGGTATCAGTATGGATGTTTCCCCGCAAACACCGGGACAAAAAAAGAAGAGAATCAATTTTGGTTTGGGCAACATTTTGGACTTTAAATATCGGTTTGATCCTTCGATTTTTATCTGAACCGTTTATTCCACTTTTAAAGGATGGCAAAGTTATTCAAATCAGTATTGTTGTATCAGCGTTGTTGCAGTGGATCGCCGTGATTCTATATACCATCGAGATTTGGCCAAGGCTTCAAAACCGTAAAAAACAAAGATAGTTATTGTTATGATGCCCTCTCAATCCATCTGGATGATTCGATCATCTCTCCTCTACCTGCTGCTATCAGTAAGCGTGGGCACCCTTATCCTGATTCATAAAGTGATAGCGGTTCACCCTTTTATTTGGGCACTGCTGCCGGCTCATTACGAAATGGCTATCTGGGGATGGGTCGTACAACTGGCAATGGGAACAGCGTACTGGATGTTTCCCAAAAAATTATCAGAACCCAGAAGAGGACCAGGTTGGGCCGGCTGGCTGGTTTTTGGTTTCTATAATTTCGGTTTGATGCTTTTGGTTATAACTACACTCTTTCAAACACACTTTTTTGTTTCCATTGCAAGCAGAGGCCTGATTCTGAGCTCAATCCTCATCTTTGCAATACTAATGTGGCAAAGAATTGTAACCTACCGCCATCACCATTAAATTATAAGTCATTCAGAATTACTTATAAGTATTAGTCATGGAAGAAAAGATTCTCATCAATCAACTTCAAAATCGTAAAATTCAACCTACTTCAATGCGGTTGATGGTTTTAAACTTCCTGGTTAAAAACGAGGCAGCTGTGAGTCTTACTTTACTGGAGAACCATTTTACCCGTTCAGACAGAACCACTCTGTACCGTACACTAAGAACATTTGAAGAGAAAGGTCTTGTGCACAGAATTGATGACGCGGGAGACAGCACCAAATACGCTCTCTGTCCGGCCGAATGCACATGCTCCTATCCCGATGACACGCACCTACATTTTTTCTGTACTGATTGTGAGAAAACGTTCTGCTTTAGAGACTTAAACATTCCAAACTTTTCACTTCCTGAACAGTTTATTCCCAAAAAAGGGAATTTTGTCATCAGTGGGTTCTGTCCTTCCTGTGCTGCCTAAATATCTTTGCAATAGTGTTGCATGCCGGTCACTTCTTATCTTCAAGTTAAATGATAGCAATTTTGAAATTAACTTGATCCATGTCACAATCTTCAGCTCAAACAGGGTGTAAAACATGCAGTGTAAATCATGATACCCCCTCTTACTCTACTGATGAAGTAAATTTTCTCACCAAACACTGGCAGCCAATCGTTTCTGCCCTGCTATTAACCATTGGGTTAATTCTGGACTATTTCATTGATCCGGTATGGTTTAATGAAAGTTTTCGTCTTGCCTGGTATCTGATTGCATATCTGCCGGTCGGGTATCCGGTTGTAAAAATGGGATGGGAAAGCCTGATCAGAGGCGAAGTGTTCACAGAATTCTTTTTGATGAGTATAGCCACATTTGGAGCTTTCTTTATTGGCGAGTACCCCGAAGGCGTGGCTGTTATGCTTTTTTATTCTGTTGGTGAAGCATTTCAACATAGTGCCGTTCAAAAGGCAAGAAGCAGTATCCGTGCCCTGCTCGACGTACGGGCAGAGGTAGCTCACGTCAAAGACGGGAACTCTTTCAAAACTGTTCACCCGGATAGTGTACCAATTGGCCAGATTATTCAAGTGAAACCGGGAGAGAGAGTACCTTTAGACGGAAAACTGATAACCGATCGCGCTGCATTTGACACTTCTGCCATTACCGGCGAAAGTAAACCTCGACATATTTCGGATAATGAGAATGTGTTAGCCGGAATGATCAATTTAAATCGGGTTATTGAGCTGGAGGTCCAAAAAACTTACGAAAACAGTTCCATCTCCCGAATCCTGAAGATGGTACAGGAAGCGACATCCAGGAAAGCAAAAACGGAACTGTTCATACGCTCATTCGCGAAAGTTTACACTCCCATTGTGGTATTGCTGGCAACTCTTCTTGTAGCTCTTCCCGCTCTTTTTGTCTCATCATACGTATTCGAGGAGTGGCTCTATCGCGGACTGGTCTTTCTTGTGATCTCCTGCCCTTGCGCTTTGGTGATCTCTATCCCGCTTGGATATTTTGGCGGAATCGGTGCAGCATCTAAAAATGGAATATTGGTGAAAGGAGGTAATTTTCTGGATGCACTCCGTTCGGTCAAAACGGTAGTCTTTGACAAAACCGGAACCCTGACACACGCTACATTTTCTGTTCAAAATATTGAACTGTACTCCGACATGAACGAATCGCAAATAGGCTCTTATCTGTTTGCGGTTGAGAAAGTCTCAAATCATCCTATTGCAAGAGCAATTACTGATTACATCTACACTCCCGAACATTCGCTGAAAGTAGATCAACAGAACGAAATACCGGGTTATGGATTAAAGTCCATTATTGAGGGACAAACTGTGGTCATTGGTAATCAAAAGCTAATGGAGAACGAACAGGTTGAATTGAATAAGTCAGGTTCTGAATCCAAAAATTCTTCCACAAAAGTACATATGGCAATTGACGGTATTCATCAAGCTACTGTAACCATTTCTGATCGGTTGAAAGATGACGCTAAACACGCGATCCGACAATTACATCATCTGGGCGTGGATCGAACGGTTATGCTCAGCGGAGATCACAAAGAAGTAGTCGAGGAAGTTGGCCGTGATCTGAAAATTGATGAAATCTATGGAGATTTGCTACCGGAACAGAAATCAGAAAAACTTGAAGAGATTAAAGAGCGAACAAAAGGCAAAGTAGCCTATGCCGGAGACGGAATAAATGATGCACCGGTTTTAGCTTTAAGTGATGTTGGAATTGCAATGGGTGCGATGGGAAGTGATGCGGCAGTAGAGACGGCTGATGTCGTGATTCAATCCGACCAACTTACCAAAATAGCAGAATCGATAAGGATTGCACGTAAGACACGAAACATAGTCTGGCAGAACATAGGTCTCGCCCTGGGTGTTAAGACGGTTGTACTGGCTCTGGGGGCTTTAGGAATGGCCTCTCTGTGGGAAGCGGTCTTTGCTGATGTAGGAGTTGCACTTCTGGCTATCCTAAATGCAGTTAGAATTCAGAAAATGAACTTTTCATCAAATTCCTGAATATTACTATCCTCTTTTGGATTTTACGTAAATGTAGGCAGGCATACGCTCTTTCATCCGGACAAAAAAAAGCCTGAAAAACATTTGAGCAATACCTTTTAATATATCTAAGAGCATGTATAGTCCGAGAAGTCTTGAAAGAAGATCCATGATATAAAAATCGGGTTCGTTTAGTATAAAAGAGAAACGAACCCGTTTAATGTTACAAGATCGTTGAGTTTTCTAATTTACAGAATACCAACCACCGATTATCCCACATATACTGTTTTTACGTTCACAAACTCCTTAATTCCAAAGTGTGATAATTCACGACCATAACCACTCTCCTTAATTCCGCCAAAAGGCAGCCTTGGATCTGATTTGACTAAAGAGTTTACAAAACAGTTACCGGCATTTAATTTTTTCGAAGCAATCTTCTCCCCTTTACCAAGATCCTCTGTGAAGACCGCTGCACCTAATCCAAATATACTGTCGTTTGCAATTTGAATGGCCTCCTCTTCATCTTTCGCCTTGATAATTGCTGCAACCGGACCAAAAAGTTCTTCTTCATAGGCAGCCATACCCTGCTTAACATCAGTCAACACAGTTGGAGGATACCAGGCGCCTTTCCGGTCAGGTATCTCTCCGCCCAGCAAACATTTAGCTCCCTTATCAATACTTCGTTTAACTTGATCGTGAAGTTCATCCCGAAGGTCATTTCTTGCCTGCGGACCTAAATCGAACGAGTCGTCCATAGGATCACCCATCGTTCGGTTCTTCATTTCCTCTACAAATTTCTCTTCAAACTCTTCGAACCTGGATTCAACCACGATGAACCGTTTAGCCGCAATACAACTTTGGCCATTGTTGATCAGACGGCTGTTTACACAAGTTGGAATGGCTTTATCGATATCGGCGTCATCCAAAATCAGGTAAGGATCACTTCCACCCAACTCCAGTACTGTTTTCTTAAGCTCTGATCCCGCCTTTTCCGCGACAGCTTTTCCGGCCGGAACACTGCCCGTGAGAGTTACAGCTTTTATAATCGGATTTTCAATCACCCCGGCAACTTTACTGCTTCCTATTTTCAATGTTCGAAAAAGATCCTCAGGAAAACCCGCTTTCTTGAAAACATCCTCAATGGCCAAAGCGCAACCCGTAACGTTAGAAGCATGTTTAAGCAGCCCGGCATTACCGGCCATAAGACCGGGTACAGCAAAACGAAAAACCTGCCAGAACGGAAAGTTCCAGGGCATTACTGCAAGAACACTACCCAATGGCTCAAAAGTAACAAAGCTTTTAGAAGCATCAGTTTCGATAATTTCATCATTTAAAAATGCCTCTCCGTTCTCTGCGTAATAATCACAAACCCAGGCACATTTGTCCACTTCTGCTCGGGCTCCGGATATTGGCTTTCCCATCTCTCTTGTCATCAGTTCCGCATACTCATCTCGGTTGTTTCGAAGAACATCACCGGCTTTCCTCATCAAATCTGCCCTGTGACCAAAGTCAACGGTGCGCCAGCTTTTGAATGCTTTATCATTTCTCTTTAGGATATTCTCAATTTCAGAATCTGTGTGCTCCTCATACTCCTTTATGAGTTCCTCATTTACGGGATTGATCGATTGTAGCATGTCAGTATTATTAAATGAATGTTTACTCTCTATATCTATATGTTCAACAAAATAATTGAAATTTAGGGTTCATCGTATTTTACCTTGATAAATATGAACTCATCAAATCTATAAGCAAATTAATTAAATCTGCTTGATTAGATTACTGATCCAACGGCTGAAGTTTAGCTGAAAAGTGCCTCAATACAGCAGGCGATGATATAATTTTATATCCTTTCAGTTCATTTCTCTGATTATATGCATGAATCACAACCTCAGCTAAATAGTCGATATGGCTTTGAGTGTACACTCTTCGCGGAATTGCCAGCCGCACCAGCTCCATGGATGCGGGTTTCTCTGAACCATCCGGCTGCAAGCCAAACATGACACTTCCAATTTCAACGGCACGCACACCTCCAATCAGATAAAGTGCGTTGGTCAAACTCCAGGCCGGATATTCAAGCGGATCAATTTGAGGCAGCATCTCTTTTGCGTCAATGTAAACGGCATGACCTCCCGTTGGCTGCACAATCGAAATTCCCGCATCAATCAGTTTATCTCCCAAATATGCTGTGGATCTGATACGATATTTCAGATATCCCTCATCCAATGCTTCGTACAGACCGGTAGCAACAGCTTCCATATCATAACCGGCCATTCCTCCGTAGGTTGGAAAACCTTCGGTAAGTATTGTAAGGCTTCGACAATCCTGAGCGAGTTTATCATTATTCAAAGCAAGAAATCCACCGATATTGGCCATACCGTCTTTTTTGGCACTCATGGTGCATCCATCAGCATAGCTAAAGATCTCGTGTGCAATCTCTATCGGTTTTTTGTCCTCATACCCTTCTTCCCTGGTTTTGATAAACCAGCTGTTTTCGGCAAATCGACATGCATCAATAAAAAATGGTATATCATGACTTCGGGCTATTTTGGACACCGCTTTTACATTCTCCATACTAACCGGTTGCCCGCCACCCGAATTATTCGTCAACGTTAGCATGATGACCGGAATATTGTCTTGTCCAACTCGCTTGATTGTCCCTTCCAGTTTTTCAACGTTCATATTTCCTTTAAACGGATGGATAGTCAGCGGCTGGCGTCCTTCATCAATCACCAGGTCTAAAGCCTCTGCTCCGTTGTGTTCGACGTGGGCACGGGTGGTATCAAAATGAGTGTTACTGGGAATGACATCCCCTTTTTTGGCGATCGTTGTAAAGAGAATATTTTCAGCAGCCCTTCCCTGGTGCGTGGGGATAACATGTTTAAAACCGGTTATATCCTGAACTGCGCTTTCGAATCTGTAAAATGACTCAGATCCTGCATAAGATTCATCACTGCTAATCATGCCCGCCCACTGTTTTGCAGACATGGCCCCTGTTCCGCTATCCGTTAGAAGATCAATAACCACATCCTTTGCTTTCAATAAAAATGGGTTATAACCCGCTTCACTCAACAGGGCTTTACGTTGTTCCATTGTGGTGAACCGGATAGGCTCCACTGATCGAATTCGAAATGGCTCAATGATGGTGTCAGTCTTAAATCCTTTTAGCTCCATGGTATGATAATCGTTTGTTAGTCTTCTTGATGGCAGATCAACGAAAAGTTTATCCGTAATAATTGAGTTTTGACTTTGCCTTTTCCTCAAACACTGTCTAATTTAAGATAAAAATATCCTAATAACTTTATCGATCATGATCGAATCTTTCTTCTCTCCCAAAAAAGTCGCTGTTATTGGCGCGTCAAGAGATCCTCACAAATTGGGATACGGTGTTATTCGTAACCTATTGAAATATAAATTCAAGGGTGAAATTTTCCCCGTAAACAAAAATGCATCAGAAATACTGGATATTCCCTGCTACTCATCTGTGGAAGATCTGCCTGATGGAATAGATTTGGCTGTGGTTGTACTGCCGGCTACAATCGTTCCTAAAATCATTGAACAATGCGGGGCAAAAGAGATTAAAAACGCCATTGTTGTCAGTGGTGGCTTTAGCGAAACGGGAGAAGAAGGCCAGGAGCTGGAAGATAAATTGAAAGAAGTTGCCGAAAAGCACGGTATTCGAATCATTGGTCCTAATTGCATTGGAACCATAGACACACATACACCTGTCAATACCACATTTGTGGTTGGGATGCCTGAGCAGGGAGGCATTGGGTTTATATCACAATCCGGGGCGATGGTCGCTGCCGTGATAGACTGGGCTCGTGGTGCCGGAGTGGGTTTCTCTCGTATCGTAAGTTTGGGCAACCAGATTGATGTAACAGAAACCGAAATGATTGATCTGATCGGAAATGATCGTCAAACTGAGGTTATAACAGCATATGCTGAGGGAGTTTCGGATGGAGCTAAATTTTTAAAGATATCTCGCGAAATAGCCCGTAAAAAACCTTTTGTTATTTTGAAAGGCGGGCAGAGTGAAAAAGGTGCAGAAGCTGTTTCATCACATACAGGAGCATTATCAGGAAGCAAAGAGGCATATTCAGCCGCATTTCGAAAATCGGGAGTCCTTGAAGCGAGAACTATGGAAGAGATGTTCGATTGGGCACGAACACTGGCCTGGCAGCCCCTTCCAAAAGGAAAACGGGTAGCTGTTCTCACCAACGCCGGAGGACCCGCAATTTTAGCCGTGGATGCCCTTGAAAAAGTCGGTCTTGAAATGGCTCCGCTAACAAACGAAACTAAAAATTATCTCAAAAGCCGTTTACCGAAAGCCGCAAGTGCGAAAAATCCGGTAGACGTTCTTGCAGGCTCAGGTCCCGCAACCTATACACTTGCACTCGAAGCTCTTCTGACAGATGAGACTGTAGATGCAGTTATTGTTATTCAGGCGCCCCAGGACTGGTTTCTGCCCGCGAGTTTAGCTGAAGTTGTGGGAGAAACTGCCGGTTTACACAAAAAACCTGTCATTGCTTCCATCATGGGTAAAGCATCTGTGGATGAGGCACTTAATATTTTGCATAAGCGACGTGTTCCAAATGTGTCGTTTCCGGAGCGGGCCGCATCGATTATCGCTGCGATGGTTCAGCGTAAAGAGTGGATGAATTCAGAAAATCATCAGCCGGAAGAAGCAGCCAAATATATTCCTGCCGATGCGGATACCTATATCAAAAATGAAAACTGGGAACATCTGATTGAAGCGTACGGGATAAAACTTCCTGAACAAACAGAAGCTGAAAACTTAGCCGATGCCTTGGATGCTTCAAATAAAATGGGTTATCCGGTGGTAATGAAGATTCTTGCCAAAGAACATACTCACAAATCAGATATTGGTGGAGTGAAAGTGAATCTGCAAAACTCGGAGGATGTAAAAAAAGCGTGGAATGAAATCACTCAAGCCGCTGAAAGATCAAATGCTGAAATGGATGGCGTATTGATTCAGAAGATGCTTCGGGGCGGACAGGAAATCATTATCGGGATTAAGCAGGATGAACAATTTGGTCCCCTGGTGGTTTTTGGTACGGGAGGCACTGAAGTAGAACTCTACAAGGATGTAGAAACCGCCGTGGCACCTCTCAGCGATAGTGAAGCAAACCAATTAATTGAATCGACCATTGCCGGCAAGAAGCTAAAAGGATGGCGAAATCTACCTCCGGCCGACATGGATGCGGTTAAACAAGCACTCATCAGTATGAGCAGAATTGCAGTAAATCATCCCGAAATTCTCGAAATGGAAATGAACCCTCTATTTGTTTTAGAAAAAGGTGAAGGTGCTTTTGCCATCGATATAAGAGGAACAAAGTCATCTAATTAATCCATCATTTACTAAAATACATATTTACCCGTTTACCCGGCTATTTGTATCCGAATAACAGGATTTGTGATACTAAACCACATTTGAAATTTTACGAAAATGAAATTGAATCGAATTATTGAGACCTGCTTGTATTCACGCAATCTTGAACGTTCTGAAAGGTTTTACTCAGAAACGTTAGGGTTAAACTTAATCCGAAAAGAGGAAAATCGTCATCTTTTTTACAGATGCGGAAACACCATGCTTCTGATATTTAACCCCATTCACACCAACCAGGAGCAAACTTATGTGAATGGCAATAAAATACCACTTCATGGAACGACCGGAGCTGCACACATTGCTTTTTCTGTTGAACGAAATCAGTTTAAAAGCTGGAAATCGCACTTAAAGGAAAAGGGCATTGAGATTGAATCAAGTGTAAAGTGGCCGGGCGGTTTAAAATCAATCTACTTTCGCGATCCTGCCGGTAACAGCTTAGAAATTATTGAATCCGGTATGTGGAATATTGAAGAGTAATTTCTGTATTCTTGTTTGATCAGATCTGATTTGATAAGAATATTATGATTCCAAACCATCCACGATAGATTCAAGCCGCCCACTAATTTCTTCACCGAAAATTTCAAAAGGTACGTCTTTCGTTGTAACCTCCCGGACACCACTCCCATCGATAACCTCTTTATACGTTTCATAACAATCCAGGGCCGCATTGAAATTCTCCATATCGGCGTCATTACACTTCTTCACGAACTTAATCTCCTCATCACTTGACGCAGACAGTCTGAATGTACCATCTGTATAGACCTCCCCCATTCGCGTAAAAAATGCCAGGCGCTTCGGATAAGCACTTCCCTCCTCCTTCAGTTTGCAAAAAACCCTTTTAACAACGGCGTGACTCACCAAATGATCTTCAAAACCGCTGACTCCATGTACGGCATAAGTAATAATTACATCCGGTTTTAGCCTGTGAATCTGAGACTCTATGACATTTTCAATTTCAATCGGATTCATCCGTTTCAGTTCGTTATCAGGAAGATCCAGAACCGTCATGCTGCTTAACCCCAACGTTCTTTCCACACACTGCATCTCTTTATAGCGAATCTCAGCCATCTCCTTTTTATCAACACCCAAACGGAAACGCTGTTTTGTTGCTTCTCCTTTCGTTAGTGTAAGAAGATGCACATTATGTCCCTGACGAAGCTGAGCACTCATTGCCGGTGCAGGACCAAATGATTCATCGTCCGGATGTGGAAAGATGTACAGAATATTCATGTGTAAAATTTTTAACTATTTATTTGTGTTATTGTAAGATATTAAAAGAACATCATGCCGTGGAAAAGAGTTTACTGACGTTAAGGAGTTATCCAACTTTCAAAGATGGATGCTCATTTTATATGGAAATTCAATGTCTGTAAATATTTTTTGATGAGATCTGACTCTTTTTATCTATTTTCCGCGAAATTATTTGCATTTCTCATCAGGAAACGTTTTATAGAATTCGAAAACAGATAGAAATAACATTGCAACTAAACACCTACTGAAAAGAAAATATTATGATTTGGACAGTTGAATTAGCCGCAGCACTTGATGATGCACCTTTTCCGGCAACAAGAGAAGAATTAATCGAGTGGGCCGAGCGTAACGGTTTACCGCAGCAGGCCATCGATAACCTCTACGAACTTGATGAAATTGAAGAGGGTGAAGAAACCATTTATGAAGGAATTGAAGATATTTGGCCGGACTATATTCGAAAAGAGGATTTTTTCCATGGAGAAGAAGATGAAGGATTCGATTACGACGATGTATAAACCAATATGACCCTCTCTTTTATTCAATTATTTTAAAACGCGGACTTTATGAGTACCGCGTTTTTTTATTCCTATCGTTTAACATAATTCAACTCCCGTTAAACCGTTTTCTAATTCGAGTATTGAATTTCAAATAAAGCAATAAACAAACGCTTTACCCCTTATTAATCACAAATCTTTCCCTGAAAAATCCTATTTTCAGCCTGAGATTAATTTCACCAACTTAGAAACCCGATCACCTGCGTGCGTTATTTTTACTTGCCGTTCTTTTTATTGATCACTCTACTACTCGTTGCAGAACAATCGGCTGCACAAAACGGAGAGCAAGGTGAGGAATCTGTTGAAGAGAATGAACCGGAGCAAGTAGTAAGAATGGTCCGTTTCACCGGAAATGAATCTGTGAGTAACAGTGCACTGAGCACATTGGTCAGGACACGAAACAACCGCGAATTCTTAGGTATCCCTCGATTCACTCCGTGGTACTATATCTACCAGCTTGTTGGTGTTGGTGAATCACCGGCCCTTCTCGACCGTGAAACCGTAGCTAGCGATATAGAAAGAATTCGCCTCTACTACGAAAATCTCGGCTTTTTTGATGCTTCCGTCGATACCACAATTATTGAGTATCGGCCTCGCAGATACGAAGTCTCCTTTATTATTGATGAGGGAAGGTCCTCCAGGTTACGCAGTATCTCCTATACCGGCTTACCCAATTTTGAAGATAACCAGGAATTAGAGGACGAATTTTTTAGCGAGAGTTTATTTGCAGGGCGTGCTGAAAATGACTCTACTTTTCAAGTGAATGAACAGTATGCTGCTCAAAAATTACGCCAGGAACAGACTCGAATAATCGATTTTTTAAAAAACAATGGATTCGCATCCGTTCAGCGAGACTCCGTTCGAGCTTTGATTAAACGTGACGAAGACGATAGATACATATTAGATGTACTCTACACCATTAACCCAGGTGAGTTTTATACATTTGGAGATGTCAATATTCAGCTTGCAGGTCCGGATGGCAATGGAGAATTTGACCAGTCCATAACTGAAGAGGATAGCCGATTTGCTGAACCGGGATTTGCCATCTATATGGACAAACAAGATGAAGCAAACACACATTTTGATTTATTGACAGAACAACTTCAGTTTCGTGCGGGAGAATCATTTAACCAGTCTTCATATCTTAGAACCGTAAATGCCTATCAAAATTTAGGAATGCTCTTAATCAATCGCTTTGGATTAAGTGAAGACGGATCACTTCCCGATTATTCAAATGAGAATATTCCTGTGTTTTTTGATCTTCAGACTCTGCCAAAGCACTCCATACGTACAGAGTTTTTCGGCATGAGAAGGTATGGTTTTGGTACCGGAATTGGCCTGAATTACAATAACAATAACTTGCTCGGCCGTGCTGAAAACCTATCGATAGGAATAAATACAAATCTTGAATTTGTAACTTCCAGTACCCTGAATGAAATTTCACCCCGTGATGACGAGGGTAACAGAACTACAACCGGATCTGATATATTTCAAAGCTACGAATTCAGAGTTGAATATACTTTGCCGAGATTGAATCGGGCACTTAGTTTTTTAAGTGATGCTCCTTGGATTGAATCAGCCCGAACCCGGTATTCACTGAGCTATAGTCAAAGCAACCAGCTCTTTTTTGATATTAACTCAGATGTGAGATTTAATTTAAGGTATGAGTTACGTCATTCTCAGCAATATCAGAGCTTCATCGACATGTTTGAACTCGATGTTGTGGATACTGATCCGTCATCTCAGTTCAGACAGAACCTGATTAATGAGTTCGGAGAGAACTCTCTTGAATTGTTGAGAATTGAAGAAGATTTCCGGCCACAATTCTCTTCTGTAATTCGGTACACTCTCCGGGCACAAGATACAAACCTGATAAAAAGAGATTACGGCTACTTTAGTGAAGTTTCTGCAGCATTAGGCGGTAATGTGCCCTATCTGGTCGACCGCTACATTATTACACCCGGCGAACTGGAAGAAACCCTTCCTTCCCCATTAGGTATTTCTTCTAATTCCCTTGCATACAGCAGGTTTTTTAAACTTTCGGCAGACTACAGAAGATATTTCAGTATTACACCCGATGCTGTTGCCGCTTTCAGAATATTTAGTGGGTACGCACACCCAATTGGTGATAGTGATAATATTCCTCTAAACCGTAGATTTTTTGCCGGCGGGAGTAATGATATACGCGGCTGGAGTCCTTTTCGACTGGGACCGGGAAGTATTCCACCGGATGAAGTAACGATTCCCGGCGGTGAAGTAAAACTTGCTGCGTTTACAGAATTCAGACAAACATTTATGAAGAATGTTCTCAGTGCTGATTGGTACCTTGCATGGCATACAGATGCCGGTAATGTATGGTATGGGCCGGGAAACACCTTTATTGATGATCAGGAAACAGATCTGTTGAGGGAAGGAAGATTTCGGATTGATGAATTTTATAAACAGATTGCAGTTGGATCAGGTATTGGTCTACGATTAGACTGGGAATTTCTAGTAGCAAGATTTGACTTCACTTATCGAATTCACGATTTAGAACTGGGATGGTTCGAAAATCGACAAATGTATTTCAGCTTTGGTATTGGGCATTCATTTTAAAACGATCAATTATGCTTGGAAAAAACAGTAAACTCCAGAAATTGAAACAACAAAGTAACATTGTTCAAAACTCAGAATTGCTAAAGAACCTTTCTGTTACTGAAAGATATGAGCTTTTACAACTCTGCCATCGCCGTAATTACAAAAGCGGTGAATATGTTTACTACCAGGATGATCCCGGAAGTGGCTTATATTTCATAGAGGAAGGAAAAATTCAGCTTCAAGTGAGAAATCAGACCGGCAATATAAATACAGCCTCTGATAATCAAGAACCCTTTTCGATAACGGTTGAATCACCACAGGAAATTGGACTTGTTTCTGTTGGATATGAAACTCGCAGGTTGTCTTCAGCCCAATGCATGACCAACTGTACCCTCCTCGGTTTTTTTACACCGGATTTCGAGACTCTCAAAAAAAGAAATCCACAAACAGCCGTAAAATTCCTTGAATCGTCTTCTAAACGAATCATGAAGCAGCTGGACCTCTCAATGCAGAAAATCATTGAGATTGCGGACACTAAAACAGCTTTTCAAATTCAGTTCGAAACTCAATATCAGCATGCATTAACTCAGGAAGAAACTAAAGATCTATAAGACCTCTCTTAATTAAATTCGATCACCACATATTTAAGAAATTCCATCTATGGCATTAAAAAAAGGCAGCGAAGTAGAACTGACGATTGAGTCCACAGCTTTTAAAGGTAAAGGTATTGCAAAACATGATGGGATTGCCGTTTTTGTTCCGGGAACAGCCCCCGGAGACATTGTAAAAGCTCGAATTACCCGTAAGAAGAAGTCATTCCGAGAGGCGAAAGTTTTGGAACTTCTAAAGCCCTCCCCTCAAAGAATAGAGCCAAAGTGCAGCCATGCAAATGTATGTGGCGGTTGTACCTGGCAGCATCTCCCCTATACAGAACAGATCAAACATAAAGAACAGCATGTTCGTGATCATATTGAACGTATCGCGCATCTGGATCCGGAAGTTGTAAAACCCATTTTAGGATGCGACCAGGAGTTTTATTACCGAAATAAAATGGAGTATAGTTTTGGTACTAAACGATGGCTGACTGAAGAGGAGATTCAACGGGATGAATATGTAGATGACTCCGCTTTCGCTGCGGGACTACATGCCCCCGGTCGGTTTGATAAAATTCTTAATCTGAATGAATGTCACCTACAGGACCCAATCTCCTATCAGCTTCTCGATTTTGTCAGAAATTCCTGTATCCAAAATAATATAGCCGCATTTGACACCTATAAAAAAGAAGGTTTTATGCGACACTTGGTGATACGAAACAGTCACTTTACCGACGATTTAATGGTTAATCTCGTTACGTTCCGTGATGAACCGGATACCATGGAATCCATCAAGACGGCACTGCTCGAAAATTTCCCCCAGATAACAACCATTGTGAACAACGTAAACGACCAGCCAAATCCAACAGCTGTTGGCCGGTTTGAACATGTACTTCACGGTCCCGGTTATATTGTGGATCAGATTGGAAATCACTCCTTTAAAATTCACGCGAATGCTTTTTTTCAAACCAATACACGTCAGGCAGAAAAACTCTACTCCGTAGCCAGAGAATATGCTGAATTGGACAACGGTGGACATCTATTTGATCTGTACTGTGGAGTAGGAACGCTGTCACTTTATATGGCTGATAAAGCCGATAAAGTAACCGGAATTGAAATCGTTGATGTGGCTGTAGAAAATGCAAATTTTAACGCACAGGAAAATGGTGTGGAAAACGCGGAGTTTGTTCTCGGTGATATGAAAGACACATTTAACGATGATTTTCTGGCCCAAAATGGACAACCCGACTGTGTAATCACAGATCCTCCCCGGTCGGGCATGCACCCCGATGTTGTAGAGCAATTGTGCAATCTTGATGTAGATCGTTTGGTTTACGTTAGCTGTAATCCATCAACGATGGCAAGAGATTTGGAAAAACTCAAAGAGTTCTATGTTGTTGAATCAGTTCAACCGGTAGACATGTTTCCTCAAACCTACCACATTGAAGCCGTTGCTAAATTAACCCGAAGGTAAAATTGAACTTATCAGATATGAATCATTCAATTCTGATGATTTGGAAATACTGGTTTGGCACAAATACTACTTTCTGAATCTTTCCAATAATTCAATTGCATTAAATGCACTTTGAATCACAAGCGGAATACCACCTCCCGGATGGGTGCTCCCTCCAACCATATAAAGATTCTTTATGCCCCTTACTTTATTTCTGGGACGCAAGAATGCGGCAAACTTACTGTTGGATGAGGTTCCATAGATACTGCCACGATTGGAACCGTATCTCTTTAGAAAGTCAACTGGAGTAATGATCTCTTTAACCACCAGAGATTCTTCAATACCCTCCAATCCTCTTCTTTCAAGTTCCTGAATTAAATGTTGGCTGTATTTCTCCCGTAAACTGTTCCAGTCCTGGTCTGCGGTCACATAAGGAGCATTTACCAATACAAACAAATTAGAGCAACCATCTGGTGCATGATTGGAATCTGTATATGAAGTATTCGCCACATAAATTGTAGGATCTTCAGGCAAGATCTTCTCTTCAAATATCCGGGAGAACTCATTCTCGTAATTTTCAGAAAAAAAGATGTTATGATGTTTCAATTGTGGCCACTGCTTCTTTACTCCCAAAAGCATTACAAACCCGGAACAAGAGGGCTCGATAGATTCCTGCTTTTTTCTCTTGAACACCGAAACAGCAGACTCATTAATCAAATTTAGAAGGGTATCTGTAGCATCGGAATTGGCAACAATAAAATCGGCGTTATGCTCCGATCCATCTTTCAATTTTACTGACTGGACATATTTATCAGCTACAGAAATCTTTTGAACGGGCGCATTAAATTCAATTTGAACTCCCATCTTTTTGGCCAGTTCGTAAAGTGCTTCAGAGATTCTGTATAAACCTCCTCTTACATAATATCCCCCCTGATTCAGTTCTACGTGTGGTATCACATTTAGTGTTGCCGGAGCTTGAAAAGGAGATGATCCGTTGTAGGTCGTAAAGCGTTTAAAAAATTTCTTGAGATGATCAGACTGAAAACGCTGATCTATCACGTCCGAAACCGTAGAGAAAGCATCAATCCCAAGAAAATCGGTGAATTTCAAACCTTTTAGATCTGACAGATCATAAAGTGGATTAAAAAGAAATGCATCTGCTGTTTGAACGTACAGTTTGGCAGCATGATTTAAAAATTCAGAGTACGCCTCCTCGTCTTCAGGAGCGAACTCTCTGATCTCTCTTTTACTTTTCTCGACATCAGAATAGTTGTCGAAACAAACTCCATCTCTGTAAAAATAACGACACAGTGGATCCAGCTCTTCAAAAGTCAAAAAATCATGTAGATTTTCCCCACATATATCAAATAACTTCTCTAAAATGAAAGGCATTGTAAAAAGACTCGGGCCTGTATCAAACCGAAAACCTTCAACTTCCATCTCCTGCATTTTCCCACCATGAGTAGAGTTTTTCTCAAAAATGGTGACGTCAAATCCTCTATTTGCCAAAAGAGATGAAACTGCCAGCCCTCCAAGTCCGGCCCCAATTACAATGACTTTTTGATCCATTACTTTTTTCCATTGATAATTTTCGGAATTAAACAGAGAACCGGATAAAATCGTTACAATTTGTATAAGAAAATTGAGTGGAAATCAGGATCAGCCAATTCCCATTTTACCGAGATTGATCACTTCCAGATCATGGATTTTACCATTATCTATACTGAAACGTACAATGGTTCGATGAACCTGGAATCCATGCTTACCTGCGGCGCCCGGATTCATATATAACATTTTATCCAAAGACTGATCTCTGGCAATCTTGAGAATATGAGAGTGTCCGCAAATAAAAAGGTCGGGGGTGTTCTTTTTGATTTCTTCGATGATTGGGATACAATATCGCCCCGGCACTCCACCAATATGAGTCATCCAAACATCCACCCCTTCTTTACTAAAACGCTGATGCAGAGGATAAACTTTCCGAATATCCTGGCCGTCAATATTACCATATACACCAATCAGAGGGGCAATTTTCTCTAATTTTTCCGCGATCTCGATCGATCCAAAATCTCCTGCGTGCCAGATTTCATCTCTGTCGGAGAAGTACTCCTCTATTTGTGGATCATAATAGTTATGTGTATCGGATATTAATCCTATCTTTGTCATGCCGTCTTAAAATGATCTTTATTTAATTATATGAACTCTTGTAGTGCGAGCAAAATCTTTTATATGTTATCGATAACTTTTTAAAAATATTTGCAAATCGAAGTGAGTGAAAAGAACCCAGATCCAAAA
This sequence comes from Rhodohalobacter barkolensis, assembly GCF_002834295.1. Classification (NCBI taxonomy): domain Bacteria; kingdom Pseudomonadati; phylum Balneolota; class Balneolia; order Balneolales; family Balneolaceae; genus Rhodohalobacter; species Rhodohalobacter barkolensis. The sequence goes on along the minus strand of NZ_PISP01000001.1, from coordinate 723,281 downwards.
TATAGTATCATTATTGTTACCTGGAATGCACTTGAGCATCTTCAACGATTTCTGCCATCGGTTATAAAAACAGATCACTCTTCCTTTGAAATCATCATTGCTGATAACGCATCAGTTGATGGATCTGCAGAGTGGGTAGAAGAGAATTATCCCAAATGCCGGATTATAAAAATGGAAAAGAACTTCGGCTATTGCGGTGGAAACAATCGTGCTGCCAACTATGCCAAAGGCGAAATCTTAATCTTCCTTAATAACGATGCCGAAACGGATATCGCATGGCTTTCCGCAATGGATGAAAGTTTTTTAGATCCTGATGTTGGAATTGTACAACCAAAAATCAGATCAGTTGAACAGTCTGATTATTTTGAATATGCCGGAGCTGCCGGAGGGTATATCGACAAAATGGGCTATCCTTTTTGTATGGGTAGAATTTTTGATCATGTTGAAAAAGATGAGGGGCAATATGATGAACCGGTTGAAATCTTCTGGGCTTCCGGTGCAGCTATTGCAATTCGAAAAGATCTATTCAACTCACTGAATGGGTTTGATGAAGATTTTGAATTCCATATGGAGGAGATCGATTTGTGTTGGCGGGCGCATAAGTGTGGTTTTAAAGTAATGAATCAGCCCAAAAGTATTGTTTACCACCTTGGAGGAGGTTCTCTTCCTATGGGCAATCCAAGAAAAGTTTTCTATAACTACCGCAATAATCTGATTATGATGACCAAAAATCTTGATCAGAATCCGGTATTTAAGATTTTTGGCAGACTCTGTCTGGATGGGATTGCAGGGCTAAAATCACTTGTTTCAGGTAACCCAAAAGAAACGTTAGCGATTATCAAAGCACACTTTTCATATTATGCTCAGCTATCTAAAACGTTAGCTAAACGTAAAATTGGTAAAAGGGAATCAAAGTCTGCCACACCAAAGAAATTAGTCTATGGCAGACTTATCATTACAGATTATTTCCTGAAAGGAAAACGTACTTTTACAGAACTGAACTTTAAGACCGATAATAATTAAACCGGTCTCAAATTTCTTAGTTACTAATTCTATCTAATACCAATGCAATCGTTGCTGCTGTTGATGCCAATGAAGCAGCAATACTGATTCTTTCCTGGGCTGTCATTTCCCTTTTATCAGGTTTTCTCGGTATTACGATTGTAGCGCCCGGTTCTACCGATGGGTTGTTTCTGAAAAAGAGAAACCGTTTGGACCGATCTACCTCACCATTCGCATATACTATATATGCCCGACTACGTTTTGCATTATCGGTTACGCCACCTGCTGCACTCAAATAAGATCTAAAAGAACGACTGTCATCATATCTTACACTGGTTGGATTTAGCACTTCTCCCTCAATACGAACGGTCATCAACTCTTTTGGAACCGTAATTACGTCTCCCTGTTCCAGAATCAGGTCTAAATCGGAGTCTGGACGCTGAAGGGCTTCATTCAAGCGAATTCCAACAGAAGTTCTTTCACGATTCTCAAGGTTCTCTGATCTCTCCTCTTCATCCAGAAACTCCAACTCCTCATCAATTTCATCACTCAGTCTTCTCTCAAGGGATGCGCCCTGAGGGTAAGCATATTCAGATAACCCACCGGCCATATCTACCAATTCAGATAGCCTCATTGTTCGGCTACTGATCACATATTCGCCCGGAAACTGGACTTCGCCTTCAATCCGTACAGTTTGCTGTGTTTGATAGTTTGGCTTAGTCCTTACGTAAATCTGATCAAATGGCATTAGTTCAAAATCACCTTCTTCATCTTCAAAACCCAGAGTTTCATCTACATCAAACCTGAATGTTTCTGCTGTACGGTTACTTCTTGTCTGACCGCCATCTGTCACTCGGCGAGCAACATCAACACGATATGCAGCAGCATTATCCCTGAAACCGTCTGCACTCAAAATGGCATCCTTCAATTTTATACCCTCTCTGTAATCAAAAGTACCGGAACTGTTTACCGCTCCCCTTACTGTGACGGTGTATTCTTCCTGAAGATCAAAAATGCTTGAAATACGAATTACATCATCCGGCTGGAGCGGAATGTCATATGCAGCAGGGTCATCCATCAACCTTTCAATATTAAAAGAGAGAAGTTCAGGTTCGCGATTTTCTTGTAATCTCTCAATGACTCCTCTTCCTCTGAAAGCATCTTCTTTCAACCCATCGGCTTTTTCAATAACATCATAGAGTGTTACTCCTTCCTCGTATTCATAAACTCCGGGACGGAAAACAGCACCTTGGATCTCAATTCTATTAACAAAGCGATCCAGGATTTTTCCGACTCGAAGTTTGTCACCATTTTGGATTTCTGTATCAGACTCTTCAGGGTAAAATAGAGAAGTAACGTTTCTCATAGTAGGTGTCATCCCTTCCAGGGTTACTCTCTGTGTATACGCTTCATCGGTAAATCCGGCTGCATATGTAATAAGATCTTCCAAAGTTTCGCCGGGAAGTGTTTCAAAAAATCCATTCCGTTTTGTTTCTCCCCATACATGAACTCGATTTTCATAAGGATCAACTTTAATAACATCCTGATCACGTAGTCGAATATTACTTTCCTGATTACCATCAACCAAGAAGTCATAAACATCTAACGTTTCTCTGACTTCCTTATCCCTGATAATTTGAATTTTACGAAATGTACCTTGCCTTGTAGGCCCGCCGGATGCATAGAGAGCGTTGAATGCCGTAGATAGTGAAGAAATGGTATAGGTACCGGGTTGAACAACTTCGCCAATTACAGTTACCTTGATGCTTCGCACATTGCCGAGAGTTACCTGAGCATACGTGTTTCCCTGATCCGGATCATTTGGATTTAGACCTGAATAGATATCCGTTAAACGGTTCAATATTCTATTCTCAGCATCATCCATCTGCAGACCATTAACCTGAATTGGACCTAAATTTGGAATTCGGATGTTTCCTTCCGGGCTAACAGTTACCCTGTACGTCTGTTCTGCCGCTCCCCAGATATCAATTACTATTTCGTCACCGGAACCCAATGTGTAATCTTTGGGTGTTGGAACGTTAAATGATGGTTCAAAACTAATTGAAGATCTGCCAAAAAGATCCATACCAAAAACCTTGAGTGAATCTGATATCATCTCTTGTTGTGTTGTGTCGTTTCGTGAAACACTGCTACGATCCGGTGCAGTTTCTATCGTTCTTGTTTCACCGGTTTCAACACTATCCTGAGCTGTGCCTTGTCCACTGCGAACTTGCCTGATGCGCTGAATCAGTTGATTAACCTGGGTCTGCGAAGCACCCTGTGCCAATGCAAGCTGCTGAAATTCGCTCAAGCTTAACCCTCTGTCCTGGATTTCACGGTCTGCCTGACGAATTTCTTCATCACTCAATTCACTGACATTTACATTATTTAAGTCGGCGGGGTTGAAACTCTGTGCAGATAAATCGGTTGCAGATAAAAGAAATAGTAGTCCGGCAATCAGATATACAAAATGTCGCATAGTAAAAAACACGTTTAGCCTCTTGGTATTCTTAAAGTAATCAGTAGTTATGAAGTGTGAAATCTGTTGTTGAAGTCCACAAATTTTACGAAGCGTGAAAATACACAAAAATGAGCTTTATGTATACTCTGAATTTTTTGTCCTCTATGACTCCACACAATTTTTTTCAAAAATTGAACATGCCTCTTTGGTATTACTATTTAACTATTTGACCAACATCATTTTTTCATTGACAACCGTACCGTCTTCAAACTGAATTCTGTAGATATAAACGCCACTGGACAGTCCTGCTGCATTAAACTCAATTTCATTTTCACCTGCAGGGAAATCTTGATTATTTGCAGGAGTTGCCACCTTTCGTCCCAAGATGTCAAATACTTCAATCGTTATGTTTGAGGGAGATGGTAGCGAAAATGGAATAACAGTCGTTGGATTAAATGGATTTGGATAATTTGGTTCTACAGAAATTTCTGAAGGCAGTTCCTGAGGCTGGCCGGTAAATTGAAATCTTGACCAAACCGGTGCGTGATCGGAAGTTGTATTTGCGAAATTTTCAATATAACTGGGGTCTTCTACCCTTTGTGACCTATCCAGATAGTAGTCAAACAAGTTTTCATTAATCACCAAATGATCAATCATACTTTGAAACTGATCATCCAAATAGCTTGCAAAACCTAAATCTTCCAACGTTTTTGTAATCGCTAGATATGAATCATCCTCCAAAAATACCGAATAGGGTGATTCATCTGCACCATCGTATGTTGAAAGCGTGAGCTGGTCATTAAAATCTCCCAGGAATATTACGCGTTCATTTGATCTGTTATCATCTAAATAGGCTTTCAGAGATTGGGCTGCATTTAATCTTCGGTTGTAAGATGGCTGATCCCCAAATGCTTTGGCATGAACGTTATAGAGAATGATACGCCGGGTAATTCCATCCACGGTTGCATTTACTTCAAAAAAGAGTGGAAGGCGGCCGGCCCAGTCAAAACTATCCTGTCCATCAAAAAGTATTCCTGAGTCCAGTGAATCCATAACTGAAGTTTTAAACAGGTAAGCTGTTTGCTGGCTTTGTGAATAATTTGAAGTAAATCCACTGTAATTATCTAAGCTGTCAACCAAACCAAAAAATGCCACCTGATTAGCAATCTCTTGCAGTGCAAAGATATCTGCGTCAATCTCTTCAATAACTCTAATCACATTATTCATCTGAAGATCATTGTCTTCCGGGCCTAAGTTTTCGGCACCAAACCACTCAATATTCCAGGTAACAACATCAAATGTAAGATCTTTATCGATGTCATCCCCTTCAGGAATATATCGTTCGGCAGGCAGATCATTTCCATCCCTCGGCTTGATTTGGTAGGTACCATTAAATCGGTCAATAACACCGGTGATTTCAACAGGCTCTTCGGGAATAAAAGCTCCCACCAGATCATCTACATTTCCATCGATTCTCAGCTCTCCACTGCCGCTTGCATCTGATATGGTGTAATTACTTTCTCCCTGAAATATTCCCGAGTTTTGAAAGTCGACGGATTCAAACCTTACCAATCTGCCTTCAAAATCGCCACTATTCATCATTTCGATGTTCATATCTGTTGGCTGAGGATCAACTCGCTCAACGTCAATTATTTCGAAACTAACTTCATTATCCCCCTCAACTGCGGCTATCTGTTTTAAAAATGATCCGGTTGTACCGTTGATTGGATTGTATTCAGTTACAGGACCGTTCACACGAATTGAATCGCCTCGCTCAACGGCGTCAATTAATGAAGACTCATACGCTGCAATACCGGCCGATTCATCCTGAAAAAATATTGGGCCATTGAATTCATCTGAAACGGTAACCCTGCCCGCAATAGAGACCCTTGTACCAAACGCTACTTCTCTCGCTTTCTCTATAGTAATTAAGTCATTTTCATCAATGGCTTCACCGTTCAAATTGATCTCAAGTTGCGGTGATGCAGCATCATTACTTTCTATAGTTAGAGTTGCATTATGGAGACCCGGATTATTTGGCGAATAACTGAGATTTACCGTTACTGATTCCCCACCGGATATTGGATCTGTAGGAATCGGGTTCATCGAAAAAATACCGGGTTGAGTGCTTCCCACCCCGTTGATGTTGAGGTCCGGTTCACCCATATTTGTGATTCTCAACTCAATGGAATATTCATCTCCATCATTGATAACCGGGAATTCTACCTCACTCCCATCTTCTAAAATTTCTCCATCTATTCGCAGTTGAAGCGTAGGATCTTCAGCCAATTCAGTAAAAGGTTCAATTGAAAAATCATCGATATTTACTCTTCCACCCTCAAATTTTTCAATTTTAAAACGAACATCACCCGAAAACGACATCGGAATGGAATAAAGACTGAGATCATCAGTCAACTCAATATTATCTCCTACTTGTTGCCAGTTTTCGCCCTGATTCTGCGAGTACAGTAATCGAACAACTCCCCCCGTATCTCCGCTAAATCCCGCATTTGAGGCATAAAATTGCACTTCATTTGCTCCATCCGGAAAATCAAAATTCATGTCAAGCGATCCGTCACGCAACCTTACAGATTGATTCCCATTTTTTCGATCACCATCAGAACTCCCGAGTAAGGCATCATCTAATACCCACTCTCCGGTTTGCAAATTAACGCTTTCAGTGGCATAACTTGTTTTGGTTCCATCCTCAAAATCTTCCAGGATTTGACCATACACACTGCTACTAAACAGCGTAACAATTAGAATACATGTGCTTAGAGTTTTAAAAGGGTTGGAACTTATCTTCGGGGCTAAATCGAACATTCTGGATATCACGAATAGTCTTTTTGTAAATCAATCCTTGAAAGCAGGATTATTTTGAAGTTTTGTATCCGGAAAAGGTAATAATTTTTTGATTAACCGACCGTCTGCAAAAGAAATTTCAACAGAATTCATTGGGTGTAAAGACCTATAAAAAGAAAACTTTTCCTTTTATCTCTACAAGGATATATTCCACGCAGTAAATGAAATGACTAATAGAATAGAATGATTAACGAACCCGGTTTTGTCTCAGATCATGTGGGTTGGATTGAAGTGATTTGCGGCGGAATGTTTAGTGGAAAAACCGAAGAATTAATACGCAGGGCCAAGCGTGCGCATATCGCAGGTCAGCGTGTCGTTGTGGTTAAACCTGCAATCGACAACCGCTACAGCGAAACAGAAGTTGTCTCTCATAATGAAAATGCCCTACCCGGTATTCAGGTTGATACAGCAGACCAGATCATACTTTTAACATCTACAGCTAAAGTTGTCTGTATCGATGAAGCACAGTTTTTTGACGACCGCATTGTTGAGGTTGCAAACACTCTTGCAAACGATGGGAAACGGGTCATCATCGCCGGATTGGATATGGATTTTGAAGGCAAGCCTTTTGAGCCCATGCCTCAACTATTAGCCATTGCTGAGTTTGTCACCAAATTACACGCTATTTGTTCAGAAAGTGGCAGAATAGCCAACTTCTCTCAGCGGGTTGTTGAAAACAAAGATAAAGTTTTGGTTGGTGAGAAAGACGCTTACGAGCCCAGGGCCCGTCACTGTTTTCGCCCCCCTGTAGATAAAAAAAGGGGTAAACCTATTCCTAAAATGAACATCTCAGATAAACCCGATCAACCTAAAGAGACAAACGCATGAATATCCTCCGCGGACTTATTGGAATGGCCGTAATTATAGGCATTGCCCTTCTGCTCAGTAAAAATAGAAAAGCCGTTAACTGGAAACTGGTGGGTACAGGTCTGGGAATTCAGTTTATATTGGCTGTATTTATTCTAAAAGGATCTGATATGGCTGAGGTTTGGGTACCATTGGGTTGGCCAAAAGCTTTTTTTAGTTGGGTCTCCAGTTTCTTTGTGGTTGTACTGGATTTTACAACAGCCGGGGCGGAGTTTATATTTGGTGATCTGGCCAAAAGTCCCGGTATGGAAGGTAGCCTGGGTAACTTTTTTGCATTCCAGGTTCTGCCAACCATTGTATTTTTCGCCTCCCTTACTGCAATTCTCTATCACTACGGAATCCTCCAGAAGGTTGTCAGTTTGATGTCGAAGGGAATGCAGAAAGTTATGGGTACTTCCGGGGCTGAATCTCTTTCTGTAGTAGCAAATATTTTCGTGGGTCAAACAGAATCTCCACTGGTGATAAAACCCTACATTAGTAAAATGACGCAGTCTGAACTGCTGACAGTGATGACCGGAGGTATGGCAACGATCGCCGGTGGTGTGATGGCAGCCTATGTTCAGATGCTTGGAAATTCCTATGCCCTTGCCAATGATGTTTCTCTTGATGTAGGTCGACTGTTATTTGCTGAACAGCTTTTGGGAGCAAGTTTAATGGCTGCACCTGCCGCACTGGTCATTGCAAAAATTCTTTACCCCGAGAATGCCGAGCCGGCAACACAAGGCGATGTTAAAATGAGTGTTGAGCAAACGGATGCAAACGGTATTGATGCTGCAGCTACAGGTGCAGGAGTTGGATTAAAACTGGCTGCAAATGTAGGTGCGATGCTTCTTGCATTTATTGCACTCTTAGCAATGGCCAACTATTTTCTGTTTGAAATTGGTGAATTAACCGGTTTTAATTCAATATTCCCTGACTTTGACCTGACAATTGAAACCCTGCTGGGCTGGGCTCTAGCTCCCATTGCTTTTCTGTTAGGTGTACCTTGGGCTGATGCTGTAAATATGGGTTCACTATTGGGTACAAAAGTAGTGTTGAATGAATTTGTTGCCTATCTTCAGATGGCAGATATGGTTTCGGAAGGTGTTCTATCTCCAAAAACGATAACCATGGCTACTTTTGCCCTTTGTGGATTTGCTAATTTTTCATCTATTGCAATTCAGATTGGAGGTATTGGCGGATTAGCTCCAAATCGAAAATCGGATCTGGCTCGATTTGGTCTTTTAGCTGTATTAGCGGGTACAATGGCCAATATGATGACCGCCACGATTGCCGGAATTCTATTCTGACCTACCCAATTTTAAATTACGGTCATGAGAAATTAAATATGACCGGCTAGTCAAATGCTTGGCCTGCTATTCATATTTACTGTTTTTAAAGGCATTTTTTAATGTTATTTTGTCAAGTCTTGTTCGGGTTGATTTTCATAGAATAATCCGGCGCATCAAAAAGATTTCTGTCTATGAAATACATCTTCTACCTGTCACTCTACTTCTCAAGTATATTGTTGATTACGGCTTGCAATGGCGGTCTGCAACAGACAGATTCACCCGTTCTGGCTCGTGCCGGTGGTGAAGTACTAACTCTTCAAATGGCTTTGGAAGAGATCCCCAAAACCGTGCTTGAGCAAGATTCCCTGCAAGCCATTCAAAGTTACACCGACCAGTGGATTAACTCTGCAGTTACCGTAAAACACGCTCAAAATATTGGATTAGATAAAACTTCTGAAGTTGGTAGAAAACTTCAACGAATGGAAAATCAACTGCTTGAGCAGGCTTTAAAAGATTATCTCGTAGATAGAAATTTAGATGAGATTGAAGTTACACGTGAAGAAGCACAAACTTATTATCAAACACACAAAGATCAATTCACACTGGATGAGAAATATGTGCGTTATCGCCATATCACGACTCAGACAAGAACTGATGCCGATAACGCCAACCGGGATCTCATGAGAGGCAGGGATTGGAGAGAAATTTTGGAGGATTACAGTACAAATCCTGACCTCCAATACAGACAATCCCAACAATTCTGGCCCATTTCCATGGCAGGAGAAGATATTCCAATGCTCAATCAGTATTTAACTGTAATTGGTTTATCAGAAAGATCACCTATCTACTTTTATGGCGGAAACTATCATTTAGTGCAGCTGATGGAAGAAAGACCTGCAGGCGATCATCCTGATCTTGATTGGCTTATTCCACAGATTGAAGAGTGGTTGAAACTCGAGAAAGCCAGAAGAATTACGAACAGTTACATTCGAAATCTGTATCTTGAGGCCAGCGCGAATAATGAAATCGATCGTACGAACGTTACGGATATCGAATCTATACTATCTGAATATCAAAATAACACAACTCAATAAGTAAATTACCTGAAGTTATAATGACTCATTTTTTAAAAAGGCTCCTCTTTCTTACTGTACTACTCACTATATTTTCTTCATCCATTTTTGCACAGCAATCCAATGTGGCAGATCGAATTATCGCTGTAGTCAATGACCGGATTATCCTCAAATCTGATGTGGATGATGAAGTTAGGCAATATATCAATCAAGCTGAAGCCCAGGGGGAAGAAGTAGAGTTTACAGAAGATTTATGGTATAGCGCTCTGCAAAGCATGGTAGATAACTTTGTGATGCTGGAACAAGCACAAATTGATTCCATCACAGTGTCAGACGACATGGTAAACCGTCAGATGGATACCAGAATTAATGATTTGGTTCGTCAGGCAGGAAGTGAAAGTGCTGTTGAAGAAGCCTTTGGAAAAAGTATAATTCAATTACGAGCTGATTTCAGGGACCAATTCAGAGAACAGATGATTGTTCAGCGAGTTCAACAGACGAGAATGAGTGATATCAACATTACCCGCCCAGAAGTTGAAGAGTTTTTTAATAACATACCGGATAATCAATTACCCACTATTCCGGAACAGGTCGGTATATCTCAAATTGTTGCAATTCCTCCCCCACTCGAAGATGCCCGCAGTCAGGCGTTTCAAAAAGCTGAAGCACTTCGTGATTCTGTTGTAAACCACGGAAAGAGTTTTGAAGAGATGGCTCGTCAATATAGTGAAGATCAGTCGGCACAGCGAGGAGGTTCTCTTCCAATGTTGCCGATCAACGATTTGGTAGCAAACTATTCTGCTGCTGCAACAGCACTTGAAGAAGGCGAAATATCTGAAGTGGTTAGAACTGAGTTTGGATATCATGTTATTCGATTAGATGATCGGCAAGGAGATCAAATTGCTACCAGTCATATTTTAGTAGAAATTGATGAAGAACAAGTTGATGAACAAATTGCCATAGACAAGCTCACTGCGATTAGAGACAGTGTGCTTAATCACGACAAACAATTTGCGGAAATGGCACGTAGATATTCTGAAGATGAAGAGACTAAATCTTTTGGCGGCAGAGTTGTAAATAGGCAGACAGGTGAGCGTTTAATCCCAATAAGTCAGCTTGAACCTGCACTCTACCGAATTGTATTGCTGCTTGAAGAAGAGGGCCAAATTTCAGAACCTCGGTCATATAATCCACCCAGACAAAATGTAAGCCGCGCGTTTCGAATTGTTCGTTTAGACAGACACATACCCGAGCATATTGCGAGTCTTGAACAAGATTATGATCGCATCAGAGATATCGCTTTACAACAAAAGCAGATGAACGAGTTCAGAAGCTGGCTGGAAAATTTACGGGAAGAATTTTACATAGAGTTTAAAATCCCAATGCCCGATGTAGAAAGTTTAACGGAACCGACTGAAATGGAAGAGCCCATAGACGCTACTCCTTAATCATATCATTTTTTATTATGAGTTCAGTAAAAATGGAGGTTCCGGAAAAAGCAGCCGAATTATTTAGCCGATCTTTTTCTGATATCAAAAAAGAGATTTCAAAAGTTGTTGTTGGGCAGACAGATGTAGTCGATCAGCTTTTAATCTCTCTCTTTTCAGGAGGTCATTGTGTTCTTGTAGGCGTACCGGGATTAGCCAAAACGCTATTGATTCAAACGGTAGCCGAGACGATGAATCTCTCGTTCAGCAGGATTCAGTTCACCCCCGATTTAATGCCCGGTGATATTACCGGAACCGAAGTTATCGAGGATGACAAAGAAACCGGTCGAAAACACTTCAAGTTCATTAAGGGACCCATTTTTGCAAACATTGTTCTCGCCGATGAAATTAACCGTACCCCTCCAAAAACACAGGCTGCACTTCTGGAGGGCATGCAGGAACATAAAGTGACCGCATCCGGGCAGACATTTACACTGGATGATCCATTTTTTGTTTTGGCCACCCAAAATCCAATTGAACAGGAAGGAACCTATCCCCTGCCCGAAGCACAGCTCGACAGATTTATGTTTCATATTCATCTGAATTATCCTAACCCGGATGAAGAGAAACAAATTGTAAAACAGACAACATCAGTAAGGAATACAAGCATAGAATCTATACTTGAGAAAAGTCAGATTCTTGATTTTCAAAAGCTGATACGGGAAGTACCGGTACCCGAACACGTATTGGATAAAACCATAAAACTGGTTACTCAAACTCGCCCTAAAACAGATCAAGCTCCGGAATTCGTCAATAAATATTTAAGTTGGGGAGCCGGCCCAAGGGCCTCACAATATTTGATTTTAGGTGCAAAGACCCGTGCCCTTTCAAAAGGACGTTACAATGTTGAAATGGAGGATGTGGAAGCACTATCTATTCCTGTTCTTCGACACAGAATTGTAACCAATTATGCAGCTGAAGCAGAAGGGTTAACTACAGTAGATATTATTGACCAACTCTTGAATACACTTTAACGTGTATTAAGCCAAGATTCACACAATAATTTAGCGTATGTACAGTGCATTTTTTCAGGGAGTGAGCCCTGTACTTCCACTTCTGATTTTAACAATACTGGCTCTCCTGTCTGTTGCTGTTGCATATTTCAGCTACCGGGATTTGACCAAAGGTGGTCCTGTTAAGAAATGGGCGTTAATTGCACTTCGGTCCTCCTCACTCATTATTTTAATTTTACTGCTGCTCAATCCATTTCTAACCTTTGAGACCAGCACGACTGAGACGCCTCAAATTGCCGTCTATTTTGATAATTCAAGCAGTGTTTCCCTGGAAAGGGGCAGCTATTCAGGTTTAGATGATTATCAAGGCTGGATAGATCAGTTTCGTGACGTGCAAGATGATCGTTTTAACTACTCTGAATACCTGTTCGATACTGAAATTTATTCAGATGAAACTTTACAACTGAATGGCTCAGGTACTCACCTTAATGCTGTTGTGAATCATATTTTGGAAAATGAAAATCAGGTTACAGCCGCAGTGATATTTAGTGATGGAATAGCCACTCAGGGAAGAAATCCAATATTCACTTCTTCCGATCTTTCCATTCCGGTTTTTACTGTTCCATTGGGAGATACAACAACTGTAAGAGATATTTCTGTAGCCAATGTAAACTTTAACGACCCTGTTTATACGAATACTGTAAACAGAATTACTGCTGAAATACAGTACCAGCAGGCTGAAGGTGAACGTACCGAAGTGAGATTAATCGAAAATGGTGTTTTGATTGAATCTGAAGAAATTGAAATTCAAACAGCTTCAGGCAGTCAGCAAATAGAGTTTGACAGGCAATACAGCGAACCCGGTTTCAAAGAGTTAGCCGTTGAAATCACACCCATTAAAAATGAGTTTACAACTGAAAATAATCGGTTTGAATTTACAACAGATGTATTAGATGATAAAACCCGGATTCTCTCGATCGCTTTCGAAATACATCCTGATGTTGCCGCAATTCGAAATCAAATTGCTACAGACATTCAGAATGAATTGATTAAATCCACCTGGATCGGAACAGATCAGTTTGCTGATACAGATCCTTTTTCTCCCGACATAGACATCGATGATATTGATCTTATTATACTACACGGTAAACCTCCTACAGGATCAGACGTCACTAATCAAATAGATGAACTGATTGAGCAAAAGCCTCTGCTTACATTTGCACTCCCATCATCATTTTCCGGTGAATCAGATTTAAACAGCTCAGAAATCATAACTCATCAAAATCTGCAATCTCCCATTGATATCAGACCAGTGAGGCTTTCTGCTGATCTTACACACCCCTTACTGGAACTGACGATTCCTCCGGAGCGCTCTCTGCCAGCTTTGACTGCACATCAGGGGAATTATACTGTAGCTCCCTCAGGACAAACCCTGCTTACTGCAAATTTTCAGGGTACAGCTACAGATATTCCCGTTTTAGTATCCGATGAGGGAAGCAATTTGAGACAATCATCCATAAATGCATATGGCTGGTATCAATATCGATTAAGCAATCAGGATCAAACCGTTGAATTTTTCAGATCTTTGGTAGACAACCTGGTTTCATGGACATCAACGCCGCCCGATCGCAGGAGACTAATCATTGAACCCATTCAAAACCAATTTACAGAGAATGAATCCGTTCAATTACGTGGCACCTTATTCAATGAGCGTGGTGAAACAGAACCAAATGGCTTAATTGAAGTTCGTTTGATTGATACAGAAGAAGAAGTCTCTGACCGGACATTTAGAATGACGAACACGAATTCAGAAACCTATACTGCCGATATCGGAAGATTACCCAGTGGAGTTTACAGAGCAGAAGCTGTCGCAACACTGAATAACCGGGAACTTGGAACCGACGAAACAAGAATAGTGGTCGGCCAATCAAATATTGAACTCCTGAATACACGCCGCGATGATCTAACGTTGCGAAATATTGCGGAAAACAGTGGGGGATTATTTTTAGAAAACCACGACTTCGAGCGTTTTAACACTTATTTAGAGGATGAAAGGCTATTTGAGGAAATTGAAGAGATCACTTCTACGCAATCGTACCTTTTCCAATTTCATTATTTATGGTTCTTTGCGGTACTGATATTACTCACTGCAGAATGGCTCATTAGGCGTTCCCTCTCAATGGTATAACTCTTTCAATAAATAGATAACGAGGTTTTGTCTAAGGAGAATTTATCAGACAAAAAATTATCACACAATGGATGTAGATCCGCATTTTCTTTCTTCTAACCAGTGAACGAAATTTCTAACACTTACAAAACTGATTCCTGATACTTTGCAATATCTCCACTATATTGTATTCGGTTTTATAGTTGAGGGTAATTATTACTTGGACTTTTCAACTCTTAAATCATAACTATAACTATTACAGATTTATTTACTTCATGAAATACTTTTCCTATACATTTATAACTTTGGCCTTTACGGCACTTTTTCTTTTTTCAGCCTGCGAATCAGGCAATTACAGTTCTGAGGCAGATTTAAGTTCAAAAGCTGATTCTGTCAGTTACAGCATTGGCTTCCTTCAGGGATCCGGCATGGCGCAGGAAGGTTTAACCGACATCGAAATGAAAAATTTTGTTGCCGGCTTTCAACAAGCATTAGCCGAAGAAGATCCTGAGATGGAGATGGCTGCAATGCAGCAAACGATTCAATCATACATGATGGAAATCCAGCAACGTCAGGAAATGGAGCGATCTGAGCAAGCTGAAGGAGTACGTGCAGAAGGTCAGGAATTTCTGGATGAGAATGCAGAGAAAGAAGATGTAATGGTTACAGAATCCGGTCTTCAGTACAGAGTGATTGAAGAAGGATCAGGTGAGCGTCCATCTGCCGAAGATGAAGTGGAAGTACACTATCGCGGCACGCTCATCTCAGGCGAAGAATTTGACAGTTCTTACAGCAGAGAGCAGACTATTACTTTCCCATTAAACGGCGTCATTCCGGGATGGACTGAAGGATTGCAGTTAATGCGCGAAGGTGCTACTTATGAGTTCTTTATTCCATCAGAACTCGCTTATGGAACAAACCCACCTCCCGGAAGCATTATTCTACCGGGCTCAGTACTGATCTTTGAAGTTGAACTAATCGACATCAAAGAGTAATACTCTTTTTCTATCTTTTTTTGGAAGTATGAGGCGTGAGTCATAAATCTCTCACGTCTCATTTCTCATATCTCACATCTATCCTATGGATCCCCTCAAAAATACCATACACATCCGTGCCAAAGCACTTGAGTTGGGATTTGATCGCTGCGGTTTTGCCAAAGCCGGTAAACTGGACGAGGAAGCCTACAGGCTCGAGGAGTGGTTAAATTCCGGTCATCACGGAAATATGAACTGGATGGAAAACTATTTCGATAAAAGAACAGACCCTACCAAACTTGTACCCGGAGCGAAGAGTGTAGTCAGTGTTATTGCAGGATACCGCTTCGAAGAGAACGAACAGTATGATCAGAATTATAAAGTGCCAAAAATTTCTAAATATGCACGCGGAAGAGACTATCACAAACTCTTCAAAAATCGTTTAAAACATCTTTTTCGCTACTCTCAGGATTTGATTGGTGATATTAACGGCCGCATTTTTGTTGATTCCGCTCCTGTTTTAGACCGTGCGTGGGGACGGCTATCCGGTAATGGCTGGATTGGCAAGAACAGCATGCTGATGAACAAAACACACGGTTCATGGTTTTTTATTGGGGAGATGATTCTGGACGTTCCATTTGTTTATGATGCTCCTGAAACGGACCACTGCGGCACTTGTACCAAATGTATCGACGCCTGCCCTACAGATGCAATATACGAGCCTCAAAAAGTGGATGGAAGCAAGTGTATCTCCTACTTAACCATAGAGATGAAAGAGACCATGCCGAAAGAGTTTCAAGAGCAACTTGGCGAATGGATGTTTGGATGTGATATTTGTCAGGATGTCTGTCCCTGGAATCGAAAGGCTGAATATGGAAATTATAAAGATTTAAAACCCCGGGAAAATGTTCTCTACCCTGCCGATCGTAAATGGAGCGAAATAACAGAAAAAGAATTCGACGATATATTTGAAGGGAGTGCCGTACGCAGAGCCACTCATAAGTGGTTTGTCAGAAATGCGAAGCTGGCAGAACAAAATTTAAAAAGTAAATAATTTTTACCGAGACTTTCCTTTCTAAAGGATTAGCAAAATAAATTTTGGCGCAGGTATCAGAATTGCAAATAACCACCCGAGTACATTAGGTTTTTAAACCTTTCAGATTTAAAACTCTCCCCTTCTATCCTTTAATTCTTTGTAAAGCATTTCACGGGCTCTGAATATATGCGCCTTCACAGTTCCCAAAGGCAGATCGAGTTGTTCAGAAATCTCATCGTAGCTCAGCTCATCGAAATGCCGAAGCTTGATTACAACTCGATATTTTTCAGGCAGTTCTTCTATTGCTTCATGAATAATACTGCTGCGTTGTTTTCGAATAATTGTTCGATCGGTTTCAGATTGTTCATCTTCAATCTGAATTTTCATCTCACCTTCCCTGGTTTTCAAAGGCTCATCAATAGATGTGGTTTGCAGCTTTTTTTTGCGCAAATAATCGATGGCGTGGTTGGTGGTAATTCGATAAAGCCAGGTAGAAAAAGCGTAATTGGTATTATATGATTCCAGGTTGTCAAATGCCTTCATGAATGCTTCCTGAACCAAATCCCGAACCTGCTCTTTATCCTTCACCATTTTTATCAAATGGTAATAAAGAGGCGTCTCATATTTTTCAGTAAGTGTTTTATAGGCTTCCTGATCGCCCGAAACAGCTCTTTCTACAAGTTTATCATCTTCAAGACTACTTGCAGATGCATTTTCGCGGGTCGTCGTCTGTTGGTCTGTATTAATTTTATCGTCCGACATCTAAATAAATTCAAATAAGATGTTAAACCGATGATAGGTTTAACTGCCTCTTTACGCTAATATATAGTAGAGAGTATATAAAATTTAAACCTCTACACGAACAGAAAATAAACATAACAATAGCACTATGAAAAAACTACTGACATATTCACTTGCATTAATTTTTGTATTTGTAATTCATTCTACTGCAGTTGCACAAACAAGCGTAGGTGGTGGCCTCGCTTACGGTGAAAATATAGAAGAAATCGGTCTTAAAATTGATGGAATCTATACAATAAATGAAGATTTCCGCGCAGGAGCAGATATCATCTATTACTTCACCGGCGACGGCATCACATTTTGGGAGCTTAACCTGAATGGTAATTACCTTTTTGTTAAAGAAGATGATCTTATTGTCTATGCTTTATCAGGTATAAACTATGCTCGTCAAAGTTTCGATTTAGATGGTATGAATGATGTATCGAACTCAGAATTGGGTTTAAACATTGGCGCAGGTTTGGAGTACGATCTTGATTTTGCCAAGCTCGCACCGGAAATCAAGTATGCTTTAAGTGATTATGACCAACTGGTTGTGTCAGTTGGATTAAGATTTCCAATCAATTAAACGAATTCACTGACTATCAAGACAGAGTAAGGCGTTCATATTTTTAATGAACGCCTTTTTAATTTCATATAAGTAATTAAACAGTCAGGCATCATTTATAGATTTAAACTCGATATCAGTATTCCGTGACGAATTCCACCCGTTGATACAGTTAGCTCGTCAAATTCAAACAGTTTCATAAACTCATCCAAAATGATAAGTCCGCCGGTAATCACGTCTCCTCTGCCTTTCAAAAAGGGTGAGTACTTCTCTTCAATTTCCCTTGAGGTAATTTTAGCAAATTCGTTAATAAAGCGCTGGACATCACTTCTTTTTAACCGATAGCCGTTTATTTTTTCTGCTTGATAATCGTTTAATCCCAATAAAATTGCAGCAATCGAAGTCACTGTTCCCGCAACCCCAACAAGTTCAAATCCTTGTAGACTAACACTATTTTTATCAAGCAAAGACTGCGCTTCGCTTCGGACTGCCTCTATTTGATCCCTCGTCGGGGGATCGTTCAGTAAATATCTCTCCGAAAACCTTACGCTACCCATATCCACGGATATTCCACTGTTCAGCACTAAGCCATTTCCCCCAGCAATTTCTGTACTGCCTCCACCAATATCTAACACTACAAATTTTTTATTTTGATAAGGCAAAACACTTATCGCACCGGAATATGTTGTTTCAGCCTCTTCATCACCGCTTAGAAGTCTCACTTCCCATCCGGTTTCCTGAAATATCTGTTCTAAAAATTGATTTCTGTTAGATGAGTCACGTACTGCACTGGTTGCCGTTACAATTACTTCATCAATTAATTCCGGATAATTTTGCTCAAGGTAAGCACGGTAATTTTTAAGCACACTGATCACTCTCTCACAACTCTCCGGATGCAAATTTTTATCACTGTCTACACCTTTTCCCAGTCTCGGAATTTCCTGTAACTCGTCTAAAACCTCTAATTGATTATCATCAAAGCAAGCTACAAGTAGCAACACTGAGTTGGTTCCAATATCAATAGAAGCATAAACAGGTGAAGAATTCATCTTAGGCTTGAATCTTTTTTAAATGAAATAGAATCCATTCATCCTCTCTCGTTTGCTCAACAATATCTACAGGGTGAATCTTCAACACTTCCCGTATGATATCTTCATCTGTGTTCAATAAACCGGTTAAACATATATCTCCACCGATATTCGTATGCTTTACCAGAAATGGAATAATTTCAAGAATAACGTTTCTGTTAATATTGGCAAGGGTCACGTCAAAAATCTCGGTATCTTTAACCTGTTCAACGCTTCCAAATCGTATATCTACCTGGTCACCAACATTATTGATCAGTGCATTCTCTGTTGCGTTTACTTCACTCCAGGAATCCACATCAAAACCAACAGCCTTTTTTGCGCCTAATTTTACCGTAGCAATTGCCAATATTCCGGTTCCGGTTCCGGCGTCTAAAACTTTCTTTCCGGATACATCAATCGATGAAAGTTGATTAAGCATCAAACGGGTAGTGGCGTGATATCCGGTCCCGAATGCCATCTTAGGATCGATTTCGACGAGAATTTGTCCCTTTGATGGAGTTACGGTTGACCACGTTGGACGAACAAAAAACTGTCCGATAACCTGAGGCTGAATAGATTTTTCCCACTCCTGATTCCAGTTCTGTTCTTCAAGATCTTCCGTTTCTACAAACTCTGCGTCGGGATAGATTCCTATCATCTGTTCGATCATTTCCCGGTTCGAGTCATTGTATCGGGGCTTTTCTACGTATGCTATCAAACGGTTATCAAACTGTTCAAACCCGTAAAAATCCATCTCCATCAATTCAGCAATAAATGGTTCCTGATAACGATCCTTAAGTTTGAATACCAGTTTAATATAGTTCATCCAATATTACTCTATCTCAGTTCTCAGTTCTCAGTTTAAAATAAGCAGAATATTTCAGACTCTTGGTAAAACTAAACTTTTACCTTGCTCTCCTGCTTCGGGTCTAAATCGTAGAGTGAGGAAACCGTAGCCTGAATGGTTTTATACCACTCATTCCCATACTTGTCATTAATTTCATAAAAATCTGAGAAATCCGGTCGTCTTACCTTCATTTTCCACTCCTGATTTTTCGCTTTAAATACAGGATCGATGTGAAGTAATTGATGGTACATCAACATTTTTTTGGTGTCTTTATCGAGCATATCCCATAAATCTCCGGACACTTCAATCAGATAATCATTACCGGAGTAGTGCTTCACCTCTCTTGTTGCTTTCATACATTTTGCAGCTCTCTGCTTGGATATGTTTGGATAAACCAAAAGATACCCTACTTGAGCAGGGCCGAGTTCAATTTTGTGAGTTTCAATAACTTCTTTGGCAATTTCTTCAATTTCCGGAGCTTCCATCAACTGTTTATCCGTTAGCTTGATTTCGCCTTCAGGTTTCAGATAGTCATTATCGGCCATAATTATTTACTAGACAGGTTTAATTCACAATTCTTTTTTGAGTGGATGCCGAAGATATCAAAGGTAAGAGTGAATAGCGAACAGATAATATATATTAAACACAAAAAAAGCCGTACCTGTTATCCACAGATACGGCCTCCACTTTAGGTGTTCACTCTAGTTAATTAGTACCCAAGTTCACTGCAACTTGTAGTAACATAGCTGTCATTCCAGCAAACTTTTTCCACTCCTACTTCTTCCATATATCCTGTATTTGAGTCGGTATTCCAATACACAATCATTGTAGAATTATCTTCAAGAAGATCTACATAATTAATTGTGTTATCCGCACCATCTTTTACATAGGTTAGTGATCCCACTTCTCCTGTTTCATCATCCGTTATAGTCAGCTCCATCCAGTAATCACTTTCTGAACTAAACTCCCACTCGTAATAGAGAATAGGTTCGGTAACAGCCGGATCAGCTGAATAATAAGACCACTCTCCATATCCATTATCGTGAGTCGTATAGCCGGACATCAAACGCTGATTATCCCAATTCTCACCGGTTTCCGGATCCGATCCATCGAGATACATATTCCATTCTATTCCTTCTCCGATATCCTCCGCTGTAATTCGAATGGTAATCGACTCGTATGTATACTCCCATACCCACATTCCGTCTTCATATGCAGTATCTTCACTGGAACTCATTTCAAAATAGATTTGTCCAAAACTCATATAGCTTTGAAGCGTTGTATTGGCCATCCCCGCAAAACTGCTGGCCGTATTAAATGTTTGATATTCTGTGTCAGTGCCTGCATCTGAATCATCAAAATAGCTAAGATCTACCTGAACGGGAGTCGTTTCGGGCAGATCAGGTTCTTGTTCAAACACTGCTTCAATGGTGTGATCACTCTGTACATTTTCGAATGAATAACTTTCCACAGCTCCTTCTGAGCTACCGTCAACCAACACATCTTGTATCACATAACCCGAACTGGCTGATATATCAAACGTTTGATCATCCCCCTCTTCTACAGTGATATTACCATTTGGACTAATTGAACCCCCATCATTTGATGTTGTTGAAATCGTATACTCAACTACATCCTCCTCTTCATTAGAGTCCGGTCCGGAAACGTCGTCAGAACACGAAGTAAATAGAAAAGCAAACCCAATGAATAGTGCGATAAAACTAAGCGCTAAATTTTTATAGATTCTCATGACTGTAATTATTTTAATTTTAAAAAAAAACAAACTTAACCTACTCTATTAAGCGAGAAAAAAGTTCTTTGTCTATCATTTTTTTATAAAAAAAATATCAGATCATAAACTCTCTTTTTACTTATCCACTCAGGAGTTCTTATCTTGTAAATACAGAGTGATATTCATAAAAAATCAGCTAACTATTACACCATGAAATATCTTCCATCAGAAGAGGCAGTTAAGAGTATTCAATCAAAGGATAAAGTTTATATACATACTGCAGCTGCAGCTCCCTTACAACTAATCAAGGCAATGACTGACCGGCACAGTGAGTTACGGGATGTCAATATATATCACCTGCATACAGAAGGTCCTGCTCCATACGTGCACCCTGATTTTAAAGACTCCTTTAATACGAGAGCTTTTTTTGTAGCAGGTAATGTCCGGAATGCAATCAAAGAGGGTTACGCAGATTATATCCCAATTTTTTTAAGTGAAGTTCCTCATCTGTTTAATCGGGGTATCATTAAATTAGATGTAGCATTGGTTCAGGTGAGTCCGCCTGACAAACACGGTTTCTGTTCTATGGGCGTTTCTGTTGATGCATCTCGTGCCGCAGTCAATAATGCAACAACTGTTATTGCTCAGATCAATCCGAACATGCCGCGCACGCATGGTGATGGAATTATTCATCAGGACGAGATTGATATTGGTGTTGAAGTGGATGATCCGCTGCCTGAACATGCTCCTGCCGATCTTTCTGACGTTGAGCTTAAAATAGGCCGAAACTGTGCCAGTTTAATAGAAGATGGAGCTGCACTTCAGATGGGGATTGGCAGTATTCCCGACGCGGTGTTAGCCGCATTGAAGAATCATAAAAACCTTGGGGTACATACTGAAATGTTTTCAGATGGCTTAATTTCATTAGTTGAATCCGGGGTCATAAATAACAGCAATAAAAAAATTCACCCCAACCGGATTGTCTCCTCTTTTGCTGTGGGAACGAGAAAGCTTTATGACTTTATGGATGATAATCCCAATTTGGCAATGCTCGATTGCGCTTATGTGAATGATACTGCTGTAATACGCAGAAACCCAAAAGTAACGGCTGTAAACAGTGCCATTGAAGTAGATTTGACCGGACAAGTTTGTGCTGATTCTATTGGTACCTATCTATACTCGGGTGTTGGCGGACAGATGGATTTTATCCGAGGTGCATCTTTGTCTGAAAGAGGTAAGCCGATTATTGCCCTTCCCTCTACAACAAAACGTGGTGCAAACCGCATTGTTCCATTTCTTAAACAAGGTGCCGGCGTAGTAACTACCAGGGCTCACGTTCATTATGTGGTTACCGAATATGGAGTAGCCAGTTTATATGGTAAAGGAATGAAAGAGCGTGCCACAGAATTAATTAACATCGCACATCCCGATCATCGTGAGATGTTGGATCGTGCTGCTCACGACCGTTTCAAGTCGCTATAATTCATTATATTACAATCGATTCTAAAACATCTCGATTCTTAAAAATAATTTCATTAAATCATTCATGAATAGCTCAAAGCAGGATAATCGACTTCCACACAGTTCTAATCAGATCAATGAACTTTTAAATTCATTTACATCAAACCCGGCGGGCAAACTCATCATATTAGCCGGAAAAAATGTTGGAGAAAAGAAGAATCTGGTTCAGAAAATCAAGAAAAGTTCTGCCAACGTTAAAGAGATTGATCTCAGAGATGTAATTTCAACAGTTGAAGAGGAGACCTACGAAAAATTGGATAACCTCTTTGATACACTTAAGAATAACCAAATTGTTCATTTAATGAACGGTGACGTACTGAGTGGTGAGTACACAGGAAATACTTACTCATTTCGCAGATACGCATCACCACAGGAGAAATATCTTCTTAGAAAACTGGAAAAGAGCAGTAACGGTTTTGTTCTTGACCTTTTAGATGAAGCAAATGTAAATCACATGATGGAACGGAAATCTGAGGCTATCATTGATTTTAATGCACCGAAAAGCGGATTTGGTAAACTCTTCTGGAAATTAAAGCAGATCAGCGTGCATGGTCATACTTTTGAGAATAAACGACCTCTCAAAAAGTAAACGTAAAATTATCCTGGTATCGTAAAAAGCGAAATCAGAGCTTGTGCGGGGTTAAGAACAAAAACCTTCGAAAGATTTTTTTACTCTGTTGGAATGCGATTGTAGATCAACTCAAGTAAAACATCTCCAACAGCTTGCATAACATTTTGATCGATGATTTCGATGTTATCTCTGTGAGTATGCCAATAGTGAGGGAAGTCGATAGTGCCGGATTCATTTACACGATGGTGGATAATATTGATCATTGGAATTCCGGTATACTGTTCAACGATAACATGATCATCGGCAACTCTGCCACCGCGTTCATCTAAAAAGAGTGAATCGTGTCCTTTTTCTGAAGCAATTGTCCAAATTTCATCAACCAGCTTCGGAGCAAATCCCAGCGAATGCCCCTCCTTTGGGAATACAGCTCCTTCTCCTCCAACCATATCCAAAAGAATACCAAATCGGGGATTATAACCCGGAACCGGAGGATTCTGTGACCAATATCTGGATCCTATAAAATAGTTTGCCAGATCTCCCTCTTCTCCGTAGTCCTCTCCATCAAAAAGAATAATATCCACTCCAACGGGCAGATCATGTTCAGCAAATATATTTGCCAGTTCCATTAAAACAGCCACTCCGCTTGCTCCATCATCTGCACCAAGTATTGGATTTTCGGAATCTGTCGAATCTCGGTCGGCCCGGGGTCTGCTGTCCCAGTGTGCTGCCAATACTATACGATCCGAGTTTTCTGTACCAAATGAAGCTAAAATATTGTAGAAGGGAAGATTTTTATTATAGATCTCCTGTTCAAATTGCTGAATAAAAACTGATCGCTGACCTGCAGTTTCTTGAAAATGTTCTCTGAAATACTCTACAGCATCGCGGTGCGCTTCAGATCCGGGAACACGGGGTCCGAAATCTAACTGTTCCTCTACATACTTATACGCAGTTTCAGATTTAAATTGAGGAACATCTCTGCCTTGATCTTTAAATTTCAATCCGGTTGATTCTTCTGAACAGGAATAAAAAATCAATAACGATAGTAGAATTGCTAAAAGACGCATCATTTTTTTGAAGATCTGTGTACCATCGTAGAAGAAGATTGATCCGTTGGCAGCACAATCGTATCCATTATGTTAACATGCGGTGGTCGTGATGCCATAAAGATGATAATTTCAGCTATATCATCCGCAGTTAAAGGGTTTATATCAGAATAGACACTGTCTGCTGCCTCTTTGTCACCGTGAAAACGAACTTCACTGAATTCTGTTTCTACCAATCCCGGTGAAACGGCACTCACTCTTATACCGGTACCGTGTAAATCCATTTTCGTCGCTTGGGTGATCGCTTTTACGGCGTGTTTGGTTCCGCAATATACCGAACCTCCCGCGTATGCTTCATGACCTGCAATAGATCCCACATTGATAATGTGACCCTCGTTACTCTTTTTCATTCGCTCTGATACAAACCGGGTCATTGAAAGCAGACCTTTCACATTGGTATCAATCATTTTATCCCAATCTTCAAAATCTGCCTGATCAACAGGATCCTTACCTGATGCCAGTCCGGCATTGTTAACCAGAATATCGATCGGACCCTCTATGGATTCCACACAAGATTTGCACGCTTCACGATCGCGGATGTCAAAAGAATAGATCTCGATTTCTACACTGAACTTTGACTGGATATCATCGCGAATGGAAATTAATCGATCTTCCCTTCTTCCTGTTAAATAGAGGTTAGCACCTTCGCCCGCAAATTGGTAAGCCGTTGCTTTTCCAATACCTGATGTTGCACCCGTGATTAATATCCACTTACCAGAAAGTCTGTTATTTGACATATCGCTTTAAGATTCAGTTTGTTGATTTTAAAATCGGATCTGCCCTTCAAACAAAAAGTCGGTTTACGGATATTGAAATCGCTTAACTATCCGATTAACCGCTCTATACGCCGACCCGCTCTCAGTATCTCGGATTCTCTAAAACTGTTACCCAGAAACTGTACTCCTACCGGCAACCCGTTTGAATGTACACCAGCAGGCACACTGATCCCGCAAATTCCCGCAAGGTTTGCCGTGGTTGTATAAATATCATTCAGATACATTTGAACAGGATCATCTTGATTTGAACCTAAATCAAAGGCAGTTGTAGGTGCTGTCGGTGATACAATGACATCCACTTTTTCAAAAGCAGTTTCAAAATCTTGTTTAATCAGCCTTCTCACTTTTTGAGCTTTTGCATAGTAGGCGTCATAATAACCGGCACTTAATACATATGTGCCCAGCATAATTCTGCGCTTAACTTCACTCCCAAAACCTTCTGTTCGCGATTTTTTATAAAGGCGGGAAAGTGGTGAGTCCAGTTTGGTCAATCGCTCCAATGCCTCCTCTTTATCTGCACCTACAGCTATTTTAATCTCTTTTTCAATAGCTTCTTTCTCCTTACCCAACTCCTCTTCAATGGTCTTAAAATCAGCTCGATGCCCATATCGAACACCATCATAACGAGCAAGATTACTTGAAGCTTCTGCCGTTGCTAAAATATAGTAAGTAGCAATTCCATATTTAGTATGTGGCAGATTGATGGGAACCAGTTCTGCTCCTTCGCTTTCAAGACCTTTTAAACGGTCTTCTATCATCGTTCGAATTTCATCATCCAGCCCATCACCGAAATACTCTTTCGGCACACCAATTTTGAGTTTACCGGAATCGTTTTGAACAGCATCCAAATAGTTTTCAACTTTCACATCAGCAGATGAGTTATCCATTGGATCTTTCCCTGCAATATTCTGGAGCATTAGAGCGGCATCTTCCACACTGTTAGAAAATGGCCCGATACAGTCGAAAGAAGAAGCAAAAGCGACCAGTCCGTGACGGGAAACTCTGCTATAGGTTGGTTTTAATCCTACTACGCCACAGTATGAGGCAGGTTGTCGAATAGAACCGCCTGTGTCAGATCCCAAAGAGACGTTGCACATTCCGGCAGCAACCGCAGCAGCACTTCCTCCGCTCGATCCACCCGGCACTTTGGAAGTGTCATGAGGATTTTTAGCAGGACCATGATACGAATTCTCATTTGACGAGCCCATGGCAAATTCATCCATGTTACAGCGGCCAATCAATAAAGCATCTTCCCTTTTCAATTTTTCAATAACAGTAGCGTCGTATACACTTTCAAAGTTATTGAGCATTTTGCTGGAGCAGGTTAGCTTTTTACCCTTTTCACTGATCACATCTTTTACTCCAACCACTGCACCTACGAGATTACCACTCTTTCCGGAGTCAATTTTCTTTTGGATATCGGAAGCCTGTTTTAAAACAGAATCCTCATCAAAATGAACAATTGCATTGATTTCAGGATTTTTGGACTTAATTGTTTCGAGATATGTTGATGCAAGTTCCGGTAATTCTAATTCACCGGATTTCAGTTGCTCTTGAATCGAGAGCAGATTTTTCATTGAGAAATGCCGTTATTTTTTAGATTCTTCCTTTGCTGTATCGCTGCTATCCTTAACCGAACTGTTTACGTCATCTTTTCCTTTGTCGATCTCTTTCTTGATATCGTCAGATGCCTTTCTAAATTCCTGAATGCCCTGACCTATTCCACGAGCCAGTTCCGGTATTCGTTTAGCACCAAAAAGAAGTAAAATTGCAAGGATAATTAATACCCATTCAAAACCGCCTATAGAACCCATATGGTATAAAACTTAGGTTTTTAAATTTGTCTGATTAGAGCCTGAAGATAAAAAATATTTACGTCCTATTTGTATCAGAAACCAAATTCTTTTCATTTGTCACTTATGCTTTAGATTAGGTCTCTGAACCGTCCTACAAACCAAATGTAAATACAGCCCCAATGATGAGACTGAATTTACAAACAGGCATTTAATCCCGTACTTATATAATTTTTAGACTTAGTCTGACTCTCCTCTCACGTATTGATCAAACCAATCCAGGTAGCGTTCAAAACGATCCTTTTGGAATGATGGATTTCGAATGCCATGATGCTCACCCGGATAAACAACCAATTGCGTTTCGATGCCAAGTCTTTTCATAGCCTGATACATCTGTTCTGAACTCAAAATCGGCACATTCCAGTCATCTGATCCCCCCATCCAGAGTGTGGGTGTTGTAACATTGGCTACGTCGTTAAAAGGAGAAATTCGCTCCCAATTCTCCGGTGTTTCCCAAGGTAAGCCCAACTCCAATTCCCAGTAAAGCTGGTAGTGATCGTGTCCGTAGAGAGATCTGTAAAGAGTTTCACTGGCACCGGAGATGGCTCCTTTAAATCGATCCGTTTGGGTAATTACATAATTGGTAAGAATTCCGCCATACGACCAGCCGCCAACTCCAAGCTGTTCAGGATCTGCAATGCCCCGATCAATCACATGATCTATACCGGCCATTACATCTTCAAAATCTTTATTTCCCCAATCGGCAAACAGTATTTCAGAAAATTCCTGTCCATAACCAGATGATCCCCGTGGATTAACCATAACAACCGCGTAACCTTTAGCCGCAAAAAGCTGGGGTTCAAAACGGTAGCTGTGTTCAAATTGTGCAACAGGCCCACCGTGAATCCATAACAGAGTTGGGTAGGTTTGCCCCTCTTCATATCCGATTGGCTTCACTAAAAAACCATGGATTTCAGTTCCATCTTCACTGTTAAAACGAATTTCTTCAACATCCGGGGATTCCAGTTCAGCCAGATAGTCTCTGTTTGCTTGGGTTAACTGTTTGAGTGAACCACTATCGTAGCTGTAAACTTCATGAGGTTCATTAAAACGACCTAAAAGGACTGTCGTTAGATTACCTTCCATATCAAAATCACGAACGCTTAAATCATCTGTAATTACGCGCTCAAAACCTGTTCCATTACTATTCACCGATACAAGCTGTCTTTCACCTGCATCTTCGAACAGAAACCAAATCTGATTACCATCATCAGAGAATTTTGGAGAACTTACATTTCTATCCAAATCTCTTGTTATGACTCTTTCCGGTCCGGTTCCATCTGCTTTCGTTATAGCGAGATGTGTCGTTGCATACCAAATTTTTTCAGGCTCTACACTTGTGGTATATACGATATCACGTCCATTAGGGCTCCAGGCCGGAGAAGAATCACTCCCCTCATTTTGGGTCACCTGAATTAATCCTCCTTCTTCTTCACCTTGATCAGCATCTACAACCCAAATGTTATTATTTTGATTACCATCAGGCTCTTCGGTCCTGTTACTTACAAATGCGATCTTTGAACCATCCGGGCTCCACGTTGGAGATGAATGATCGTAATCACCAAATGTGAGTTGAACAGCTGTGGTATCACCCGGCGTATATGTATAAATATGTACTCTTCTGCGATCTAAATAGCCTGCGTAATCTCTTTTAAATTGAAGACGATCAATTACATAAGGTTGCGGGTCTTCAGATTCATTCTCATCTTCATCACGTATCATTAAAAGCATTCGGGAACCATCCGGGCTCCATTCAAATCCATTTATTCCCTGTTCAATATCCGTAACCTGTTGAGCTTCTCCTCCACGCATGTCAAGCTTCCAGACCTGGCTCTTACTCTCATCCCGCGATGCAGAAAATGTCAGATATTTTCCATCAGGAGTCCACTGTGGATTTCCTGCAGAAGTACCTTTTGCAGTCATAGGAAGAGGGTCACCACCATCGGTCGATACCATCCAGATCCTTGTTTCGGATGATCCTTCATCAAAATCCGTTTCTGATACAGTATATGCGATCCATTTACCATCCGGGCTAATTACCGGACTGCCCACACTCTTTAAATTGAAATAGTCATCAATCTCAACGGGTCGTTTATCTGATTGAGCAAATGTGAGACTTACAAGAAATATGGAAATTAGAAAGGTGAGAAGTAATGAGCGTTGTTTTATCATCAGTAAATTTTTGGCTTAATTGTGAGTACCCTTAAGGTTACACAATGCTGATGAATTATGCTAAAGAATGGTAAGATCTGAACAGAGTAAAGGGTTTGCAGGAAAGTACATCACTGCGGTAAATCTTAACTCTGTTCAGTTAGAGATGCAGAATTATGGTCTAAGTCTGCCCAGCATTCTTGGAAACGGAATTGTTTCTCTAACATGAGAAAGTCCGCATATCCAGGCTACTGTTCGTTCTATTCCCAAACCAAAACCTGAATGTGGTACCGATCCATACTTACGAAGATCCAGATACCAGCTAAAAACCTCTTCCGGCAATCCATGTTCGGCAATACGTGCTTTTAAAACGTCTATACCCTCTTCTCGCTGACTCCCTCCTACTATTTCACCGTATCCTTCAGGAGCAAGAACATCGAGCGCCAAAGCCAGTTTATCGTCCTCAGGATCTCGCTTCATATAAAATGCTTTTACCTCTGCAGGATATCGGTGCACCAATATGGGCGTATCATACTGCATAGTAAGAATCGTTTCATCACTACCACCAAAATCATTGCCCCATTCAAAATTAGCAGCAGATTTTTTCCAAACCGGAATATTTCTTAGATCCTCTTCAACCTGATCAATTCTCAGGTGAATTTCTTTAATACGTTGATCGATTTGAGCTTTTCTCCACTTCTTGGCTGAACCATGCTCCTTTTTGATCTCATCGAGTTCCTTTTTGATTGAGCTTAACTCTTCATTTCGATCACTCTCCATGGTATCGAGTAACTCTTTCGTTTGATCGCTTTTCAGCTGCTCAACAGCCTCTGTGTAAGAAATACGCTTAAATGGTTCTGATGCAGCTTTTTTGAGAAACGTGGTATCACGCTCTAATATCTCAAGTTCACTTTCATGTTTATCCAGAACGCTTTTCACGATAAACCGAATAAAACTTTCAGCAAGATCCATATTCATATCCAGATCATAAAACGCCATTTCCGGTTCTACCATCCAGAATTCGGTCAGATGACGACGAGTCTTGCTTTTCTCTGCTCTAAACGTGGGACCAAACGTATAAATTTTTCCATGTGCCATCGCCATCGCTTCACCGTAGAGCTGGCCGGACTGTGTCAGATAAGCTTTCTCATCAAAGTAGTCCGTCTCAAAAAGTGTAGTTGTCCCTTCTGCAGCATTTCCGGTGAACACAGGAGCATCCGTTCTGACAAACCCTTCGTTCTGGAAAAACTGATGAATCGAAAATTGAATAGTATTTCGAATTTGCATTGCAGCCCATTGGCGCTGACTCCTCAACCAGAGATGGCGATTTTCCATTAAAAATTCTACGCCGTGATCTTTAGGTGTAATCGGATAATTCTCTGCTATTTGAATAATATTGACATCCGTTGCATGAATTTCGTAACCACCAACACTGCGATCATCCTTTACAACTTTACCGGTAATTTCTACAGAACTTTCCTGTTTCAGTTTTCCGGCTTCTTCGAAAATTTCCTCACCCACTTCATCCACCGAAACGATGCATTGACATAAACCGGAACCATCTCTTAACTCTATAAAATGTAATCCTTTACTGCTTCTGCTGTTATAAACCCAGCCTTTTAGAGTTACAATTTCATCCTGATGATCAGCTAATTGTTTGATATATGTCATGTCTGATGTGTAATTATTTAAACGTTTTAAAGAAATTTAGAACCCTAATTTTTTCAATCGATGAAATATCGGGATTATTTCATTAAACATTGAAATGGAAAAATCCCAATTATCCGAATAGATCATCCATGTGGCCACTCAATGCGGCAAGGCAGATTTCATACTATCACCGATTTTCCGGAGTCAACAATGCTTCAGAAAATTGATCTGCGTCAAAGAAATTCTGAGAAAAAGTCAAAAGATCACCGGCTGTAACAGAATCTATATTTTCAACCAGTTCATCCAGAGTTACAAAACGGTTAAAGTAGAGTTCGCTTTTTGCTAGTCGATTCATACGATTGCTCGTACTCTCTTGCGAAAGCAGCAGTTTACCTTTGAGCTGTGATTTTGCTTCACTCAACTCTTTCTCCCCTACCTTATCATTCTGAATAATTTCAAACTCTTTGGAAATTAAATCCCGGACATGAGATACGTAATTTTTATCCGTGCCGATATAAACTCCGAACATCCCGGTGTCTGTATAAGATTGGTTAAACGTACCGATTGCATAACAGTATCCATATTTTTCACGGATATTCTGATGCAGCCTGGAACTCATTCCCCCACCCAAAACTGTATTAGCCAGCAGCAGCAGGTATTTGTCTGGATGATCGTAGTTCAAGGCTCTTCGCCCCATTACCATATGAGTCTGTTCAATAACCCGGCTCTCTTCAATTTGAAACTTATCATATGAAGTGAGCGGTTGTTCTTCATCAACCGTTGGCTCTGAATTTTTCAATTCCAGTTTTTCCTGGATCAGTGAGATTACTTCATCGTGATCCACGTGACCGGCAACTGCAATCAACATATTATCCGGCCGATAGCGGTTATCCATGTAATCGAATAAATTTTGACGTGTAAATGATGAGACAGTCTCTTCGAAGCCAATGATGGGTCGCCCCACCTGATGATCCTTAAATACATTTCCGCTAAAGAGTTCAAAAATATAATCATCGGGACTATCTTTATACATTTTCATCTCTTCGAGAACAACTTTCTTCTCTTTTTGAAGCTCTTCTTCCGGAAACTGTGAGTTCTGAATCATATCACTCAATACATCCATCGCTTTATCAATCTGCGTATCAAGACATCGGGAGTAGTAACAGGTGTACTCCGTTGATGTGAATGCATTCAGATATCCACCAACTGACTCCATGCTCTGTGCGATATCATATGAGCTTCGTTTTTCAGTGCCTTTAAAAAGCATGTGCTCTAAAAAGTGCGTTACACCGGCCAGTTTGTCTGATTCATGTCTGCTGCCCGTTTTCACCCAAAATCCGGCCGTTATACTTTTCACACCCGGTATATTTTCTGTAACAATTTTCAATCCGTTTGAAAGGACCGTTTTTTTAACTTCGGTAATCGATTCAGTTGTCTGCATACAATAAAATTAAATCAAATGATTTTTTGAGATCTTGGATCTCAGGTATAAGTAAAACAAAAAAAGCGCCACCGGATTCCGATGGCGCTAATCTTTTTGAAGCCGATTTAAATTAGTTTTCTTCCGGCTTTGGAAGCAGAGCCTTTCTGGAAAGTCTTAGTTTTCCACCGTGCTCAACTTTCAGAAGTTTCACGTCAATTTCGTCACCTACAGAAATCACATCTTCCACTTTTTTAACGTGTCCGTGTTCCAGTTCAGAAATGTGTAGCAGACCTTCTTTTCCGGGTACAATCTCAACGAATGCTCCGTACTCTTTAATCGCCTTCACAGTTCCTTTGTAGGTCGCTCCTTCATCGAGTTCACCGGCAACGGCTTGAATACGTTTCTTGGCAGCTTCAGCCTTCTCAAGACTGTCTGCGCTAATTGTAATCTGACCTTTACCTTCTTCATCCTCTTCGATCCAGATCTCTGTATCTGTCTCTTTCTGGAGTGTTTGAATCACTTTACCGCCCGGCCCAATCACAGCGCCAATACTATCCCCGGAAATTGTCATGTTGACAAATTGTGGAGCGTACTCAGAGATATTCTCTTTAGGCTTGGAAATGGTTTCGGCCATCTTCTCAAGAATATGCATTCTACCTTTATGAGCTTGTTCAAGTGCTTCTTCAAGAACTTCAAAGCTGATTCCCTGAACTTTCATATCCATTTGAGTAGCTGTGATACCATCAGCGGTACCGGCAGTTTTGAAGTCCATGTCGCCCATGAAATCCTCTTCACCTTGAATATCAGAAAGAACAACTGATTTGTCTTCTCCAACAATCATTCCCATTGCAATACCCGCAACAGGTTTTGGCATTGGAACACCGGCATCCATCAGTGCCATGGAACCACCGCAAACGGAGGCCATAGAAGATGAGCCGTTAGATTCGGTAATGTCTGATCGTACACGAATTACGTAGCTGAAATCTTCAAACTTAGGAAGAACTTTTTTAAGCGCTCTTTCAGCCAAGTGACCGTGGCCAATTTCACGTCGGCCCGGACCTCTCATAAATCCTGCTTCACCTACACAGTATGGAGGGAAGTTGTAGTGAAGCATAAACTTCTTGTCTTCCTCGTAGTAAAGTGTGTCAACACTCTGAGCATCTCGCTTTGTACCCAAAGCTACAGAGACAAGTGCCTGAGTTTCTCCACGGCTAAAAATTGCAGAACCGTGTGCTCTTGGCAGATATCCAACCTGTGTCCAGATATCTCGAATGTCTTCCGGTGAACGTCCGTCAATTCGTTTTCTATTTTCAAGAATATTATTACGAAGCGCATCTTTTACCATGTCTCCATAAATGGAAGAAATATCGCTGCCCGCTTCTTCATATCCTTCTTCGGCAGTAATAGCTTCTTTCACTTCAGATTTTAACTCACTGACTTTGCCATTAAAATCTTCTTTGCCAAGTCCAATGCTTACAATTTCATTCAATCGGTTTCCGACCTTCTCAGCAACTTTAGCTTTCAGATCCTCATCCTCTTCTTCAGGAGTAAATTCACGCTTTTCAACGCCAAATTCATTTCTCAGTTCTTCCTGAAATTCACAGAGCTTAATAATAGATTTGTGACCTTCTTTAATAGCGCTCAGCATCTCTTTTTCGCTGATCTCACCCATTTCGCCTTCAATCATAATCACGCTCTCGGCAGTACCGGCAACGATCATGTCAATGTCGCTTTTTTCAAGCTCATCAATAGTTGGATTGATGATGAATTCACCATCAATACGTCCAACTTTTACCTGAGCCATCGGACCGTCGAATGGAATATCAGAAATGTGTGTCGCAGCAGAAGCACCAAAAGCTCCTAATACATCAGCTTCGTTTTGTCCATCAGATGAAAATACCTGGCAGATATACTGTGTATCGTTATAATAACCTTTAGGGAATAGCGGACGTAAACTTCTGTCAATTAAACGGCTGGCTAATGTTTCACCATCGGAAGGACGGCCTTCTCTTTTCATAAATCCACCGGGAAATTTACCGGCAGCAGTGAAACTCTCTCTTAAATCTACAACCATTGGGAAAAAATCCTGTCCCGGTTTAGCTTCTTTTGCGCTAACAACCGTACAAAGTACCATTGTGTCGCCCATTCTTACCATTACTGCACCATCCGCTAATTTGGCTAAACGACCGGTTTCTACCGAAATCGTTTTACCGGGTGCAAACTCTACGCTTTTAAAATCTTCTTTCATAATATCTATCTGTATCTATTTTTCTTTCGTCGACTATCCTTTTAGTAAAGCAATTCAAACAAATATCATCGTTTAAATTTTCGACCATATTTGAGGATATAAAAAAGGCACGTAATGATTTACGCGCCTTTGAGAAATGCTTATTTACGAATACCCAGTTCTTGGATAAGCTCTCGGTATTTTACAATATCGTTATTTTTAAGATAGTTGAGAAGCCTTCTTCTTTTACCAACCATCTTCAATAGACCACGTCTTGAAGAGTGATCTTTCTTATTTTCACTCAGGTGACCGGTCAGATCATTAATACGAGCGGTTAGTATAGCTATTTGGGCTTCTACTGAACCACTGTTTTCGGCGTCACCGCCATGCTTTTCAATAATATCTGCTTTTTGTTCTTTTGTTATACTCATCTGTTGTTTATGAAGGTTCTATTAAACTCTTATAGCTTGTTAAAATAAGCTTATTTAAATTGTTTTGCAATATCCGGAGAGTGGTTCTTTAGGTTCATTCGTGCATTGGTCTCATCACTTCGCAGCTGGGCTTTAAGTTGCTCTACTCCCTTAAAACTACGTTCATCCCGTATTCTGTCTACAAATTGAATTTGGACTTCTTTTCCATAGATGTTTTTATCAAAATCAAAGATGTTCACTTCAAGTGTTTCCTGTTCGCCCTCAAAAGTTGGACGAACCCCGATATTCATCATCCCTCCGTGATACTTTCCATCAACTCTTAGCCAAACAGCATAAACGCCCCTTTTCGGAACGATCTTTTTGGTATTCTGTGGCTGAATATTAGCCGTTGGATATCCAATCTGTTTACCTCGTTTATCACCATGAACCACCGTTCCATTCAGAATATAGTAGCGCTCCAAAAATGAGGCAGCAAGCAGCATATCCCCCTCTTTCTGAATGGCATTCCTAATCGCGGTGCTGCTCACGGTTTTATCGCCTACTTCCTGTTTAGAAACCACGCTCGATTTAAAACCAAGTTCTTCCCCAAGACGCTGAACCGTTTCAATCGTCCCTTCACGATTCCTGCCGAAATGGTGGTCATACCCAATAACAAACTCTTTAACACCTATTTTTTCCCAGACAATATCTCTGACGAACTGCTCTGAAGTTAACAGAGAGAAATCCCTGTCGAACGGAATTACAACCATCTCATCTACTTCAAGATCAGCGAGAAGCTCACTGCGTTCCTCCAATGTACTCAGCAACCGAATTCCATCACTTCCGGGATTGATTATATCTCTTGGATGCGGGTCAAATGTAACAATTACACTTCTGGCATTTCTCTCTTTAGCAGACGAAATCACAGAGTTGATCAAAACTTTATGACCTGCATGCACGCCGTCAAAAGTGCCTACAGTTAGAACTGTGTTTAAATCTCTTTCTACATTTTTTAAAAATACGATGTCTGCCATGGTAAATTCTGATTTATTAAGTAGAAACTCCGATAATATTAGATGTTAAATCTCAGTTTTGGAAGTTTGCTGCTCAAGATTTCGGTGATACTGAATTTATAAATGTATCAAACTGATCTGTCGTCATTGCATCTTCAACATCAAAATGGCCTATTTTTGTTCTCCTTAGACCAGACATATATGCACGGCTATCCAAAGCTAATCCCAAATCATGTGCAAGTGATCGAATGTAAGTTCCTTTTCCGCATCGAATACGCAGTTTGATGTCCGGTAAATTTACGCTGAGTAGTTCAGTTTCGTAAATTTGTACCGGTCGGGCAGCAATTTCTACAGTCTCACCTCGTCGCG
This sequence comes from Rhodohalobacter barkolensis, assembly GCF_002834295.1. Lineage (NCBI taxonomy): Bacteria > Pseudomonadati > Balneolota > Balneolia > Balneolales > Balneolaceae > Rhodohalobacter > Rhodohalobacter barkolensis. The sequence continues at coordinate 687,067 of NZ_PISP01000001.1, read as the reverse complement.
CTTTTTTATAAAGTCGTTCCCCTTTAATACTGATAGCGGAATAGATCGGTGGTTTTTGAAGTATCTCACCTGAAAAATTATTATCCAATTTCTGTTCGATCATTTCTTTTGTGATATGATCCCACTCCGCCGTTTCATCCGGTTCTAAAGCAGAATCGTAAGAAGGTGTGGAAGCACCGAACCGAACAGTAGCTATATACTCTTTCGGAAGATTTTGTATCTGTTCGATGGATTTTGTCGCTTTACCTGTGCAAAGCACTAATAAACCGGTAGCCAGCGGATCTAAAGTACCGGCATGACCAACTTTTTTCGGAGGTATCCGATAACGTACATACTTAACCAATTGGAAACTGCTCCACTCCATTGGTTTATCCATTAGTACTACGGCACCGGTGGAAAATTGATCGGCTTGAAAGGAATCAGAATCTGTGTTCTGATTGACGATAGGAAGGTCGGAAAGAGGAATGGCTTTTTTTGCCATTATTCGTCTTTATCTCCGGAGTTTTGTTTCCGTTGTTTACGCACCTTTTCAAACAGATTCTCAATCTTATTTACATATTCGGCTGTATCATCTTCATAGAAAAGAAGTTCAGGAATCCGTCGTACCTGATTTTTTATTTTTGAAGCAAGTTCGTAGCGAATTTGATCCTGGTGATCATCGATGTATTTATAGACTTCCTGAACATCTTTGTTCGGAGAAAAAACACTTAAATACACCTTCGCAATCGAAAGATCATCAGTCATTCTTACCTGTGTCACGGTAATAAATGTACCGGAAGGCTGATAATTTCTCTGTAAAAGCTGTCCCAAATCTTTTTTGATTACGGAACTGAGTCTCTCTGTTCGGATACTCATAATATATTGCTTGAAAAGCTAAATTTAGATTATGAAGGGTGCTTTTACATCAGCACCCTTTTCACTGTGATTTGATGAAGAGTTGAAATCAATCAAATGGGAATGTGCAATTATCTTGCATCATCCAGACTTCGTTTCTCTTCGACAATCTCATAACTTTCAAATTCATCTCCCACTTTCAAGTCGTTGAAGTTCTTAATACTCACACCGCACTCATAGCCGGCCTGAACTTCCTTCACATCATCCTTGAAACGTTTTAGTGAATCTACTTCTCCGTCGTAAATGACAACACCATCACGAATGACCCGGATTGGGTTATTACGATTAAGTTTTCCTTCTGTAACATAACATCCGGCGATTGTACCTACTTTGGATACTTTGAATACTTCACGTACGGTAACCATCGCTTTCATTTGTTCTGAAATCTCAGGACTCAACATGCCTTCAAGTGCATCGTGTACTTCATCAACTGCATCGTAGATAACGCTGAACAGTCGAATATCGATACTTTCGGTTTCGGCAAGTTTACGTGCACCGGCAGTAGGTCGAACCTGGAAACCGATAATGATACCGTCAGATGCGGAAGCAAGAAGTACATCAGATTCTGTAATGGCTCCCGATCCCGTATGAATAATGTTTACAGAAACCTCTTCGGTACTTAATTTCTGAAGAGCTCCGGATAGAGCTTCAATGGAGCCGTCTACATCAGCCTTGATAATGATATTCAATTCTGATACTTCACCAAGCGCCATTCTTCTGGAAAGATCATCAAGAGTCATATGTTTAACACGCCGCAGTGACTGCTCTCTTCGAATCTGTTGACGCTGATTTGCAACTTCTTTTGCGGTCTTCTCATCTTTTGGAACAATCAGTCGATCACCTGCCTGAGGTGTCCCGTCAAAACCGATAAGCTGTACCGGTGTTGATGGTCCGGCATCCTGCAGTCGGGTTCCATGCTCATTTTCCATTGCACGAACACGGCCAAATACCGGTCCGGCTACAAACGGATCACCTACTTTCAGTGTCCCGTTCTGAACCAAAATGTTTGCAACTGTACCTTTACCTTTATCAATTCTCGACTCAAGAACAATACCTTGAGCAAGTCGGTTTGGATTGGCTTTCAATTCAAGCAGTTCAGCTTCAATCAATACTTTTTCGAGTAGATCATCAATTCCGTCGCCGGTTTCTGCAGATACCAGCGCCACCTGATTTGTACCACCATACTCCTCTACAATGACTCCATGTTCGGAGAGCTGCTGTTTGATTTTATCAGGGTTGGCTTCCGGCTTATCCATTTTATTGATAGCAACTACAATTGATACACCGGCTGCTTTGGCGTGATTAATCGCCTCAATCGTTTGAGGCATCACGGCATCATCAGCAGCAACAACCAGAATTACAATATCTGTGGCTTGTGCACCACGGCTACGCATAGCGGTAAACGCTTCGTGTCCCGGAGTATCCAGGAAGGTGATCTTCTTGTCGTCGTCTGTAACAACTTCATACGCGCCAACGTGCTGAGTAATACCACCAGCTTCACCTGCAGCTACCTTCGCTTTTCGAATGTAGTCAAGAAGTGAAGTTTTACCGTGATCAACGTGACCCATTACGGTAATAATCGGAGCACGCGGCTCTAGATCTTCAGGTTTATCTTCTTCCACCTCAATCTCTTCTTCAATCATCTCTTCTGCGTCTACGAACTCCACATCGAAGTCATATTCTGCTGCAACTAACTCAATTGTAGATGCATCCAGACGCTGATTGATTGAAACCATCATACCGAGATTCATACATGTAGTAATTACATCGGTTGGTTTAACCTCAAGTTCTTCCGCAAGATCACTTACGGTGATAAATTCTGCCACCTCAAGAATTTGTTCTTCGAGCTGCTCCATTTCCTCCTGCATGGCGCGCTCTTCCTCTCTCTCCTCTTTACGCTGCCTTCTGCGTTTCGACCGCTTGCTGCCAACTGTGCCGCTACTCTGCATTTTCTGCATCGTTTCGCGCATCTTCTTCTCTACATCTTCCTCATCAACTTTTGAGCGACGGCCTTTCTTTTTACTCTTCTTCGATTTCTTAGACGATTTATCCTCCTTGGGTGGTTTGGACTGCTTTTTAGCATCCGAAGTCTCATCATCTTTGCGATCTTTCTTGCGTTTTCTGGTCTTACGCTTCTTGCGTGGTTCTTTAGAAAACTCAACTTTCCCAACTACTTTTGTACCTGTAAGCTTTTTGTTTGAGCGTCCCCGAATAATCTCTTCTTCATCATCTTCATCGGAATCTTCTTCCTCCTCAGAGTCAGAGTCATCATCGTCTTCTTCATCTTCAATATCTTCTACTTCTGTGTCGTCCTCGTCTTCCTCCTCCTCATCATCTTCATCGTAATCCTCTTCTTCATCTTCCTCATCTTCTTCATCAGATTCAGGCTCAGGTTCTTCCTTTTTCGGTGCCTCCTTCTTCACTTCCTCAGGTTTAACCTTTTCCTCTTCATCATCTGATTCTTCAGTTTCCTGATCTGAAGATTTCACTTCAATTTCTTTTTCTTTTTCCTCATCGGATACTTCCTCAGAAGCCGCCTCAGGTTCTTCTTCTTTCTCTTCTTTTACTTCAGGTTCTTCCTGAGGCTCAAGAGTAGGCTCTTTTGAGGATTCAGCCTTTTTCTCTTCTTTAGGTTTTTCTTCCTTCTTCTCTTCTTTAGCCTCCTCTTTTTCATCAATCGGCTCTAAAAAGTTGTCAATTGAAACGCTTTCGTTTCGGCTCGATAAAATTTGATTCCGACGACTTTCGTATTCTTCTCTGGCTCTTTCATGTTCTCGGCTCTTTGCTTTGTCATCGCCGTATACTCCATCAAGCACCTCGTACATTTCGGGTGTGATTTTTGAATTTGGCCGATTAGCGACATCAAAACCGTTGTCACTCAATGTATCCACGATAGATTGAGTGGCAACGTTAAATTCTGATGCTACTTTAAAGAGCTTTTTCGGTTTTTGGTCCGTCATATATGTCTGTTTGCGTCGGTTTGTCAAATTATAAACTAAAAAAGAAACTAGAGTCGAAAGGTACGATCAATCTTCCTCGTCCTCAAATTCATAAGCAATGATATCGATGATTTTTTCTGCTTCCTCTTTGGTAATTTTACCTTCGGTTCGGCGAACTATCTCATCTTCATCCAGCTCTAGTACTGCACGTGCGCTGTCGCATCCAATTTCGAAAAGCATATCAATCGTCTCTTTTCCAAAATCGACTTCAAATTCAGCCAGATCGATATCATCTTCCTCTTCTACTTCCCTGTATACGTCGATTTCGCATCCAACAAGTTTTGAGGCAAGGCGGATATTCACACCTCCTTTACCAATCGCTTTGGAAACTTCGTCAGCTGGCACAAGTACATTTGCTTGCTTCCCATCTTCACTGATTTCCACTTTTGCAACTCTTGCAGGCTGAAGCGCACGTTTGATAAATTCAATCTTGTCATCACTATAATTGATGACGTCAATATTTTCGTTTTGAAGCTCTCGTACTATTGCATGAATACGAATCCCTTTCATACCCACACAGGCTCCTACCGGATCAACACGCTCATCATAAGATACCACAGCCACTTTGGAACGATCACCCGGTTCGCGTGCAATTCTTTTCAACTCAATAATTCCATCAAATACTTCCGGAATCTCATTTTCAAATAACCTTTCCAGGAACAGAGGAGATGTTCTTGAAATAATTACCGTTGGATTTCCACCGATACGTTTTACTTCAGAAACAACCGCTCTGATCGTATCACCTTTACGGTATCGATCTTTGTAAATCTGTTCGTTTTTAGGAAGGAGTAACTCTACTCCGTTGTGATTTACCAGAATATCTTTATTGTGTCGCACCTGATATACATCACCCAATACAATTTCTCCAATACGATCGGAATACTCTTCAAATACATTATCTTTCTCAATTTCACGAATCCGCTGTGCCAACTGCTGACGCGCCATTGAAACTGCACGGCGTCCAAAATCAGTAATAGATATTTCCTGAGCATACTCGTCATATAGTTCGAGATCCGGATCATGCTTTTGAGCCTCTTCCAGGGTAATTTCAGTCACAGGGTCAGTCAGTTCATCTGCCGGAACTACTTCACGAATATGGAGAATCTGAATTTCTCCCCGGTCTGCATTCAAAATTACTTCAAACGATTCATCTGATTCATATTTTTTACGAATCATCGTACGAAATACATCTTCAAGTATAGAAAGAAGCAGATCTTTATCTATGCCTTTATCTTTTGCAATTTCTGCAAACGACTGGATTATTTGCTTTGAAATTTCGTTTTGCATCTGGAAATAGTTTTAAGTTCGTTGCCGGCTAAATTTTCGGTACTATTTTAGTTTCTACAATATTATCAAACGGAATAACAACCAGTTTATCGTCCTCTGGTTTAACTTCAATTTGTGAATCGTTTACACTTTGAAGTACGCCTTCTACGGTTAAATACTCTTCATCTGATTTATATTTAACTTTTATGGTCCTGCCTTCATTTTTTGGATACTGGCGCTGGTCACTCAGTGGCCTGCTCAATCCGGGTGATGAAACATTCAGCCTGTAAGCTTTATTGAAAATATCCTTCTCTTCAAGTATAAAACTCAATTCCCGGCTAACTCGTGCACAAGCGTCCAAATCAACACCACCCTTTTCAGAATCTGCCAAAACCCACACTTCTTGTACTTTAGCATTCTTAACCTCAACATCAACAAGAAACATATCTTCCTGCTCCACAATGGGTTTCGCCAATTCCTTTATGGTATTTATAGTCGTGCTGTTCATAAAAAGCTTAAATCTGAGTACAAAAAAAAGTGAGGGCCTTCTGGCGCTCACTTTTCAGATCTGAAAATTAACCTTAATTGTTGAAAAAACCAACTAATAAAACTTGAGAATTCACCTCTTAAGATGTACTATTCAGAGCTTTATGAACATCAAAAATAAAATATATATGCTTCGATACAGCCTACTGATACTGTCCCTTTTAGTTGCAGCTTGTAATGGCAAAGGAAATGAACAATCAGAACAATCGGAATCTCGACAGTTGGATTATACTGCTACGGTTACTTTTCTGGATTCATCCGAACAGGAAATTGTAACTGTCCGGTCTGCCATTGCAGATGATGATAATAGCAGAAGCGAAGGATTAATGAATGTTCAAAACATGCCTGAAGATGCAGGAATGCTTTTTATTTTTGATGATGAAACGCCGCGAAGTTTCTGGATGGCAAATACCCCTCTCTCTCTGGATATTCTCTTCGTAAATTCAGAAATGGAAATAGTTCGAATACATCGTAATACATCACCATATTCCCACGAAAATATCGTCTCAGAAACACCGGCTAAGTATGTCGTAGAAGTCAATGCCGGATTCACACTGAACCACGATATCCGTGAAGGAATGATGATTGAATATTCTCTTGATAGTCCTCAATAAGATAGCATGGAATTAAGGTATCTAAACTGACTCTTTATTTTCGTGTTGATCGAGAAGTTCTTTCACTTTTTTCACATTGTCGGGAGAACCGATGTAGATCGGAATTCTCTGATGTATGGATGTCGGTTGCTTCTCCATTATTCGTTTTTTTCCATCAATTGCCATACCCCCTGCCTGTTCAATAATAAAACTCAGCGGATTACACTCATACATCAACCTTAACTTTCCGTTTGGATAACGAGTGCTTGCCGGATAGATAAAAATTCCGCCTTTGATCAGAGTTCTGTGCAAGTCAGCCACCATAGATCCGATATATCGAGCTGTATAAGGCCGATTCGTTTCTTCATCCTCAACCTGACAATACTTGATATACTTTTTTAACCCGTCGGCCCAGGAATTATAACTCCCCTCATTAATACTGTATATATTACCGCATTCCGGAATTTTAAAATCATCTTCGGAGAGAATAAATTCACCAATACTTGGATCGAGCGTAAAAGAGCTTACTCCCAAGCCAGTGGTATAAACCATTATAGTGCTCGATCCGTACAAAACGTACCCGGCTGCTACCTGTCGTATTCCGGGTTGTAATGCGTCATCTTCTACGAGTTTTTTATCAAATCGGGGCTGACGCATGTAGATTGAAAAAATACTCCCAATCGAAACATTTACGTCGATATTTGAGGATCCGTCTAAAGGATCCATATAGACAATATATTTGCCGCCTTCACTATTTAATCGAACGATCCCGTCATTTTCTTCCGATATTACCATACAGGTAATCATAGACCTGTCAAGCGCGGAAATAAGCTGCTGATCAGCAAATAAGTCTAATCGTTTTACAGATTCACCGTGCACATTTGTAGACCCGTCCACTCCGAGTAAATTAGTAATCCCGGCTTTGTTTACTTCCCGGGATATGATTTTAGCTGCAAGGCCAATATCCCTCAAAAGCTGAGAAAGTTCTCCTGTGGCCCCGGGGAATTTATTTTGTGCCTGAATGATATACTCATCCAGTGTAACCAGTTTCCTGGATTTAGCGGTAGACGTAGATTCCATAGCAACAACACTCAATTTTGCACTTTCCCTAAAAGTATCTTAGAAGTTGTGCGAATTACACATTATCCCGATAGTCTTCCAATACTTTTAAATAAAGCTCTTTTGATTTTAATTTAAACTCTTTAAGCGTACCATCATTTGTGATGATATAATCGGCATAACTTTTTAATTTTTCAAAGTCAGGTTGCTTATTCATTCTCTCCAAAACATCTTTTTTTTCAACGCTGTCTCTTTTCTTAACCCGATTAATCTGTTCTTCCTTCGGTGACAGTACCAAAATCACAACGTCCAAATCTTTAGGTCGCCCTTCATTGAGTAACAAAGCCGCCTCTTTAACCAAGACTTTTGTTTCAGTTTTCTCAGTTTGAATACGGATCTCTTGAAATTTCCGTGCTACAGCCGGATGAACCACACTGTTCAACTCCTCTACCCTTCCTTTTTGAAAAGCTTCGTTAATCAGATGAGTTTTATTGAGAGAACCATCATTTTTATAAGTATCCTTGCCAAAAATCTCTTTTAGTTTGGCAACTACCTCTTCATCCTCAACCATCAACTGTTTGGCCAGATCATCAGCATATATCACCTTTGCGCCAAGTGATTCCCACACCTTGCATAGTGTACTCTTTCCTGAACCTATGCCTCCGGTTACCCCGGCTACAATCATGCCGCTTCCCCAATGTTGGTGGCCAACAGATATGCTTTCATAAACTCATCCAGATCTCCATCCATCACCCCTTGCACGTCACCGGTTTCATAATTCGTACGGTGATCTTTTACCATGTTATATGGGTGAAATACATATGAACGGATTTGAGAACCCCATTCATTACTGCTTTTGGAGTCTTCCAGTTTTTGCTTCTCCTTCTCCTTAATCTGTTTTTCGAGCTCATACACCTTAGATTTTAGCATAACCAATGCTTTTTCACGGTTTTGAAGCTGTGAACGTTCCTGCTGGCACTCCGCAACAACCCTCTCTTCTGACCCGTCACTGAGTTTTCCGGTCCAAACCAATCGAACTCCGGTTTCCACTTTATTCACATTCTGACCACCCGCACCACTTGCGTGAAAGCGTTGCAGTTCAATGTCAGAGTCGTTCAGATTTACTTCAATCGTATCATCTATGATAGGCGACACAAAAACTGAACTGAATGATGTATGCCGGCGGGAATTACTGTCGAAAGGAGAAATACGTACCAATCGGTGTGTGCCGCTTTCGGATTTAAGATATCCGTAAGCATTGGGTCCGGAAACTTCAATCGTAGCACTTTTTAATCCGGCTACATCACCATCCTGGTATTCAACAACAGAAACTTTATAGCCTTTGCTTTCTGCCCAGCGGGTGTACATTCTAAATAGCATCTGAGCCCAGTCCTGGCTTTCTGTACCCCCGGCTCCCGGATTGAATGTCATAATTGCATTACGATGATCATCCTCACCGCTGAGCATATTTTGAAGCTCCAGATCTTCAAGTTTTTTACGGAACGTTTCTACCTCGGCCCGAAGATCATCCTGAACATCTTCGCCCTCATCTAGAAATTGGAGAAAAACACGAATACTTTCACGGAGTTCATCCAGTTCGTCCCACTTTTCTACAAGACTTTTTTCCCTGTCCAGCTCCTGCATAATCTGCTGAGCTTTATCGGGATCATTCCAGAATTCAGGATCCTGGGTTTGTTCTTGCAGCTCTATTACCCGAACTTTTCGTTTATCGTAGTCAAAGGTACCCCCTGAGCGTATCGAGCCGCTCAAATAGGGAATTCAATTTATCTAACTGGATGTTCTCCATTACTGAATTATCTGTTTAAAATTTTAGCAATGATAACTCCTGCAATCAATCCGCCGGCCAGAGCCGTTCCCAGACTAACTTCAGGATTCTTTTTCACATACTTCTTCGCTTGTTTATACTCTTTTCTGAGGTCTTTTTGCAGACGATCTCTTTCTTTTTGCAATTTAATTACCAGATCATCATAAGCCTCATTAAGCGCTTCTTTCTCTTTTTCAATGACGTCTTTCAGTTCTTTCTCTAGTTTTTTTACATTTTCCATAATCGGTCTCCTTAAATAGTTGTTTGTTACTTAAAAATCTCCTTTTACCGGCATTCATGCAACACTATCTGTTGATGGAATATCCTGATCTCTATATTGTAACTCATAAAGTTTTCGATAGATTCCATCTTCCTTGCCTATCAAGGCTTTATGGGATCCTTTCTCCCTTATTTTTCCTTTGTGCATCACCAAAATTTTATCAGCTCCTCTAATGGTAGATAACCGGTGAGCAATTACAATGGATGTTCGTCCTTGCATCATTTTCTCACACGCTTTGGAAACCAATTCTTCAGTTTCAGAATCCACACTTGAGGTGGCTTCATCCAGAATAAGAATTTTTGGATCATAAACCATCGCACGAACAAAGCAAATAAGCTGTCTCTGCCCCATTGAAAGAGAGGCTCCCCGTTCATTCAGAACGTAATCATAACCACCGGGTAGTTTTGATATAAAATGATGACTATCCACCTCTTTGGAAGCCTTGATAACATCTTCTCTGGAAATATTCTTATTTCCAAGCGTAATGTTTTCTAAAACTGTTCCGGAAAAAAGAGCATTATCCTGCAGTACCAATCCAAAGTTTTTGCGCAGATCCTCGAGCGATAGATTTTTAATATTATGACCATCAAGAAGTATTTCTCCTTCTTCGATGTCGTAATATCTCATGAGCAAATTGATAATTGTAGACTTTCCTGCACCGGTTGCACCAACTATGGCGAGTGACTCACCGGGTTTTGCAGAAAAAGTGACATCTTTTAGGATAGTCTCGTCATCTTTATTGTACGAAAACCAAACGTTCTTAAAATCAATTCTGCCTTTAATCTCTTTGATATGGTCAGGTGTATCCGATTCATCAACCTGATTTTCTGTATCCAAAACATCAAAAATCCGTTCTGATGAGGCCAATGCAGATTGAAGCGTATTGTATTTTTCCGACAATCCTCTAATTGGATTGAAAAACTGCCGAACATATTGAATGAAGGCCAACAGTACACCGAATGATACCTCATCCATTAAAGCTCTCGCTCCACCGTACCAAACAACCAATGCCATGGCCAAACTTGCTAATACCTCTACAACAGGCCAAAAGATTGAAAAGTAAAAGATGGTTTGAATGTGAGCATCTTTATGCTCTGCATTTATCGAACGGAATCTATTTTTCTGTTTCTTTTCACGATTGAATAGCTGAACAACAGCCATGCCACTGATATGCTCCTGAACAAATGAATTGAGCCGGGCAATTTGATCTCTTACCTCTAAAAAAGCAGATCGTACTTTCCCCTTAAACCAAAAAGTTGAATAAAATAAAATTGGCAAAACAAGAATAGCAATAATGGTGAGTTCCCAACTCATCATCAACATGAAATAGAGAATAAAGAAGATCCTGAACAGATCACCGATCATGTTAACAATGCCATCAGATAGCAACTCACTCAGTGCTTCAATATCACTGGTTGTACGAGTGATAAGGCGGCCAATGGGATTTTTGTCAAAAAACTGGACGTGCAAAGATTGAATTTTTTCGAAAACTGCATTACGCAATCGGAAAAGTGCCCCTTGTCCGAACCAACGGGTCAGGTAAGTATTCATCACTAAAATGATGAACTCCCCGATTAGAGCCATTCCAAGCAAGGCAATGATCCACATCAAGCCGTTGTAATCTCCAACAGAGATGTAATCATCAACGGCAACTTGTGTAAGCTTAGGCCGTACCGTACCCAGAAAAGCGGCAGACAGGGTCAGGCCAATGGCTAGCAGTGCCCACCATTTATAGGGTTGGAAAAAGTAGTAAAGCCGCCGAATCAATACAGAATCGACGGCTTTAGAGTCCTGTTTATTACTCAAATCAATTCGATTTTAAAATCTGTCGAAATCGTCGAAAGGTGTTCTTGGAGTAATGTGTTTTGGCGGTCTTGACGTTCCCTCATTCTGGTCATTTTGGTCACGTCTGTCACGTTTGTCGCTATAATCCCTGCTTGAACGATCCTTTCGTTTTCTTCCCTGATCACTTCTGCTTCTGCGATTGCTGCTGCTACTGCGATCAGAACTTCTTCCTCGACCGGATGATGATTTCCGTTTCCTGAAGTTTTTCTTACCCCGGTCGCTACTGCCACGGCTACTTCTGCCGCTGCTGCTTCCCTTGGAGCTGCTGCTCTTACTGTCGTCAATTTCTTTGATATAGACTTTTTGCTGAACAATCCCTTTCTCCTGAGCTGGGTTTGTGAAGATTGGACGCAGTTCAGTAGCAAGCCAAGCCGGGAAAAACTTCTCGCGCGCTTCACGTAACAAAATAAATGGGTTGGTATAGCGTGCTGAAAAATGACTGATAACCAAAAGCTTGGTTTGAGCTTCATTTGCAACACGGGCAGCATCATTTGAAGTTGAATGCCCTGTTTCAGCAGCTTTATCAGCCAGACTCTCGCTAAAGGTTGCTTCGTGATAAAGTATATTCGTGTTCATCGCGAGCTTCACAGAGTTCGGACAGTATTTCGTATCTGTGATGTAAGCAAAACTGTCACCGGGTCTGGGATGACCAACAATCTCATAAGATTTGATAACCGTACCATCTTCCAGCTCTACATCTTCACCGGCCTTTAGTGCTTTATACTGTTCGTCCTCGGTTATACCCAGTTTTTCTGCCTTCTCAGCATCTACCTTTCCGGGTTTATCTTTTTCCTGAAAACGGTATCCTAGACAAAACTTTGTATGATTTAACGGACGGGCTTCAACATAGTATTCTTCTGTATCGACAACGCGTTCGGATTCAATATCCTCTTCAACCTCCACATAATTGATTCCAAAACTGAGCTCAAGGTTTGCAAATTTAAAATTAAATTCTAAAAACTCTTTTATGCCTTTTGGACCAATAACTGTTAAATCCCGGTCTCTTCGCTGAAGCTGAAGTGTAGAAATCAATCCGATTAAACCGGAATAATGGTCTACGTCAAAATGAGATATAAAAATATTTTCAATTTTGGATCTTTTTAATCCTGCCTGAAGCATTCTCATCTGTGCATTTTCACCGCAATCGAAAAGGTGAATATCCCCTTCGCGCCATAGTGCCACTGATGATAGGTGTCTTGTTGCTGTTGGAGTTGCAGATGCAACACCTAATGGTACAATGATCATAGTATCTCCCGCTGTGTGTTTTTTAGGGCTTTTGCCATTCAAACAAAAGGAACCCTGTTAAGCATTCTATATTATTTTTAAATCTGAGCTAATTCTTGTTCGAGTAGTTGTTTTTGATACATTCTTGCATAGTGCCCATTTTCTGCAAGTAATTTATCATGAGAACCTTGTTCTATTATAGAACCGTCTTGAATATAAAAAATTATATCGGCGTTTTTAACTGTAGATATTCGATGCGAAATCATGATTGTAGTTCTACCGGTAAGCTTTTCATTCAAATGTTTTAAAATGGCTTCTTCCGTATTTGTATCTACAGCGCTTAAAGAATCGTCCAGTACAATTATTCTGGGATCTTTGATGAGTGCTCTTGCAATCGCTGTTCTCTGTTTTTGTCCACCCGAAAGAGTTATACCCCGTTCACCTACCATTGTCTCAAATTTTTTCTCAAATTCCAAAATATTCTCCAAAACCTGAGCACTGTCAGCAGCGTCTTCAACCATCTTCATGGAAGCATTCTCTACGCCAAATGCAATATTCTCTTTAATGGTTGTAGAGAAAAGAAAAGTTTCCTGAGGTACATATCCAATAATCTCTCTGAGTTGAGATAAATTCCAGTCTCTTAGATTTATCCCATCGATAAAAATTTCACCTTCACTGGGATCAAACAGGCGGGGAATCAAGTTTACAAGTGTTGTTTTTCCAGACCCGGTTCGACCTACAATAGCAACTTTATCTCCGGAATTAATGGTCAGATTAATATTTTTTAGAGCAAATTCGTCTGCACCGGGGTATTTAAAGCTAACATTTTTGAACTGAATCTTTCCTCTTATACTCTGATCCTTTAGTCTATTCTTATCGTCTTTTATCTCAATGGGCTCTGTCAATAGTTTGTCAATTCTCTCCCATGAGGCCAAGGATTTTTGCAGGGTGTTTACCGTATATCCCAAAGAGGCAACCGGCCAGGTCAGATAAGCCACATAAATTACAAATTCAGCGATGTTGCCAACTGTAATGACGTCATCAATCACCATCAGTCCACCTTGCCATACAACAATAACAACTGAGGTTCCAATCAGTAAATTCAGGGTTGGGTGAAATAGTGACTCAACCAAATCCAGCTTTAATTTCTTTTTACGGTACGAGTCGCTGATCTTTTCAAAACGATCCTGTTCATAATTCTCCCGATTAAATGCCTTTATCAGGCGTATGCTGCTAAAGGTTTCCTGAGCTCTGCCAGCAACCCGTGAGTACTGTTCCTGTATGATCAGTTGATATTTGTTAATAAATCCACTTACCCAATAGGCAAATGCAGAGAGAAATGGCAGCGGAACAAGAGCCCAGAATGTCAGCTCAGGATTTACAATAATCATCATAGTGATGATAAACCCTGCCCTTGTAAATGTATTTATGGTGTACATTAACACCGGACCGAAATACTCCCGAACCCTGGCTACATCTTCCGTAGCTCTTACATAAACATCTCCCGATTTATTTGCGGCAAAATAACGCTGGGGAAGTTTGAAAAGCTTTGCTATGATCCGATTTCGAATATCAAATTCGATCTTTCTAGAGCTGACGATGAGCGTTTGGCGGGTAGCAAAAAGTAGTATACCGTACATTAAAACTGTACCGATGAGCAACAACGAGTTGTAAGCCAGAACTACACCCGCCTCACTGCTAAACAGGACCTCAAAAACGGATGTGTAATCTCCGGAGTAGTCATCTACCACGAGCTCCACCTCATCCATTGTTCGTCTGATAAATACAGGAATCCAGATAAGAAAGAAATTGGACGCCGTAAGAAACAGCCCCCCAAGCAGTATTGTGCCTTTATAATCCCTTAAATACTGATTCAGTTTTTTTAGAGAATCCACTCTCAGGTTTTTAAATTTTTAATGCTGATACTTTATAAGAACCTGACGCAATATTGATTCATTCCAAGCCTTTATACTTTTCAATCCAGTGCTTGGCAAGTTTGTAACCGGATCGATAAGCGGCGTCGACATCATTTCCCTCAAAGTAGTCTCCAACTAAAGCCAATGGAGTTTCTTCTATTTCCATTTCAAAATAAGGTCGTTTCAAGGACTTCATAGGCTGACTGAATTTCCAGAAATGAAGCTGACTCCATTCCGGAGTTGTCGTCCAGCCGCCCACAATTTCTGCTAACTCAGAAAGCAATGCTTTTTTCACTTGTTCCTCATCAGAGTGTCTGTGATTTCTTGCAAACGCCGGAGATGATTGTACAATTAAAGTACAGTTTTCGCCAACATCACGTTTAGAGCCCTCATTAGAAATAAAACGTATGGAACTGTTTTTACATTGAATGGCCTGCCACTTAGGATGAACAGTATCACCATAACCCAACATTAAAGAGTAAGACGGATCGTAAGAAACTTCATCAATTTCACGGATCATTTTAAGTGTAGACACTTCATCTGTAGTGGTATTCAGTATCCCATAGGCTTGTGGAGCCGGAGTAGCAATAATTACAGCGTCAGCTTCAAATGTTTCCCTGGAAAGAAGGTTTATCATCCAGGATCGTTTCTTACGCCGATTTTCCCCGATATGAGTTAATCCACCAACTTTGGTATCAGACTTAACATCCACCCATCGGCTTAGATATTTACCAATTGAGTTCATACCATCAACAGCAGTAAAAATAGCAGAATCCCTTTTATTTGGATTTCTCTCTACAATTTTCTCACCATCGTAGAAAAGAAAATCCTCACCCCATAGCTGAATGATCTTTTTATCGAGCAATTCCGCAGTAAACTGCTGAAATTCAGGAGAATCTGCAGTAAAGTATGAGACTCCGTGATCCAGTTTAAGTTGCAGATCTTTTCCGGTGTATCGGGTAGCCATACGACCTCCAAACCCTCTGCTCTTTTCCAATATTGTGACTTCGTGGCCAGCCTGAGCCAGAAGGCGTCCGGCTGTTAATCCTGCAATTCCTGCTCCGATAATCCCAATTACCATATCAAATCCTTAGTGCCAGTTAGTATTTATTAAGTTGTCGTCTTAAAAAAATTTGAAGTAGATAAGTTAAAGAACTAAACGGTCTACTTCTCATTCTTTTTTAGCGGATATGTTTTAAATATCAAAAACTGTTACCCTGGGTGTTGCTGCTTTTTTATCAAGTAATGCTGGCCAGTAGGCAACAACATCACTGGCTTTGGGGCGACCTCCGGCAAATCCGGTAACTCCACTGGGACCTGTCAAAATTAAAGGCGCAATTTCCATTCCGAATCTGTTCAGGTCTTCACGGGATTCACCGTGAACAGACACACGAAGCTGTACTTCATTCATATCGCTCAGATCCTGTTTCAAAGCGTCCATATCTTCATTGCAGGCATTTAAACCCACCAATTCAATATTGGTGTCCCTGAACTTTATACCTAGCTTCTCTGCTCTTTTCAACAGAATATTGCCTGCTGCCTTTGCTTTCTTTACAGCATCGGGCCAGCTGTACACAAGTGTTGATGACAGCTTATACCCATCAATGTAACTTGCAGATATTTTATATGTCGGTGTAGCCGGTCTTCCTTTAATTCCCCATATTTTAACCCGGTTTTCTCCATCCTGTTCAAGCTGAATGGATGAAAAATCAGCAATACAATCCGGTGTGATATAGCTGGATGGATCACCGATTTCGTAAAGCAGCTGCTCTTTTACCGTCATTTCTGAAACCAATCCACCTGTATTTTCATGTTTGGTTACATAAAATGTTCCGTCGGGATGTGCTTCAATAATTGGAAAACCGATATCGACAAAATCATCTACTTTTTCCCAATCTGTAAAATTACCGCCTGAAACCTGACCACCGCATTCAATAATGTGACCGGCAATGGTTCCTGTTGACATTAAATCGTAATTCTCAAAATCCCATCCAAATTCGTACACCATAGGAGCCAGTGTTAAACCCGTATCTGTAACTCTGCCGGTAATTACAATATCAGCACCCATTTCAAGTGCTTTTACAATAGGCTGGCAACCAAAATATACATTTGCACTTAACAGCTCATCTTTTACTTCCGTAATAGGGGCACCGGTTTCCATGTTTTTCAACTGATGACCATCTGCAATAATTTCATCCAAATTTGGCAAGATATCATCACCATCAACTACCGCAACCTTAATTCCGGAGTACCCCTTTTCCTTGGCAATTTTAAGAATAGCGTCTTTACATGCCACCGGATTTACACCACCTGCATTAGAGATCACTTTCACTCCATCATTTTTGATTTCATCCAATGTGTTCTCTATTACATTGACAAAATCGCGGGCATATCCGTAATTCTCATTTCGCATACGCTGCTTCTGCATGATAGACATGGTAACCTCTGCAAGATAATCCATCACCAAATAGTCAATCTTACCTCTTTTCACCTGTTCCAATGGTGCATCGGGCAGGTCGCCCCAAAACCCTTGACCTGATGCAATTTTGATATACTCTTTCACAAATAGCTCCTTTTTTGATTAAACATCGAGACTCAAATATCGTGATTTTAATCGAAGTTCTGAAACCTGATTCCGCCAAAATATGTATCCCAATTTTCTGGTATAAAAGATTTTTGCCTGAAAGTAAAAAAGTCCGCATGGTTCTGCATACGGACTTGAATAGTAATCACTTCACAACCCAGGCTAATCGTTTAAGCTATACCTGCAAAACTCCGGTTTTAAATTCAGGAATATCAGGATTATGGTCCGCACACTCAATGGCTTCCGATATACGAGATCTTGTTGATGCAGGATGGATAATCTCATCTACCCACAATCTGGCCGCAGCATAACGTACATCCGTTTGCTTATCGTAGCGGCTTTTAATACGCTGTAAAATTTCAGCTTTGTCTTCATCCGATAACTCCTCACCCCTTTTCTCCAGTGAAGAGACCTGAATTTGTGTCAATACCTTTGCTGCTTGTGTTCCGCCCATCACCGCTATTTGAGCAGTAGGCCAAGCATAAATGAAGCGGGGATCATACGCTTTACCACACATTGCATAGTTCCCGGCACCGTAGCTGTTACCTACAATAACTGTAATTTTGGGTACGGTTGAATTTGCTACTGCATTCACCATTTTTGCTCCATCTTTGATGATTCCGCCATGCTCACTTCGCTTTCCAATCATAAAGCCGGTTACATCCTGTAGAAAAATAATTGGAACATTCTTTTGATTGCAGTTCATGATAAATCGAGCGGCTTTGTCGGCACTATCTGAGTAGATCACACCGCCAATTTGCATTTCACCTTGTTTATTCTTGACAATCTTACGCTGATTGGCCACAATTCCTACACTCCATCCATCAATGCGAGCATAGCCTGTGATGAGCGTGTTGCCATACCCTTTTTTATATTCAGTGAATGAGTCGGCGTCTATGATACTTTTAATGACCGTATGCATATCGTACGGTTTGGTTCGATCAGCCGGAAACTCTTCCAGCATTTTCTCAGGTGCAACTTCCGGTTTAACAGCCTCTTTTCGATTGAATCCGGCTCGCTCTTTGGGACCCAATTTATCAACCAGGTCACGAATTGTTAGCAGACACTCGGTGTCATCTTTCATCTTGTAGTCGGTAACACCGCTGATTTCCGTATGAGTGGTAGCTCCCCCAAGGGTTTCATTGTCCACTTCTTCACCAATGGCGGCTTTTACCAAATAGCTTCCTGCCAGAAATACACTTCCTGTGCCATCAACAATCAGAGCTTCATCACTCATGATGGGCAGATAGGCTCCACCTGCAACACAACTTCCCATAATGGCTGCTATCTGCGGAATTCCCTTCGCACTGATCACTGCATTATTCCTGAAAATTCGGCCAAAATGTTCTTTATCCGGAAAAATTTGATCCTGCATGGGCAGATAAACACCGGCTGAATCCACCAGGTAAATGATGGGCAAATGATTTTCTATCGCTATCTCCTGAGCACGAAGGTTTTTTTTCGCCGTCATTGGAAACCAAGCACCTGCCTTTACGGTTGCATCATTGGCAACAATCATACATGTCTTGCCGCTTACCTTTCCTGTACCGACAACCACACCCGCCGAAGGACATCCTCCTTCTTCTTCATACATTTCGTAGGCCGCCCAAAGCCCAAGCTCAGAAAGTTCTTCGCCATCATCTAAAAGCATATCAATCCTTTCCCGGGCCGTTAGTTTTCCTTTTTTATGCTCTTTTTCTATTCTTTTCTTTCCGCCGCCTTGTTTTATTGTAGCTTCTTCTTTTCTCAATGAATCAAGTAATCCGTCAAGCCAGTCTTCTTTCATGTCTTTGGTAGATTTAAGTTAATTTTTCGGATTGATAATACTGATTGTATCGTTCACGTTCCAAATATGTCAATGTTTTCGTACGTTCAATCCATAAATAATTACGAGATTATAAAATAATGCAACGAATAGCACTTTTTCTCATAGCACTGTTCCTGTTTACAATAACAGATGCTGATGCACAACGACAAACAACATATGAGTCTCTATTGAGACAATCAGATCAACCTTCAGCATATTCTGATCATGTTGTTTTACCACAGATTAATTCAAATAGCACAGTAGCGGTTCTATTTCGCCTGGAGCATGATTTTTTGCCCTTTTTAAGAGTTCGGCCAAACATGTCGGCTCCATCAGAAGAGTTTAGCTATTTTTCTCCTGTTCGCATGGGTCTTGAAATATTTGAAGGTGAACACCGAAGTTCGAGAAGAGAAACAAGACCTACCGGCGTTCCCATTTTCCGTGAGATGTGGAGTGATACCGTTTGGGTTGAAACATTTGAAGATACCCAATCCCGTTATGATCATGTTCAGGGAGTTTTATCAACCCAGTTGGAACACGGTACGTATCACTATCAGCTTCAGCTGGCACGTGGCGGATCGGAAAGAGAAAGCCCATCTCAAGTTCGGCCTTTGGCGGTCCATGATCCCGACAGTTTAAAAAAGGCAGACTTCTTTATTGTAAATGATTTAGATCGCAGCAGTAATCAAATAAATGCAACCTTTTTGAATTATGGATCAAATGTGCTTTATGGGCAAAATTACAGTCTCTTGATTCGGCTCCCAAAAGCAGATTCAGATGTTTCAGATGATGAACGCTACGAGCTTTCAATATACAGAGTCCAAAATGGAGAAAAATCAGCTACAGCAGATCCTCACTTTACTACAGTGATAGACACTGATAAATATTTTAATGCCTCAGAGTCAGCTATTAGAAAAAACGGTGATGATATTGAAGTTGAACTCCTTGCCGGTGAAGGTGGGGTTTTATACGCAGATGTTTTAGTTCCGAATGTGGAATTTGAAAATGCGAGTTATAAAATTGAATTGAAGGATCTTGAACAAGATGAAGTTGTTGGTGAAAAAAGTATTCAGTCCAGATGGATAGATATGCCGGTTTCGCTTTACAATCTTGATGTCTCAATAGATATGCTGAAATTTATTGTAGATGAAAGAGAACTCAAGAATTTGAACTCAGGTTCAAAAGCTGAACGGGAACGCAAGTTTCGTGAATTCTGGGAAGAGCGTGATCCAACTCCCGATACAGAATTTAATGAGCTCATGACGGAGTACTATGAACGAATTGACTATGCATATCAGAACTTTTCGTCATTTCAAACACCCGGTTATGATACAGACCGTGGAAAAACGTATATCCTGTATGGTCCTCCAACAAATATAGACAGACAGCTTCTGCCTAATCAGCCCACAAGAGAAATTTGGGAGTACCCGGATAGAGAGCTAATTTTCGAAGCCGTTTCCGGTTTGGGAGATTTCAGATTGATTTCTGAATCCTAATTTATCATACAATTTCTAAGTGAGCTTTTGAGCCACACATAACCTTAACTGTTTTTCGGTATGAGACCAAAGATTGCGATCAGCATGGGAGATTTTAACGGCATCGGACCGGAAGTGGTGCTGAAACATCTCTCATCTGTTGACCTATCAATATCTACGCCTGTAATTATTGGATCTGAAAAGGTTTTTCAATTTTATGAGTCGAAACTAAACATTCAAATATCCAGAAATCAGGTTTCAAAAACTGAAGAAATCAAAGATGATATCGTCAATATTTTAAGTGTAACCGAACCGGACAGTAGTGACATTCAGCCGACAAAAATTACAGAAGCTGCCGGAAAGGCTGCCATGAGAGCTGTTGAATATGGAATTAACAGTTGTCTTGCTCATAAAACGGATGCATTGGTCACAGCCCCTATTTCGAAAGAGGCCATTCACAAAGCCGGTTATCACTATCCGGGTCACACGGAATTTTTAGCTGAAAAAACCGGTACTGAGTACTTCATGATGATTTTAGCCACGGATCAGTTAAGAGTAGGATTGTTAACCGGTCACATTCCAATCAAAGACGTTGCACAATCCGTTCAAAAGGATACCATCATTAAAAAACTGGAAAGCCTACATACTAGTCTTAAAGAGAACTTTGGGATTAAAAATCCGAAGATTGCTGTGCTGGGATTAAACCCCCATGCCGGTGATGGAGGTGTACTGGGAACCGAAGAAATAGAGACGATAATTCCTGCAATAAATCTTGCAAATAAAAAAGGTATTGAAGCAGAAGGCCCCTACCCCGCCGATGGATTTTTTGGCAGTCAAAAACAGAATCAATTTGATGCGATATTAGCGATGTATCACGACCAGGGATTAATCCCCTTCAAAACTCTCAGTTTTGGCAAAGGAGTGAATTTTACAGCCGGACTTCCCATTATCCGAACTTCTCCTGATCACGGTACAGCATACGATATTGCCGGATTAAACAGAGCCAATCCGGATTCTTTTTCAGCCGCATACAATTTGGCTGTTGATATGGCTCAACTTCAAATGGAGGGCATTTCTGCTGATGAGTAATCAAGTTTCTACTCAAAAAAATTACTCTGCTCTCGCTCAAATATATGATGATGTAATGGTGGAGGTGGATTACGAAACCTGGACCGATTACATTGATGAGATTATCTATCAATATCATCCGGATGCCCAGTCTGTGTTAGAATTGGCGTGCGGTACTGGTACAATGGCTTTATCACTTGAAGAATTGGCAGCCTACGAAATTACGGCCACAGATGGTTCTCCAGAAATGATTGATGTTGCCAAACAAAAAGCCAAAAGTTCATATTCGGATGTTCAGTTCCTTACTCGCGACTTTCTAAACCTGCAACTGGACCAAAATTTTGATGTTGTATTTATGGTTTTCGACAGCCTGAACTATCTCCATAGCGAAGAAAATATTCTTAAGCTGCACAGTGAAGTGCGAAACGTTTTAAACCCGGGCGGCTTATTTATTTATGACTTTACCACCCCAAGAAACTCCAGAATTGCTATTAAATATTTGAACAACGAGTCTCGCCGGATTAATAATCTTTACAGATACCGGAGAAAAAGCACCTATAATGCTAAGAATCGAGAGCATACCAATCGATTTGAAATTGAGAAGTTAAACAGTGAAAGCGGTCAGGTTATTGAAAGATTCCAGGAAGAGCACTGTCAACACATTTATACTCTCGAGGAAATAGAAAGTATCATAAAGAAGACAGAATTTTCTATTTTAAATGCGTTTGATGGATTTGCGCTAAAACAAGCTCACGAAAAAAGTTTAAGAATAACGATGGTACTGCAATGAGTGAAAGTGATGTAATAGAAATGCACGATGTTACCGTTGCATACGAAAGTGAACCCGTTCTTGATACTGTGAATTTTTCCCTTGGAGTCGGTGAATTTTGCTACGTGATTGGTAAAACCGGTGCCGGTAAAAGTTCATTTCTAAAACTTCTCTACAGTGATATCAAACCGAATCACGGCATGATTCGCGTTGCCGACTATAAAGTCAGCAGTTTACAGGATAAAGAGATTCCACATCTTCGCAGACGATTGGGAATTGTATTTCAGGATTTCCAACTGTTACCCGATCGTAACGTATTTGAAAATGTTGCTTTTGCTCTTCGGGTAACCGGCCACAAACAAAAATTTATCAAACACAGAGTGCTGGAAGTACTCGGTTTAGTTGGCTTGAGTCATAAACGAAAAGCCATGCCCAAAGATCTCTCAGGTGGTGAACAGCAGAGAGTGGTTATTGCGAGAGCGCTTGCTAATGAGCCAAGATTGCTTCTTGCCGATGAGCCTACAGGTAATCTCGATCCCGGAGCGAGCAGCTCCATTATGGAGCTATTGCAGCAGATCAACAATCGTGGAATGGCGGTTCTAATGGTAACCCACGACTATGACATGGTTCGAAAATATCCTCACCGTACTGTACAAATCAGGGATGGCGGACTACATGAGATTCATGTCCTATAATTGTAATTGAACTAGATTGATCTCAGAAAATACGTTCACGATTTATTAATGAATACTTCCCTCCCACAATTGAATTCAATCAAGAATACGAGAGGGAAGTTTGAAGTATTTAAGGTGTAAAGTTAAATCGCGCAGTCATTAAGAACGTTCTGCCGGGCATTGGATAACCATCAATATATTGAAATTCTTGGTCCGTTAAGTTTTGAACCCTTCCTGATAGATTCATCTGTACTGAATTAAAAGGAATCCGAACCTGTGCAAAAAGATCCAAGTATCGATAGGAATCCAGAGGATCGGACAGACTGTTATCTTGAGTTGTATATCTCTCTCCTATATATCTGAAATCAGCTCCCATTGAGAACTTATCCAAGTCTGCTTTCAGATGAGCCCGATGAGACCATTCAGGTACATAAACCAACTGATCACCTTCTGTGTCCGGATTCATCTCATCTTCAGAAACAATCGCTTTTGTATAATCTGACCCCAACTCTGCATGCAGCCGAAGTTTGGAACTTAATTGTATTTCCTTTCGAACAGACAATTCTACACCGGATGTCTCAATTTCATTAACATTCCGAACTGATAACCCTTCAGACCCAAAAAGCCACTGAATACCGTCCATCTGGCGACTGAAAAATCCGACAACTTCCGTTTCTAACCGACCAAAGCCATCACCATATTCAGAAATGGATAACAATCCTCCTTCAAACTTATGATTCGTTTCAGGTTCTAAATCCGGATTTCCACCATTTGGCCAAAAGAGATCATTCAAGGTTGGTGCTACAAAGTTTCGGCTCCACTGCCCTTTTACAATAAGAAGATCCTCCAGTAGCCGATAGTTAGCTCCTAACGAACCACTTATCGCGTCCCCGGCAACTTCGTAGTAGTCGTACCGTAACCCTCCAAAAAGACGAAGGGATTCGATTGGATTTAACTCTGCATTCAGTCTGTATGCAAAGTTGAATTGAGATTCATTCTGCTCAAAATTTGTACTTTCCACACGATTCACACTAAACGTTACCGATTGATCCGTTTTTAGCTGCTGCAGCCATTGTTGTTTCCATCCAACCTCATTAGAAAATGATTTTATGTTGGTTTCGCTTTCAGTTCCAAATGCCTGATCGGTATAATCAGTATCAGCATCACTGTAAATAATGTTACTGTAGATTACAGACTGATTGGTTTTGTACTCTATTCCTGTAGCCGAGCGCAAAGCTCTATCGTCCTGAACAGCGGTCTCACTTGGAAAGTAGAGAGATCCGGGTGATTCATTCTCTACACCGTAGAGCCATAGTGTAGTTTGAATATTTATGTCTTCTGTTTGATACCCGGCATTTAGCATTCCATGGAGCCCTTCAACTCTGTTATGTACCCTGGATTGCGTTTCCCCTTCAAACTGATAATCATAATCATTATTAGAGGCTTCTCGTTGTAAAGCCAGCCCTGCCTGCCAATTACCGAACCGCTGAGAAGCTTTTATACCCTGAATATTTTGCCCGTACGAACCAAAAGTTTGCCAGCCCGAATATTGGCTCCTTCCGGCCCCAGAATCTAAATAGAGAGTTCCCCCTGCTGCAGAACTTCCATACGCTGTACTGCTATTCCCTGCACTAAGCTCCATCGACTGTATGAAGCTGGCAGGCATTAGAGACAGATCAAAAACACCATTTACAGGATCATTAAGATTAAAATTATTCCAGACTACCTGCGTCCGGCCGGGGCTATATCCTCTCATAGATAAGTTCGATAGTCCTCCGGGGCCATAATTACGGATCATGGCAGAGCTTCTTCTTTCAATTATTGCAGAAATATCACCCGATCCGTAAACATCAAGCTGGTTGGCGGAAAATCTCGTTACGGAAATGGGTTGATGCTTCTTCTCTGTATCAAATCTTGTGGATTGAACAGTAATTTCATCCAGCGCCAATGTATCCGATACAGCTTGAGAAAGCAGAGTTGATGGTAAACATAGATATAGGAATAGAGATACAAACAGTGTTTGCACAGATAAAGATTTCATAAGTAAATAGGATTATTCTTTCGATTGTAATGAATCGTTCCGAAAACTTTAACTCCCGAAAGTTTTCTGGGAAATAGAATATGTGGCAGGTCTCCTGGCTTATTCAAATGTTGGTTCACCCTTCCCGTCCTATCTGGGGACAGTGGCAAGATATGGATCAACATTTACTGAATACTCGATATGAGTTCAGCACTGAATGTACAGTTGCGGGTACAGCTTCCGAGTTTAACGGAATTCCCTTTTCATCCGGATATCATATTTTCAGATATCAGAACACCACGTTTTAACTATTCCAAAGAACTACGCTAAGCTACGGGCATCGGATAAACTATCAAAAATTTCTTTTCCACAACCTGTTAATAACTTCCATTTTTTAAATTCAAATTTTTCATCATCCCGATAATAATTGATTCGTTCTACTGATCTCATGATGATTGATTTAACATCCGGAACAAGTCAAATTCCAATGATTAAAATTCTTAAGTTAAGTACCTCTGAAAAGAACAAATCCTGTTTTACTCTATTCATCATGGATAAATTATACACTGTTCCATTTAAAATTCGGTCCTATGAAGTGGATCATAATGAAAGATCTACGCTCTCCTCCATTTGCAACTATTTTCAGGAAGCAGCGGGCATACATGCTCACCATCTGAACTTTGATATTTCCCAACTGCATGCGAAAGGTTTAACCTGGGTACTCTATAAAATGCATGTTATTGTAGATCAACGCCCGAAAAGATGGGAAGATATTGATATCACAACCTGGCCTACAGCCGGTGACGGACTAAGAGCGTTCAGGGATTATGAAATGAAAAGTAAAAATGGAGAGATATTGGCACGTGCTGTGAGTCAGTGGATGGTATTAGATTTAAAAACCAAGCGTCCTGTTCGCACTCCGGCTGAAATATCAAAGATGGGTTTAACGAATAGATCTCATGCGGTAGAGCCAAATAAAAAACAATTAGAAACTGTTACTGAAAACAAGTCTGTTTTGATTACCAAAGTAAACGATAATGACCTGGACATGAATAATCATGTCAACAATGTTCGTTATATCGATTGGATGACCGGGTATCTTCCCAATAGCTTAGTTGATGGAAAACAGTGTCAAGAGATGGAAATCCAATACTTATCAGAAAGTGTAAAAGGTGATGAGATTTATCTTTCGTACGAGCAAAAAGCTGATACTATTCAACAAACGCTATTTAAGAATAGTGATCGAAAAGCCATTGCAACATCACTATCTAAATGGCAGTAACCAATTAATCCTTATCGACAATTTTAGGTTCTTTTGAACGCTTACGTCTGTAATTTTCGGGATGATCTTCCATCTCTTTAAATTCCTTAAAAGTATAGATTAAACCTATAAGGAATAGAATTACTACAATAATGCCGGAGGAAATGAGAAATGGGATATTCATGATCGCCCCCTGTATTTTAGAATTTTAAAATAGGCACCAAAACCGAGAATGGATGGCACCCAAA
Organism: Rhodohalobacter barkolensis; assembly: GCF_002834295.1. Taxonomy (NCBI): domain Bacteria; kingdom Pseudomonadati; phylum Balneolota; class Balneolia; order Balneolales; family Balneolaceae; genus Rhodohalobacter; species Rhodohalobacter barkolensis. The sequence continues at coordinate 660,714 of NZ_PISP01000001.1, read as the reverse complement.
TTCCTACAAATAAACCGGCGTCTTGATTTCCGCTGAACCATAAAAAGATGGATAAAATCATCGAAATGAGTGCGGCAGCCAATATGAAATAGTCTGAACGTTTTAGCATGTAAACTTCTTTGAATTCGAATTTAATTATTTAAAAAAATTACAGTCTAAATCGTTCCTACATCAGAATCAGCTATTCCAATCGGGAGCAAACGTTGGATTTACTAGACGATGATTTTTTTCAAGTGAGTCGATAGCTTCAAAATGATCGTCATCAAGTTCAAAATCGAAAATATCAATATTGCTTTCCAGGTGCTCTCGAGATGTGGCTTTTGGAATAGCTATGACATTTTCCTGCTCAATCAACCATCTTAAGGCAACCTGTGCGGGTGACTTTCCATAAGCATCTCCAATTTCCTGCAGCGTCTCATTTTCCATCACTTTTCCCTGTGCCAGCGGGCTATATGCAGTAATTAGAAAATCGTTGTCGTAAGAGTAATCAAGCAGGTCAAATTGTTCTAAAAAGGGATGGAATTCTACTTGATTCGCAAAAATAGGTATCCGAAGCTCCTCAAGAACGGTTTTAGTCAAACTGAGGGGGAAATTGCTCACACCAATATTCATTGCTTTTCCCTGGTCTCTGAGAACGAGCATCGCTTCAAGTGTCTTCTCCAAAGAGTATTGTTTATTTGGCCAGTGGATCATCAATAAATCCACATACGGAGTTTGCAGATCACTCAGACTCTCTTCAACCGTTTGCAGAACATCATCATGAGCGAGGTTAGTGTGCCATATCTTCGTAGCCAGGAAGATATCTTCTCTCTCAACATTTGAGTATTGAATGGCATCGCCAATCTCTTTTTCGTTTTTGTACATTTGAGCAGTATCGATATGGCGATATCCAATATCTAATGCTTCTGCTACTACTTTTTTACACTCTTTGCCGTACAATTTATAAGTACCCAAACCAATTTCGGGCACGTCTACGCCCTGAGCTGTTTTAAACTGCATGAATAGTTTCGTTATCCTATCTTTTCTATTAAATGATTTATCTTTTGTAAGATATTCTAGTTACCGCGAAAATGCCAATTTCGATACATTAAAACTAAATGAAAAATAGCCCCTTATCATTTATCTGTTTTTTGACAGAAGTATTAACTCCGTTCTACTTGATCAATGTAATTTTTCGAGTAAAAATTCGGCTGCCAACTTCCAGTTGAACAATGTAGACACCACTTGGCATTTCGGAGGCATTCCATGATATCGTATGCTCCCCAGCTCCAATAGGTTCATCAGCAAGAAGAGCTACCTGCTGACCCACAATATTATATACTCCTATTTTTACCGGTTGCTGTTCCGGCAGATAAAAAACTATGTTGGTAGATGGGTTAAATGGATTTGGATAATTTTGCCTCAGTTCAACTGAACCGGGTCTTTCTGTCTCCTCTGTAATACCTGCTGAAGATTCATACGGTTTCATTGTAACGGTAAATCGCTCGTCTTCATCCGGATTAAATGCGGTAATAGTACCGGGCTCGACTTCCATCTGTTTTAGATCTCCTTCAGATGCAGTTACACGAAACTCATAGCTGCCCTGTTCTTTCATATCAATCTCACTCCCGGTGAGATTATCCTTAAGAGTCAATATCCATTCATCAGGTATGTCTAACATATCTGACCAATCCAAAACGGCCTGATAGGTTCTGTCACTGGAAATTACACCCACATCAAACGAATAGGTTTGATCAAGATCAAATGGGAAATGTACAAAACTATTTGTTCGGTCAGCACTTTCGTCGGATGAGATATGCATCATCGACAAGTCGTTGCGTATTTTCTCGTCATTTGAAATTGGCAATAGTTTAGGCAGGTCGAACCGTGTTGAAGTCTGTCCCCTCTCCTCTCTTAAAAACCCAACGATTGAATGATCCAGTCGTTTTCTGGATCCATCCTGAGTTAGCTCCAAAAAACTAAAATGAATAAATCGATCCATGCGATTTCCTTGAATACTACGGGTCTCGGCTGAGAATACTCCAGGATCATTCACAGAACGGTTTACGATTAAGGGATCCCATCTGCTTACTTTGGAATTCTCGTCATAAAGCAGTTGAAATTTCTGATCTGTATTATTCCAGTATAAATAAACAGGAGAAACTCTGCGCCCTGAATCATCAGTTAATTTACCTATTGTATTTTGAAGATCATCCTGAGCAGTCACAATCTTTGAAGAAGTATCATTAATTGGATAACTCTTATCAGAAAGATTTTGAGTTGATTCAACAGAATACAATTTCCTGGATGTTCCATCTTCCTGATATATAAAAAGAGGCTCGTTTGGTTCGAAGTCTGAAAAAGAACCCACTTCGCTTCTAACCATGTTAATGTTTTGGAAATTAATCCGGCTCAGTCTCTCATCGAGTAGTCCCGGTGAGGAAATAAAATACCAGCCATTACCTGTAAGCTCTTTAACAAACAGTTTTTGCGCACTCCCGGCATTTCCAGGAGATGCTGATACATTTCCTGATAAAGTCGTTGCTGAGGGTGATAAATATTGCAAACTGGTGTACCCATCAAAGGCATTGGAAATGCGATTCAACTCCAGTGAACGATCCGTATCCATTCGTTCAAATGTAGCTTTAGCTACCTCTCTGTCCCCACTATACAGTTCTACAAATCCGTTGTTATCAGATAATATTGAATTGCTATATCGATAAACCTGATTAGACCGGATAAATTCCGGGGAACTGGCAGAGGTTATTACACCAAAACTGTTGGGTGAAAGTTCAAAATCTGTACGAATCATACTTGATCCATTCGAAGTTCGAACTTCAACTCCTTTAAGCGAGATTGTTTTCTCTGTAGGGTTATACAGTTCTACAAATTCAACATTGCCGTTACTTAACTCGGTAGTGGGTAAAATTTCTGTAATAATCAGATCACCCCGTTTCATTTCACTTGGTGTAAATATCTCGGGAAATAATTCAACATGCTGAATGGCAACCGGAATTTGATCCGCATCCATTTCACCATTTCGGTCTATCCATTCAAATTCTATTGCTTCCTCTTGCTCCAAAAGTATTTGGTCGAGCGTAGATTGTACTGAGAATGAGTTCCATCCTTCTTTATCTCCTCGTAACATAGAACTGTTCAATGTAGCTCCGGGAACATCCGTCCATTCTTGGTCTCCAAGTTTATACCGAAGCTGCAGTGAAAAGTCCGAATTATCAGTAGGCAAATAGAGTAGATCAAATGCGACATTTATCCCATCTATCATAGAAGATGTCGTATTCGCCAGACTCAGATAAAAAAGACGGTTTTTGGGTGAGTTAGCAGGTTTTAATCCGCCAATCGCATAATCTCCACTCTCACTTTCAACAAAAAATGGTGAAGCGCTATCTGAAGATTCTCCCCAAGGTCTAATCGTAATCTCTTCTCCTTCAAAAAAAAGAGAAGATATATCACTTGGAGTGAGCTGAATAATTTGGGATTGGTTAAGGGAACCGGATGCACTGAAAGCAATCTCTAAACCTCTTTCATCCTGAATTACAACTTGTGCCTGAGACCTTGCTGTAATGAGAAATGTAAAAGCCAAAAGATAAAACAGAACAGTAAAAATTCCCTTCTGTAGCGGTTTCCCCATAGGCTGATTAATAGTTAACAGTTTCTCTGTTTTATTATGTAACAAAAATAACAATTAAAACAGAAAGATTGTTGTAGTATTCTAATAAATTTGTGTTAAATCTGTGAGCTCCTCAACCTTTATCCTGCTCTTTTTTGTAAGCAATGGAAGATCCGGATGATTCATTTCATTAATCTCTGCAAATAACTCTCTCGCATCCTTTTTATTGCCGGAGCTTTCTAAAATTTCTGCTTTTTTAAATTTAAAAATCACATTTTTAGGAAGCTGATCGGTAAGAAGATCGGCGTAGTACAAAGCTTCTTCATATCTCTCTTCTTTATTATAAAGATACATCAACAACATATTGGCGTCATTACTCACATAGCTCTCACTCTCTGCAGCAATTTTTAATTCTTCAAAACCCTGATCTATATCACCGCGAAGACCTGCAATATTTGTAGCCCACTTTAATTCTGATGGAACACTGCCCATCATGTAGTAAAACATACCCCTGCCAATTCTTGCATCCGGGCGATCTGTATCCAGAGATAAAAGTTTGCGTGTGTAACTGAACCCGGTCATACCGCTACGAACAGCCACTCTGTAATTACTTTCACCAGCTGCAACCAAACTTCTGTAACCATGTAAACCGCTCAGCAGTAACACCATGGTAGTATCATTGGGTGAGTTGTCTAACCGCTTTTCACTAAGCTCCACAGCAGTTTCAGACCGATCCAGAAATTCAGTGGCAAGCTCTTCATTCTGATCAATAAAAAAATACTCCCAAAAAGGCATCATTGAGGAGAAAAAGTGTGGCTGTGGATCATTAGGGTTTTCACTCATTAGCTGTGTGAAAATTGTTTCAGCTTTTTCCCATTCGGTGTTGTAAAATGCTTCGATCCCCTCCTCTAATTTTTCATCATATGATTTGGACAAGGACGAGTCCGGCGTACCCGTCATAAATGTAAAGAGCGTTAAAAAATAAACAAGCAGCGTCATTTGTCAGATTATAGTTATTTGGTCAGTTTCAGAACAGTTGCAAACCCTAGAACCTACGTATTCAATCCTGTGATAGTATAAAAACCATAAAGAATCAGTGTCTGTTCTAACTACAGATTCAACGTTTTGATCCGAACTGCAATTCTAAAACAAAAAGAGTCATTTGATATTGTCTGTTTAAATGACTCTTCACTGATTAAAGGTCTTCATCATCAAAGTGCAAAGCCCCTAACTTTCCTTCAGTATGAGCAACAGCTACTGCAACAGCTGCATCCCCTGTCACATTCACGGCTGTTCTAACCATATCCAAAATACGATCGACACCTAAAATAAGTGCTATTCCCTCTATCGGCACCTGAATGGTTTGCAATACGATAACCAGCATGATAATTCCTGCCCCCGGTACTCCGGCCGCTCCTATTGACGCCAATGTTGCAGTCAAAACAATCGTTAACTGCTGAGCAATCGAAAGATCCATTCCCAGTGCCTGTGCAATAAATACAGCTGCCACTGCCTGATAAAGGCTGGTTCCGTCCATGTTAATTGTAGCTCCCACAGGGAGAACAAAACTGGAGACTTCCTCATCTACTCCGAGGTTATTCTCTACTCTCTCCATGGTAACCGGAAGCGTAGCTGCACTTGAACTTGTACTGAAACCTAAGAGAACAGCCGGCTGAATTGCCTTGAAGAAGTCTTTGAGTTTCATCTGACTAAATATTTTAAAAAGGCTTGAATAAACAATCATCACATGAAGAAACAGGCCAAAGACAACAGCAAGCGTGTACCAACCGAGCGCGCTGAGAAGCGTGAGCGCCTGGCTCAAGTCGTCTCCCGCTAGATCCACAATCACAACAGCCATCAGTGCAAATACACCGTAAGGTGCTGTTTTCATAATCAGGTCGACTATTTTGATGATCACATCATTTAAAGACTCGAAGACGTTAATCAGTACCTGACCCTTTTGAATTGGGATTTGAACAATACCTATTCCAATCAGAATGGCAATAAAAACCACCTGAAGCATATTTGCGTTGTCAGAAGCGGCTTCAAAAAAGTTTTCAGGCACAATGTCTACAAAGAAATCGAGGGGACTACGATCCAGGAGTTCTTGTGCGGCTTCATCTCTTCCCTCTACTGATCCGCCATAGCTTTCCATCAGACTGGTTCTTGTCTCCTCAGGTAGCGCTTTTCCGGGCTGCATAATGTTGACCACCCCAAGACCGATTGTAATGGCTAAAGTTGTGGTAATCAAATAAATGGCAATCGTCTTCCCTCCCATTCGGGAAAGCTGACTCATATCATTTAAATTGGAAACTCCAACAACTAAAGAAGCAAGTACAAGAGGTACGGCAATCAACTTCAGAAGAGTTATAAAAATATCACCAAATGGCCGTATATAATCGCTGGTAAATTCATTTAACCCAACTATACTGGAAAAAAGCCCCCAAATAAGGCCAAGTACCATACCGATTATTATTTGCCAATGTAGTTTTCTATACCACTTCATAGAGTTATGATTTTAATAGTTATGAGAGTTAACATGCCGCCAATTCCTGTAGCCAGCCAATTGACAAAACAGTTTTTAAACATGGCATCGCGTTCAATTAATCGATCTGGCCTGAAGCGATGTACATTTTTTGTTTGTAAATAAGCGCCAAGATAGGAATCTGCAACAGAACCAAGAAATCCAGCTGCTGCAATAGCAATAAAAATATGTAAACTGTTTGAATCAGGCTGAATCAGTAAAATACTTGCTATTGCAGAACTGCCTATCATTGCTGCCAGGGTACCCCTTAAGCTGATTCCGCCATCCGTACCCGGATTTACCTTTCTGAAATTGGTTATCAATCGGGTTCTTCCAGGTTTTTTTGAACCCAGTTCAGTAGCCCAGGTATCTGCAGTTGCGGCAGCTATTACACCATATGCAGAGAGTAGCAGATAGTCTTGCTTGAATTGAAACCAGAGCAGGCAGAACACCGCTACCCAAAATCCATTGGCCCACACCTGATAGCCATCCCTTCTGCTGTTATGATAGGGATCTTCAGACCGCAGAGGAACTGAACCGGCATCTACTCCATTTTGTCTTTTCCTTTGAGTAACCAGGCTGCTACTTATGAAGAAAAAAATCAGTGCAAGTGCCAGCCATATGCCACCAAAACCAAACGTTACGGTTCCTAATACGACAGCAGCTTTGGTTGCATCGAGTGTAATCCAATTGAGAAAAAAAGCTATATACGCAACTAATATGGATAGGCCCATTCCAGCTAAGATCATCAAATGATCACTCGATTTCCCCTCAAGTACGAAGAGAAATATAATGACGATCCAGAAAAGATAATTTATGAGCCTGTCCAAAACGATTTAAGATGAGGTTTTGGGTGATGAATCCTCAAGTTTATGGTCTCGTTTCAATATAGAATAGATTACTACAACATAACCTGACAGTATAATGATAGGTGAAAAATAGAGTGATATAATACCATATACTTCATTTTCAAGTCTCATTGCCGTAAAACCAATCACAACCAACAGTACCCCCAATCCCAAAAGTTTATAATTTAAAGGAGTAAATAGCATCGGTTTCTTTTTCTTATTCTTATTCCTTCGTTGCTTCGCACTCATACAGACAATCGGTTCTTTATTTATTGTGATTTAAAAACATACAGGCACTGCTATTGCAAGTAAACACTCTTTTTGATCAATCCCGAATAAAAAAAATCCCCACTGATTCAAAGGATTTACTTTTAATAAGCCCGTTCGATGTTTAAGTTATTCAAATATCTGAAACAGGAAAAATGTTCTTTCTAAGAGAATTTTAAAATATGGAAATCATCCTGGCTTCGGCTAGTCCCCGACGGTCTTATTTGCTCAAACAGATCAATCTGAATTTTACTGTATCCCCTTCTGATATCGAAGAAGTGATGGATGATAGTATGAATCCAAAAGAACTGGTTCAGTCCCTAGCGCTTCAGAAAGGAGAATCGGTGCTTCAGCAACATCCAAATTCGTTTATAATTGCCGCTGATACCATTGTATCTCTGAACGGCAGCTATCTCGGTAAGCCTCAGAACAAAGATGACGCAAAAGAGATGCTTGCCAGGATGAGTGATCAAACCCATGAAGTATACAGCGGCGTATATCTGGCTTTAACACACCAAAATGGAACTTTAATAAAACATCGAACCTTTTCTGAAGAGACGAAAGTTACATTTGGGGCGTTAGAAAAATCGGAAATAGAACGTTATGTCTCAACCGGCAGTCCAATGGATAAAGCCGGATCGTACGGCATTCAGGATGATTTCGGAGCTGTATTCGTTAAAAAAATTAATGGCGATTACAATAACGTTGTTGGGTTTCCACTTTTCAAATTTTATGATCAGGTAAAACTGCACTTTCCAAACGTGTTTAAACAACTGTTTTATTAACTGCTGATGCTATATCGATCTATTTTTTTTACCGGTCTGATTTTCCTGTTTTTCGTTGATATCGGAATTTCACAAAATAGGGATTTTCAATCTGCCAACCGGCTGATGCAGCAACAGAATTATGAAGAAGCCATTCCAATTTTGTCTGAACTACATGAACAAAATCCTTCATCTTATGTTTACTTTGATCGCTTGATTGATGCATTGATCAACGTCAATAATTTGAATCGAGCAGAAGAGATAGTTCAAAAACAGATCGAACGCGGCTTCGTAACACTTCAGGCAAAAGGTAAACTCGGTGAAATTCAGCATATGAAAGGAAATCGAGACAAAGCTATCGAGATCTGGAGTGAAGCAATTGAAAATAATTCTCAAAACATACAGGCTTACTACACAATTGCATCATCGATGAACAATCGCAGGGAATATGATGAGGCCATTAAAACCTATCGTCAAGCTCAGGAGATCCATAACAATCAAACTCTCTTCCTTAACGAACTCGCCAATACCTATATGCAGGCCGGGCGATTTGATGAATCTGTAAGTGAGTATTATCGGTTAATCCTTGAATCTCCCCGTCAAATGGCTATTGTTCAGCAGCGGTTTTTCCAAATGCAAGACAATAATCTATATGAGATTGCCTCTTTTGAGCTGGAGGATTTAATGATGGATCTTTCTACATCTCATGAAGCCTATGCCGAGCTTTATCAACTTTTAAGCTGGCTCCTACTTGAAACGGAAGAGTATGAACGCGCGTATAATTTCGCTCGCTTTTATGAAGAAGAGACGTCATACACTGTATATTCACTGTTCTCACTGGGTAACCGTTTTCTCTCTGCCAAACAGTTTCCTTTTGCGGAAAATGCTTATAAGTATTACAACGAAAGTACAAATTTAACCACTCGTTATCGTTCTTTTGATGAGCTTAGCAACACGTACCTGCAGTGGGCTCAGTATGCCGAACAGAACAACCTCGTACCGGCAGATTCTATTCGTGTACTCTATCAAAAATCTTATGACACCTCAGAGGAGTTGATTGACCAAGATTCTGATTATCAACAGATAAACAGAGTTTTAGCCCGTTTGGTTGATTTGTCTCTGGATATTTTTAAAGATCCGGAAGATGCCGAAAAATGGTTTTCAAAATTACAGCAAAATGCAGGATCCGATGATCCATACACTCTTTATGCCGAAGGAAGAATTTCCATCTTCAATAACAACTTTAGCAGAGCCCGCCAGCAATTGGCACGGGCTGACCGCGCAACCGATCAATCCGACCTCTCCGAAAAAGTTCGATATTTCTCCGCCCTTTCTGACTTTTTTGCGGGTGACTCCGAGTTTGCAGAAATACAGCTGAGATCGCTGGAACGTAGAAATTCATCTTATTATGCAAATGATGCGATTAAACTTCGTATATGGATTCAGGATGGATTGCGAGCAGATACAACAGGTTCCGTATTAGATAGTCTGGGCGAAGGAATGTTTTCTCTTCATACCGGGAATTTCAATAACGCCTTAGAAATTTTGGAGCCTATTTGGGATAACCCCAGAAATCCATTTGCGGATGATTTATCTGTCGAATTGACCTCAACACTGCCCGAAGATTTTACAGCGTTCAAACTTCAACTTCTCAACCGGCAAATTGAAACGAATTCACAAACTCCCCTGCTCGAACGGCTGATGTGGGATCGTGCTCTGCTGGTTGAACAGATTGTAAATGGAAGAATTGTTATCAACAGGAATTTATCTGCGGAGGATAAATTTTTCAGTTCAGATGTAAAAACTGAGTTTACACGAGATGAATCCGAGGAGTTTTTTGAAGATCTTGTAATCTCTTTTCCTGATGGTTTTTACGCTTCGTATGCACGAGAAAAATTACAACAGTTTCAAAATGGATATTTGCAATGAGATCCAAGTTTACAGCTTTATTATTACTTCTATTTTTGGGTTCAGGTTTCTTTCATCTGCAAGCCCAGAATCGTGTTTTAATTCCAATGGATGGTTCACAAACCAATCACCTGAAAGCTTATGGAATTATTTTTAATCATCTGAATGAAGGCGAAACCGGACAATGGTTGCTGAACTACCGAGGCGGTAGTTTTTTAACAACCGAAACTCAGGATATTATTCGAAAGAGCAGGATCAGAAATGTTAAGGTTGAAGTAATTACTGAGTCTCAGGCAGCACAAATCATCGGTGAAGTGGAAAATCCTGGAGTAAACATGTCGGCTGTTAATCTTGAAGCTGCCCCAAAAATAGCGGTCTACTCTCCTCCCGGTTCACTTCCTTGGGATGATGCGGTTACCCTGGTACTTGACTATGCTGAAATTCCTTACGACACAGTTTACGACCGACAAGTACTTTCAGGTGAACTGGCTGATTATGATTGGCTGCATCTCCATCACGAAGATTTTACAGGGCAGTTTGGGAAGTTCTGGGGTATGTACCAAAATGCTCCGTGGTATATCACTCAGGTTCAGGATAAACAGGAGCTGGCAACTGAGTTGGGTTACGAAAAAGTTAGCCAGCTAAAACTGGATATCGTACATGAAATACGTGACTTTGTTGGAAATGGCGGGTTTATGTTTGCGATGTGTTCGGCAACGGACACTTTTGATATTTCATTGGCTGCCGAAGGATTAGACATTATTCCAAGAGAAATCGATGGGGACCCGATTGATAACGATGTGAATAACCGTCTCAATTTTAACGAAACCTTCGCATTCGAAGGATTTGAAGTTATAACCGACCCGTACGAGTATGAACACTCCACCATCGATATTGAAGTAGATTTAAACCGTATCAGCGAGAGTCTTGACTTTTTTACCCTGTTCGATTTTTCTGCCAAATGGGATCCGGTTCCTTCTATGCTTACACAAAATCACGTGAGCAGTATCCGCGGTTTTTATGGTCAGGCCACGGCTTTTCAGCGAGACAAAATTAAAAACAGTGCCGTCATTCTCGCCGAGTCGCCCGGACGTGATCAGGTGAAATATGTGCATGGCAACTACGGAAACGGAACCTTTACATTTTACGGAGGTCACGATCCTGAGGATTACACACATCGTGTTGGTGATCCTCCGACTGACCTGAGCCTTCATACCAATAGCCCCGGGTACCGATTGATCCTTAATAATATCCTGTTCCCCGCTGCAGAGAAGAAAAAGAAACAGACGTGATTCAAAATAGAGTTTGAAAACTCGTCTGACGAGCACTTTTGCCGTATACCTTAAACCGTAGAACATATACCGAATCCACACATCTCTCCCCTAACCTTCCTATCTTTGCATTCAATATCAATCTGACTCTTTATTCAACTGAAATACTGTAATACAGACTATGAAGCCATCTCGAAATTTTGAAGACCTGGTAGAACTTATTTCCATTTTAAGAAAAGAGTGCCCCTGGGATCGAAAACAGACTCACCACAGTATTAAAGACAACCTCATCGAAGAGGCCTATGAAGCTGTAGAAGCGATCGACAATAATGATATGGATGAGTTGAAAAAGGAACTTGGTGATCTGCTTCTTCACGTCGTTTTTCAAACCAAGATGGCCTCAGAAACCAAGCATTTTGAAATGGGTGACGTGATCTACAACATCTCGGAAAAACTGATTCGGCGCCATCCTCACGTATTTGGAAATACAGTGGCTGATGAGGAAAACCAGGTAGCCGCCAACTGGGAAGCCATTAAACTAAAAGAGGGTCGGGACTCTATTCTCGATGGCGTTCCTAAACATCTGCCCGGACTTATCAGAGCTCAGCGTATGCAGGAAAAAGCGGCAAATGTCGGTTTTGATTGGGCAGAGTGGAAACTCGCCTGGAATAAACTGAATGAAGAGATTGATGAATGGCGGGAAGCAGTAGCAAATCAAACGGCAAAGGAACAGCAGGATGAATTTGGGGATCTGCTTTTCAGTTTAGTCAATGTTGGACGACTGCTTGGATTGAATGCAGAAGATGCAATAAGAGGTGCAAATAGAAAATTTACCTATCGATTTCAGCATATCGAGAAAAGTTTAAAAGAGAGGGAAAGATCTATCGTAGATGCTTCATTGGAGGAGATGGATCAGCTATGGGAAGATGCAAAGAAAAATGAAGGGAGTTAACAGACTTTAACCTCTGAGACTGCTTCTAAAAGCGCTTACTTTTTTGTATTTTATTAGCATAAAAAAGAAAATTTCTGCGTGATAAAGAAGTTGACGCTCGCTGAACGATTTATATTCATAAAGGTTATCCATTCTTAGGAGACACGTTCAGTTTATTCAAGACTATTTGCAACCGCAGAGATAAAAATGTTAATTAAACAGGATAAATATAATGGCGCACCATAATCTGGATAATATCGATACAAGCGAATATCCACACATCAACAGGGGTTTAGACGGTATTGTAGCTTTTTCTACCACCAAGAGCTCAATTGACGGACAAAAAGGTGAACTCATCTATTCAGGGTATAATATTGATGTACTTGCAGAAAAGGCAACATTCGAAGAAGTATGCTTTCTGCTTTGGAATGACAGACTGCCAAACAAGTCTGAGCTTGATGAACTGAAAAATGAGTTGATTAGCCAACGTAATTTACCCAAGCCGGTTTTGGAGTATATCAAAACTACCAACAAAAACGCTGAGCCGATGGCGGTTCTCAGAACAGCTGTTTCCATGCTTTCAGATTTTGAAACAGAAAATTCCGGGGATAAAGCCAAAGACAGCCGGAAGCATGCGATTGCAATGACGGCTCAAATTCCAGCTATTATTGCTGCATTCGACAGATCTCGAAAAGGAAAAAAGATTGTTTCTCCTCTGAAGGAAGGAAGTACAGCTTATAATTTTCTATATATGCTAAACGGCGAGAAGCCGGGTGATGCAGCTGAGAAAACCATGGATCTCTGCCTTATACTTCATGCAGAACATGGAATGAACGCTTCAACTTTCACCGCCAGAACCATCTGTGCTACTGAATCTGACATGTTCTCAGCTGTTACAGGTGCTATTGGTGCGCTTAAAGGCCCACTACACGGTGGAGCAAATACCGCTGTAATGAATACTCTACTCGAGCTTGAAAAAGAAGGCGACAGCGCGGATGCCGTTGCGTTTACCAAGAAAAAGCTTGAGAACAAAGAAAAGATTATGGGTTTTGGTCACAGAGTGTACAAAACATTCGACCCGCGTGCCTTCCACCTAAGAAAAATGTCGAAAAAATTATCTGAAGAGACCGGACATGAAAAACTCTATGAGTGGTCTGAAGATATGATGAAAACCATGAAGGATGAGAAGGATATTGATCCTAATGTGGATTTCTTCTCAGCAACGGTTTACTACTCAATTGGTATTCAACCGGATCTTTTTACATGTATATTTACCATGAGTCGCGTAAGCGGATGGTCTGCTCACTACATTGAACAATCAGAGAATAATCGTCTGGTTCGTCCAAGAGCGCTCTACATAGGTGAGAAAAACCTGGAATGGACGCCTGTTGAAAAGAGATAATTTCTCTTCTCCTATTAACCTATTTAAACCCTGCCGGAACAATCCCGCAGGGTTTTTTTATGAAATTTTTTATCCTAAACAAAAAAACCCGACTCAATATTATTGAACCGGGTTTTTCTATATAGTGTTTAGAAAAATTACATCACGTCGTCAATGGGAGTGTATTCCATATCAAATGCATCTGCAACATATTTATAAACAATTTTTCCATCAGCTATGTTAAGTCCCATTCTCAGTTCAGGATCATCATTAATTGCTTTTTCCCAACCTTTGTTCGCTATCTGAACAGCGTAAGGAAGTGTTACATTGGTCAGTCCTAACGTTGAAGTGTAAGGAACAGCACCCGGCATGTTAGCTACACAGTAGTGAACAACGTCATCAACCATATAGATCGGCTCATCATGCGTAGTGGCTTTCGAAGTTTCGAAACATCCACCCTGATCAATGGCAACGTCAACCATAACCGTTCCGGGTCTCATCAGACTCAACATATCTTTGCTGATTAGGCTTGGCGCTTTAGCTCCGGGTATTAGTACAGCACCAATAATCAGGTCCGTTGTAGGAAGCAAGTTTCTGATATTTCCTTCCGTAGAAAAAAGTGTACGAACATTTTTCGGCATCACATCATCTAAATAGCGCAGCTTAGGAATATTTATATCCAGAATAGTTGTACTGGCCCCCATTCCTGCAGCAATTTTAGCGGCATTTACACCCACAATACCTCCACCGAGTACCAGTACGTTTGCAGGTGGCACTCCGGGAATACCTCCCATTAATACGCCTCGTCCGCCAAATGTTTTTTCGAGATATTTAGCACCTTCCTGAGCCGCCATACGTCCGGCAACCTCACTCATCGGAACAAGCAGAGGAAGGGATCCATCTTTTTTCTCAACAGTTTCGTATGCAATGGCTATACATTTCGATTCTTGAACGGCTTCAGTCAGTTCACGGCTGGCCGCAAAGTGAAAGTAGGTGAAGATAATCTGACCTTCACGCATCCTAGGGTATTCCTCTTTAATCGGTTCTTTTACTTTCATGATCATGCCGGCTTGTTTCCAAAGCTCTTCTACATCATCGATGATGGTTGCTCCATTACTTTCGTACATTTCGTCTGTAAAACCGCTTCCCAGACCTGCACCCTTTTCTACAAGAACCTGATGCCCGTTATTTATCAATTGATGAACTCCACCCGGTTGCAAAGAAACACGATTCTCAAGAGTTTTTATCTCTTTAGGAACTCCAATAATCATTATATCAATAGTTTTATTTGAACGTTTAAAAAGTCGCTATAAAGGTAGGAAACTTTCAGCAAAAGGCGAGAGGAAATCGTGTAAAAGAGAGCAAAACTGATTAGAAATCGGGAAATCTGCCAACGTTTTGAACGTCAAACAGATCAATACATTTCAAACCAGATTTATTTGTGTTAATGGGTTTAAAAATTACCGGCAATTTTTACTTTTTTGAAGGATCTTATTTGCCTTTTTTAAACCCTCTGAAGTCAACTCAATATGACCGTACAAGAAAGGACCTCCTATAGTTGATAAGATCAGAAAGTTTTTATCGCTCAAATACTCCAGATAGTTCTTTAATTCATTTCTATCCAATTCTAAATCTTGATTTAACTCTTCTACAGATATCCGGCTTTGATTGGATGATTCAGATAGTTTAAGCGCTTTTAAAAGAATGGATTCCATTTTATGATTAAAGTCTGACCCTATTAACATATCTAAGCTCATATAAATATATAATTCGTCCTAAAATGGACAATTGAGCTTATCGAATCTTTACCCCTATGTTAACAATTTGTTAAGCGGGGCATCAATCATACTTAACTTCTGTTAAGATCAATCCACATGCAGGAGCTGCAAATGCTTTTCTTTCAACGGGTTCATTACTTAACAGTACTTTAAAATCCTCTATTGATTTTTTTCCGGTGGCAACCTCCATCATACTACCAACCAAACGTCGTACCATATGACGTAAAAAACGATTCCCTTCAATATCAAACTGTAACATTTCATTATCACGCTTCCAGCTGCAGTTCAGAATGGTACAAATCGTGGTACCTATCTCTTCATCATTTGGAATACAGAAGTTGATAAAATCTCTCTCTCCTGTTATCATTTCCGCACACTTTTCAAGGATATTAAATTCCGGCTCCATAAAGTGTTCCCACGTAAATCTACGATTCAAAGGACTTGGTTCAACTGATATTTGATACCTGTAACTCCTGGATTGGGCATGGAATCGCGCATGAAAATCCTCATCTGCATCTTCAATTTTTTTTAGGGCCACATCTTTTGGCAGCAAGCCACGCATTGCATATTCAATACGCTCTTTTGAATATCGTTCGGGCAGATCCACATGGGCTGTTTGTGATAGAGCATGAACACCGGCATCCGTTCTTCCCTGACCAATGATGTTTATATCCTTTTGAAACATTTTAGAGAAAGCATACTCAATCTCCCCTTCTACCGTGCGCACATTGGGTTGCCTTTGCCATCCGCTGTAATCGGTACCTTCATATTCGAATGTGAGTTTATAACGGCTCATAAATCTGGGTGGGAAGAAATATTAAAATGTAAATGTAAACTTAGCAGCCACTCCGCTTAATTCAGATATCGATGGATCGATTTGATTGTTATGCCAAACCGGTAAGAGTGAAACAGATGTTCTGCTTAGATTACTGCTTTCATTATCATTCCGGACTCTGTTATAGGCACTGATTCCACTTATAATTCTGTTAACTACCATAATCCCTGCAAGACCGGGAATTTGGTTTCGGATTCGGTCTGCATCGGATCGCATGTCCCTGTACGTCGTTCGATCTTCTGCTGACGACCAGTTCCATCGATTATCCGGTGTATCTTCAATGAGCCGATTCCAGTTCCGCGTACGCAACTGATAGTCATTGTAGTCATTCAAAGAGTTAAAATCGGCAACGGCTAATCGAAACGATCTGTTTCTTGATGATAAATCAACTCCGGCTTTTAAATTTGCGAAGGTGAGAAAATCATTTTCCAGTCTGTTCGCTCTGATATTGAATCCAAAAATAGATCCCAACACAATTGCATCCGCTCCCAAATGTATGCCACCCCGAGTCGAATGGTTTTTACCTGCATAAAAATGTCCCCAGCCCGGAACGGCCAACGATCTTAAAAAAGCTCCTCGGGGTGATTTATCGTCAGTCTGATCTAATTGAGAAATTTGATCCATTCCATCACTGCCCGATTCAACCAGCTGAGCGGAAGAAGTAGTTACACCTGCTAAACCAAATAACAGGATCATAACGATAGATATTAAAATCAGACGGTATAAAAACATATTCAGGTTATGTCACATCATCAATCCGGATAGATCGATTTTTTAGCTGCCAGTAGTGTATTTTTCATCAACATGGCAACCGTCATGGGTCCTACACCGCCCGGAACCGGTGTAATCCAGCTAACCTTATCTTTGAGGCTCTCAAAATCACAATCACCCGCCAATTTATAACCTTTATCGCTGGTTTCATCAGCCACTCGATTTATTCCAACATCAATCACAACAGCTCCCTCTTTTACCATTTCAGCCTTGATCAAATTCGGTTGACCGGCGGCTACTACCAGAATATCCGCAGAGATTGTATGTGCTGTGATGTCTTTCGTAAACTTGTGGCAAATGGTAGTGGTTGCCTTACCGGATGAGTTCTCACGAGAAAGCATTATAGACATTGGTGTACCCACAATATTACTCGCCCCCACCACTACAGCATGTTTTCCCTTTGTGGGGATGCTATAATACTTGAAAAGTTCAAAAATACCTGCCGGGGTACACGATTTAAATGTTGGCTGATCGAGCGTTAAACGACCCACATTCATCGGGTGAAATCCATCCACATCTTTTCTATGATCAATACTCTCAATCACATCATGAGATGACAAATGAGACGGTAAAGGAAGCTGAACTAAAATTCCATCAATGGAATCGTCATTATTAAATTGAGTGACTACATTTTTCAGCTCTTTGGCCGATACGGTATCCGGTAAATGAGTGGTGTCCGTATCAATCCCAACCTCTTTACAAACTCGGGTTTTTGCTTTTATGTATGTTGAAGAAGCCGGGTCGTTTCCAACCTGTAAAACTTTCAAAAAAGGGCGCCTGTTACCGGCATTTACCCAATTATCGACATCTTCGCGAATTTGTTCTTTAAGTTCTGAGGCAACTTTTTTCCCATCAATCAGTTTTGCAGACATCTATCCTATCCCTTATTTAATCTATATTTCGAGCTTCAATTAACGTTCAATATCATATTTCTTCATCTTATTGTAGATGTGGCTTCTTCGAATATCAATCGCCTCAGCCGTAGCCGATACATTCCAGCCATATTTCTCAAGTTTTTTTACCAGAAAAAGTTTTTCGGCTTCCTCCTTAAAATCCTGGAATTTTTCCAGATCATTTATCAATTCAGAGACCGCCTTTTTCGAACTTTGATTCCCTACCACCAGTCGGCGGACATCATCACCTGTAATTTCATCTTCGGGCGAAAGTATTGCCAATCGTTCAATAACATTTTGAAGCTCACGAATATTACCTGACCAGGTCTGTTCTTTCAACACTTCGATGGCATCGTCTGTAAATGATTTTCCGGAAAACACGATTTCTTCTTCACCCAAGCGAGCCAGAAAGGTTTTCGCCAGCAGGGGGATATCTTCCCTTCTTTCCCGAAGCGGTGGTATGTGAATTGGAATTACACTTAACCGATGGTATAAATCCTCCCGGAAGCCTCCCTGCTCAATCTCGCTTCGAAGATCTTTATTTGTAGCTGAAATCACCCTTACATCCACTTCAATAGATTCGGAACCTCCAACCCGAGTAACCCTATTTTCCTGAAGGGCTCGCAGCACTTTTGCCTGAGCATCGGGGCTCATATCTCCAATTTCATCTAAAAAAAGTGTACCGCCATTCGCCTGTTCAAATTTACCGATCCTCTGTTTGATGGCACCGGTAAAAGCTCCTTTCTCGTGACCAAAAAGTTCACTTTCCAAAAGTTCTGAGGGAATCGCAGCGCAGTTTACATCAACAAAAGGTTTAGAAGCTCTTCTGCTTTGGCTGTGGATGGATCGTGCAACCAGTTCCTTTCCCGTACCATTTTCTCCAGTAATGAGTACGCGGCTGGACGTGGCAGCAATTTTTGATATGGTATCCTTAATTTTTTTGATCGGGGCACTTTCACCAATAATTTCGGAAACCCCGAGCAGTTCAGACTTAATCTGCTTGTTTTCACGAATGAGCTCACTGCTTTTTAAAGCGTTCCGCACAGTAACCAGTAACCTGTTCAGATCCGGTGGTTTTTCCAGGAAATCGTAGGCGCCTTTTTTTGTAGCGTCGACTGCAATTTTAATGGTGCCGTGTCCGGAAATCATAATAACCGGGAGTTCGGGCTCTGTATCTTTAATCTTCTCCAGAGTCTCCAGTCCGTCTATTCCTTTCATTTTGATATCCAGGATAACAAGATCTATCCTTCCACCGGAAACCTTTTTAAGAGCCTCATCACCACTTTCCGCCTCTTCTACGTCATATGATTCATATTCAAGTATATCCCTCAGAATATTCCTGATACTCTTTTCATCATCTGTAATTAAAATCCGCGGCTTTTTACTCATTCTCAGTAGTTATTGTAGAGATGTTCTAAAATTTTCTCGTGAACCCAGTCTACATGTCCTGTAGATGTTGTGTAATTATTTGTAGCAATGGTTACCGTCAGCTGCTGATCCGAGCCGGTTGTCAAGTAACCGCTTAACGTTCTTACACCCGACATAAAACCGGACTTTCCATAAAAATTTCTATTCACTGTACTGTTCCTGAATCGATGCCCTAACGTTCCATTGACACCGCCTACCGATAGCGATTCGTACATCGTATCGAACCAAGGTTTATTTTTAATAGAATTAAGATACTGATTTAAATCGGAAGCCCGAATCAGGGTAGCGGGTGCCATACCGGAAGCATCTCGAAGCCGTACTACAGAAGTATCAATACCGGTTTCGTGCATAAACTCTTTAATCACCTGTAAGCCAATTTCTGTGTTTCCCTGAGTATTATACACATGGTTCCCAACTTTTTTCGTCAGCATTTCTGCAAAAAGATTATCACTTTCACGATTCATCCAGGTCACCATTTTATGAAGCGGTTCAGATGTGTGAGTCGCCAGTACTTCCAAGCCTTCTGTACTCCAGCTATAGTAATCACTCTCTACAATTAATTGCCCTCTAACCCGTATACCGCTCCTGTCCAGATAGCGCGAAAAAGTATCAATAAAATAGGTTGATGGTGAGAGTACAGAAAGCGGCTCCGTCTCGTAATATCCCTGGGGCAATGTACTTCGCAACACAATAGTGTTGGTTCCCAATACTCTTCGGTACGATTCATTATATTTTGTACCGGCAGGTGTGATCGTTTGTTGGTTCAAAAACTCTACATACGATGTATTGAAAGGAAACCAGCGAATGGTGGGTTGAGAGCCAACAGCCCCATCAGCCACCACTTCCAGATCCACCACATTGAAGTTGAATGAAAGCGCACTGATTTCGGGTGCATAGTAATAGGACAGATCATCCCACTCCCATCCCTGCGGATAGGGTACGTCATCAAAAAGCCCATCGTAAGCAATAATACTGCCATCAATTTGTTCAATTCCAAGCGAATCAAGTACCTGAAACCACTCTTCAAAAAGAAATAGCGGATCGTCGTAAAACTCACCGTTAATGGAAGGATCGCCACTTCCCTCAATGATTAAGTCTCCTACCCAGCGATTGTCTATAACTTCTCCCCTTCCATAGAGATTTGTCGTAAATCGGTAATCCTTTCCAAGAACATCCAGAAATGCACCGGATGTAATTAACTTCAGGTTAGAGGCCGGTCGAATCAGTTTGTGGCCATTCAGTTCTTCTAAAACATTACCGAGGCTGTCTGAAACATGAATAGACCAGAATGCATCGTTTGCACGACTCCTGTCGATCAAAAAATCGACCTCAGATGAAATTTGTGCATAAGATATCAGAGGCCCTGAGAAAAGAAATGTGCTCAGCAGAAGTGCCTTGATGAGTGATCGTTTAAACAATCGAACAGATTCCATAGGCTATAGGATCATGTGGTAAAATATCGTTGCTCTTCTTGATGAAAAGCTTCATAAATCTCTTCCGGTGTATCACAATCGTTTAGCAATTCTCTAAAAGAGACACTATTCATTAATCGTGAAATTCTACTCAAAAGTTTAATATGAATGGTATGTTTCGATTCCGGGCCAACCAATAAAAAAACCATTTGCACCGGTTCGCCGTCGATGGAGTCGTAGTCTATTGGAGTTTTAAGCTTTGCGAAACTCGCTATATTTTCGTCGATTGATTTAACTTTGCCGTGTGGAATGGCAAGGCTTTTTCCAACCCCGGTAGACATAATTTCTTCTCGTTCAAATACAGCCGTATGTATTTCCCGGAGTTGTTTCTCATTAACATGATCCGACAAAGACTGAATCATCTTCTCAAGCAGTTCTTTTTTTGACTGCACATCAAGATTAGCAAGAATTGTAGACTTGTCGAGTAGTGAATAGATGTTCATAAAAAAGATTCAAGCACAGCGGTTTTAGTACATCAGAATATAGTGACCATATTGCATACTCTTCAAAAATATTCCTAATGCATTTCAGATTATTTTAAGAAGCATAATAATCTCATTTTATAGCAGAAAAACGTAAGAATTTACCCTCACCTCTCTGCTATTTTTTTGTACCTTTACGGGCACTTAATGATCTGACGATTCTATGCTGAAATCATCGCTCACAATTCTTAAGAAAGAGATTACCCAAGAACTTCGCACAAAATATGCGATCAATACACTCCTGGCATTTACAGGAGCCGCTCTGCTCCTGATACTGTTTACATTAAGTGCACAGCAGCTCGACCCCACTCCAAAAAGCGGTTTGGTATGGATTGTGATCCTTTTTGCTGCAATGACCGGAATGATGCGATCTTTTGTGCATGAAACCGAAAAGAAAACCTGGGAGCTTCTACGTTTAAATTCTCGTGCTACTGAAGTCTATACCGGTAAACTGGTTTATAATTTTCTGTTCCTATTAATACTCCACATCTTTACATTTTTCTTCTATATCGTAATGATGAACATGAAAATTGTGAGTTTACCCTATTTTCTGTTCTCAATTCTGTTCGGAGCAGCCGGTCTCTCGTCTGTTACCACTTTGGTTTCTGCGATGATTGCCAAAGCAGATCGAAAGGGAGCCGTTTTTTCTGTTCTTTGTATCCCGCTTTTGGTTCCATTACTCCTTATTTTAACTCGAACAACCACCATCGCGCTGGTTAACGGTCCTGATGGATCCGAATTAAACGATCTCGCCGCACTCATTGGGTATTGTGGTACAACGATCGCAGCCGGAGTACTTCTCTTTGATTATATCTGGGATGAATAGACCTTTAAATTGATTTAGCTGAATGAGTTTTATTGAAAATAACATATCGTTTGGAGATCGCCGTTTAGTTGGACAACAGGATGCCCGTGAGAAGGCTGAACGAATTTTGAAAAGTGATCGGCTTAATCACGCCTATCTCATCACCGGTCCAACCGGAGTCGGAAAAAAGGCATTTGCTTTGGCTATGGCAGAAGCCATCAACGGAATTGATAATCTCACTAATCTAAGGGGAACTGCAGAATCAAAAAAATCCAGCTGGTTTGCTCACCCGGACATTCATCTGTTTATTCCATTTCCATCCAAAGGCGAAAACGAAATACAGCCCAGAATTGAAATGCTGGCTCAAGATCCCTACGAAATCGTTGATTTTGCCGTTCGGCCGGCCCTGAACAGTGATAATATGTCTAAGAACAGACGCGCATTTTATCCCATCGATTACTACCGGTCAGACATTCAGCCGCTGATGAAGTACAATCCCAATGAGGGACGACGAACCGTAGTTGTGATTACAGAAATCGATACGATGCGTAAAGAGGCTGCCAATGCATTTTTAAAATTTCTGGAAGAGCCATCATCAAGGCTGGTTTTTATTCTCACAGCTACCAAAACCGATCAACTGCTGCCAACCGTTATCTCACGATGCCAGCAAATACGGTTAAATCCGCTCAGTGAAAATGATATTCGAGATGGATTGGTACAGTTTGATCATAAATCTGAGGAAGATGCGTCTTTCCTGGCCAGGATGGCAGATGGGAACTACTCCCTCTCCCGTTTCTTTGATGTTAAGACCTTAAAGCAGACCCGTACAGAAATTATCGACTTTCTAAGATATTCTTACACCCAGGATGTACCGGCACTTCTTAAAATTGTCAATGAGTGGAACAGCAAACTCAATACTGAAAATCAAATTGCCGTATGTAACTCTCTGGAGCAATTTCTGAGAGACATTCTTGTGTACAGGGAACAGAAGAGCACACAGTTAGTCACCAACGTGGATCAAATTGAAGTGATCAAGAAATTTACGGCAACAATGAAGGATGCCCGTATTATTGAGATGATTGAACATCTTCAGAGTTTGAAACAGCTGCTGTACCAGAATGTGCAGCTTAAATATATTTATACAGCACTCTCCATGAGATTTACGGCCTTGATGCGTGGAGTAGATCCCTTGATTAATGAAGATGAGGCATGGAAACATTTACCTGCACTTACTGAAGGATAACCGACTGATGAACAACAATACACTCCCCTTTATAAAAATGCAGGGTGCAGGAAATGATTTTGTCCTGTTTGACAACCGATCCATGAAAATTGAAGACGAAGAGTTGTCGAAAATTGCTCCTGTGTTATGTGATCGCAAATTTGGAATTGGGAGTGACGGATTGATTGCACTCTGTTACGATATCACCAAAAAAGCAGATCTGGTCATGGTCTATAAAAATCCGGATGGCAGTGACGCCGGAATGTGCGGTAATGGAGCCCGCTGTTTTGCCGCATATGCAGTTACATTAGGTTCACCCAAACAGTTCAGCTTTCGGGTACACGACAAAATCTACAGAGCCAATGTTGAACAAGAGAATGTAACCATTTCTTTTCCGCTCGAAACAGAAGTTAAAGAAGAGAATGTAGGTTCAGAATCTGTTTTAAATGTTTATACAAACACCGAGCATATTGTGTGCCCGGTTCAAAAAGATCTGCTCGAAGATGAAAAGCAGTTGATAACAGACGGACGCTATTTACGTTATCACAATCACTATCAGCCAAAGGGAACCAACGTCAATTTCATTGCCGGTGTAGATTCGGACGAACTCTGTCTGCAAACGTACGAGCGCGGTGTGGAAAACCTTACCCTTGCATGCGGAACCGGAGCGATCTCTTCAGCGCTGGCATGGCATCATCTTCAGCAAAATGGAGATGGTAAATACACATATAAAGTAAAAGTGAGAGGCGGTACCCTGATGGTTCATTTTCAGTTTAATGAATCTGACAAAAAATACAGTGAAATTAAACTTGAAGGACCGGCAACTTTTGTTTTTGAGGGAGAGTACTATCTGTAAAAATAACTCATATGTATCCGTTATCATTAATCTGAGTGTTACACTTTTGATTGTGACAACCTTACACGGGTGTACAACAACAGGGCAATCCTATTCTGAGGAAAGATCATCACAAGAATCTGCAACTGATCAATATTTTACACTGCCACAGGTCGTATCACCGGATGATCCTGTTTATTCCGTTAAGCTCCATCCTTCCAAACAACCCAATGCTGCTCCATTTCTGGAGCTAAACAGCAACGACCAGTTAACCCTTCGATTTGAGTCGCTTGGCTTTGAATCACGCTCGTACCAAATCTCATTTACGCACCATAATCCGGACTGGTCGGAGTCAGGTCTTTCGCCTGATCAGTTCCTGACAGGTTTTGAACAGTACGATATATCAGGCGGTATAGTCAGCCGATCATCACAGCCGTACTACCGGTCTTTTTCTTACAGCTTTCCTAATCAAAACATCGGATTCAGAGTCAGTGGAAATTACTTACTTCATATTCATAACAGAGATACGGGTGAGCTTGAATTCTCTCTGCCTTTTTTCGTGTATGAAAATGAGGGTTCAATAGCATCAGGTGCAGAAGTTTTGCAGTCTGCTCGCTTTAACCAAAGAGTGATGCACAGTCCTGTAAGTCGTTACGTTCTACCCGATTTTGTGGATCAACCTCAGTTCGATCTCTCTTTTTACTATAGTCAAAATCAATTTTGGGGGCGACGTGTAGAAGCTCAGGAACTAGATTTTTCAGACCCGGATGAAGCTCAGTTTGAACTCTCTTTTAACCGACCTTTTTTTGGCGATTATGAATTTCGAGTGTTGAACCTAAACAATGTGGATCAGCTAAGCAGAACGGTTCTGGACGTTGATAAAAGCGCGGAGCCCTGGAAAGTAACACTGAGAGATGAATCAGAAGGATTTACGCAACCGGTTACGGTAGGTGTGCCTCAAAATTATGGCCCCGAAACCACCACAAACTCCAACTATCTTGAAGTTGAATTCAGATTTGATACCGAATACAATTTAAATGAGAATCAGGAAATTTATCTGGTCGGCGATTTTAATTCCTGGAAAATCTCCCAAGAACATCGACTAAATTATGATGAGAATCTTGGAAGATGGATCAGTACGGTTATTATGAAAGAAGGCACGTATCGATACAAATACGTGTTGGTTGAAAACGGAACAATGGACGATCTTGCCTTTGATACACTGTTTCCGGATAACCAACAGGAGTATCATGCTTTTGTCTACTTCAGAGACATCAATCAATTTTATCACAGATTGTTGCAGGTTAATACGTTTTATAAGGCAAGTCGATAAAATCAGTCCAAATTTATAATTACGACACATTATTTCCCTTTATTCATCACATGAGAATTTTAAAATTTATATCCGCATTTGTAGGTACAGCTCTCGTATTAGGGGTTGTAGTGATCGGTTTAAACTGGACGGCATTTAACACGTTTCTTGAAAATCGGGAAGCATTTATGGAGGGATCTGACTGGGTGCCTAAAACTGAGTCACTGCGAGGGTTAACGGAATATATTGAACAAAATCCGCAGAATGTCTCCGTTGCCAGTATTGTACTTGAACATCCGGACTCTACAATTTTCTATGAAGCAGATACTCCCCGAACCATGGGTGCTCTATCCAATATATTTCTGATGACCGCCTATGCAATTGAGATGGAATCCGGTGATCTTAACCCGGAAGAACTGATCTCTGTGAACGATATTGACAAATATGTACTACCACAGATCGACAATTCAGTCCACGCTGATGCCATTACTTTTGCAGAAGAGAAAGGGTGGGTTCAAAATGGAGAGATTTCAGTACAGGATGCTTTTGTTCTTCTCTCCCATTTTAATGATCCGGCTCTCTCCGATTACCTGTGGTGGAAGCTGGAGCCATTCGATTGGGATGGATTAATGGATCAATTTGGACTCGAATCAACGGATACACCTCTTCCATTTTCGGGAATATACCTTACCATATCAGAATCGGTAAGCAATCAATTTATTGATGAACTTATATCCGATTGGGATGAAAGATCAAAAAGTGAGTTCAGAGATTACGTAATTCAACAATCCAATGAATTTACTACGGATTCAACAATACGTGAAGAGTTGACAAAAGAATTTGAAGATGACAGACTCGGAAGATCATTCATGGAAGAGCGCGATGCAATGGAGCTTTTTCCAAAAGCCACAGCTCGGGATTTGACTACATTTCTTGAACAGATCTACACACAGGAGAATATCTCAAGCAGGGCAAGTGAAAGAATACTGAACTGGTTACGATCGCCCTACAGCGACCGATCTGAAATCCAACGAGACTTTACCGATTACGGCGCCCTCTTCGACAACCGGATGGGGCTTTTAAACGGCGTGGATTTTGGCACATTGGTTTATACCGGTGAAACAAAATTTCAGGCTATTATTTTTGACAATTTACCGATCGGTTTCTGGTTTCATATGTCTGGAAATCACATGCATCAAGATTTTCAGCAACGACTCATTTACGATCCTGCACTTATTGATTTGATGGAGCAGGTTTCCCTATCTGATAATCAAGAACGTTCAGAAATCAATTAAAAGAATGAAAATGAATAAGTACTACTTTATATATCTAATCTGGCTTCTTCCGCTATATTTCCTCTATCAATTTGGGTATCAGGCTACAACATATTTTGGCCTTCAAGATAGCTTCGAAAACGGGACGAGTTATGTTGCTACAGTCATTGATTTTGACGTAAAACAGATTGCTGCACAAACCAACGGTTATGTGGTTATTGAATTTACCACGTCGGATGACGAGGTCATCACAGAACAACTCGGTCTACCGGTCCAGATGGCTCAGGTTATAATGGATTCTGAATTGATTCCTATTCGTTACTTAGCCGATTCATTTAAACCCATTGTGTTAATGCCAACGTACGATCTGCAGCAAAGTGTGATTAAGGTAAATTTGGGGGTAACTGCAATCGGGCTCGTAGTAACCATAATTATTGCGCTTTACGGTTCACGGTTTGCGGCTAAACGAATAAAATATGGCGAAGAAAAACTGGACATCGTGCGAATAGATAAAAACGAAGATTCGGAAGAAAATGAAAAAGCATAAGCTCTATTTGATACCTACTCCCATAAGTAAACGTAAGAAAAACCTTGCTCTTCCTGAACATACCCTGGAGATCACGAAAAAGCTGAACTGCTTTATTGTAGAAAAACCTCAAACCACGCAAAGTTTTCTGCAGTGGATCAAGCACCCTACTCCTCCCTATAAGATGACGATGAGAGTGCTTAATAAAAAAACGCCTGATCAAGAGATTTACAGTTTCCTGAAATTACTGGAGGATCAGGATGTAGGATTGATGTCGGAGGCCGGTGCTCCGGGTGTGGCCGATCCCGGTGCGAAATTGGTAAAATTGGCCCACGATAATGGAATTGAAGTCATCCCGCTCGTTGGCCCTTCTTCCATCCTGATGGCTTTGATGGCGTCCGGGATGAATGGACAATCTTTCGCTTTCCAAGGTTATTTATCCTTAAACGACAAAAAGAGAATACAAGAGTTATCCGAACTTGAGCAGGAATCTTCTCAGAAGAATCAAACTCAAATCTTCATGGAAACGCCTCATCGCAATGAGCAACTTTTTGAACTCCTGCTAAATAAATTACGTCCATCAACCCGTCTCTGTGTCGCTTGTAATATTACACAAAAGGATGAGTTCATTCAGTCCAAAACTGTTCATCACTGGAAGCAAAATGACAAGCCTGATCTGCAAAAAAAGCCCTGTCTGTTTTTGATCTACTCCGGGAGTTAAAAAAGAGTCATTTTTTGCTACAAAATACTCATAACCTAAATTATTTAGGTATATAATTTATTTACGAAAGTATATGCATTACAATGATTACCAATAGGATATAGTTTTCACCTAAGAACTATTTTATTATAATTCCGTTCAAAAAAGGAATTCAATGAAATTTAAAAAACTTTCCTAAAATCACCGGATTGAAGAATCTAATTACTTAAATATAAGTTGAATTTTATTAAGTATATAAACGTTGAATCACCTTCTAATTCAGGTTTAACTTTGAATTTTCATATCACCAAACGAAATCCAATTTTTTCTCCTGAATAATTCTGAAATCATCCAGCAAATTAACGCCGGACCAATGAAGTGAAGCAGTGCCACCTGGAGAAGAACTACAGTATCAAATCCCATTGATGTAAATGTAAAGATCTGTCCGACAAATCCGCTGGTTCCCATCCCTGCTCCTTCCGGAGTGTTTGTCATTTTAAAGAGTGTGGTAGAAAGTGGTGCTAATATCGCACCGGCAATAAGCGGGGGCAGAATGATGAGTGGTTTCTTCAGTACGTTTGCAATCTGCAGCATAGAAGTTCCTATCCCCTGAGCAATTAATCCTCCCACTCCATTCTCTCTGTAACTGCTCACGGCAAACCCAATCATTTGTGCAGAACATCCAACTGTAGCAGCCCCGGCTGCCAGTCCGTCCAGGCCCAGCATGATGGCAATGGCTGCACTGGAGATTGGTGCTGTGAGTGCCAATCCCATTAAAGAGGCCACCAAGATTCCCATAAAAAACGGATGCTGATCTACCGACCAATTGATCAACTCACCAAAAGCCAGCATTCCCTGGTTGATAAACACTCCAATATATTCAGCTGCAAAATACCCAACAAAAATAGTAACCAGTGGCGTGGCTATAATGTCGATTTTTGTTGATCCGGAAATCAGTTTCCCAAACTCAACCGCAAGCAGCGACGCTATATAAGCACCCGCGGGTCCACCGGAAGCTGAGCCAAATGCACCTGCCACAGCTGAGGCAAACAGAACCAGAGGCGGAGCTTTCAAACCATACGCGATGGCAACTCCAATTGCCGGACCCATCAGATCCATTGCCATTTGACCAACAGATACCAGCATATCTATCTCAAACTGCTCGCCGGCTGTCCGAATAATGAGTCCTATGATTAGTGAGGCAAATAACCCCAGAGCCATATGTGACAGTGCTGTAATCACATAGGTATTAAATGAGATATCTATCCCCTTACTTTTCAGAAATGACATGTTTTCATTTTGTTGGATTCGCAACTGACTAATTCTATCTGTGCTGACTTAAGAGGCCTGAGCTTCATGCGGTCAAATACACGCGCACAAAACAAAGAAATATTTATGAATTATCATAAGATTAAAGCATTTCATTAAAAGTTTATACCCCTTCTAAAATCGGGTTAAACCTGATTTGGCCTATGGTTAAATACATGATATAAGAGTATTTTGGCTTATTATCTGTTTTTTAAACTCTGAACGATATCATAAGCCTATTTTAATCTATTAGATAGCAAGAATTGTGAACTCTCTTTAAGGAATCTTCACAAAAAATTATTAGATTAATAAGACAAGATGTAAGCGTTTTCATAAGTTCATCTTATTTACAAGCTACAGAAAAAATAAATAGTGCCTTATTAAAGACATTATCAGGATCTGAAGGATAAAAACAACAATTGAAGCGCTTTCAAACCATGACAATTTTAATTTATTCCATAACTCAAAAAAACAGGTAGATTTTATGAAGGTAAAACAGCTACTCAGCCTGCTTCTGGTCTTGTTCTTTTGTTCGTACGCCCTGCCGGCGCATGCACAATCTGAACTGACGGTCAGCGGTACGGTAACAGAATTAGAAACGGGTGAATCCTTGCCCGGTGTTAATATCACCGTAAAGGGTTCACCGGATCGAGGTACTACTACAAACCTCGATGGTGAATACTCCCTTCAAGTAAGTGCCGATGATGTATTGGTATTTTCTTACATAGGATTTGTCACCAGAGAAATACCGGTTGACGGACGCGAAACCATTGATGTAGAAATGAGCACGGATGTTCAGGCTCTTTCAGAACTGGTCGTAATTGGTTACGGCGTTCAGGAACGAGGTGATAACACCGGTTCTGTACGTGTTGTAAGCTCAAGGGATTTCAATGCTGGTGCAATTACTTCCCCCGAAGAGCTGTTCCAGGGACGCGCCGCCGGTGTTCAGGTAACATCCAACAGTGGTGCACCCGGCGCGGGCGCAACCATTCGTATTCGTGGAGGTTCTTCCCTATCAGCAAGTAACGATCCGTTATATGTTGTAGATGGAGTTCCATTGGATGACGGTGGTATTTCCGGTATGAGAAGTCCACTCAACTCCATTAACCCGAACGACATTGAGTCGATTACCGTACTAAAGGATGCTTCAGCTACTGCCATTTACGGTTCACGTGCTTCTAACGGTGTTATTATTATCACCACCAAGAGAGGCGAAACCGGGCAGGATGTCGAAGTTAATTATACCGGACGATACTCTTACCAAACAAACTCGGATCGAATTGATGCACTAAGTGCTGAAAGATTCCAACAGTTTGTAGAAATCGGTGTTGACAACGGTAGTCTGCCTTCAGGTGCTCTGAACACATTGGGCAACAGCCAAACAGACTGGCAGGATGAAATTTTCCGTAACACCTTTAGCCAGGACCATAATATAAGTGTAAGCGGTGCTGTAGGGAATTTACCTTATCGTGCATCTTTAGGTTTCTCAGGGAATCAGGGTGTTTTGAAAACCTCTTATAATGATCGATTAACAGGTTCTATCGCATTGAACCCATCTCTGTTAGATGACCAGCTCGCTATTGAATTGAATGCTAGAGGAACACGTGTTGACAACAGATTTGCTGATCAGGGGGCAATTAACACTGCTATTAACTTCGACCCGACTCAGCCTGTAATGTCCGGAGGAAGTCAGTATGGTGGATATACCGCCTGGTTAGACGGCGATGGAAATCCAATTCCTATTGCACCGGCCAACCCGGTTGCACTGATTGACCAACGAAGAGATGAATCTACCGTTTATCGATTAATCGGTAATGTTAAAATGGATTACAATCCTTCATTCTTTGAAGAACTGACCGCTACGCTAAACCTTGGACTGGACTACTCTGATGTTGGAGACGGTAAAGTTCTGGTAAGTGATGAAGCTGCCTTTGCTTTTGACGGACAGGGACTTTCCGGTGTTCAATCGGATTATGACCAGAGAA
Organism: Rhodohalobacter barkolensis; assembly: GCF_002834295.1. Classification (NCBI taxonomy): domain Bacteria; kingdom Pseudomonadati; phylum Balneolota; class Balneolia; order Balneolales; family Balneolaceae; genus Rhodohalobacter; species Rhodohalobacter barkolensis. The sequence goes on along the minus strand of NZ_PISP01000001.1, from coordinate 629,587 downwards.
AAGAGAATGAACTTCTCGATTTTTATCTAAACTATAACACAGACCTGGAATCCATTGAAAGTTCACTGGATTTAACAGCAGGATACTCCTGGGAGCATCACTTCGAAGAGGGTTCAAACTACTCAACCAACTTCGACCGTTCGCAGGCCGTGCGTGTAGACAGTGATACTGATTATGCTACTGAATACTATATCACATCATTCTTTGGTCGTGCAAACTACTCGTTCAAGGACAGATATCTGTTAACAGGTACTCTGCGTTATGATGGTACATCCAGATTCTCTGAAGATAACCGCTGGGGACTCTTCCCTTCTTTCGCGTTTGCATGGCAGATGCATGAAGAGAGCTTCCTGGAAGATTCTGAGAACATCAATGAGTTGAAGTTGAGACTCGGTTACGGTGTTACAGGCCAGCAGCGAATTGGGCAAGGTAATTACCCATATCTGCCTCAGTACACCTTTGGTCAAAACACAGCACGTTATGCATTCGGTAATGAATGGATTACAACCCTGCGTCCAGAAGGATACAATTCTGAACTGAAATGGGAAGAAACCACGACATATAACGTAGCCCTCGACTATAGCATATTTGGAGAGAGATTTTTCGGCTCCATTGAATATTATCTGCGGGAAACGGATGACCTCCTGAACGTGATTCCTGTTCCAGCCGGAACAAACTTCACAAACCGAATCCTTTCGAATGTCGGTTCGCTTGAAGTACAGGGTCTTGAGTTTGATATCACAACCAGATTGCTATCTACAGAAGATTCATACTGGCAGGTAACGTTCAACGCTACCTATAACATAGATGAGATTACGAAGCTGACAACGGCTGATGATCCAACCTATGTAGGTGTTGAAGTGGGTGGAATTGCCGGCGGTACCGGTAACCAAGTTCAAGTACACAGTGTTGGTTTCCCAAGAAACTCATTCTTTGTGTTTGAGCAGGTTTATGACCAGAATGGTGCACCGATTGAAGGACTATATGTTGACAGAAACGGAGACGGCGTGATTGATGAAGCAGACAAGTACCGATATAAGAGTCCAAATCCGGACTACACACTCGGTTTGTCCTCACGTTATGAGTACAAGCAATGGGACGCTTCATTCTCTGCACGTGCAAGTATCGGCAACTATGTTTATAACAACGTAGCATCTGACAGGGGTTTCTATGACTCAGTGTACAACACTGCAGGATTTACTATGAATCCTACAGAGTACATTTATGAAACCGGTTTCGAAGCGGCTCAATATCGATCAGATCACTACGTTGAAAATGCATCTTTTGTAAGACTGGACAACGTTTCGTTAGGATATACTTTCGACAGTCTATTCGATCTGGTCTCTTCAATGAGAGTATCTGCTACGGTACAGAACGTATTTACGATTACGGACTATAGCGGGCAGGATCCTGAGGTATTTGGAGGAATTGATTTCAATCTCTATCCACGGCCACGCACCTTTATGTTGGGACTGAATCTCAACTTTTAATTGAAAAATCTTAATCTTGACGATTATGTTGAATAACAAATTTAAAATATTAGCACTGATCCTCGTTGCATTGACGGTTGCGTTCGCTACTTCTTGTGTGGACGATTTGAACACGTCTCCGATCGACGATGATGTAGTCACATCTACGAATGTGTACGATACTCCTGATGATTTCCGTCAGGTTTTAGCAAAATTATATGCCGGCTTTGCGGCAACCGGACAACAAGGTCCGGCCGGAAACGCCGATATCCAGGGAATTGACGAAGGTTTTTCAAGCTATATTCGTCAGCTTTGGGTTCACCAAGTTATCAGTACCGACGAAGCTGTTGTAGGCTGGAATGATGAAGGACTTCCAGAATTCAATTTCCATGATTGGGGGCCTTCCAATGACTTCGTGATGGCTATGTACAGCCGAATTTTTTATGAGGTTGCTCTTACAAATGAGTTTATACGTGAAACTCAAAAGCGTGATGAAAGCATTATAAAAGAAATGGAAGCTGAAGCCCGTTTTTTGCGAGCCCTGAGTTACTGGCACGCACTGGATCTCTTTGGCGGTAATGTTCCATTTACTACCGAAGAGGACCCAATCGGAGCCTATATGCCGGAGCAAACCAATGCACAGGATTTGTTCGCATACATTGAAAGTGAACTTCTTGACATACAGGACGACCTTCAGGCACCCGGACAGAATGAGTACGGACGTGCCGATCAAGGTGCTGCCTGGACTCTCTTATCCAAACTCTACCTCAATGCGGAAGTTTATATTGGTGAAGATCGCTATGACGATGCACTTACCTATGCAGAACGAGTGATCAACGAAGGTGGATACGATCTGGCCGAGAACTATGAAAATCTATTCTTTGCTGATAACGACAGCAATGAAGGGGCTTCTGAAATTATCTTCCCAATACGTTTTGATGGCGAAAACCTTCAAACCTTTGGTGGAACCAACTTCATTATTCACGCAGCGATTGGTGGTAGCATGAGTGCCTCCTCTTTCGGGATGGATGGTGGCTGGGCCGGACACAGAGTTACACCTCAGTTCGTTGATTTCTTTGACGATTCTGACACATTCAGTGGTGTTCAAACAGAAAATACCGGTGGTTTTCCAGAAATTTATGTTCCGGGCGGTTACCAAAGTTCAAGCGGTTATGGCGGTGATTGGTCACCTGCCGAGGCCCCTGCTCTCATATCAGAGAATAGTGATGATGTTTACAGCGGACAGGTTTACTTCGCTGCGGCCGGTTCTGAATTTAAATTCACTCCCACCCCAACATGGGATGATGGTGACTACGGAGGATCTAACGGAACGCTTACAAATGGCGGTGACAACATTACGGTTGACCAAGCCGGAGTTTATAATATCACCGTTGATCTGAATGCGATGACCTACGATTTAGAACTTGCTACTTCTGAAGGTCGGGCAATGTTCTACACCGACGGCCAATCTCTTGAAATCGAAGAGCTCGCAGAATTCACCAACGGATATGCTGTTACCAAGTGGAAAAACATTACATCCACAGGTCAGCCCGGTAAACGTACGGAATTCGCCGATACCGATTTCCCAATGTTCCGTCTTGCTGATGTCTATCTGATGTATGCTGAAGCAACCGTCCGCGGTGCTTCAGGTGGAAGCGCCTCGACAGCTGCAGATTATATCAATGAACTTCGTGAACGTGCATACGGTAACGATTCTGGAAATATATCAGCAGGAGATCTTAATCTGGACCTGATTTTACAGGAAAGAACACGGGAACTCTATTGGGAAGGTCATAGAAGAACGGACCTGAGAAGATTCGGACTTTTTACCGGTGACGATTATATCTGGTCCTGGAAAGGAGATGTTCAGGAAGGAGCTGGTACTAGCAGCCACTTTGAAATTTATCCGATTCCGTCTTCAGATATCAACTCGAATCTGAACCTGACCCAGAATCCGGGTTACTAACCGTAAATCATTTTAAAGTATTACAATCATGAAAAAATCAATTATATCGTTATTGGCGATTTTCGGACTGTTGGTCTTCACCTCGTGTGAAGACTCAATGGGACCGGTGATGGATGGAGCTCCTGAAGCTCCTGAAATTATGGAACCGGCAAATGGTGCTTCATTTGTACTAAATGAAGAAGACAAAGAAGAAGAATTAGAAATGATGGAATGGTCTCCTGCTGAATATGGATATGATGCAGCCGTTGAATACACCATCGAAATGGATGCAGAGGGTGATTCTTTTGAAGATCCTGTAGAACTTGCATCTGTTCGGGGTAGTCATAACTTTTCTCCCGTAATAGAAGATTTAAATGCTAGCCTCCTAGGTGCAGATCTTCCATTCGATGTCGAATCAGTTATAAACATTCGAGTTAGAGCTGATGTCAATGACAATATTCAAACCTTGCATTCTCGACCAGTAGAAATAGGTGTCACTCCATATGAAGATGAATCTCTTGCTCCATCTTATCCTGAAGAACTATATATGATTGGAGCTAGTGTAGGTAGTTGGGATTGGGCTGCTGTTGATTTACCAATGATTCCAGTATTTGATAAACCTTACCTATTCTGGAAAATCGTATGGATTGAATCTGGTGTAAATGATGCAGGTTATAAATTTGCCCCGGAACAAGGTTGGGGTGAAGACTTCGGATGGGATGGAAATGATCCTGTTGAAGGAGTACATGGCATCGGAACAAATAATATGCCAGATCCCGGTGAATCCGGTTATTATATGGTCGTTGTTAACCTTGAAACTGATGAAGTTGCAGTTGTTGAACCACAGGTTTATTTAATTGGTGATACAGTTGATAGTTGGGATAGCAACGTACCTGAAAACCTTTTCACTGTAGATAATGCCAATGAAGTACTAACTATTACAAAAGATTTCCTAGCTGGAGATCTAAGAATGTATGCTTGGTATGATGGTGGGTGGTTCACTGACTGGTGGCAATCAGAATTCATTTTCTTCGATGGAAACATTGAGTTCAGAGGAACTGGTGGCGATCAGGATAGAGTTGCAATTCCTGCAGGTGAAGCTACGATTGAGCTCAACTTCAGAGATGGAACAGCTGCCATAAATTAGTAACTAAATAAACTTAACTGAGTAGTTAAGTACTGATACCTGAAAGCCCGTTCGGCGAAAGTCGGACGGGTTTTTTTTTATTATTACCTACATAATTACATCAATTCTGATCATGCATTTTTAAATTATTAGTTTCAGAAATTACAATCTATAACATCAACCCCAATTTTAGGTAGTTATTGAGTAATACATTCATTGATTCAATTTTTACTACACAAGATACCGTAGTTTTATTACATATAGGCAACCATTTTATTGATAAGGTAATACTATAGGTTTCCTCAATAACCACGTAAGCTTGAAAGAAATTGAACAAACTGAATCACTTTCCCCATTACAAAACTGCTTATCGCCAAATGCTGATGGTTGGATTAATGACAATAATCATATTTGGTTTGTTTACAGATCAACGTTCTTATGGTCAAATACGTCAAACAGAATCAACGAACCAGTTAAAAGCATTAAACCTTAGTGGCGGTTTGGGATTTGGAGATCTCGGATTTGGTTATCAATTAGATTTTGCAGCCAACTTTAGATTTGGAGTGATAGGTTTGCGTCATGTTAGTTTTCATCAAATGCTTGTAGATCCAGGAGATAGTGTAGGTGATTTTGCAGTTATGTACGGTTACAAGAATCAAAAAAACCACAGTTGGGGCTCTCTTCGTGGTGGTTTAGGGTTATCTCAATTTATTGAAAGAGAATGTACTGAATACGCAAATAATGGAGACTCTCTTTTTGGTAATTGTAAAAGTCATTCATCCAATTTTAATTGGGGAGTTGGTATGGCATTTGAAGGTGCCATCGGATACCGTTTAATAAGCCTGAATTTAGTTGGTGATATTAATACTGTTAAATCTTTTTGGGGTTTGTTGTTGAACTTTAACATTAACATGAGCATGTAGGTTTATTAACTTCTTAGAGTTTCTCTGATTAGTTATCCGCTAGCTAATCATTCAAGTTGCTACAGATATCATTCTATTACTACTCGCTATTATGGCACCGCGTATTATAAAAATCTCCCATCCTATACATTAGTAAATCTGAAGATTTCAAAAATTATTATGACAATACACGCCCATAGACCGAAGGTAGTTGATGCGACATTTCTGCCTATAGGTTGATGAATGAACAGGATTACTAATTCTATAAAACCGGTCATTTAATCTTTAAAAAGCTCAATTTTATTTATAGAATTTTAGAGTAAATATTTTGTAACATCCCGCTACGTTATCCCAAAAAAAATTATATAAGATTTTTCAGCAATGACCGCTCTCTCCATTGAAGGATCTTATTTAAAGCTCTTTCATCCAACCAAGCATATCACGGAACTAAAGAAGCGAGCTGCTGCTTTATTCGACATTTAAAAAGAATGGCTTTACAGGACGCTCCTACTGTGCGATGAGGTATACATTAATGTTTATATCTAGAGGCAGGACATTCCTCCGAAATGGATTTGATGGGTGTTAAAAAAATTGATCAGTGTAATACTGACAATCTCCCTTCCTGATTTTAGATTTAAATTAAATTTTCTCTCTTTCAACAAGGCTTGAATAAAACACTCGTGGTACGGCTGGTAGACATGCCACGAGGAATCCGCGTAATCCACAAATCCGATAAATCCGCGTTCCTACTTGATAAGCGTCATCTTTTCCGACACCACCTGATCTCCCTGCTTCAGGCGGGCAATATAAACACCGCTGCTGAGTCCGGCAGCATCAAACTCAACGGTAAATACACCTCTTGGATGTTCATTATCCTGAACCAACGTGGCTACTCGTCTTCCAAGAACATCATACACATCCAGTACTACCGAGCCGGCTTCCGGTACTTCATATTTGATCTGTGTTGAGGGATTAAATGGATTCGGATAATTCGAGTCGATATTCAATTCCCTGATCAATTGCCCAAAATCATTCTCCCCAACCTGGAAAAACACATTCTCTTCAGCCGGCTCAACAAATTCACTCGTATAGATTCGAACTTCACCCGGTGCCAGATTAAACGTTTGGCGAACATTGCCTACATCAAGACTATTTCCGGTTACAAACTCATGCCACTCCCCTTGTTGGGTAAAATCTACTGTGGCATCACGGAACAGCACACTGAAATTCCCTACAATCACCGCATCCATATCCTGATGCTGTAACCGAATCCATTTGATGCCTCCACCAAGGGATGATTCAAATTCCGTTTCCGCACTGCTGAAAACCGGACTGGATTTCCGAAGTCTCAGTAACTCTGACCAGGTACGATACAGTCTGTATCTACTTTCATCTTCGTAGTATTCCCATCGAATCGGCTTTTCATCCGTTCGTCCGGGATCTGTTGACAGACACGATCCGTCTGAACCGTCTCCCGGTTTAAGGCACTCACCCGGACCGCCACCGTAACCCAATTCGCCAAATTGCCAGATCATTTTAGGCCCCGGAACGGTGAAGAAAAACGCACCGGCCAGTTTTTGTCGGTTTAAAGCGACACTCTCTTCGGTAATATCATGATTTTCGTTGAGTTCATTCCCAAAATTGAGATTTCTGAACATCATCCACTGCTCATCGTGGCTCTCCATATACCCTACCAGGTACGGATTATTCCAGCCCCGATTTCCAAAATAGACACGTGAAAAATCGGACTCTTCCTGAAATCCCATCGAAGCTTGACTGTAAGTGTGATTTTGATTTCCCCACAGCAACATGCCATAATCGGATAGTTCTATCTCTTCAGAATCAGCCCCAAGATGCTCCAGAATGATGTACGAATCCGGGTCAACCTCCCACATGGCATCCGCCATTCGTTTCAGATTAGAAATTCGTTCGGCATTATATCCGTTCAAATTGTTTCCGGTGTTTACGTTTGTCGCAAATCCCTTGGATAAATCAAACCGGTATCCGTCAACATTGTACTCCTCCAACCAGTATCGGTTCATGCGGTCGAGCCAGTACTGAATGTAGGGATGATCGTGATTGAGGTGATTAAATACGTTGTATGCGTGTCCCGGCCCTATCAATGGATTTGAATTCCGATCTGAACCGTAAATTCGAATCAAAGGAGAGTTTCCTTCAGCGTGGTTGTAAACTACATCAAGCAGGACAGCTATCCCCCTGGAGTGAGCTTCATCCACAAATCGCTTGAAAGAATCTTTTGACCCATACGCTTTGTCCAGCGCTCCGTGGAAAACAGGATTATAACCCCAGCTCAGATTACCGCTGAATTCGGAAACCGGCATCAGTTCTATGGCATTCACGCCCAGATTTTCAAGGTAGTCGAGCGTGTCGGTCAAAACATCAAACGAACTCTCTTCCACAAAATCTCTAAGCAACAACTCATAAACCACAAGCTCTTCTTTTGCAGGCCGTTCAAAATCGGGTACTTGCCACTCATATTCTTCACTACCCGGCTCAATAACAGTAACGGCATCTTCCGTTAAACCATGCGGATACTGTGGCATATTTGGATAGATCGACTCATCAATATACTGGTCGTTATTTCTATCCAGAATCAGCTCTGAATAGAGATCAGCTACACGGATTTCACCATCAATAAAATACTGAAAGCGATAGATCTCACCCGGTGTTAAATCGTTCAATGTAATCCAAAAACGGTTTCCGGTCGGATCAGTTTCATCCAGATTCATGAAATGATCTTCACTGATTTCCCAGTCCGTCATATCCCCAATCAGGTAAGCAAATTGCTTATCCGGTGCATAAAAGGAGAAGGTAACGGTAGATGGATCCTCGTGATAGTGAATTCCATCTTCTATCCCATTCGGGCGAGCCTGTACATTTACGGGAGGATTTACCATTATATAGAGGGAGTCAGACTCAACATTTCCCTGATCATCCTCTACTTCTATGACAAAATCGGTACGTCCGGAGCTTGTTACATTATAGTCGTACTCCAGGGAAGTTTCGGTGGTACTGGCCAGTTCGGTATTACCTTCAAAGAGAGTTAATGACTGGATTGGATTGGTGGATGATGCTTCCGCCTGCAGGTTGACCGTCTCTCCCACTTCAGCAAAAAAGGGATTCAGGGCAGATACATCCGGCCGGGTAAAACGAACCAGAAGTTCATCATCGTAGAGATCAATAAAAAGATCCGGCCGAGACTGGCTATTGCCATCCGAACTGCGAAAGACAATAGCAATTTGATAAATTTTATCCTCAGTGGCCGGGACATCATAGAAGTCCCGAATGTCATTAATCTCCAGCTCCCAACGATCATTGCCCAAGCTTGTCAATTGAGGCTGAGCACTGTTATCTCCCCAGGTACCAATCACATACTCCCATTCTGAAGTACCTTGATCTGATTCTGATACAATTAAACCTGTATGAGCATAAAGATTACCTGTGTATCCCTCCAGTTCTCCTCCCGGATCTTCAGATGCATCAAAAATAATTGTAAGAGGCTCATCCTCCGTAGGAAAAGCAGGTTCGGTTGTTATGACTTGTGCCGCTAAGGTTTGCGCCAGCAATATTAGCGGGAGAAGAAGAAAGGCCGTTTTTCTAAGATCTAAATTCATGATGTTACTTCTTTTAATTTCTCTGATGAAGAGCGAATCACAAGTTCCGGATGATGAACCTCGTTGCTAATACGCAGATCCGGGTTGTGCAATCTCTGAATGAGTTTATTGGTAGCTCGGAATCCCATGTCGTACATGGGTTGATTGACTGTCGAGAGCCCGATGTACTCCGCAATCGTTAGGTTATCAAAACTGATGAGCGGGAGATGCACGCCATGCTCCTTTAACGCTTTTTGGGCACCTACAGCTTTGGTATCGGACGTGCAAAACACAGCGTCGGGTATAGGATCAAGGTTTAAAATTTTATTCATAGCCTGATAACCGCTCAACTCGGTAAATCCGTCGCGCTCCATACTGTCTCCGGTAATAATCAGGTTTTCATCATATGGTATTTCAAATTCGTCCAAAGCCCTTCTGTACCCTTTTAAGCGATCACGAATGGGAATCGAGTTCGCATTCGCTGATAGAACTGCGATTTGTCGGTTTCCTTTAGAGATAAGATACTTCGTTGCCAGGTAAGCTCCCTCTTCATTATTGAAGCTAACCGAGTCGAATGAGTTACTAAAATCATCCACCAGACAAACCGGAATGTTATGGCGTTTGAGTAATTTCAACTCTTTTTCAGAAAAGTGAAGTGATACCAACAGATACCCCTCAGCCCACCGTTTTTTAATCGTCTCTTCGACGAGTTTAAAAGCGTCCTTTTTCCGTCCAATGTTTACAATATTAAGCTCAAAATGTTCTTCCGCGAGGCTATCCTGAATTCCCCTGAGAACTTCCGTAAAAAAGTAATTGGACATGACGGGTGCCAGCATTACAATCCGGTTCTTTTTCTTACTGGCCAAACCTTGTGCATAAACATGCGGATGATACCCCATTTCGTCCGCAATTTTTAAGACTTTTTTCCGTGTTTGCGGTTTAACATTCTCTGCCTGATTAAACACCCTGGACACCGTGGCTATACTAACACCGGCAGCTTTGGCAATGTCATATATGGTTATAGGCAATTGGAACCTCTGCAGTTAAATTTTGATCCATTCCGACCGGTATCACCGCCCTGAATAAAGTGTAAGCGCTTACATTAAAATCTGCAATTTAGCTGTTAAATTCAACAACTTTAGGAGGGTTTGTTGCAATTTAAATCAGATAGATGATGGGGGTAAAAACCACTGCGTCATTCTGATCCTGAGAATTCGGGAGAAGAATCTTCCGGGTTTCAGCTTCATAGTGAAAAGATCCTTCACTGCCGTTCAGGATGACATTGTCGTCATTCTGAGTGGAACGAAGAATCTCTCAGGTTAAAGCCCAAAGCGTAGAGATCCTTCACTACCGTTCAGGATGACCATACTCGTCATTCTGAGTGCAACGAAGAATCTCCCAGGTTAAAGCCCCATTGTGTGAGATCCTTCACTGCCGTTCAGGATGACCATACTCGTCATTCTGAGTGGAACGAAGAATCTCCCAGGTTAAAGCCCCATTGTGTGAGATCCTTCACTGCCGTTCAGGATGACCATACTCGTCATTCTGAGTGGAACGAAGAATCTCCCGTGCTCAGCAAAAAAACACTTACTCTCTACCGTAATTCTTTACAACGTAGTCGTCCAGAATCTTCCTGAACTCTGCACCGATTCCATCTCCCTTCAATGTTGTGAAATGTTCTCCATCAACATAGACCGGAGCCTTGGGCTCTTCAAATGTGCCAGGCAATGAAATTCCAATATTGGCATGGCGTGACTCACCGGGTCCATTGACGACACAACCCATTACGGCAACATCCATCTCTTCTACCCCGGGATAAACCTCACGCCAAACCGGCATCGACTCTACCACATAATTTTGAATTTCATCAGCCAGCTCCTGGAAATAGGTACTTTTGGTACGGCCGCAACCCGGACAGGACGTTACCTGGGGAATAAAGCTTCTAATGCCAAGTGACTGTAATATCTGTTGACTAATTCGCACCTCTTCGGCCCTATCGGCACCCGGCATGGGTGTGAGAGATACGCGAATTGTGTCTCCAATTCCATCCTGCAATAAAACACCCAAAGCCACTGAACTGGCAACGGTTCCCTTCATGCCCATCCCGGCTTCGGTCAACCCTAGATGGAGCGGATACTTTAAATCTTTGGCAATTCTCCTGTAAACATTAATCAAATCCTGAACGCCACTCATTTTACAGCTGACGATAATTTTATTGGATGGCAAACCTACGTCCTCAGCCAGAGCGGTTGATCTCCTCGCACTCTCCACCATTGTATCGAGCATCACTTCTTTGGAAGACTTCGGCTTATTTCTGCTGTTATTTTCGTCCATATACTGAGCCAGCAGCTGTTGATCCAGCGAACCCCAGTTTACTCCAATTCGTACCGGCTTATCATATTTGATTGCCTGCTCTACAATAGTGCAGAAATTTTTATCCCGGGTTTTGGTTCCGGTATTTCCCGGATTGATTCTGAATTTAGCCAGAGCTTTTGCCATTTCAGGATAGCCGGGCAGCAGTTTATGACCGTTGTAGTGAAAGTCTCCGATAATCGGGACCGTCACTCCCCTGTTCAGTAGTTTTTCTTTGATATGTGGTACCGCCTTCGCCGCAGCATCATTATTGACCGTAATCCGAACCAGTTCCGATCCGGCCTGATGCAGGTGATCAATTTGATCAACCGTCTCGTCTATATCAGCCGTATCCGTATTGGTCATCGACTGAACGACGATGGGATTTCCACCACCCACAGGGATATCTCCAACGTTTACGGTGATGGATTTTCTGCGCTTTATTGGGTTCTGCATGATCTGCTATTTTAAATTAAATTCTTTGCTATACAATTGTTGGCAGTTTGCTGTTGGCAATTTGCAATATTACCAACAAACATCATTAATTCGTTCCTCGGGCTTGATACTTTTCAGGATACGTCATCATGTGATAAAGCATTTTTCCAACTTCTTCAGAGATAGACTGTAACTTGCGGTTTTCACCTTCGGTGATGTATCCGCAACTACAAGCGAAATCCAATGAAACCTGAGTCTCGGAGTTTTCCATATCCGCATCACTCATTTTACTGATGAAATGATTGGGATATCTTCTCTTCCGATAACCCTCGGCAATTGATCTTGATACGGACCGTGATGACCTTCTAATCTGACTGGTAAGCGCATACTTTTCTTCAGATGGAAATGATTTTGAAATAAAAAAAATTTCCATCGCAAGATTATATGATTTTTGATAAACCTTCAGATCCTTAAAATCCCCCATAATCCATTGATTTATTAAAAATTTAAACCAAGATATCAAATATCATCAAAAACAGTCTATTGCCAATTGCTAACTACCTACTGCCAACTAAAAGTCAGTTTCTCTTACTCAAATCGAAAAGTCTCTTTTTCTCTTCCGAAGTCAGGCCGTCGTAACCGTGTTTGGAGATCTTTTCAAGAATTTCATCCAAATCTGATATTTCCTCCTCATCCAGGATCTCTACATCACTCACCGAATACATATCCTTATTCTTTTTCTTCCGCTTTTTCTTTTTGGAAGAAGATCCTGACAGCTCCGGATTCCAAATCCTTTCAATGGGTCTTACAAACTTAGACAGATCAGTTCCATTGTAATGAGCTCTTACCAGAAGGTATCCAATACCGGCACCCCCAAGGTGCACCAGCCGTGCTACATTATCTCCTGCTCCTATGAAGAGTACGTCAAACACAATCAAGCCGGCAACAACATACCTAGCCTGAATCGGAGGCAGTAAAAAGAGCATAATCGGCATGGTTGGATACATGTAAGCGAATGCCACCATCACACCAAAAACAGCGCCTGACGCCCCAATCACCATGTTGGTCCCATAAAGAAATGAGAGGGCGATATGGAAAACAGCTCCACCGATGCCGGCTCCGAAAAAGATCACGGAAAATGTACGAGGGCCCAGTCCCTCTTCCACAGCTCTTCCCATCCACCAAAGCCAGAGCATGTTAAATAGCAGGTGAAATCCGCCGCCGTGCAGAAACATGTAGGTCACAAAACGCCACGGTTGGGTAATGGCGGTTCCTAAATCGGGATCAAACCCAAACCAGTTTACGATAATACGGTTCAGCGACTGATTCCCAATCTGAATACCGCCAAAAAAAGCCTGAAATATGAACACGATCACATTGACAGCGATGAGCGTTCGAATCACCGTTGGCATTCGCAGGAAGCCGCGTTTAAAAGAGTTCCAAAATGAGTCTTGCTGATACATATTCATTCTTCGATCTGATTAAGCTCGTCGTTCGCCTTTCAAGCCCCAGTAACGGATCAAAATATAACCCACAACCATTCCGCCCAGGTGAGCAAAGTGTGCTATTCCGCTGTCGGTTCTCATAATGCCGGACATCAATTCAATAACACCAAAAATGGCTACAAAGTATTTTGCCTTAATCGGTATAGGAGGAATTAAAAGCATGATATATCGATCCGGGAACATCATACCAAAAGCCAATAGAATTCCATAAACCGCACCTGATGCTCCAACCGTAGGTGCTCCGGTTCCGCCAATCCACATGTGTATGAGTGCCGCACCGATACCGGTTAAAAAGTAGTAGATTGCAAAGCGTTTGGTTCCCCAGAAATTTTCAATGCCCTGACCAAAAATCCACAGAGCAAATAGGTTAAAGAAGATGTGTCCAAAACTGGCGTGGATAAACATATAGGATATCAGCTGCCAGGGAGCAAAATTTCCGGAATCAACCGGCCACAGGGCACCAAAGACCATCAGATACTGTTGGAGCATGGGATTCATGAGCGCCACAAATACCAGCAGGTTTACAATAATGAGATGTTTTACTGCAGGTGGAAATATTGAAAATTGTGTGTTGGGTGAATAGTTATTCCTGTCGTAATTCAATGAAACGATTGTTTTTTGAGTTGTTCTTGAACCCTATAATATACGTGAAATCCGCTTAAAGTTACGCCCGGAATTCCCTGTCCCGGAAACACCGTATCACCGCAGAGATAGAGGCCTTCGAAGGGTGGTGTATTGGGTGTCCAATCGAGCAATGAACGGCCCATACTCTGAGGAATGCCTCCTACGCGTCCTTTTTTTCGATACACCCAATTCTCCCAGCTCACCGGAGTTGACGAAAATGCAAGCTTGATTTCTGCCTCACCAAAATGCGGAAGCTGTTCTTTGAGAACATCAATGATCTGCTGATGAACCCTCTCCTTTTCAGTATCGTAATGCCCATTGAGCGCAAACCAGTAGTCGGTCTCTGTATGAGTTGAAATATTGAGAACACGAGATCCTTTTTCAGCTCGCTCCTCATCATCCGCATGGGAAAACGAGACAAATATTGAATCAGAGTGAATCCCCGGTATTGGTTTTTTGATATGCACCTGATGGTGAAGCGGCATCTCATCGGGGTAGACATCATCGGTAACAACACCCATCGTAAACGCTCCCCAGGCCTCACTGTATTTCGCGGACTCTTTTTTGAAATAATCTACCATCTCACCTGATGTAATATCCTCCATATTCCAAACCGGAATATTCGAGATAACCTGTTTGGCATGGTATGATCGATTTTTGGACGTTGTCACTTTAAAAGTTCCGTTCTTCTTCTCAAGAGATAACACCTTCTCTTTGGTTTGAATTTTACCACCATTCTCTGTGATAAAATCCCGTATCGTTTCCGCCATTTTTTTCAGTCCGCCGGGTACGGAGTAGTTGGAGCAGTTTGTATAGGTGATGGCCGGTGCTCCAAAAAGAAACGGTGTGTCATCCGACTTGGACTGAGCCGAAATCAGCAGCTGTTCGTCCATAAACCTGAAAAACTCCGGGTTTGTGATATTACAATTTCTGGCAAACTCTTTTACCGATTTGATCGCATAAGGCAATACCCAAACATCACGTGGGTCATTTTTAAGCAGACTGAGCCAGTCTTTTGCCGATTGCGGAGGAAATGCGGTATTCTTTTCTGATACTCTCCATACCACATCAGCTACTCGGAATGCCTTACGCCAAAATGTTTCCTGTGCTTTCTGTTCCCCAAAATGCCGAACAGCTTCCATGATCCACTTCTCTCGATCCTCGTACCGGGTGATCTCCTTTCCATCCAGATGAACCTTCATCGATGGGTTGAGCTTCACTTTTGGAATAGAAATACCGAGCGTTTCTTCCAGCTTTTTTAGTGGCTGATGCTTGTCAAATCCGATCAGTGTGGTTGCACCTGACTCAAAGATAAATCCTTTCCTATAATAGGATGAGCTGCATCCGCCAATGGCAAGTGCGGCTTCCAGTACAAGAACCGAATGTCCATCTTTTGCTAAAAGGGACGCTGACGTTAATCCTCCCATCCCCGAGCCGATCACAATAAAATCGTAAATTTCGTCTGTATGATTCATATCCGCAGAACAACAAAACTTACTTCAGAGGTTCCGATTTGTTTAGAATTTGTAAAGCTGGTATAAATGTGAATGTCGGTAATATGATTTGTAATACGGCCTCAATAAAAGAAGTAAATTCTATTGCCACGGAAACACAGAACCGCACGGAAGCTTCAATGAATTCCGTGCTTCTGTGGCTTTTAGAATTAAGAAAACATTCCGTTTTCTACAACTCTTTACCGGCCATGAATGACCGGCCTGTCTTCCAAAGCTTCAGCGCAGGCAGGCTCGCATATGAAGCCCCTTATCGGGCATTTTTATACTTCATCTCTTCGTTATGCTTCGTGTCATTGTGCCTTGGTGGCAAACTCTTATGAATTCACCACATTCCGTAGGAATATTCTGTTTATAGGTGGACGGATGAAAGAAGGTTATCACTCCGTGGGAGTGTTCTTTTAGTTTGGAGTTTATCATTTCGTTCACCGTAACAGGAAGCTCCTATGGAGCTTTTACAATATTTCGTATTAAATGCTATAAACAGAATACCCCTCCGGAGTTGAAACTAAACTTTAACTTGTTACGGAAGCAATAAAAGACATCACTCTGTGAGAATATTGGACGCTGTCAGGTTCATTGAACGCTGACAGGTCTATTTACAATAGAAGCCATTCATGGGTTTTACAAACGAGCGCGGGATTTATCACCGCGAAAAGTAAATTCATCGTATTCCGTGCTTCTGTGGCTATCAGAATGATCCATTTCTAATTATCGTTTAATTCCACTCAAACAAGCAATTCTAAATCAATTCGTAAAATGCCTGAAGGACCTGAAGTTCATCGCGAGGCCGATAAGATCCGAAACGCTATCGGAGATCAAGCCCCAATCTATCTCTATTTCTATCACGACCACCTGAAACCATTTGAAAGTGACTTGACCGACAAGAAGGTTGAAAACGTAGAGGCCTACGGCAAAGGCCTGGTAATCTCATTTGAAGATGACTATCACATCTACTCTCACAATCAGCTTTATGGAAAGTGGTTCATCAAATCGGCGGGAGAATATCCGACTACTAACCGAGAGCTGCGTTTGGAGATCCGGACTCATCAAAAATCAGCCCTTCTCTACAGTGCAAGTGAGATTGATGTAATGGATTCCGTTTCTCTGCACGAACATCCATATTTAAATAGACTGGGCCCCGACCTTCTGAAAGGTGTAAGTCCCGAAACCATTTCGGAGCGGACCATAGACGATCAGTTCCGTAGAAAATCATTCGCCTCCCTCCTGCTTGACCAGGGATTTCTGAGCGGCGTTGGCAACTACCTGAGGACTGAAATTTTATTTGATGCGCAAATTCATCCAAAAATGCGTCCCATGGATCTTTCGCATGAAGCAGTTGAACGTTTCTCAAAGTCGGCCTTAACTATTACCGGCCGCTCCTATCAAACCGGCGGACTTACGACCCCAGAGGGTTTAGCTGTCAGATTGAAATCTGAGGGAAAAAAGCGGAAAGATTATCGCCACTATCTGTTTGGCAGAGAGGACAAACCGTGTCACGTATGCGGGGAAAATATTCTCAAAACACGGATGTCCGGTCGTAGGATATACATTTGTGAGTCATGTCAAAACCTGTGAGATGAGCCACAGAAGCACGGAATACATCGGAAATGCTGTATGGCTTTATAATTCCGGGTTTAAAGCTGAAACTGGATTTAAAACCTGAATCGTATTCCCGCCCCACCGTTGATATCAAAGTCGGATTCGGTTTCCGGCATGATGGGCAGCGTCGGTGCCAGTTCAAAGAAAATCCCAAGACGACGAGCTATGTTAAACTGCATCCCAATCGGGATTCGTGCGGCAAACTCGGTATCGTTATCAAACAGAAGCCGTCCACCGAGACCCGCATAAAACGCTACGCCCGAATCTGTCCAGAAATGCCATAGATAGTTTGAATGAATATGCATGTTACCTGAAGGATCATGAATTGTACCCGACCCGCCCAAAGACCACGCGACTCCCAGGTCCACTGCTGATCTGCCCGATGTCCAGAATTTCGCACTCACTCCGGTCGGTTCACCAATAATCACTCCCAACTCGGTGTTTTGAGCAATTGCCTTATTATTTAGTGAAAAAAGAAATGCAATGGATAAAATCAGAACGGATAGACGTTTCATAGAGATGAATGATATTAAGGTTCGATATAATGGAGTACTTATTCGTGAGGGGGAAAAATGTTTCATTTGATCATCCCATAAGCTTGAAATCAGCTATTGTAATGAATGCTAATCTATAGTTGACGAAAATGTCCCGACTTCTTAAATATTTTGCATCTCAAGTTTAAATAAACAGCATTGAAAGGTCCCGTTTAATCCGTATTCAATTTACGAATCACCCGACACGGATTTCCCGCAGCAAGAACATTCGCGGGTATGTCTCGAGTCACAATACTCCCGGCACCGATAGTTGTGCCGGCACCTATATGAACACCCGGACAGATAATCGCACCGCCTCCAATCCAAACATCATCTTCGATTGTAACGGGATGCGCCAACTCCCACTCTTCTCTTCTCTCGGCCGGATGTAAAGGATGAGTTGCCGTATAAATCTGAACCTTTGGACCCAGAAGTACCCTGTCTCCAATTCGAACTTCGTTACAGTCGAGAATGACACAGTCGTAGTTTGCAAAGAATTTCTCCCCAGCATAAATGTGAACTCCGTAATCGCAGTAAAAGGGCGGATTCACTTCAGAGTTTGCCCCAAGAGCCCCGAATAGTTCATTCAGCAGAGACATTCGCTTATTACGCTCTTCAGGGCCGGAATTGTTAAACGTGTGCATTACCTTCAGGGCTTTTGCATGCATCCGGTCAAGCTCTGCATCCTTTGCTTTATAAGGCTTGCCGGCCAGCATATGCTCTCGCATGGATATATTGTCCTTTGTTGAACTCATATCAGAATTTTAAGAAATCGGGTTACACCGTAGATAAGAAGATCTCGATAATTCTTAAGATTATAAATTGATGCTTTACTACTCGTAAACATAAGGTCTACTTAAATCACTTCGAAAGGTCAGGTTCATTTTGAAACAAGATAGTTTCAATATGCTATTCTGCCGGAACATTTTCTTTAACAAAGGCTACATATGAAACACTTAAGAGAGGCTTTAAATGAAGTATTTTTGGTTAGTAATTATATCCGCATTTTTAATAGTTGCGGGGTCCGATAAAGCATTTTCACAACAGACTGAAATTGGGTTTAAAGGTGGATTTAATATCTACTCCCTTAATTTTGAGGGCGAAGCTGATACCGGTAGCCGTACGACTCTTCAGTACGGCTTTATTGGCCGATTCTATCCTGTTCGCATCAGGCCGCTTACGCTTCAAACCGAGTTAAATTACTCTCCACAGGGAGTATACCTCAAAAGTTCAGACGCTGTAGTAAGACTGGATCAAATTAATGTGCCAATCCTTTTTCAATACCTGTTTGATAACAACATACGGGTACAAGCGGGTCCGCAGCTGGGTTTTCTAATGAACGCGTGGGCAGATTATGACGGAGCTACACATGATATTGCAAACAGGTTCAGAAAAGTAGATTTAAGCTTAAGTGCAGGTTTAAGTTATCCACTGATGCCCAATGGTTTGGGGATTGACATCCGGTATAACCTCGGATTGATCAGAATTTCTACGGATGATACATACAGATCCAGTAATCGCGGTCTTCAGATAAGTGTCTTTTATCTGTTTGATTTTAAGAAAGGCTCCAAAAGGTAATGTTTAAAGGCATTCACTCTATTTTACCGAACTACTTCAGCGATTTGGAGTTTCACGGCTATTTGAATGGACAACTTATAACGTCGTAGACAGAAATCAACCCTGGGTCAAAAGAATCATGCTGTCTTCAAGTGCTCCAACGGAGTGAGCAACTTCAGCCGGAATATCAACCTCATCGTGCTGCTTAAGCCGGATATCTTTTTTATTCTGGTGATAGATCACATCACCTTCAATAACTAAAAGCTTTGTAGGATGATGAGCTTTATGATCTTCCAGCTTCATTCCCTTCTTGAATCCAAAGAGAAGAACTTTGAAATGGTCACCGATATGAAATGCCTTTGCCACCGGATTTTTTGACGATTCGAGTTGCTTTTTTATCTCTTTTACTGTCATAATGATGAATTTTATTTAGGATCAATATTGGGAACCAAGTACTGTTTAAGATTATTAGCGAATTTTGTGAATGCAGACGATGTCTATCTGAGATATTTTAAAACACCTCCGCAGTTTTTTGCAGAGATGCTGCCAACCTATGCTATAAGGATGAGTACCGTACCCGTAATGATAACTCCTATCTCAAATGACATTTTTTCCTCTTTTTAATTGCAGGGAATAAATCTACAATCCTCAAAAACCTATAATATATATAGTTTTCCGATAGACTGATTATTTAATATTACCTGAAAATATCTTTATTTAAAAGTAAGAAAAGCAATATTTAAGGAATTACCGGAAGCATAAATTTTAAATTCAGGAACAGTTTCTAAATAGAGTCGTTAGATTTACTAAATAAGATCAAGAATAACCCGGTAGACGTTTCAGATCAAACAAATATATTGATCCTAACAAACGACAGAAATAACCGTGATATATGTAACGCTTAAAATTAAATAGATAAGAGAAGCGACTTTATATTGTTTAATTTATTAAGAATGATAAGATTGAAAGTCAACTTCAGAATTTGTCTCTCAAATGATGGGGATCTGAATAAAACAATTAATACAATCATTAATAGTATAAATGGATCCTAATAATAGTTTGTATTCATACCACATTGATACTGATTCAAGCATTGATTACAGATGCACACGATTAACTATTACATAAAATTAGTATTTACCCTTTAACATAACATTAAATATAATAGTTGTGTGACATGCTGAAGGGAAAAGAGAAAGTCTTCCAGCCAACCTTTTTGGTTTTAAACAAAGGAAAAAAAGCATCAGCTTTCTTAGACAAATAAATTTTAGGCTTTTGATCCAGTCTAAAGTATAATGAGCTAACAGATACTTCGAAATATTTTGTTTAATACAACGGGAATCAGATTTTAAGGATACTGACTAAATTTCACACAATAGATAAGCTAAGTAGCTTCAGCTCATTGAATTATGATTAATATCATCTTATTACTAAGAATTTATTTAAAGCTTATAGCCTAATATGAAACTGTATATTAAATATATGGTTAGTTTACGCTGCAAGATGGTGGTCAAGAGCGAGCTTGAAAAACTTGGATTGACCTGTTCATCAGTAGAACTTGGCTTTGTAGACATCAAGGAAGAGATTACTAAAGATCAGCTGGAAGAATTTTCTAAAAACCTGAAGAAATCAGGTCTTGAACTTCTGGACGATAAAAAGAACATCCTGGTTGAGAAGATCAAGGCCGTGATTATTGAAATGATACACTACTCCGATGAAGTACCAAAAGTGAACGATTCGGACTACATCAGTGAAAAACTGAATTACGATTATACTTATCTCTCCAATACATTTTCGGAAGTGAAGGGAATTACCATTCAGCAATACATTATCCTGCATAAGATTGAAAAAGTGAAAGAGCTTCTGATCTATGATGAGCTTACCCTTACCGAAATCGCACATAGACTGCATTACAGCAGTGTAGCTCATCTCTCGAACCAGTTCAAAAAAGTTACGGGATTAACTCCTACCTACTTTAAAGAACTGAAAGAAGTGCGTCAAAAAAATCTGGAAGATTTTTAAAAATCCATTAAATCTTCAAACACCTTCCCTTCTTTGATCTTTTATAGACTCTTTACGGAGAGCCCCTTTTTGCAAAAATATCTTAAGCTTATTTTTCAACTTTAAGATCTTCCAAAGCCTGGATTAACTCAGATTTATTCATTTGGGAATATCCTTTAATCTTAAGCTCTTTTGCCTGATCATACAGTTCCTGAAAGGTCCATTCGGCATAATCCTCTACATCTTGCTTTAAATTTTGGGCTGTCGCCTTGGATTTATCAAGCACTGTATCGGTATAGTTTTTCAGCTGCTGGCTCAGATCTTCACTGTTCTTTCTGATCTCATTAAGATATTCATCTCTTTTCCTGGCCAAAGTCTTTCTGGTTTTTTTTCCCTTTTCCGGAGCAAACAGTATCCCCAAAAGGGCTCCTCCTAAAACACTTGAAATAGCAATCAGAACAACTTTATCAATTTCCATTGAATTACTTTTTCTGTGCTGTTTTGTGTCGAACTGACGAATAATATCTTGAACTCTCTTCTTGTCGAACATTGTCATAATTAGTGATTTATTTAAGGTTTAGTGTTTCTAATTTAAATTTTGAATCAAAGTTTCATAATTAACTTTCTGTATCCCTCTTCATTAGCTCTTATTTTTCAACATGGATTTTTAATTAATTATATGATCAATCTAAGGTCTTATATAACGTTAATGTAAGTGTTAACATTGCAATTTTGTCAACTTACATTTACTTAAAAAAGAAGGTTTATCGGAAGAGAAGATTCCAAGCCTCAGCTACCGCCCAAACTATGGCTATTACGATCCCAATCAATATCAGAACAAGTGCGATAAAGAGAACCCACATCATAACGGTACTTTCATTTCCAAGTTTATCAGGCTCCGCTTCCTGCTTTTCGAGGAGTTTGGCGTTCCGGAGATTTGCTTTCCAGGCCACATCAAAGAGATCACCCAAAACAGGAATCATTCCAATGATCAAATCGGCCAGGATATTCATAAACATTCTCAGAAGAACGGACGTTTTTGCTCCCAGTTTTGTAGCATAAAACATAAAGTAGACTGAAAGAGAGGCCCCTGCCAGATCCCCAAGACCGGTAACCAGGCCCAGAATTGGATCCAATCCAACTTTTATATTTGTACCCGGTATTGTAAACCAGCTATCTAACAGTTCCGCAAATTTCCTGGATTTTTGATGTGTGGATGGGTTTGTTTTCAAAAAAGAACTTTTAAGTGTTAAACCGTTACCATGCTTTTCATGTAAACATAACGAGCCCCGTATATATTCTCTTAGACGAAAGAATATACGTCAACAAAACTAATATAACGTTGAAGTATAATATAGAGCATAACATTTTCTCGTAAATTTTCTTGATCTTTATACCAGAGAGATAAACTAAAGTAAATAGATAGAATTTTATCAGAATCGATCACTTGCTCATCTGTCACCTTCTGAGGTTTATTAATGAATAAAAAAATGAGAGAATTAAATCCATCAATGAACAGCAAAGAGAAACGTTAAAAGCAGATGGACGCCGTGCTGCATTAGGCGGATGTTTAGCCGCTATAACTATTATGGGAACGAGCTGGATGATTGGCAAAATTAGCACTTCAGAAGCCCGGTGATTGCTGGAATCAGTTTTGCCAAGCGTACATACATTTAGTGGAACAATGATGCTTGCACTGATTACCGTACTTGCACTTATGCTGACCTTGTTTGGCTTGAGCACTTCAACTGATACCAAACTTGAATGGTTCTATTTCCTTTATTTTGCTGCTTTAATCATTTCTTCTTTTCTTGCGGGGGCTGTTATCACCGTAGTACTTATGCTATACAATGCAGTTCGTAATATTATTAACGCAATTGGTCCAAAAAAAGAAAAACAAATCATTCCTATAGATGAGGACTTAAAAGTGAAATTGAAAACACTTTAACGGAATGCATCATCGCATTCAAATAATTCGATGAACTAAAAATTTAGAAAACACTTCTATGGATATTTTAAAAATTATTTTTGCCATCATTCTGCCACCGCTTGGAGTATTTTTAGAAGTTGGAATTACAGGTGCATTCTGGCTGAATATTTTGCTGACAATTCTTGGTTACATTCCGGGTATTATACATGCAGTATGGGTTATTGCTAAACATTGACTTAAACACTTTTTTGAATAAAAAAAGGGCCTCTGAGTGATCAGAAGCCCTTTTTAATAAAGAAGAATTGTGCTTAGGCTTTTTTGCTTTTCACTTTTTCGTCCTTAGCCTTTTCCGGTTTGTATTGCGGATTTTTGTTAACAGATTTCTTCTCGTCTTTGTTTTTCTTGTGATCTCTATTGTGTTTGTCCATGGTTGCTCCGTTTGATTAACTAATTAACTATGAAGCAATGTATAGAATCAATAAAGATATGTTGTTACAGCAAACCCGCTTTAAGTTATAGATATGCTTTTAATTGAGTAGTTCTTTAGTAAGCTTGAAGATCATAAAGTTATATGTTTCATAATTTTCTAACTTAATATCCTATCTTACTGATTTGGGAGCTTTAGCCAGGTACCGACACTGATCTGTTCATCGAGTTCAACCTGGTTCATGATGGCAAGGTCTTCCGGCGAAACTGTAATTGAAAAGTCATCGAGGTTCCTTGGAAGGAAGGATTGGAAGGTTCCTGAACGGTTGGTTTTAACTACTTGCAGACGAACCGGCTGAATATTCAAAATATCTCGATCAGTCAACTCTCTGAACCCCCCGGTGACCTCATCAAAGCGAGAAGCATAGTTACTATATTTATCAGCGGTTGTGTAGTTCAAAAAGCGATATATAGAGCCATCATACTCAATCGCATAAACATAGAATTTAAGTTGGGTTCCATCCTCAGTCTGCCCTGTGGCTTCAGCTCGATAAGCGTTTAGTCCGTTACTTTGTGTCCTGGATTTACCTTCCGTATTAATTCCCTCCTGATTCAAAAACTCATTGACCGAAGCCTCTGCATTTGCTGATTCCCCATCCAGCGTCATAATAGAAACGGCATCCTGATCCTTGTTAACAACAGCAACCAATGACCGTTGATTAATCACCTGCCATCCATCCGGGTAGGGAAATTGAAATTCCAAATCAGGATGATAGAATAATCCGTTACGTGTAAATCCCTCCCGCGGATTCTCTCCATAGATCAAATTGTTAAGCTTCTCCATATACTGATCTTTATTGTCTATCGTCTGTTCATACCCTTTAGCCCTCCACTCTTCGGCAAGCTCCGGAATACTATTTGCCCTTTCGGCCGGATCGGGGTGTGTAGATTGCCAGTTAGGAAGGCTTTGGCCCGCTTGTTCTGACATCCGCTCCAAAGAAACAAAAAACTGTGCCCCTTCAGCTGCCTTATAGTGTTGCATGGATGCATATTCCACACCAAGTTGATCCGATTCACGTTCATCATCCCGGCTGTAGCTTAAAAACAAGAGTTGGGCAGCCTGACTGCCAATACCAAGTATATCTCCACCTGGAAGGCCTAATAGTTCACCGCCTATGGCACCTCCAATCAGGGCAATCTGTCCCATCTGTTGTTCAAAGGCCCGTTGGGAAGCGTGGCGTGCAACCACATGACCAATCTCATGACCCAACACCACAGCTAGCTGAGCTTCATTTTCCAAATGCGATAGCAATCCACGGGTCACATAAATATACCCTCCGGGCAAAGCAAAAGCATTAACAACCGGATTATCCAATACACGAAAATAGAAATCAGTACCCGCATAAACAGATGGAGTGTCCTCCCGGTTGATATGACTTACTGCGAGCATCTCCTGCCCTATTTCATCAACATAGTCTTGCAGATCATCATCATCGTACAGGCCGTACTGTTGCTGAATCTGCTGATCGGCTTCCTGTCCAATCTGTTTTTCCTGTTCCCAACTGTAGCCATATGCCCTTTTATCTCCGCTTATTGCACTTCTTTGAATGCTGCAGGCAGAAACAGTAAGCCCAATGACTATCAAAATGCACAACTTTGAAATAGTGGATTTCATATCTCCTCTCTACTAAATTTTATACTCTCTTTGGATACAGTTTGATTAAATGATCCAAAACTGACAAAAACACAATATTTCACTATCTGTGGTTTTTATTTCTCTTGTCTCACTCTTTGGATCAAGTGTTTTATTTGTCAATTCATACACAATTACCTACTATTTCAATAGCAAAACAACTCAATATTTTCCAGCTATTTCGACCGATAAATAAGAATCCCAACAATGAGAACAATGAGCGAAATCAAAATAGGAACGTAGTCGCCTGAGCTTACCGCGACATCTGCTCCCAATACTGAAAATGTTTCAGAGTCTTGCATGTATTGATATCCAAAAAATATTACCCCGATCAACCCACCTATGCTCAGTATTCCGCCTAATGTTTGTTTCATAATCTCCCCACTTAGTTATTGTTTTAGCCTAAATGAACATCTAAATATGCTCTTCACCCAACAAATTTCAGAACTTTGAACCTTACATGCATTATGTGAAATGATGTAAGTGTTACATATATCACAGATTTTTATAGTGTTTACAGATTTGAATGAATCCGGATCAATCTGTTTCAGTGTACTCATATTAGCCGGGTTAATGATGAAACTAGGGTATCCAACCAACAGACGGCACTTTATGTATTTAGAATCTCTTCCTTTAAAAGTGTAAAGCGGTGATATCACATCAAGAAAAGGATAGGTATGTACAGAACGCTTCAATGAAATCTGCAACTCAACATCAGGAAGCTGTAACGACACAAAGACAATTTATAAGCAGTTTAAAGGCGTGATAATTACTTCACAACAATATTTAATATCAAAATCATGAGAAAATATAAACAAGCCTATAAAAGCATCACGCTCACAGCTCTACTGTTCGCCGGTTTTACTACCGGAGCCTTTGCCCAGGACAACAATAAGATTGTTGATCCGGAAGCTAAAACACCTGTCATAATATCAACGACACCCATGGGTGGTGAGATGAATACTGACCCGGGTACTGTAATCGAAATTACATTCAGCAGTGAAATGAATGAAGCAAGTATCAATGCATCGACACTTGTTTTGTATGCTACAAGAGCAGATACAATAGTCGACGATAGCAGCAAAATAATGTTGAACGAGCAAATAAGAGATAGCTCAAATCCTGATTCAAAATCCAGCTGGGAGTATACAACTAATTCAGTGAGTGGAACCATCAGCTATTCAGATAAAATTGCCACTTTTACACCTAACTCTGATTTAGAGGATGGAACTCTATACACCTTTACTGTAACTGAAGGCGTGAAAAATTCAGAGAATATTGCTCTTGAGAACGATCATGAATGGAGCTTTACAACGTCAGGCACTTCTGATGCAAGATACTCTGATAAACAGAACAAAATGCAGGGTATGCATAAAAATGAATACAGTGAAAACACTGCAGATACAACTTTAAATGCCAACAAAATTAGGATTGACCTCGGTAAAGCCGGACAATTCGTTATTCTTGCCCAAACAAATATTATCAATAAATCAGAATCCATGATTACGGGCCACATTGGAGAAGGATCTGTTGAAGATGGATTAAAGAAAGAGAATTATAATTCTGATTCTGAACGACAAGGAGTAACCGGCCAGGCTTTAGTACTGGAGTCGAATTTAAGCGACACAACATCCCCTGATGTCAGTGAAGCGATAGAAGATATGTTGACTGCTTATAGTTACGCATCCATGCAGAACGGTGATGATGTAACAGTTCACGAAACAGGAGGCTTCCATAGTAATGATTTAACCCCCGGAGTACATGAATGGAGCGATTCTCTTCATATTGCATCCGATGTCAAACTTTATGGTGGTGAAGATGATGTATGGCTTATCAAAATTGGTAGTGATCTTACTATAGATGAAAATATTGTATTCACTTTAAATGATGGAGCACAGTCGGATAATATCTTTTGGTATGTAGAAGGCGAAGTAACCATCGGTAAGAATGCCAATTTTGAAGGCATTATTCTATCTATGAATGAGATCACGCTTGAAGACGGTGCTACACTAACCGGAAGAATGTTCAGTCAGGCTTCAATTACACTCAATGATAATACCGTAACCGAACCAAGAAATATGATGGCCGGGCGTACTACTTCAACGAACTAATAAAAATCAGACTTGATTTATAGCATTTTGGCAATCTATAGTTACTACAAAAAAGGACACTTTCAGTGTCCTTTTTTTTATTTACCGGGTCAAATAAACTTTTCAGATCCACTTGTTATCTGGCCATCATTCACTTTGAATGACGAACCTTCCCTCAATTGAATTCAAGATTATTAACCTGGGTTGTAATCAAAGTATGTAAAACATGTAAGCAAATCCTAATAACATGTAAGGAACATTGTATAAATAAATCTCAAATTACTTGTGTGAAATAAATTCACAAACACCCTTTTTCAAGAGAACAAACAGGATACTCAAATGAAAGCTATAATCTACTACAAAATTTATCTGCTCGCTATAATGGTACTTTTTAGTATCTCATGTGAAAATACAGTCAGCGGATCCGAACCTGATCTAACAGATACACTTGATCCCGTCGAGGATGTACTGCTCATTCCGGGTGGAGAAAATGCAACCATATTGGTCAATAAAAATCACCAAACAGCCTATTTTAGTTTACTTCTAAGTGATATCAGTCCTAATGATTTTATAGAAAACGGCACTAAAGAAGCCTGGTGTATAGACTGGACCAAACCCATTCAAAGCAGCAATTCCACATACAATGGCATTAAACTTTATTCAACAGATATGGTTGAAAAGTGGAAACCTGTTAATTATCTGCTAAATATCAGCCAAGACCTTAGAAGCAGTGATCCAGATATAACCTGGCGTGAACTCCAAATCGCAATCTGGTCACTTAGAGCAAATCCGGAGTTTGACCTTGACACTATATCTACTGAAGACCTCCCATCTTCTTTTCGAACAGAGAATGGAGAACGGAATTTTAATATTGAAAAAGTAAACGAAATTCTGTCTATTGTAGAATCCGGATATGAAGATTTTGATTTTTCTTCCGGAACTAAGTTTGCTGTTATCGCTGAAACTCCAGTCGATGTTCAGACAGTTTTTGTTGTAGTAGAAAAATAGTAATCATTGATTCTATTTACAGTACAAAAACTTCACTGCTCAACATGAGTTAAATCAGCTGAAGGTTTTTCAAATTATATGATTGTAAGTCAAAATAACTGAATCATTAAAACTCTATAGGGAAAATGGATTTCAGCTTTGAGATCCATTCAACAATACCGACCTGATTTTAGTTACAAAGTGGAATGCCCCCCTTTTGTGCAAATTTACACCCGGCAGAGGGAATGACAATGAAAATGTTGTTCCTGAGCCTTTTTTGCTTTCAACAGCAATTCGCCCATCAACTTCAATCACCATCTGTTTAACGTGCTGAAGGCCAATACCCGAACCTTCTTCGCCGTCAGTTCCCAACGATCTTGCAACCGGTTTTCCCTCATTGAATGCTGAGACCTGATCTGCAGACATACTTTTACCGGTATCCGATACGCTCATGCTCAGAATACTTCCACCTTCCTCTGCACCCAGCGTAAACTCCACTTTAACCGTTCCGCCGGATGGAGTAAACTTGACGGCATTCGCAATCAAGTTCCCGGTGATCTGTATCAGATTTAGAAATAAGTTGGACTGGAGCTCAATTTCTGTTTCTATTCTATTTCTGAGCATTAGATTAATCCCCTTGTTTTTGGCCATGGGGAGATACAGCCGATGAATCTCTTTCATAGCAGAAGAAATTCTTCTATCGATATTCGTACTTAGATTCTCACTCTCAAGATCGTCCCGGCTTACAAAATTATCATTTACAAGGTCTAATAAGGACTTAGCTGAATCTTTAATCATTATGAGATCCCGGGTTTCCACATCAACCTGGTCTTCGTCATCACTGATCAATATGTCAAGCATACCGATAATACCACCCAGCGGACTTTGCAGATCATGCTTTAAATTTTGTACATGATTCTTCAGATATTCCACCCGAGAGGAAAGCAGTTCATATTTTTTTTCTAGTTCTAAATTATGGTTTATTACCTGAGTAATATTCTGTAGCAGTTCTGTTTCATTAGATTTATGAGACTGATCATTTTTCTGTATTTCCATGAGCTCTTGATTTATCTCTTAATATTAATTTACTCTAACAATATAGAGATTGAAGATCGACTGCTCGTTATAGCTAATCACCGCATGTTTGCATATATCACAGATTACAAGGGTAATAATTGATTCCAAAATATGGCAAGAGCAATAATCCTCATATAACTGTTAGATATATAACTCTGTAGCTCCTCCTTATAACGCTATCCAGCTTTTATTCCTGCACATTACAGTTGTGTGAATACATTCACATCTATTCCTGCACGCTGCAGGAACTGAATACAAGATCAAACCCAAATTTTTATGAACCATTCAATAAGTATACTCGCAACCCTTACCCTTATCGCAGGATTTATTTTGTCGGGTTGTGACAGTCCGTCCAATAAGATGCAGGACGCGGAAACGTCCGTCATCGAAGCAAACCGTGATTTAGAAATGGCAAAAAGTGAAGTAGAAGCTGAACTCAAAATGTATAGAGCCGAAAATGATGAAAGAATCATAGAGTTTAACCGGACCATTGGTGAGATCGAGCAGAAAATCGAAAAAGAATCTGACATGGATACAAAAGTCAGAATGGAAAAAAATCTGGCCGAGTACCAAACCACACATCGTGAACTGGAACGTGAAATGGATAATTATAAAGCTTCAGGAAGAGATAACTGGGACAATTTTAAAGACAGTTTCAGCAGCAGAATGGATAATCTTGGAGATTCCTTAGACGATTTCTTTACAACGTCCTGAATCACTTCTACACTCAGAAATTAATTTAAATCTAAACCCTAAACACCAACTGTCATGGGAAATATATTATACGTCATTGCTGTCATTTTAGTCATTGGCTGGTTAGTCGGTTTTATAGGCTACAGTGCCGGTGGTTTGATTCATATTCTGCTGATTATCGCCGTTATTGCCATACTATTTCAAATTATACAGGGCAAAAGAATAGCTTAGCCGCATTACAATTTGTCAGAGAGTGAAAATCAGGCCAGAAAACTAAACAAGCGCTTCGCTGGTCTGAAACTAAAAAAATACAGAGCCAAAAATCACACATTAATAATTAAAAGGAATCAAAGAATGAAAATTTCATCCGTTATTGCAACTACCATTTTTGTAGGAACTGCAGGTATTATCGCAGGAACTCTATTTGCACCCGGAAAGGGTTCAAAAACAAGAAATAGAATTGCTAAAAAAGGGCATGAATACAAAGATTATCTCGTCGATAATTTTTATGATATAGCCAATTCAGTATCCCACCCCTTTGAAAATGCAGAAGATCAAACCATACGTTTGAGTGAGAAAGCCATTAACAAGGCAAAAAAGATCAAGGCTGAAGTAAAACAAAATATGGTTTAACGTTAACCTTGATAAAGCAGTGTATAATGTACGCTGTATAATAAGATGTAGTACCTGAACACTGTTTACGGAATTCAGGCACTACATCTTTATAAAATAAGTCCTCGCCTTAAAATTCCAACATCTATAAGAATGACTCAATAGGTATCGTTTCTTGCGGCTCTGTTCTCCCCTCTTCAACTGCTTTTATGGTCTATAATGGTTTTGTCTACAGATTTTGATTCTCATTTATTATAAACATAAGTTTTCATCCTAACTCCACATTCCAAGAAGCAACCAGATAGCCAGAAAAATGATAATGGTACCAAAACAGCCACCTCCCAACTTCATAGCTCCATATCCGGCAAGTGCACCTTTAAAAAGATTATTCATAATGATCCCTCTGATTTGAGAGTTATTTTGGTTGTCTTAATGTGGTTTTCATGCTCACTCTGTTACTACTTCCACATCCGAAAACTTTTGATTCTGAATCGTTTGCCATTAATCGTATGATGATTATCTGGCTGAATGGTTGATTATTTACTGTATTTTAAAGTTTAATTCTGATACTCAATCCAGAATCTCTTCTTTATGCGGACCGCCGGTAATCGGCATCTCCTTTATCGGTGGGCCAGTTTCTTCGTAAGGATCATCAGGATTGGGATATCTCTTATCCGAATCTTTCTCTTGATGTTTTTTTGTTGGCCTTTCAGATTGCTTGATTCGGTTTCGCTTCTTCTTCTTCTTCTTCTCGTTCATTCGCTCATTGATTTATTACAATAAAGACTCTAAACAAATCTGATGAACTGGAGTCCGAATAGCATTACAGATCGTTCAAGTTTTCTTACATGATTTACAGCTTTTTTAAAAAGCTTCGTCAGATCAACTACACTAACCTGATAAATATGTAAGCCACCGACAGTTAATATGTAATAATAATCGGAGGTATATAAACCTGTCTTTCCTTATTTATAATAATACCCATTAATTGGTGAACTATGTTAAATGAGAGTAATTTCCGGATTCAAAAAAGTGACCTTTACCCATTCTGGTTAAAAGCACCCTTAATTTTGATTGGCTTGTGTCTTCTGGTGCTCATCTTGAGTTATGGGAGATTTATTTTGATGCCCCTGGCTTTTGCAGCTCTGTTTTCAATGTTATTAAACCCTGTCATTAAGCGATTGGAATCATGGAAATTGGGGCGAGTGATAAGTATTCTTTTGGCCCTTACAATAATCACAGTTCTGCTATCCGTTGTTATCGCATTGATAACCGTTCAGCTTATACAGTTTTCGGATAGCTTGCCGGATATTGCCGACAAAATAAAGAATACATCCTACACCGGCATTCACCTCTTAGAGGGAATGACCGGGATTTCTGAAGATCGGTTAACCGAGTACATTAAAAATGGATTAAAAACTCTTTTTGAAACCGGTGGCGAGTTCATGAGTTCTATGGCTGAGGCCACTAAAGGTACACTCATATTTTTGAGCCTATTGCCAATTTTCATCTTTTTTATGCTTTACTACAAAAAGATGTACCGAACCTTCATTGAAAAAACATTTGAGAAAAGTCATAATTCGGAAATTGATTCTGTTATAAAAAGAGTGCAAACGGTAACTCAAAACTATTTGGTTGGAGTTTTTATAGTTATTGGCATTATAGCTGCTTTGAATACCATCGGCCTGCTTATCATAGGATTGGAGTATGCTATCTTTTTTGCTGTATTTGCTTCATTTTTAGCAATTATACCCTATGTGGGCTCATTACTTGGCGCGCTCCCGGCAGTACTATATGCCACGCTTACCGGTGACTCATTTCTACTACCCCTTCTGGTAATCCTTGTATTCGTAACGGTTCAGATTTTTGAAGGTAATTTTATCACCCCAAAAATTATAGGTTCAAAAGTTTCAATCAATCCGTTTGTAGCAGTTATTGCGCTACTGATTGGAGCAGAAATATGGGGCATTGCCGGGATGATTTTATTCATACCATTGATAGGAATATTACGCGTTGGATTTTCCCAGGTACAGGTGCTTAAACCCTATGGATATCTTTTGGGAAACATTATTGACTATGAAGAAAGCGATCAGAAAAAAGACTGATCCACTTTTAAGCAAAACTATCCGGGGCAATAGCATAAACAGGTTAAAAATCCCAAATACCTGTTAAATATATAACTCTGTACCACCACTTTATAACGCTATTCAGCTTTTATTCCCACACATTACTGTTGTGAATTCATTCACATCTACACCTGCACGCTGCAGGTACTGAATAGAACATCAAAAACCAAGTTTAATGAAACACTCAATAAGTTTACTCGCAACCCTTACCCTTATCGCAGGATTTATTTTATCAGGTTGTGATAGTCCGTCCAATAAGATGCAGGACGCTGAAACATCCGTCATTGAAGCAGACCGTGATTTGGAAATAGCAAAAAGTGAAGTGGAAGCCGAGCTCAAAATGTATAGAGCCGAAAATGATGAAAGAATCATGGAGTATAACCGAACCATTGGTGAGATCAAGAAGAAAATAGAAAACGAATCGGATACTGATATTAAAGTCAAACAAGTAGAAAAGCTGGCCGAGTATGAAGCCACACATCGAGAACTGGAACGCGAAATGGACAACTATAAAGCTACAGGGAGAGAAAACTGGGATGATTTTAAAGACAGTTTCAGTAGCAGAATGGATGACCTTGAAAATTCTTTAGATGATTTCTTTACAACGTCCGGTATCACTTCTACAACCGGAAATTAACCAAAAACGTAAACCCTAAACACCAATTGTCATGGGAAATCTATTATATCTTATTGCCGTAATATTAGTCATTGCCTGGTTAGTCGGTTTTGTAGGCTACAGTACCGGAGGGTTAATTCATATTCTGCTGGTTATCGCCGTTATTGCCATACTATTTCAAATTATACAGGGCAAAAGAATAGCTTAGCCTCAGTAATATCAGTCTGAGAGTAATTAAATCAGGCCCGAAAACTTTAAAAATACATTGCTGGCCTGAAATAACCCGACTTTAAAATGGTCGCGGATTAAAACAAATACGGAATCAAAAAATCTCTCATTAATATTTAAAAGGAATCAAAGAATGAAAAACTCATCCGTAATTATGACAACCCTATTTGTAGGAGCTGCGGGTGTCATCGCAGGAGTACTGCTTGCAACCGGTAAAGGGGCAAAACCAAAAACTAAGTTCGCAAGGAAAAGTCAGGAGTACAAAGAGTTCCTCCTGGACAATTTTAACGAATTTACAGACTTTGTTTCCCATCCATTTGAAAATCTGGAAGAAGAAACGAAACGTTTGAGCAAAAAGGCTAATGCCAAAGCGAAAAGGGTTATACCTGAAATAAATCAAGAATTTAACTGATATAAATTCAGCTTCAGAATTGATTTATGGGTAAGAGATCATTATTTAGAATTATAGCCCTTTCCCAAAGGAAAGATTTGGGTATTTAAACAGGCATAATGAGAAATAAGAGAAGTTCAAACCCAATCAGCTTTCACGCATAGAATCTATTGTCAATAGATTGAGCATACCAGTTTCCGAAGAATTCACTTCGGGAAATCTCTCTGCCAACCGGGAAGAGACTTTTTAGTTATCAGTACTTGAATCACCAACGAAGATCACGTTGCACTAAAAATCACTAACCCAAATCAATGTCACGATGAAAACACTAAACACAATTCTCACTTCAATTCTATTGGTTTTTGTATTCCAAACAGCGTCTTTTGCACAGTCAACTAATATTACTGAAACGTTTAAAGAGCATTTTAATAAAACCGTTCAGGAAGTGCAGGAAACAGATGATGCGGATGAAAAACGAGCTATTTTAAATGAATCATTTGATAAAATGATTCACGCAATAGATCAGATAGAATCAAAGGCCTCCCTGACCGAGGATGAAACTGCCATGCTCGACAGCTA
Source organism: Rhodohalobacter barkolensis (assembly GCF_002834295.1). Taxonomy (NCBI): domain Bacteria; kingdom Pseudomonadati; phylum Balneolota; class Balneolia; order Balneolales; family Balneolaceae; genus Rhodohalobacter; species Rhodohalobacter barkolensis. The sequence continues at coordinate 594,963 of NZ_PISP01000001.1, read as the reverse complement.
TAAGCTTGGGTTGACAGAAAAAAAGAGTGAGTTAAACGGTTTGGATGGTTTTGATGAAATTATGGATGAGGATCTGGACGACTTCTCAAACTTTTCTCAGGATTTCATTGAACAGGCCAATCGAACTATCACTATAGGTGTTACAACAGCTCTCTTGATCCTTATCATACTGCTGCTATTGTAAGCATATGAAATAAATTTTCAGGAGTGAATAGCCTTATCTGTTATCTGTCGGAACGATTCCGAATGATGACGGATGGGCTATTCTTTATTTAATTGGTCTTATATAAATCTGTAAGAAATCGAAACGTTTTTGTTTGAAACGAATTATTAAGTCTATCTTTCCACCACTTCTACACATGGGTCTCATATTTATTACCGTCCCAATGATTCGATTTACTAAACCATTTTTGATTTTATCATATGAGATATCAATTTCTTGCTCTTATAATTTTAACCGGATTGATCTATTCGGGATGCAGCCACACATCTGAACTTACCGGAGACAACCTTCAAGCAGATGAATCCGATATCGACTATTCAATTGTCTACTATATTCATGCCGACTCTGATTACCTTTATCATACCCCGGAAGGTGAACCCATACGGGAGAATTCTGAAGTTCTTGATACCGCATTTAAAGTAGCAGAAGAAGCACTGACGGGAGAAGTATTTATTTACTATCAACGACCTGAGACAAAATTTTTAGGGCTTTTCCCAAGAAAAAGAAGTCGTCTTTATCACTATAAAAAGAGTCAGCTAGTCAACACAATCAAGTATCGGCACGCCGATAAAAAAGAATCCTTTCTTGCCTCAGAAGCCAACTTATTAAGAGAAATCCGGACACAGAATCGGACAGATGAACATCAGAGTTACTTCCTCTTTTTTGGGCACGAAATTCCACCGGAAAACGGAAAGGGTTACCATCATACCCTGCCCGATATTGATGTGAATACCGCTTCATTTGCTAGTGGGATTCAGAATTTTTTGCACTCCGATGAAGATCGATTCAACCTGGTTGTTCTTTCTACTTGCAACAATGGAACACCTAAAATGGCTGAATTGCTTATGCCGTTCACGGATACCATGCTCGCTTCCCCTCAAAATTTACATCTCTCCCATTTTGATACAGAAGCAATAACTCTTCTTGAAAAAGAGCCGGGTGTATCTTCTATGAAGTTGGCACGGTCGATGGCGGATCAAACTTATCAGCGACTGGAAGAGACGATACAGACCACCATTACACTTACTCTTTATGATTTAGAGGAGGTTAAGCCCTATATCGATACTCTTGCCTCACTCACTTCATCTAATCAGACTTCAGATCGATTCGTGCAGTTTCAGGACAATGTGGACTGTTCCGCGATCAACCCATTTGAAGCTGATGCCTATCAACAAGGTGTGGAGATGTGGTATAAACCGGCGCGTTTTGGACGGCAATCGGGCCGGAGTACGCATTCAGGATGGGGCTGTAAACCTGCAGCACAGTAAAACTTATACTGCCCCGGCCGGGGCAGTGGTATTTTGGGCATCTCTTATTTTTAACAAATATCCTGCTCATCCCGGAGCACTTTTTCAAGCCGTTGCTTCAGAGTATTCAAACTCAGGATCACCAAATTTCTTAAGAGTTCGGTAGTGTGATGCCACCGCTTCAAAAAATGTGTCGTGATGATTGTAAGGAATATTAAACTCACGGGCGGTCTGTTCAACAATCGGGCTGATGGCCGGATAGTGGATACTGCAAACTTTTGGGAACAGGTGATGTTCAATCTGAAAATTGAGTCCGCCTACAAACCAGCAGAGTGCTTTGTTATCGCGGGCAAAATTGTTTGTGGTCACCATTTCGTGGATCATCCAGTGTTCATCAATCATATTCTCTTCATCAGGCTGCGGATGATCGGTCTCCTCTACTACGTGCGCGAGCTGAAAAATAATTCCCAGAATCAGTCCGGCGGTTAGATGCAGTGTTGTAAAGCCGATTAAAAGATGAACCCAGGTAATGTCGAGCAGAAGCAGTGGCAGTACCAGCATAAATGTATAGTATGCTCCCTTTGTCACAAACAGGATCACCCATTCGCTGATCGGATGGTTTTTATTGTTATATGGGCCAATATTCGGCTTAAGGAAGTTTACGTAGTCTTTGATAAATACCCAGAAGAACGTAGCCAGGCTATAAGCAAAAAAGGCCAGAATGTGCTGTACCCTGTGGACCATTTTATATTCGGAGTGAGGGGAAAGTCGTATAAACGCTGCTACCTCAAGATCCTCATCATGGCCGTGTATATTGGTGTAGGTGTGATGAATGATGTTGTGGGTTATTTTCCAGATATAACCATTGGCACCCAGCATATCGAATGTAAATCCCAAAGCTCGATTGATATGTTTATTTGAAGAGTAGGCACCGTGAAGTGCATCGTGAGAAACTGAAAACCCGATTCCCGCCATACCTATACCCATCACAAATGTCAGGAACCACATTGCTCCGAGAGATAGCTGCCCGGAAATTATTAAAGCATATGCCCCCAGATAGAGAGTGAGCAGCAGTATAGTTTTTACAACCATTGCTGAATTAGCGTTTTTTGAGATTCCATTCACCTCAAAATATTGGTCGACCCTTTGTTTAACGGTTTTGCCGAATTCACGGCTTGTACGGTTGTTAAACGTAACTTTTTCAATAGCTGGCATGATGATCTAGCTTAAATTTGATACACATTTCAATTAAAAAATGGGAATTCGTTCGCGGGATCATATTACATAAGTTTTTGGTAGGTATTACATATATCTCATGTATATCCAATTCTTAGAGATAAAAGAGAATATGATTCGCTCTTCGATCCGGCCCAGAACCAATAGTCTTTGCTAACATACGGCTTTAGCTTGCTTAAATCTATAGAACTCTAACAACGGCGAAGTTCGTCTGAGGTAAACCGATAAGAAAAGGTTTGAAATCATATAGGTTTGTTGAAAATATCCAAAACCACTCCGGCTGTTGAAAAAAGGGATTATAATCACACCGCAATTCTAAAAGTTTCAATCAAAATGGATCACGGTAAAGAGCTACAATCCCTCAAAACTGTAATTTATATAACAATACAATTTTCGGTTGTAACGCATCTGGAGTAGAGTTTTCCAATCTTATCAGACGTAACAGGAAAAACGAAGTGTTTCTTGGAGAATGATTGACGGTTTCTCGAGGAATTGAGACTAACATCCGCGAAAACCATCATTACACTATTTCAATATCATGAAAGATGAAGTATTAGAGTTTGAAAAATCGAAAGCTCATATCGTTGTCGAAATCATTGAATACGTCGATGATTCGGTTGTGATCAAAACAATTATCAAAAAATCAACGGGAAACATTACGGCTGTTTCGATCGATAGCGGTGAAAAACTGGAAGAGAAAACATCTCCCTTCGATACATTTATTCAAATCATTGACGGGAAAGCTGAAATCATTATCGATGGAGATTCAAAACTATTGGAGACCGGTGAGTCTATTATCATACCTGCTCACTCCCGCCATTCAATCAATGCGAACAATAGGTTTAAAATGATATCAACTATTATTAAAAGTGGATATGACGAGGTAAGCTAATGAACCCATTAAATAACATGTATAAGGTACTTTCTGAACTGGAAGATATTAATGAGGACGAATGCCGTGGTGTGATGTCGAATTACGACAGTTTTGTGGATGACGTTCAAAACAAGATCTTTATTCAAACATTTATGGATCAGTACAGAAATGCTGAAAAATATTATATGAAAGGAAATAAAAGTGGTGAGAAAAAATCACTGATTTTTGCAGTTAACACCATCGAATCGATGTCAGCAATGTCTGAAGATTTAAGAGATGAGAATATTCGGGATTATGTAACCGGAACCTGGCTTACTTCAGAAAAATTAGCCAAGAGATTGGATGAACTTGGCGGAGTAAGGCTGAGGTGAAATTGAGTAACAACAGCACAGGAGTATTTAACATTTTTTCATAGAGAGCGAGAGAGAGGGTGGCAGGAAGAGAGAGCCTGTCATCCTCTTTTTATAAAAACTATACAGAGCATTTATATAAACCATTAAACAATAAATATAATTTCATTTTTTTAAGGCAGTAGATGATTGATTCAACCAATAACAAAAATCATAATCATAAAAATTCAGAAACCTCCGGAAAGAAACTGTTTGTGAAGTATATGGTCTGTTTGCGGGATAAAATCGTCCTGCAGTCGGAATTAGACAGGTTGGGGTTTAATTATGAAATTACCGTACATGGAGCCGTACATTTCCTCAATGAATTTACAGTTGATCAGTATCAGGAGTTAAGAAAGAGTTTATCAAAGTTTGGACTGGTTCTACTTGATGAGCATGATAGTATGCTCATTAACCGAATCATTCAGACCATTGTTCAGGTAATTCACTATTCGGACGCACTGCCAAAACTGAAATTTTCGGATCTAATCAGTGACTATGCAGGTGAAGAAACAGATTCCATTTTAAAAATCTTTTCTGATGTGAAAGGAATGTCTGTTCTGCAATTTATTATTATTCAAAAAATTGAACGTGCCAAAGAGATGCTGCTGTACGAGGATATGCCTTTGTCGGAGATTGCTGAGCTGCTTAACTACAAAAATCAGCACTACCTGGCTGCCCAGATGAAGAAAGTAACGGGACTCACTCCTCTCGATTTTAAGCGTTTAAAAGAGGAACGCTTAAAAATTGCAGGGCAACAGGAAGCCATCCTGAATTCGGGAATTACGAAAGCAAACATCTGATATGAGTTTTAAAGTGAACTCATTAAAATTTGATATGTAAAAACAGCATTCTATACCTTTCGAAATCTCCAATTTTCTGAGGATGATACCCCCCCCCTGATTTTCAATACTTACCCTCATTTCTACATTATTTAAGCCTTTACAGTAATCTATGTAACACATTGGTTGCTACATGTAAGGGTTTTTACTCACTGTTTGATAATATTGAGTTGTGATAATTATTTCACAACTGTCCCACAAGTTGTGGGAACCAATATAAACGATTATGAAAAATTTACTAACCAACGGACATTTATTATTACTGTTTTGTTTGGCTACAGTATTTGCTGTATCTGCTTGTGCTACAACGGGAATGCAGCGGTCTGAGGACGTTCAATCATCCATGCAAACGGTTGATAATGATATCAAGCGCATCGTTGTGCAGATTGAATCCATCGACGCTTCCCTGGATGAACTTACCAAACCGGGCCAGTCAGATTTAAAAAGAGCGTTTGATCTCTTTTCGGATAATGCATCCAAAATTAAAAACATGGAAAAAGACTTTGCAAAACATGCCGACCTGATGGAAACCAGCGGGGAAGAATATTTTGCAGCATGGGATAGCGATAAAGAGAGCTATGATAATCCTGAAATCCAGAAGCAGAGTGATGAGCGCCGTGTTGAACTTGCAAAAACTTACGACAAGATTGCTGAAAATAATATTGGCGTAAAGGAAGCATTCCTGGCCTATGTTTCTGATATCAATGAAATCGAACGGTTTTTATCGAATGATTTGACAAGCGAAGGAATCACTTCAATCTCATCTATTTCAGATGATGTAGTAGATAATGGTATGCAACTGAACAATGAATTAAAGAATCTTCAGAACGCTATTGCCGATGCACGAGTCAAAATGAGACAGAGTTAAAACTCATTCATCTCAAATGAATGCGTAAACGTATTCGAACTCATGGTAAGCTTTAAAAAATAGGCAGACTCGATAATAGAGCCTGCCATTTTTTTTATATATGATGTTCATGAATCTTCGTGCATCATTAAATCACCGCTGTCTGGATGTAATTGAAATGCACTTGTATTCGTACTGTAATATCTATGAGTCCTCTAAACGTCAGTACAATGCACCTTAACAGTCCGGTTTGTTCTTTAATAAGTAAGAACCAATACACATAAATTCCCTTTGATAATAACAGGCCTGGAAGGCAACGTTATGCTTTATAGGCCATTTTCAACCCTGTAAATCCTGTACTGCAATGAAAAAATTGCTACTTATTCTGGTACTCACTTTTATGGTCATCCTTTTTGGGATATTCACATGGCTGAAGTACGGTGTTGATCAGGAACAGGTTCAAGACATGCTGGCCAGTGCCCTGGGGTCGGACTACAATGTAGAAATTATTTCTGCCCGTGTGTTACCGCTGCAAAGAGCTGTGTCTATCGGCCAGATGTCCATTTCTTCATCCGACGAGAACCACACTATTTTCCAGACTGATACCCTCCTCATTTCCGGAATAAATCCGAGCCTGTATTTCCAAAAGAAAATCATCCTTTCAAAAATTAAGATGGATACATTCACTATTAATTGGGATAGCTCACCGGAAACAGGTGATAATGAATCCAATAATGAATCTTCTTTTAGAAAGCTTGAAATAGAATCTCTTGATCTGACTAACGGAACAATTATTGTAAATAAAGATGGAAGGGAAAGTAAGCGCATAAACGACCTCAATCTGAATACAGGACTTCAATTGGAACTTAATTCCAAATCCGACTCCGTGAAATCGCTGCAATACAATGTTTCTGTTGACTCACTCGGATTTCTTTTCTCAGAAGATCGGAATCGACTATCACTTTCCGGATTACATTTCGAGAACCGGGATAGCCTATTGACGTTATCGTCCATGAAGCTGATCCCGGTGGGTGGATACAATCAGTTTATGAATTCCCATGAGTTTGAAGCGAATATGTTTGATATGGAAATAGTGAATTTAACAGCCTCTGGAGTTGATCCGTCCGCTTTTCAGAATCAGAATATACTCAAAGCTCGGTTATTGGATTTCGATTCATTCCATATTCTTGTAGCCAAAAACAAACAACTGCCTGATAAGCCGGACAAAAAAGCTCCTACACTCCTCAATAAATCTATTCAGAATCTGCCATTTGCCGTTCAAATCGACTCCCTGCACTTCAGAAACACAAACATTCAATATTCCGAACAAGATGAAAAAGGCACTCGACCCGGAACCATCTCCTTTATGAACTCTACGATTCAGCTTCGTGATGTAAATTCACTTTCATCAGAACCGGCAAACCTGAATGCAGTTACATACCTCCAAAACCATTCTGAACTCAAAACAGAATTAAGTTTTACTCTAAATGACGACCCTTTTCATATGACGGGTACCGGCAACTTGCAACCCTTCGATTTGACAGAGCTGAACTCCATCTTTATGGATCTGAGCGGTATGGAAATTGTGAGTGGATTTGCTCACGAACTTGATTTTAATTTTGAAATGGTGGACGATACCAGTTCAGGAAACATGCATCTTTTATATGAAAACCTTCAAATGGAAATCGTAGACAGAGATGATTATCACGTAAATTTCGCAAACTCCATAAAAAGCTATGTGGCCAACAAAGCAGTTGTGAGATCCGAGAATTTAGCAGATTCCACTCACCAAGGTCGAACAGGGGATATTGATCACGTACGCGATCCTGAATCATCCTTCTTTAAATACCTTTGGCAAACTCTACGATCCGGTATTTACGACATTCTTCTACGAACATAGGTAAGATCAACAAAAGGGTGTTTTAGATCTATTCTCCAATTCAATAGTCAGTCATTACTATTCTTTACAAGCTTTTGATTCCATTAGTATTATACAATCACCCCGTATCTCAAGCTCTACTGTTTCCCAATTTCCATCTTGTCTCACACCGGTATAGCTATCATTATCGGTTGGAATCAGAGTAAATGATGGCCAGGGTCCACTATATTCACCCTGAAAAGTACCGTCATCATTCCAGACGAAATTCCAATACTGGTTCCAATTTGCAAATTCTGCATAAATAAAGGTGGTCCAGGGACCATATTCAGAAAACCGGGAATCAGGATTATTTACAAACGTTCCTATCACATGGAGAGAATCGAGATTACCAATTTGGCTAATACGTTTCAATATGGCACTGGTGGGTTCAATAGGGTCTTCGCCTTGGCGCATCAAGTCGGCTAGAGCGTCATCCTGCCCGGCCTTAAGCTTATTCATCACATCCGTTGTACGCCTGTTAAGTTCTGTAAACCATTTTATTTGTTCATCATCATGTTTAAACATCTTATCAAAAACAGTTTGTCCCCATAATTTGGCCATTAATCTTGCATCATCTGCTGTCAGTTCTAAGCTGCTTTCATTCAGATAATATACGCCTTCTCTTTGTTGAGCAATATCATGTTTTGCTGATGTATCCGGTTCCACCAAGGGTGGCATTACAAAAGTAGAATCAAATACAGCTGCAAGAATGTTGCCACTCTGGTTTGCAGCAGACACCATAGATGAATTTCCATGAATGTAAAAGAATAGATCTTTCTCCGGCAGCCATACAAAATCGGCTTCAAAAATACGATTACTGCCGCTATGAGTGATAACTTTTCCCCATCTATCATGGTCGTAAACACTCCAGCCATAACCGTAATTCGAAACACCACCATTCTCAGTTACATAACCTGTAGTCCAACGTTCGACTACATCTTCACCCAAAACACCAAGCCCCTGAACGGTTTTAAACCATTTGGCCATATCCCTTACTGTGGTATGAATACCACCATTACCTCGTAAATGCCAATTAGGTCCATCGTCAATCCAACCACGCTCATAAACTATACCCCAGTGTTCACCGTTTCGATAGCCAATCGCCAGTTCGTCCAGGTCCCAATCAGGCAAAATATATCCGGTATATTTCATACCGGCCGGTAATAATAACTCTTCACGCAGAAATTTTTCGTAACTCTGCCCTGTTACCTGCTCTATAATCATAGCCAATAATGAATAACCGGTGTTTGAATACGCGTATTCGGAACCTGGGTTGGATTGAAGAGACTCCGCCACCAATCTGTCTAAATAAGCCGGTTCCCCTATGGCTTCCTCATCTGCCCCGATACCACCCGGCATACCTGAGGAATGAGTAAGTAGCTGGTGAATTGTAATATTCTGCATCTCTTCCGAAAACTGATCAAAATATTTCGATATGGTATCGTTTACGGATAACACTCCCCGACTTTCCAGAAGTAAAATAGCCGCCCCAGTAAACTGTTTAGTTATCGATCCGCTCGATTGTACAGTTTGTGGCGTATAAGGTTGACGTTTTTCCCGGTTTGCATAACCGTAACCTTTACTTAGCACTACTTCATCACTGTCGCTCACTACAATCGCTCCGGAAAAACCGAGTACTTCCATAGCGGTTAGGTATCGGTCAATATTCAGTGCGGGCTGGGAGTTTATTGCTATCCATTCAGTACTCACAAATGAGTTTTGATCATTATTTTGAGTTTGATTATCACTTTTATTTATACACGCTGTTGTTAATAAAACAGTAAGCAAGATTGCTATATACTTTATGTTCTTCATTTTCTTCATACTTTTTTAGTAGAATATTTTGAGATACATCTATTCCCCAGTTATTCTACCGAAGTTTGGATTATTCTTGAACAAACCTTTCCAAGGGCATAAAAAGAATTACAGCTACAACAGAAATGATCCTTCTTATGCAGATAAATCAGAACTGTTTAGTTGAATTCCGGGTATTGTTTGACAGTCTTAAGGCAAGACTAAGGAACTTCTTAAGGGTGAGAAGCTCACCATACTTTTATATTACTATGGTGCATTTATAGCAATACTGCTGGCAAGAATATGAAAAGGAAGAGATACATGATTTACAGGCTTGTTTATGAAAGCGAGACTGTAATCAATTGATAATTGCCCGGCTCTTTTTAAGTAATAAGATCTATCCAGTATAAGCTTGATTATACCGATTTCTGAAGCGGTAATTCCTTGCTTTAGTATGGCAAGACTGCTAAAGCCAATTGATGATTCTTTTTTCTCAGGTGTTTCCTTAAAGGTAAGATCAAGGAAGTCACTTGGATGTTTAGAATCTTTTTCTTCCGGTTCGTCAACAGACTCGTATTCAATATCATGACTCACAAAAAGCGATGATTCGTCATCACCAACATGATTGTCAATAGGTAAGATTGTAAAGAGTACGATTCCACTCAATAACACTAAGTAGTGAATAAAGGCTATCGTATGTTTTTGAGTTGATTTCATTTCGAATAATAGAACTCTAAAAAAACTATTGGAGTCAGACTTTTAATTAATCAAACCACTTAAACTAAAATATTATACAAAAATGGGACCGACTAAAAAAAGTCCGAACCCATTTTTAAAAAGTATAAAAAGTAATTCTCTCCACCTATCTGCAAAAGTCGGTCAGATAGATAAAATAATCGGAAGATATTTCGTATTGATCTACGCCGGCTGCATGTTCAAATCGCGGTTGGACAGTACCGGCTTTTCTACTTTTTCGTCAGACTCAACCAGTCCGTCTCGAAGACGTACCACCCGCCGGGCATGTTCTGCAATCTCATTTTCGTGAGTAACCAGAATAATAGTGTTTCCGGCACGGTAAAGCTCTTCAAACAGGTTCATGATCTCCTCTCCTGTCTTGGTATCGAGGTTTCCTGTCGGCTCATCGGCCAGAAGTATGGATGGGTTGTTTACCAATGCCCGGGCAATAGCTACACGCTGTCGTTGTCCCCCCGAGAGCTCATTCGGCTTGTGATCTACACGATCACCTAGTCCTACCTTGGTAAGCGTATCAATGGCTCGTTTTTTCCGTTCAGAACTGCGAATACCGGAGTAGATTAGCGGAAGCTCCACGTTACTGAGACAGTCTGTTCGGGGCAGCAGATTAAAGGTCTGAAATACAAACCCGATCTCGCGGTTACGCACCTGGGCCAGCTCGGCGTCATCCAGTTCACTCACTCGATTCCCATTCAAAATATATTCACCGGAGGTTGGCGTATCGAGGCAGCCGATCATATTCATCAGCGTCGATTTACCGGAACCTGAAGGACCCATAATGGCAATATACTCGTTCTCTTCCACATTAAATGTAACACCGTTCAGTGCCCTCACCAGGGTTTCACCCATCTTATAGTGACGTGAAAGGTCCGTAATTTCTATAATATTTTTAGCCATCTTAGTTTCCTCCGCTTGCTGCAATTTCATTTCTGTTTTGTACAATGATCGGATCGCCGTCATCCAGGTCTCTGGAAAGCACTCTGTAGCTTCCCGTTATCACTTCATCACCTGCTTCCACACCACTCATAATTTGAATATGAGTGTTATCGCTGATTCCGGTTTCCACCTCTACCCGCTTGGCTTTGCCGTTATCGTTCAGGAATACTACTCTGCGGAAATCCTCTTCTTGATTACGGGTCTCCTCATCGGAAGTTTCATCCTCATCTGATTCTTCACCGTCAGTTTGGGTGGAGTCCTGTGAAAAGTCACGAACCGTTACCGCCTGTATTGGTATTGCAACAACGTTATATACCGTATTGGTTTTGATATCGACCGTACCCGACATTCCCGGTTTAAAGTTTGGTACCGATTCAGGTACTTCAGATACCTCTTCTGATTGTGCCAAAACACGATCTGCAGCCTGATCCAGATTATGTGGAGTGATGATTCGAATCTTTACCTTGTAGTTCGTCACCTGATCGGCTGATCCGCCACCACTCACATCTGCGGAGTTGGCAATTTCAGTAACCAATCCCTCAAAAATTCGATTCGGGTAGGCATCCACTTCAATCAGCGTAGTATCATTTGGAGAGACGTTCACAATGTCGTTCTCGTTTACATCTACTTCAACCTCCATCTGTTCCATACGGGCAATGCGCATCATCTCCGTTCCGGCTGTTTGTGCCTGACCCAGAACACGTTCACCGCTCTCTACCGACAATCGGCTTATGGTACCGTCTCTGGGAGATCGTATTACTGTCTGCTGTAACTCTTCTTCAGCTCTTCTAAGCTGAGCACGAGCGCTTTCAATCTGATACTCGGCTGCCTTGAAGTTCGCTTGCTGAGCCTCATAGTTGTTTTTGACCTGCATGTACTCCAGTTCAGAAATCAAGTCACGCTCATAAAGCTGCTCGTTCTTCCGGAATTCTGCCTCGGCCTGTAGCATGTTCGACCGCGCCTGCTCCATTCTGGACTGTTGCGTAAGAAGTGAAGCGTTCAGTTCATCAATTCGGGCTTCATAAATATCAGGTTTGATGCGCAGTAGAAGTTCTCCCTCACGTACAAAATCTCCCTCTTTTACATTCAGCTCAATGATTTCACCGGATACATCCGGACGAATAATAACCTCAGTCTCCGGTTGTATTCTACCCGATGCTGAAACCAGCTGGGTGATGGTTCTTAATTCAGCTTCACGGGTTTCAACCTCTTTCTCCGCTGAACCGCCATCCAGCCAGCCGGCTGTTTTTGCAATCACCGCCAGCGTAACAAATGCAAAAAGAATGATACCCAGAATTTTTAAAAGCTTTTTTGTAGCGGATTTTTGTTTCCCCATCACCTTACGTCTAATTTAGTTTTTATTAAAATTGAAATTCATTATCCAGCTGACCGATATAGAAATCGAGCAGTTTTTCCTGGAACACAAAATTGTATACGGCTTGAATTCGGTTACTCTGTGCCTGTACGAAGTTTGCATTCGCCTGGTTGAGCTCAATCAACGTTGATGAACCGACCTCATAGCGCTGTTGTTCAGTTTCATAAGCTCTCTCGGCTGCAATCAATGCTTTTTCTGTGGACTCCAACTCTTTAACTACAGACTGATAGTCGTTGTATGCCTGCCGTACCTCTTCCGTAACCTGGAATCGAACGTTCTCCATCGCCAGTTCGCTGTTGCGAAGCTGTACTCTCGCACTTTCAATATTGGTTCGTGTATTCCATCGGTTAAAGATTGGTATTTGAATAGAAAAGCCCAGATTCCGTCGAACGTTTTGATCAAAAAACTGATCCTGAAAAGAGACAGTCTCTCTGGTTATTGGGTCTAATAACTGATCGCTATAGCTACCGTTAAATCCTGCACTTGCAGAAATCGTTGGCAGATGCTGGCCTCTTGCAATTCTGTAGTTCTGAAAATTACTCTCGATGTCATATTCCTGCGCACGAATATCGCTTCTCTGTTCCATAGCGGCAGAAATCATCTCTTGCAGATCCAAATCTAGTGGCATCAGTGCCAACTCATCAACGGTTGGCATTACCGGATCAACTTGATTAATCGATTCATCCTGCATAATTCTGACCAAACGCCCCATACTCACTTCGAGTGCATTTTCGCGCTGAATAACCGCCAGCTCATCATTTGCCACTACCGACTCCTGATTATATTGGTCAACGGTTGGCCGCGATCCCACCTCAACCTGTGCCGTAATTCGTTCAAGCTGACTTGTAGATGCTTCCAGGTTGCTTTCAGCAATCTTTAACAGTTCCTGATTGAGCACCACTTCCAGAAACCGGCTTGCTGTATCGAACATGACACTCTCTTTAAGACGTTGAAAGCTCAGCTGCTCCGACTCTTGATCTGCCTGCGCGGCACGCAGATTTGAGATGTTAGTAAATCCATCAAAAATGGTAATGTTAGCGTTCAATCCACCATTCAATCCATAAGTCGTTCTGTCTTCGAAAGAGAGATCTTCCTGAACAAACTGCCGACCCACGTTTCTTGAACCGCTAAAGCTGGCATTCAGTGAGGGAAGAAAATCAGCCTGTGCACTCCGAACTCTTGTATCCGACAGGTCACGTGTATTTTCTGCCTGCTTTAATTGATAGTTGTTATCAAGAGAGGTTTGAATAGCTTCTTCAATCGTCATAGACTGCGACTGGGCTACACTCAAAATTGGAAATAAAAACAGTAATGTGGTTAGTAATAGTTTCTGCATCGTTCGGTAGTTGAAGTTATTTATTGATGTTACACGAGAAAGTTTAAACAGAGTTACAGTAAAATTGGTACGTATTAGTGATTTAATACGTTTTTTTACAAAAACCTGATTTAGAGTGGAGAAATGGTAGTTATTTCTCTTTTGAGGATGAACTTTTTCTGTCGGCGATTTGCTGATCCACCAAATCAGAAATAAAGTACATCGCTTTCTGTACAGCCATGTGCTTTAATTCGTTCATTAGAATAGACGAAATTCCACTTCCCGGGTTTGATTTTACTTTAGAATAGTTGCGGGATTTTTTGCTTCTTTTTAACATCCCCAGGGTAAATCCTGCCGCAGCGGCTACGGCAACAGATTTTAACGGATTTTTCTTTACATATTTTTTTGGATTGACGGCGCTGCCTATCCCCTTCTTTACATTAGAAATGCGTGCTTCAAAGCCTGATTCGAGTAAACGGATCTCCTCTTCAAGCTTTCTCTTTCGCTCCTTCACTTCAGCCATTGTTATGTTTTTATTCTTTTCCAGAGCTGTCCTCTTCTTGATTTAATTTTTCAATCTTAAAAGATTCTTCGAAACCATCCATTAATCTGGATATGAGTTGTGCCTGTATTCGATCCGTAATTTTTTTCGAGCTTGACCGAATAAAAATAAATCCAAATATAAATAGCGGACCGGAGGCGATCAGAAAACCAAGGCTGGTATTATTCAACAGGTCGCCTAAAAAAAATGAGAGTGCCAGCCATAAAAAAAGTATGGCAGAACTGATCAGAAGCATACCGGCCAGTTTCTGAAATGACTGTGCAATCATCAAAGAAATCTGTTCAGAAATTGCTACACTTACCAACTGAATACGCTTTTCTACATACACCCGTATTTCTCTTCTGAAACTATCCTTCTGCTCGCTATCTTGTTGACTCTCATTCATGAAGTTTGATTTACTTTAGTAGCCTGGCTAACAGATATCCTGCTGCTGCACCAATTAACACACTTTTTATCGGATGTTTTCTGATGAGAAGTTCAGATTCAGTTTTTAACTCCTGTATCTTTTCCTGCAGTTCTTCATCCTGCAGAAAAGAATATCCTTCCTCAATCACACCTTCCAACTCTTCATTCAAATCGCTGATAATATCTTCATTCATGGCGTAAACCGTTTTCAATTGAAATATTTTTTAAACCCGTTTTTTTGTTAACGGTGTAAAGTTAAAATAACACCTTGGCAGGTAATGATAAAACGGTTTTTCAATAAGAGCAGTTCGATTCTAAATTTCTGATAATAAACGACTCTCCCATCCTATTACAGAGGCTGTTTGATCATCAGAACAGTGAAATTTGCAAACAGATTTACAGTTTTTGGACAAAACAATGCAGTCTTTAATTCATGTAGAAGAGAAATTTTGTTTAAAATCAGACCTTAAAAATCCGCCAAAATCCTATACAACAGTTCAGGCAAATCACTCTATTCGGCGGGAATTTTATATTCGATATTTACCCCGCACTGCGTATTGCCTGTCCCAATGTTTTTGATCGGGAGAGCTAATCAGATTCAGGCATATCGAGCATAAATTAAGGTTTCAATGCTTCCCCTCTTGAGAGGGGATTGAGGCATGGGTGTGTCAAAATGGATTTCGATTTGTTGTTTGTGCTCTATGGTCAGTAAGCGTTCATCACCACACTTTTGATTTCCGTCAGGCGGGTGAATAAGCAAATCAAATATTCAGGATAATCTAACAATCTTGGGCTCCACATACGGGTCAAGCGACCCTTTACATAGTTCACACTACTCGTAGCGAAGGCTCTCTATCGGATCAAGTTGAGCCGCTTTGAAGGCCGGATACACACCAAATACGACACCTACAATTGTCATACCGACTACGCCGCCAACAGCAGACTGCCACGGAATCACAATACTTGAGTCGAGCCATATGGCTGCAGCATTTCCTAATCCCGCACCAATGATTATCCCAATGACTCCTCCAATCTGGCAGATGGCTATCGATTCCATCAGAAATTGAGAAACGATTGCTTTTCGGGTGGCTCCGACAGCTTTACGAACACCGATCTCTCTTGTACGTTCACTCACGGAAACCAGCATAATGTTCATTACACCAATTCCGGCTCCAAGTAATACAATTCCACCGATCACAAAACCGATCATGTAGAGTATTCCGGTAAAGCTATCGAAAGCATTTCCAAGTGTTTCGTTGGTGCTAATTTCAAAATCGTTGGGATTGGCCGGGTCAACTTTTCTAATTGCGCGCAACACACCGGTAATTTCATCAATTGCAGCTTCAATGCGGTCCACAGAACCCGCACGTACCTGAATTCCAATATTCTGATTCTTACCGTAAATACCGGCCAGATTTGTATATGGGATCACCACAAATCGATCCATTGTGCTGCCAAATACATTCCCTTTTGCTTCGGTGACACCAATCACCGTGTAAGGTCGTCCCTCTATTCGAATTGTTTTACTCAGAGCCTGTTCTCTTTCGAACAGAGCATCTTTAACGTCAGCCCCGATAATGGCAACCGATCGGGCATAGTCCATATCCTCGGGCATAAAATTCCGGCCCTCTTCAATGGTGTATGCGTTGTTATCGAGATAGTTCTCATTACCTCCGCGAATACCGATATTGGGTTCCGTTTCCTCATCATTGTAAGAGACACGCGTCGTGCGATACGTTCTGTTTGGACCTACTCCTTCGGTTATGTATGTAAGGTCTTCCAGCCTTTCCATCTGTGCAATGGTTAAATCTTCCCGGTTTCGATACTTTTCCCAATCCGTCGGACCCATGGAGATGGCCGGAGTTTTGGAAACCGTGATCACATCCCCACCCATCAAGCTAAGTGTATCCTTGAAGTAAGTATCAAGTACAAGCACAGCGGTATTGGCACTGATAATGGCAAATACCCCTACTGCGATGGCCAATAGCGTAAGTGACGAGCGTAGTTTATTGGCCCGGATAGAGTCAACTGCCTGTCTGAAAACTTCAATGATATTCATATTACTCGTACCTCAGTGATTCAATTGGATCAGATTTTGCTGCGCGGCTCGATGGCAAATAACCGAAAAGTATACCTATAAATGTACAGAGCAGAATGGCGTTCAGAACGGTGGTCCAGTCCAGGTAGGCCACAAAAATTTGGTTGATGAGCTCAGTCACCCCAATCGAAAGCAGTACGCCAATCACCCCGCCAAACAGACAGATTACAATCGATTCCATTAAAAACTGCAGCAGGATTTCCCACGACTGTGCACCCACTGCTTTCCGTATTCCTATCTCTTTGGTTCGCTCTTTTACAGAAACAAACATGATATTCATCACTCCGATACCGCCCACAAACAGTGCAAGGCCAGTGAGAAAAATCCCGATTCCGTAGATGGCTACTTTCATGCTCTGAAACTCCTGCTCAAAAAGTGCCGCTTTATTGATCGCAAAATCATCGTCCTCCATCGGATCGAGTCCGCGAATTTGCCTCATGGCCCCAATCACCTCATATTCACCGTCGACCAACATTTCTTCATTGGGAAACTGCACTGATAATCTAAGGCCATATCGCAAATCGTAAATTGTTGCCATAGCGCCAATCGGAATTACCATCTCATTATCCAGATCTTCCATTCCCAAAAAACTACCCTGACTCTCCAGCGTACCGATCACCGTAAATCGCTGGCCTCTAATGCGCACCCTTTTACCAATCGGGTCTACATCGGGGAAAAGAGCTTCTGCCACTCCGCTGCCAATCACTACAACTCTGGCTGATCGCTGTTCATCGGCTTCACTGAAAGCACGGCCATCATCAATATTTAGTCCGGCTGTCTGGAAATAGGTGGCTGTTGCCCCGCTGAGTCCAACTCCTTCAGCGCTTCGGTCTTCATAACGAACGGATGTAGAACGATAGACACGTCCCGATACTGCAGACGCATTGGGAACAAGATCACGCACTTGATCAACGTATTTGAGTTCCAGTTCACGGCGGTTTCGATATTCCCACCATTTATACTCTCCACCAAAACCCCATGGCCATTTCTCAACAAACACCACATTTCTTCCCAGCATATCCATACTTTCATCAAAGGAGCGGTCTACACCGTCTGTTATTGTATTCATTGCCGTTACGGAAACAATCCCGATCACAATACAGGTTGTGGTTAAAATTGCCCGCATCTTATTTGCCCATAAAGATGAAAGTGCAATCTTAAACCCCTCGGTTATACTGGTAAGAATTCGATACATAAATTTTTGTTTTTTGAACGCTTCATTCAATTTAAAAATTTAAATGATGCGCGTCGACGTATAATAACATGACGATCAGCAGACGATACGGAAATAAACTGCTTTCGTTTCATTATATTTGAAAAAATATAAATCAATTATAACACAGACAGAACATGATCGATATTTTAGCTTTTGGGGCTCACCCCGACGATACTGAACTCAGTTGTTCAGGAACACTTGCAGGGTTGGTTCAGCAGGGAAAAAAAGTTGCCGTAGTTGATCTGACCCGAGGAGAAATGGGATCTCGCGGAACACCGAAAATCAGAATGAAAGAGGCTGCAAAAGCCGCAGATATTCTCGGCCTGGCAGCCAGGGAAAATCTCGGTTTAACCGACACTCAGCTTGAAAACACACGGGAGTTACATCTCCCAATTATTCAGGCTGTTCGCAAATATCGTCCCCATGTTTGTTTGATTACAGCTCCCTCCGACCGCCATCCGGATCATGGTGATGCATCCCGCCTCCTGGTGGATGCCATCTTCTACAGCGGTCTCGTCAAAATTGAAACAAAGGATAAAAACGGAAATTTACAGGAACCGCACCGTCCGGCTCATATCATCCACTACATGCAGGACCGGCCTTTTGAGCCCGACTTTGTCTTCGATATTACAAACACCTTAGAAATCAAAGAAAAAGCCATTCAAGCTTTTGCAACGCAATTTAACGTTGCTGATCCCGGGGATGAGCCGGAAACCTATATCTCAGATCCAAATTTTTTTGAAGCTCTGCGGGCTCGCGCCAAATATTTTGGCCACCTCGGTGGGTTTGAGTACGCCGAAGGATTTCTCTATCACGGTAAACCGATACCGATGACCGGTTTTGATCTATTTATGAGTACTAAGCCAAAAAGGTAAGATAGACCGCAGAAGTGTCATCTTATGATTTATGATGGAAAAAACATTTCGTAACCGGGAAGTTGAAGCGGAATTTAATATCTCTAAAGGTGTGCCTCGATCCCATGGTAAAGACGGCAGCTTTCTGATGTTTATCTGGAATGACAGCACTCGTCCGGTCTGTTTCTCAGTGGATGATCGTTCCGTAGAACTAAATTCCGGACAAATTACCTGTACGACTTACCTTCAAAAAGTAAACTTCGGAAATAGTAAAGATCTTGATGACTTGAAATTCCTACGGTTCAACCGGGAGTTTTACTGTGTTCATACAAACGACAGTGAGGTCTCGTGTAACGGATTGCTCTTTTTCGGATCCAACTTCAACCCCATCCTGAACCTGAATGACGAAGAATCTCATCGGCTAAGAACACTCTTTCATGTACTTGCCGAAGAGTTTGATATGAAGGAAAGCAGTCAGGAGGAGATGCTGCGTATTCTGTTGAAGCGATTCATCATCCGCTGTACCCGTCTCGCGAATAAACAGCTTTTAAAAGATGGAGATAACCAAACTGAGATAGACCTGATACGACAGTATAATGTACTGGTTGAGGAGCATTTTAAATCGAAAAAAAGTGTTTCGGAGTATGCCGATCTTTTATACAAATCAACTAAGACGATCGCTAATGTCTTTAGTAAAAACTCAGATATGACTCCTCTCGAGGTAATCCATAAACGAGTAATCATGGAAGCCAAACGGATGCTGCTCTATACGGATAAAACCGCGAAGGAGATCGGTTACGAGCTTGGATATAATGACCCGGCACAGTTTAGCAAACTGTTCAAAAAACAGACCGGAATGACCACCACTCAGTTTTTGAAAAAAAACCAAAGTTAAAAAAGACCTGTCAACACCTACCGGATTTGACAGCGTCGATGATAATTGAGATATGGTTTTCTCGCAGAGTAGCGCAGATGATTTCGCAGAGTCACGCTGAGAAGATCGTGCAACATATAGCCTGATCCGTAGATGAAGATCTCAATTAATGGCATCTCCAAAAATTTCATTCTCATTTCTGAGTCAGACTTACTCCGGCAGGAGTTACCTGTTTATAGAAAAGAAACAACCCATACCATTACAAGGCTCCGTTGGAGCCTCCTTGGTGTGATTTCATTTCAAACGACACATCACGTGTTAGGAGGACGCTCCTATGGAGCGATTGCAACTTGGCTCACGGTTATCTAAAACCAGCATATTCCTACGGAATGAATGTATTCCAAAAAATCTGACTATTGATGAACAAATTTGCATTATCGACGCTGCCAGGTCCTGACGGACGCTTACAGGTCTATTCCAAGACCTGTCAACACCCACCGGATTTGACAGCGTCGATGAAAAATCAAGATATGGGTTTCTCGCAGAGTTGCGCAGATGATTTCGCAGAGTCACGCTGAGAAGATCGTGCAACGAATAGCCTGATCCGTAGATGAAGATCTCAATTAATGGCATCTCCAAAATTTTCATTCTCATTTCTGAGTCAGACTTACTCCGGCAGGAGTTACCTGTTTATAGAAATGCATAACCGTGTCATGATCAGGCTCCAGCGGAGCCTCCTGTTTAAATTTACTGACCATCTGATAAAATTTTTCAGATTGATTAAGGACGCACCTACGGAGCGAAACTTTCATATTCCACGATTTTCTAAAACCAGGATATTCCTACGGAATGATGTATTCCAAAAATCTGACCATTGATGAACAAATTTGCATTATCGACGCTGCCAGGTCCTGCCGGACGCTTGCAGGTCAATTCCAAGACCTCTCAACACCTACCGGATTTTACAGCGTCTGGTAATACAAATCAATCATTATGGGTCCCAGGCCTCATACGGGAAGAATTGACAACAAGAGAGGTATTATGAGCATTTATAGGCGTGCGTAATTAAGCGATGTTGGCAGTGTAACAAACACAAACCAACAAACAGAAACAGTTATGAGACCATTAAATGTACCTACGAAAAATGAAGTCACTGATCAAAACAAACAGATCTTTGATCAATTAGAATCCAATCTCGGATTTGTACCTAACATCTATGCCACCTATGCGCATTCCAAAAACGGGCTGGCCAGATACATGAATTTTGCCAACGGCAAAACATCTCTCAATAACAAAGAGAAGGAGGTAATCAATCTGGCCGTGAGTGAAATCAACGGATGCAACTACTGCCTGGCCGCTCACACTCAGCTGGGAAAAATGAATGGGTTTACAGAAGAGCAAACCCTGGAATTACGTCAAGGTAAGGCATCGTTCGATGATAAATTTAACGCTCTTGCCGGACTGGCTCGTGAAATTATTGAAAACCGCGGAAACATCTCCGACGAGACGCTCCAAACTTTTTTTGATGCCGGTTACAGTAAGGAAAATCTAATTGATGTCATCATAAATGTAGGCGAAAAATCGATTACGAACTTTCTGCATAATATCACGGAAATACCTATTGATTTTCCTGAAGCTCCGGAACTAACTGTAAATCAAAACTAAGAGGACTTTGATATGCATACTATTAATTGGACAAAAGCGATCTTAGCCGGAATTGCAGGAACCATCCTTTTCGATCTGTTCGGATTGATGATGGGAATGGGCTGGTGGGATATTCCCGCCCTGCTCGGAGAAAAGACAGGATTGGGATTAGCCTACGGAGTTGCCGGTCACTACGGAAATGGTGTTCTGCTTGCCGTACTCTATGCAGGAATTGCCCCATCCCTTTGGGGACCTAAATGGATCAGACCGTTTATCTATACAACCGGAGAAACTATTGCGCTTGTATGGCTCTTCATGTTTCCACTAGTAGGTGCCGGAGTAGCCGGACTTGACATGGGTGTGGATATGGCGGTAGGCTCGATGGTTCGCCACTGGATCTATGCTCTTCCTCTCGTCTTTATAATAAATAAGGACTTATTCCCTGCTCAAAAGGATTAATCTATCATTTCCCATCAAACAAAGGCACTTCGTGTGAAAACGGAGTGCCTTTTCTTTTGCGCGCCTATTTACATCTTTTTTCCTCACCCACCCTCCTCTTTCGATATTTTATTTTGAATAGCAGCTTGGATTTATAAATTGTCTAAGATTGACAACTCTTGCCCGATGGCTTAAAAATTCTGCTCAATCATTTCTAGTACTCTGAATCAAATTTTTTTACCACGACTTGCTTTAACTACAACCCGAACCATACTTAGATTCTATGAATCATATGTACCATCTCTTTGACAAAATTAATACGACACTTCTGAAGTGTATGGCTGTTTTGATGATTACCGCTGCCCTTCCGGCACTGCTGGTTGCCCAAACAGCCCCTACTGACGGCATGAAAGACAATACACCAAATGTTCATGCTTTCACTAATGCTACTATTGTAACTGCACCGGGTCAAACCATCAACAACGCTACGCTGGTGATCCGAGACGGTGTGATTGAAGCCGTTGGAAGACGCGTTTCTCCTCCCTCCGATGCCCGTGTCTGGGATATGGAAGGGAAAACCCTCTACCCCGGATTTATCGACTCTTACAGCGATGTTGGGATGAATGAACCTCGTGTTGAACTCGATCGAGGAAACAACTCCTGGAACCCGAACTTGCGATCACATCTTAAAGCAGAACAAGAATTTGATACAGAAGATGATGGTAATTCTGCGCTGAGAAGCCAGGGTTTTACAGCGGCTCTTTCTATGCCGCCACTCGGTATTTTTAAAGGTGAAGCAGCCGTTATCAGTCTCAAAGACGGAGATGTTTCCGATCGTGTGGTTATGGATCGAATTGCACAGGGTGTATCTCTTTCCACAAACCGGGACTTCGGTTTTACCTATCCCACTTCTCAAATTGGTGTCATCGCCCTTATTCGTCAGACACTTTACGATGCCGATTGGTATGAAAGAGCTCATGAGGCGTACAGAAGTAATCCTTCACTGGAACGGCCGGAATCGAATGCACCGCTTGCCTCCCTTCGTGATGCCGTTCATGGAGATCAGCCGCTGATATTTCATACCGAAAGTGATGAAGAAATTTTACGTGCATTGCGTTTTAAAGATGAATTCAGTTCTATCAATCCCTGGATTTTGGGAAATGGTCACGAATATAAAGTTCTGGATGTATTAAGTGAGCATAATGCTCCCCTTATTTTGCCTCTTGACTATCCTGAAGCTCCGGATGTTGAAACACCTGAGGACGCGCTCAGTGAAGATCTTGCGGAACTTCGCCACTGGTATCTTGCTCCTGAAAATCCTGCAAGAGTGGCAGATGCGGGTGTTCTGTTTTCATTCACAACCGCAGGATTGGAAAAACCGGGTGACTTCTTAGGAAATTTGAGAAAAGCTGTACAACTGGGTCTTGATAAAGAGACTGCACTGGCTGCGTTAACATCCAACCCTGCCAGTCTTTTGGGAATAGATTCCACACACGGAACACTTGAAGCCGGCAAAGCAGCGAACATCATTGTAGCTGATGGAGACCTTTTTGAAAATGGTGCCAAAATCATCGATCTCTGGGTTGATGGTTCTCACTATCGAATAAACCCCGAAAAGGAACTTGACCCGCGCGGTGAATGGGAAATTGTATCAACCGATGGATCAATAGACGGTACACTGGTGGTTGAAGAGTCCCGACCCGGCCGACTGAACGGAACCGTAACAATAAACGGCGACGAAATTGATCTGATGTCTGCTTCCATGCAGGATCAGGCCAGACGATTCAGAGCCGACTTTTCCGGCAACGAACTGGGTCTCGAAGGACCGGTACGGTTAACCGGATCCGTAGATGGAGACAATCTTCGTGGCTGGGCTGAAGTAACCGGCAGAGACCGGGTTCAGTTTAGTGCCACACGCACCGGCTCTGTAACAGAGAGTGAGTCTGAGGATTCAGCAGAAACCATGAATCGGGATCTTCAACTCTCCGAACTGCGTCCTGCTATGGAGTACGGTCGAAACGCGATTCCCGAGCAGCCAAGAAATGTGATCGTTCGGAATGCAACCATTTGGACAATGGGACCCGAGGGTATTCTCGAAAATGCTGATATGATTATCTCGAACGGCGAAGTAGAAGAAATTGGACAGGACCTGCGTGCTCCACGAAATGCCGTCGAAATTGATGCAGAAGGCAAACATGTTACCCCGGGTCTGATCGACGCCCACATCCACTCCGGTGTGAACGGTGTAAACGAAGTTGGAAACGTAATCACGGCAGAAGTTCGCATGGGTGATGTTCTAAACATCAATAACATCTGGATGTATCGCCAGATTGCCGGTGGATTGACTACAGCTCATGTTATGCACGGATCTGCAAATCCCATTGGCGGACAGAACGTACATATCAAGATGAGATGGGGTTCTTTATCTGATGATCTTAAAATTGATGATGCTCCCCGTACCGTAAAATTCGCACTGGGTGAAAATCCAAAACGTGTTGGTTCAGACCGCTACCCGGAAACCCGGATGGGTACCGAACAGATGATTGAAGATCGTTTTAGAATGGCCCGCGATTATGAAGCACGCTGGAATGAGTGGAATGAGACCGGAGAAGGAATACCTCCTCGCAAAGATCTCAGACTCGATGCACTGCGAGACATTCTGAATGGAGATATTCTGGTACAATCGCACAGCTACCGTCAGGATGAAATTCTGATGCTGATGCGCCTGGCTGAACGTTTTGATTTCACGATCAAAGCATTCCATCACGGTGTTGAAGCGTACAAGGTAGCTCCCGAATTGGCTGAACACGGTGCCGGTGCTGTTGTATGGTCCGATTGGTCATCTTTTAAAATGGAAGCCCAGGACGGAATACTCTACAACGCCAAACTTCTGACAGAAGCAGGTGTACTCACCTCCCTTCACTCCGACAACAGCCAGATTGCATCCCGTATGAACTGGGAAGCGGCTAAGATGGTACGGGCCGGAATGGATCCTGAAGATGCGCTTTCGTTGGTAACTATCAGTACAGCCAAGCTTCTTGGTGTAGACCATCGGGTCGGATCACTCGAAAACGGCAAGGATGCCGATTTTGTAATTTGGAACGGAGATCCGCTCTCTACCCTCACCAAAGCAGAGCAGACCTGGATAGACGGCCGTAAATATTTCGACCTCGATGAAGACAGGGAACTACGCCAAACAGTTGAGGAAGAGCGCGCACAGCTCATTCGACTAATTATGGAGGAGAAATAATGGAAAAAGTAAAATCAATTTCTCTTCACAATCAGCAAAATCGATTGAACATCTCAAATTTATCAACCATGAAAAACGTAATCTTATCGCTTACACTGTTTGCAGTTTGTCTGATGTTTGCTCCCGCTTTGGAAGCCCAAATACCTGCACCCAAACAGAGTGAGCCTATCGCACTTGTAGGTGGCACCATTCATACACTTGCAGGTGATGTTATTGAAAATGGAACCATCATTTTCGAAGATGGAAAAATTACCGCTCTGGGTTCTGATATCAACGTTCCTGCAGGTGTTCGGACAAAAGATGTTTCCGGAAAACAGATCTATCCAGGTTTAATCGATTCCTATAACCAAATGGGAATTTATGAAATTGGAGCCGTGGATATGACAGTTGATGTCAACGAACAGGGTTTAATAAACCCGAATGTACTGCCCGAAAGAGCTTTTCATCCGGAAAGTCGTCATATTGGTATTGCACGTTCTGCCGGTGTTTTAACTTCTGTAACATCACCCGGTGGCGGAATCATCTCCGGACAATCATCAGCCATGAAAATGGACGGTTGGTCATGGGATGAAATGATCCTGAAATCAAGTACCGGACTGATAGTAAACTGGCCAAATGCCGGTAATGATAATTATGAAGATAATCTTCGCAGGATTAGGGACACGTTTGCAGATGCAAAAGCTTATCGAACTGCACGTGAGGCGATGGATTCCGGACAGGCCCAACGCCATGATCTCGACAGCCGATGGGAAGCGATGATACCTGTACTCAAAGGGGATGTCCCGGTCGTTGTGAATGCAAACGAAGTTCGTCAGATTCAGGATGCGATTACATGGTCTGAAGAGGAAGGAGTTCGGCTGATTATTCTGGGCGGTTCGGATGCGCACCTTGTAACCGATCACCTCAAAACAAAGCAGATACCTGTTATTGTTACAAGTGTTCTCACCTCTTCGAACAGGGACTGGGAGAGCTATGATGCACGATATAGTCTGCCTTCTAAACTACACGAAGCCGGAGTACAGTTTGCCATTGCCGGCGGATCCAGTGCTCCGTACGCTCATCGACTTCCATACGAAGCCGGTGCCGCAGCCGCATTTGGGTTAGATGCGGATACAGCCCTCAGATCCGTAACTTCCTTTCCGGCCACTATACTCGGTCTGGATGATCGAATCGGAACTCTTGAAGTTGGAAAGGATGCAACTCTTCTCATAACAACCGGGAATCCAATTGAGTACAGCACTCAGATTGAACAGGTTTATGTTGAAGGAAGAGAAAGCGATATGATGGACATGCATCGTCAGCTTTATGAAAAGTATCACGAAAAAGTAGAACAGCGCAGTGCTGAGAGGTAAATAAATCACATCCCCTTCCGACGGATTAATATGTCTCCCCTCCTTCTTAAGGAGGGGTTGGGGGTGGTTTTCTTTACTTGCAAAAGATTTAAAGTTTGAGAATTGGTACCCGGCTTTGTTTGAACCTCCCCTAAATCCCCTCCTTGAAAATGAGGGGACTATTCTAATCCAAATTCAATGACTCTATATTGAACTCACAATAACATTCTTACCTGTCAGACGGTTATCATCAAAATTTAACCAAACCCCATCAGACATTCGTTTGGTGGGGTTTTCCATTTTATAGTATTAACCCATGACCTGTCAGCGTCTGGAGCAGAGCGCTCATTTTTTGAACACGAAGTGAAAGTCCTGAAAGCGTCGGTACTGAATTCAAACTCAACGCTGACAGGAACCCTCCAAATGCAGTCGGGCACGCTGTCAGGTTGAAATAGGTCATCCGTCAGACGGTTCATTTAAAACTCAAACCACTGCTTCTCTCTGTTCAATTGGTATAAACTCTTCAACCCGATCCAGAAGCACCTGATGAATCTTCGGATTTCCAGCGATAATTCGCTGACCAAAGAGCCAGTCATCACCGCCTTTCCAATCAGTTATTACACCGCCCGCTTCTTTAACAATGAGCGCAGCTGCGGCAACATCCCAGGCTTGGAGAGAATATTCAAAAAATCCATCAAACCTTCCGCAGGCTACACAGCAAAGATCAAAGGTAGCCGCTCCGGGCCTGCGAATTCCCTGAAGTTCGTCCATCAGGTGTCGAAAGAGTTTTAGGTAAGATTCAACAAGTGAAAGATCATTATAGGGAAAACCGGTTCCGATAAACGCATCTTTCGGTTCTGACGTATTGGATACCCTGATTTTTTCTCCGTTCAGCCACGCTCCTTCACCGGCTACTGCCGTAAATTCCTCGTTACGATTCACTTCAATTACCACACCCACTTGCGCCTCTTTATTTTCCCACATCGCTACAGAAACACAGTATACCGGAAAGTCGTGAGCAAAATTAGTAGTCCCGTCAATGGGGTCAACAATCCATGTCCGTGCACCACTTAACTTTTCGTGAGCTTTCGTCTCCTCAGCCAATATCATATCATCCGGACAGTGCTCCTTAAGATAGGATAGAATATTCCTCTCCGTCTCCAGATCTGCATCCGTCACCAGATCGTGATGTCCCTTCTCACGCGTATTCAATGCTTTCGACTGATAGCTTTTAATAGTCTCGACACCCTTGCGTGCGGCGTTCAAGGCAATGTTTAGGTCGTTATTCATAAAAATGTTGAATTACTAAATGATGAATTTTGAATGATAATCCCATTTCTCAAGTCTCAAATCTCACGTCTCACATCTCACATCTCACATTTACTTATCCCCTTTCATTTTATACTCAAAACGTCCGGAAACAGAAGCAGAGCTATCGTTCTTCAGAAAGTCGGGGTCTTCAAACAGTTCATCGGCAGATATTTTCTGAATTCGAGTGATTTCTTTCTGAAGCTTGGTGATCGACTTCATCAGTTTCGACTTTTCTTCATCTTCGCTTTTTTTCATTCTCTCCGTAAGCTCTCTTCTCTTTCGTTCCAGAAAGTAAAGCCGCAGAGGTTTCATGGAGTATTTTGCCGTCTTAAATGGATTCCTGTCTTTTTTGACATCATTCCCTGTTTTTTGAACGTACTTCTCACTCACTGAATAACGTTCCAAAACGATATCGCCAACCAAAGTTGGAAATGGTTTCTCACGGTTTGTGTAGTGCTGAACCGTTACTTCCTCTTCTTCAATGTGGCGTTTGATGATATCTCTATAGAACTCACGCAGTTCATCATCCTCAAAATGATCTTCCGCAACATTATGGCCAATAAATTTGATCATCCTCTCACCAAATTGCAGCATCAGTCGAATAATCTCTTTTTCGTAATGAGGCTTTTTCTTTTGAGCAGGCGTGGATTCCGGATACTCACTTTGCTGAAGTGGAGGTTCATCCCCTACGGAATGCGGAACCGGAGCAGAAGGAGCCGATTGATTCCTCTCTTTGTACCGACTTCGTTTCTGTTGATCCGCAACAATTTTGTCCAGCAGCTGAAAGAGTTCACGATCACTCCCTTTTCGGTATTTTTGTGTCTGCTGATGAAGATGCTGAACGTACACCTGCCGGTCCAGTTCTTCCGGAATCAGCGCAATGCTTTCTAACACAGACTTGATTGCCGCTGTTCGATCACCGGGACTCTCCATCCGTCCCTCTTTCTCCGCTTTATGGATCGAGAATGTGACAAAATCTTCGGCGTTTTTCCGTTTATAATCTAAAAATGATTCCTGCCCAAACTGTTTCACAAACGAGTCGGGATCTTCACCATCGGGCAGCTGCATTAAAAAGACTTCCATGCCCTGCTCCAGCGCGATATTCATCCCACGCTCCATCGCTTTCTGTCCGGCACTGTCGGCATCGTAAATCATCACAATCCGGTTACCGTACCTCTGCAAAATCTTAATCTGTCCTGCCGTAAGAGATGTTCCACTCGACGATACCACATTTTTTACACCGTGTTGGTGCATGGAAATGACATCCGTGTAACCCTCAACCAGAATTACCTCACCCTCTTTTCTGATGTCATTTTTTGAAAAGTTCACTCCATAAACTACTTCACTTTTATTGTAAACAAGGGTTTGAGCCGAATTTACGTATTTGGCTGTTTTCTTTTCCTCATCCAGTATTCGTCCCGCAAAAGCGATGACTTTGCCGGATGGATTGAAGATTGGAAACATCAGCCGATCCCGGAATGTATCGTAAAATCCATCCCCGCGATTGCTGGGTTTTACAAGATCCGCCTCGGCAAGATACTCTTCAGGGATACCCTCTTTCTCAGCCGCTTTTAAAAGTTGTGAATTTTTCGGAGCGTAGCCCAATCCAAATTTTCGGATAATGGATTTGTCATATCCCCGTTTTTTTAAATATGCCCTGGCTTTCTCCGCGTCTTCGGTTTCGAGTAAATGTCGGTAAAAGAAAAGTCCTGCATATTTCAGCGCATGATAAACACCTTCTCTTTTTTTAGTTCTCTCGTCATCTCCTTCAACGTGCTCATCCGGAATATCAATACCGTAGCGATCGGCCAGTGAGCGCAGCGCCTCGGGGAAACCCACACCCTCCATTGCCATCACAAAACTGAAAACATCTCCGCTCTCTCCGCACCCAAAACATTTGTAGATCCCCATATTCGGGGTCACATGAAATGAAGGGGTTTTCTCATTATGAAATGGACAGAGTCCGACAAATCCGCTTCCGGACTTCTTGAGCTTCACGTAATCGCCGACTACCTCAACGATATCTGCCGTCTCACGTATTTCTTCTTTTTTATTCTCGGGTATCATCATAATGAGTTTTGAAAATACAAAATAGATCAGACTAAATAGATCCCGGATTTCAATTAAATCGAGGAATTTAATTTTTAAAACAGATGAGCAAATCTCCCGCTCAGATTCAACAAAGGATTTATTTGTATGGGGCCGTCTTAGTCAAGATTTGTTAGAGGCTCTCTTGGGAAAATCTGATCAATGATGGTATATTCAAGGTTAGATATTTTAATCAAAATTTTAAAATAAACTAACCTGATTCATGAGTGTATTAGTTGGTAAAGATACCCGGCTGATTGTGCAGGGTTTTACCGGTAGTGAAGGGACATTTCATGCCGGCCAAATGATTGAATACGGAACAAATGTAGTTGGTGGAGTTACACCGGGCAAAGGTGGCCAAAAACATTTAGACCGACCTGTTTTTAATACTGTAGCTGATTCTGTAAACGAAGAAGGTGCAAATACTTCTGTAATTTTTGTACCGCCTCCATTTGCGGCTGATGCAATTATTGAAGCTGCTGTTTCCGGAATTAAAGTGATCATCTGTATTACTGAGGGAATTCCGGTACAGGATATGGTAAAAGCAAAAACAGTTTGCGACCGTCACGGTGCTACTCTGGTCGGACCAAACTGTCCCGGTGTCATAACCCCGGGCGAAGCTAAAGTTGGTATTATGCCGGCTATGATTTTCACTCCCGGCAACGTAGGGCTGATCTCCCGTTCTGGAACTCTGACGTACGAAGCTGTTGATCAGTTAACAAAGGTTGGGCTCGGACAGAGCACGGCGATTGGAATTGGTGGTGACCCGGTTATCGGAACCACGCACACTGATGCTGTAAAGCTTTTCCAGGATGATCCGGATACAGACGCTATCGTATTGATCGGTGAAATTGGCGGGTCTGCTGAAGAAGATGCTGCCGCTTACATCAAAGAAAACGTAGACAAGCCTGTTGTAGCATTTATCGCCGGAAGCACAGCGCCTCCCGGACGACGAATGGGACACGCAGGTGCAATTATCTCAGGCGGAAAAGGCGGTGCAGACGACAAGAAGAAAGCACTGAAAGATGCCGGAGTAACCGTAGCAGAAAGTCCTGCAGAAATCGGCGTAACACTGAAGGAGATTCTCTAACTCTTTTTCGGTACTAAAAATTTCAAAAGCCACTCTGAGTTTTCAGGGTGGCTTTTTTTGTTACCTGATTTTCTTGGGTAGACATCTCTTTAATCATAGAAAGGTAATTACTATCGGTTGTAAATTTTGTTGATTAAATCCGATCGAATCCCATACTTTTGTGGCCGCTAATTTATCCCTGCAAAGCTTAAATTTATTGGGAACATTTTCCCATTCGAAAAGTATTCAAAGCTAAAGGAAACTTATTAATTCAAAAGCATTTTTTAACTGGAATGAAAACGATACTCACCAGTATCTCCCTGCTCATTACATCCATCTTACTTGTTATCGGTTGTGAAGTACTTGACAAAACTATTCACGAGGAAAACCGGCTTGAAACGGAAGCCATTCACGAAAATTCAGATCCTGAAGAAGCTGAACCTCAGCAGGTCAATATGGAATTGACGGAGATTGATTTATTGAGCAAAGAAACGCTGCAGCAAACGGATGATTCCTGAACTTTCAGAACTCACTGTTTTATGATTTTTTTAAATCAGATAACCTACTGAGGCCGGTTGATGCAGCAGCCAGCCGGTTAAACTGTAGCGGGGCACGTTCGTCGTTAATACTTCGTGTTCAATCATATCACTTTTGAACAAGAGCAGTCGCTTTGCAATCGGTTCAACAACAATCTCCTGATCATCCTTGTAGATTACCAGCTCACCGCCATCTCCCTTCTTCCAGTTTTCATTCAGATAGATCAGCACGGTAATTTGACGGTTAGACCGCTCATTAAATTGATCGAGATGACGATCGTAGTGAGATCCTTCGGGGTACTTTGCAATGTGAAATTCCGATCCGGACAAACTCAGAAAACAGAACCGCCTTAGATTTGCGATTAAATCATGTACTATATCAAAAAAAGAAGATAGTTCGGTGTCCCGTTCTTCTTCAAGCCAGTAGATAAAATCACCCCGTACAGACGATTTGATTTGAAACTCTCCTGAGGACCCAATTCCGGCTTTTTTTAAATGATTCTTCTCTTCAGCCTGTTTAAAGAAGTTCATAGTGAGGCGGTACTGCTCATTCGACAGAAAATCATCGACAACTACATAGTCGTCTTCAGCCAATTTATCAAACCAATGAATCCACTGTTCATCCGTAAACATAATTCCATACATTTTTAGATTAATCCCACCAACAGTCGTCAGTAAGCAGAATGAAATTACGCACTTCTCCCAAAACCAGGAATAGTTTCCACAAAAATATATCGCACTAAATTGTAAACCCGTCCGGTATAACCGTTCCTTTTGGAACGATGACTATTCCGTCTACAACATGATAATGATCATATTCTCCATCCTCGAGGTGAGATCCGCCTACAATTCGAACGTCATTCCCAATGCGAACATTTTTATCTACAATGGCGCGGCTGATATAACATCTCTGACCGATCCCCATCAACGGCATCTCACTGCTCTGCATATCCAAATCAACCGGTGTAGGGAAATTATCGTTACCCATCACAATTGAGGACTCGATTGTGGTTCCTTTGCCGATTCTGGATCGGATACCAATTACAGATCGTTCTATCCGACTGGCCTCGATGATACATCCCTCCGCTACAATTACATATTCGAGCGATGTACCCGTCAATTTTGAAGTTGGCAGCAAACGTGCACGTGTATAGATTTGACGCTCATTATCAAAGAGATTAAACTTCGGCAACGTTTCCGTCAACGCAATATTTGCATCAAAAAAGGAGGAGATTGTACCGATATCCGTCCAGTATCCTACAAACGGGTAACTATTCACTTTTGCACCTTCATCTATCGCTTTGGGGATAATTTCCTTACCAAAATCAGTAGCGTCAGGATTCTCTTCAAAGAGTCTGTTCAGATCGTCTTTATTGAATACATAGATTCCCATCGAAGCCAGGTAAACTTTACCCTCCTCTTTCAGCTCCGGGGTAGTTTCTGATGACCATTTAGACAGCTCCTCCGGAGCAGGTTTTTCTACAAAAGAGTCGATTTGACCATCTTTGTTGGTCTTCATAATGCCAAATCCGGAAGCATCCTCTGCCGTAACAGGTATGGTTGCTACCGTTAAGTTGGCTCCCTGCTGCTTATGATCCTGAATCAGCTTATCGTAGTCCATTTGATAGAGCTGATCACCGGATAAAACCAACACATAGTCATATTCATGATTGGCGAGGTGATGAATGGATTGGCGCACTGCATCAGCAGTTCCCTGAAACCAGTTACTGCTTTTAGGAGTCTGTTCGGCAGCGAGAATATCAACAAATCCGTGAGAGAAGAGATCAAAGTTGTACGTATTCTTTATATGTCGGTTCAACGAAGCGGAATTGAACTGAGTAAGTACGAATATTTTTCGAATCCCGGAATTTAAACAGTTGGAGATCGGTATATCTACTAACCGATATTTACCCGCAACGGGTACTGCCGGTTTACTTCTGTGATAGGTAAGAGGATGTAACCTTGTACCTCTTCCTCCCCCCAAAATAATTGCAATGGTCTTCTCTTTCATAGTTGAACCCCTTATTTATTTAGCAATGAATGATATAATTTTATGTAATTGCCGGTTGAACTTTTCCAGGAATAATCGAGTGACATTACCTGCTTTACTTTCTTATTAAATAACTGTTTTATGTTGAATAGTTCCACTCCCCTTTTAACTGCTTCCACAGCCTCCTTTTGATCAAACTCATCAAAAACTACACCATAGCCGTTCTTCTCTTCAAAATCTATGACTGTGTCGGCTAATCCTCCGGTTTTTCTTACCACCGGAATTGTACCATAACGCATGGCATAAAGCTGATTTAATCCACAAGGTTCAACCCTGGAAGGCATAAGCAGGAAATCACTACCCGCATAAATCTGGTGAGCTAACTTCTCGTTATATTCCAGCCGGGTATCAAAATATCCGACGTAATCACTTTGAAGATTTTCAAAGATTTGATGCAAACCGGGGTCACCCGTTCCCAGAACCAAAAATGAAGCTTCTATTCCATTTTCATGGCAACTTTTTATCAGACCCGGAAGGAGATCGGCACCTTTTTCGCGAACCAACCGACCGATGAATGAAAACAGGGGACGATTATGGTTAATTGAAAATTCATCACAGAGAACCTTTTTATTTTTCTTCTTACCCGTTTTGAAATTTTTAACTGAAAAGTGATCGGATATATACGGGTCATCTGCGGGATTCCAGACATCAGAATCGATGCCATTAACAATTCCTGTGGTTTTCTCTTTTTCGTGACGAAGCAGTTGCTCCAATCCGTGACAATACTCCAGAAGTTCGTTCATATACCCTTCCGATACGGTTGTCACTTTCCAAGCAGATTTAATCCCTGCAGCCAGTGAGTTCAACGCTCCATCCCAATCTAAAAGCCCCAGATTTTCCAGATTAAACGCAGGCAGGAGATCATAATCATCCCGGTTATATCTGCCCTGATACTCCCCGTTATGAATGGTAAGGACAGACGGTGTTTCTCTGAATTTTTCGAACCGGAAAGCCTGGCTCATCATAAACGGAATCAACCCGGTATGGTGGTCGTGTGAATGTATGATATCCGGTTTTTCGTCCTGGATCTTTAACCACTCCAAGGCAGCGATCTGAAAACTGAAAAACCGTTCTTTCTCATCCCAATAGGCATGACCGGACCAAGGATCGATATAAACACCTGGCCTGTCAAAACGCCCGGGAATGTCAATTACAAACAGATCAAAATCTTGACTATCATCAATCTTATACACCCTGAAAATAAATGGTTCACCCCCTAAAAGAGCATTACTCTCATAGACGAGTGTTTTATTCGCTTTCTTTAATTTGTTGTTATAGTAAAATGGAATAATAACGTGTGATCTGTGACCACTCTGATTAAGATACTTCGGAAGAGCCCCAACAACATCCCCGAGTCCACCGGCTTTCGCATATGGGTAACACTCAGCCGATATATGAACAATATTCATAATGAAGAGATATAACTAAATTTTTAAATGTCCGTAGGTTGATACTACTGTATTCAATTAAGAAAATAATAAATGATGCGCAATCATTAAGATAAATAATGAATCGTTCTCTTGAACTGAAAGATCACACCCTGAGTATCCAAATAATTTCTTTCTTTGTTTTTTTTAAAGTATCCTAAGTGCTATCATCATCTAGAATCAATTCTTTAACTAACTTTTTTAAATGAGTGTAACGATATCAGTTGAGGGGGTTTCTAAAAGCTTTGGCCAAACAAAAGCTGTTGACGACGTATCTTTCGAAGTGGAAAAAGGCAGAATTTTCGGACTCCTTGGACCCAACGGTGCCGGTAAAACAACTACCATCCGGATGATCAATTATATCACTCTTCAGGACGAAGGTGAGATCACCATTAATGGTCAGCAGGTAAGCCCCAAAACTCAGAAGATGATTGGTTATATGCCCGAAGAGCGGGGTTTGTATAAAAAGATGAAGGTTGGTGAACAGCTCATGTATCTCGCTCAGTTAAAAGGGATGAACAAAAATGATGCGCGTGAAAAAATTAAGTACTGGCTGCATCGCTTCAATGCTTACGACTGGCACTCAAAAGTTGTAGGTGAACTCTCAAAAGGAATGAGCCAAAAGATACAGTTCATTGCAACAATAGTTCACAACCCGGAAATATACATTTTTGACGAGCCGTTCAGTGGTCTCGACCCGATCAACAGTGAACTGCTGAAGGAGATTATCATCGAGCTGAAGGAACAGGGAAGTACAATACTGTTTTCTACTCACCGCATGGAGCAGGTGGAACAGATGTGTGATGATATCTGCCTTTTCAACAACGGAAAAGTTGTATTAACCGGAAACCTACGCCAGATCAAGAAAGACTTCGGAAAGAATACGGTTTTAATAGAATTCCAGGGCGACGGCGGGTTCCTGGATGAACTGGATGATGTGCGAATTAACAACCGATCAACAAATTTTGCAGAAATTCGAATCTTAAACGGATTGAACTCACAGGAGATTCTAAGAAAAGCTATGGAAAAAGCCGAGATTCACAAGTTTCAGCTTGTTGAACCATCACTGAATGAGATATTTATTTCAACCGTCGGTGAAGACAATATCAAAAAACAGCAGGAGGCTGAGCTATCATGAATTGGAGGCAAACCTACCTTGTTTTAAAGCGTGAATATCTCACCCGGGTTAGAAGCAAAGGATTTATCTGGGCTACCATTTTGGTTCCGCTCGGATTTGCAGTATTCATTGGCGTTGGAATTTTTATTGCTGCATGGGACAGTGAAATTGATTTTACCATCGGTGTTTATGATGAAACCGGTGAAGTGATTGCTAATCTTCAGGGAATTGATGAAAATCGGTACATCGACTATTCAGACAGCCCTGTGGATACCCTTCGTGCCATGGTGCAGCGAGAGGAAATTACCGGATATGTACTTATTGATGATTCGCACATTAGCGAAAATGAAAATCTCGAATTGATCTACAGCGGAAGCGGAGGTTTGCAGCTTTTGACGGCCGTTCGTTCTGATTTCAGAGAATCCATTCGCCAGGAAAGACTGCGTCGTGAAGATGTTAGCGAAGATATCCGAAACATATTTGAAAGCAGGGTTGAAGTGGACTCCCGCAGGTTGAGCCGTGAAGGCGAAGAGACCGACGATGACACCGAATTTTTATCGATCGTAGGGATGTTTATGGGATTAATCATCTTTGGCGCAATATTCGGATATGGTGGATATATCATGCGTGGTGTTATTGAAGAGAAAACGAACAGAATTATCGAAGTCATCGCCTCATCGGTTAAGCCAATTGAACTGCTTACTGGTAAAATGGCGGGTGTGGGAGCTATTGCAATCACTCAATTTGGTATCTGGTTACTTGCATTTGCAGGTCTGTCAGCTATTGCCGGACCGTTGGCGAATTCAATCCTTGGAGCAGATGCAGCGTCATCACAAATGTCGGGTGAACTGGCACAAGCCGAAGAACAGCTTCCTGCAATTTTAGATATCCCAACACTGGAAACATCCCTAATTGTCTACTTTGTTATCTTCTTTTTCCTGGGGTACCTGCTTTACAGTTCTCTTTTTGCGGCTATCGGGTCGGCAGCTGATTCTGAAACCGATACTCAGCAACTCATGCTTCCGATCTCTGCACCGATCTTTATCGCTTACATAATTATGTTCCACGCGATGCAGAGTCCGGACAGTACACTTTCCGTAGTTGGATCGCTTAT
This sequence comes from Rhodohalobacter barkolensis, assembly GCF_002834295.1. Lineage (NCBI taxonomy): Bacteria > Pseudomonadati > Balneolota > Balneolia > Balneolales > Balneolaceae > Rhodohalobacter > Rhodohalobacter barkolensis. The sequence continues at coordinate 557,830 of NZ_PISP01000001.1, read as the reverse complement.
TCCGTTCTTCTCTCCTATTTTGATGATTACCCGGATTGCCATTACAGAAGTACCCTTTTGGCAAACGTCAACTGCTATCCTTTTGATGATGCTCACTTTTGTGGGAACGATGTGGCTGAGTTCCAAGATCTACCAGGTAGGAATTTTAAGCTACGGAAAAACAGCAAGCTTTAAGGATCTTGCAAAATGGATCAAACGATCTTAGAAAAACTTATGTCAGACCGCGCACAGGCGGTCTGACATTTTTATAAACTAGAATTGATTTAAAGCTCTCCTCACTCGCTCATCATACTCTTCTGTCTTTCTCCGATCTAACCACTCGCTTCTAAATGTATCACTAACGCGGTCCAGGGCATTCAGTGCTTGAATTCGAATCCTTGGATCCCTGTCTTCAAGCAGACGCGTCAGGCGATTTTCCCAGCCTTCACGGGATTGATCAGCCTGTAGTATCAAATCGAGTACTTCTGATCGTATGGAATATGGAAAACCATCTGCCAAAAACGTGTCAGCATATTGTACAGCAGCTTCAGTTTCTCCCTTCTCAGACAGTAAATTCAACAAGAGTGGAACATCCTGTAAAACACTCTCCTGTGTGATTAAATCTTCTGCAAGAATCTTAAAACGATCCACGTCCACAACTTCATTCAGAGAAAGAATGGCTGCAGTTCTGATTTCACTGTTATCGGTTTGACTCACTACCGATCGTAATTGACTGATCACACTGTCATTTCCTCTAAAATTTGCCAGACCCTCAACAGCGGCTAAGCGAACTTCATTACTGTAACGGGATGACAGATGATCGATTAACATTTGATCTGTTCCGGTAGCTCCCGTAGTTACTGCTGAAAATGTTCGCAGCAATTCTGCATAGACATCTGAGTTTTCTTCGTTCCGCATCTGGTCCTGCAATGCCAGTTGCAGATCAGGATTATCCGAATAATTGGCCAGCCCCTCAGCTGCTGCTTCCCGGCGGTCAGGATCATCAGAATTCCTCAGTTGATGTATCCAGAATTCAAATGGTTTTTGAACTTCAAGCCGAATATCATCTCTTCCTAAAATAGTTAGCATGATGTTTTCAGTATTTGTAGATACATTCAAAACAGTACTGTCGGAGTCGCCGGTAAATGTAATCTCATTCTCTTTTTCATCAAGAAGTGTATACTCATCGACCTGCACGGTTACCAGCTCATTAACAGGCTCAGAAATAGCATTAAACGTAACGGTGATGTTCTGTTGTTCTTCATCCCATTTCATCTCGGCCCTGTATTGATAATCCGAGACCTCCTCTTTTGTCAATTCAGCCAATACCGGTTTATCTGTATCGAAATATGGAAAACCGGAATCTTTATAAATCGCCTTGGCCAGATCATACCAGTTCATGACTTGAGATGATTCAGAGATCAAGGAATTGTACACTCTTTCGAAGTGGCTGTTGAATTTATCATTTTGGTTTTCAGCAAAATTTGATTGCCATTTAGAGCTTAAACTTCCATCAAAAACATGGTATGGAGCCTCGGTTTGCTCATACACATAATCCAGGTCAAAAAGAGTGTTCAGCGTCCAACCCTGGAAAGCTGTAATGGCATCCGGATCACTCCAAAGTTCTGTTCTCTGATGAGCTCCCAGCCAGACTCCGGTTAAAGCTCGCTGCAATTGTGTTTCTAAATCACCTCGGTTCAAGTAGAGATAAATGATTCCGGCTCCATAAGATTTGGTTTCCCAGAAATCATCTTCAAGAATAACAATTGAAAGATCCCTGAACGGATACCCCACATTCAGATGCTCATATAATTTACCATAGGCATCAACTGCAGTTTCAAGCAGCTGATCGCTTTCAAAATCAGAATTTTCAGAATAGATATGAATTTGATGATCTGAACGGCGTTCAAACATTGAACTGTATTCAGATTGAATATCGTTGCTGTTTTGAGTTGATGAAATCAGCTCCAAATCCCCCATCGCGAAACTTAGATCAACCGGCGAAACCGTTTTATTCGATGTGAAACTTGTGGTCTCTTCTGATACACTCTCAATTTCCATTGTAGCTCTTCTGCCATTTGAAACTACAGTTTTTCCAGCCGGGTGTGTGAAAATAATCTCGGAAGTAAACTGAACTCTGGGATGATCGGGCACAGGGAGCCAGTGCGAAGTTGTTAACGGCAATAAAGACGTAAAATATGTCCCTTTTGCGGTCTGAAAATATCCAAAAACCGGGTTGTTTCGATATTGAATTCGTAATGAGATTTCATCGCCCCTGTTAAAATCGCCATCGGTTAAAACGATCAGCTGGTTATTTTCAAAATAGAACTCTTTGCTTTCATCATTTATAACAGTGCTCAAAATTTCCATATCGCGGGCATCAAATACCAGTGAATCGATGTCCCCATCTTTGAGCTGAATCATATATAGCAGGTCCCCTTCGATTGATCCCGTATCAGAAATATTTAATTCTGCATCCAGATGACTGATTTCGAACGGCAGATGAGGGTACGATTCATAGTCCCAATTCTGAGCGGATAAATCCGGAATTAGTGCAAAAATGGATATGAAGGAAAAAAGTACGAGTGTAATTTGTTTAATCATTTTTTGCATCAAAAAGTGAAAGAATTTCAGGTAGTAATGAAGAATTTGTTGAGATTGCATTACCGGTTTTAATAGATGGATTTCCCTGTACATCGGTATATGAACCGCCGGCTTCTGTTATTACTGGTAACAACGCAGCAGCATCCCAGATATTTAAAATAGGATCGATCATGATATCGGCCCTGCCTGCAGCAATCATTAAGTGGCCGTAGGCATCTCCCCATGTTCTGTGAAGTCTTGTTCGATTTAAAAGTTCCAAAAAAGGAGCTGAAAGTCCATACTGTTCAAACGTGGTAACTTCTGTAGAAAGGAATGTCGCTTTAGAGAGATCTGTGCACTCCCTCACTTTTGTGGTTTTCCCGTTCAGAGTACAACCGTGACCCACAGCTGCAGATACCATTTCGTCAAGAGCAGGGGCATAAATGACACCAATTTCCGGTCTATCATTAACCAGAATACCTATCAGAGTTGTATAGAATGGGACTCCATGAATAAACGATTGAGTACCATCTATTGGATCCAGCACCCAAACAACTTCACTGTCTGTATTCTCTTCCCCAAACTCTTCTCCAATAATCCCGTGATCAGGAAAGTTTTTGTTTATCTGCTCTCGAATCAGCTTTTCTGCCGTCTGATCGGCATTGGTAACGGGTGAGTCGTCTTCCTTAAATTCGAGCTGAAAAGATTTTTTGAAGTAGTTAAGAGTTGAATCGCCACCTATTTTTGCGAACTCTTCAGCTGCTTTTCGTAATTCCGGTAATGATTTTTGCATGAAAAAGTATCCATTTTGCTGTGGTAAACTCCACATATATTCTTTCTACAAAAGATACTTATTTATACATCCATTCTCTCTTACGATTTAGGATTCAAGATGAAGGTTTTATCAATTCCGTATTTCAGTTCAAATTGTCGAAGTGAATTTGAAGGTTTCTTTTGCCGTTTACCTCCAATGTAGTCTGGCTGACCTCAAGCATATCTATTTTAAAGCTTCCATCACGATCTGTGAGCACCATGCTACCCACAAATTGCCCATCGTCCCTATTCCAGGATAACTGAACCGTTTCTGATGGGCCAGACTCCACTATCAGATCCCAAACAATTTCAGAACTCAACGAGTTACGGAAATCACTGAACAGTTTTCTATCATCACCTTCAAACCATGCGTAAAGAGCACTGGGCGGAGCCGGAGGAGCTTCCAGGTCAATTCCTGAATCAAAGAAGTCAGTTGCCCCGGGTTTTTGTCCAAATGCTAAATCCACATACGATTCACCATCAAACAGTTCTAAATCAAACCGGTAGTTGTTACTCTTCACTTCAAAATTTGCTGTCAGGGCGATATCATCTTCCAGTTCCACAGAAAGCGGATTCTCATTGGATTCAACATCACCCGACCATCCGGCAAACTGCCATCCATCGTTGGCAACGGCTAAAAACTCCGCAGTTGCTCCAACCTCATCTCCCCCGCTTGACAACACGTTTCCTGCTGTTGAAGGACTTACGTTGATTGAGATATTTACCCTGTCGGCAGGTGAAGATATTTCTCCACAGCCGCTGATCCAGAGAATCAAAATAGTGAATATATGTAATGAGTATTTCATGTGATTCTACTTAATGAGGGTCATTTTCCGAATATCAACTACATTTCCGGCCTGGAAGCGAATAAAATATAAACCGGAGGATAGGTTTGTACCGTCGAAGTTTACTCTGTGTTCACCGGAAAGCTGTGTTTCATTAGCAAGAAGCTGAATCCTCCGTCCAATTACATCATATACTTCAATCATCACGTGTGTTTGTTCCCTAAGCTGATATTGAATGGTTGTTGAGGGGTTGAACGGATTCGGGTAGTTGGGTAAAAGTTGATTTTCCGTCACAACTTCATCGGCATAAATCATTTCAATTTCCAGGTGATCGTACTCCTGATCAAGAATTTCACTGCCACCCGATGTCAGATCAATTGTTCTGCTAACCCCCTCCTTTTCAGCATAGATTCTATATGCGTATGGTGAATTTTCTTCCAGACCTTCAATCTTAATTTCAATCGGATAGTGCTTCGAATTTATCTGAATTTCTGTAGGCTCGTTATTGATGAGCTTGCTGTGATTCTCTGACCGAACATCCAAAACAGGATCCGGAGCAACCGGCGGTAGCAGATAACTTTGTTGTTCTGCCTCAGACAAGTAAACCTGACTGGCAACCAATTCTGAGCTGGAAGATCCAGATATAAACTGAATCCTTGCTAATTCTTGGTTTAACTCAGAATCAGTCTCTGAATCCGCTAATTCCATACCCGCAGTGGGTGGATCGTTCTGTACTGTGATGGTGATATTACCGTCTTCACGCGCATATATCCAGTGTCCGGAATTGGGTATCAACTCATCTGTTGCAGCATAATTGCCATCTTTATAGAGATAAACCGGTGTTTCTGTAAGAAGTTCTTCCGGGTCTGATATTGCAAATATTGAAACCGGTTCAGACAAACTTCCTATAAGGTTCCAGCCTGAATTCAACCTTACACTCAAACTATCCAAACCCTGACCTGCAGCAGGTATTGTTTCGTTGTCGAACGATTTTGTTTTGATCCAATATCCCCTGCCGGGTATAAAGGTACTGCTCAAATCATACCGATCACTGTAGCTGTAGATAGTAGCCAGATCCATTTCATCACTTTCTACAGACAGAGGAGTACTTGAAAGCTGCCATTCAGTAGATGCTACAATTTCACTGTTTATGTAATAGATAATATTGGAAAGTTCACTCTCCTCACCATTTCTGTTTACTGCAGTTAAAGCGTAAACCGATGCACCTTGAAGTGGATTGCTATCTAAGTAATTTCTTACCTCCGGTCCGACGCTTTCCAATACGGTTAAGCTCTCAGGCGACTCTCCCCTGTATATTAAGAAGTGATCGATATGATCAGTCACTGATACGCTCCAGTTGAGATTTGCTCCGGTTTCAACGGACTCAACAGATGTCAATTCCGGTGCTGATGGAACGCCAACGAACGGCTCTTCAAAGAGAATTTCAGGCTGATCTGCCAGTTGAACATCATCCACAGTGATCGATACTGAAACCGTTTCAGCTACCGTATTGGTTACTGTAAACGCAAACTCTCCGGAGTTGCCAGTGTTATCAGCACCCGTGAATTCCGCGCTTCCAGTCACTCCAATTTGCAGATCAGCCGGACTGAATCGTTCAATAGGATTACCCAGGGAGTCAGCGAGTTGAACAACGACCGTTGATGGGTCTGCTCCATCGGCATCATGCGGTGTTGTTGCCGTCACGGTTGACAAGTCAGCATCCACCAACTGAATCGGCTCTTCAAACAAAATTTCTGGCTGATCGGTCAGCAGTACATCATCCACGGTAATTGAAACTGTAACCGTTTCAGCTACCGAGTTTGTTACCGTAAATATAAACTCCCCGATATTGCCGGTTACATCCGGGTTTGTAAATTGTGCGCTCCCACTCACTTCAATTAGAAGATCTTCAGGAGTAAAGCGATCAATCCTATTTCCAAGAGAATCCGAGAGTTGGACAACTACCGTGGATTGATCATTACCATCAGCCAAGTGTGGTGATGTAGCAGTAACGGTGGAAGAATCGGCATCGACCAGTTGAATAGGCTCTTCAAATACGATCTCAGGTTGATCACTCAACTGAACTTCATCTACGGATATGGATACCGATACCGTTTCAGCTACTGTATTTGACACACTAAACACATACTCTCCCGGATTCCCCGTCACATCCGGTGCCGCGTACTGGGCATCTCCGGTTACGTTAATCAGCAAGTCTTCGGGATTGAACCGGTCAATGGGATCTCCCAGAGAATCAGCCAGCTGCACAATCACCGTTGATCGGTCCTCGCCATCCGCAAGATGTGGTGAAGTTGCTGTAACGGTGGAAGAATCTGCATCGACCAGTTGAATAGGCTCTTCAAATACGATCTCAGGTAGGTCTGTCAACTGAACATCATCCACAGTAATGGATACCGAAACGGTTTCAGCTACCGAGTTGGTTACGCTAAACGCAAACTCTCCGGGGTTGCCAGTATTATCGGCACCCGTGAATTCTGCGCTGCCCGATACGTCAATTTGCAGATCCGCCGGACTGAATCGTTCAATAGGATTCCCCAGTGAGTCAGCTAACTGAACAACGACCGTTGATGGGTCTGCTCCATCGGCATCATGTGGAGTGGTTGCTGTGACGGTTGATAAGTCTGCATCCACCAACTGAATCGGCTCTTCAAACAGAATTTCGGGCTGGTCCGTTAAAACAACGCCATCAACTGTGACATTCAGGCTTACCGTACCTGGTTCCAGGGAGGTAATTGATGCACGGAAGATTCCGGCATCTCCTGTCGATTCAATCGTGCCTATTTCTCCTGCTCCATTCAATTGAATATCAATATCCCCTGATGTGTAGCGGCCAATGGCTTCACCAAGGGAATCTGCAACTACAATTGTAACCTCTGATGCATCCACTCCATCTGCAAAATGTGGAGACGTAGCTGATACGGATGAAGAATCAGCATTTACCACAGGCAGAGGGGTTTCAACTTCCTGGAAAATAATTTGAGGCTGATCCGTTAATTGTACGTCATCCACGGTGATTGTAACCGTTACAGTTTCCACCACAGTATTGCGGACAGTAAATCCGAATTCCCCCGGATTCCCAAGATTGTCTGGACTGGTAATTTCAGCACTTCCATTCACATCTATAATGATATCAGAGGGTTGAAATCGATCTATCGGATTCCCTAATGAATCTGATAGTTGAATTCGAACAAATGATTGATCCTCCCCATCGGCAAGGTGTGGCGTGGTTGCCGTCACGGTTGACAAGTCAGCATCCACCAACTGAATCGGCTCTTCAAACAGAATTTCGGGCTGATCGGTCAGTAAAACATCATCCACGGTAATCGATACCGAAACGGTTTCAGCTACCGTATTGGTTACCGTAAATGCAAACTCTCCCGGATTTCCGGTGTTATCGGCGCCTGTGAATTCTGCGCTTCCTGATACGTCAATTTGTAAATCTGCCGGACTAAATCGTTCTATTGGGTTACCCAAGGAGTCAGCGAGTTGAACAACGACCGTTGATGGGTCTGCACCATCGGCATCATGTGGAGTTGTTGCCGTAACGGTTGACAAATCAGCATCCACCAATTGGAGAGGTTCTTCAAACAGAATTTCAGGTTGATCAGTTAACAATACATCATCCACGGTAATCGATACCGAAACGGTTTCAGCTACCGAGTTGGTTACGCTAAACGCAAACTCTCCGGGGTTGCCAGTATTATCGGCACCCGTGAATTCTGCGCTGCCCGATACGTCAATTTGCAGATCCGCCGGACTGAACCGTTCTATAGGGTTACCCAATGAGTCAGCGAGTTGAACAACGACCATAGATGAATCCTCACCATCAGCGTCATGCGGCGTAGTTGCCGTAACGGTTGACAAGTCAGCGTCAACAAGTTTAAGGGGTTCTTCAAACTCAATTTCAGGTTTCTCATTCAGTTCAACCCCATCAGCGGTAACGGTAACTGTCACTATTTCCGCAACACTATTTGTCACCGTGAATCCAAATTCTCCGGGATTTCCCAAACCATCAGGTAATGTAAATTCAGCACTTCCGGTCGTCTGAATGGTCAGGTCAGAAGGTACCATTCCTTCAACCGGATTCCCGTCTGTATCGATGAGTGTAACTGTAACAAACGATTGATCTTCACCATCAGCAAGGTGTGGAGTTGTAGCAACTACAGAAGAAAGTTCTGCATCTACAGAATTTGGCGGGGTTGTGTCATCAACTTCCGTAGTAAAACTAAATGAATCCGAAGCATTTCCTTCACCTAGCTCATTTACTCCTTTAACTCTCCAGTAATAAACAGTCTCGAACTGTAAATTATCAACCTGGTACAAAGTATCCGTAACGCTTTCAGTTAAATCAATTGTTTCAAAATTCGGATCTGTGGTTAATTCAACAACATAACTCTCTGCAAATGTCGATGACATCCACCTGAGAGTTGGATTTATGGGCACATCGATTTCCTGGTCAGAGGGTTCCATCAGTACCGGAGCGGCAGCAACTCCGGGAACCGTTTCAAAGTTCCACGTTTCAGACCACGGCCCTGCCCCTTCTGTCCCAATGGCTCTTACTCTCCAGTAATAAATCGATAACTGATTGAGGTCTTCCGTTAAAAAATGAGACGATTCTGTTAAACCTGTTACTCTCGTAAATAGCTGCGTTAAGTCGGGGTCCGAATAGATTTCCAATTCATATTCATTAGCGCCATCAGAGTTTCCCCACACAAATTCCGGATTTATGGGAACACCGGTTTGACCATTTTCAGGAGCTGTCAATGTAATCTGATCCGGTAGTACCGAGTCAGAAAAACTAATCGTTGCAGACCTGCGACTGGCGGTTGGAGTACTGGGTCCGGGTTCATTAAACTGTACTCTTACCGGATCCACAACACCTGAACTGCCAAATGAAACTGTATCCTGAATACTGAAATTAACGTTTAAAAGTGTCCCTTCTCCGGATAGAACAGACGTACCGGCTGCTGCAACTTTTACCACACCTTCTTCTACAGAGTTGGAAATATTTAAACCATCAGAAATTGTCCCGGCAGACTCTATGGACTCAAAGTTCAACAGAGCCGGATCAAAATCGAGATCGATTTCATATGCCACAATTCCTAAATCTGTCAAATCTGAAGTTTCAATGGGCAAAGTAAATGTTTGATAATCCTGAACGGTGGTATCAGCAACAGATACTGTTACATCATTAACCCTCAGTTCTACCGGTTCAGATTCAAAATTATCACTATCCACTGCAGTAATGTTCACTGTTCCTCTTGATAAGGCCTGTAATTCACCGGTATTCTCATCAATAACTGCCACTGATTCATCATCAGTATTCCATCTGTAGGGTGCCGTTCCGCCGGTCTCCACACTATAGATTTGACTTTCACCAATCGTTAGTTCGTTCTGAGGCTGGTTAACAATAATTTCAGGAGCATTTTCAATCGTTACCGTTCCCTCATTGGCATCTGCTTCAAAATCTTCATTAAACAGTACATTTTGAGGAATAAAACTGGCTGTTCCTGTTGCATCTCTATTCACCCTGAAAACAATATTCATCAAGGCTCCTTCACCCTCATAAGGTTCAGAATCCGCAAAAGCTATTCTCATTAAATTTCCATCCAGAAAATAAGTGGGATCAGGTTTTCCTTCTAAAATGGTTCCTTCGGTCGATATCGAAAGGATTTCAAGTTTTGATGAGGTAAAGCTCAGATCAAATTGTCCGGAGGTAATATTCAGACCGGTTAAATCTGAAACATTAACCTGTACGGAATCAACAAGGGTTTGAGTAACATTTCGATCTGAAACACCTAATGTAAGTTCCTGTAATGAGATAGGTTCAACCCTGAAAAAATCTGTTGAATCTGTTAAGCCGGCTGCATCTTCAACATAAATTTTTACCGTACCAGGAATAATGCCTTCAACCAGCCCGGTTGAAGATACCGTAGCAATATTTGTATCCGAAGATGTCCATGTTACGGGTTCCGTTATATTACCATTGACTGAAAACTGAAAGCTTTGTCCCTCAATCAAAGCCCCTGATGGTTCTTTTGGAGTAACTTCTATTCCACGAACAGAAATGACTCCTGGGTCTGACGCAAGCTGTGGCTCTCCCTCATTGAATCTTCCGTCAGTAATTCCTATTTCCGAATCTTCAAATTTAACAGCATCTTCACGAACCTGCACAGTCAGATTCAAGAATAACCCCTCTCCCGTTACAGGTTGCATAGCTGCAAATGCAAAATTGCCGGATGTTGAGTTAAACGTGCTGTTTATTCCATCGAGAATAGTACCTGAAGTGGAAACATCTTGAAATGTTATAAGATTGGAGGAGGATGTGAACTTCCACTCACCGGAGAATATATTATCTGATTCTAAAATTTCACTTACAGAAACAGGTATGGTAATGGTTTCTCCGGCATCCACCGTAGTATCAGGTATAGAAATGGAAATAGTTTGGGATAGTGCATTCCCATAGCCCAAGCCACACAAAAGCAAAAGTACCCCGAAAAACTTTGTTCTAATCAGTTTTTTCATGTTACGGCTGTTAGCAGCTATCATTTCTTATTTGATGAGTGTCATTCTTTTCACGTCAGTAAACTGCCTGCCGTCGGCTCCTGTTACTTCAATTTTGTAGAAGTAGATTCCACTGGAAACATTAATTGCGTTCCACTCCAGCTGATAGGTGCCGGCCGTTTGAACTTGATTATTCACCAGTACTGCAACTTCCTGCCCAATCGTATTAAATACCCGAACGGATACCTGCCCTTCTGCCGGTATTTGATATTGAATATTGGTGGTAGGATTAAATGGATTGGGGTAATTCTGCTGCAGCGTAAACGATTCCGGCAATAAATTTTCTGTCTGATCCGATAAGTCCTCTCCCGCACTTTCTGACACATCCACTTCATTTATTTTCAGGTTTGAAATCTGAATGTCTCTCAACTGAATCTGTTCTTCATCCAAGCGATTAAACCTTAAATGTATCAGATCTCCCTGCTCTTTGATGGCTTCAAGGCCGGCAATAGCCACTTTCAAATTTCCACGGTCTGAATTGTTAATCGTATTCCAGTTTGCAGTCTCCGCGGTTTTCAATATTTCCACATCCGATACGGTTTGTTCCGGATAATTCAGCTCAATTTCTCCGGCATAAACATCCATATTCCCTTTCGTTTTAATGATCATGTCGAAGTATGAATCCGCAACAATCGTCTCAATTTCATATATCTCTTCAGATTCAATCTCAGGTAGCTTGCCGGCACCCGGGAATCCGGTTATCAACCCAACTACATATTGAAGAACATAGGAGGCGTCCATGGCACTGACAGAACCATCACCCGATACATCAGCAGCAGCAATTTGGGAAGCCTCTAAAGTCATTAGTTCAACCACATACTGAAGTATTAGTGAGCCATCAAATGCGGATATGGATCCATCTTCACTGACATCCCCAAGCAAAACTCCGGTCCGGTCCGTCAAAAATGGACGATAGGTAACTTCATATGATCCGCTAATTTCGATTCGATCACCTTGTCCGTCCAGATTTAAATCAGATCCCTGATCTACAAATGGTCCTGTTAAATCACCCCAATAATTATCTATCGCGGTAACATCTCTTCGCACGTATAATCCGGCGTCAGTATTGTCATATATATTATTCAGGTGAATATTCGGATCATCAGAGTCTGAATTAACGTAAATCCCATAACCATTTGAGTGGATTTCTGAATTACGGATAGTTGGTTTTGCACCATCCAGAGTATATACCCCACGATCTGCATTTGATGAAAAGCTCGAATCAACTACAGCTTCTGTATTCCTCATGTAAAGATTATACCGACCGTACCGAATAATGGCATGCTTCACCAGTGAACTGCTCGATCCGGAATTTCGAAATTCCATATAATTCCAGTCACTCCTATCCGGTAGTGTGGTATTGTCATCTTTATTGGTATCGCCGGCAAATGAATCATCCTTTAAGGAGGTAAATACGATTTTATCATCTACACCACCTTCAACCAAAAATTCTCCCTGAATCAGAAAAGAGTCATTCGTTGAATTGTGTCCCATTTTAAAAACAGTTCCCGGAGCAACTTCTACACTATTTGATGAATTGATATAGGTTGTACCGACAATTGGGATGTAAACTCCATTTTCAAAAGATTCCGGCCATGTATACCCCAGTTTACCCTTTAAGCTCAAATTGTTGGAGGAATAGAGTGCAATTGCATCCTGGTAAACATGCTCCCCGATGATATTTCCCTCGAAGAGTGTCCCATTTTCATTCGCGCTTCCCTCTCTAGACAGTTCTCCCATCAGCCCAATTGGAAAGACGTTGTTTTCAAATGTGTTGTCCGAAATTATCGCCCGGGTTACCAAAGCTCCCGTACCGGAAGTATGACCGGATACCGTGTTACCCGAGATGGTCAGCGAAGTATCTGTCTCTACTGAGACTAAGCGGGTATTAATTCCGTCAGTCGCATTATCTGTAATAGTATTAGACTGAATTGTAGACGGAAGTGATGAGGCCTCCATTCGAATCCCGATAGAGTTCCCGCTAATGGTGCTGTTGGATACCTCCGTAAAAGCGGCACCGTCATTTATACTTCGGGCAAACAGTCCCGCATAATTGGTATTGCTGCCTCCGTTGCCGGTGATCTCCGCATTACGTACGATAGCGCGGGCTACAAATCCATTCCCGCTGTTACCATCCTCCAGTTCAACACCACTTCTGCTGTTGTTCGTCGATCGCAATCTCTCCAGGGTAATTGCACCCTCCCGCACTTCAAATCCATTTTCTGAGGATTGATCCACCCAGATATCTTCAAATGTGTTTTGATACACTACCCCCGATGGATTGCTAAACACATCCCCAACGGTGATCCCGGTTCGGGCATACCGGAAATAGACGTGGCTCATCACCGATTCGGCCGTACCTGATCGGTGCAGCTGAACACCCGCCCAGTCTCCGCGGGATGGGGAGGAGCTGTCATCCACACGGCTTACATCCCCACCGTATGTATGATCATTGACCGATGTAAAGACAATTGGATTCACCTCATCGCCGTTGGCAATCAACTGCCCTTCAAAACGAAGTTCATTGAATTCGTTGACCAGCTCAGGCGATGTTTTGATCGTCACGCCCGGTTCAATGGTCAGCACATCAGAACTGCTGTTGGCCGTGCCCGAGGAGGCTAAAACGTAGGTTGGATTGGAAAAGGCAACCGGCACCGTAGCGCTCAGCGTTCCATTCAGGTTATCCGCATACAGGGCAATTGCACCGGGATAGATATTGTCGGTAAACGTATTACCGTCCACATCACTCTCATCGGTGTAGATATGACCCAGCTCCTTCCAGGCCCCGATTCCAAACCGGTTCCCCTCAAAATGGTTAACGATAAACCGCGCCTGGGTACTCAGTATCCCCGACTGTCCATTGCCCAATATCTGATTTCCTATATAAGCAAGATCCGTTCTTGTAAGTCGTGAATTAATCAATATTCCATGGGAGGAACTGTTTTCAATATTATTACCCAGTATGGAGACCGGCAATGACGGTCTTTCCATCTGAATCCCGATAGAGTTCCCGCTAATGATACTGTTGGAAACCTCCGTAAAAGCGGCACCGTCATTTATGCTTCGGGCATACAGTCCTGCATAATTGGTATTGCTGCCTCCGTTGCCGGTAATCTCCGCATTACGTATGATAGCGCGGGCTACAAATCCATTCCCGCTGTTTGCATCTTCAAGTTCCACACCGCTCCTGCTGTTGTTTGTCGAGCGTAACCTCTCCAGGATAATCGCCCCCTCCCGTACTTCAAATCCATTTTCTGAGGATTGATCCACCCAGATATCTTCAAATGTGTTTTGATACTCTACCCCCGATGGATTGCTAAACACATCCCCAACGGTGATCCCGGTTCGGGCATACCGGAAATAGACGTGGCTCATCACCGATTCGGCCGTACCTGATCGGTGCAGCTGAACACCCGCCCAGTCTCCGCGGGATGGGGAGGAGCTGTCATCCACACGGCTTACATCCCCGCCGTATGTATGATCATTGACCGATGTAAAGACAATTGGATTCACCTCATCCCCATTGGCAATCAACTGCCCTTCAAATCGAAGTTCAGTAAATTCATTCACCAGCTCCGGTGAGGTCTTGATGGTCACACCCGGCTCAATGGTCAGCACATCAGAACTGCTGTTTGCCGTACCCGAGGAGGCTAAAACGTAGGTTGGATTGGAAAAGGCAACCGGCACCGTAGAGCTCAGCGTTCCGTTCAGGTTATCCGCATACAGGGCAATTGCACCGGGATAGATATTGTCGGTAAACGTATTACCGTCCACATCACTCTCATCGGTGTAGATATGACCCAGCTCCTTCCAGGCTCCTATACCAAAACGGTTCCCCTCAAAATGGTTATCGATAAACCGCGCCTGGGTACTCAGTATCCCCGACTGTCCATTATCCAATATCTGATTGTTTTGGAATACAATTTCTTCAGCCGTCATTCCGTGGCTAAGATTTATACCGTGACCCGAATTATTTTGAATCAAATTCCCATCAAACAGCTGCACACCGGTTTGTGAGTAATACAATAGCAAACCTGTTCCGCCATTACCGCTGATTTCTGAATTTAAAAGAGATGAAATTCTGGTTCCTTGCCTGCTCGAAATTCCGTCAATATGAATACCATGACTGTTGTTATCTGACGAAATAAACCCATCCAGTTCAACTGTTTTTTCAACATCGGAAGACCGTAAATACAAACCTACACCTCCACTGAGCGATGCTTCACCGCCTGTCATTGCTAACCCGGCTTCATAAAATAGGATACCATGATTAGAATTATCGATGGATCGGACATTCGTCCAGCCGGTTTGGTCTACATCAGAATAAATTCCATTTCTATAATTATTTGATACAATAACGTCGCTCAATGAAATTGGGGCATTTAAATTCAGTACCCCGGAACTGGACGTACTGCTGCTACCGCCATATCGTATAATTGTATGAGATATTTGGGAACCCGAATTATTGATGTTAATCTGATTCCAGTTATTTTGAGAAGGCACAGTTGAATCGCCATCACCATTTGAATCACCACCTGCCGCATCATCGCGGTCTGATGTAAAAAAGATGAGACTTTCCGTAGTTCCATCAGCCACAAGCTGTCCATCAACCGTCAGAGATCTCCCGGGTGCAAACTTGATTACAGCACCGGGTTCAATAGTCAAAGTAGCAGCACTGCCAACTGTTATATCGCTGGTTAAATGGTATACATTTCCGGTTCCCCAAACGGTATTTTCCACTACATTGGAGTTTACTTCTACTACAGGAAGATCGGTAGCACCGTATCTCCAAGGTGTATAGTCAACATTTCCCTCCGTAACGCGGTCTCCGTTTCCTGAAGGGTTCGAATCTGTTGTGGGACCCAATGAACTTCCCCAAAAGTTAAATTTCGCATCCAATACATTTGAGCTAAGGTTTTCAGCTCCATATTCAGTGTTACCGGAAATTGTATTATCCGTAATTTCCGGTTTGGTAGCACCCACCTCAATAATTCGGATGCCATACTCATTATTCACAATCTGGTTATTGGTAAGGGTTGGTGCACCGCCGTTATCAATCAAAATTCCGACCGGGTTTGAATCAATTTCAGAATCTGTAATCAAGGCGCTTGAATTGATTGGAACCCGAATACCTCCCACTGTATTATCTCGAATAGTGCTGTTTTGGATGGTATAGTTAAGACTCAGATCGGTGTAGACTCCATATCCATTATTATCGTAGAACTCGGAGTTATCCAGGGTTGGTGACGAAGCACGCAGATTTATTCCATGTACTGCACTATTTCTGAATATAGAATTGGAAATATTGACCCCGAACGCACCGGTTGTATAAAAAACCATACCCGTTCGATCGGTTCCCGCACCATATTCTACAACCACAAAGTCGAATAGTGAACCAGCATCACTATTATTTCTAAATTCAATGGATCCCCAGTCACCCGGAGCGGGTGTTGCTTCTGAAGACGTGAATGTAATCAGATTACCTTCCAGACCGGCGGCTGACAGGGCTCCATCCACATAAAGAGATGCACCGTTAGCCATTTCAACTGTAACACCGGGATCTATAGTAAGAGTCACACCCTCTGATACTTTAATTGTATTCTGAACAGAAACAGGTGAATCTGACACTGTCCATGTTGTGTTCTCAACGATATCTGAGTTTACAGTTATTTGCGCAACAGATTGAGGTGCATAAATATTAAACAGTAAAATTGCTAAAATAGTAAACGATGTTTTCATACCATCTTGTTTTATTCGATTTAGTTCATTCAAAATCCGATCTCTTTTACCCCGAGAATGGTCAAATGAAGTTTCTACAAACACTTCAGAGTTCCCCTTATAAATTCTTCATCACGGTTTGATATAGAATATGCCGGATTGCATTACATGGTCTTTTAGTAGATAAGCGTAAACGGTCCTGAAAACCTGTCAAAGAAATTCAGTTATATAATCAGGCAGATTGGATATGGTAAAATGTAATTTATCCGCCTTCTTTTAAGGGAGAAGCTGTGTTAATGAATTATACTCTGGTAAGCCTTTAAAAATGAATTAAACAGATGATGAGATTTTAAAAATTTTATTCTTCTTCGAGTCCCTTCAACTCCTGATACAACCACCCTCTGGCTTTCAGCCAGTCCCGGTGAACTGTACTTTCCGATATACCCAGCGCTTCGGCAATCTCTTCTACTTTCATTTCTCCGAAAAATCGCATCTCAACGACCTTTGTCAGACGAGGGTTTAGCTTTTCCAGCTTTTTCATAGCGTCGTCAATATCTATCAGCTCCTGAAGATCCTTGCCCTCAGATTCCACCAACCCGTCTACATAGGTAAACTTATCGTAGTCTTTCCCCCTTTTTACCGCATTCTTTTTCCGGGCATAGTCGATCAAAATTTGTCTCATACAACTGGAACAGATCGCCAAAAAATGGCTCCTGTTTTGGTAGTTCATCTCAGACTGACTGATCATCTTTAGGTAGGCTTCATGAACCAGTTCAGTCTTTGAATAGGTATGTCCATCTCCTTCTCGGTTTATCCTTTGATTTGCGATCCGCCGCAGTTGTTGATATACCAATGGATAAACTTTGTCGTGTACCTCTTCATCCTCATTTACTTTGTTAAGTAGCTGAGTAATATCTTCTTTATTCGCCATCTGAAATATTTTGCAAACACCTTTTTATATCAATTGTTGCCTATAATCGGGGTTTGTTCTCACTAAATCAAAAGTAATTTAATATAAGTTTGTCTTCTTATTGATTTATTATTTCTCTGGCTTCGTCATAACGTCCAGCTTTATGAAGTGCTTCAATTAAATGCTCTTTAAACACTTCATTACCACTTTCACCCCTAAACTGTATCTCCCACTGCTCTGCAAGATCAGGCAGATTGTCTTCCTGCTGATAGAGGTCAATTAAATTTCGATAAGCTGCCTTAGATTCAGGCCGTATAGTTCGCGCCCTCTCAAAAGAAAGTGCAGCTGCACGAATATTGCCTTTCTTTTTATTAATTTGCCCCATCATCATGTGAGCCTCATAATACGAAGGGTTAATCTGTATTGCTTTTTCAGCATAATCAGTAGCCAGAGACAGCTCTTCTGAACTACTAAAAATGTCGGCAAGAAAATAGTTTAGTGTAGCAGAGTTATCAAAATTCTCCGCTAAAATAATCAGGTCCTCCTCCAGTTTTTTTCGGTCAAAGTTACTTATCAAAAACTGAATACTTTCACCGGCTATATCCTGAAAGTATTCATGCTCTTCCTCTTCACCATCTATATTCGCAAACATCCCTCCTTCATCAAGTTTCTGAATTGTTTCGCGACGTATTTTCACTAAATCAACAACTCCACTTTCAAGAGCACGTAAAGCGAACTCATAGGCTCGATCTTTATTAGATTCATATGTAATCTTTGCCAGTAAAAACCAAGCTAACGGATCATCAATACCACTCTCTATAACCTCTTCTAATATCTTTCCGGAACGTTCTCGATTTTCAATCTGAAAGTATGCTCGTCCTAGCTGAGTACCGGCAATTCTGATCAACTGTTCACTTTTAATCCGCTCATAAACTTCAATGCTTTCTTCCCATTTATTCTGCATCTGAAGAATATCACCAAGCTTTAACAGTATTTCTTGACGACTATCATATTCTGATTTTATGTTTTTAAGCTCTCTCTCAGCATCATCAAATCTGTTTTCTGCAAGGAAAGAATCTGCAATATCAAGATAGATGGGAAGTTTATCATCAGAGTTGTTCAATAAAGTTCGTAATATATCCCGTTGATCTGAATATTCTTCAAGTGTTTTATAAGTTGCTGATAGTTCCCGCAAAGCCTCATTGTCACCAGGGAATTTTTCAAGAAGCCACTGAAGTGCAGCTGCCTTTTCTTGTATGTACATTCTCTGCTCCTGTACATCTACAAGTTTCCAATAAACATCTTTGTCTTCCGGATACTGCTCTATCAATTCGGCTATTACAAGCTCTGCTTCACTTCCTTTTTGATTGGCAATTAAAATATCTGCGTAAGTAAATGCAGTCTGTTTATCCTGTGGATTTCTGTTATACAACTCGCGATACTCCTGGAGAAGACCACCCAGATTTTCAAGCTGATAATAGATATTTGCTTTCAATCTGATTAATTCCTGATCTTCAGAAATCTTCTTCTCTGCATCTTGAACTAAGTTTAAAGCCCGTTCCCACTCTTCAATCTCCATGTTTATATATATCCGATTTTTAAGAGCATCTGGATGGTCAGACTGCAAACGAAGAACGGTGTCTAAGGCTTCAATTGCACTATCATAATCTTCATTCTGGTACGCCAACGAACTTTTGTAAAGTTCTGTCTCAATCCACCTTTCTTTAATTCTGGATTCGGTAATACTCAATACTTGAGAAAATGTGAAATCTTCAAAATATCGATAGAGTCTTTTGAAGTGCTCTGAAGCTTTTTCCGGTTGATTTTGCATCAACAGGGCTTCACCTGCAATCCATAAGAATCCTCCTTCGTCATCAAATTGTTCAAATGCATCCAGTGAAGTTGTCTCAGCCAGGATCGGAAATTCCTCTTTAAGATATGAGATCGCTAAAAAAAGATGTGAATCTTTATGGTAAGGATTACTCTTTTTGGCTGATTCAAAAAAAGTAATTGCCTGATCAAAATTTTCGGCTTTATAGCTGTTAATTCCTTTTTCAAAATCTGAGAATTGAGCAACCCCCAAACACGGATAAAGCGCAGTAATAATGATTACCAAAAATTTCTTCATGAGCCGACTATATCAATTAAATCATTTAATTAATGCTAGTGAATTTATACAGGTATTAAGGCACAATCAATCGGACAGGTTCGCTTGGTCGGCTCTCATTTCCGGTTATATCCAGTGCAGTAACTCTGAACCAGATCGATTCGGTACCTGTGTCTGCTGTGAGACTCGTCTCTGAAATAAGATTCTCATGTATAGGTTCAAAGTTTCCAGTTGACCTATCGGCAACATAAACTTTATAACCCGCCAAATGTTCGGATGCTACAGGTTCCCAACGAACTTGAACACCATCCGATGTTTGTACGGCTCTCACATTCCTTACTCTTCGCGGTGGATTTGAACGTTTAACTAAAACAGATTCTGACTCTATAAGATCACTCTCATTTCCAGAGGTATCAACGGCAGAGATCGCATAAGTATACGTTTTACCAATTTCTATCTCCTCATCACGAAATGATCTTAAGTCGGATTCGAGCTCCTCAGTTAATTCATACTCCCGATTGTCGATTTTTCTGTAGAGATTATAGGAACCCACATCACGAGACAGGCTTCCTCCCCAAACTATATTTACTCTAACTCCATCTCTATTTTGTGCACTTACAACATTTGGCGGGTCGGGTGGAGTTACATTCGGTATTCGAACATCTACGAATGTTGTGTCACTGAAATTTCTGGAACTGTCGGCTGCTAAAACCCCAAATCGATATAAGGCACCCTCCTCATAATCACTTCCGGTATCTGTAAAACTGTTCTCTCTTAAATTGGGTGGTGCAATCTGGCTATAATTTGATGACGGAGATCGACCTTCCACTACTCTTCTGAACACAACGAAATTCCTGAAATCATCAGGTAATTCAGATGTACTCCAGTTTAGTAATATTTGATTTCCATCATTATTCAAATCAGCTGTTAAATTTAAAGGTGCAGAGGGTGCTGTGTTGTCAGGAACAATTCTTGTCACGGCAGTACTAAATTCACTTTCATTACCGGACTCATCAACAGCTGTAATTCGATATAAATAGAGGCTGCCCTGTGTTAAATTTCTGTCAAAATAGAACGGTTGGTTAATTGGTATTAGTTCTTGATTCAGGCGTTCAAACTCCCCGTCCGATTCAGTTCCTCTGTAAACGTAATAACCTGCTGCATCCAACTCTCGGCTAACTCTCCATTGAACTTGTACAGAATCCTGCATTAGAGATGTTCTCACGCCCTGAACCACAGATGGAGCAACATTGTCTTGAACTAAATATGTAACCGATTCACTCAATGGACCCGGTGCAGATGTAATGCTCACACTACCCACTCTAATTTCAATTTCAGATTCAATACTTTCTGTATTAAATGTGTAACTGAATGTATCCTGTTGGAGATTTCTGAGGATAATTCCTCTATTTACACGTTGATAATTATCTTCTGAAGGTTGATTGGTAAATACATTAAACCTGAATGCGACATCATCATCCATTACAGGAGTGTAATCCCATTCAACAGTTACCGATTTCCCTTCGTTAGTTACATTAAGAATCTCAGTATTTCCCAATACATGATCTTCTACTACAACTTGCTTTTGGTACGATTCACCGGTCGGTTCATCCCGTTGATTTAAAAATTCGATCAAATACTCTACCTGTTCGCCTTCAGGAGCCGTCTCGTCTATATATAATTTATTGACGGCCTGAGCCAGCTCGGGGTAGGTCATGCTTAGCCAAATTGCCTCGGTGGAGTTTCCTCTTGCCAGATTTAACATAGCCCCTTCAGATGTTACCTCTGCTAATCTTCTGATTTGATCATATTGATTACCCAAAACAACCTTCAACTGATCTCCATAAGCAACCCCTCGAACCGGATCTTCATTGATCTGTTTAAAGTCAGAATCTCCCGGATCTTTTCTGTAAAAGTTGTAGGCGAAATCTGTCCTTGGTGATTCCAACAAGTACAGATATACATTGCCATCACTTACAGCAATTCTAAATGGATCCTCGCTTTGAGCAACAAGTTCTTCAGTATGAAAAAGAAACGCTGTGATCAACAACGCCTGAATTATGTACAAGTATGAACAGCGCATAAGTGTAATTGAATGAAATTTCGATCTCATCTTTAAATTAATTTCCTATTAGTATGACATTTGCATAAATACCGGCTCCATGTAAATAATCTGAATTGGCTCAGTCGGAGTTTTAGTTTTGGTTTTCTCCATGCCATTTCCATTTCTGACTCTGAATATTACTTCTAAGTTATCAGCAGATAAACCATTTAACTGAAATGTTTTAGTACTGCTTACATTGCTAAATGATGGACTTATTATGTTAAGCATTGTCGTCCAATCTTTTATGGTTTGTGATCCACTCACAATTTTGTAATCAACATCAGTAATTCCACTTTCAGGATCTTCTGCACTATTTACTATTATTTCTATGTGATCGCCATAGTCAAGTGCAGACACTGTAATCTCAGGTTTGCTAGAATCATAGATTATAGGTCCCGATTCACCGGTATGGGATTTTTCACCCTGATTGTTTACAGCTTTAAATACTACTCTCAATGGCACACCTTCCGTTAGGTTACTCGTGTTTAGAGGAATAAAGGTGTTAGTGGTTGATGAACCTCCAAAACCACCAATTCCTGAATCGATTCCATCTGTACCTCGACTGCTTTTTGAGCTTGGTGAAGGTTGCTGATTTGATGATGGGTCATATTCTCCTCCCGCACCAGAAATAATCTGACCACTATTTTCATTAATAAATGTATACTCATAATAATCTAATCCGGATTCTCTGTCTATAGAACCTTTCGGCATTGAAACTCCTAAAATACCATTTTCTATTTTTGCAACTATTGATGGGGCAGTTGGCGAAGTTGGGTCCACAACCATTTCCGGGCCCAATTGAATAGGATCGCTTGTGTTCCCTGCATAATCTTCAGCCAAAACATAGAAATAATACTCTGTTTCAAAATCAAGTCTATCAGTTGAAATTGTATAACCGGAAGATGTACCCTCACTGAAGAACACCTCACCATCATTTTCAGCCATCTGATAAGTGTCGTGTTCCGAAACAACAATCTTATATCCATAGATGCCTGAACCGGAACTAGTAGACGAACCTGACCAGTTAATTGATATCACTGCATCCTCTTTTGGTGGGGTTTGTCTTGTAGTTGTACTTCCGTAAGACACTGTTGAATTAAAAGTGCCTGAATCTCCAAGTTTTACAACAGTTGGGTGATTAAACGCATTGCCCACACTGCCCGGTTGGGTTGGTGGTGTTTCATCATATTTAATGGGGCCAATGTAAGCTGGATCACTTTCTACACCACCACCATTAATTGCACGAACTGTAATGTAATATTCTTCACCTTCGAGCAGATTTAGATTATAGATCTCATAGTGCTGCTCATTAGATGCACTCCCGTTCACAGGGGTACCCAATTGTTGGGTCCAACCTACGAGAGTTGAGTCTCCCGGACTTGTACCAACCATGTATTTAAATGAAGCTATATCCAGTTCTTCATCAAATGAAGATGCTGTAAACTCAAGACTATTACTGTTGTTAGTCCAGTATCTCGCCATATCAACCGGTTCCATCATCATACCCTGTGGTGTGGGAATTCGTATGTAACTTACATACTCATCAGCCGGATATGGCACTTCAAGGGTCGGTGTTTCAGGTTTGCTGCCTTCCTGAGGTTGATGAAGTCCTCCCCCGTAAAAATCCGTACCTATATGATTCCAATTTCCAGTCATTATAGATGAACCAAAAGTAGTTACTGATGGATTAAGACTTCTTGTAAATGTTTCGCTTCTGGTTATAGACAAACCTGAAGGCCCTCTGGCTCTAACTCTGATAGTCATATCGCGACTATCTTCATCTTCGGAGCGTTTAAAAAGAAATCTGCTTAGATCAGTATCAGAACCTATAGATAAGAACTCTTCATTAAATACTAAGGATCCGCTATTATCAGATATGTAATAACTGTTCTCAGGATTGATGCCTGATGAATGGGTTACATTCCAATCTGCCATGACTTTGTTAACAAAACCATCACGCTCGTACGACATAGAAATGGAGCCTATATTTGGAACTTTAGATTGCTCTGCATTTTCAGATTTTAGCGTTTCATATTGAGAATTGTCATCTCCCACAAAAACATCTTCCCGCCATGTGATGTAATGTCTAAGTATAGATTCATAGGTAGCATGGATAGCATGTTTATTTCCGTAAAGGTCATCAATTCTATTGGTAAACTGTACATAACTCACTTTAAGCGGACTTAAAGCATTCTCATACATTCCATCAATTGCTTCAGCTTCCACTACTGCGTCATCCCTGAGTTGGGTATATCCAAGCATTGGAACGTCGTACCAAAACTCTTTCGCTCTTGTAACAAAAGAGTTCGCAAAATTTGCGTATTGGTCAGCATCAACCATATCCTCAAGTGCACCTTTTTCAGAATTGTAGGCACTGTTAAAGCCATCACTTTCAACTGAATTCATCTCAACCAAGGCACTTCTGACAGCTGCAATATGTGTTAAGTCAAAGAAGTTGGTACTAGTAAAGCTAGACCCCGGATTCAACAACTCTGTATCCTCAAAGTCAAATTGTATTCCCTCTCCATCCAACATAGATTCGGCCTGGCCTACAACAGCATCACTTAAATCTGTATCAGTGTCTAAAAAGAGATTTCTGCTATTAATCGCCCATCGATTCATATCCCAGTAAAGAGAGGCGAGATTCGCATAGAGTTTATCCATTTGCAATGTTACATCATGAAATTCTTTTGCAACTCTATTGAGTCCCAATTCATCAGAAAAAAGCACGTTTTCTAATGATGTAATGTTAGACTGAATACCTGTAATAGCATCTTCAAATTTCTGCTCCATCGCTTCAACTTCTACTTTGTAATCTTCAAGAGCTCCCCTGTTCTCAGAATCTTGAGAAGGTTCAATATCAAAAGATGGCGGTTGATCACCATTCCAAGTCGTTTGAAGGTTTTGAACAGGTGATTCCAGAATATCTTCCAATGAAGTCTCAGCATCTTCCTGATATTCAATAATAACTGCCTCTAGTTGTGATAGTTCAGCATTTACTTCATTTAAAGAAGTAGTAAGAATGTCTACAGTGTTATCCAGTTCTTGCTGAAGCATTTGAAGGTTATAATCACTTTTTTCAGGGATATCTTCAGCATCTATTATAGCCTGATATATCGAATCATAGACTGGAGGAACATCACCTGTTAAACTTTTTTCAACCATTCTCATTGCTGCATAGGTGAATTTACGTCTAAAGTCGTCACCCAATATTTTTTCACCGGCTTGTGCAAGCGCTTCTGTATCTCTGCTTCGATCTTGTACAACCGAACTAAGATCTTGCGCTGCATCAATCGCAGCAGTAATATTGTCGTTCATGTTTTCAGCATCCTCTTGTGCATCTCTCAACGCTCTTTCATAATCACTATTTGAGCCTCTTCCACCGTCAATTTTTCCATTTTCAATGGATACATTCAGATCATAAGTTGCTGAGCCGGCTCCCCATAGAACTTCTGCTTCCAGTTTACCATATGCATAGATAAGATAACCACTATCAACTATAAGCCCGCCCTTAAAGCTCACTGAACCTGATACTGTTCCGGCAAGTATAGATGCAGATGCATCAAATTCAACAAAAGCCCCAAACTGTTCCCCACGGACCCACCACAGTGACAAGTCTATATTAACAGATGCAGAGATAATGGAAACATCCAAAGTATGCCCTTTACTAATCTCCGCATAAAAACCATCATTACCGGCAATAAATGTTCCATCCAGTGTAATCACACTTAATACTTCAACATCGATGTTAGCTTCTACCCCCCAAATTGTTTCATCTTGATTTTTCAATATAGTTATTGAGAGATCAAAACTTGCATAGGCAATCGAGTTGTCTAAGCTGGCAGTTGCTTGTCCATCCAACTGAAAACTTGGATTCCATTGAACACTTAAATACATACCCACGTCAATAGTCGCTTCGCCATCAAATATCTGACCATCAAGATCCAATACAAGCCAACTATCAGTAATCAGTAATATAGCAGAACCTTCAATAGCATAAGTTCCTGCTTCACCGATTAGTCCTACACCGGCATAAGCAATAATTGCAAAGTCGTAACTGCCGCCTTCTATCTCCCATGGCGGACTGTCGGATGTAATCTCATGATCTGTTAATGACAAAACATGATCAAAGTCACTACTTTTAGCATTGTAGAAAAACCCGGCACCAAATGAGGTCATGGTTAGCGCTCCTGGAAAAACAGGGACGGTAACATCAGCCTTCACAAAAATTCCAAAACTAAACTCTCCTCCTATATTCCCCATTCTACCCATTGCGGCAAGTCCAATCGTATCGCCCTCGGGAGGTGTGAATTCCGCCGCACCGGCAACAAGCAGTTCAAACTCGCTACCCACTGTTTGATATTCAAGGGAAGCTGTTATGCTTGCCATATCACTTAGCTCAGCATTAAAGTCCTTTACACTGAAGAAAATATCTGAGCCTTGCCGGTAGTAAAGTATCTCTTTCACATTGCCACTAAAACCGGGCAGTGTCATACTGCCACCAAAGGTAAGATATTCGGAAACCTCAATATCCACACTTTCTATTTCAGGGTTTTCATCTGATGAACTGCCCGATTCCTGATCGAGTGTTATTGTGCCACCATCCGGCAAGTATTCAAACGATTCTATTGTTACCGAAACTGGGCCCATGTCTAGATCTGATTCGGAAAATGTTCCTAAATCAAACTCACCACCGGCATCAATCTCCATACCGTCGAATGCAATTGAACCTGAAACTCCTGCTAATTTTAGTTCTGCACCAACATTCATCTGCAGAACAAAAGATTCTTCGGTCTCCGCAGATACACCATCTACATTAAATGCAAACATCTCATTTTCAAATTCAAATGATGGGCTGTTTGTAATTCTCCATTCAAGACTTCCTCCATACTGATAGCGAATCCCCCAGTTTTCAGTATTTCCTGCCTGACCAAATTCAATGGTTTCTCCTCCCGCTTCCACACTTGCCATAGCATAGAAACCAAAATCCAATTCTTCGAGGCTGTTTAATTCAAATTCAGCATCATCCAGTGATATGGTTGCAAAACCCGGAATTTCTTTTGAAACACCTGAAAAGTTAATATCCGGTTGCTGAATATCTATCTCCCCCAATTGATTGATGCTTAATCCAACCGTTGAGTTTGTTTCAACCGGTTCTGGAAGTGTTAAATCGGCTAATGCAGTAAGTGTGGCTACATCTTCAACCATTCCAATCTCAAGGGTAGTAAGGATCAGATTATCTCCCAGTAAATTCTTCGGTCCGTCACCGATCAGATTAACACCTCCATCGCCAACTGAGAATGTACCGTCTGTACCAATTTTAAGGTCGTCTACATCAAATGTTCTCTCCAGAAACTCCAGTGATCCGCTCAAATCAGCGATAAGGTGCAGATCATCCGTTATTTCAATACCGAGTGACGCAATCGTTAAAATATCCTGCTGCCCAAACAGAGTAAGTTTTTGCCCAGAATAAGCTTCTGTATCCACCTCTTCTAAACTTACACCTCCGGTTCCCACACGTAAACCATTTATACCAATTTCAGTCTCCTCTCCAAGTATTTCAGGCAATTTTAATCGGCTATCGATAACTAACGCAAAATCCTCTTCAATCTGCTCAAACCCAACATCATCTAAAATTAATTCAGACATTCCAATTGGCAATTTCTGTGGAACCAGGTGAGCGGTATCCACTGAAAAATTCCAATCTGTATTTTCATATCCCGCAGCAAGATGCACCACAACCTGTTCATCCTCATCATTTCGGAAAAGTTGACTTCTTATATCTCCCGAAAATCTAAAATAGCGATCTGAACCGAATCCAAACTCTGCCCCTCGAACAGCGACTTCAAAATTGTCATCGGCAAACATTGACGAAGCAATAACTGTGTCAACATCTGCATCATATGTCTCGCTGTATTCACCCAAAGCTATATTAACATCTTCAAACCCATCTTTAGTCAATAACAGATCTTCAACAATCATCGCTATCTGTGATAGTTCACCGGGCAGATCTAACTGAACATCCGCAAAAAGTTTATGTTCACCTGACTGATTTCTATACTCAAGTTTTTGAACACCGATTGGAAGTGGCATATCTTCCTGAAGACTTAAAGGTGTGTCGGTAAGATCTGCAATAATACTGCCGCTAGTAACTTCTAAAGCTGAGTTTACAATCAAACTATCAAACGTTACCGATACTGAATACGACTCACCGAATTCCCCACTAAAGGATTCAATAACTAAATCAACCGGATCAGTTGTAAAAATTTTCAAGCCATCTTCTACATTTTCACTTTGTACCAGATTTTGTCCTTGATCATCTTTCAGTACAATATATGCGATATCTTTGTCCGGTAGCCCGAGAGTATCCGGCAGGGAAACTGCGCCGGCCAGGTTATCCGGATGAAATCCATCACTGTCGAACCATGCAAGCCGTTCTGGTTCATCTTCACCATCTTCCTGGTGCAAGAAATCTGCACGACCTTCACTAATTTGTGGATCTGGTGAGAAGAGAAATCGAGTATTGATAAAATCTACGCTAATGCCATCATATATCTCATCTCCAAAATAGAGAGCTGAACCGGCTTCTCCATTAACCAACAAACCATCATGGGATAACTCCATATTTCCCGGAATGGTCATGCGAACTCCATTATCAAACTCAGGTGCGGTGGCCGGATTTTTTACACTCCAGGTTCTTGGGCCAAAACCAACATCCAGTGCAAATGGACTGTCGAACTCTACTGAACCATCCGTTAGTTCAAATGTTGAAAGATCCAGTGTTAAGTTATTAAATGTAGCATCTATGGAAACATCATCCTCAAGGTTCAAACCACCATCAGCATTAATTACCAACCCGTTCGAGTTGAGTGTGGCTGAGTTTACATAGAACTTAAAAATGGAGTTGTTTCTAGGGAAATTCCATGGGAATTGGGAATCAATTTGTACACTGCCATCCACTATTCCACCATTGATCAAATCATATTTCAAAGATCCTGTAGCTTCAATTAAATCACCGTCTGTGTTTTCTAATTCTACAGTTACACCACCGTCTATTGTTGCCAGTTGTTCATCATCCTCATGTGAAAACTCAAGAAGTGTCTCTCCAAAATTGAGTTTCAATCCACCCAGGTCAATATCACCACATGGTTCAAAGTTTGATAGTTGACCTGAGAAATAACCGTCGCGGGTAACATCCAGCTGAACATTGGGCATTGCACAGGACTCATCGGCATCTGAAAAGAAATCAGGAAGAACAAAACCACCGTCTAACTGAATGGAGAATCCCTGGCCGTCATCCTCTGCAAAGAGTGATCCTCCAATTTCACTCAAATTGATACCGGCTCCTGAGCCTAAAGGCAAGAACAGTGGTACTTCATCAAATTCTAAGGGCAGAATATTTCCGTTGAAAATTCCCTCACTAAAATTCGCTCCCTGAACGGTCATATTCAGATTGGCAAGTTCAGGAATGGATTCCTGGAATCCGGGCATTGAAAACTCGAAATCGAGATCGGGCATGATATCGAGCAGATCTCCTGCAGTGAAATTGTTTACATCAATTGTATCCCGATCCATCCGTAAGGCTAGTGGTTCCAATTTAAATGCACCGAATTCGACTGATGGTAAACTCAAACCGGGAAAGCTGCCATCGTGAATGTCTTGTGAGGGAATAACAAACCCAAGATCTTTTCGGATTTCAACATTCTCTAAAGGAAATGGGATGGATTGACCGTTAATATCAAAACTTAGATTGAAATCGAGATCTGCATGGTAATCAAAACCTTGTTGCGGGTCGTATGATAGATTCAGTGTATTGATAGAGGGTATTTTCAGATCGAAAAAACCAAAGTTAAAATCGTACCCGTCAAAATCTTCTCCAAGAGAAAAATCTTTCAGATTTATACCAAATTCATCATACATCAGACTTACCTGAGATCGAACCACAGGATTACCATCAAAGTCAAGAATTTCGAACCCACCTACGATGTCCAAATTAAATTGAGAAGCAGCTATATTTTGCGGATTCCACTCAAATCCACCGCCAAGTGAATCAGCACTCAGAACGACATGGCCACCCGGTCCTTCAAGCGGAATAACCGTGTTCAAATCTGGCAGATCTACACCACCTCTAATAAAACCATCAGAATCAGCATAGAGCGTTATATCCTGTCCTTCCAGTTCTTGTTCAAAAAGATTAAGTGAACCTGACAAAAAGAGTGCATGCATTTCATCACCATCTGCATTTTCCCCATTTGAATATTGAATCTCTTTTATGTTAAATGGTAAATTTGGACGATTTGCAAGGTTACTGCCTTCCTGAACGGATGTGTAAACCGAACCGCTTACATACGTTCCGTTCGAAGGATTGATAATCAGATCATTTAGTTGGACTGCAACAGATGGCGGCACTGCTTCATCCCCTCTCTGAAGCAGTGGTAGAGTCAGCATTAACTCCTGATCTTCCAACGTCTCAATTAAGAATGTTCCATTGTCCTGCCGCTCTGTAGATATGATCAATTCTCCGGTATCCTCATCACGAATTTGCAAATAGGCTACATCGTTATTTGGAAGAGGTATTCTGTCCGGTAAAAACTCACTTGAGAAGAACGAAAGGTCAGGGAAAAATCCGCTGTTATTGGCGTATGCTACCCGTTGTTCATTCCAGTTAAAATTGACTTCTCCTGATTGAACACGAAACGGATTCAATTCTATGGCAAAATCATCACTGTATTCTACCTCCAGATCCCCAATATCAAGTCCATCGATATTTAGTGCCGCCGCCGCTGTACCGGCAGATCTTACACCTGATGAGTCGATTTGAACAGTACCCGCGAGGCCCATCATGACACCCGGGGAAATAGATGCTGTGGTATCATCCGTTGAGGCCTCAAACTGAAGGGCGTTATTTTCCAGATCAACACCCGCAGTTAGGTTAAAAGCCTCGTCAAAGATGATACGCCCACCTAATATTTCGTAAGTATCCCAATCAATTAACAGTTGGTCAAACGTAGTGCCAATTTCAGTTTCTCCGAGATCAAGTGTTTGACGTCCATTAATCATCATCCCCTCATTCGAAAGCGAGGCTTCATCAATCGTAAATGCCAATACCGGATCCTCTTTCGGAATTCCCCATTCAAATGGCCCGTCAATTTCAAAATTAATATCTGTAAACAAACCGGTTTTCAGATCCATGGTAAATGTACCATCTGCGCTATTCCCATCACCAAGGTCTAATGAAGCACCTCCGCTTAGTGCAATCTGTTGACCGTCTGAATCATTGTAATTAAACTCTATTTCAGCTTGATTGATATCGGCGGTATATGGGCCGATTTGCAGCGGACAATCGGGGTTTTGAATGGATACGTTACCATTAAGACCGGAATCAAGACTCACTGAAAGATCGTTTAGTTCAAAACTTGATTGTTCACTACATGCAAATGGTTCATCCACATTTAAGTCGGCGTCAAAAGTAATATCACTTCTAACACTAAAACCTTCAGATGCGCGCTTCATTACAACATCACCACCAATATTGTGGATATCCATACTGAATCCGGGGCCTAACTCCCAACTGCAGGAGGCAACATTATCCGCATTAATTGTACCCATAACAGCAAATTCTCCATCACCGTCTGAAGAGATAGAGGCATTTTCGACACCGAGAGTCGTTGAAGAGAAACAACCCGGAAGTTCGGCAGAAACCGGGAGTTCCAGTCCTGCATCTAAATTAAAGCTCCAGGGGCCTACTCCTTCACCATCCCAGTCGAACCAGGGAAAAGTGAATGGATCCAGTTCAAACCTTTCCAGTTGCAACTCAAAATCACCGAGCTCAAAAGTGTTGTTTACAGGAATATCATTTCCATCAAAAAGTGCATCCGGAAAAGTAATTCCCGAATTTGTTATTCTAACACCTTCAAGTGCCGGCAGGGCCAGAGTGGGATTGTTTGGAAAGGATAATTGCGAATCAAACCAAACTTCAAAATCGAGTTCATTCCCCTCTTCACTTAAGGAAAGTTGCTCCAACTCAATGTTGTTAACTGAAGCCTTTAAAAACCCAAGGTCCAGTTCAGGACGAGGTATTGTACAGTTAGGAGTAAATTGACCGGCACTGAATCCATCTTCAGATGAATATTGAATAAAAGTTGATCCTCCACAGTATTGATCGTCTTCCATTTTAAGATCAATATTTGAGCGCATTGCTAAATTGAAATCAAATTCATCACTATTCAGTGAGCCGATGATCTCCCCACTCACATCCTCTAAATTCAGAACAAGCAGATCCGATTGATCTACCATTGAGATATCCTTGTCAATAGTACAATCAAGTCTGATTCTGAAATTATCATCTAATAAGGGAAACTCCGGCGTCTCACAAAGCTCTTCACCTAAAAATCTTGCATTGGTTTTAGCACGCAATTGTGCTTCAGGATATGTTACAGTTAATGAAGTTAGTTCAACTGATAAAGGACCCTCTCCAAATTCTACTAAAGGTGTACCGTTGATACTTGCTTGACCACTCAATCCCATTCTATTCAGGGACATATCACCACTTGCCCTCATGTCTGAACCTGCAGGGGTTTTAACATTTAATTCAGCTCCGATACCACTTGCAAAATCCCATGTCACGACAGGAATTTCAACGTAGTCAGACAGTGGACCTGCTAATTCTTCAATTCCTTTAGATCGTGCAGAAATCTTCCCTCCCATTAAAATTGGTGTTTGAAGTGAAGCTGATTTCTGAATTTCTACTCGATCAAGTTCGGCTTGCATGGATACCGGACCCAAAGTAACGAAATCAAGGTTCAGCGTAGCCAAACCGCTTAGAATAAATGAATTGGGAGTCTCCTCGACGCGCATCCGTTCAAAATTATTGACGGTGGCAAAACCGGGCACCAAAGGAATCTCTTTCAGTTCATCTAATGATGCAATCACCTCATCACTTGCCCCTTTATCCCTATACGTGAACGTGTAAATCTCACTCTCTCCGTCGTTCTGAATCGGAAGTTGTCCGTTTGCGTCCTTTGCCGTTACCTGCCACGCGTAGGTTGCTCCCTCCTCCAAGGGCAGATACTGAAGTGTGTAAGGCAATGTAGTTTGACCGGTTAATGTTTCAAAAGCGTGCTCACGGTTACTGTTGATAGCCTGAAGCGGTGTCTGTCCTTTAAAAACCTCAACCAAGAGAAATTCATACTCAAAAAGGCCGCCCATTGAACTGGCGACCGGAGTCCAGGAAAACGTTGGAGTTTCTAACAATAAGTTTGCCCCATCCGGTACAGATACCAAAATGGGTGACGGTGGATAACGAACGGTAAATATGGAATTGCCCGGCATGGAATTAATACCTGACTGCTGCACATTGGGACGGGCAGTGATCTCAATGGAGTAGTTTCCTTCAGGGATTGAGCCCGACTGTACAACCTGATTTTGCAGTTCTTTATCCAGTTGATTGAGCACATCCTTTGGAGTAAACGGAAAGTCCACCTCTTCAAAAAAGTTGGAAAATACATAGCTGCCCGGTGTAAATGCCCTTGGCAAGGATTCAAACTCAATAATGGTTCGGTTATTTCGTCTCAGGGTGAATTCAAATACAAAATCGACAGGCTGACTGCTGAAGCTGGAGTAGTTGAAAATGACCTGGTATTGACCCGTTTTAAAATTCGTTTCAATGTTATCCGCAAACGGTGATGTCAATACAGGAGGTATACCTACAATGTTTACCTGTGTAGAACTTTGAGAATAGGAATGCTGAGTAAACAGCAGCAGCATGCCCGTCAAAACCACAAAAAGTTTTAAAAACTTTGTTATTCCCATCTGTAAATGACTTTTAATTTCGTTCAAACTGATCTTCACATTTCTGAATTAAAATCTTCTCTGGTATCTGAAACTTCCTTCAAGCTCTGCAAACTCTCTTCCGGCACCGGTTAACACACTATTGCTTCTGGTGCGCAGAGTAATATCAAAAGAATCTTTGTCCGTCAGGTTATAAGAGGAGTTCAGACTCCCTGTCAGCTGTTGGATATTTGTTTCCGTAAGTTGATCGCCCGGACCTATTCTCTCATTTATATTCCGGTTCATACCGGCATTGGCACTCACGTTTAAGCTCCGGTTAAAAAAGGCATAGCTGGTTCCCAAATTAAATCCGAAATTCTGTATCTCAATGCCATCAGAACTATTTGTCATGTAGTTAACCGAGGAGTTCAGGGTGAGTCCGATAGGAAGTGTAATCGCATAGTTTAAAGCAGAAGTAATCGATTCTGAGCCGTAATTATCAGCCGGCATCCCCCCCTGGTTATCAAACCTGCTTTCAATACTCATATATCCGCCGGTCAGAGAGATATTATGCGTTATCTCTTCACCCCGAAGTGTTAAACTGGGCTGAACCATCACATTATGTGATATTTGAGACTGACTACTGCCCGATGTCTGTCCGTCAATCTCTTCAGCTGTAATATTGTTCAGTACCAATCCGTATGTCGTGTTCAGGCTGAAGTCTTGCGATATAACGAACTGTACGTTGGAGTTCACATTTGTATTTCTTTGTGTCTGAACCCGATTTCCCAACAGGTTATCTCTGCCCAGTGCTATATTTGAACTGATATTAATCCGATTGTTCATCAACCTAAGAGTCGGGCTGATTTTAATTCTCTCCTGATCGTCACGAACGGTTCCTCTTCCCAGTGATTCAAAACCGGGTTGAATACGTTCATATCCTAATCCAAGACTAAACAGATCCAGGTTCATGCTGGCATCTGCTATTCCTGCATAGTTGATTCGTGTGCTGGTTCTTGGCGAATAAAATGTTGTGAAAAAAGATGGAATATTCACTTCATCCATCGATACCACTGAACTGTTGAGGTCGCGAGTGAAGATCGAGGCTGTAACCTGACTGCCAATCGTAAATCTTCCGTTAAACAGCTCAACTTGAAAATCCGGGGTCATTGTCAGATTTTCGCGGGGTTCGATATCCAGGTTCGATCCCGTAATGGAGTTTTTCTCATCTCTGGCATAAAACGTACTCAAATGGAAATAGGAGCTGGATGTACTCCCATAACCCAATTTCACCCCACCGGCCCACTGTTGAAAAGCCGGTCTTCTAAAACCTGATTCCAGGCTTGGACGTACCGCTCTCTTCGATCGGCCGCCCGTAATCTCCAATAGATAATTCCCGGGATCCATCCTTACATATCCACCGCGTATCGTAGCACCGCTCAAACCATATTCCGAAAATCTTGCGCTGACGTCGCCGGCCTGAATATTCAGCCATCTCCACGTTGCATTAAAACTGATGTTGTTCATGCTCTGCCGGAATTGAGAATCATCCGTAGAGTAGTTCATATTTATTCCTGAACTAAACCCAAACAGGTTGAAGTTCATGTTGGCGTTGGTCTGAATCATACCCGGAGCACGGCGGTTTTCAATCCCATCCACCGAATAGGCACTTGCCGTTAATCCAATGCTCCCTCCTGCCGTTGCAGTACTGATATTGGATTCTTCAAGAAATGTGCTGAACTGCCCGAATGCTCTCTGTGCCGAAGCGAGAGAGATCAGAGTGATGACCAACAAACTAATTTTTAATCTATGAGGCACTTCCCGAATATTTTTATTGCTATTTATTATGTAAGCGTAAGTACCTTCAAAAAACTTTCATTTATTTTTAGAATGTTTTCAATAGCAGATCTGATTATTCTGAACACCATACTGGATCTCCTTATAATCAGATTCTTCTTTGACGAAGATCGAACTTTTTTGATTTGAACCTGTACAAAACCGTATTATCAACCCTCATTTTCAGAACGAATTTTTTAAGCAGCAACCCCGATGACCGACTCACAGATTTTTAACCACATTGCATCAACACTCAATTTTTCATCCAAACAGGTAAAGACCGTTGCCGATTTTATTGATGAAGGCGCCACTATTCCGTTTCTGGCCCGCTACCGTCAGGAAGCCACCGGAGGATTAGATGAAGAGCAACTTCGTGCTGTCCGGGATGCGATCGAGTTCCAAAGAACCCTGGAAGACCGTAAGAAAACCGTTCTGAAAGCAATAGATGAACAGGATAAGCTGACCGATGAGCTGGAAGAAAAAATCAATGCGTGCAAAGATTTGAAAACGCTGGAGGATCTCTACCTGCCCTATAAGAGAAAGCGGAAAACACGCGGCGACATGGCTAAAGAGAAAGGTCTTGAACCGCTGGCTCAGATAATCTGGAATCAGGAGATTACCGAGGGTGACCCACTTAAATATGCTGAGGAGTACATCAACGAAGAGCATGAAATACCGGATGCTGAAACCGCACTCAAAACCTCCCTCGATATTGTTGCAGAATGGATCAATGAGTCGGTAGAGGTTCGGGATGAGCTGCGAACCATTATTCGCAAACATGGAATCATCAAATCCGAAAAAAATCCGGTTGTTGAAGGACGAACCAATTTTGAAGATTACTATGATTTTCAAAACCGGGTTCAATATCTGAAACCGCATCAGATACTGGCACTGAATCGCGGAGAGCGGGAAAACGTACTCTTTGTAAACCTGGAGCTGAATGAAAGTCGAACGCTTGAAAATATTGATGATGTAGTGATCAGCAATGATCTCTCCATTTTTATTCCCTTTTTGCAGGATGCCGTAGAGGATTCTTATAAACGACTGCTGATGCCATCCCTGGAGAGAGAGCTTCGCAATGAACTGACCGAGCAGGCTGATGAACATGCTATTCAGACATTTGCTACAAATCTAAAAAATTTACTGCTCCAGCCACCTTTAAAAGATCAGGTTGTGATGGGGGTTGATCCGGCTTTTCGAACCGGTTGCAAGTTGGCCATTATTGATGAGCTTGGAAAATACCAGGAAGGAACCACCATCTACCCCACTCCTCCACAGAATAAAGTAGAGCAGGGTGCAAAAGTGGTTAATCAACTGATTGATAAATATGGTGTCACTTTAATTGCTATTGGAAACGGAACGGCCAGTCGTGAAACTGAACAGTTTATTGCCGATGTCATTCAAAAGCGAAAAGAGCTGAATAAAAAAGAGAATCTGAACTATCTGATTATCAGTGAAGCAGGTGCTTCCGTTTACTCCGCATCAACGGTTGCACGTGAGGAGTTTCCGGATCTGGATGCACCACAACGAGGAAACATCTCCATTGCACGACGTGCCCAGGATCCATTGGCTGAACTCGTTAAAATTGATCCAAAATCGATTGGAGTCGGACTTTATCAGCATGATGTGAATCAAACCGAGCTCGCTAAAAAGCTGGATGATGTTGTAGAGAGCTGCGTGAACGAAGTGGGTGTGAACCTAAATACCGCCAGTGCTCCGCTACTGACTCATATTTCCGGATTAAGCCGGAATGTTGCCAAAAAAATTGTTGAATTCCGCGAAGCAAAAGGGAAATTCAACAACCGCGAACAGATTATGAAGATCTCAGGCGTAGGTGATTTCCGATTTCAGCAGGCGGCCGGGTTTATGAGAATTCCCGATGGCGAACACCCTCTCGACAATACCGCCATCCACCCGGAGAGTTACGAAGCGACCGAAAAACTCTGCAATCTCTTTGGAATTAACATCGATAAACTCTCATCCGAACAGAAGAAAATTGAATCCACATTTGCCGGCATCAACAAAAAAGAGGTAGCTGAGCAGGTTGGGATTGGAGTTCCAACACTTGAACTGATTCTCGAAAACCTTCAGAAACCCGGACGCGATCCCCGTGAATCTCTGCCGAAACCGCTTCTGCGACAGGATGTAATGAAGATGGAGGATCTCTCAACCGGAATGACTTTAGAGGGAACGGTTCGCAACGTGGTCGACTTTGGCGCTTTTGTTGATATCGGTGTAAAACAGGATGGACTGCTCCATATCTCAAATATGAGTAAAGGCCGCGAACGCGTGGAAGATCCTCATGATGTGGTTTCCGTAGGAGATATTATCAATGTGGAGATTACAAATATTGATGTGGAAAGAGGCCGAATTGGACTGGCGTTGGTTTAATTCAAAAAACCACAGAGTTGCTGCTTGGCTTACATATTTTTTTGAAAATTTCAGGTACAGACGGTTTTCAACTCCAAGTCCGTACCTGAATGGATTTACTGCATTCTGGGACGGGCTTCAAATTCACCATTTGTCACAGAAACTTCACGGTTAGGCACTTCCGGGTCAAAGTTCTCCTCACCGGCTGTAAAACTAAACGTTCCCTTTATAACATCGCTGCCCGACTCTGTAATCGTCAATGTTCCTGAATACTCTCCAAATAGTGTGCTATACTCTACGGAATTGTCAAACCCATCTTCGGTATCGGTGAAACTGGCTGTAAAATCAGAGTCCGGTTCGTTTCCGATGCTGTATGTTCCTGTTGAGGGCTGTTCAATTTCACTATCTGAAACGATCATAAACTGCAATGAAAAGGTTTGCGGATCAAAATCGTGGATGGAGATATCCCAGGAATACAAATTGTTCATGTTAAAACCGCTAAAATCAGCCATTCCTGATTTGCTGCCCTCAACATCTCCCGATACGCTAAAAGTTGCATTTCCAAGGCCCAAATCATCATTTCCAACCGACGATTCAGAACAGCTCAGAGTCAGTAGTCCGGCAATCCATGTTATTGCAATTAAATATGTTATTCTTCTCATTATTCTGCAGATCATTTTAATTTAAGATTATGTGTATACCTGCAATAGCGCAGAATAAAATCAAAGACTCTCATTTCCTGCAATTATTTTAAGTAACTGCGATCCAGATATTGATTCAGGCTATAAAATACCGCTACACTTTATTGAACTTGCCATAAAGTTTT
Source organism: Rhodohalobacter barkolensis (assembly GCF_002834295.1). NCBI lineage: Bacteria > Pseudomonadati > Balneolota > Balneolia > Balneolales > Balneolaceae > Rhodohalobacter > Rhodohalobacter barkolensis. Next base: position 519,445 of record NZ_PISP01000001.1, on the reverse strand, counting down.
CCTGTTTGTTTTAGCGATTCAAACACCTCTTTTATACATTTCAGGAAACGATCCATCAACGACAAGAAAAATTGATTATGTCTGCCAATATCACCGGAAAAGTGCTTAAAACTGTCAAGTCTCTCATAGGCAAACAGCCTGCTAAAAAGAAGGCAGACAAATATCACTTCAATCTCTACAACCGATATCCCATTACCTTGGTAAAAGGAAAAGGGGCTAAAGTTTGGGATGATGAACGGAATGAATATATCGATGCCCTGGCCGGGATTGCGGTTAACAGCCTCGGTCACTGTCATCCGCGCATCGTCAAAGCGATTCAGAAGCAGTCTGCCAGGTTGATGCACACCTCCAATTTCTACTACAACGAGCCGCAGAGTGATCTGGCTGAAAAGCTGGTTAAAGTATCCGGAATGGATCGGGCGTTTTTCTGCAATAGCGGTGCAGAAGCCGTTGAGGGTGCTATTAAACTGGCCCGCCGCTACTCCTATTTGAAAGGAAAAACCGGAACGGTACTTTCGATGGAACAGGCATTTCATGGACGCACGCTTGCAACCATCACCATGGGCAAGGATAAATATCGCGAAGGTTATGACCCTCTCCCATCCGGTTTCACACGAATTCCGTTTAACGATGTAAAAGCTCTGAAAAATGCGGTTGATGAACATATCGTAGGAATTATTCTCGAACCGATTCAGGGTGAAGGCGGAATAACTCCGGTTACAAAGGAGTTTCTGGAAACAGCAAGAGATCTTTGCGATAAAAATGACATTCCTCTCATTCTGGACGAAGTTCAAACCGGCATCGCCCGAACCGGAAAAATGTTTGCATTTCAGCACTATGGCATTGAACCCGATATCATTGCATCAGCCAAGGCGCTTGGTTCAGGTTTCCCCATTGGAGCCGTTATTGCTAAAGAGCAGTTTGCCAAGGCATTTTCCCCGGGCAATCATGGTACGACCTACGGTGGGAATCCACTGGCATGTGCAGCTGCGCTTGAAACTCTGAAAACCATTGAGGATGAAGAGATTTGTGAGAAAGCCCGTGTCCGGGGTGATTATATGATGCAGCGACTGAAGGATCTCTCCCAAAACTGGAATGCCATCAAAGAGGTACGCGGACTCGGACTGATGATCGGAGTAGAGCTTAACTTCCCGGGTCGAGAGGTTGTTGACGAGATGTTAAAGCGCGGTGTTCTCTCCAACTGTGCTTCCGAAGTGGTCATTCGAATAGTCCCTCCCCTCATCATTACAAAAGAGGAAATTGACCGGGTGATTGACGTGCTGGTGGAGTCGATTAAGGAAGTGGAGAAGTAAGGTTTACGGTATACGGTATTCGGTTTCCGCTATGCGGTTCATCATTCGGATATCTTGATGCTACGTTAACTAATCACCCCTGGTTCTTTATACCACAATGAACGCAAAGGTTATCACAATGGTCACCATGTTGTGAATCTTCTTTCTTATTTAAAAACCATTTTATTTATGAAGATTCGATTCGGGGTATCTATTCAGCTTAGAGACTGATGCTTCCCATTCCTTGAGTATATTTTATTTCACCCTATTGTTTGACTTTTTTATATAACCTGAGAGAAGTTTATTTAACTCTGCAGTATCTCTAATTGTCTTATTTAATGCATTAAACTATTATTTAACTGATTTAAGCCCTAAGTATAAGGTGAATAAATAGATATTATTTTTCCTGATTTTTACTAGATTATTAATAGTATTACTCATCCATAACAATTAACTCATTTCGTTATGAAACTATTAACTCTTTTAAGTCCTCTCTTGATAGTTAGTACAATATTTTTAACTAGCTGTGCAAGTTCAACAAGTTCGGATATTGACGAACTTATGGACGGGAAATTTACTGCAAAAGTTGAAGATGGAAATAATTTTGATGGTGATGCGCTTTTTGAAATTGCCGTTCCTACAAGAGATGGAGTTCAATATGTTTTAGAAGATTCAGTTTTATTCTTAACTCTTAAAACGGGAGAGATTACAAATACAAGAGAGTTTAATGGAGAAATAACTGAATACACCATTAATATCGGGTTATCTTTAAATTCACTTTGGAAAACTGACATAAATGAATTGGAATTAGGAACAACTTTCTTCCAAAATTTATTCATTCAGCCAAACACACTTGACGCCCACGATATTAAATCTGGTATTATTAAAATTGATGAAAAATCAGACGAATTATTGGTGGGAAGTTTTGAGCTTATTGCAGTAAATAGTTCAAATTACGAATCAAATATTTCTGGGGAATTTCGAGCAATCATAAAAGAGTAACTCACCCTACATAGCTGGTAAAATAGCAAGGCGTTTCAAGCTGACTCATTTAGATTTCGGGGCCTAAATTTTAACATATCGGCTTGCCGCTTAAACGCAAGGGCATTAAGTACCCTGCTCTATCAGGCTAGCTCTAACTCTCCTTCCAATAGTTTTCCTATCTGTTTTTTTGATGTTCCAAGTCGAAGAAGTGCTTTGATCATCAAATCCAACGATATCCCGGGATCGCCGCCCTCAAGCTTAGCAATGCGTGACTGGCTTGAGCCGATTGCCCGGGCAAGCTGTTCTTGTGTCCATCCTCTTTTTGCACGTTGAGTTTTTACCAGATTGCTAATGTCTAGTCGAATATCGATGTACGCTTCTTCTTCAGGCGTCAGTTCTAAGAAATCAGCCGCAGAGCCTACCCGATATCCTTTTTCTTCCAGTTTTTTTTGTTTTTTCTTTTCCATGAATAATTGTCTCTTAGTACTTTTTGTAACGTGCTAACCGCTTTTTGCATACATCGATTACTTTCTGCGGTGTTTTTTGAGTTTTCTTCGCAAAAAAAAACCAGAATCACTATGGCATCTTCATCGAGGAAATAGATGATTCTCCAAGTTTTGTTTTGGTCATTTATGCGAATTTCGTGGCAGCTATTACCAATCGATGGCATCGGCCTGGAATCGGGCAAATCTAGCAGTTCGCCTTTTTGTAGTCTTCTGAGTAGAAAACCGGCTTTTAATCTGGCATCAACAGAAAAAGGCGGTGTTTTCACTTCGCCTTGAATCCATACTAATGGTTTATCATTTTCAGACATGACTAAATATGTCGAAATTGACATAAACAAGCAATAGATCAGTCAGGTTCTTAACCAACAAATCAACCGGTCACCGCCTTGCTTTTTCGATGGAATCTGATAGATTAGGGAATCAACATTTACCAAATAAATTGACAACGGCGCCGCTTATTTACCAAACCGTTATGCAACTAAAATCCTAAAATTGAATTTCAAATGAGTTTTCTACAAAATCTTATTGGCGATTATTCAGCAGGCAAGCCAAAAAATTTTGATCTGATTGCTACTGAATTACATAACGGTAAAACATCCTTACAGGTAAATAAAAAACTAATGGAAGACGAAGGGCTTTCAAGACTTGCAGCTGGAAATATGGTGGAAAATGTTCAAAGAAAAATTAAAATGATTAAGATCAATGTTAGATCTGGAGCATTTTTTACTGTTATTGGTGTACTTTCGCTTTTATTCAATCCAGGAGCAATTGTGACCTACGTAATACTTTTCGGTGGTGGTATTCAACTTTACGCGGGTATGAAAGAAAGAAAAGGGTATAAAAAGATCGTTGCATAACACCATTAAATAGGACTTTGTGAAGTAAATAGTATTCTCCCACTTTTAATAAAGCTTTTTTTCAAGAGGAGAACTGTACATACCGACTTCAGTTTCATTCATATAAAGTAAAAAATCAACCCAACGTGAATCTGATCACAATCACAGAACCTCTCTTGAATACTTTAGTGGTTTGGTATTGAGACATTCTTACATGTTTATCATCCTTTTTTGTATGGTGTTCATCCCTCTCTACGCTCATATTCTCCTCTAATCTGATTAACACTCGCATTGATTAGCAATCCGGTGTAAAATCAGGTCATTTCTTAATAATTAATAAAGGAGGGAATTATGGGATTCCAGCGATGTTTTTCAATCTGTACTATTTCGACATGCATACTTTTATTGGCTGGTTGCAGTGATACATCACTTATAGATCACGGGCAAGATCTTCAACCGACTACAATACTTGAAAAGGGAGCCGAACTGCCTGATATGAAATATTCGGAAGGTGATGCAACCGTTTTGAAAGCGGTTAAACAGGCTACATCTAGATTTAATTCGACAACACAAGCAACTAAAGCGGGTTATGTCAACTTGGAAGAATGTATCTCATCCGAAAGTGGCGGTATGGGCTATCACTGGTTGAATGAAGATTGGGTTGATCCTGTATTTGATCCGCTTCAGCCGGAGGCTGTTGTTTATGAAGCCGACAAGAATGGTAACATGAAACTCGTAGCAGTGGAATATATCGTAATTGATATAGGTCAGGATCATCCGCATTTTGGCGACTATCCCCTCGACGTTGGCGGCACTCCTGTCCCTGTTGATCACTACAGCCTTCACGTTTGGCTCTACAAAGATAATCCGAACGGAATCTTCACACCTTTTAATCCAAATGTGAGCTGTAATTAAGGGAGAAGCGTAACGCCCGTCAGACCGCTCAAGGCGGTCTGACGGATTAATATCTTAGGCCCCACCGGGTGTGGCTCCGCCGGCCATCAGATAGACGCCAAGAATAACCAAAACAACCGCCAGGAAGATTTGAAGTCTGGCCGCACGAATTTTTTGGGCAGCCATCCATCCGCCTACCGTTCCAATCAGCAGTGGAACAACTAAAAAGAGAGCCAGCCACCAGTCAACAGCATCATGGATCATATATCCGGCTGTTGCCATTCCCGAGATAAAAATAGATTGTACCTGTGCCAGCGCAACGGATAGAAGCATTGGAACGCCCAGAACAACCAAAATGGGAACGGCCAATACTGGTCCGCCAACTCCGAGAAGTCCGCCCGGCAGCCCTACGGCAATCCCAACCCCCCCTAGATAGAGCATGCCTTTAAGTGTATCCATCTGAAGCTTTTTTTCGGGTGCCAATTTATTTTTCTGACGATAGAGAATCAGCAGTCCGGTAAAGAAAACAAAAAGCCCAAGCAGAACGGCAAATGTAGCTGCATCCAGCAGAGTATTGATTTGAGATCCCACAAATGCACCGATCACCGAGGCTATACTGAGAACAAACGCTCCTTTCATCGCTTCTTTGGTTCCAAGATGCCCGGAGCGAAGATAGCCGAGGCTTCCAACAATCCCGGTTGCAATAAATGTAGCACTTGCTGTTCCGGCTACAGTACTCGGATCGAGAGGTAAAAGAGCAAAAAGCGCAATGGTTACAAAAATTCCGCCCGGTCCGATGGTTGTAATACAAAAACCCCCGATCAGGGCGATCACAAACATCAGGATCGCCATTTCGGGGCTCATAGAAAGATTACCTAGAAATAGAAGTGTGTTAAATAAATTCATTAAGTGTGATTAATTACGCCAACATTCCACCAAAAATAGCCTGCATAACGCCTTTTCCGGAATTAATCGCAATATAGATAGAGAAAATCACCAAAACACTGTTTGCTATATTTAGCTTCCAGTTGTTGGTCTCAGTTCCCATTAGCTTTCTATCATTTACAGCCCAGAAAAGTAGTGCTGCTGTTATTGGTAGGCCAAACACACCGTTATACGCCGGGAACAGAGTAACCATTTCAACAACGCTCAGTCCGGTAATCTGTGATACAAGCGGAGAGAACATACCGATTCCAATTCCGCCGGCAAAGATCAGCTTAAACGCTTTACTGCTTCCGTCTTTATGGTCGATATCCAATGCTTCCAGAATCATGAATGGAACCGTCCACATGATTGGAACAATACTGTTGAAAGCAGCCGCAATTACACCAATCAGGAAAACGATCATAGCCCACTGCCCTAAAACAATTTCCAGAGCTTCGCCCGGTGCTACAAATGATGAGAGTTCCGTGTATCCTGCAGGACGCAGAACGGCAGCGGCTACAATGATAATGGCAAGTGTAATCAAACCGCCTACAGTATAACCCATGGCAAGATCTGTACGCATCATTTTCACATGCTTTATACTGTTCCACCCTTTTCGTTTCACAAGTATGGATTCAAGAAAAAAGTTGGGCCACAGAGCTGTGGTTCCCAAAATAGCTGCCCCAAGAAGCATCGCTCCCACATCCGGAATGGAAGGAACAAATCCTTTTGCAACTTCCATCATATCTGGTCCGCTGGCTCCGGCTACGATAATGTAGAGAATAAGCAGAAGGAACATCATTCCTGTCATAACCTTCTCAACGTAATTGTAATTAAGAACTCCAACTACGATTGCAAGTATACCCGTAACTACAGCAAGCGGCTGCCAGGGCAGTGCGCCGGCAGTTAAAATTTCCACACTCTTACCCACAGCAGCGGTAAGTGCCAATGTCCAGGCAATACACCCGATGGATAAGAAAAGAGCAATGGTAAGCGCTCCGTTTTTACCCAATTTTTTCCGGATAAAAGTCATCAGTGTATCGCCGAAAATACCCAGCCGTGCACTCATATCCTGTGCCATAAAGCCGAGAAGAACAGCACCAAGTACTGCCCAAATGAGAACATATCCGTATTCAACGCCTGCCTGACTGGCTATAAAAATTGAGCCTGAGCCAAAGTAGCTGGCGACCATAATAAAAGACAGACCATACTTGTCAAAGAAGTTTGCAAAAAATTCCTTCATAGAGATGATTCAGTTTTGATTTGGTTAATTGTAAACTTGTGTTTCAGATCGATTCCGAATGTTCAGTTCGTTCACAAGTGGATTTAGAAAAGATGATTGAAATGAGATAAAGCTTTTGTTGATATTACTTTTTATGACTTGAGAGTTCCCTAAATGCTTTTATTTGTCATCTTATTTTCTGAGCCGGCTTAAACTAAACATTAAATAGCAAAAAGGTAAATTTAATTAGGGCTTATTTACTTTAAAACCCTTTTCTCTATGGTTATAATGCAAATTATCCGGAAAAAGTTTGGTATTTAACTAATGAAATTCCCATAGTGGCTTTAAACGATGAACTATGTATTTATATGTTTTGAAAAGCTATAATGTCATCTTGCATAGATTGAATAATCTCTCCACATCATATTTATCAAGGGCCTACAGATTCTTCGTTTTACTCAGAATGACCAAACTTTTTAATAAGGTCTTCTATTCATCAAGAAATGCACATTATGAAAGCTTGTAGGTTTCCTTCTTCTCCTCAACCCTGGTAATCACTTGCTCTCTTTGCATAAATTCGATCACCTGTTTCAACTTTTCCCGATCCCAATCTGTTCGGTTTTGAATTGTCTGAATATCGTGAGCGCCGGACATCAAAATCTCTTTTACCTTTTTGATATCTGAATCCGTAACCGCTCCCAGTTTCTCTTTGCTGATATATTTACAGTTATCACAGTTGCCACACGGCCGGGCATCCGTCTCTCCGAAATAGGTTCGTAAATAGACTTCCCTGCATCCTTGAGTGGAGGCATAACCATCCATATACTCCAATTTTTTGAGCAGCACATCTCTATAGTGATAGGCTTTTTTCTGATCGATGTGCAGATTCGGCATTCGTGGGTTCATGAGTCTCACCAAAGGTTTTTCCCCGATATATTTTACCTTCAATATTTGGTCATGCTCACTAAACACCCGAAGTGCTTTTCGAAGTTGATTTGAGTTTATGCTAAGCTTATCCGTCAGATACTGCGTTTCGATATAGTGAAAATCTGCAAAAGACGGAGGACCGTAAATTCTGAAAAGCTGATCCAGGAATTCTCCTTTTTTAGATTCAAGTTCATCCACCTTATCTCTCACATACGATCGGCTCACTAAAAAATGAATGCCTACTTTAGACCGATAGAGGTCAGTCAGCTCTAAAATTTCCAGTCGCTGCAGAACTTCCACACCCACTTGAATTTCCCTTTCAGTAAACCCGGAACGCTTTGCAACAGCTTTGTAATCCACGGGCTCCATAGCTTCATGTTCGCTGCCAACAGCTAAATTCAGTTCATCACACAACGCCATGTAGATCTTGTTAAGCATTTCATACTCGGGATAGGATCGTAAAATCCTGGATTTCAAAAGATCAACATCACTCTTTTTATAAATCAGGATTGGATAGCTTGTCTCTCCATCCCTGCCGGCACGCCCTGCCTCCTGGTAATAAGCCTCCAGGGTATAAGGCATGGAGTAGTGAACCACAAAACGACAATCAGGTTTATCAATCCCCATTCCAAACGCATTGGTTGCCACCACCAGCGGTACCTCACCGGATATCCACTGATTCTGTATTTTTTCACGAACGCCGCTGTCTAATCCGGCGTGATACGGTTTAGACAATATTCCCTTATTCGTGAAAAAATCTGCCCAGTACTGACAATCTTTCCGCGTATTGGAGTAGACAATTCCGCTGCCCAGTTTGATCCCTTTTTTTACGGCATTAATCAGAAGGTCTCTCTTCTTTTGAGTCTCATTAACCCACCAATGAAGATTCGGGCGTTTAAATCCACCGGATATTACGTTAGGTTCATCAAACCGAAGGGATTGCAGCAAATCTTTTTTTACCTCCGGAGTTGCCGTTGCCGTAAGTGCAATCCAACGGACCTGATCACCCAACTGAGAAAGTTCTTCTCTGATATTCCGATAACTGGGCCTAAAATCGTGTCCCCACTCCGAAATACAGTGAGCTTCATCAACTGCAATCTGTTCAATATTTAGATTTGGAAGTTCTGCCTGCCATCTTTGAGTAGCAAGCCGTTCCGGAGCAATATAGAGCAGTTTATACATCCCGTTTCGGGCATTGACCAATCTCTGCTCAACTTCGTGACCCGGAATGGTACTGTTGATAAAAGTAGATCTGATTCCCAATTTTTGCAGTTGATCCACCTGATCCTGCATCAAAGCCACCAAGGGTGAAATAACGATCGTTAAACCCTCAAAAACTACTGCCGGAACTTGGTAGCATAGAGACTTTCCGCCGCCTGTAGGAAAGAGTACGAGGGTCTGATTTCCATCCAATACAGACTGAATCGCCTCATCCTGTCCGGGACGGAAATCATCATATCCCCAATATTTTTTTAATGCACTCCTGGCATCCTCGATGGTTGGCTGACTCATTTTTTAAACTGACGGTATCTTTTACATACTATTTGCTGTCACTCAATCTAACGATTTGAGAGAGAAAATAAATCTGTAAATAAACCGGACTATCGAATCATTACCGATCCGGTTTTGCTTTGTCTTCAGACCAAACCGCAAACTCGTTTCCGTTGGGATCAGAGAAGTGAAACCTGCAACCACCGGGAAAAGAGAAGATCTCCCGAATAATCTTGCCCCCGGCAGATTTCACGTCTTCTAAAGATTTTTCCAGATCTGAGCTGTATAGAACAACCAATACACTACCGTTAGCCGTGGAGCAATATTTATCTGACTTGAAAAAACCGCCATCAATCCCGGCGTTTTCAAAAGAAACATACTCCGGGCCGTAGTCAACAAACGACCATCCAAACACAGACTTAAAAAATCTCTTGGTTTCCTCAAGATCTCGCGAAGGCATCTCGATATAGTTAATCTTTCCTGATTCTTTCATAGCTACGTTGTGATTGATTGACATTTGAATTGGTTATTCCTAATCCCGATCTTTAATCTTTGATTTATCATCAGGATGAATAGAGTTGACCCTGTTTTAATTAGGGAATGGATTTGTGCAGCAGAAATCATTCTACCAAAGATCGCCGGTATTGAATCCTCCACATTAGCTGCCAGGTTTCACCATCATCTTCCAATCTCTGCCAGTCCCAGCTCAGCGAATCTTCCGTAATGTCGTAGAAGACCATCCGCTGCAACAACCGGCTGCCGTTCGAGCTAATCGCAGTTCGATAGAAAATTCGATTGCCCCCGTCAATATCTCCGGTAAAATCGAGATAAGCTCCTCCATTATCCACCCAGGTCTGTTTCCACTCACCGGTTTGTGAATTGTATACGGAATAACTTTTCCCTACATACCCGGCCATATCTCCTGTCAGGGCTTCAAAGTTCTCTTCTATCACATGACCGTCGAGTATACGGCGCACTCTGTTTTTTCCTGATGTAGTGGTACCGTCTTCATTCTGCCAGGTAAGATCCCATTCACCCAGCCAGAAATCAAAAGCATGTTCCGGTAATGTATTATCCGTACCGGTCTGTCCAATTATTTGACCGGGCAGACCAATCAGGATTAGAAGTGCAGCTACCAGGAAAGCATGAGATTTACGTTTCATAATCGACCTGTCTGATCATTTTGATTAAAAAATTTCACTGATTGGATAAACATATACCAGGTAGAGGTAGAAGAATGCCAGCGAGATAACCAAAACAATTATTCCAAGAACGGAGGAGCTCACTTTAATTCCGCTTGCTGAGGCTTCAAATTCTGTTACCGCGGCATCCACGTCTACCGATCCCTCATCCGGTCCCCTCGTCATCGATTTGTAAAATTGAATTCCCGAAAAGCAGATACCGCAAAACACCATCAGTAAAACCCCGAAAAAGATCATTTTGGAGGAGGTAAGCTGCCACAAAAAAACATTTTGACGATGCTCAAATCCTGATACCCGGTACTTATAGTAGGCCTGCATTGCTTTCTGATACATTTCAACGGTGGAATCATCCAGAGCCTGCTGGAGGGCTATGGGCGGAGGAGCCACAATGGAATCGGGTACGGTGTCAGAATTCTGCATATCCTGCTGCATTTGGTTTAGAATATCATTTACCCGGGAGGACTGATCATCTACACCATTCTGTGCAACTGCTGAACAAACCGGCAGTGCAACAACCGCAGCCAGCAGTACCATTCGATAAAATATTGAGTTAGAATCTTTCATAGTAGAATCATCTGTTTGAATTGAAAATTGGGTTGGATCTATTCGGTGAGATGTTCAAGAAACGTGTATCGAAAATTCACTTCCTCATACATCGAAAGATCAGCGCTTTCTTCGTATGACATATATGCGGCGTAAGATTCTTCATCCAGAAGAGCATCAATTCGTTCCAACAACCGATTCCCATGGTGTTCAATCCAACTATTCAAGCGCTGTAACCACTCCCCATTTACGGCTGCTTCACTTCCGACAAATCCCGGAGGATTGGCAGCCTGAACCTGGTTAAAAAATGCTTGTGTATATGTTGTATCACCTGTTGCCGGGTCAATCCTGTACCTATTAAATCCACTTGAACTTCCCGGTGAAAGAATCCCTTCTATTGAGCCATCCGAATAGTGCAGTTCTAGTGTGCCGTCAGGCTTCACTTTTTTATCAATGATCTCTTTGTCACCATCAAATTCTGAAAACTGAGTATTTGTCGTATCTGCGCTCTCTTCTTGTGGTGTGGTCTCATTTTGATTTGTGGCTCTTTCGGCATTCACTGCTTCAATAAGGGCTAATCTCTCTGCCCGTCCCAACGTTAGCGTCTGTGGCGGCGAAAAAAAGTTTAATTTTACAGGCAGAAAGAACTCAAAAAGCAGATCATTTTGTGAGTTCACGGCCCGTACTCTGATTTGATCTACAGTGGCATCTTTCGACTGAATGGTAAAGTTTGCAGATCCACGTCCTCTGCCCCGATAAACAGGTGAGCCGCTCGCCGAATAGTTCGGTGTAAGACTGCCGGAGGTAAAAGGCCTTACAAAGATCTTTACCCCTTCAGAATTGTTCATTTCATATTCAAAGGATATCGTCACTTGCCGGCCAAATGCCAGGCTCGCCTGTGAATCCGGAGAGATCTCCGTTATGGAAATAGATTGTGCAGCAATATCTGCACATAGCATACATAGGATCGTTGTAATAATGATTTCTCTCATAATAATTCTCCATTACTATTCTGATTGAATTCTCTTGTTCTTTTTTGATCAATCTACAGGCCAAACAGCACCTGATGTTTCACAACTCTCTCCTGATAAATAGTCCGTAAGTTGTGCTCATTTGATTTGAGAACCCACCAACACACCGGCCCCTATACTGGCCCCGATTACGCCCCATCTTGGAAACCCAAAGTCAATTGAAGGCGGTTGCTCAAGCAGTTCAATGTATTTCGTGTTGATGTCTTCATATTTTGTAAAAGCCTCTTCATACCCCATTTGGTACGCTTCCGCTTTCTCACGTTCCAGTGTAAAAAGGCTGTCCTGAAGTACAATTACCTCCTGGTTCAGGCTGTCTACCATCTGAAGCTTATCCCGCTGCTCCATGTACGAAATGGAGTTTTGATGGTCGATAATAAACGTTTCACTAAACCAGAGAGGCACCAGCAGGTATTCAATACCGATATCGGCTTCCTCATTATAAACCTCGGTAACGCCCCAATCCGATTGTGCCATCTCGGGGAAGGTCTCAGCCAGCCTTTCCTGTAAATCCTCTTTTTTTCGAATATTCCGGACGGTCAGCTGATTTTTCTCACGCTCTTCTTCCAGATCTTGCACTTCCATCCTCAAACGGGATGTTTCAGATTCCAACTGATTTACCTGAGAAGTAAGCATGGCTTGCATGGAATCCTTCAGAGAAACAACTGCCTTTATTGAGTCGCGTGAGGCCCGAAGCTCCTGCATTTCAAGCTGTGCTCGCTGTATCTCTTCCCGGTCAATTCCCCGCCCCAGGATAAATGAAAGGGCAATGGCTAAAAGTCCGGCGACAATACTTACGATAATCAGTCCTTTTTTTAAACTATCCATTTCGAACCTCCAGCTTATTATCTGTAACTTTTTTAAACCCAAGTGCCGTGCCAATTTTCTTCACCAGACTCTTATTTCCCTCTACAAAATCGTAGCTGATCTGATGACCATTCTTCACTGCATCCCTCAGCCTGATATACGTACCCCGGTTGTCACGCTCTAACTCCTGGATTAACCCCTTCACCATACTTCCGGCCGAAACATTCATTTTATTAAGCTCTTTTGCATTCTCCTCGAACAGGTTGTCTATTTCTGATTCACTCATTTTTTTTGTTTTCTCAGCAGGATGAATCTCCTCTGGATTTACAAAATCAAGGTTACATTCCTCACGCAGCCGTTCCCACAGAGCAGGCATTGGCGCCGGATCCGATTTATCTTTACGGACCATGGCATGGCCTATAATGCCGCGAAAATCTTTTAGCTTTTGTCCGTAGTAGTTCAGAGGTTCAGACGGCACACGGCGGGGAATATTAAACCGGTCGCATAATGTATTGATCAAGACTATCAGCGAGGAAATCTGTTCAGGTTCATACCTGTCAAAGATGCGGTAACCGCGATAATCCATTCCGGCATCAAATATTTCATCGGCAGATTTGACCGTTTTTGGGGAGACCCGGTCGAAACAGTAGTAAACTCCATCCTTCTCCATGATGCCACCTTCGCTCGCCAGTTCAATGCCGATAAACCGTTTTTCAAAAGCGATTTTTTCCTCATATTCCCAGGGAAGTCCAAATTGCCAGGCCCAGTTTTCAGGATCAAACATTTGATAGAGTGTACCATCCCGACCAATCATATACGCCGTTCCTACCATCTGAGAATCTTGCAGCCACCAGTTATAGGTTGATTTCACAGAACCACCCACCGTGTGATGTATACAGATTCCCGATTTCTCATCTTTCACAGTGAAAAATTCCGATTCCGGAAGCAAAAAATCCCTTTTTATGTCTAATGCCATATTTTTATCTCCCTCTACTTTTTGATTTGATTAAACATTTAACCTCAATCCGATTAATAATCTTCCTTTTGGATCCTTCAAGTCCCCTCCTTCTCAAGGAGGAGATTAAGGCCTGCCTGCGTTAGAGCTTCGGTAGGCAGCCCAAATAAGATGACTGTCTGTTTCATAAATTCCTTATCCAAAGAAAAACAGATATCCCAGGCTGCCGGCAGCGGCTATGGCCACGGCAATACCCAAAAGCTTAGCATAATATCTGATTTTACTTTTTTTATCCGTTGGCTTGTTGATGATTCCCTTATAGGAATCCCAGAGCTCTCCCAAAAAGAAAGAGCCAAAATTGGCGATCAGGTTAAATTTCTCTGCCGCATCGCGGGCATCAATAGCGTGTAGGGTACGAAGCAGATTAAACAGTTCAGCTTTTGATAATGTCAATACCCCGGCTCCCGCAACGGGTCCGGTTTTATCCTTTCCTTTATGAAGCTGTACACGTAATGTGGTCGTGTCTTCCCACAAATCGAACCCCGGATCATCCCGAACTACTTTTTTCCCGGCCAGGTAATATGAAGTTCCTTCGTAATCGAACTGCATTTCATAAATCATCAATTTTGTATCGGGGGCTTCCTGTTCTACAAACAGGTTAAAAACGCCCTCTTTTGCAGGTAAATATTCATCAAAGGGTTCGAATGAGACATGCCCCGTCATGGTGCCAGCTGACTTGGGGTCTTTCAAAAATTCCGGCAAATCCCTTATATAGATTGCTGCATTCAGTGATAAACGGGTATTTTTTTCTTTGCCTTTTTCCTCCCCCTCTTCAGGTTTGTCCGTGTCCAGACTGAACCACCCTTCCATCTTTTCCCGAAACGCAATCCCCGGTACGGGATCTTTCATCCTTGTAGCAGCCGGTGTAAACGGGATGCCATCTTCATTCATCTTAGTCAGATATTTAGTCGTATCTGAGTAACCGATAGTGATCAGGGTAGACGCATCAATCCGGCCAAAAAAGTAATCGGGGTCAAGCGGCAGCGGGTAGTCAGGTTTAATCACGTGCAACTTTACTGGCGATGTTTGCCCATAGGGTGAATCTCCTTTTTTAATTCGCTCGTTCAGCTCGTTGATCCGGTCAAACTCTTCAAACAGCACTCCATTGGCGCTCATCTCAATCATATGCACATACTGATCAAAAGCCCCATCTTTATAAACCCCATGATTGCCAATACACCAGACTAGCCAGATCTCCTCCGCACCACGCTTTACAGCCTCCATCACATTGGCATCTTTGATCCATACCGAATCGATATATGAATTACCACCGTACTCCACAGCCGGCATAAAGATGGGCAGTGAAATTCCCGCAACCAGGTGCTCCAGTGCTACTTCTGAATGGTGAATGGCCTCATTAGTTTTTTTGGTATAGTTACAAACATTAAACGTGCCCTCTATCCCCTTTGCCGAACGGATTTTTTCCGGATCAATTCCCAGGTGTGGAAATACGTGATTGATGATTCCATCTGCATCGCCCATCGCTTTCGACTTATGCAGGCGAAGATATTCATCAAACGGCAGCATCGACACAAACTTCTTAACATCCAAAGTTCTCCACCGCTCACACATCTCTTCCGGCGTAAGGCCCGACAAAAGCATGGCTAAATTCATAATCCCGCCGGAGGTGCCATCCACATGATTAAAACTGTAATCTTGCTCCAGCAATGCGCGAATGACGCCTGCCTGATATGCAACTCTCATTCCCCCGCCCGCCAAAACCAGCGACCGAACCGGCCCGCTGTAATGATCGGGAACTGCACCGGATATGTGAACTGGAGTTGGTTGCATTACAGTGTAGATTCTTTTTTAGAAATTGAGTACCAATAAATTGCAATCAGAACTCCTGAAAACAGGTCGAAGAGAGCCACACCAAGTGCCAGTAAGGAAAAAAGTCCGCTTCCAACAGCCAATGTAACAGCAACACCGGCTCCAAATTTTTGCAGGGCACACCAGAGTACCGCAACCGGGTGGTCCTTTTTGCTAAACAGTGCTTGAAGGAGTAGTCCGCCAAAAAGCATCATAAACATCCCGATAATCCCGAACATGTACATGGTGGAATCGTTGATTTCTCCGCCAATCATATTCAGCACAAATCCCGGGGCAAGTATCTGAACCAGACCACTGACTATCGTCAGTGCGCTGATCCATTTGAGAATGATTTCTAAATAATTTTTATAGACCATAGTTTCTTCATCTAAGGTTTAAAATTAATTATGGTGGTGTTTCATATCTGTTTCTTTTTATATATCCCTAATTCTTTTTGTGAATAGAGGTAAATAATTACGACGCCTATTCCTTCGTATATCATGAAGAAATAAAAAATCCAGTGTGGATAACCGTCTACGATCAGCGATATAACGCGAGCTAATACTCCGGCAAGCATAATTACCAGAAAAAGGAGGTTGAACTTTTTAATAGAAAAGATTTCTTCCCGGAAAACGATGGCAAACAGACCATACCCCAATTCCATAGCTCTCAGAAATCTGTATTGTGTAAGAACATTGGCCCGGGTCTTTTCTGCCAGAACATTTGTATCGAGGCCAAGCAGCATTTGTTGATCTAAATCAGCCCCAATAAAAGCTCCCCAGAATCCAGCCAAAATTACTAATCCGATATAGGTAAAAAAGAAAAAATAGTTAAGTAATTTCATGTCTATTCAGTTTGGTGAACCGTATCTGAATTACTCGAAATCATACTGAAAAAATAGAGTAGCATTAACAGCCATTCACCCGTCCAAAAACCCATTCGTACAAGATGTAGGTTTTGCCAGATTTTGAGAACCTCATCTAATTCAAACTGGCTGGTTATCCCGGCAGCCAACTGTTCATTGTATGGAAAAATGAAATAGGAGGTGAGTAAAGTAGCTGCGATGACCATTCCAAGAATTCCTATTGGATACCATTTTCTAATTGATTTCCATTCCTCTACAATAATAATGATAGCAGATATCATCATAAGAATAGTCATATAGGTGAAAAAATCAGTAGCTCTGGTTATAGGTGGGACAAACTGTTGGTAATAATTTTCCGGAGTCAGAGAAGCTACCGAGGGTAACGAAAAAAATATGAGTGACCACCCTGTTCCGAAATACATGGATACACAGGCAAATAACAACCCCTTGTTGATCTTTAGCAGTAATCGCTTCATTGGTTCTCCGGTTTTCCTGATTTGCAAAGTGTTAAATTTTGAACTCTTCATAATTTGTTATTGAAGGCGGCTCCAGCCACGTTTCATCCAACCCCAGGTCGATGATGCTCTCCAACCCTTCCGGCATAGATTTCGGAGGGGCGTCGTAGGTCATAAACCAGCAGTCAAAATGATCATCCAGAACGCCGTTGGCCGCCGGCATAAAAAGAGTGAAGTAGGGATCGGGATTAATTTCAATGTCTCTGAGAATTGCGACATTGGGGTGATCCCCTATAAACAGTTTGGCTTTGGCTTTTCCAAACAGATTTACCCCGGCCTTGGTATTAAAATAGATGTAGGAAGCCATCAGCATATTTCTGAACCTACAGTAGTTGGTCGCACCAATTTTAAGCCTGAATGATGGAGATTTTGGCCTCTCCATCTCTATTCGAAATGCAAACTTGCCATCTTTTTCATATTGCGAACTGACAGAATTATCGGTGACTTTAAAGTCGAGGTTTGCTTTGTGCTTGGGCATACCCCAGATTCCCTTTCCCCCTTTTACTGAAATTTCAGAGCTCACCGGCAGGTCCAAAATATATTGTCCTGTTCCATATTTTTTCATCAGCAGTGCGTTTAAAATCCGAGGAGCAGGTTTTGGCCCTCGTGTACAACCTATGGCGATGCTATACTCGATATATTTTCCAATACTGGTATCAACGTAATTGATAACGGTAACTAACAATGTCGCTTTGCCATTTGGAAGTTGCAGTGCGTGTACCTCATTTCCGGGCAACAGTGCATTTGCCTTTTCCCAGTCACAGGTAAATCCCGCCATCAATGCCGGAGAATTCCTGGCGCTTACCGGCATTTCATACGGGATTCCATCTACCAGTGCATAACGTCCTGCATATCGCTTAATCCGTTTCGGAATACCCATATTGATCTACTCTATAATTATTATTGATTCACTTTTCTAACCTTCGTTTTCAAGTTCATGCACCATCAGAGGGAAAACATCTTTAGCCGCTTCTTTGCCCATAAACACATCCAGATGACTGTATGTTGGCAGCAGATGAAGGGCATGCCGGTCTGATTCATGATTATTAAAATAGTTGTATGTCCGGACCTGGCTTTCAGGCAAAAAACAGCGATTTTTCTCACCTGCAAAAAAAACAAATCGGGCATCGGTCTGAGGTTTTCCCATCTCGAAATCATCCGGCAGTCCGGTTTCATCGCCGTTGGCAATGAGATGGCCTTTCGCTACACATTTTTTGATATGGTTAAAAAACCGAATCGGCACCTCAGCAAATTCATCTTTCAGCCATTCATGAGTCTCTTCGTTGAGGTTTTCATGCTCCCAAAGGGCCGGGAATCCACTTCCATAAGTAAAGCTGACCTGTTTACACACTCCGTTATCACACTCATGATGGGTAGCCTCCACCACCCTTCGAATCAGTTCAGGCATAAATCCCTCGGCTTTAATTCCCCATTGTGGGTTCAGATATCGTGTTCCTAGGCCAACAAGCGGTAAAGCTAACCTAAGCTTCACTTTCGACCAGCCCGGTACAACCGGATGAAGCGAAACAGCATTACTCACAATGGTTTTGACCTGCGGCACCAAACCACTAACCGCCGACATCATAAAACTGGTTGAACCCTGACAGTGGATAACAGCTTTTATCTGATCGTACCCGGTTTCTTCCACAACTTTTTCAACCGCTTTGGGGTGATCATATTTGGCGGCCTGATCCAGATCCCATTCGTTTGGCTCCAGGTCGATACTTGCGCGCCAGTTTTCAAGCCAGACGTCATACCCCTCCTGAACCAGGTAATCCACAAAATTGGTCTCTACCGGAGCTCTGAAAATATTCCCTCTCACACCGGCTCCGTGTACAACCAAAACTGGACCTTTTGGCGGATGAGCCTCGGCTTTTACATTCACCAGATTGCATTCAAGCCCGTCTCCGGCTTTAAAGGGTACGGTATGCTCTATATAATTTTCCATCACAAAAACCCCTCATCTAATTGTTACAGATATACATCGACAATATTTTCAGAGAAAAACTTTATAAACTTACTCTTGTACTTCAGTTGATCCATATTTTTGTCTGTCCCGGTAATCTTCACAGTTCCAATCTGCTTTCGAAAATCATCCGGTTTTATCTTTAAGATCCCTTTCCCCAAAACCGGTGCATCCGGATTTTCCCCGTCATAGAGAGTCACAAAAAGAGTCGTTGTATCGGCCCAAAGGTCAAATCCGGGATCATCGTGAATTACTTTATATCCCTCGAAATAGTAGCTTTTGCCCTCTTCCGATTTTAGCTTCATGTTGTACTTCATATACCGGATGTCATCATCTTCGGGATCTTCGGTAAACAGGTTAAACAAACCTTCCATTACCGTGAGATCATCATCGGAAAGTGCCGGAGCCTGAACCGAACCAAAGAGCTCGGCCGGGTGATTTGAATCATTCAGCATGTTTTCAACATCGTTCGAGCGGACGGTAAGTACAAAGGAAAGTGCTGAATCATCTAACACCCCTTTGTCATATCCGGCTTCGTACGAATCGGTACCCACAGCAAAATAACCGGTCATGCGTTCGGTAAACTGAATACCGGGAACTTCTTCCTTTCCCTCCTTTTTTGAACCATTCAGTCCTTGATTATTGAAACTGTAGTCAATTGTCCAGCCTCTGTCCCGGGCGATATATTTGCAGTTTCTTTCAGCCAACGCAGAAATCGTTAAAAGCGGATTTACGCCCAGTGTTCTTGGAATAATGGATCCATCACTGATGTAAAGCCCATCATACACATCGCTGCCTCTGTTGCCCGAAAATACCTGGCCTTTGTGATTGACCACACCGCTCTCAGCATCTTTACCCATAATACATCCGCCCAATGGATGCACTGTTGTTAAACGGTGTTTAAAGAGCCTGTTCCAGCTCGGATTCTTAACGTAGGTTCCACCCAGTTCTTTGGTAACTTTTCGAAGATTCTGACTTACTTTTTCAAAAATCGACTGCTTGCCCACATCATCCCAATCTATTCGAAGCCGTTCATCCTTGAGGTAAAGCTCTCCCTGTCCGTCGTCATGCGTCATTACAAGGTAAGTCATTGTGTTTGCCGTTGCTCCCTTATAGGCTCCTCTAAAGATGGATCCCAGCCAGCGCCATGTTTCCCTTAGAAAATCCCGAAAACCGCTGTCTGTATCATCTCCGGTAAACTTTGAGGCAAATGTCAGCATCCAGGGTACAAAAGCCGAAAGGGCTCCAGGAATGACTCCTTCCTCAATAACCATTCCCTCACTTTTTTTTCCATTTGTGTAGCCGGGGCTTCTAAGATCAATGATACCCGTTATACACGGGCCTACCGGATCATCTGCATCCGGTTTTTTGTGACCCGCCCCGATGGCGTTAGACCGTACATCATTGTTATACCCAAAGCCAAGAAAATCACCGTTCCCCGTAAATCGTTTTCCCAGCATGTCTGAAACCGGAAGGCCTTCTTTCTTGGAGCGTATCATGATCTCAGAAGTACCCAGTGTGCCGGCAGCAAGTATGACAATATCCGCGGTGATAAAACTGGTGGAATCACCAAATTTTTCCTGGCCGGTACCCATTACTTTGTACCGAACCAACCATTTCTCCTTCATCTGTTCCACTCGGTCGACAGCCACTTCAGTAAAAATTTCTGCACTGTGATTTCTGGCATCGGGCAAATAGTTCATCAGTGTCGTATTCTTTGCATGGTAGTTACAGCCGGTCACACAATCCCCACAGCCATTACACGCTTTCTGCTCTACTCCCACAACATTTTTGCCATCAGAAAATGTAACATTAATGGGCGGTCTGTAGAATGAATCCTTCCCCCACTTTGTGGATGCAATTTCCATTGATTTAAGTTTTGCGGGTACAGGCCAGCTTCTCGGATAAGGAGATGCATTCAACATATGCAGTGCGAGGTCCTGGCATTCGGTAAGCAATTCACGGTCATTTCGAAGGGCTTTTGGCCACTCCTCACGTTCCAAAACCCACTCCTCGGGTGGCAGTGATACGTTGGCATTTACCAGTGAAGTGCCTCCAAGCCCGCACCCCTGAAAAACATTGATATGCTTATTAAATCGAAAATCGTAGAGCCCGGTCTCCGAACCGACATGCTTCCCCTCAATATCCATCTGCATCTCTTTATGGGCATTGGTTTCTTTATCCGGGTATTCACCGGGATGAATTTCTCTGCCTTTTTCAAGCAAACAGACGGATTTACCCGCACGGGCCATCCTGGAGGCACTGATACTTCCTCCATATCCCGATCCTATCACGATTACGTCGTAATGGTCCCTTATTTGTTCGATCGGTAGTGACAATCGATCCATACTTTCTCCCCTTCATTTTATGTTCAAGGCCTTATATTGATCGGATCTTCAATAAGACTGTATTTAAATTCTTCTTCATCTGCCGGAATAAACCAAGGATCCTCCCCTTCAAATTTCTCTTCAACTTCTTGCCAGTTCCTGCATACCTTGGGAATTGTAATCGGATAAATTGTCAACCCATCAGAATTGACATGCATGCGCACAAAACTTTTGTAGTCTTCTCCCCTGAAAGAAGAGAATGCTTCAGTGTCGTGAGTTTTTAAAACTAAAATGCAGATCATCAAGTAGATCCCCATTGCAAAACCATTCAGCAGCCAACCGGACAGTCCAATCCCAGCAGCGAATAGCACAATTCCCCAAACTGAAAGAGGATTAATTCCGGCTATTCCGTTAACGATATAGGCAACAAGCCAGAGTCCGGCAATTAAAAAGGTAACCTGAACAGCACCGTGAATGATACCGGCTATCCAGGAAGAGAGTGGTTTTTTCCGGTTTGTATCGGCCAGGGCGAGTATTCCAAAAAAGATGAGGGCAAGAAATATGCTCAGTCCCGGACTGCCAAGTAATGTTATAAAAAGTGATGGGATTAAAACCCCCAGATCTGATAGTCCTGAACTGGCCATTTGTGTTACGAGTGAACCTGAATTTCCGGCACTTACAAACCAACCAAACAGTATATAAACAAGAGCAAAGAAGCTCCCAAATCGTACGTTTATAAATGGAAACAGTAAATTTTTAAACGCCATCCTGCGAGATTCCTTATTTGATGGCGAGGCCTGACTCTTTTCGTACACGGAATCTTCAAAATTCAGGGTGTCCGGTATTTGATGGGTTGGATGTAAAAATGCCCCGCCGCCGCCGGCTGTAATTCTCCACTTCGGGTTTTCACTGCCTTTCTCCCTGAAACTGACATAGTGATGTAAATCACCGGCCAAAATCAGACTAAAATTGAGTTCCTTCTCCCCTTTTAAGGCATACCGATCTTTAAAAAATTTAAGGTTCTGGTAGGGTTTATCACTTTTTTGGTACTCCTGATAGGACCACGACGGTTCGGCTGTGCAGAGAATAACATTATCCCCTTTTTTCGCGAGATCGCACATCCGGTCAAAATAGTCGAGCTGCGGTTTATCGATGTCGGCATGTAACTGAATGTCAATGCCCCAAAGCCACCAGTTACCGGGTAATTTAATCGCAAAATAACTTCGGTTCTGTCTGGTTTTCCAGCCCCCCATCCATCTCTGCTGGCAAAAGAGTTTCATAAAACTGGAAAGTCCGTCATACCAGTCATGATTTCCCGGAATAGCAAAAAGTGTCGGGGCACTATCTGAATCTTGCACGCTTGACAGTGAAGAACGGTACGGGCCAACTAACCTGTTTTTGTACTCCTCGGGCGTAGCAACCGGGTAAACCTCATCACCGCCCATAACCAGGATATCACCTCTCTTTAAATCGTAATCTTTTCCATTAAAGCTTTGAATATTTAATTCTTTTCGTCCCAATAGGTAGGCAACACTGTAGGTTGAATTCCAGCCGGATCCCAAATCACTCACATAATCCAGCCAGATCTCCTCGCGGTCGGAAAAATCATACGGTTTTAGCGACTCTTCATCGTTGGATAGTGCGGCCTGTGTCTCTCTTTTATCAGCATAATTCCCAAAAACTGAAGACACTACCGCCTGGAGACCTGTTTTCGCAAGTTGTGACGGACTAAACCAGTCCACCATTTTTTCCCTGCGAAAGTCTAACGAGTCTACTTTTTTCTTTTCCTGATTAGAAACTTCCCCGCTATTCATAGATTCCCCAATGATTTTATCATTCTCTATCTATTTAAACACAATGTTTGATCCCTTCTTTTTTCAGATACTAAGAATCTGATCCACCACACTTAAAACAATGAATTCTCTTTGACTATTTCAAAACCCCAATCTATACTTTCTATTGTTTTATACAATATTTCAAAAAATCATTTTTAACATTAATAAATCTTATACAGATTTCCTACTCATGATATTAAATACAGCGTATACGGTAACTATACTAAATCATATATCAAGATAAAATTCTGACTTCAGAACAGATCCTTTCCATTTGGACAATTGAGTCTAATATATTTTTTCTTTAATCGCTCAATACTTAATTAGCTGATCTTGTTGCAGATATCGTAAGGAGCATACTCTGTTGCGAGAGTATCTATAAATCACTCTCAATATTTGTGAATATGATGTTTAAACATCACTTCTAAAAAACTGAAACGATTGCTAGCCAAACAGAACAGGCCGGATCGTATTATCGAGTCTCTTTAATAGATTTTTGACTAAAATTTTAGAAAGGAATCTCATTCCCAAAGAAATCTTAAACGTTTTCCAATCTTGACGCATCCCCCCTTCGCAGATCTCAGTATCATATATTTACAACAAAAGGGGAATTATTAACTACATTATTGATAATGAGTCTCAAAATCTTCTTCTTTAATCACCTAATGATAGCCCCAATGAAAAACTTTATACCTGCACTTCTCCTTTTTCTTCTTATATCGGGTTGTACCTCCAGTAGTCAAAACGAAGGTCACACGGTTAAAGTAAACCTGACGGTCTCAGATGACGTTAAAGAGTCTTTTCAAGCTGATGGACGGTTATACGTTTTTCTGAATCAGAATCTCGAGGTGGAGCCAATGGATCAAATCTGGCCGTACCCGGGAAGAATGAGCCATATCTTTGCAATAAACAGAACCGACTTAAGTCCGGATGGCAGTATTACAATTGCTCCGAATGAGGGTTGGACAAAAACGACCGACTGGACTTTTGAAAACGTTCCGGAGGGTGAGTATAACATTCAGATTCTATGGGATCAGGATAAAAGCGAATCAAGAATTAATGCTCCGGGCAACCTTTATTCAGAAAAACAGAAAATTACAGTTTCAAACTCAATAGAGGTAGACATCACCATAAATCAAGTGATCGCCGAAAGGGAGCTTGCTGAATCTGATTTACTACATTTGGTCGATTTCCAAAGTGACACACTTTCAGCCTGGTGGGATAAGCCGGTACATCTGAAGGCTTCCGTGCTTCTGCCTGAAAATTATGACTCATCTGAATCCTACCCCATCCGATACAATGTGGCGGGATATGGCGGCAGGTACACGAGAGTTAATAATTTGTTAAACAGTGCTGATTTCACTGACTGGTGGCAAAGTGATGAGGGGCCACGGGTAATCAATGTGTTTTTAGACGGAGAAGGGCCTTTTGGTGATTCATACCAAATGGATTCCGAAAACAGCGGGCCTTACGGTCACGCGCTGATTTACGAGCTGATCCCGCACATAGAATCGGAATACAGGGGCACCGATTCAGCAAACACACGTTTTGTAGATGGTTGTTCCACCGGCGGATGGGTCTCACTTGGGCTCCAGCTTTACTATCCCGACCACTTCAATGGTGTATTTTCCTACAGTCCTGATGCCATCGAGTTTGAAAATTATCAGCTGATCAACATCTATGAGGATGAAAATGCTTTCATCAATGAATTCGATTACGAACGGCCGGTGATGAGAAGCACAGTAGGTGAACCTATGATCTCACTGCGTGACTTCATCGCCTACGAAAACACACTCGGAGACTCTGATACCTATCTCAATTCCGGCGGGCAGTTCAGCGCCCACACGGCCCTTTATAGTCCACGTGGCGAGAACGGACTTCCCAAACCGCTCTTTCACCCCACAACAGGTGAGATAGACCGGGAAGTTGCTGAACACTGGAAGAAATACGATTTCAAAATATATGCGGAGGAGAACTGGTCAACGCTCGGGCCAAAACTGCAGGGTAAAATTTTTATCTGGATGGGTGATATGGATCAGTTCTATCTCAACCCGTCAACACGTGCTTTTGATGAGTTCCTGAAAAATACGGAGGAACCGGTATCGGATGCGGAAGTCATCTTTACTCCCATGGCCGGTCATTGCGATCAGTTTTCCAATAAAACCGTATTAATGCAGATTCAGGAAAGATTAGGCGAAATGGAGCAGTAATTGGATCAATCAAAAACTCTCTAAGCCCTGAGTATGAAGTTATTATAATAACGAAAGGCGAGGATAAAATTTATCTTCCTGGTAAATAATATTAGTACAGACACAGGCAATTGTTTTAATATTTACTCTTTAAGAAAATGACAAACCTCATTTTGCAAAAGGATTATCTGATATGACGGTAACACGATCAGCAGTAATATTCCTTGTTTTACTTTTTTTATGTAACTGTTCCCTCCTTGCTCAGCAGATTGATGATGTTCAAACGATCTATTCCGTTTCAGAAGCACTTGCAGATCGTGATGAAGATGGAAACATTGATCTTCTCAACCAAACCGTAGTGATTTCCGGGCGTGCTTCTGTTGATAATCTCATTTTTAATGAACAGCGTCTTTCCGTTTATATGCAGGATGAAAGCGCCGGTATTCAGGTGTTTAGCGGTACACTGAAAGCCGATATCAGTGAAGGGGACAGCTTAGTTGTAAAAGGGACTCTGGAACTGTATTACGACAAACCTGAAATCGTAGCAGATACCGTTTACGTTGTGGATGCCCCACCCAGGGTTCCAACTCCAAAAACACTATCCCGGGTTGCACCAAATCCGGAAAATTACCTGGGAATGTTGGTGCAAGGGCGTGCGGTGGTCTCACAAAAAAATGCCAGTTCCGGTTACAGGGGACTCAAAATTTCCATTAACGATTCTACTGAGCATATTTCAGAAGTATATATATCACAATCACACAGATTAAAAGATGAGTTTAATTTGGAGTTATTGAGTATAGGGGATGAAATTGAAATTTCAGGAATACTTGGCAAATTTGTTTTTCTAACCAGTGGCACCGTTATCTATCATATAATGCCACGCACCACCGATGATATTAAAGCACTGGGCTTTCCCCGAAAATACTTAAGCTATTTAGGGTGGTTTGGAATCGCTTCCTTCGTTTTAATTTTTGGATGGATTTTTGTACTCAGAAGGCAGGTAAAATCCAAGACGAATGAACTTTCTGTTGCATTGGAGGAGAAAGAGATTCTGATGCAGGAAATACACCATAGAGTTAAAAATAACCTTGCTAAAATTGTAGCCCTTCTTGATCTGCAAATTAGCGTGGCTGATCATCCTGCCGTTGAAAAGAGCTTATCGAACAGCAAAAGCAGGATAAATTCTATGACACTGATTCATGAAAAATTATATCAAACACAGAAGTACCAGACTGTTCGACTCGATCATTATCTGAAGGATCTCGTTACAACCATCCATCAAACCTATACAAACGAAAAACAAAAGGTACGGCTGGACTTTGACTTAGATGAAGTCACTTTTTCAGTTGATAAAACCGTTGTTTGTGGATTATTGGTTAATGAATTGGTGATAAATGCTTTTAAATATGCCTTTGCAGACAAAGATGAAGGAGTTCTAAGCATCGTCTTGAAGAAAAAGGGTGAAAATATTCGACTCAGTATTTCTGATGATGGTCCTGGTCTGCCCGGTGAATTCGGTAAGATACAGGGAGAAGGTTTGGGAACCATTCTTATCCAGAATTTTGCAGAACAACTTGACGCAGACATGCAGGTTCATTCTTATGAACATGGAACTTCGTTTTCTTTTACTTTTGAATAAGCAAAACCCAATCTCGACCGACGAGTGGAATCACCTCAAAACCTCTTCCCTACCACAAAACACTCGACTGTCGAATGGTTTGAGCACAGTCCAATACAGTGAAGTCACTATTGCAAAACCCGATACTCGTCCGACGACTGAATATTTGGAGTTCATAGCCTCGACTTTCCCAAAGTCGTCAGACGAGACCCAATCTCGACGGACGAGTGTAAGGAGCGTAAACATAGAAATTGTCCCACACAATTTTTAATCGAGTTCTCCCAGCCTGGCAATCCGTTCGCCCGCCCGGTTATCCTGCATCACATAACCATACAGATATTTTACTTCCGGACGGTTTTTGACTTTCTAGGCTACCCATTCTCCCAGTTTTTTCAGAAAAATTTTCCCGGTCCCTTTTTGGGTAACGTGCATATTCCCGAGGCAGATCACATTCGTGATAATCCCACTGATTAATCATTTCTGATATGAAGCAATCGCAACTCCTATAAACTCATCTTTATAGAAAAGCCCAAGCGGTACCACTTTATATGACGGCATTTTACTGCTTTAGAGTCCCCGGAGTTACCGGAGTCTGTATATCACCCTAAGAGAGGATTTTCTCCATCATTTTAAGCAGAAAGATGGGTGTAGAAATTTTTAGATCTGGTAGATGCCTAACCGGTTTAAGTTACCCGGATACTGCTTTTAAGACCACAAACCCACCTTTTCCGTATCCTCTCTCAGGTTCTTTCGGAGTTGTTTCGGAGGCAGTGATCAAGGTTTGCCAATATTCAAAACTCTTAAATCCGGCATCTTCTAAAATCACGGTTAACTCTTCAGGTGAGTGAAATGTGGCATGTCTGTAAAATGGATTGGAATGCTTTCTTTTCTGATAGGTCTGCCCCAATACACTGTTCTTATTGATCATTCCAATGATAAACACACCGCCGGGCTTCAAAATTCTTTTTACTTCCTGAAATGCTTTAGGAATATTTTCCAGAAAACAATCGACGGTAATCATGACGGCGTAGTCAAAACTATTCTCATTGAAAGGCATCTCTTCTGCTTTCCCAATGAGTGTTTTAATACCTCTGGATTCTGCAATATTCGCCATACTTTCGGAAGGGTCAAGTCCGCGGTCGACAGCCAATTTTTCGGCGAACCGACCTGTTCCTATCCCAATTTCAACTCCGAACTTATTTAACGGAACTACCTTTTTCAGCGCTTTTAACTCAGATTCAAAAAAGACCGGATGCTCATCAAACCACCGGTCGTACTCATCACTTTTCTGATTGTATACCTGAATCGAATCCATAATCTCGAATGCTGAAATTTAATACTTAACTTTCATCCCTTGCCGGGTTTTTAACCGGTGTTTTGAACATTCCTTTTACAGTTTGATCTTCTTCACTGTCGAATTGTTCGAGTCCAAGTTTGATCGTCTCGGGTTTTGGGTTCAACCGAAACGTCCGGGCCAGCCGATCCCAGATTGAGAAGAGCGAACTGTAGTTGGAATCGGTTTCCGGCTGCCAGCGCGAATGGTGTACGCGGTGCATGTTGGGTGTTACGATGATTGTTCGCAATATTCGGTCATACTTCTCCGGCAGACCCACATTGGCATGGTGGAACTGCACTACGGCAAACATCACAATTTCATACAGAACCAGCTCCCACAGGTATACCCCAAACAGTGCAATCAGCGGTATACGAAATATAGATGAGAAAAAGATTTCGCCTAAATGAAAGCGGCTGGCTGTTGTGACATCCATTTTATTATCGGAGTGATGGACGCTGTGAAAGCGCCAGAAAAATGGGATCTCGTGATTCATACGATGCCAGGCGTAGGTCCAGAAATCGAGCAGGAGAATAGCTCCGGCGGCATGCGCCCAGAGAGGCAGCCCTGTCGCATCCTGCAGCCAGTGCATGATCCCGAACCGATTCCCCTCTGCCCAGACAGATGCCGAAAGCCAAAGCCCGACGAAAATCACACTCACAAGCAGTCCGTTGATAGCTCCGATAACCAAATTCCGAAAAACATGCTTTCCCCTGTCTTTAAAGGATTCGGTAAAATAGGCATAAAACGGATGGAGCGACTCCCAGATGAATAGCAGGATCAGTACTCCCGCCAGTGCGATAACCTGGATTTCTTGAAGAGAGTCTAAAATGGATTCCATGATGAACTAGGATTAATGTTGACTGCTTGATAGATGCTATGCCAAACGCGACTCGCGCAATTTAATGATATCAGTACAAGAAAATGTTACTCACTTCTTAAAATGTTCTCCATCTTTTTACCCCTGGCCAGCTCATCCACTACCTTATCGAGGTATCTTACCTGTTTCGTAAGTGGATTATCGATCTCCTCTACCCGATACCCGCAAATAACTCCTGTAATGAGGTGAGCATTCGGGTTCAAAGTAGCCTCACTAAAGAAATCTTTAAACGTAACTTTCCGATTAATGAGCTCTTGAATTTTATCATCATCAAAACCGGTCAGCCACTCGATGACCTGATGCAGCTCCTCTTTAGTTCTCCCTTTCTTCTCGACTTTGGTGATATAGTGCGGATATACGGATGCAAACGTCAGGTTTGCCATTCTCTCATTATGTTTCGGTGTTGGTTTCATACGAGTTGGTCCTTATGAGTTCTCCTTTCCCTTTAACAGTGACTCTGCCTGACCCATGTCCAAAAGACTGAGTCATTTTTCTGATAATACGTTCTCTCTTATTATTTACAGTAGTAACTACAGCAATGTTAATTGTCTGAAAATAATTCTTCAAGTTTCTCTTCCAGCTCCCGGCCATGAAGATCTTTGGCCACAATGATTCCGTTCTCATCCACAAGGAAATTCTTAGGCAGAGCCGTTACAGAATATTCTCTGGCGGTATCACTTTCGTAGCCGTCAACCGTGGAAACGTTGACCCAGGTTCTGTTGTCTTTCTCAATGGCCCCGATCCACCTCTCCTTTTCAAACTCAATACCAAACCCGAAAATCTCAAATCCGGAATTGTTGTAACGATCATACATTCTGCCCAGCTGGGCGCTTTCTGATCTGCACGGTCCGCACCAGCTCCCAAAAAAATCGATCAGGGTGTACTTGCCCATATTATCATAAAGAGATTGTTCCACTCCGGATGTATCGGGAGCCACAATTTCTGCCACTTCACCCCCAATGGAAACTTGTTCCAGTATTCTCACTTTCTCTGAAACAAGGTCAGCGACTCTCAGCCCTTGATGACGCTCAGAAAATTCGGCGGCGAGATTTTCGTAAAACTCCATGTCTCTGTCACCGTCCCATCGGACCATGGTTGGATAAATCGCGATCGATGTCCCCATCTTTTCAACTGCAGACCTAAGGGTGTCCCGGTAGGTCGCTTCCGCTCTAAGCACCCGATCACCAAGCCGTTCAATTCTCTCCGCATTGTCGGGATTATTCTCGGCCAGCATATCTTCCAGCTCAGACCGGATCGGGATCACGATATCGTTCAAGACCTCCAGCCGGAACTCTTCATACTCTTCATAAAGCTCCGTATCCGGTGAACCGGAGATTTCGTAATCCGTTGCTGAAGGAAAATTCATCGTAATATTTTGACCGGAATCAGCAATAAACGGAACCTCAAGAGAGTCGTGTATGATCAACCGATAGAAGTTGGGTTCAAGGCTGTAGGACTCTGAAAACACACCATCGGCCTCAACCGACAGGGTATCCACGATATCATACTCATTGGCGTTAAGTCCTTTCGCCTGATACAACAGGACATTCTCTATATCCATGTTATTTACATTCCCATCCAAGGTAAATACAGTTTCATTTGAATCCGTTGTACACGAGATGCACAACACGGCCGAAAGTGACAGGATAAAGAAAAACGTTTTAGATATCACAATGTTTAGATTAAACGATTGATGTTATGTCTAATATGAGCTTACAAGAAGAGATCAGAATTTCCGAATACAATTATATTAGATGACAGTACTCAATAACTTCTTACAAATAGTGGACTACTATAGTTCATAAGAGGTGTTTGAGTAGGTGGTTAACAGTTTGCCGGTCATGTGTTGTGGCCACAAAGTACAACTTCTTTCATTAAAGTCCGGTAACAACCATTGCCAATCCTGTAACACTGTGAAAGACAAAACCGAACTCAGGAGATAAACCTCATGTTTCTTATTGATAGGACAATCGACAACAAAAACATTCACAATATGAGTGATCAAACCGGGTTAAAACAGCAGCTTGTCAGCCACATTAGAGGCGGTCAGGCGTTTTCACCGATCGAAACCGTACTGAAGAAAATCAATTTTGAGGATCCTGGAAGAGTCTCTGATGGAATCCCTTACTCATTTTATCAGCAGTTTGCGAACATCCGCCTGGCTCAACTGGATATTTTAGAGTACTGCACGAAAGAGGATTAAACCGCGCCTGACCGGCGAATTAGCTTTAAAATGAAAGATCAACTAACTCATGGATATAGGTAATTATTCAGTAGAATTTAATGCTTTGACTTCATACTTATCCCCGGCTGCATTTGTATAGTACTTCCCATCAACCAGAGTTAGGTGGAGTTCCTGAGCTTGCTCTTTTTCTTTCCCTCCCAATTTCAATAGGATTGGAATGACTAAGGTTTCTAATCCTGTTAAAATGGCTAACACTGCAATGGATCGGAAAAAGATCGCACTTTCGGTTTCAAACCACATCACCACTATTATTAGAATAGCCAACAGGCCGATTGTTGTAGCAGTAGCCGGTTGAATCCATTTATGCCGTTTGTCAAGCTCCGGTAGAGCAAGAAGAAATGCGTGGGCAAAAGCTATAGATATCGTAATGAATGTTGCTGTAATCTTAAAAGAAAAATCATTCACAAATAAATTCCAAATACCTGATAACAGCAACACACCTGCTAATGCGGAACATGCTATACCGGCCGTTCCCAGCCAAACCAGACTTCGACGTTCAATGAACGCTGCACAAGCCATGGCGCAAATACTGGCTATCGAAATGGTGAAGGTTGTGGCCAGAATACGTTTTTGGGTTTCTCCGAACGAATCACTGAAAACAGCGAAAATTGCGACGAGAGCAGTTAACACAAGAAAGCCTATAAAGCCGCGAAGGAATATCTTCTTAACCTTGGAGTAATTCATATAGTATTTTTTAAATATTGAAACTTAACGGCATTGCGCATTACCGGAATGCAGAATTCGTTACACATGAAAGATTAACTAACAAATAAAAGAGAGGCAGGGGAATGGCAAATCCCGTCCGTATTTAGAATTACGATGATATTTTAACTCCGGTTATTTTCAGTACAGGATATTTTTTCCCTATACATGCCAATTCCCATTAATAAAAGACCGGGCCAAAAAGTAAACATAGCCATCATTCCCAAGAAAACAGGATTGGGGTTAGGATCGGCTGTTATACCAAGTTTAGCAGCTAACAAAGTGACCAAAAGTGGACCTGAACCTATAACCAGCAACATAAAACCGGTTAGGAATATTTTATTATCAAATGCTTGCTTAATTGTCATATAAACTTGATTGAGTTAGGGAAGCCTAACAGTCTGGTGTATCTGCCGGGCAATCAAATTTATTGTGCGGCAAGAAACTAAAACCGGTCGGCTGGAAGCACTTGTTAACGCAACCCCGCACTCGATTGAGTAGGATTTTGTCTAGCATGCCACACAGTTTGAATATAGATTTTATTCTCTTCTTTACGTATTCGGTAAATTACCCGATAGTATCCAAATATTAACTCTCTCAAATTTGGCTCATCATACTCAGGCACTACCCGGCCTGATTCCGGTTGTTCAATGAGCTGATCGGTTTTCTCAATAAGCTTTAACGCCCACTTTTCCGCAGTAACAAGATCACCCTGAGCGATGTAATCAACAAACTTGTTGAGTTTTCGTAGTGCCTGATTAGTCCAGACTATCTCCACTTGTCAAGGTTTTCTTTAATCTGTTTTTTGCCTCTTCGTGGGAGACGACTTCACCTCTTGCAATTTGTCGTTCTGCTTCGATCAACTCTTCCATTAAATCGATTTTATCAACCATTCGTTGATACTCTGATACATCAACTAAAACAGCTGCACTTTTTCCATGCTGTGTCAAAACAATGGATCTTTTTTGCTTTTTGATACGATCGATGAAATCTGCTGCATGCTTTCGAAATTCAGATAGCGGCTGGATATCCTGGTCTATTTCAATTCGTGCTGTTGCCATAATAGTCGGTGGTTTCTTTAAACGTATTTATAAAGTACAAAATTAATACGCAATGAGATAATGAAATGAATAAACGAGAAGTATTGATGAAGGGTACGTAACGATCAGCAATATAACCGATGGCTCAACCTCGTTGCGGTAAGAGGAACCCACAAAACCATTGTGAACCGCTACAAATTCACAGACCACAATAAAACCACCAAATCAAAAAGATTCAGCCCATTTTTTAGAGGGCTTTTTCAAAACCAGGGATTTTGTCATAGTTCAAGGCCATCCGCCTGTTGGCGGAGGAACCGGATCGTATTTACTATACGTGAGGATTTCGATTTCACAATAACGCCGAAATTGGACAAAAGAACGGTTTTGAAATGCCCTCTTATTGGACACTGAACGTCTTCCACAACTGCTCCCCTTCAGGCACCTGAACGATCCAGGCATACTCTCCGGGTTCATCAATTTCCAAGGAAAAGTAAGTGGCACTTTCACCGGGAACAGCGTCATAGGTGCTCACACCTCCAAGGAAATCGGCAGGTGCGGGTGCCCTGAGTCCTCCAACTCT
This sequence comes from Rhodohalobacter barkolensis, assembly GCF_002834295.1. Lineage (NCBI taxonomy): Bacteria > Pseudomonadati > Balneolota > Balneolia > Balneolales > Balneolaceae > Rhodohalobacter > Rhodohalobacter barkolensis. The sequence continues at coordinate 485,870 of NZ_PISP01000001.1, read as the reverse complement.
GTACCAATCCATCCAGATGTTTACTTCATCCAGGTCGGTGTCTTCCTCCAGCTTGATCAGATGAATGTTATTATGAGCCGGATTTCCCTCAGAGTCTGCATCCATCCATACGGCAAAAGAGTGGAAACCGGTTTCAGCATTCCAATCAACATCGATTTCATTTTCCTGCAGTGTGATACTGTTATCAAACGAAGGTTCAGGGCTGTTTGCGGATTCCTCCGTGATGGTAAGCGGCCGGGTCATGCCGGCGGTTAAATGAATGATCCCTTCCTCCGTTTTGACCCAGCAATCTACTGAATAAAGTCCCGGGGCCAGGTACACCGTTTTTTCGGCTGACCTTCCCGGAGAAACCAGCCCCCTGGCGTTCACATACTCTACGCCATCGGCCCACTCGGGCAGCAGTTCATTTACGCGAGCCGAAATACCGGACCGTTCCACCTCACCGTTCTGAAATTCTTCCAGTAAAACTCCCCAAGCTCCCACATATTCATCCAAATATTCAGGGTATGTGACGCCTTCCGGAATACGGGCAAAACTTAACTCATGTATTTCATGCGCTTGCTGATTGTTTAAAACAAATGTAATCCACCCCGAGGGCAGTTCATCCGGTGCCTGGAATGCATAGTCGTATGCGGTTATTTCCGCCCTGTACTCCTGCTGATCCTGTGTGCCGCATCCCCACATTAAAATTGATACCAGGGTTATGCAGTGTAGATATTTGAGTCTATTCATTTTATTTGGTTGGATGGCAGAGTGTTAGTTAACGACCTACCGCATAACCGGTGCAGGTATCATGATTTTTAAGGCTAGCCATTTAAAAAATCATTGACAAGAAATTTAACCGAAGCCGTGGCTTCGTCCGCCGTTAATGCGGTTTTTAGGTTTAACTTATATGTGAATCTTCAACAATAACTTCTGGACAAATTGATTCAACTAAATCCATAATTAAGCCTTTATCTCTTGTATTCATTCGAGAGCCAAATATGATTTTCTTTAAATCTATATCTACAAATTGACTGCCGTCAATTGTAAAAACCCTCTCTTCTTCCTCATATTTCCAGGCTTGTAATTTGGTTGTTAAAATGTCAATTGCTGAATTTGTATTAAGGCTATTTAGATTAATTTTCATCGGACCGTCATAAAAAATAGATCGAACATTATACTTATTAGGATCAATTTCTACACCAAGTACAACTCCTCTGTGTCCATTCGCATAATGTGACCACATCACTGGACTTTGATAGTTATTTGATAGAGAGCAAATTCTAATTCTGTCCTTTTTATTATTAAGTATTTGCTGAATATCTTTGTTTACCCCATCAGAACTGCCAGTATATAAGTATTGTCCTTCCATTGGATCATTTAGTTCAAAATATCGTGCCGCATATAGTTTTTTCCTCACTAAGATGTCAACAAAAAATTTGAATTGTTCAATGGATCGATACTTATAAAGCATTGCAATTTTATTTCCGAATTACACCTAACATACAGTTCTAAGACAGAACCAACCCCTGCCTGCCTCAGAATATCTGTTTATACTGTCATTTGCAATTAAAGACTGTTATTCATGAGTTTACAGAAAAGGTCTTCTCAGATCAGTGTCCGTCAGTAGTAGAAAAATGACTTAACCGGTGGCCTTTTGCCCTACCCTGGTTCCGTTCGGGCCTGCCTTTCGGAATGGCTTGTTGAGGTGAACTAGCTCCTCCCCTGCAAAGAGAGATATCGGAGAGTTCGGGGATGCCCTATTGGGGAAACTTCACTCATCCGTCATGCAAAATTATGACCGATGCTTTTCCGGCAATCTTTGAACGCTGAAAAGTTCTCAGTTGTTAATTTAATAGAATAGTAGATAAAATTGTCCAAATTAAGGATCAGTGGCAACCCAAAGTCTTTGATGCTGATCATTCAATGAATACGGAGAGATATGATTGTTCACGAATTGTCATCATTTATCAAAAAAGCATCGTACGGTGATCTATCTGAAGAAGCCGTTAAACAACTTAAAATACGACTGCTCGATTCTATAGGAACTGCCATCGGCGCCATTGAAGGCGAGCCGGTACAAGCCATTCGCAGTATGATTGACGACTTTGGCGGCTCGGAGATAAGTACGCTGATCGGCGGTGGCAGAACAACCCCCGATCGCGCAGCTCTCTACAACAGCGGCCTGGTCCGCTACCTCGATTTTAACGACAGCTACCTTGCTAAAGGCGAGACCTGTCACCCAAGCGACAATATTGGTGCTATCCTCGCCGCGGGTGAAATGACGGGCTTAGGCGGCAAGGATTTTTTGACCGCATTGGCCGTCGCCTACCAGGTGCAGTGCCGCCTGAGTGACGAAGCACCCGTGCGGGATAAAGGATTTGACCACACCACACAGGGATCATATGCCGTGGCCGCAGGCGTTTCGAAGGCATTGGATTTGGATGAAGAGAAAACCGCCAACGCCATTGCCATAGCCGGCACTGCACTGAATGCCCTTCGGGTAACACGGACGGGCGCTCTTTCAAACTGGAAAGGTCTGGCCTACCCGCACACCGCTTTCGGCGGAACGCATGCGGCATTTCTGGCTAAATATGGAATAACGGGTCCGCCGGCCGTATTTGAAGGGAATAAGGGATTCATGGATTCCATCGCCGGAGAGTTCTCGATTGATTGGGAATCCGAAAACCTAGAACGAGTCACAAATACCATCATCAAAAAATATAATGCGGAAATCCATTCCCAATCGTCTCTTGAAGGGATCATTGAACTGAAGGAAGAGCACGGGTTTACAGCGGAAGAGGTGGATAAAGTTGAAATAGAAATCTTTGATGTGGCCTATCACATCATCGGCGGCGGTGAGGAGGGCGACAAGACGATTGTCCGCACCAAGGAGGAGGCCGACCACAGCCTGCAGTATATGGTTTCTGCGGCGCTGCTCGACGGCCCCGTGATGCCTGAACAGTATAAACGGGAGCGCATTGAAGCCGATGACATTCAGTCGCTGCTGCAGAAAGTGAAGGTAGCCCCGAATCAGGAGTACAGCGGCCGTTTCCCTGATGAAATGCCCGTTAAGCTGACGGTACATCTAAAGGACGGAAACAGCCATCAAATTGTAAAGAGAGACTATGAAGGTTTCCATACGCGTCCCATGAGCTGGGAAACCATCATCCAGAAATTTGAAAAGCTGGCTGATCCGTTTACCACGGCCGATTTACGAGAGGAAATCATCAACACAGTCCAAAACTTTGAAGAACGATCTGTAGACCAGCTGACAGAGCTGCTGGCAAAAGTTGAACGATCGTCCTGAATTAGGAACTCATAAAATTACTAAATCAAAATTCCAGAATCATGGCTAACGAAAAGACATTCGATTTTCTGAATAAAAATGAACGGGAATCCAAACCGAGAACGAAAGGCGTTACCGAGATACGCGGCCCCTACTATGATGTAATGGGCAAACGATATTTACAGGATATTATGGAGACGATGGGCGAGCATGTCGATTCCCTGAAGTTTTCCGGCGGCTCATTTTCCATCATGCCCAGAGAAGCCGTTACCGAACTCATTGACATCGCCCACGAGTATGACTCACTGGTATCCACCGGCGGGTTTATAGAGTATGTGCTAACCCAGGGCAAGGATTCAGTTGATAAGTACATTGAAACCTGCAAGGATTACGGCTTCGATATTATTGAAATCTCCGCAGGTTTCATCACCCTGCCCACCGACGACTGGCTGCGATTGATTGAGAAAGTTCAGCAAGCCGGACTGAAGGCCAAGCCTGAAATCGGAATACAGTTTGGTGCCGGTGGCGATACAGCCAAAGGCGAGCTGGAGAGTGAAGGAACGCTGGATACCGGCTACGCCGTAAAACAGGCGAAGCGTTTTGTTGATGCAGGCGCATATATGATTATGATTGAGTCGGAAGGAATCACCGAAAATGCCGACCCGTGGAGAACGGATGTACCCGCTGAGTTTATCAACGAAATTGGCTTGGAAAAGCTGATGTTCGAAGCTGCCGATCCGGAAGTCTTTGCCTGGTACATCAAAAATTACGGACCGGAAGTAAACCTCTTTGTTGATAACAGCCAGATCGTACAGCTCGAAACCCTGCGGCGCGGCATCTGGGGAACCAAGAGCCTTTGGGGACGCGTGCTGACTTATAAAGATTAACTGTGTCTACTGGAAGTTTTGTGCGTTCACTTGTTTCAAAGTGAACGCCTGGATTGTGCCTCAGCAGCTTTTAGAGGGTTCACATGTTTATTTGGCTGATTAGTAGACAGATCATACATAGACTTTAGCAACAGTCGGAAGATCAGAGGCACGTCTAAGTAATAGAATTCAAGTTAGTCTACTTGAGTGAAATGTAGAGTTTTTGCTTCGTGTGCAAAAGATGAGCGACTGCGTGCACTCACTTGCGTTCGTTTACTGCGCCTGCCCTCCGAAGTCTTGATGCAGGCGGGATCGAAATGACGATAATTATAACGTCACAGTGAGGGATGTAGCAATAAAAGAGTCAGCAGTTCGGCGCGTTTAAGCGTTTCCTCCACAAATATTTTTTCATGATAGGCGTGTGCCCCTTCACCCACGGCACCGAGGCCATCTATAGTCGGAGAGTATAGATTTGTAAAGTTTCCATCCGATACGCCTCCCGTTGCAGTCTCCTCCAGTTCCATATCCAGCTCCCTGCCCAAAGATTGGGTTATCTCCCACAAACGTTGGTTAGCTTCCTTTTTTTCCAGCGGCAGACGCCTGATTCCTCCTGATATTTTAACCTCAATCCCTTTTTCCTCAGATTTGAGATCATAAATTTGCTTATTGATCCGTTCCCCGTCCTCTTTTGTAGGAACCCGCAAATCCACTATGGCTTTACTTTTAGCAGCAATAACGTTTGCACGTTCTCCCCCCTCTATTTTTCCAATGTTAACATTAATGCCATTCAGGGGATCATTAAGTTCAATTAACTGCTGTACGATATTTGAGAGAGCCAGAATTGCACTTGAACCTTTTTCCGGGTCAAGACCTGCATGGGATGGAGTCCCTTTTATATCGATCTCATAAAGGCCGATTCCTTTTCGCTCTGTTTTGATCTTCCCCTCTCTTCCAAGCGCAGGTTCGAGAATAAATGTTCGTTCAGCCTGTTTAGCTTCCTCAACAATTATATCTTTCGACTCAAAACTGCCTATCTCCTCATCCGAACTGATGATAAATACAGGCTGTACATCCGGAGACCTGCCCAACTCTCTGATTGCCTTCATTGCAAAAATCATCATGCAAACACCCGCTTTCATGTCAAAGATACCCGGCCCTTTTCCGATATTATCTTCAATAGAGAAAGGCATCTCGTTGAGCGTCCCGGTATCCCAAACCGTATCAATATGTCCGACCAAAAGCTGGCTTGGGGCATCAGGATCAAAATCTTCCGGTTTGCAAACAAGCTCGCCCGCCGTAGTTTTACCCGGCCTGTGTTCAACGTTGTAATCCAAATCTTCAAAGCTTTTGCGAAGAATGCTGAAGACTTTTTTAAAAGAGGAAGGATCATCGGAGGGAGTTTCCTGCTCTACAAGTGAGCGCAGCAGTTCGATAAAATCAGCTTTATGCTCCAAAAAATAAGTATGGATTTCACGTCCCGATTCTGTCATGACCTGTAATTTATATTTTAAAGTCTTTAGGTAACGGAAATGTGTTGCTTTTTTTGATGATGCTGAACCGGCCGGGATGCAGATAGGCCAGCAGTGGGTTATTACTGATCAGGCTGGCATCATCGGCTTCAATCCCTTCTTTCCGGATTGCATCTTCGTGTACATACGCTGCTACAATCTTTCCCACAATCATCTCCCATTCTCCAAATTTACCCATGATTTCATGAAGAGTGCACTCGAATTGCAGATAGGAACCTTTGATAAACTTACCATCTATTTTTTGAGCATCTACTTTAGGGACCGTTAAAATAGCCGGTTTCTCATCTTCTTCGTCCCGGGATGACGCCGTAATACTGGAAAAAACCAGTTGATCGGATTGCGGGTAACTCACCGTAAAAACTTTCTCACGTTTGATATTTTGATACGTCGTCTTTCTGGGCGTACCCATAAAACCGATATAAGGCCCCATTCCCAACGGCATCGCCATGTGTTTAGGAGCCATATTATAATCCCCGTTTTTTTCCCTGCTTCCAATAACAAGTAAAGAGTGAACCATAAAAATTCGCTCCCAAAGATTGGGGTCATCTGTAATATCGATCATAGAGTTGGATTTTTGTTCAGACATACACTTGAATTTAATTTATTATGATATTTTCAAGATCCCATAAATCATCCAGTTCCAGGATTTCCAGAATTTCAAAAAAAATGGGCGGTGGTTTTTTAAGAAGTAAATCATTTCCGCTTTTTAACCACTCATGTAAAAAAATCACCCCTTCACTGTCTATAAAATTACAATTAATCAGATTAATAGTCAGTTTATTGATTCCCGGGGTCAGGCGGCTTTCAATCTTATTTTTTGTTCGCAGATTGAAATGGCTATGAATCGTGACTGATAAAACCTGCCCCTCTTTATGTGTGTCTATGATATTCATCTACAACAAGTGATTTAATTTTATTTCCGAAATCGGAGTAAATTTCAATAATGTCAGGATCAAGGGATGAATACACTTTTTGTAATCGAAGGTAATCGGATTGCCGGTGAAATTGAGGCATAAGTCCGGAGTAAATGAATTCTGATGACACCGCCTCTGAAAACTGTTCCGGCGTCGATTCATTCTCCAGTGGAAGATCCAGGTAAATAACACACGGATTTTTCTCCTCAAGGCTGCTGACCATATTCGAGAGTACCTCCTGAAAATCTTTGCCATATTTATTGACCACTATCAACGAGGTCAGGCTGGTATAGTTAACATTCAGATCTATATCTGACTTTTCAGCCAAGTGGGTGGATGTCACTTCTTTTGGTTCTACTTCTAATCTAAGTTCCTCATACGTCTCCAGAATAAAATCCTTGTATTTCTCAGGCAGATAGACTGATTTTTGCTTGGGATGTATAAGGGGTAAAAATTCAAGGGCAGCAGAAATCGGTTGTGGATAATCTTCATCAAATCCTTTGTACTTGATATTTTCTGAAAGGGCGAGCAAAATTGCCGTAGTTTCATATCCAAATTTGTGATTCACTTTTTGACTCACCAGATGGTTGGTCACCGCTTTGGCAAATAAAGCTGTCACACCCTGATCCTTTAGAATTTCGATGAGATGGTTCATCATCGAGGTCATCACCCCATTTCTTCGATAGCTGGGCGTTACAATAGCTTCTCCCAGTTCAGCAATATCCGAGTCCTCTTTTTGCATAACACCAAAATATCCAATCGCTTCCCCATCCTCTTTCCGGGCAATCACCCCGAGCTTTTCCTTACTTAATACAGCTTCCTCAATTTTTTTGGGTAAATACATATCCTCCTTGAAGTAACTGTACTCATACGTGCGGTAGAAAATTTTTGCTATTTCCTCTGCATCAGCAGACCGGATACGGCTCACTGTAAATTCATCAATATTCTTATGGGGAATCTCTTGTTCGTCACGGTCAATCTCCGGTTCACGCAAAGTTGCAGACTGTTGTAACAGTTCATCGATATCATGTATTTCTATTTTTTTGGACAACCTGAACTCTTTGCCCTCTTTGCCTTTGTTGATAAAGGAGAACTCATCACTAAGCTCCTTCATTAACAATAAACCTGCACCTTCGAAATTGCTTTCTTCCCGTGCCTTTTTAGCATCATATGTGTGTTTGTCCGGATCAAATGGTTCCCCCAATTCACTCACAACAATTTCCAAATTCGGGAAACTGTAGTGATATTCGATTTCAAAATTTTCCCGGCTGTTTTCAGGATAGGCAAACAGAATAATATCTGTGACAAGCTCACTTACAGCCACAGTAAAACGGATAGATTCCACTTTCGACAAACCATGATTTAAACACCAGCTGATCGTGAAATCACAAACAGGCGCTATGTTTTGTTCATTCGTTGGTATTTGTAATCTGCAAACCATGGTCATTATAAACGTTAACCAATAATCACAGAGTTTACAACGAATTCTACTCCGGCAACGATAGTATCTCTTTCGATTTTTGGTTCAAGGGGTAGATATTTATCAGAAAGCTTTGCGAATGGGATAATGAACCCCTCTCAGCAGCGTCTGGGCACTGTCGGCCTGCGGTGACATAAAACGAATCATGCCCCACCGTCTGCTGCATCACCTGGTTCGGCCCGCCGCGCACGTGCCAACCGTAACTCCCGGAGCATGGCACTTTTCTTGGACTGGTGGTCTTGCATCCGGCGCAAGACATCGTCAAGCACCAAGACTGCATTGAGCACATGCGGGCCCTTGTTGAGCATGACACACTCGGCCCGGTCGCCCATTGCGGCGTCGGTGATTTCTGCCATCGTAGGCATCCCTTCCTTAGCGAGCATTTCCAGAACCTGCGTCGCCCAGATCACAGGAACGTGGGCGGCCTCGCAGATCCAGAGGATCTCCTCCTGTACTTCCGCCAATCTCTGGAAGCCGCACTCGACGGCCAGATCGCCGCGGGCAATCATCACCCCACAGCACGGAGACCGCATGGCGGTGAGCAGCATGTCCGGTAAGTTGTCGAAACCCCGCCGTGTCTCGATTTTCAGCACGATGGCGGGCGAGCGACTGGTCAGCCGCTTGAGGTTCTTTTGGAGTGATTCCACGTCCTCCGAGCAGTTTGCGAAGGAGAGTTCGACCACATCGGCGTGTTTGGCAACGAAGGTCAGATCCTCGAGATCTTTGGCGCCCAGTGCCGGCAGTCGTAAGTTGCTTTCGGGGAGGTTGATCCCCTTATCAGCTCGCAATTTCTCGCCGCCCAATCGGGTCCGTGTGATCCGGATTAGAACCCGCTCGGTCTCCACTTTCTCGATCATGCCGCAGATCTTACCGTCGTCGAAGCAGATCGACTCGCCAAACTGGACAGTGTCGAACACCTCGGGAATGGTGCAACCGATCACTGCGGGTGTGAGCACCTGACCCGCACCATTGCGCGTGGCAGGGCGGCCCGGCTCGAGGTTCCGCGTTAAGATGAGTTGGTCACCTTCCTGCAGGTCAATGGCGTTCTCGGTCGGCGGAATAGCCCCAATCACGCCCTCTCGATCATCCCCCTCGCGTTCGTGCCGCAGGACGATACCGGGGTCGATGTAAACCGTCTTGCTGGCCTCCGCCCAGCAACCTCCGGCCATCACATCGGAGACCACCAGGGTTCGTTTGGAGTCCCGTGTGTCGGTGAACTTCACCTTGTCCCCCGGTCGAAGACGCGCCAGCCACATTTCCGGGACCGGAAGACACGCATCGGCCCGCGACGGGGCGGGTCGGGGAGCCGTACCGGCAGTCAGCCAGATGCGGGCCGGAGTCTTGACCCGGCCAAACACGTCACGGCGTGGGCGAACCCGAATCACCGCAGGACCCGGCTCGAGCGGGCCGGTTCGTAACTTGGGCCCCGACAGATCCATGAACACACGGCAAGACCGCCCGAGTTCTTGCTCGGCTCGCCTCAAATGTTCGATCATCCGCGCCCATGCCACGGCGTCATCGTGAGCGCAGTTGATTCGCATACCATCCATTCCCCGCTGCAACAGTTCATGAACAAGGGTGTAATCATCCGCCGCCTCGCTCGGCATGGTGACCATGATCCGAACCCTGCGCGCCGGCTTCGCGGGACCGAACATCGCTTCGGTATGATCCGCCAGCAACCGCTCTCCGGTTTCAAAATCGATAGGTGCGGCCTCTGGCGCTATTGCCTGTCGGGGGGATCCGGTCAGTCGGTAGAGAATTTCCAGAACCGCATCGACCGTGGCAAGAACGTGCGACTCGGCGCGCCCGAGCGAAGAAAGCCCCAGCGCGGCCAACCGTAGTTGCAACGGGCGGAGGTCGCGACGCCGGAGGGCGAGGTAATGAAGGAGGTTGCGCGCGCTATCCCGATAATTGGCGTGAACCTGATCGAGGCGTGGCGCCGACTGCGACGCATCGGCAATCATCTCCGCACGGATGGACTTGAGTTCCTCGATGACTTGCGCGGGGCTCTCTTTTCCCGGCCAAAGATCACTTTCACTGAGTTTAATAGTCAAAAGGCCTCCTCTCTTAGTGCCGAACATATATTAAACGACAGAACTCACACCGCTCCGTCTTTCGCAGAATATCTGTTTAAAGCGTTATTTGCAATTAAAGCTTGTTGTTTAGGAGTTTATATGTCACAATTCTACCGATCAAATTTCGGTCAAGGTTTTAAAACGACACATTCAGCCGTTTGCCTATAAAAGAGGATATGTATACTGATAACACAGCTAAATCGCTTTTGCCTCTGAAGAAGAGGGTTAGGAATCAGCGTTCTTGTCAATACAAGTCGAACAAATCGTTAATCGTAATTCCGGGTTTCTTTAATCACTGTAAAGATCAAGCTGTGAACATAATCACATTCATGTAGTGAGTGATATCCTGACAAATTTTAAGCTACCAGGGTAAGTTAAGCTCTTTTACTTCGTCGCGATAAAAGGCCTCAAGCTTTTCAACAAGCTCTTTTGATACAGGATGCTTCAGGCTTTCCAGGTTACTTTTTAGCTGCAAAATATTTTTATTGCCGGGAATAACCGTGGAAACCGCATCGTATGCCAGGCAAAACGAGAGTGCCGTGTGCACAAGATTCCGTTCATCATCGAGAATCTCTTTTAATTTCTGAACTAACCCGGTCCTGGTTTTGATATCCTCGCGCGACCATCGATCCCTGATATCCCGGAACGTGCTCTCTTCACTGTATTTACCGGACAGCCACCCAGAATCGAGCGGAATTTTCACAATGATTCCCACGTCTCTCTTTTGAGCTTCATCGAACGCCACTGCCGCTTCTTGATGAAAAATATTGAAGAATGCTTCGATCACTTTACTCTCTGTTGTCTCCATGAGAAGTTTCATCTCTTCGCTGGTGTCTAAGGAGGCACCGTAGGCTTTTATTTTACCCTCATCTTTTAACTGCTCCAATACTTCGTAATGGTCGTTTTTATTCCCATCCAGAATTTCAAAAGGCGGGTTGTGAAGTATCAGGGAATCAACATAATCCATCTGAAGCCGGCGGAGACTCCCCTCCAATGATTCGCGAATGGAATCGGATGCATAATTCAGATCTCCGGAAGCTGTATGGCCAAATTTCGTATTGATAACGATCTGATCTCTGTCAACTCCCTTCAGCGCCTTGCCAAGCCGCTCTTCACTTGTTCCAAATCCATAATTGGGGGCAGTATCAAAAAAATTAACCCCAAGCTCTACGGATTTTTTGACCAATTCTATGGCTTCCTTCTCACTTGGACTTTCCCAATCGGAACTCTCTCCCAGTTGCCAGGTGCCCAGGCCAATTTCTGAAACCGGAGGTGCACTGTTGATGAATTTGTTGTACTTCATAATGATGTTTTTTTGATCGAATATGGATGAAAAATGTTTGCCCCTCTACCTAATGTTACCTCTTAATTATGAACCTCTGATTAAGGCCACCCCCTTCAATCTCGCTTACACGGTATAAAAAAAGAAAAACTCCCCGGCCTTGATTGGTGGAGCTCATTTTTTGAACGCGCCAGCGAAATAGCGTGTTTTGCATCAAATCGCGGGAGACGTCACAATATCGGCTTCCCCGGTAGCAATCGATGTTGTGTAACCGCGCGGGCAAACCAGGCCCGGAAGCAATCACAGTCCGCGTCCCGAGACCTCGGGATGATTACTTTTGGCGGCCCAAAAGTAATATGAAAGATGTGATACCTAATACTTTTTAGATAATTTTTGAGCAAAATCATTGCTTAGGTCATCCCCCTCAATCCCCCTTCGAAGGGGGATACTTTAAATGCTCTTGAAAATAGAAAAGGCGTGAGTGTTTAAACCCACGCCTTTAATATTAGTCAGTATTCGTATCTAAAAAGGAGTTCTTAGAGAATCGCCTTCATGTAGTCTCTTCGCATCTCTGCAATTGCTGAAATGCTGATTCCTACCGGACAAACCGCTTAGCTCAGCCGGATATTTTAGAGTTCTGCATGATGGAAGATTTCGCCGTGCCTGGGCGGCCTGATGAGTACTGGCCGGAGGAGTTTGAACCGGAATCCCGAAACGACCGGGAAAGGATAAAATGTAACTGCTTCTCGGAATGGGATGCGTTTTGCGATCTAGTCTACCGCCCGGACACAGATTTGATGAAGCCGTTTGAAGCGATCAACAAACACAATTTATATCGCGAGGCCGGAATACGCTCATACTGTGTTGACACCTGTAGCCTTATTCATCTACTGTGATACTGTTATTATTTCTTTCAGCATCCAGTATCAAATAGTTCGGGTCCAGCACCAATCGATGAGGTTTAGACGTCATTTCGATCCGTATTGTATTTTTATTCTCACTTGGTAAAATAGGTAACAGCCGAATTAATTCACCCTGCTGGTCATATACTCCAAGTTCGATGGGCCTTTGATAAAACCCGGTTATAGACTTTTCCAGTTCATACGGTTTAACATTGTATTCCACTTCCACCAGCCAGCCATTTTGATCTTCCCTGCTCATCTCTGCTGATAGGATCTCAAGATTATAGGTTATCGATTTGTTGAGGTTTTCTTCAATGATAATAGCTGAACTGTCCGGCGTATTTTGCTCAAGCATTTCAAAAAAATTGAGCGACGTTGAGTACCTGTCAGATTCAGCAAACTCCCTGAAAAATTCGGATAAAAAATCATGAAACTTTTCCCGTCCAAGCCCATGCGCTATCGCATTTAAAGCAGCCGCACCTTTGCCGTAAGAGATGTAGTTCTGACCATAATCAACCAAAACCAATGGATTTTCCTCACCTTGTTCATTTGCTCTGCCTCTGAAATATCGTTCGTGTTGTACTTTCAGAAAGTTACGTGCAGCATCGTCTCCAAATCTTTCCTTAAAAATTTGCAGTGTCAGATATTCTGTGATGCTTTCCGTTAGAAAGAGTGCTCCCGGGGAATCTTTTGGAATAAGCTTATTACCAAACCAATGATGCGTCATCTCATGCGCTGCCACATAGAAAGGGAAATTAATTTTTTCGGCTTGATTCGTATTCACCCCAAAAACCGATTCTGACATGATTATGGAATTGGTCTTCAGGGTGCTGAAACTGCCTTCAGTCAAAGGATATTCAATAATGTTGATCTTCTTTTCACTCGGAGTATACCCGAACAGTTCATGATTGAATTCAAGTGATGCTTTCACCCCGGATGCTATGGCTTCAAGATTCTGTGTATGGCCCGGATGGTGATATATCGTAATGAGAGTATCATTCCAGTAATCTTTGTAAGTATCAAACTTGCCGGAATTAAAATGAAAATTGAACTTCACCGGTTTTGTAGTTTCATAAGAAAAGTAATTCCGTCCATTTTCCTGCCAATCTTTTATCAGGCTTCCGTTCGTAAAAGCAACCTGATCAGCTGATGTGCTAATGGTTGCACTGTAGCTTACCAAATCACTATCCCAGGATTGATAGTGATTATTCACATGGTCGCTGCTGTCCGGAGATTGCAAGCCCTGCCCCAAAAAATATCCGATTCTTGGGAGTATATCCTGAGTCAGAAAGGTGCCACTACTAAGCACCCCGGAATTCCTCTGAAATAACGTATTGGGTCTGTTTTTAACATTAAAGTGCATACGAATTGAATCCCCCGGCATTAAAGAACCGCTTAGTTGGGCAACGTAAAAATGTAAGGGTGGGAAAGAATCAATTTCCCGGCCGAGAGTTTCCAACCGGTACTCTGTTATTTCATCCATACTTGTCTTGATAAGGATGGTATCAATAGGCACATCTGTTCTGTTTACCAAAACGTACTCACCATCTAAGGTGAAATCATGTTTTTCGGGATAGAGGTCTACACGCAATGAAACTGCGCTTATTCTTGGCTGAGGAAGGTCCTTCAATACGTGAAATTTTTCTGTGAATTCGGATAGCACCTTTTGACTTTCATCCACCTTGTAAATTGATGTTTCGCCATCGATTATGATGTAAGAAACCATAAGTAGTGGTAGTAGCAGAAGCCCCGAAAAAGCCAGCCTTTTTCTGTCGGCACTATTTTTAACTGCAGCCCATTTTATCTTTAAAGAGTCCACTTGAACTCTGGGCCACACCCTGATTGCAGCTAAAAGCAACAGAATTCCCCAGAGAAACCAGTAGGTCTGCACGACTATTCGGCCGACCAAAGCAGACCCATATCCAATGAAATCACTGTATTCAAGTAACGGAAAGGTATTGAATTGAAGCAGTTTTGAGGTGATACCAAGCTGTTCATATCCGAATTGAGCAAGCCACGCCAGCAACAGGATAAACAACCCTGAGTAGAGATGGCGGGTTACACTAAACACAAAAACGGAAAGCAGTGCCCAAACAGCCAAAACAGGTGCATGTAGAATGAAAAGAGCGAAGAAATAGTGAGTAAAATCAAAATGAAAATATCCGTTGAGGATCTGCATAGATATGCCGGCACCCATAAATAGTAAAAGCAGCACGAATTGAATGAGAATAAGACTAACTGTTTTTGAAAGAATGATAGTAGATGTGGGGACTGAAGTACTGTATATGAGTGGCTCCATACCGGAATCCTTTTCCAGTAACATGAGCATGCCGGAAAATATGAAGGTTGCAAAAACGACTAACATCATATAAAACAGAACAGGAATTTGAAGAATCAGTCGAGTAAGTGGCAGCATGGTTAATTCTCCAGAGTACAATATTCTATTCAGCATGAATAGCATCAGTAACAAGCCCATCAGCGCGAAGGAGATGAAAATCCAGTGCCTCATAACATAGCTGACCTGGTACCTGACCATCGTGTAAAGTTGAAACAGAGTCTGTTTAAAACCGCTGAGTGGCTCAAATTGCATTACTTTTTCAGGATGAGTTTTACTTATGCCTGGTCTTGATTTAATGACTCTTTTTCGGGAAAGTGAAATATCTAGCCCAAATTGGCTCAGGGAGAACTTTCTGTACGTAATAAATCCGGCACTTATTCCAACTCCAAGCCACACAATTCGGTTGTAGATCAATGTCCGGGAAATGCTCAAAGGCAGTTGATTTTTTTCAGCAAGTGTCCAAAAACGCGTATGATCCAGCGAAGCGTACTTTCCGAATGGATCCAGTAGAGCAACTAAAAAATTGGATTGATGGAACATATTCTCAACAAGACCCTGGAAAGATATTAATATTAACACGACCAAAAATCCTGCGTAGATATTTCTAAACAAAGCAACCACTGAGAAAACCAAAAGGCCAAATACAAAGAGATTTGGCAGTAAAATGAAACCATAGCTAAATAAATATCCTTGGATGCTGGTCGAAGTGATGTACGGACTCCCTTCACCCAGAACAAATTCCCCCGAAATAAATGCCGCCAAGGGCAACAATGAAAGAAAACAAACCAGCAAGAAAGAGCACATAAACTTTGCATTTAAGTACGTTCCTTTACCAATTGGATAGGAATAGATTAACCTGAATACATCGTGCTGAAAATCTTTGTAGATCGTTGAGCCAATTATAGCAGCGACCAGAAAAAGCAGGAACTTCCCAATAAGATGTAAGAAGGATGTTATTTGGAAAGGTGAGTTGAGGTAGAGCAGAGTTTTGGTCTCTTCAACGATAGTTCCGTCAAAATATCCCCCGGTTCCAATAAATAGAAACAGTGGGATAACGTAACAGCATCCTGCAATAAGGTAGAAAGCGGGCTTTTTTAGCCATACTTTCATTTCATATCTAAAAATGGCTGAGAAAGTCATTTTGAATCACCCAGAGTGAGAAAATAGACATCCTCAAGGGTTGGAGGCGCCGGACGAAAATCACCGGTAGGTTTTTCTGTTGCAAATACCCTCGCTAATAGCTGATTGTCGTCACTAAAATTTTCAGAAATGACCGTATGCTTCCTTTTTAGAATCGGGTTCCCGGCTTTCGTTACTTTAGTTTGCCATATGGTTCCTTGCAGATCATCGATAGCTTGCCGGGGCGACTGGTGTTTGAGAATTTTGCCATGGTTTATAATGGCCATGTCATTACACAACTCCCTCACATCTTCAACAATGTGGGTAGAAAAAATGACCGTGTTTTCCGTACCAACAGCACGCAGTACATTTAAAAAACGCTTTCGTTCAGAAGGATCAAGACCTGCAGTGGGTTCATCCACAATGATAAGTGAAGGACGATTCAGAAGTAGCTGGGCGATTCCAAAGCGTTGTTTCATTCCACCTGAATACTCGCTGACAAATTGATCCTGAACATCCGTTAAATTGGTTAAATCCAATACCTCGTCAACGATCTGTGTTCGCTGTTGTTTGTTTGAAATCCCCTTTAATACCGCCATATAATGCAAGAGAAATTTAGCGCTCTCTTTTGGATACACGCCGAAAGATTGTGGCAAATAGCCCAGCCTGCTTCGGAGATCTTTGGGGTTTTGCAGAATATCTATTCCCTGAAAAGTGATATGTCCTGAATCGGCAACCTGCAGCGTGGCCAGAATCCGCATGAACGTTGATTTACCGGCTCCGTTGGGGCCAAGCAGTCCAAACATACCTTTGCCAATTTCAATGGAGAGGTCATCGAGTGCTGTAACTCCATTTTTGTGGCTTTTCTTTATATTATTGACAACAAGACTCATGATGGAATTTCTTTTGATTTCCTGACACAGGCTGTCAGGTTAGTGAAATGTTCACCACAAGAATACGATACCGGAAGGTAAGTTGACGACGTTCAAGAGGTACAAAGAGTCTCAAAAGAAGATTTGAAACTGATTTGATAGTAAAAAGGCCTCTCTTTGTGGTTTGACTACTGCTGAGATTTCAGCCACTCGGTAGGTGTGCACCCTTTAACTTTCTTGAAAGCTCTATAAAAGGTTGCTTTAGAAGAGAAACCACATTCATTCATTAGTCCTGAAATGCTAAGGTGGTCTAATTTTCCCTTATCGATCTCCTTTAAAAAGTAATCGACTCTGTATCCATTCACATAATCAGAAAAGCTTGTAGACATGTTATGATTGAGCAGTGTCGAGAGCTTTTTTTCCGGAATTCCAATGTGGTCAGATAATGTTCCTAATTTTAGGTCGCTGTTTAAGAATAGCTGCTTTTCATTCATCAACAGAGCTAAAGCATCCATAAGCTTTTGTGACTCTTTCTCGGATAGAACTGAAGTGGAGCCAATTCCTTGTTCTACTTTCGGGGTTGTCGGCTTTTCTGCATGTGCAACAACCACTTTGTCAATGAACAGTCTATACACCAAAGAAAAGATAAAAGCTATCCATGCAATATTGAGGCTTCCAAAAAGGAAACTGTCTCTGCTAAAAAGCTCTGTTTCCAAAGGGCGATTAAGGGCTAATGCATAATAGCTCAATCGCAGTAATTCGGGGCCGACAAAAATTAGCAGTAAACTGAAACCGTATGATAGCCATTTTTGATTTGCTAAATGCGTTGGAATAGCCCAGTAAGCATGAGCATAAAAAAGGAAGGGAAAAATAAGGACAGCCAAAGGTGCAGGGGTGTTGGTACGGATAGAAGGATCAAACCAATTTTGCTGCCAGCTTACATTGACCGCTGTAAAAATAAACACCCAAAATAAGAGGTGAAGGCCCCACTCTGTCTTTTGATATTTTGATATTGCGTAGCTCATTGACTAAAGATACCAATATTGGCCTATCACCTACGCTTTTGTGTTGTATTTGTTTCGTTCCATGATTTCTAAATTGCACAATGGCAAGAACTCTCCTCATCACATAGGACATCGCTCAGGTTCTCTCAGCTTTCCATTAGTGTCTTTTAGAACTGCAAGGGCAATATGACAGAATCTAAAGCACCCTGCCTAACGCAGAATATCTGTTTTTGATGATATCAGCAATTAAAGCCTGTCATCCCATAGTTTATGCGATGTATTCCTCTTTCCCTCCACCGAAGATCCAACACTTCTTACTCTTTGTTTCTACAATAAACATACTGTAAGGCGGTACAATCAGATGGTCTATTTGAGTAGTTCCATTTTTGGACGGAATGATAATTCAATGAAATCTTCGGTAGGCCTTTGAATTGAGAAACAGCCACATATAAAAAGTGGTCTTCTTTTCGTCAAGCCATCCTCGGAGTCTTTTATTAAGTTTGTGAATGTGAGTCTTGATTATAGACTGCCTTGAGAAAGAAAAAATATAGACTATTTGAGTGGATGTTATATTCAGTCTATTCCATTTGTTTCCCTACGATGAATATGAAGGAGTTTTTCTCTTCTGAAATTACTCCAAACTGGTAGCTGCTTATTGCTGTATTTGAATCTGAGGAGAGCAGAAATATAATATCCCCTCCCCTCTACCGGGCTTTTTTCTTGGCAAATTCAACAGCCTTTGAAAGATCATTCATATCGGACTGCTTTACCTGAAGTGCTCCAATCTCTTCGTATTCAATCTCATCATCGAGACCTGTTAAAACTACTTTTACCGGAAAGTTTTCGGGCAATGCATCATACGTATTTCCTGTTGTTGTAAAATTTGATGTCATGCACCCGGTAAGAAAAATAGAAACTGTGAATATGACAAAGATAGCTCTCATAGCTAAAAATTTATTAAGTGAGGATTTACCTAATTTTAAATGAATTTATGTAGAGTCTGCTTCATTCTCCGAAAATTGTCCAACTCAAATCGATTTCTTCTTGTGCTTTATATTCTTCTATTTTTTTAATGATTGATATTCTGTGAGCTACACCGCACATAAATATTGCCTTATTAAATTTATTGGTTTTACAATAAGAATAAATATTTCGAAGCATTGAGTTTTCATATGCATCTATATATTCATTAGCCATTTTATCTATCTCACTTTCATTTAAAATTCGACTTTCTAGCATTCTCATTTCTTCATGAAGCTTAATACTTTCAGTGCTATTAAGAAATTTAAACCCATGTTCTGCCGCCAATGAATTAAAATTGTCAATTAAATTTTGCAATTCTTTTTTTTCACAAACTATATCATATTTTTTTTCGAAAGAATCGGATAATCCTTTATCAAGCACAGGAACATAATCAAAAGAGGTTTTGATGCTGTATTTCTGAATTGCACTTAATTCCAATTTCTTATGCAGTACCCCAAATGATGTATACCTCATTTTATCATATTCTGAATACGAATTTTCAGGAGCCTCTAAAAAAATAACTTCTGGTCCTATTTTTTCTATAATCTCACATAATTGGTCAGAATTGCACTTTCCAATCTCCTCATGAACTGTACTAATTAGAGTAATATTATTCATGTTCGGTGACAATCCATTATGTAATTAGAGTATTAATCTATTCTTTTTAGTTTACTTTTCTAATCAAGTAATTTTGGTTCAAGTTCACAGAAAACATAGTAAATATAATCATACGACAATATCCAACCCGTCCTGCCTGTCGTAGAATATCTGTTTATACTGTCATTTCTAATTAACCACTGTTATTTAATAGTCTATGAAACACATCACAGTCAGTCAACTTTCGGTAAAAGCAAAATAACGACACATTCACCTACCTGCAGCTCGATATTAAGTTAGATAGGTCATCCCCCTCAATCCCCCTTCGAAGGGGAATACTTTAAATGCTCTTGAAAATAGAAAAGGCGTGAGTGTTTAAACCCACGCCTTCAATATCAGTATAATAGTATCTAAAAAGGAACTCTTAGAGAATCGCCTTCATGTAGTCTCGTCGCATCTCTGCAATAGCTGAAATGCTGATTCCTACCGGACAAACCGCTTCGCACTCTGCAAAGTTGGAGCAGTCGCCAAATCCTTCTTTCTCCATCTGCTCTACCATGGCTATGGTTCGTCTTTCACGCTCGGGCTGGCCTTGCGGCAGACTGTTCAAGTGAGCGACTTTCGCGCCGGTAAAGAGGGATGCCGAAGAGTTCGGGCAAGCTGCAATGCAGGCACCACAACCGATACAGGTTGCATAGTCGAACGCCTGATCGGAAACTTCCTTTTTCACCGGAATAAGGTTTGCTTCTGGGGCCTGTCCGGTATTTACCGAGACGTAACCACCTACTTCAACAATTCTGTCCATCGCAGAGCGGTCTACTACAAGATCTTTAATGACCGGGAATGCGGCTGCTCTGGGCGGCTCAATCACGATAGTGTCGCCATCGCTGTAGTTACGCATATGCAGCTGGCAGGCTGCCGTCTTGTGCTTTGGTCCGTGTGCACGGCCGTTGATCACCAGGTTGCACGATCCGCAAATTCCTTCACGGCAGTCGTAGTCAAACTCGACAGGATCCTTACCGTCCATAATCAGCTCTTCGTTCAGAACGTCAAGCATCTCAAGGAACGACATATGTTCACTTACATTATCAAGTGTATAATCCTGAAAACCGCCTTTATCCTGGGCGTTTTTTTGTCTCCAAATCTTCAGGTTTATTTTCATTGTACTCATATCAAATCCTGTTATTTGTAACTTCTTTGTTTCAGTTCCACAAATTCGAACTCAAGGTCTTCCTTGTGGCGTTTGGTTTCGAGTTTGCCGTTGACGCCCAGATACTCCCATGCCGAAACGAATGCATAATCTTCATCATTCCGGAGGGCTTCTCCTTCTTCGGTTTGATATTCATCTCTGAGGTGGCAACCGCAGGACTCATCTCTGTCCAGTGCATCAAGAGCCATCAGCTCAGCCAGTTCAAAGAAATCGGCAATACGGGCCGCAAATTCCAAATACTTGTTATAGTAGTTGGACTCGCCCGGTACCCGAACGTTTTTCCAGAAATCTTCGCGAAGAGCTCGAATCTCCTCAATAGCCGATTCAAGTCCCTCCTTGCTTCTGGATATCCCAACTTTATCCCACATAATCTTTCCGAGCTCACGATGGAACTCAATCAGTGACTTGTCCCCTTTCACAGCGAGAAGTTTAT
The DNA here is from genome assembly GCF_002834295.1 of Rhodohalobacter barkolensis. NCBI lineage: Bacteria > Pseudomonadati > Balneolota > Balneolia > Balneolales > Balneolaceae > Rhodohalobacter > Rhodohalobacter barkolensis. The sequence goes on along the minus strand of NZ_PISP01000001.1, from coordinate 464,955 downwards.
CAAGCTGATCCTGAGACGCTTTTGCGGCTTCATCAAATGCTTTGTGATCCGTGGATACTTTTTCGAGGTCTTCGCCGGCAATGTAGTTTCCTATAGTGTAAGGGATGATAAAGTATCCGTCGGACAGACCCTGCATCAGCGCACTTGCACCCAGCCGGTTTGCACCGTGATCGGAGAAGTTCGCCTCTCCGGCCACAAACAGTCCCGGAATATTGCTCATCAGGTTATAGTCAACCCAAAGGCCACCCATCGTGTAGTGAACGGCAGGGAAAATTCTCATCGGTGTTTCATACGGATTTTCGTCCGTGATATTTTCGTACATGTCAAAGAGGTTTCCGTATCGTGCAGCGATAGCCTCTTTACTGTCGCGCTTAATTGCATCACGGAAATCGAGATAGACCGCAAGTCCGGTCTCACCCACTCCAAGGCCTTCGTCGGTTACCATCTTCGCATTTCTGGAAGCCACATCACGCGGAACCAGGTTACCGAAACTTGGATAGCGCTCCTCGAGGTAGTAGTACCGCTCCTCTTCAGGAATATCGTTTGGAGCACGATCGTCTCCTTTCTTGCGCGGCACCCAAACACGGCCATCATTACGCAAACTCTCGCTCATCAGTGTCAGCTTGGACTGATAGTCGCCGGAAACCGGGATACAGGTTGGGTGAATCTGAACATAGCAGGGATTCGCAAAAGCGGCTCCCCTCTTATGACATCTCCATGCTGCGGTTACGTTTGAATTTTTTGCATTTGTGGAGAGGTAGAATACGTTTCCATATCCGCCGGTACAGAGAACAACGGCATCAGCTTCCCACTTCTGAATGGTTCCGTTTACAAGATCACGGGTAATGATACCTCGTGCCTTTCCGTCAACCACAACCAAATCCAGCATCTCCTGACGCGGGTTGTCCTTAATTTTTCCGGTATGAACCTGGCGCATCATCGCCTGATAGGCACCCAAAAGCAGCTGCTGACCGGTCTGTCCCCGGGAGTAAAATGTTCGCGAAACCTGCGCTCCACCGAAGGATCGGTTATCGAGCAGTCCGCCGTAATCACGTCCAAACGGCACACCCTGTGCAACCGCCTGATCAATAATATTATTCGAATTTTGAGCCAGACGATAAACGTTAGACTCACGGCTTCGATAGTCACCGCCTTTAATGGTATCGTAAAACAGTCGCCATACACTGTCGCCATCATTTTGATAATTCTTCGCAGCATTGATACCACCCTGAGCCGCAATACTGTGCGCCCGGCGGGCAGAATCCTGAATACAGAACGTCTGCACATTATAGCCAAGTTCTGCAAGGCTGGCTGCAGCAGAAGCGCCTGCAAGTCCTGTTCCAACTACAATGACGTTGTGCTTACGCTTGTTGTTTGGGGAAACCAGTTTGATATCCTTTAAATGCTGTTCCCACTTATCTTCCAGTGGTCCTGAAGGTACTTTTGGATCTAATTTCATAATGGTATAGGTAGATTTACAAAATGATTATTGGCATTGGATAAGTGCTGCTTCACAGCCACCGCCGAAGTAGATATAGATCGGGATAAACAGGAAGCCAACGGCAAACACGACTGCAAAAATTCCGCCTAATGTGTAGACAATAGCTGACGTTTTTTTGCTCTTCATTCCGAGAGATGTAAAGGCACTCCAGATCCCGTGCCCCAGGTGTGTTCCGAGAAGCAACATAACGAATGCATACCCGAAAGAGTATACTGCGCTGCTCTGGAAGGTATCGATAACCAGTGTTTTAATATCGTGCGTTTCCTGTCCGTCTATTACCACGGTACCGGTTTCGCCCAGTGCAAAAGTGTTGACGTGAATGACCACAAAAATCAGGAGTACAACACCTGTAAAGGCCATGCTTCTCGAACTGAGACTCTGTTTACTGGGACCGCCTTTACTGCTGTAGACCTCATATTTGTTGGGACGCGCCTTTCTCTTTTTGAACCAGATGGAAATTCCAATCCAGGCGTGAATTACAAAAACTGCCAGCAGCCCGATTCTTGCAATCCAAAGCAGGGGGCCTAAATTATGAAGTGTCATCGAGTAGCGGTTCATTGCATCTGCTTCGCCGAAGATGGCCAGGTTACCGCCAAGATGAAATATGATAAACAAGACGAGGAAAATGCCGGTCAGGCCGGTCAATATTTTTCGCCCAACCTGTGACGTCGCTGCTTGTAATAGATTTGGCATACTGTAGATATTATTATTAATGTGATCAGATAGATGAATCGTAATTTTTCAAACTAACAATCATCTATATTTTTCTGTTCCTAAATTCATCTATTAAAAGTCGCCCCTTTTGATATAAAAGGCAAGGTTGAAGCCCTTTCAATTCATGGAATCGGCTTATTAAGAAAAGGTCTAAATTGGATATTAACCTCTCATTCTAGCAAATCAATTTCTTGTATACAGTTACTAAACTATTTAAAAGCGATTATCGCATCAAAGAATCCAAATTTCTGGGGTATTTACATCCGGCGGAAAGTAAAACGGAAGCGGATCATTTCCTGGAAACCGTAAAAGATGAGCATCCAACGGCTACCCATCACTGCTATGCATGGAGGGTGAACCCCAATAAAATTGAAGAGTTCGACCAGGATGACGGTGAACCGAGCGGCACTGCCGGCCTTCCCATTCTAAACGCGTTGAAATCGGCCGATTTGGTGAACTGCATTATGGTATCTGTGCGCTATTACGGCGGGACCAAACTGGGAAAATCGGGCCTTATTGACGCCTACGGAGAATCAGCCCGCCAATGTATCGAGCATGCCGTAATGAAAGAGGTCGTCCCGGTTCAAACCTACCGTATACAGTATAATTACGAACACCAGGGAATTATTGACAAACTTAAAAACGATTTCACCCTAATTGAACTTAACTCTGTATACCTCGAAGATGTTACCTACGAATTTGGCTGCCCTGTCGACGAGATCGATCGATTGGAGGGAAAGCTGAAATCCGTTACACACCTCTTTGAGGATTTTGAAAAAACAGGTGAATCTTTTCACATAAAAAAATAAGTAGCTGAAAATCATTCGTCAGCTTGTTACCTTAAAAACAAAAATTTATGAAGATCTATACAAAAAAAGGCGACCAGGGATATACCTCACTTTTCGGAGGTGCAAATGTTGAAAAAAACAGTTTGCGTATACATGCTTACGGCACTGTAGACGAACTCAATTCCATTATCGGCATGGTACTGACTCACTCCCTGAGCGATAAAGGGAAAAAGATGCTGAATGAGATTCAGTCTCAGCTCTTTGTTCTGGGAGCAGATTTAGCCACCCTTCACTCAAAAGAGGCAAAGATTGAACGAATTGGCAGTGGCGATATTCAGAAGCTGGAAAACTGGATCGATGAGCTGGAGGAAGATCTCCCCGCTCTTACAAGCTTTATCCTGCCCGGCGGGTCACCGGCCGGAGCCACACTGCACATGGCACGAACCGTATGCAGGCGGGCTGAGCGAAACACGGTAGCACTGAAGCAAAACGATCCTATTTCGGCCGAAACCGTTATTTATCTCAACCGACTTTCTGATCTTCTTTTTGTTCTGGCCAGATATGAAAACAGGCAAGCTGGTGAGCCGGAAACACCCTGGCAGCCACGGAAAAAAAAGTAACGGTTATAAAGTGATCATGATATAAATTCATTTAATTTGGTAATTTGAGAGTTTTATGCGCACTAAATTTAAATAAAATAGTGAATAACAGTAGTATCCCCTCATTATGAAGGAGGGGCGAGGGGAGGTTGGACCGGAATTTGTTCCTTCAAAAACGTTTAAAAAATGAACCCAACTTGATCGAACCACCCCTTAATCCCCTCCTTTAAAAGAGGGGAAATCTTCAAATTCATCATAAGAAAATATTAAGTTAGCGCTTACCCACCCTATTAAGGGGAACTCTCAATTATAAATCTTATCCCGAACTCATCTTATTTAAACTAAACAATCCAAAAAATTTACGCGCTTTATGGCATTAATGATCTCTGTATCCGGAATTCGTGGAATTTTCGGTTCTCATCTCACTCCTCAAAACCTTGTTACCTTTACATCGGCATACGGAACATGGCTGAACGGCGGCACCGTAGTTGTAGGGCGCGACTCACGGGTTACCGGACAAATTTGCGAGGATATTGTATGCGCTACCCTTCAAAGTGTAGGATGCAATGTGATTAAAATCGGCATAGCACCAACTCCTACCGTTGCGATGAGTGTTTTGCAGCACAGTGCGGATGGCGGAATCATTTTAACGGCCAGTCACAATCCCGAGCAGTGGAATGCCTTGAAACTTTTGAATAGCAAAAGTGAATTTCTAGATGCGGACCAGGGAAAAGAAGTTCTAGACATCGCCGATAAATGTGAATTTGAGTATAAGCTTTTTGATAAAATCGGAACGGTTCAAAACGATTCGGATGCCATTCAAAATCACATCCAAGCCGTCCTGAATCTGCCCTATATCGATTCTGATTTGATTAAAAGTAAAAAGTTTAAAGTTGCCGTAGACGCCGTAAATGGCGGCGGTTCCGTAGCTCTCCCCGCCCTGCTCGAAGCACTCGGAGTTCAAACAGAGTGCATCTACTGCGAACCTACGGGAATCTTTCCGCACAATCCCGAGCCACTGCCGGAAAACCTTACGGAGATCTGTGATTTTGTAAAGGAAAAATCTTGTGATCTTGGAGTTGTTACGGATCCGGATGGAGACCGCCTTGCGCTGGTGGATGAGAACGGACGACTTTTTGGGGAAGAGTACACGCAGGTTGCAGCCTTTGATCTGTTGCTGAGTAAAAATCCCGGCGACACAGCAACAAACCTCTCCTCCTCGCGGGCAGCGGATGATATCACCAATAAATATGGACACACGTGTCACCGCTCTGCTGTAGGCGAAATCAACGTCGTTAAAGTGATGCAGGAGAAAGGCGCCGTTATTGGCGGTGAAGGAAATGGAGGAGTGATCAATGCTGACCTGCACCCGGGGCGTGATGCATTGGTAGGAACAGCTATGATTCTGCAGCTGCTGGCCGAGCGGGACATCAAGGCATCAGAATACAGAGACTCATTACCAGATTATGAAATGAGCAAACAGAAAATTGAACTGAGCAATCTCGGGATGGACGCCGATGAACTGCTGAAAAAAGTTACCGAAGTGTATGCCGATCAAAATCCGAATACCGTTGATGGAGTTAAGCTTGATTTTGATGAGGGATGGGTTCATTTCCGAAAATCAAACACAGAACCCATTATCCGGGTTTACAGTGAAGCAAAAACGAAAGAAGCAGCCAATCAACTGGCCGATAAAATTCTTTCAGTTATTAAATAATGATCTCGGTAACTCAACCAAAAACAGATTCAAACAGGAAATGCTTTCTTCTGTAAGCTTTCCTATTTTAAAAATTCATATCCGTTTAAACTAATATTTCAGAATGATTACATCCATGACAGGTTTTGGCCGGGGCGAGTCATCGTCTGACGGCTACCAGGTAACCGTTGAAGTTAAAACTCTGAACAGCCGATACCTGGACATCTCTGTACGAATGCCGCAATCCATACAGGATAAAGAGATTCAGTTGAAAGAGTGTGTTCAAAAAAACCTCTCCCGTGGAAAAGTAAATCTGAATATTAATGTAGATCGCACAGAAACGGCCGGACCCGATATCAAACTGAACGAAGAGCTGGTTAAGAGCTATAGTTCCATCCTGAGAAATCTGAGAAGTGTGGGAAATATTGACGAACCGGTTACCGTGCGGGATCTGTTACAGTTCAACGACATTTTTGAAACCAGGAAAGAAGGTGAAGAGGAAGTTCGCATTATCTGGAACTGCACAAATTCTGCTCTCGAAACCGCCCTCAAGAATTTAAACACCATGCGCCGTAAAGAAGGTCAGGAGCTGAAAAGTGATCTTTCAAACTTGATCAACGGCATTTCGAAGCTATTGGATGAAGTGATTGAACTTTCTGATAAACGGGCTCCGGAGATCCGTGAAAAGCTCCAGACCCGTATCCAAAAAATGATCACTGAAGAGCAGGTAGACGCTGACCGGATGGAGATGGAGATTGCACTGCTGGTTGATAAAATGGATATCAACGAAGAGGTGATCCGGTTGCAGTCTCACCTCAAATTTTTCCTCGAAGCCCTGGAAGCAGATGAGCCTGTTGGGCGACGACTGAATTTCCTATGCCAGGAGATCAATCGTGAACTGAATACAATCGGCTCCAAAGCCAATGACTCTAAAGTAGCCCATCACATTGTTTTAGGGAAAGAAAAATTGGAACAGATTCGCGAACAAGTTCAAAATATCGAATAGTTCTCAACCGGCTTTCTAATATCATATTCATCACTTTACATGAGCAAAAGAGGAAAAATTCTGATTCTTGTTTCACCCAGCGGCGGTGGGAAATCGACCATGACTAAACGTCTGCTGAAAGATTTCGACAAGCTGAAGTTTTCAGTCAGTGCCACAACCCGTTCTCCTCGAAAAGGCGAAAAAGATGGCGTTCATTATCACTATCTCAGCAAAGAAACCTTCAAACAAAAAATTGAAAATGATGAGTTTTTGGAATGGGAGGAGTTTTACAACGGCACAATGTATGGTACTTTACGTTCAGTCGTTGAAAATGAGCTGAATAAAGGCTATTTTATTCTGCTTGATATTGATGTATTGGGTGCAAAAAATGTAAAGAAGCTCTATGGCGATGAAGCATTGGCTCTTTTCATTAAACCCCCATCTCTTGAAGTATTAAAAGATCGTTTGATTGCCAGGGGAACTGAAACAGAAGAGACCCTGCAAACACGCATTGAACGGGCTGAAAAAGAGATGAAGTACGCATCCGATTTTGATGAAGTCATTATCAATGATGATCTGGAAACTGCATACAACCGGATCAAAGAAACGGTTTCAACTTTTATAAATTCATAACATATAATTATGCCGATTCGAACACTCAATTTAGAAAACCTTGGTAGCAAAAAAGGCAATCGTTACGAAAAAATTGTAGCGATGTCTAAGCGAGCACGTCAAATCGCTGCACAGGAAAAGATGGAACTCGACGAAAAACTCAAATATTTTGAGGGCTTCGAAGATGAAGACGAGTTCACTTTTAACGAAGAGCAGGAAAGAATCTCCAAGGCGTTCGAAAAACTGCCGCATGCAACTCAGCGTTCTGTAGATGAAATGCTGGAAGACAAGGTAACTTACCGTTACCCTAACAAAGAGATTTAAATATGCTTTCCGGGAAACGCATCATACTTGGCGTTACCGGTGGTATAGCTGCATATAAAGCAGTCTACTTATTAAGAGAATTTCAAAAAGCGGGAGCTGAAATCAGGGTTACCATGACCCCTTCGGCTACCCGCTTTGTTGGTTCTGAGACGTTTGCCGCTCTCAGCCGTAATGAAGTTGCCGTTGAAGTTTTCAACGATTCGGAACCCGGAAAAAACTGGACCAAACATATTCACTGGGGCGAATGGGCCGACCTGTTTGTGATTGCACCCTGCACGGCTAACACGCTGTCTAAAATTGTACATGGCCAGTCAGACAACATGCTCACCTCTACCCTCCTGGCCGCAAGATGTCCGGTTTTAATCTGTCCCACAATGGATGGCGAGATGTATGAAAGCCCGGCCGTTTCCAAAAATTTAAAGGAAGTTCGGGAGATGGGTTACTATGTTCTTGAACCCGACGAAGGTTACCTGGCCAGTGGACTGGAAGCCATCGGACGTCTGCCTGAATCGGATGCCATCTTAAAACGATCGGCTCAAATCATTAAGGAGCATCGGATTCAAGGCCCGCTGACCGGAAAGAAGGTTGTTGTAACAGCCGGACCCACACGAGAATACATCGATCCTGTTCGGTTTATATCCAATCCAAGCTCCGGCAAAATGGGAATTGCTATGGCAGATGCCGCCCGGGCACTCGGTGCGGATGTTACTCTGCTACACGGTCCCATCACAGAAAAAATTCCCGATCGAATTCAAACTAAATCGTTCATTTCCGCTGATGATCTATTTGAACTGATGAAAGATCATCAGGATGCAGACATCGTCATAAAATCGGCTGCTGTTTCTGATTTTAAACCTGTCACCCGATCGAATCAAAAAGAGAAGAAAGACCGGGCCAAACTCTCTGTTGAACTTGAACGAAATCCCGACATTCTCTCCTGGCTGGGTGAACATAAAAAGAAGGGACAGGTACTGATCGGTTTTGCCATGGAAACAGAAAACCTGATGGAGAACGCCCGTGCCAAGCTCGAAAAGAAAAACCTCGACTGGATCTGCGCCAACTCACTGAGTGAAAAAGGGTCCGGTTTTGCCTCGGATACAAACACGATCCATCTTATTGGCCACGAACGGCAGCTTGAATTTACCGGCTCAAAAAAAGAAATAGCCTCTCAAATACTTCAAGAGATTTTCGGCTCTTAATTCTCCGCCAATATTTTTGAAGCGCTGCTCAAACGGTCCAGCGTTTCCAATCCCCATGGAAAGATCCCTTCCGTATGGTTTACACCCTCCGGTCGGATATAAGTCAGGTTTGTTTTTCCCGACTGCTGGGCACGAGCCTCAAAATCGTCGCTGTTAAAAATCGGGGCAACCCCATCTTCATCTCCATGCACCAACAGAACGTCTGCTTCCGGCACATAAAGAATGTTGTTCTCTGCAACCGCCAATTCAAGCTCCTCCTCTTCACCATTCAGATATCGTTCAATAAAGGAATCCGTAAAGAGTTCTGTCATAGACTCGGGAAGCTGAGATGCAACCTGGGCTGCACTTTGTGAACCGTCAAACAGGCCTGAAGAGATTCTCTCGTCGTACGGAGAGTTGAAATAATCACTCACGGGATTCTGTAAGCTGTAAATCTCGTGGTAGGTCTGTAAAAAATAGGCGTAGCAGGCCACGCACTCGGCTGGCTGATCGATGTTGTTGATTATAAAATCCATTGTGGATGACAGATCAAAAATGGGTGCACCCATAGATATCAATCCTGCCTGAAGAGGTGACGGACCGGTTTCTATTTTCTGAGCAAGAGCTAGCGTGGCATAGGCTCCTTCAGAATAACCAATCAGGTCGATGGTGCTGCCCGACCACTCAAACTCATTCGCTTCAAGAAACTCCATCCCGGCCATCATCATATCGTAACTGGCCGTTGCCAGCGACTCTTTGTGCTGGTAGGGATGCGGCTGCTGGGACGTCACTCCATAACCGAGGTAGTCCGGCAGAAATACAATGTTTCCTGCTGAAGCAAAAATGGATTTTCGGGTTACTACAGAGTTGGTTGTTCCATCAACCGATGGAGCTTCAACATTCGAAAATATCGTAGCGTGTTGAATGGACAGAAGTTCCGGCTGTGAGGCTTCCTTCGGTATCATTACGGCTCCAGAAGCCTCAATGGGGTTCCCGGCTAAATCCGTAGTCTGATATAAGATTCTATACACATCAACATCATATTCAATAAACGCAGCTGCATCAGACTGCCCCGCAAATGTCCAGAAAAACTCCATGGAAGACTGAGTAATCGTACGGTTAAATTCCTCAGATACCAGGTATTCAAATTCGGGCTCATCGATACTGTTATTATCGCCACAGGAAAGCGTAAAGAGGAAGAGCAGGAAAAGAGCCTGCCATTTAAAATATTTCATTAATCTGCCGGTTGGTTATCGTTCTGTAGTAAACATAATAAACAAGCAACACCGTAACTGCTATGAAAGTTTTGAATTACGAAGACCGAATATTGATCCGAATATTAAAGCGGATGTCGTGCGTAGTTCGCTTAAACGTTCTGGACGACTTTGGAAGAATCTGGGTAAATCCGTACTCAAAATTTGCCTGAATCGTATTGGAGAAACGATAACCCACTACAGCAGATGTGTTAATGCGAGTTTGCCCTGTCGGCGGTCTCGGATTAAAATCATAGGCATCCGGATCCCGGTTAATTTGCGTGGCGTCGACCTGAAGGGCACGCTCCAGATCCGCATCCAGTAAAAATCGCTGTTCAGAGTCTTCGATGTAGTTTCCGTTTAACGTCAGATCCACATTGTTGGTCAATCTTCTGAAAAACGGCAACCTGAAATTACGCAGTGTATATGCAAACTGAACCCTCACCCCTTTGGATGTCCTTTCAGAAACCTGCGTATTCGAGAGTGAAAGGCTCGTCAGTTTACTGGTTTCATAACCCATTTGGGTTCTCAATCCATTATCCCAGGTGATATTCAGTTGAACCAGCGGGGCAAATCTCTTCTCAATATTTACAGAAGACGGATCAAATTCAGGGCGGGTATCCTCTATCTGGTAAATTCCCAATCTCCTGGATATCGGAGTATCAGCATCGTTATTCAAATTCCAGCCCACACGGTAGAGACCGCTGTAAGAATGCGTAATGGTTGCACGCTGCATATAGCGGCCAATCCAAGGAAATATTTCCTCAATACCCGTCCAGTTGATTCTCCAGTTTGGCAGAGGAATCGGAGTAAAGTTTTTGTCTCCAATCGTTGGTGCCCTGCCCATATAGGCTTTTCTGAAGTCTTCCTGAAGTGCAACGCTGTTCAACACCGTATTACCGTTATCCGCTCCGATAACGTTGTCCACACTGCTCATACCGTCAAAAGCGGATTGAAGCTGATTCCTGAACAATTTCTCGTAGCCACTGCCAAAAGCCCAGATACTCGAACTTATATTGCCGGAAGAACTCACTACAGAAGAGATTTCATTGTTGGCACTCAATGAAATGGATTCGGTGCGGCGTTCGTCCCATTGCGTTTGCCAGCTTAAATCGATCGACAGATTCGTAAATGGGTTGAGTCGAGTTCCCAGCGTGATGTTATCTGAATATGTGTTGTTAGCCGGAATCTGAATTGAACCTGTACCGTCCGGATTGGAAATCAATCTATCCTGTCTAATTCTCTCTTCAATACCAATTCTGTATCCAAATGAAGGGGTAAAATTATCTCCCCCGAACATGTCAAAGAAGCTTGAACCTCCGTCATAACCGGCCTGAGAACCGGTTTTTGAACTGCTATAATTGATGTCTGCGCTGCGTAAGCTAAACACGGCCAGGAATGTTTTTCTGGCGTAATAGCTAAACTGTTCTCCAAACGTATAGCCTGCCGATTCCTCATCACTGTCTCTGCTGATTTCACGTTCGCGCGATTCATCCCTGTCTGCTTCAACTGCATTTTCATAAAAAGGAATTTTATTCAGCAGTGTCTCCGTGTTTACTCTAAGGGTATGGTCGAGCCTGAATGTATTGGATACACGAGATCCCTGATTGGAGCCGAACGGTGAATTTTCCCACCGATAGCCGCCCGAATATCGTGCATTATAGTTCAACCAATTCAGAACTGATATTTGGCTCAATCGGGGTTGCCAGCTTGCCGTATAGTTCTCCGAATAGCTGCTGCGGCGAGGAGAGAGGTCATCAAAGATCAGATCACGGAATACATCAAATGAAGATTCAGTTTCAAATGCATCACTGTCTACCCCGGTTAATCCTGCGTCTTTTATAGAAGCCCGGCCCAGGTCAAAAATACTTTGCGACTGAAATGAGGTTGATACGGAAGGAGTCAGATTATAACCAAATCCCAGATTGCTGGTATATGTAAAGCTATGCGTTTGCTGCAGGGCAAACTCCTGCTGATTCTGTAACGTTCTTCTCTTCCTCTCTTCATACGAACGGCGGGTACTCAGTGATGATGAGAAGTTTGTGGGTGTAATTCCCAGCTGTAAACCGGCCAGAGTTCCGGCCAGCGGAATGTTGGAGAGAAGATTAAAGGGCCTGACATATCTGGCAGTCCTGAAGTTATGATTATACCTCACAGAGGCGTTATAATTCCAATTATCCTGAAATAAATACTCCGGCGTACGGCCGTCTGTAGTATTATATACATAGTTGAATGTGGTGTTATCCAGAGTGTATCGAGCTAACCAATTTTGTGAATTTTGCTTGGACAGGTTCGACAGGTTTACCGAATAGCTCTCGGAATAGGTCTCAACATCACGGATCTGCTGTTCAATGAGTTGATCCTGCTCATCTTCATTTAAATCCGTTCTGGAACGAACAGCCTGTTCAAAATCTGTGAGGCGAACATCTCCCTGATTCGGTAAATATTTGGGAACTGAATTTGATCTTCTTGTCGACAGGCTTACCGGAATATTCCAGCCGTACCGCTCCGGTATAAAGCTATCCAGATTGACAGTAGTAGATAGGTCATACGCAATTTCGTTACTTACTCTCCTTTGTCCCAAACGGGAATCCAGTGAACCAAAGCCTTGAGTCTGCCGAATTAAATTTGCATTAAGCGTGGCAAAGTCAGCTATTTTCAGAGATGATTTTGCATTTGCGGCCCAACCGGTTTCATTATCAAAACCTGAAACCCTTAATTCATTCAGCCAAAGTTCAGCATTCAAAATCGGCGTACCGGGGCCACTCGGATTATCCGGATCGAACGGATTTCTAATTCCCATACCCACCTCAGACACTCTGCCCAAAGATGGATTTCCTTTAATGGCAACCACTGCGCCGGGAACAGCATCTTCCAGAATATCTGATCTCTCATACACTTCAGATAGTGAGCCGCCCCCCTCTTGATCCCTGAGCTGCTTCAATTGATTGAATGCCGACAGCACAATATTCATGCTGTTTTCGTCATACCTCCACACCTGCTCAGCTTCTTCATCAATAAGCTGATTACCGCCCGGATCAAACTCCTGATAAGGGAAATTGGGGTTCGATGGGGTTACTGGCTGCCTGTATTCGTAGTAATTATTTTCAAGGTCGTTGCCGAAGCGCATCACCAGTTCTGCCTCTCCTCTCTCCTCATATCCTTCCCCATGTACAAACATTCGCATGTTGGAGTAGTTGAGCAAGTTCAACCCACCGGGATATACCCGTTTAACCAACTGAAGAGAGCCCGGACCAATATTTTCTCCTTGAAGAACAATTGACTGTTCATTCTGCAGGGATTGCAGCTGCGTACCTCGATTTTGTGCACGAATTGCACCCCTTGGTTGCCGGTACGGAATGGGGCGCCGATTTGAATTCTCCTCAATATTTATCGTACTGATTTTAATATCCGCATTGGGGTCACTCTGGGAATTTATATTCTCATCCTGCCGCCACTGACTCCCAACAAATTCCAGAGATGCAAAGCGCAGCGTAAAGGGTTGTTCGTAACCCGACATCCAGATTCGAATGTATGTGATATTCTGAAAGTCGTTTATATCACCCACAGTTCGCTTGAATTCATCGAGTGGAATCCGTACCTGGTACCAACGATCTTGCTGACGGGATCCCGGGACCCGGTCTACGATATATGTACCCGGTGAACCGATTTCCAACCTATTCTCATCGGCCGGATTCAACTCTACCTCGTATTGAAAATAGGAGTTGTTCAGAGCTACTGTTGATGGATTAACCAAGCCTTCCGTATTAGGCCGGTTGGTAGAAGCTCTTCTTTCGCTTTGATCAATTGGTGTATTGCCATCACCGTGCCCGAGCATCCTGTGAAATCGTTCATGAAGCGGCAAATCCTGAACCAGAGACTCACCGTAGAAAATATAGTCGTCGTTTGAAGGGTCGGAAGAAATTTGCTCAAATTCCTCACTCCCGGCTCCCCACTGCACACGCATCTGATCTACAAATTCCTCAAATATCGTCTGCTCATTCAGCCCATTGACGCCACCTGAATTTGGCATCCCATCGAGGCCAACATCTTCGATCTCTCTGTTCTCATTAGAAAACTGTCCTTCAGGCGGAGGAGGATTAGCTGGCAGAGCGGATCTTGGATTCATCTGGCTATCCAGAATCAAGGTCTCGGGATTAAGAGCAAGTCCATCCTCTGTATTTAGCTTGGAGTTTGGAACTACATCTTCTGTAACCAAACCTACATCGATATATATTTTGCCGTCAAAATCGTCAATCGTGCCTGTTTGTGCCGGTTGTCCGTCTTCGAGTACCGGCTGAACCCAAAACTCCAGAAATTCAATATTGTTTTGAGAAAAATCCTCCTGTCCGGAGGGTATCACGGCCGTCATTCCTCCCCAGGTTCGTTCCGGCTCATCTTCGAGTAACGTTCTCAGTTCAGAGTTGTAGTTATACTGCCCCCGGGAAGTTGGATCATAAAATACATCCAGTGTTGTGATAATCTCTTCTTGTGGATTTTGTGTCTCCCTGCCGGGAAATACATCGGTAACCTCAACAGGTTGAGATTCCGGCGTAAAGTCTACATTTCCTAAAATTGTCGAAATATTTCTGGGGATGGAGTACCAGGATAGTTTCGACCTCAGATCAGAACGATCCAGTCTCGATTGCTGGTCAGAAACCGGAGCTCCCGGGAAATCTTCTTCTAAAAAAATGGATTCATCCGGCTCATACCCCGGTACAGCTGCCGGAGCTGCCGCCAAATTCCATCTTGTCGCATTCAGAAGATTGATTTTAATATTTGATCCTTCAAAATCATCCACGAAAGACAATCCCTCCTCCTCATCTTCAAACAACTCATTATTACGGATTGCCCGGCGTACAGCACGGGTTTCTGATACTCCCGGCCTGAGTTGTGCAAACTCGCCGCTGAATTCAAACTCTGAGTTTTCGCGGGTCTGGATCAGAGGAAGCCAATCCACTGCGCGCGTTAAAAATGGAGTATCGAAACGAGCATTTGCATCCAGGCCAATCACTGAGTTACTGATTGGCTCATCACCGATTCGGATTTTATCATCCAGCGGCCGCTCGTTGAACCGAAAGAAAGTGCCTCCAACCTGGAAATTATTGGTGATGTCGTATTCTGCGCGCAGACCGGTGAATGTCTTCTGTTCAATGGAAGTCAGCGCCTGATTCTCATATTCAATCCGAATATCCTGCCCCGGTGCGGTGTATCGATCATTGAGGATGGTAATGCTTCCAAATGAATAATCTACCTGATAATCTACATTCTCCTGAAGCTGATTACCATTTGCATAAACTCTGACTGACCCCTCAACCAGTGCAAATCCCAGGTTATAGTTCTCCTGCAGTCCGCCCCTTGATGTACCGCTGAATCTATAAAATCCATTCTTTGAACTTTGAGATGCATTCCGGTTTCTCTCTTCATACAGTTCATCATAGGATAATCTCTCAATCTCCTCTTCCGAAGCCGGAGAATCTTGCAGAACCTCACGGATACGATTTCCGAATGGCTCCAGATATGGAAATATGACCAATCCGTTTTGAGGATCTAATGTACCTGTGCCAAAATCAAGCTGGTTATCGGGTTCCAAAGCTCCCTGCGAGTCAACCCGATCCAGTCCCAAATCCTGCAGAAGCGTTGCAGATCTTCCCGGCAGCCGGTCGCGGGCAATATTTTGCTCCGTAAATTCCAACTCGAGCTCAAGGCTTTCCCGATTGATATCACTCACACCTAATGAGTAGATGTTCCGCATAGTCAGGTTAAAAAGATCACTATCTGTCGATACATTTTGCGGACGCAGCATTTTCAGGAAAATCCTGTCGTTACCGCTTCGGTTAAGTTCACCTACATTAATTATTTCATTATTGCTTCCTCTATAGGTGAACGAAATTGCCAACACTTCTCTCGACCCTAATCCCCTTCGAAGCGATATATACCCTGAAATTTTATTGATGGTGTAATCCGTGCCTTCTTCCAGCGGTGTAAAATATCCCTCTTCAAAATTCCTTGAATCGGTCACTCCCAAATCCTCTGGAGAAACTCCGGTTTGCGGGTCACGAAATTGATCTAAAAGTGCTGCATCAAACACATCCTGATCATTTTCCGGTGGCAAAAAACCTTCCGTCCCGTCTCTTACAACTCCCAAATCTGCTAAAGCTACAGCGAGACGAGCGCCCTCATCTGACTGTATATTTTCTCGCAGTACCCACACCTCAACATCGGCTATCTGAAGCGTTTGAGACAGCTGCTGAGGGTTTGCCATACTGTTTTCAAATTCCTGACGAGTATAGTAATCCAGGAAAAAGTGCCGGTCATCACTGTAATCGGCCGGACGAAGCTGAATCGGCTGTTCCTGCGAACCACCGCTAATGGTTTCCACATTGCTCTCACCGTCCTGTTGAGAAATAATGGACGTAAGCCTAAATGAACCTAATTCTGCAACCGATTTAATTCCAAACAGAGCACCACTGCCGCGAATCAGTGAATTTCCGGTGTTCATGTTCACATTTCCCATCTCAATACTCTTGATGATCTCATCCTCATATCCCTCGTAGGAGATACTCAACCGGTTTTGGTAATCAAATTGCCTCTCGGTATCCCAATCGGTTTGAATCGTCAGTTTATCACCGATATTTCCCTGGATATTAAGTTGAAGACTTTGATCAAAAGTAGGGTCGATCCGTGTCTGCTGATCCGGCGGTAAACTGGGATCTTCAGATCGCTGTACAGAGGCACCCACATTCATGGTGGCTACTCCATTGACTCTCAGATTCACCTCCGGGCTTCCAAAAATAGACGAGAATGCAGATTCCCTGCCACCCGGAATGTCCACACTCATATCAAAAATACCGCGCTGCGTTTCATCCCGTCGGTTTGTTTCTCGGATTAACTGCTGCCAGTTTTCCTGTTTAACCCGTTCACGGTTCATGTCGGCATATTTTGGAAATGATACCGAAACAGGAAAGCCGGACCGATATCCTTCAATTCGTTTTTCGACATAAAACCCGCCGTCGTTTCGGGTTTCGATATAAATCTCTTCCGCCGGAAGTGTGATAAAGTAGAGTTTTGGGATGGGCTGAAAATAAATTGGGGCTACCTGATCTCCTTTGATACCCCTGAACGTATTTTGAAATTCACCATTCTCCTCAATATCTCCTTCTTCCTGATCTGTCTGTTGAGCATATACCTCTGTCGCTGAAGCTAAATGCATCATCCATCCCAGTATTGGAAAGAGTATTAAGAAACGTTTAATTGGCACTGTTGTAAACTGCTGGTGTTAAGCCGGATATGCGGCTAATTTTTACGGAATTTCAAACAAAAAACAAATCAATCAGTGTCGTAACGTTTTTGCGATAGGATCTACTTTTAAATGGGGTTCAAATGAGAATGACTAAGAATAATAAACTCTCTGCAAAGATGTTTAAAAATAGAAGCTTTTGAAAGGAATTGATTTTCGAAAAGCACTTTTCATGAATGTTAAAATAGCTGTACTATTAAGGCATGTTTAACAGCGTACAGACCGAACTTTTTAGAAAACATATTGGGCCTTTTCTTTTCTGTTTTTTTACAGTCATGTTTCTGCTTCTGATGCAGTTTCTGATACTGCATGTAGATAAGCTTGTTGGAAAAGGGTTGCCCTTTTTTATCGTTGCTGAGTTAATCCTCACCAATCTTGCATACATGGTCGTTTTGGCCGTTCCCATGGCGGTGCTGGTGTCTACATTGATCGCGTATGGTAAATTTTCAGAGTGGAATGAATTGACCGCCATCCGTGCGGCCGGAATCAACCCCATCAAACTCATGATCCCCATGATTCTGACCGGGTTTGTCCTGTTTGGTGTGATGGGCTACTTTTCCAACTATATTTTGCCCGAATCGAACCACAAAGCACGATCGTTGTTTCTCGACATTCGAATGCAAAAACCTGCTTTTGATCTACAGGAAGGAATTTTTTATGAAGACCTGGATGGGTACACCTTTCTGATTACAGAGATCGACAGTGAAACAGACTCACTGTATGATGTACGGGTTTTTCAGGATGCATCCGACAACCGCAGAAGAGCGTATATCAACGCCGAACGCGGATGGCTCGAAAGTCCGGACCAATATACCCTTTCGCTCTACCTGTACAATGGCTCTGCCCTGCGATTTATTCCCGGTGAACGCAGAAATGA
The DNA here is from genome assembly GCF_002834295.1 of Rhodohalobacter barkolensis. Classification (NCBI taxonomy): domain Bacteria; kingdom Pseudomonadati; phylum Balneolota; class Balneolia; order Balneolales; family Balneolaceae; genus Rhodohalobacter; species Rhodohalobacter barkolensis. The sequence continues at coordinate 447,128 of NZ_PISP01000001.1, read as the reverse complement.
GGAAACTCTTGAACGCAGCAACTTCAACACCTACCGAATGAGCTTTGACCTGACAGATCTCTCTTTTTCACGGTCAAACCCCGAACAGCGCAGCCGGAATGACAGAACCATGAGCGCTCAGGCCATGATTGCCGTAGTGGATACCCTGCGCACCGAACAGAATCGCGAAAGGGACAAATTCAGAAATGCAACCGGTCAGAACGAACAAACCCCATTCTACTCAGAATCCGGGAGTTCCCTCAACTTAGTTCGGGATGATACACAAGATACCCTCAGAGTTTACCAGTCTGATCTGCTTGTTCTGAATGACCTGCCTAATCCCGCCACCCAAATTGGAGCCATAAACCGTGCGATCAATACCATAGACCGCTACAACTCCGAGCTGGATAATTTAAAGTCAAATGTTAGCTGGCGGGATTTCAGAGTGGCTGAATTTTTAGTAGAAGTACACAAAAAACTATCTATTCCTTTTGCGTGTGTGGTTTTTGTTTTTCTGGGAGCACCGATTGGCATGCTGACACGAAAAGGGAACCTGGGAGTTGCGGCACTAATCAGTGGCGGACTTTTAACGGTCTACTTTATCGCGATTATCCAAGGTGAAAAATTGGCCGACCGCCTGGTAATCAGTCCGTTTTGGGGAATGTGGGGGATCAATATTTTCTTTCTGATAGTCGGCATTATATTAACTCTGCACGTAAGTACCTCCATACGCATTACAAACTTATTTCAGAAAGATGAATAAGCTCGACCGATATATTTTACTGAGGCTTTTTACCATCACTCTATTTGTGCTTGGGATGCTGATCCTCATCTTTGTACTGATTGATTTCTCAGAAAACAGTGATGAATTTGCAGATAAAGGTGCAGACATGGCTGAGATCTGGGGACAATACTATCTAAACTATATCCCGGAGATGACTCGTCTTGTATCTCCGGTGGCCGTTTTGGTGGCTTGTCTTGTTTTAACGGGTCAGATGACAGAGAGGCTTGAAATTACAGCCATCAAAGCTTCCGGTATCAGTCTTTACCGACTCATCATGCCGTATCTTTTCTTTGGTTTAACCGTGGCATTAACGGTCAGCTATCTCGATGCATTTATTATTCCAAACTCAAATGCAGAGCGAATTGCTTTCGAGCAGCAGTACATGTCGAATAGCGGCGACAGGATAGACAGAGGTGGGATATTCAGGCAGGACTCTGACAGTACTATTATAAACATCAATTTCTATGATCATAATGCCAATATCGGTCACAGAGTTACCTTTATTGAATTTGAAGAAGATCGGATTCAAAAAATTATTACTGCCAACAGAATAAGCTGGGTCGATTCCACATCAACATGGGTAACAGACCGTGCACAAAATCGAGTTTTCCGGGATGTAGCATTCGAAGAGTTTGATACTGAAGATGAAGAGATTGAACTGAATATTCTCCCGAGAGACTTAACACGGAGAACATCAGATATTTATCAGCTTACGTACCCAGAGGCGCTGGAATATATCGAATCAATAAAAAGGATTGGAGCCGGTGGCATTGCCCTTCCACAAGTTCAGCTATACAGCCGAATGGCTTACCCGATTTCCATCATTGTGGTCTGCATCATCGGGTTTGCAATTGCCACGGAAAGGCGAAAAGGCGGAAAGGGATTTTATATTGCAGCCGGACTCTCCTTCAGCTTCATTTACCTCACTTTAATGAAAGTGATTGAACCCTTTGGAGCCGCAGGTACACTAACGCCCGAATTTACCGCCTTTTTCCCTCATCTGTTTTTCTTCATACTTGGTTTAATAGCCTTAATTATGGCTAAAAAATAGACGGTATTTACGCTTCAGGTTTAGGACCGCGGTAATTAAATGGAATATCAAATTTGTCTTTTGAAGCTGTTGAGATCGTGCCATTTTCAGCTTCGAACTTTCTGATATTTTCGTTCAACGCATTGGCAAGACGTTTGGCATGATCGGGTGTCATGATAATCCGTTTCATGACTTTAGCTTTTGGAACAGCCGGCATCATGGAGATGAAATCAAACACAAACTCAGATTGAGAGTGCGTAATCATTACCAAATTTGAGTACGTTCCGTTTGCCTCATCATCTTTCAACTCAATTTCAATCGATTTACCTTTTGGTTGCTTTCTCTTCTGATCCATAATGGATGTAATGATTTAAGTTTTTTTGTTTACTAATGAACAGTTTGTAGGTCGGGCTGATCTTATCAATCAAAACACTGCCCGACTTTAAATAACAGTACTGTCTGATTTTTAAAGTATCCCCTTTCGATGTCAATTTCAGGACAGAATTGCTTTTTCCAGCTCTTCTTTTGATATACCTGAATGAGATTCATGCCAGAAAACTTTTCCATCGTTTAATACGATAATTTGGGGAGATTCATGTCTCAATCCTGTCATGTCGGCTATTTTTCGGGAGAGTGCCCTGTTTTTCAACACATCAACAAAATGAAATGATGCCCGATCATCATATTTATCCATGATTTCTTCTACTTTCAGTTTAGAAAACAGACAGACTGCACAGCTATAACTGTGTTTATAGATCACGTGTTTCCCGGAGTTAGCTGCGACCATTTTGTCAAGATCCTCTTCTGCCTCCGGCTGTAACCACTTTTCAGAAAGTGATGCTCTGCCACTAACCATTCCTCTTAATCCGCTTAAAAAGCTCATACCTCAATTCCCCAGACAAACTCCAATTTCTCTTGCCGTTAGGATAGTATCTCCATCCAATGGAACAAGTTTTATCTTATCGGCAACTTCAGAAAGAGGTATTCTTCGAATCTCATTCTGCTGCATCACAATCATTTTATTAAAGTCTTTATCAGCTAATGATCGGATGGCGGCAGCTCCAAATCGAAGAGAAATAAGCCGGTCACTCGTTGAGGGTGTCCCGCCTCGCTGTAGGTGTCCTAAAACCAGAGAGCGCGACTCTTTCCCCGTCATTTCAGATAACTTCTTCTCGAGATATTCTCCAACTCCTCCTAATTGCTCAGCCTGACCTATCACCTTACCTTTTACAAAGTGATCTCCTCCAACTTCTTTAGCACCCTCGGCCACAACAACGATGGAATAGGTCTCCCCCTTTTTTTCTTTCTCCATAATTTTTTGAGCAATGGAATCCAGTGAAAACTCTATTTCCGGTATCAAAATAACGTCTGCCGACGCTGAAAGTCCGGAGTGAAGGGCAATCCATCCTGCATAGCGCCCCATCACTTCTATAACCATAATCCGGCGGTGCGATTCTGCCGTGGTTGTAATTTTATCAATGGCTTCCGTTGCTGTGGTAACGGCCGTATCAAACCCGAGAGTTACTTCACATCCCCAGATGTCGTTATCTATCGTTTTTGGGACCCCAACAACAGGAACTCCTTTTTGAGTGAGTTTATGGGCTATACGCATGGATCCATCACCGCCAATGGCTACAAGTGCGTCAATATTGTGAGATTCAAAAACCTCAACGGCTTCATCCGATCGATCTTCCAGACCCCAGCTTCCATCTTTTTTCTGATAAGGCATCTCGAATGGATTTCCCCGATTTGCCGTACCCAGAATGGTGCCGCCTTGAAGAGTAATTCCGTGAACACGTTGCCGGGTCAGCGGAATAAATGGTTCGTCTGAGTAGAGCGATCCATAGCCATTACGAATCCCAAAAACTTCCCAGCCCCGCCGTATGGCAGAAAGTGTAGCAGAACGAATTGCCGCATTCAGTCCGGGCGCATCGCCGCCACCCGTATTGATTGCTATTCTCATACTGTCTCCGGCAAATCGAGAGTAAATCCTTCCAGAGCGATCGCTTCCCTTAATCTTTCCATGCCCAATCCTTCTCTCAGAAGTACAGGTTCGTCTCCGGTCAAATCCAGTATGCTGGTTTCCTCGTCCGATAGTTCATCCATTTGATCGTCTACCACCACATCCACAACCTTATCGAACCGGTTGAGATACATCTCTTTATTTCCTTCTTCCGGACTTCCAAATTCTACGTTGGGCAGTTTTGCAGTAATCGCCATTACCGGGTGACCCAGTTCTTGTATCAATTCCAGACAAACGGAATGATCCGGCACACGTATTCCAACAGTCCTTTTCTTAGGATGAGTTAGCAGTCGGGGAACTTCACGTGTTGCCGGTAAGATGAATGTGTAAGGACCGGGTATCAGCCTTTTAATCAATTTAAAATTGTCGTCACTCAGATGTGCAAATATCGAAACATTTTCCAGGCTATGGCACATCACTGTCAGATGATCATTTTTATCCAGTTGTCGAATTTTCCTGATTCTATCTATGCCTTTTTTGTTCTTGTAGTCGCAGATCAGTGCATATTGACTATCGGTGGGAAGGACCATGACTGAACCATCGATGAGTTCATCAGTCAATTCAAATATTTTTTTCTTGTGAGGCGCATCCGGATGTAGTTTAACTCTTTGAGACATATTTACCCTATTTGAGATTATTGGTTTTCAGCTTTCTTATCTGAACGATCCGTTTTTTGTTTCTGCATCAATAAACAGAATTGCTTTTTATATTAATACCATTCCCTTTATCTATTGTCAACGATTGATTTACTGTTTTTGTTGAATCACTAAGATCAAAGAATTTTTAACCACAAATAAAATCAACACGTAAGTATGGATACTAAAATTAAAGCTTGGTGGCTGGGACATTCCGCCTTTCGTCTTGAATCTCCTTCAGGGAAAGTTATTTATGTAGATCCTTTCCTGTCGCAAAATCCAAAAACACCGGATGATCAGAAGAATCCGGATGATATAGACTACATTTTGTTAACCCACGGACACGAAGATCACGTTGGGGATACGTTGGATCTGGCCGAAAAAACCGGATGTAAAGTAGTGGCTCAGGTAGAGCTTTCTCACTTACTCAAGAAGCACGGGTTGAAGGAAGATCAGCGAGTAGAGTTCAATAAAGGCGGGACAGTACATTTTGATGATTTTTCAGTGACACTGGTTAATGCCAATCACAGCTCGTCCTTTCAGGGGGATTATGCCGGAGAAGCCGGTGGTCTTGTAATCTCTTTTGAAGATGATATCTGTTTTTACCATCTGGGCGATACCAACATCTTTGGCGACCTGGAGCTATATGGCGAGATGTATCAGCCGCATGTTATTGCTGTGCCGATGGGAGACTACTACACCATGGGACCACAGGAAGCGGCGATTTGCTGCGACATGCTAAACGCCAAAGTTGCTGTTCCAATTCACTACGGAACATTTCCGGTTCTGACAGGTGACCCTGAGGATTTTAAAGAATTCACACAGGAATACTGTGATACAAAAGTTGAAATTCCGAAACCCGGAGAGCAGTTTTTGGGCAACTAATCAGGATTTAAACAGTCAGTTTTTCGATAATATTTTAAGAGCAGTATTAGGTGATAAAATCTTCATCTATTTCTGCTCTTTTTTTTAAACAAGTCATTTTTAAAATATTTCTACTCAACATTGAAATAAGTTTGCTGTTAAGTTTACCTCTTTCCTTGTCTAAACTGATAACCATTTTTAAAATAAGAGATCGAGCATTTTTAAATCCGATCTGAAATTATTCCTCTCCTTCGTTTATGTATTTATCGCGCTTTTCCAGAAAATCATCCTTCCTTCACCTTTAAAAAGTATATACAAGCGAATTTTTTTCAACACTAATTGGACCTTTTTATCTAAGTTTGATTTTGTTGGTTTAAAAGCTTTTAAATGCACTTTCATGGCATAAAAAAGCGCTTTTATTTTGGCTTGTATATATAATGTATATCTTGCGATCGCTCCTCTTCATCATTAATGTGAGGTTGGATTTGTTGGAATAGGCATTACATACAGATCCTTAGCAAGAATTTTCAAAGTTAATAAAAATGACCTCTATGAAAGCTAAAATTACTGTGATCTGTCTATCAATATTGAGTCTTTTTTTCATCTACTCTGTTCCCTTAATGGCGCAAACAGAGAATGTAGTAGTTGAAGAGAGTGAAGATGGATGGAGACTTCTCGTCGACGGTGAGCCACTAATGGTAAACGGAATGAACTGGGACTATTTTCCCAGGGGAACCAACTTTAACTACAGCCTTTGGAATCAGTCTCCGGAGTTTATACAGCAGGCTCTGGATTATGAAATGGGCTTGTTAAAAAATATGGGTGTGAATGTAATACGTGTCTATACAGGAATACCCAAGAGATGGATTACATATATATATGAGAATTACGGCATTTATACGATGCTCAATCACTCATTTGGGCGTTACGGGTTAACAATCGACGGATCCTGGATGGCTAATACAGAGTATTCAGATGAGAGGGTAAAAGAATTACTGCTTGAGGAAGTCACTCAACTCGCAGAAGAGTATAGAGATACCCCGGGGCTGCTTCTATATCTTTTGGGAAATGAAAATAACTACGGATTATTCTGGGGCGGAGCTGAAACCGAAGATATACCTATTGAGGACAGAGAATCTACAATCCGAGCAAGGGCCATGTATGAACTCTTCAATGAAGCGGCTGTAGAGATGAAAGCTATAGACAGCAGCCGGCCTATTGCTATGGCAAACGGTGATCTGCTTTTTATGGACCTTGTTGCCGAATTAGTTCCCGATATGGACATCTTTGGAACGAATACTTATCGGGGAATGACTTTCACCGACCTGTATGAAAGAGTTCAAAATGAGTATGGAAAACCTGTTCTTCTTACTGAATTTGGCTCAGATAGATTTAACGCTCAAACATTGCAAGAGGCGCAGATCCCACAAGCAACCTATTTATTAAGTAACTGGAAAGATATTTACAGAAATGCAGCCGGTTTAGGCGGCAGTAATAACTCCATTGGTGGTTTTACTTTTCAGTTCAGTGATGGCTGGTGGAAATACGGACAAACCGAGGGACTCGACACTCACGATACCAACGCATCATGGGAAAACGGCGGATATGAGTTTGACCATGTTCCCGGCGAAAATAATATGAATGAAGAGTGGTTTGGCATTATGGCGAAAGGACCAACCGATTTGAACGGTTTTTATGAGCTTTATCCAACTGCGGCATACTATGTACTGAAAGAAGTACACGAATTCGAACCCTATGAAATGGGTGTAGATACTGTAGATCTGGAAAGTCACTTTTCTGAAATATCTGTAGTTGGCGAAAATCTTCGTGCAAGCGCAGGTGGCGGTTCAGGCGGTGGCGGTTCCGATCTTATTTCACTGAGCAGATTTACTGCCATGTTTGAAACCTACAATACGGGTGGCAGCAAGATCACCACACCGGATGATGCCGATCCGGATGTTGTTCAGTACCCTGATGAACTGGGTTTTGATCACATGCAATCCTACTTAATAGGAGTGGAAGCAAATCCATCTCCAAACATGAGAGCCGAAGTGGTTGCAAACGTTTTGGGGAATGTTGCAGAGAACCCAATTGATGAAATCTTTTACGAAAACCGCGGACGAGCGGTAGAGCTTATGGGGCAAAATGGAAACGTTACGGCCGAATCACTCAATCGGGTTGATATTTACAGTGCCAGTTACTCCTGGAATGATGAATATTTCAATCTTGATGGATTTTACCGCACTGGGCACTACCATTGGGGTTATGAAGGAGACTTCTTCGGTTTATACCCGGAATCGAATTACGGCGACCAGATCTTTACCTATAACGGCGAGGCTCCATTTGGATTCGAAGCGGAAGGTAAAAAAATGCTTGATGGAGCGAAGCTTGCCTTTGGTCCTCAATTATGGTGGGGAGCAAACCCGGCTGTTTTACTGAAATACTCCAGAGATATCGGACAAACATCATTAACCGGTATCTTTCATGAAGATATTGAGCGACAAGGGTTAACTGGAAGTTCATTTGCGATTCCTCAACCCAAAACAAGACGATTGACACTCTATGCGGGTCGTGATTTTGGAAACTTTGGAGTTGAGCTGGGCGGTATTTGGGCCGGTGAGCCTCTGAATGGCCGTGAGTTTCAACTTGCTCGAGAACAGGCCGATGGCGGCTACGATGTATATGTAGATGAGATTAAACCGGAAGATAACTGGGGTGGTAAATTAAAACTCACCTACGAAGGAGGCCGGTTTAACTGGTACGCACAGTCTGCAGTTATGGGATTGGTTGCACAAGGTGGTGCAGATCAAACAATGACATTCACCGGCTGGAGACTGAAAGACAGCGGCAGCGGAAACCAGTATAATTTCCTATCCGGGTTTACATACATGCTTGGTAACATCCAGGTAGCTCCTAACTTTCTATGGCAAAAACCGATTGAAGGACCTATTCCTTCCGGTGTTGATGCTCCGGCAAGGCCACGAAACATTCTGGATGATCCATTTGTGGTAAGATCCAACAGAGAGCAGGTAGCCGGTGAACTTCTGTTAACATACGATCCAACCCCGGGCACCTACATGTATGAGTGGGATAATGATATGGCAGAAGATGCCGCATTGGCAATGAGCCTTGGTTTCGTATACAGATATCTGCCAACAACACAGGATGCAGCCATTGGTATTTTACCCGACGGAAGAACATTCTTTCCGTTCCCGGGAGCTCCACCCGTACCCGATGAAAATATTTTCGGATTAAACGGACTTTGGGAAGTGAATGCACGAATTGTCTCTAAAGTTAACCGGGATTTGGGCATCATTGCCAATCTATATGGAGGAGAAGCACAGGCAAATGGCAGTGACCCAAGACTGATTACCCGATTTGGCGGTGACTTGAGGATGATCTATAAGCAGTTAAAATTCAGCTCTCACGTTAAAGTGAATGATTGGGGGCCTTACGATTACCACAGAGATTTCAACTTAACATTCCCTCTTCAGTTGATGGCAGACTTCTCTACAGATTTAGGAAGACCGGACTGGTTTGACCTGCCTTCTACCAGAATTGGTGTAAGAGGTACATGGAGATCGCTGGATGATTTCTCACCCCGATATGCGCCGACGTATATGATGGATCCAAGCGGGGAACTTGTCCCCGATCCTACTGCTTTCGGATTTGACAATGGAAGTGAGTGGGAATTCAGAACATACATTCAAATTAATCTTACCAACTAATAAAGAGGCAGAAACATGAAATTTTTGGAATTAAAAAGCACCCAACTTACGATACTGGCAGGCTTGCTACTCATGTTCTTTGCACAGGGCTGTGAGCGAAGCGTTGACGGCCTGGAAGAACCGGATTTCCCGGCTAACCCTGAAGTATTTATTGATGGCTTTAGTGCCGGACTTGAATACTATCCTTACGAAGATTCAAGACAGGATGCATTCAGCGTGGATGAAGATGATACCTATGATAACTCTGCAGCATCCATGCGCTTTGATGTACCAAACGTAGGTGATCCGGCAGGAGCATATGCCGGTGCAATATTCAGAGATGAAAACGGAGGGAGAAATTTAACTTCTTACAATGCATTAACGTTTTATGCCAAAGGAACAAAAGCCGGATCAATCAATGATATCGGTTTCGGTCAGGATTTCTTAGGTGATCAATATGCGGTAACACGGAATGATCTCAAGCTTACCACCAATTGGGAAAAGTATATTATTCCTATCCCTGATCCATCCGTTCTGACCTCAGAACAGGGACTGTTTTGGTATGCTGAAGGGCCTGAAGATGGAGATGGTTACTCATTTTGGGTGGATGAACTCCAATACGAAAACCTTCCCGGCTTGGCACAGGCACGACCGGCTATTTTGAATGGAAACGAAGAGACTCAAACCAGTTTTATTGGTTCAAATACTTCGGTTAGCGGTCTTACATTTACCGTAAACCAGGCTAACGGAGTGGATGTAACCGTGGGTGCTGCACCGGCATACTATTCATTCAGTTCATCCGACCAAAGTGTTGCTACAGTAAATGAAGACGGAGAAGTAAACGTTGTTGGCCAGGGTACTGCAGAAATAACTGCAACTTTGGGTGACTTGAATGCCAGTGGTGCACTGATCATCGAATCAATCGGTAATTTCACTCCGGCCCCTACACCAACCGAAGATCCGGATGATGTCATCTCTATTTTCAGTGACGCTTACGAAAACGTGCCCGTTGATTTCTATAATGGCTTTTATGAGCCGTTTCAAACCACTACTTCAAGTGACTTTACAGTGGATGGTAACGACGTATTGGGATATGAAAACTTCAACTTTGTAGGTATTGAGTTCAATCAGAACGTACCGACTATAGATGGAAGCGATATGAATATCCTAAGTATGGATGTTTTCTTCCCGGATGAAGTTCCTGATAACTCTACACTAAGAGTAACCCTTAGAGACTTCGGTGCAGATGATTCGTTTGGTGGCGGTGATGATACCGAGGAAGCTACTTCTGCTAGCAATCCTGAATTAGAATCCGGTGAATGGATAACAATAGAGCTTGATATTTCGGGCATGGCTAATAAATCAAATCTTGGCCAGATCGTATTAGACAGCGACTTGGGGCCCGGTTTAGCAGGTGAAACAATCTACGTCGACAATATTTACCTGCGCAGATAGCGGGTAAATATTATTCGGCGGAAAAAACGAGCCTAACCAAAATGAATAAATAATCACCAAAGTAAAGCATGAAAGCATTATTCAAATTTCTCCTCTACCTGGGTTCCTTTTTAGTTATCCTGACGGGTTGCGGAACAGAAAACGAACCTGAAGAAGAAGTCACCAGAGAGATCATCTGGCAGGATGAATTCGATGTAGACGGATCTGTAGACTCAGACCTGTGGATTTACGACATCGGAACCGGTGAGGAGATATTTGGCCAGCCCGGCTGGGGAAACAATGAGCTGCAGTATTACACCGACAGATCCGAAAATATTCGGGTTGAAGATGGAATGCTGCAGATCACGGCTAGAGAAGAGTCGTTCGAAGGCTCTTCTTACACGTCAGCTAAGATTCTGACAAGAGGTCTTTTCGAAAGAACCTATGGGCGTTTTGAAGCTCGCATTCAGCTTCCTTTTGGCCAGGGTATCTGGCCGGCATTCTGGCTGCTTGGCGACGATTCAGGCGGTACGGAAACCTGGCCACAAATTGGTGAGATCGATATTATGGAATATCGTGGTCAGCAACCTACGGTAATCCACGGAAGCGTTCATGGTCCCGGTTACTCGGGTGGAAACGCAGTAACTGATTCGTACACAATACCTAATGGACGATTTGATACTGAATTTCATATTTTTGCCATTGAGTGGGGACCCGATTTTATCAGGTACTATGTAGACGATATCCTTTACAATACCATCACTCCTGAAGATGTCAACGGAGAATGGGTATTCAATGACAATACATTTTATATCATCCTGAACGTAGCGGTTGGCGGAACATTTGTAGGCTCTCCTACATCCCTTACTCCTTTTCCACAAACCATGATGGTGGACTACGTTCGGGTTTATGACCTTGAAAATTAAAACACTTGGTTCCATCTGATGGAAGACTCAGATGGATTTCTTACATACATATTTAATTTCTAAAAAATTTAAAAAAACGAATAGCAGAACATTGGCAAAATCCATATCAGTAGAAAATTTTGACGGTGAAAAATGGTTTAAAATCAGTAACCACGACCAGTTTCGACCATTTTTCATGAGCGTTGTTAGCGATTCGAACCATTGGATGTTTATATCCAGTAACGGTGGGCTTACCGCAGGGCGTAAAAATTCAGAATATGCCCTTTTTCCCTACTACACCGATGATAAAATTACAGATTTAGCTGACACCACCGGCAGTAAAACCATTATTCAGATTAAGGAAAAAGAAGAAACTCTGCTTTGGGAACCCTTTTCCGATCGGTTTGCCGATAACTACTCCATTAGCCGGAATATCTATAAGAACCGTTACGGCAACAAAATCCTATTTGAAGAGATTAATCACGACCTGAATCTGACTTTCAGATATCAATGGAATTCAAGCAATCTTTATGGGTTTGTGAGAACGTCCGAAATGATCAATCACTCGGATCGAGATTACTCCCTCTCATTCATAGACGGTATACAAAACGTTCTTCCCTATGGAGTTGAGAGCGACATGCAGCAGACATCCAGTAATCTTGCAGATGCTTACAAACGAACGGAATTGGTCCCCGAATCCGGGTTGGCCATTTTTGCATTGAGCGCCATCATTGTAGACAAGGCGGAACCGAGCGAAGCACTTAAGGCAAACATCGCCTGGTCTTACGGTCTTGAAAATCCACAACACCTGTTATCATCCCTTCAGTTAAATAAATTCAGAAAACGGGAAGAAATTTATGAAGAGCAGGATGTTAAAGGTGAGAAAGGCGCATACTTTCTTCATGCCGATGTAGATTTACCGGCAAGCGAAACCAAAGAGTGGAAAATTGTAGCGAATGTAAATCAGAACCAGTCGCAAGTTGTTGAGCTTAGTAAGGCGATTCAACAGGATCAGCAGCTTAACAAGAAACTCCGGAAAGATGTAGACAAAGGTACCGAGCGACTTCTTCTGCTCACAGGCAGCGCCGATGGACTCCAGAAAACATCAGATCACCTGAAAGATGCGCGGCACTACTCCAATGTGCTATTTAACATCATGCGCGGCGGTATTTTTGATGATAATTACAACATCGAAAAGGGTGACTTTGTCTCTTATCTGAAAAGTGCCAATCAAGAGGTCTTTCATAGAAATGAAGATTTTATCAGCAACCTGAACGATGTATTCAACAACAGAGAATTGTATGATCAACTTGAAAATACAGACGATCCGGATCTGCTGCGCTTGTCAACAGAGTATCTGCCGCTGAAATTCAGCCGAAGACATGGAGATCCCAGCCGTCCCTGGAATCAATTTTCCATCAACACGCACAGCGAACTGGATGGATCCAAAATATTGGATTATGAAGGAAACTGGCGAGATATTTTCCAGAATTGGGAGGCATTGGTTCACTCCTATCCCGGTTTTATTGAAGGGATGATTTTCAAATTCCTGAACGCCACTACATTTGACGGGTACAATCCATACCGAGTCACAAAAGGCGGATTTGATTGGGAAACCATCGATCCGGACGATCCATGGTCCTACATCGGCTATTGGGGGGATCATCAGATTATTTATCTGCTGAAATTTTTAGAGTTTTACAGAAACCTTCAGCCGGATGCACTCGAGCGGATTTTCAACAAAGAGTATTTCGCTTACGCCAATGTCCCCTACCGGATTAAACCTTACGAACAGATCGTAAAAGATCCGAAGAACACCATCGATTTTGATGAGAAATCAGATCAGGAAGTTCGTGAGAAAGTTGAAAAAATTGGTGCTGACGGTGCACTCCTTCAAAGTAAACAGAGTGATATTCATAGGGTAAACTTTATTGAGAAGATTCTGGCAACAGTTCTTGCTAAGATGTCCAACTTTATACCTGAAGGCGGCATCTGGATGAACACCCAGCGCCCCGAGTGGAATGACGCCAATAATGCCCTTGTAGGAAATGGGGTCTCAATGGTGACACTTTACTACCTGAGGCGGTTTTTAAATTTCTTTGAAGATACCCTTTCAGAAACGGAAATTAACGAGTTGGTTATCTCTGAAGAGCTCCATCGCTTTTTCACTCAAATTTCAGACACCCTACAGCAGCATCAAGACTTATTAAACAATCGTATTGATGACGCAGACAGAAAAGCTGTAACGGATGGCTTAGGAACTGCGGGTAGCGACTACAGACAAAAAATCTATAGCAAGGGGTTCAGCGGAAAAAAAGAGACTGTGAAAATTGATCATATCTCAGAATTCCTGAACACGGCCCTCTCCTATTTGGAGCATTCCATTGAAGCCAACCGAAGAGAAGACAAGCTGTATCACGCATATAATTTAATGAGCATAAACGCTGACGGAGTCTCAGTTTCTCGATTGGATGAAATGCTCGAAGGACAGGTTGCCGTTCTCAGCTCAGGGTATTTGAGCCCGAAGGAATCTGCTGACGTTTTGGATGCTCTTCGCAACAGTTCTCTTTACCGGGAAGATCAGAACAGTTACATCCTCTACCCTAACAAGGATCTGCCCGGATTTTTAGAAAAAAACAACGTTCCTGAAAGTCTGGTTGAGAAATCCGAACTGCTCAAGAAAATGATTGCAGACGGTAACCGGCAAATTATCAACAGAGATGTGGAAGGTAATTACCACTTCAACGGAAATTTCAGAAATGCCGGGGATCTAAAAAAAGCTCTGCATGAACTGGAGTCAACGGAATATCAACCTTTGGTTGAAAAGGAATTTGATCTTCTGCTTCAAATCTTTGAAGAGGTATTTAACCATAAAGCATTTACAGGCCGATCGGGCACTTTCTTTGCCTTTGAAGGATTGGGTTCTATCTACTGGCATATGGTTTCCAAACTCTATCTGGCCGTAGAAGAGGTAACTCTTGATGCATATCATAAAGAGGCGGATGAATCTGTTCTCAATCGTCTGAGAAACCACTTTTACGAAGTTGGCGATGGAATTGGAATTCATAAATCTCCTGAAGATTATGGGGCTTTCCCAACCGATCCATACTCACATACTCCTTATCACAGAGGTGCACAACAGCCCGGTATGACCGGACAGGTAAAGGAAGATATATTGGTGCGAATCGGTGAGTTGGGAGTGTTTATAAAAGACGGAAAAGTTTCTTTCAAACCGCTTCTTCTTAAAAAAGATGAATTACTGACAGAAGCGGCAGCATTCAAGTATGTCGATGTACAAAAAGAGCCCAAAAAGTTGAACCTTCAGCCAAACTCCCTATCCTTTACATTTTGTCAGGTTCCGGTGGTTTACCGACAAACAGGAATAGATAAAATCACGGTTGAACATGCAAACGGGGAATCACGGGAATTTGACGGGCTGAGCCTGGATCAAGAAACCAGTGAAAAAGTATTTAATCGCACCGGTGAAATAGAGCTGATCACTGTTTATTTGAATAGTGATAGATTCATGTAGCCTAACTGTACTAATCAAGGAAAATAATGAAAAAATTACACTTATTGCTGCTTGCACTACTAGTTCCTTTGCTTATGAATTCCTGCAACAGTTCATCGAATGAAAATTCAGCCGAATCAAAAACATCATCCGACACGGCTGAAGAAATTCTTGGTAATCCGGATTACCCCGCTATTTCATATAGCGGCTACCGGGGAATTTCGCGAGATATTCAGCCTACAATTCCAGAGTTGAAAGAAGACATGAAAATCCTTTCGGCAATGGGTATAAAAATTGTGCGAACGTACAATGTGTACCTCGATGCGGTTCCCAATCTGCTGCGAGCCATTCGGGAAATGAAAGAGGAAGACCCCGATTTCGAAATGTATGTGATGATGGGGGCCTGGATTGATGCTAAAAATGCATGGACCGACGAACCCGAACGCATCCGGGATGAAGATCACCCGAGAAATCCCGAAGAGATCGACAGGGCCGCAAACCTTGCAAGCCAATACCACGACATTGTTAAAGTGATTGCAGTTGGCAACGAGGCCATGGTACACTGGCAGGAGGAGTATTATGTAGAACCCGGAATTATTTTAAAATGGGTAAAGAATCTTCAGGAGCGGAAAGCAAACGGAGAGCTGCCCGAGGATTTATGGATAACCAGCTCGGATAACTTTGCCTCCTGGGGTGGTGGCGGTGAGGAATATCACAAAGAGGATCTCAATGAACTTATTCGGACGGTAGACTACATTTCGATGCACACCTACCCTATGCACGATACGCACTACAATCCCGATTTCTGGGGTGTACCTGAAGATGAGGAAAACCTATCAGACATGGAGAAGATTGATGCTGCCCTTGATCGATCGCTCGACTATGCAGTGTCGCAGTATCAGAGCGTGGTCGATTATATGAAGAGCCTTGGAGTAGACAAAGAGGTTCATATCGGCGAAACCGGTTGGGCAACCATATCGAACGAATATTATGGACCTGAAGGTTCACGAGCTACGGATGAGTATAAAATGAAGATGTACCACGACATGATTCGGGAGTGGTCTGACGAGAATGAAGTCTCCGTCTTCTATTTTGAAGCATTTGATGAAAAATGGAAAGATGCAGAAAATCAGCTCGGCTCAGAAAATCATTTCGGGCTGATCAACCTGCAATCTGAGGCTAAGTATGTGCTTTGGGACGAGGTTGATGCAGGCGTGTTTGAAGGATTGACGCGTGACGGAATGCCAATCACAAAAACATACAATGGTGATTTTGATGCTATGATGGAAGACGTTAAAGTGCCGCCAACAGATCAGGAAATTCAGGAAAGATTGCAATCTCAAAACACAAACTGATATGAAATCAACAGCAATAATAGCTTTCTTTACGATACTTATTTTCACACTTACCGGCTGTGATATGAATAATAATGAGATGAACATACAAATATTTGAAACTTCCGAGAGCGGAAATCAACTTACTGAGCTGCAAGAGTTTCAGGAGTCTGATCAGCGTGTGGAAGTTTCGATCAGCCCTGATGATACGTACCAGGAAATTACCGGTTTTGGCGGATCATTTACTGAAGCATCCGCTTATCTGTTGAATGAGCTGAGCAATGAAAACCGGATGAAAATTCTGGAAGCCTACTTCGGTGAAGACGGAGCCCGTTACTCACTGACTCGAAAACATATGAACTCCAGCGATTTTTCCCTGTCTAATTACTCTTACGCTCCGGTTGAGGGAGATGTTAACCTGGAAAACTTCTCCATCGATGAAGACCGGGATGACATGATTCCGATGATTAAAGATGCGATGGAAATATCTAAAGACGGGTTTAAAATCATTGCGTCTCCATGGACGGCTCCACCCTGGATGAAGGATAACAAAGATTGGAAAGGTGGCAAACTGCTTCCCGAATATTATGAAACCTGGGCTCTGTTCTTTTCAAAATATCTGGATGCCTATCGGGAAGAGGGAATTGATATCTGGGCGTTTACTGTAGAGAATGAACCTCTTGGCAATGATAGCAATTGGGAGAGCATGCACTTTACACCCGAAGAGCAGAATGATTTTGTTAAAAACCATCTGGGGCCACGGTTGCAACAGGCCGAACAGGATGTTAAGATTCTGGGATATGACCAAAACCGGGATGAAGAGTTGATCGAGTGGGTGGATACAATGTATGACGACCCGGAAGCTGCTCAATATTATGATGGAACTGCCGTGCATTGGTATGGAAGTACATATCATTACTTCCCTGAAGAGTTACAATATGCCCACAGCAAGGCTCCGAATAAACATTTGATACAAACGGAGGCTACGGTGGATGCTGAGGTTCCTGCCTGGAAAGACGACGCGTGGTATTGGTCTAAGGAAGCTACAGACTGGGGCTATGACTGGGCGCCTGAGGAGAGAAGACATCTTCACACAAAGTATGTACCCGTTTTCAGATACGCTCGGGATATGATTGGAACTTTAAACAACTGGGTTGATGGCTGGGTTGACTGGAATATGGTGCTGGATCGTCAGGGCGGGCCAAACTGGGCCGAAAACTGGTGTGCAGCTCCCGTCATTGTGGATCCCGAACAGGATGAGGTCTACTTCACTCCTCTTTACTACACCATGGCTCACTTCAGCAGATACATCAGACCCGGAGCCGTTAGAATTGGTCATAATCATTCTGATGAAAACTTGATGGTAACGGCTGCACAAAACCCCGACGGATCAATAGCCGTTGTGCTGTTTAATCCTGAAGAAGTTGCAAAAAGCATCAATTTAAACTTGAATGGAAAATCGACTGAATTTTCAATCAGTGGAAAAGCAATTCAAACCGTCGTCATTACCGATTTAGATACATAATTAATCATCTGAAAAACCTAACGAATATCTGCCAATAGTAACTAACCATTGCATTGGGCAAAAAGTCTCCTTTGAATACAAAAAAACTATTCAAGCGGTGCTACCCCGCCCCATGATTGATCTGTCATAAATCTCAAATAACTAAAGGATGTCGCAGTCTAAAACCATAAAAAAGAAAGTACCCTATCGGCATAAGATAGCATTCGGGATGGGTATGTTGGCCAATCAGATGTTTCCCGCAACGTTGGGAATATTCATGGTGGTGCTTGTTCAGAATTTAGGATTCCCCGGTTGGATGTGGGGCATCGTCTATTTCCTGCCTAGGGTTCTCGATGCTGTTACCGATCCTATCGTGGGGTTTATATCTGATAATACCCGCTCAAGATTTGGACGCAGAAGGCAGTATGTGATTTCAGGTGCTGTTATCATGGGTGTTGCTTTTACGATCATGTGGCAGCTCTATGCAGAAAACACAGTCAATTACAATTTTGGCTACTTCTTATTCTGGTCATTTGCCTTCTACATCGGCTTAACCATATTCAGTGTGCCTTATGTGGCTATGGGTTATGAAATGAGCGACGATTTTCATGAGCGAACCGAAATTATGGCCATCGCACAGTGGATTGGTCAATGGGCATGGGTAATCGCACCTTGGTTCTGGGTGATCATGTACGATCCGGCATGGTTCCCAAGCGCTGAAGCAGCCACTCGAGAGCTTGCCATCTACGTTGGTATTATCTTTGCACTCTGCGCTATGATTCCCGGACTTTTTATTCCCAGTAAATCTACGGTAAACGAAGATTATGAATCGCTGACTCTGAACAACATTAAGCGGAGTCTCAAACAAATCATCAGGGGGTTCAAGGAGGCATTGTCATTAACCCCATTCAGAAAGCTCTGTATTTCAACATTTTTCATCTTTAATGCCTTTAACACCGTTGCCGGTTTTTCCTTCTTCATTATTGTCTGGTATTTGTTCGGCGGAGACGCCGGCGAAGCGGGCATTTGGACTCCCCTGTTTGGGAGTGCAGGAGCACTGGTTACCACCTTTTTGGTGATCCCGATTGTGGCTCGTATGTCAAGAAAACTTGGCAAAAAAAATGCATTCATGATCGCGCAAACCATAGCGCTATTTGGGTATGCAAGTCTGTGGTTCCTATTTGTCCCCGGAAAACCGTGGATGTTTTTGCTGGCATTGCCCTTTCACTCATTTGGGATTGGTAGTTTATTTGTGTTGATGATGTCGATGACTGCAGATGTTATTGATATTGACGAACTCAATTATGGAAAACGAAGAGAGGGAATATTCGGTGCGATCTACTGGTATATGGTGAAGTTTGGTTTTGCGATTGCCGGGGGATTAAGCGGGGTCATTCTTACCGTAGTCGGTTTTGATGGTAATCTCTCGGTTCAGCCTGAAGGAGCGATCACAGGACTGAGATTATTCTTTTCAGCTCTGCCAATGTTTGGAACATTGGTGGCTCTTTGGGTAATGCGAGATTATGATGTAACCGAAGAAAAAGCGAATGAGGTACGGGAAATTTTAGATGCCCGAAAAGCAGAAAAAGATGCAGTTGCTGTCCCGTATTCTTACCAGAAAGACCGGTTGCTCTCTATTACCTCTGTCGATTCTGAAGTGGAAGCTATCGCGGCTGAGATCGATCAGCTTAGTATCAAGAAGTTACGGAAAAGCTTCAAAGAATCACTGAACAGCGGTATTCACGGCTTCTGTTTTAGCCCCTACCTGGAAGGCCAAAACCTGGGTGATCAGCTTTCAAGAGAACAAATAGAGAAAAGAATGAAAATTGTGGCTCCACATACTAAATGGGTTCGCTCATTCTCATGTACCGATGGTAACGAACTGATCCCGGAAATTGCCAAAGGGATGGGATTAAAGACCTTAGTTGGAGCCTGGATTGATGATAATCTGGAAGCCAATAAAACTGAGATAGAGAATTTAATTAAGGTTGCCAAAGCTGGTCATGCCGATATCGTCGCTATTGGTAACGAATGCTTATTGAGGGGAGAACTGAGTGAGGATCAGATCATCGCTTACATTAATCAGGTTAAGGAGGCTTTACCCGGAGTGCCGGTAAGTTATGTAGACACCTACTATCAACTCCACCAGAGTCCTGAAGTTATTGAAGCCTGTGATGTTGTTCTTGCCAATTGTTATCCGTTCTGGGAAGGCTACGATGCCGAGAATTCATCAGTGTATTTGGCTAAGATGTATGAAGTAATAAAAGAGGTCTCTGATAATAAAAAAGTAATCATCGCAGAAACAGGTTGGCCTACATACGGGAAAAATGTGGATCAGGCTGAACCCTCCATCGAAAATATGATGAAGTATTTCATCCGCTTGAAGAAATGGAGCGAAATGGAGGAAGTTGAAGTGTTCTACTTCTCTTCATTTGACGAATCCTGGAAAGCCCGACACGAAGGTGATGTTGGAGCGAGATGGGGACTTTGGAATAAAAATGAACAGTTAAAAGTAAACTAAAATGTCATATAGAAAGGAACAATTTTTAAGTTATAAGAGATCTGATCTCATTCCAAAATTGAATTATTTGGATGAGATGGCAAATGACGAAATAGATAGCCTGTTTAGAGAAGTTTTAGATAATGGCATCTATGGATTTTGTTACAGTATGTATGAGGATGGACAGGGTCCGGGAACCATTGTTACAGAAGAACAAATCCGAAAAAGGATTAAGATCTTGAAACCTTACACTAATGCAATACGATCTTTTTCAACTACGGAAGGAAATGAATTTGTACCTAAAGTAGCCAAAGAATTTAAAATGAAGACTTTGGTTGGAGCATGGCTTAGCGACGATGAAGAAAAGAACAGGGAAGAGATCGATAATTTGGTAAAGTTAGCTAATGATGGAATGGTAGATATTGCGGCAGTAGGTAATGAGGTCCTCTATAGAGGTGATCTTACACCGGAAACTCTCATTGACTACATCAAAGAAGTTCGAAGTAAAATTCCAAAAGATATACCCGTAGGCTATGTAGATGCATATTACGAATTCGTTCAAAGACCGGAAGTATCGGATGTCTGCGATGTGATTTTATGTAACTGCTATCCATTCTGGGAAGGTACCAGCTTCGAACACTCACTACAGCATATGCGACAGATGTATTATCAAGCCAAAGAAGCAGGTAATGGTAAAAAAGTGATAATTACCGAAACCGGATGGCCAAGTAAAGGAACAGCTTTAGGCGGCGCAACACCATCTGTAGAAAATGCTAAGAAATACTTCATCAACACATGCTTGTGGACTCAGGATGAAGATATCGAAGTCTTCTATTTCTCATCTTTTGATGAATCCTGGAAAGTTGATTCTGAAGGAGATGTAGGTGCATATTGGGGAATCTGGGATAAAAAAGGAAAACTTAAATACTAAGGATGAACACATATAAAGAACTGGGTTTAGCTCCCGGAAAAGCCATTTGCTATTCCGGTTTCAGAGAAGGACAGCATCCGGGTGGTAAATACCCCAATTACGAAGAAGTAAAAGAAGATTTACTGCTTCTTCACAACCATTGGAAATACCTTAGATTATTTAATATCGACACACATGCAGAGATTGTACTCGATGTGATCCGAAATGAAAATCTTGATTTTCAGATCATGCTTGGGGCTTATATTGAAGCCGAAATGAATAATTTCAATTGTCCCTGGGGAGGTGGAATTCATCCCAAAAAAGTACTCGAACAAAATACCGAAAACAACAGCCAAAAGATGCTCAAATTGGCTGAATTTGCAAATCAGTACCCGGATATCATCTTCTCCCTTTCTGTAGGTAACGAGGCGTGTGTGGATTGGACAGATCACCTGGTTCATGAAGAGAAAGTGCTGCACTATGTACAAAAAGTAAAAAGTCTTGCGAATCAACCTGTAACATTTTGCGAAAATTACGCCCCCTGGCTTTCAAAGCTTGAACCTCTCGCTAACGAATTAGATTTTATTTCTATTCACACCTACCCAGTTTGGGAGTACAAACACATCAATGAAGCTATAGATTATACAAAAGAAAACTATAGCGCTGTTGCCGAAAAATACCCCGATAAACCTGTTGTCATCACAGAAGCCGGTTGGGCTACAAAATCTAATGGTAGAGGCATCAACCCGGAATTTGTCAACGAAGAGTTTCAGAAAATCTATTTTGAAAAACTTATGAATTGGGTTGAAAAAGAGAACATTCTTACATTCTACTTCGAAGCCTTTGATGAGAGTTGGAAAGGTTCGCCCGAACCTTTGGAACCCGAAAAGCACTGGGGACTTTTCAAAACTGACAGAACGCCCAAGCTTGCCATGATGTATGACTGATTGGGAGCACGGCGTGTCTCCGCTTCACAAATAATTGAAATTTGTCAGTTTTAACTCAGAGTTTAATCTTACCGGTAATTATGTATTTGCAGTTACATACTATTACAACATTCGGAAATGGTTAAACTCTTATTTTGGTTAAACCAAAAATTACTTTAGAATGGATACTTGAAATATCCAATCTATTAAGGCTGGATTTGAGCAGATGAAGTCTAAAAACATTATGACCATTCATCCTTGGTGAGACCGATAACATATTTAATAATACTACTGATTAGCACAGTTTCAGTACATGCACAACAGATACCAGAAAAAGGTGTACCGTTGATGCAGAACTTTACCCCCTTAGAGTATAACAATAAGGGTAAAATATGGGATATCGATACGGCTCCAAACGGTATTGTCTACATGGCCGCCGATGGTGGACTACTTGAATACGATGGCAAAACCTGGAACAGCTTTAATGGTAGTGAAGGTTTCACCCGTTCTATCCATGTAGTCAGTGATTCGCTTATCTACACCGGTTCTGACCTGGACTTCGGCATATGGCAAAAAAACAGGTACCAGGATTTTGAATACCGTTCCCTTTATCCTTTCCGGGAGGATATGATTGACTTGAATGAGGAGTTTTGGAACATTCATCAATCAGGAGAGAATATTCTCTTTGTATCAGATTACAACATCTACATTTTTAGAAACGAAAATCTCACTAAAATATCAGCTCCCAGTCGGTTAACAGATAGCTACTCAGTTGGAGACTCGATCTATTTCTCAGATGAAGAGTTGGGTTTACTTCAATTCGATGATTTATCGTTAAACCCAGTTGCTGAGTTTCCCGATGATTTCGATTATGAAATTTCAGGAATCTACCATCATGAAGAGGGAATTGTGCTTGTTACATACGATTCCGGTCTTTTTCTTTACTCTGATGGGAATTTGACCCGGCTTGAAACACCCTTATCTCGTATTCTCGAAAATTCCAACGTATTTAGTTTTGAACAAATCCGGGAAAATTATTTAGCCGTCGGAACCGTACAAAAGGGTTTATATATCAGTGATATGGATGGAAACATTATCCACTATATCAACAGAAATAAAGGACTCCTCAACAATACCATATTAAGTCTCCATTACAGTTCTAATGGTCAACTTTGGATGGGATTGGACTATGGGATTTCTTCACTGAATCTAAATAGTAATCTGACATTTATCTATGATTTCAGAGGTGATTTTGGTACGGGATATACAGCTCAATTGAAGGATGAACGTTTCTATCTGGGTACAAACAAAGGTCTCTATACCTCAGACTGGGACTTACTTAAAAACGACATTGAATTTTACGGTTTTAATGAAATTCCGGGTAGCGAAGGACAGGTGTGGTCGTTAAATACGATTGAAGATGAACTATTTGTTGCCCACGATCGCGGGCTTTTCATTCTGAACAATAATCAACTGGAAAGAGTAGGAACCCAACAGGGCTTCTGGGAAATCACTCCCTATGGAGATTACTTGCTGGGTGGGACATATAATGGAATTTCCATTTTTGAAAAATCATCAGGAGAATGGTCGTTTCTGAAAAGAATGGATCTGATTCGTGGATCAACCAATCAGGTTTTGATTGAGCGAGACAACATACTATGGACCAACATACCTAATTACGGAGTTATCAGAGCTGAACTCGATGACGACCTTAATCCGACGGATAGAAAAATTTTCTTGAACGATATCTTTGAAGGTGCTGATCCCTACATTGCGAAAAATGATTCGGGCGTTCAGGTTGTTACTGATGAATTTGAATATACCTACTCACCGGAAGACAGCAGTTTTAGTACAAAAAATGAGATCGCATTTCATTCAGGTCCTGAAGAAATGATGCCCTGGATTTACCGTTCCGTTTCTCTGAATGATGAATATGAATTCTTTCCCCTCTACAATGGTTTCGCCCTCCGGTCTCTTGAAAAGGGGTTTATAGAAAACTCCGATAGTACGCAATTGATTTTCAGACAAATTGAAGCCTATAACAACGAAGAGAGCATTCAATCTTATCCCGGTGAAACCATTTCTCATGCTTATAACAATGTCAGGGTAGAATATCTGGTTCCCAATCAGCAAGATGTTCTATATCAATACAAACTAAACGGTAGTGAATCGTGGAGTGAGTGGTCTGCAGAAAGTGGAATTGATCTGATCAATTTAGACTATGGTGATTACGAGCTATCTGTACAAGCTATGAAAAACGGTGAGATATTTGACCGGTCTACCCTCTCATTTCGTGTGGCACCGCCTTGGTATCAGTCCTGGTACGCCTATCTCCTATACCTGATACTAATTGCAATAGGTATCTATCTGCTCTATTTGTGGCAAATGTACACTTTAAAGAAACACGAAAAACAGTATCTGATTAATAAGCAGCAATCTTTGCGTGAACAAGCTGAAAAACACCGCCAAAAAATGTTACAGTTTGAACAGGAGCGTTTGCAGGAAGATTATGATCAACTGAAAATGAAGCTGAGGGAGAAGACAATTGAGCTTGCCAACAAGGCAAAAGAAAACGAGGATAAAAATCGGCTGATTGAAAAGCTCAAGAAGAAAATTGAGAAGATTGAGCAAAATTCAGAATCATCCAAAACTCGATGGAATGAAATCAGCAATTTGCTTGATTCATATTCTACTGAAGAAGACAACACCTTTGAAATTCAGATGGATCAGTTGCATCAGGAATTTTTCCAAAGATTGAAAAAGAATTATCCCCAGCTCTCCAGTAACGATCTCAGACTTTGTGCCTATTTAAAACTGGGCTTCAACTCCAAGGAGATCGCTGACTTTTTAAATATCCAGCCTTCAAGTGTTTATATAAACCGATCCCGGTTACGTAAAAAGCTGGAACTGGATACCGAAGAAGATCTGCACGATTTCTTAAATTCTGTATAGCAACATTTACCGCCGGAAATTTCAGATCGCTCCTTCTTTACACATAAGCATTCAGAATAAAGAAGATCACCACACCGGTTACAGAAACATAGAGCCAGATTGGCAATGTCCACTTGGATACTTTACGGTGAGTGGAAAATTTCCCTGAAAATGCAAAGTAGTAGCTGGTCAGAACCAGAGGCACAACAAAAGCAGACAAAATGATGTGGCTAATTAAAATAAAGAAGTAGATCGGTCGGATGATACCCTCTCCCGGAAAAGGTGTATGACCAACAAAATTATGATAAACCAAGTAGCTGATTAAAAATAAAGATGATGTAACAAACGCGGTGAGCATCATCTTCATGTGTTTAACAAATTCTCGTTTTCTAATCGCTATAAAGCCCAGTACAATAAATACTGTACTCGCGGTATTGAGTAGTGCATTGAGTGCAGGTAAGTTTGAAACCCATGCCGCAGTCTCATCAGCAGTTTCCCTGAAATAGATTAACCAGATCAAAAATAGAAAAGCCAGGCCGCTAATCAGCAGTATAACACCTAATGCTTTTGCTACACTTATTTTTTTTAAAAAATCGACAGTGAGTTCCTTACTGTTTGGTTCTTTCATATCTGACAGAGTTCAATCAATTAATTTTTTCGCGCTCAAAATTACAACATTCAGAAATCAATTCTTGAACAATTCTGAATATTTTTTCCCTTTAAATCATTCAATATTAATTGTTGGTAAACAATTTTGAGACACTATAACATTCCTAACTGAAGCGCTTTCAGGCGTTTTAACAAATTGGATTATTTGCTCTTATTCTTAACACTAATGGTCTGCCATATAGCCATAAAAAAAGCATCAAATTTTAAGCAATTTATAGATCTGTCCACTATCTTTGTGAGCAATTGATACGATGTTTACCGAGACCCTATTATTTAGAATGAGTTTAAATACTTTGGTCTATCACAGAATAGGTATGGAGAATTTATAATTTTCGCTACCTTCATGGCTGATTAATTTCCGGTAAATTTCGATAAAAGGAATTGATAATTTTCAATAAATCTTATGGCTCAGATTTTTCCAAAATGGGCAGATGAAGCGCCCAAGCGAATTCTTATAGGTTCTATCATACTTTTAAATGCTGTTGTATTTGGTATATGGTATTTCTTCTCTCCTGAATTTACCGATGTCGGCTATGCTCCTGAACAGCCTGTCCCCTTTTCACACCAGGTACACGTAGGGCAGTTAGGCATGGATTGCCAGTACTGTCATACCCAAGTAGAAGAATCCAGACACGCTAATATTCCGGCTACTCAAACTTGCATGAACTGTCACAGTCAAATTCGCACAGATGTAGAATCATTACAACCTGTTCGCGACAGCTGGGAAACCGGCGAGCCCATTGAGTGGGTTCGTGTTCATATGTTACCCGATTATGCTTATTTCAATCACGCGGCACACGTAAATGTAGGTGTGGGATGTGAATCTTGCCACGGTCGTGTTGATCGTATGGAAGTTGTGCATCAGGCAGAACCGCTTAGTATGGGATGGTGTCTGGATTGTCACCGTGAACCGGAAAAACATGTTCGACCGGTATCAGAAGTAACCACAATGGGTTACTCTGTAGAAAATCAACTTGAAATTGGACGCGAATTGGTTGCAAAACACAACATCAACGCTCCTACATATTGCCAGAGTTGCCACTATTAATTGTTTGATCTAATTCAAACCCTGAGTTTCAATTTAATATTCTGTAAAGAATGAGTGATCAGTCAAATCAAACTACTTTCTGGAAAAGTTTAAACGAACTTGCCAAAAACGAAGAGTACAAAAAGTACACTGAAAGGGAATTTCCTGAAAACGCAACTGAAATGACCGACCAGGTCTCCCGCCGTAGTTTCCTTCGTGTAATGGGAGCTTCCATTGCCCTGGCCGGTTTCGCTTCTTGCCGGAAACCTGTTCAAAAGATTTTACCTTTTTCTAAACAGCCGGAAGATGTAGTACTTGGCGAACCAAATTACTACGCAACCAGTATGCCATTTCAGGATACGGTTACAGGGATTCTGGTTGAGAATAATGAAGGTAGACCTACTAAACTTGAGGGTAATGAACAACACCCTTCAAGCGGCGGAAGAACAAATATTTACAATCAGGCCGGTATTCTGAATCTTTATGACCCGGACCGTTCCAGATCGCCCCGAAGAAATGGTGAAAGCACGTCAAAGGATGAATTTGTTCAGTTTGCATCTGATCATTTTTCTGATCGAAACAGAAGAGTTCTATTTATAAGTGAGGCCAACTCCTCTCCTACGTACAACAGAATTAAACAGAATGCACTTCAAACATTTTCAAACGCCAATTGGGTAACATTTGAGCCCTTCAATGATGACAATGCCATTGAAGGCACAAACATCGCTTTTGGTCAAAGACTCAGAACGGTTAATCACTATGATAACGCAGATGTTGTTGTAGCCTTGAATGATGACTTTATGAGCCCGTTTGGACATAAAAACAGTGTTGAAAATGCTTATAAAGTTACTTCCAGACGAAAAGTAAGCAGTACGGATGACTCCATGTCCCGTATCTACTGCGTTGAAAACTCTTTCACATCTACCGGATCTTATGCAGATCACCGTTTAAGATTAAAAACATCAGAAATTGAGCCATTTGCCTATGCTTTGGCAGCTAAACTTTCAGAAAGTGTAAACGGTCTTTCTGCCTTTAGTAATGTGTCCAACGCATTCAGCAATCACGATTGGATTGAAAGGTTAGCCAATGATTTGCTTTCAAACCGTGGAAGTTCAGTTGTAAGTCTCGGGTTTGACCATTCAGCGGGTGCTCATGCAGCAGTTGCCGCAATCAATAGCGCATTAAATAATGTTGGTAGTACCGTAACCTATCACGAACTGCCATATTACGGTGATGAAAATCAGACTGAAGAATTTTTAAATGCGATTACAGAGTTGAAAGCCGGTAATTACGATACCGTTGTACTTGTAGGTACAAACCCGGCTTACTCCGCACCTGCCGATCTTGAATTTGCTCAGGCTTTGGGTAACGTGGATACTACAATTCATCTCTCCGACTATTATAATGAGACCTCAAAAGCATCAAACTGGCACGTAAATCGTGCACACTTCCTTGAGGCCTGGGGTGACGGACTTGCTTACACCGGACATCGATCAGTCATTCAGCCGCAAATCCTTCCTCTTTTTGATGGATTGAGCGAAATTGAGTTTTTAAATACAATTGTTACAGGCGAAGAGAGTACCGGTTACGACCTGGTTCAGGAAACATGGAGCAATTACTTTACATCAAACTTCGACCGTCAGTGGGAAACTGTCCTTCACGATGGAGTAGACAGAGAAAGTGGATTTGAACAGGTAAATGTATCTGTTCGCTCAGGTTTTGCTTCAGACATCCGCTCCTATCTTTCTGCTGAACCGATTAATGGTATAGAAATTACAATTAAACCGGACGCTACTCTTTTTGACGGCCGGTTTGCCAATAACGGATGGCTTCAGGAATTACCTGAACCCATGACGAAAATTACCTGGG
Source organism: Rhodohalobacter barkolensis (assembly GCF_002834295.1). Taxonomy (NCBI): domain Bacteria; kingdom Pseudomonadati; phylum Balneolota; class Balneolia; order Balneolales; family Balneolaceae; genus Rhodohalobacter; species Rhodohalobacter barkolensis. The sequence continues at coordinate 418,586 of NZ_PISP01000001.1, read as the reverse complement.
ATAATGTAGCCCTGATGAGTCCAAGTACTGCGGAATCGTTGGGTATCCCACCTGAACAAAATTTTAAATCCAATGATGTACCTATGGTTAGGATTTCTGCCGGCGGGAATACATTGGAAATTGCAGCCTGGGTCCTCCCGGGACATGCGGATGATTCTATCACCCTTACAACGGGCTATGGGCGAAATAACGTTGGCCGTGTAGCTGACGGAGTTGGAGTGGATACCTACCCTCTTCGAAGCAGCGATGCAATGTTTTTCAGACCTGCTGAGGTTGAAAAAACCGGGGCAATGTACGAAATCGCCTGTGTCCAGGACCACAACAGTATTGAAGGCCGCGACATGGTACGCGAAGCGACACTCGAGGAGTATCGCGAAAATCCTGATTTTGCTACCTATAAGAGTATTCACGGGTATGAAGTTCCCGGAATTAAAGAAGCATTAGCGGAAGGAGACGATCGCGGACCCATTTCACTATTTGAAGAACAGTACGGTCCGGATTATCAACCACAATGGGGAATGGCCATTGACCTGAATGCCTGCTTTGGTTGCGGTGTATGTACCATTGCTTGTCAGGCCGAGAACAACATTCCTGTAATTGGAAAACGCGAAGTTGGCCGCAGACGTATCATGCACTGGATAAGAACGGATCGCTATTTTGAAGGTGATCGTGATAATCCAAAAGCATATCACCAGCCGGTTCCATGTATGCATTGCGAAATGGCTCCTTGCGAGCAGGTTTGCCCGGTTGCAGCCACTACACACAGTGAAGATGGCATGAACCAGATGACCTATAACAGATGCATCGGTACACGGTACTGTGCTAATAACTGCCCGTTTAAGGTTCGACGTTTCAACTTCTTCAACTATACAAAAGAATATTTAACCACCGGAGACGACCCGGAAATCATCCAGATGGCAATGAATCCGGATGTGACTGTTCGTTTCAGAGGTGTGATCGAAAAATGCTCTTACTGCGTACAGCGAGTAAACAAAGCGAAGATCGAATCAAAAATTGCTACAGGTTCCAAAAAACCAGCTGACGGATCTGTTCAAACAGCTTGTCAGCAAGCATGCCCTGCTAATGCAATCACATTCGGCGATTTAACCGACCGAAACAGTGTGGTATCACAGCATAAGCAGAATGATCGAAACTATGTGATGCTCGAAGAGATGAATGTTCGACCAAGAACTTCATACCTTGCTAAACTACGAAATACTAACTCAGAATTGGCTTAACAACCAGGATATTTAATCGCAACTGATTTAACATGAGTAAAACGTACGAATACGTTACTGAACCCGCTCTTGTAAAGGGGAATCACGATTTTAAGAGTCTTACAGCGCTTATTACCGATATTAATATGCGTCCCACGCCTAAAGGCTGGTACATTGCATTCGGTATTTCCAATATTCTGCTGTTTGTTCTTCTTTTTTCCATTGGATACCTCATTTGGGAAGGAACCGGAATTTGGGGGTTGAACGCCCCTGCAGGATGGGGATGGGCTATTATTAACTTTGTATGGTGGGTCGGTATCGGTCACGCCGGTACACTGATTTCCGCCATACTTTTCTTGTTCCGTCAAGATTGGAGAACGGCCATTAACCGTTTTGCGGAGGCAATGACCATCTTTGCCGTAATGTGTGCGGGTATATTCCCTGCCATCCACGTCGGTCGAATTTGGGTCATCTATTGGGTTTTCCCACTGCCCAATCAAATGGCCATGTGGCCCAACTTTAACTCCCCGCTACTTTGGGACGTATTTGCCGTATCAACCTATTTTACCGTTTCACTTCTCTTCTGGTATGTAGGCCTTGTTCCTGACCTTGCCACAATCAGAGACAGAATTAAAAGCAAACTTGGCAAAACCATTTACGGTACCTTTGCCCTCGGTTGGAGAGGAAGTAACCGCCATTGGTGGAATTATGAAAAATCATACATGATTCTTGCAGGGCTGGCTACTCCGCTGGTACTTTCTGTACACACCATTGTATCCTTCGACTTTGCCGTTTCCCTCATTCCGGGTTGGCACACCACCATTTTTCCACCTTATTTCGTTGCCGGTGCGGTATTCTCCGGTTTTGCGATGGTATTGACACTCATGATCATTGTGCGGAAAATTTATGGTCTCGAAGAGATTATGACCCTTGATCACATCGAGAAAATGAATATCATTATTATGGTTACCGGTTCAATGGTCGGTTTTGCCTATCTGATGGAATTCTTTATTGCATGGTATAGCGGTGTTGAGTACGAGAAAGCAATTTTTATACTTCGGGCAACCGGACCCTATGCCTGGGCTTACTGGATTATGATTACATGTAATGTGATCTCTCCTCAGGTATTCTGGTCTAAGAAATTACGGCGTAATGTAGCTTTTACATTTTTCATATCGATCGTAGTGAATATCGGGATGTGGTTTGAACGATTTGTGATTGCTGTAACCTCACTATCAACCGATTTCCTTCCATCGTCTTGGGGTTACTATTCGCCAACATTTTGGGACGTAATTACTTACGTTGGGACATTTGGACTGTTCTTTACATTCTTCTTGCTTTTTCTTCGATTCCTGCCAATGGTTGCAGTAGCAGAGATAAAAGCTGTAATACCGCAAGCAGACCCTCATAACTATGATGAGAATGGAGAGTTCAATCCTCCTAAAGTAGAAATTCCGGAACCTATTAAAGATTCTGCACAAAAAGGATAAAGTGATGAGTAAATCAACTGTAGAAAATAATATGTATGGTGTACTCGCCGAGTTTAGAAATCCTAAAGAACTCGTTGACGCAGCCAAAATGATCAATCAGAACGGATATAAGAAGTTTGATACATTCAGCCCGTTCCCTATTCACGGTATCGATAAGGCTATGAATCTTCCGAAATCCAAATTGGGATGGATTGTAATTTCACACGGATTGATCGGGTTAATCGGTTCATTTGCCATGATCTATTTTATGATGGTTGCCGACTACCCTCTCAATATCAGTGGTAAAACATTACTGAATATCCCGGCATGGATTCCTGTAATTTTTGAATTGACCGTGCTTCTATCCGCTTTCGGTGCAGTTTTTGGAATGTTTTTCTTAAATGGGCTGCCAAAATTCAATCATCCGCTTTTTAATTCAGATAATTTCGCCAAAGTTACGGATGATGGGTTTTTTGTATGTATTGAAGCTGCTGATCCACAATTTGATGCAGATAAAGTACAAAGTATGCTGAAAGATGCCGGTGGCACCAATATTGAAGAGATTTACGATAATTAACCCGTTTATTTACGTATCAAATAGATAAAATTTTCAAATAACTAAAATTTACAGCAGTCAAAACGATATACATTCAGCAAAATCGTAAAGCTGTTGCATCTGATTTAAATTTTAATTTGTTCAGACAGATGAAATTAAACACAGCCAGAATATGTGCCCTTTTATTGATCTCGGTCATGATGATGTCATGCCGTGGTCAAAAATCTGAAAAACCACCGATTCATCCTCAACAGAATATGGATTTTCAGGATAGATTTAATGCTCAGGAATCCAATCCATTCTTTGCAGATGGTCGGGCAATGCGTACCCCTGTTGAAGGTACTGTAGCCCGTGGGCAACTTCGCCACGATACGGCTTTGTATGAGGGAGTTGATGAAAACGGTGATTATATCAACGAAATCCCATTTGATTTGACTGAATCATTCCTTTACAGAGGAAAAGACAAATTTGAAGTTTATTGCCAGATGTGTCACGGCGGAACCGGGAATGGACAGGGTATCATTATGACCGGCGGATATGGATATGTACCTGCTCCCACTTTCCACAGAGAAGACAGTTACAATATGCCGGATGGTGAGATTTACTCAGCCATTGCAAACGGTATTCGAAACATGCCGGCTTACGCTTCACAGATCAAAGTTGAAGACAGATGGGCAATTGTAGCCTATGTAAGAGCTCTGCAACGCAGCCAAAACGTTCCTGAATCTGAAATGGAACAATACGATGTGGATTTAGCACAACTACAGCAGGAAGATGAAGCGCGCAGAGCGCGTGAGGAAGAACTTGCTGAACAACGTGCTGCAGCAAGCGGCGAAGAAGAAGTTTCAGCGGCTCGTGGAGAGCAGCTCATTACAGCAAATGCCTGTAACGCCTGCCACTCAGTAGATGGTTCAAGGTTGGTAGGACCAAGTTTTGAAGGATTGTATGGAGCTGAAAGGAATTTTGCAGACGGTTCATCAACAGTCGCGGATGAAGAGTACATCAGAGAATCTATTATAGAGCCGGGTGCTAAGGTTGTAGAAAGCTATGACAATGTAATGGCCCCCTACTCTTACCTTTCTGATGGTGAAATCCAATCCATTATAGAGTACTTAAAAACAATTTCTGATAATTAACACTGAGCGATAAAAAGAAATAAATTCATGGCTTCAAACAGTCCAAAATTAGCTGATTCCGTTCAATTTCCAGCCCAAAAAGATGCAACAAAAGCATTTTACGGAGTAGGTATCGTTGGCCTTATTGCCAGCGGCGTTGGATACTTTTTAAACGCAGATCAGTTTTTCTTCTCTTATCTGACAAGTTTCACGTTCTTCACCAGTTTCGCTCTTGCAGCCCTGATATTGGTGATGATCCATCATATTACAAAATCTTCCTGGGGTGCGGTAATTCGACGAATTCCGGAATCACTTTTTTCAAAATTCTGGATCTGGGGTCTCTTCTTCATCCCCATACTTCTAGGAATGAGCAATCTGTATACCTGGACTAATACTGAGTATGTAATGAATGATCCCATTCTTGCGGGTAAGACACCTTACTTGAATGAGCCATTCTTCATCATCCGTCAGTTTATCTACTTTGGCATCTGGGGTTTCTTAGGCTACAAGCTGCACAGTGTATCTATAAAAATGGATCGCACCCGTGATTGGGGATTAACAGCACTGCTTAGAAAGTTCAGTGCCCCCGGCATCCTGCTCTTTGCATTAACCATAGCATTTGCAAGCTTTGACTGGATTATGTCTCTCGATGCTCACTGGTTCTCTACCATGTTCGGAGTATACTATTTTGCAATGAGTTTTCAGGCTCTCTTTCCTTTTATCATTTTGATGGTGTTTTGGATGCATCGCAATGGAATAATGAACGATATTATTCAAAAAGCGCATGTATATGATCTGGGTGCCTGGTTTTTTGGCTTTACTGTATTTTATGCCTATATCGCGTTTAGTCAGTTTTTGCTGATTTACTACGCTAACATCCCTGAGGAGACACTTTGGTACTACCATAGATTAGAAGGAAGCTGGGAGGCCGTTACTTATATGCTCCTGTTTGGCAGGTTTGTAATCCCTTTCATTCTCCTTATGAACAGAGAGTCGAAGCATAACAAAGTACTTTTGATCGTTACATCGATATTAATTCTTGTGATGCATTTTGTAGAGATACATTGGATAGTAATGCCTACCCTGCACCATCATGGAATTGCAATCAGCTGGCTCGACATTGCTACGTTGATTGGTCTTGGTGGAATTTTTATGGGAATGTTCTTTCAGACATTCAAAAATCATAATATGGTTCCGATTCACGATCCAAATTTACCGGACTCGCTACACAAAGAGTATCACCAATAATCTTTTTTAATTGCTTTTAGCTATGAGTAACAGCTCAAAAAATTTCACTAAAGAAGAAAAAGCGGCCATCGCTTTAAAAGCTGCATCCGGCCAAGAAAGTAAGCTGCAAGAGCTTGCAGAAGAACATGGTATTTCTGTTGAAGAAATACGGAATTGGATGCGCGAAACAGGCGTTACTGACGTTAATGATGACGATAGCGTATCTATTGAAGTTACTGACGACTATGATAAATCAGTCACTTACGGTGCTTCCTTCGATACTCCGAATTATCAAAGAATTGTGTTCTGGAGTGCTTTTGGATCTGCAGTGGTTCTACTCATCATTGTTTCTGTTTTCTATGTACACAGTTACACTACGTCTAACGTAGCAGACAGAACATCCGAAGAAAGCCAGTTTTACAATATTGAGGAAATTCAGCAACGAGAAGCCGAAACGCTAAACAGTTACGGTGTTGTTGATTCGGAAGAAGGAATTTATCGCATACCGATAGATCAGGCTATTTCAGAAATAGTGAATGAAAGTAATTAATCAATCTTTATGAAGTACACACTGAGAATCGCAATTTGGGTTTCAGTGTTTTTCATTTTTTCAGCCGGCTCAGTATCTGCTCAGTTAAATCAATCAAAACCGCAAATACTCGAAGACATTGGTGTTGATGAAAAACTCGGAGATAATATTCCTCTTGATCTTAAATTTGCCAACTCTGAAGGCGATTCAGTTCGATTGGGTGATCTCCTAGAAAGTGGAAAACCTGTTCTTTTAAATCCTCTTTATTATGAGTGCCCTACTCTTTGCAGTTTGGTACTCGATGCTGTATATAAAGTTGTTGATCAGCTTGTGTGGTCGCCCGGTGATGACTACACCATTATTTCATTTAGTATAGATCCGGAAGAAGGACCCGATTTGGCTGCTCAAAACAAAAGATCTTATTTAGAATCACTCGACAGGCCTAACGCTGATGAAGGATGGCATTTTTTAACAGGTAATCAACAAAATATTGAAGCTCTGACAGAATCGATTGGCTTCAAGTATAAGTATGATGAAGAAACAGGTGAGTATCTTCATCTGGCAAGTATCATGCTTTTGAGCCCTGAAGGTAAAATTACCCGGTATCTATATGGAGCTACGTTCAGAGAATTGGATTTGCGAAATGCACTCCATGAATCTGCAGACGGAAAAATCGGTTCAGCCATCGATCAAGTCGTTTTATACTGTTTTACTTACGATCCGTCATCGCAAAGTTATGTACCGGTTGCGATGAATATTATGAAACTTGGTGGCTTGGCTACCGTGATTATTCTGGGTATATTTCTTGGAATTTTTTGGAGGCGCGAACGCCGTTCTACACAATCCTCAAAAATAACTACTGAAAATGAATAGACTTATTGAATATATGCTTCCCCCGGCAAAAAGTACGATGGCCGGCGAAACAGATGCATTGTTCTACTTCATCAATGTTACCAGCTTTATTCTTCTCTTTGGAATAACCGTTGCAATAATACTCTTTGCCTGGAAATACAGGAGAAAATCTGAAGATGATATTACACCGGTTATTTCTCATAACAACAAGCTCGAGATTACGTGGTCGGTTATACCGCTAATTTTGGTGATCATTGTATTTGGATGGGGTTATAGCACCTATGTGAAAAATATCACCCCTCCTTCTGATGCCTACGAAATCCGAGTTGTAGGTAAAAGCTGGCTTTGGGAATTCCATTACGATGATGGCACCGTAAGTGTTAACGAACTGCATGTTCCTGTAGACAGGCCGGTGAAACTGGTTATGAGTTCAGACGATGTACTACACTCCTTTTATATTCCGGATTACAGAGTAAAAAAAGACGTACTACCCAATCGTTATACCTCTGTATGGTTTGAAGCCACTGAAGAGGGTGAATCTGTAATATTCTGTACTGAGTATTGCGGAACATCTCACTCAAATATGCTTGCAACTACAATTGTTCATTCTGAAGAAGATTTTCAAACATGGCTGGAATCGGGTGGCGGAGATGATGAAGATATGTCACCTGCAGAAAGAGGTGAAATGCTTATTGAGCGTAATGCATGTGCTACCTGCCACTCCACAGACGGATCCAGACTTACAGGTCCATCCTTTCAGGGAGCGTGGGGATCTGAAGTACCTCTCGAAAACGGCGAAACAGTAGAGTTTGATGAAAACTATGTTCGTGAAAGTATCCTGGAGCCAAATGCGAAAGTACACGAAGGTTTCCAGGGAGTTATGCCTTCTTATGCAGGTACTCTCGACGACCGACAGATTGATGCAATCATTGAGTATATAAAAACCTTACAATAGATCATGGCTACATCCGAAGCATCCAATACGACTTACAAAAAAATACAGGTCCGGCGTTATAAGCCGGATGAAAATCCTGAAAAACATTATCTCAACGAAGAAAAAGGACTTTGGGCCTGGTTAACAACAGTAGACCATAAAAAGATTGGTCTGATGTACCTGGCTTCGATTGCCTTGTTTTTCCTTGTAGGAGGAATTCTGGCTTTGGTTCTTAGAACCGAACTCTGGACACCTGCCCGAAACTTCCTTGATGCCGACATGTACAATCAGGTATTTACATTGCATGGCGCCATCATGATTTTCTTTTTTCTGGTTCCATCCGTTCCAACCGTTCTGGGTAACTTTGTCTTACCCCTTCAGCTTGGAGCAAAAGACGTGGCTTTCCCTCGCCTGAACCTTGCAAGTTTCTATATCTACGTAATCGGTGCACTATTTACACTTACCGCTATATTGACAGGCGGTGTTGATACCGGATGGACATTCTATACGCCTTACAGTGCTACAACAAGCGGTAATGTGTTATTGATGACCCTTGGGATATTTATTCTCGGTTTTTCCTCCATATTAACGGGTGTAAACTTCATTGTTACGATTCATAAAATGCGCTCACCGGGCATCACCTGGGCTAAACTCCCACTAAACCTCTGGGCACTTTATGCAACATCCATTATTCAGATTTTAGCAACACCTGTACTTGCAATTACACTTCTTCTTCTCGCTATGGAGAGAGCATTGGGTATAGGTATTTTTGATCCTAATATGGGAGGTGATCCCGTGCTATATCAGCACTTTTTCTGGTTCTACTCCCACCCTGCCGTATATATTATGATTGTACCCGGCTTTGGAATTGTCTCTGAAGTAATCTCTACCTTTTCCAAGAAAATTATATTTGGGTATTGGGCGATTGCACTCTCTTCTCTGGCAATTGCATTTATAGGGTTCCTTGTTTGGGGCCACCACATGTTTACAGCAGGTCAGTCATCATTGGCCAACATGGTATTCTCATTCTTAACCTTTATGGTAGGTATTCCAACCGGAATTAAGATTTTTAACTGGCTGGCCACGATGTACAAAGGTTCGATCGATTTAAAGGCTCCTATGCTATATATCATGATCTTCCTGTTCCTGTTCACCATCGGTGGATTTACCGGAATCATGCTCGGCGCTCTTTCCGTAGATATTCACCTGCACGATACCTACTATGTAGTTGCTCACTTTCATTACGTGATGGTTGGCGGTATGGTGATGGCTTTTCTCGGAGGTATTCACTACTGGTGGCCTAAGATGTTCGGAAAGATGTACAGTGAAATTTGGGCACGAATAGCTGCTGGATTTATCTTTATTGGATTTAACATGACATTCCTTCCGCAGTTTATCATGGGATCTCAGGGAATGCCACGAAGATACTTCAACTACATTGAGCAGTTTCAACCATTCCATCAAACATCTACAATAGGTGCTTACATCATGGGGGTTGGTTTCCTGATTATTGCTTTCTACCTCATTCATTCCCTTTTTAAGGGGAAACGAGCCGGATCTAACCCTTGGGGAAGCCGGGCTCTCGAATGGCAAACAGCATCTCCACCGCCGCTGCATAACTTTGAACATGTACCGGTAATAATTAACGGACCTTACGACTATCATAAACCGATGTCGGAATTCCAGTTGGGAGTTGCATCTTCACACAACGGGCACCACGCAGAAGAAACGGTGAACGTACCGGAATCATCAGTACAAGATAAAGTGTAAATCAAAGGAAAAAGAAATCATGTCATCAACTTCTGCTATTGAAGAAAAAAGGCTTGATCACGTTCAACACCACTTTGTTGACAGTGATCAACAGTTCGAATCCGCAAAAATGGGAATGTGGGTATTTATTGTGACTGAAGTTCTCATGTTTGGAGGACTTTTTGCCGCATATATCGCCTATCGTGCCTGGTATCCCGAACTCTACCTTGAGGCATCCACTCAACTGAATGCTTTTTGGGGCGGTGTGAATACACTGGTGCTTATCGGTAGCTCACTCACGGTAGCCATGGCCATTCGTTCAGCCCAGCTGAATCAGATCAAGGGATTGATCATCAACCTATATATTACCATTGGATTAGCTTTAACCTTTATGGTGATTAAATACTTTGAGTACTCTGAGAAGCTTTATAAGGGAATTGCACCCGGAAGTTATTACACATATGATGGATTGGAGCACGAAAAAGCGAATATCTTTTTTAGTATCTACTACATGATGACCGGTCTTCACGGGGTTCACGTAACCATTGGTATCGCGCTTATGATCTGGCTGGTTATCAAGGCGAAAAAGAATGTGTTTCACGAAGGATACTACACACCTGTAGAAATCACCGGATTATACTGGCACCTCGTGGATATCATCTGGATTTTCCTCTTTCCATTACTCTATCTGATCGACTAACCGAAAAAATTATATCACAACATGAGTGGACATCATATTTCATCAGCCAAGTTTTTGTGGGGAATTGCAATTGCCCTGTTTTTCCTAACATTTGTTACGGTTGCCGTTACCTGGATTGAAATTCCTGATCCCTGGAATGTAGTAGTGGCTATCGGTATTGCAATTGTAAAAGCGTTGTTGGTACTTCTCTTTTTCATGAACCTTTATTGGGACAGTAAATTCAACAGTTTACTCTTTGTTTTTTCAATCATCTTCTTCCTGCTCCTGATTGGAATTACGCTGCTGGATACCCTATTCAGAATTGATCCAATACCAAGTTTCTAATAAAGTATTATTCTGTTTTTAAAAGCCGATTTCTTACGAGATCGGCTTTTTTTGTTTACATTTCACTCCATCATAAACTCAACTCAAGACGGACACGATGAATAGTTTAAAAATTGGAAACCTCGAGCTCTTTCCCGTAGAAACCGGAAGATTCAGATTGGATGGAGGTGCTATGTTTGGTGTAGTACCTAAAACATTATGGAGCCGTCAAATACCGGCAGATGATAAAAACCGAATTCCGATGGCCATGCGCTGTATGCTGGTTAAATCTCAAAAAACGGATCGGATTTACCTGATTGATAACGGCTGTGGAAATAAGTTTAATGAGAAGATGGAGAAGATCTATTCGCTGGATTATGAACACAGTAATTTGATCGATTCATTGAGTCAAATTGGAGTTAACCCTGAAGAAATTACGGATATGGTTTACACTCATCTCCATTTTGACCACTGCGGAGGTACTACAGATTATGATCAGGAGGGAAATCTGGTGGAGGTTTTTCCTAATGCTACCTACCACGTGAATAAACGTCACTGGGAAACTGCAAATCATCCCAATGATCGTGAAACTGCCAGTTTTTTTCCTGAAAATATCGATCCCATTAAGAATAGCGGTCGATTAAATCTCACCGAAGATAATTGTGAATTCGAGGAAGGATTTAAAACCGTAGTAATGGATGGTCATACAGAAGGTCAACAGCTGCCACATTTTACAGACGGAAAGAAGACCATTATCTATTCTGCGGACCTCTTCCCTACCTTCGCTCACATACCCCTGCCGTGGATTATGGGATACGATATGAAACCACTTCAAACCCTGAAAGAGAAGAAAGCGTTTTTGAAGGAGGCCGTGGAAAATCAATGGTACATCTACATGGAACACGATGCAGAACACGAAATCATTACGATAAATGAGGAGAATGGAAAATATGCCATGGATCAATCCATGAAGATCTCCGACATCGAATAATCACCGGGCTTGCAGCTGCGTTATATCGATGGATTAATAAATGACTCTCTATTACCAACATTTTGAATGAATGCCTGAAAAACCCTCAAATAATAAAACACTCGATGAGCTGATTGCTCTTTTGAAAAGAGGGTATGAACGGTACACACGTTTCAAAAAAACCACGCTCGGCTTTTACGCATTTGGACTATTCCTGGCCGGATTATCAGCTTTCGTTCTTCTTGAACAAAGTTTGTACTTGACCTCCGGCGTTAAAACCGGATTGGTGGTTCTCCTTTTGGGATTGTCCCTGCTGTTAGGTTACTCACTCTATAAGAAGTTTAAAACGAGTTCATTTCAAACGTTTTACACTGATTTTTTTTCCAATAGTGATCAGTCGAAAGTACTCAGTGCAGTTGATCTCTATCTTTATCCCGATCAGCAAAGCTCAGTTTTTTATGATGCGGCGATATCTTCCAATTTAAAAAATGTGAATATCGGGGATGTCAGAAGAGAGTTAAATGAGTTCATTCTACAAAAACCGGAAACGAAGTCATTTAAAAAATCTGCTTTTTTCTTTCTGGCCTCCTTCCTGTTAATCGCTACTTTTTCTTTCATCTACACGGATTCTCTCCAAAGGACTTTTCATTTTTGGGAAACCTACTCAAAACCTAATCCTTTTCAATTTACGGTTTCACCCGGAAACACCACTGTGGAACACGGCTCTGCATTTAACCCGGAAATCAAATTTCTGGATGGTAATATTCCGGACCAGATTCTTTTTTCCTACAAGACAGATGTTGAAGATGGGTTTCGTTCACGTCCTACAGAATCTGGCGGAAATAGGCTATTTGCCTCTTCCCAAATTGAGTTAACCAACAGTATAACCTATCGTTTTGAGATGGATGGCTTTCAAAGTGAAGAGTATGAAGCAACGGTCCGTCTGCAGCCCAGGTTTGAAGAGTTAATGGTTGATGTACAGCCTCCTTCATACACTCAACTATCGTCGTCAGAATATACCTATCCCTTTTCAAACATCTCTTTTTATCCGGGTTCTGAAATATCACTTTCAGGCAGAACAAATAAAGAGCTGCTCACTTTAAGAATTGAAGGTGAAGATTTTAGTTCAGTGCCAGAACTTCAAACGGAGAATGGCCAGTCGGTTTTTACCTATCAGTTTGCTCCCGAGAACGATGACACACTCGCTTTTTATCTGTCAGACATAGATGAACTCCAAAATTCGAACCGATATCGAACAGTACTCACTCTTACTGATGACGAGAACCCTGTCGTCTCTATACTTGACCCTACGGGCACCATTCAAAGCTCCTCACCCGAAAATATGGAGATCCAGTTTCGGGCAACGGATGATTTTGGTATTACCCGGGCTGAACTTCGATGGGAACTGCAGCGAGCTTTTGTGGATGATCCGATACAGAATCAACAACGTCTCTCGAATCCCGGAAACGGATATACAGAATCGATAAACTGGGATCTGAATTCTCTTGATCTTCGTCCAAGGGATGTTGTTGAATTTAAAATTCGGGTGTGGGATAATGACGAAATTAGCGGTCCCAAATACAGTGATTCAAACATTGTAACCTTGATCGTGCCCTCACTTGCAGAAAGCTTTGAGGAACTGGACAGCAAGGAACGGGATGTACAGGGAGAGCTGGATAATATTTCGGATAACTTCAGAAACATGGAAAATGAGTATGAAGAGTTTCTGGAAAAGCTTCGGCAAAATCCTGAGGGAGGTTTTGAAGAAGAACAGATGATGGAAGAGATTCGTGACCAGCAATCGGATATAGATGATGCGGTTCGTGAAATGAATGAACAATTTGAAGAGCTCCGATCCGAAATGATGCAGAATGATAATGTATCTGAGGAGACACAACGGGCCTACCGCGAACTACAGCAACTGATGGATGAGCTGGATGACCCTGCCCTGCGCGAAGCAATGGAAGAGTTGCAAAAGGCGCTGCAGAATATGTCGCCCGACGAGATTGAGCAAGCTCTGGAAAATGTCAGCTTTAACGAAGATGTATACAGGGAACGGATTGAACGGACTGTAGAGCTATTCAAACAACTTAAAATGAATAGCGACCTGGATAAACTGGCCAGACAATATGAAGATCTGGCAGATCGAATTCAACCAACTGAAAGTCAATCTCCTGAGAATCTGAAGAATGAGCTGCAGAATAGTGAGGATGATTTAAACTCGATTAAAAATCAGCTGGACAATCTGGATCAAAATCCACCGAAGCGATCTGAACAAAAGATCAAGCAAATTAAAGAAGAGGCTCAAGAACGAATAGATGAGATTGAGCAGGATTTCGATGATCTAGACCGAGAAACGGAAGATCAAATCCAGAGTGGTGATGAAGAAACGGATGAATCCACAAAGGGGAATCAACAGCAATTAAGCCAACAACTACAGGAACAGGCTGAACAGCTTCGGTCGGCGAGTAGTCAGATGAGCGGTCAGCAGATTCAAGTGAATATACTTGCACTTCAACATGCGCTCTATACACTTTTAGAACTTTCTGATCTGCAGGAATATATTTCTCAAAGCGCTGCTGAAATTCGCAGTCGTAATCAAGGTTTTGTGGAATTGGCACGTAGCCAGAAAAATGTCTCCGACAATTTTTCGATCACGGCAGATACTCTCTTTAAAGTTTCTTCTGAGCTGCCCGGTGTTCCAAATCAGATTAACCGGAAAAAAGCTGAAGTGGAACGCAGCCTTGGAAATTCGCTTGAGGAGATGGTAGAGCGGGATCAACGGAATGCATCCATCGCTTCCAGAGAAGCCCTGAGTGGAATCAATGATCTTGCATCCATGGTTGCCTCCCTCATTGATCAACTGAAAGATCAGCAAAATGGTGATGGTGGCGGTGGTATGAGTATGCAACAGATGATTGAGCAAATGCAGCAAATGTCAGGTAACCAGCAACAACTCAACCAACAGTTACAAGAGCTCATCAACGACATGCAGGGAGACCGTTTGAGCCGGGAACAGACTGAAAGACTTGACCAGTTGGCTCGCCAGCAAAATGAAGTTCGAAGACAGCTGCAGGAAATTCAACGGCGTGGCGGGCTTGAGTCTGGCGATCGGGTTTTGAGTGAATTACAGCGAATGATGGATGATATGGAAGATTCCATTAATGACATGCGCGGCGGGATGACCGATCCGATTATGACGCAAAGACAACAAAATATTCTATCCAGAATGCTGGATGCTGAAGAGGCTCTTGAGCAAAGAGGCGAAACAGAAGAACGTGAAGGAACGGCATCAAGCAATTATGATCAAACTCTTCCACCGGAAATGACGCTTCAGGAACTTGAACAAGAGATCCGCACTCGACTTCAGGACCCAAACTATACGAGTTTTTCCGAATCCTTTCAGAGGTTAATTGAACGGTATTTTGAACAGTTACGCCGTTTTGAACAATCCGAAAGAAAGTAGTTCGAAGAAACATCTTTTTACACGATTTCGTATTTAAGCCCCGGCACACCTTTATTTTTTTAGTCTAAATCTTGTCATATTGCTGATTGAATTGTCATTTAACCACCACTATATGAAAAATTATCTGCTACTGTCTTTTCTTTTCATTTTTACTGTACCGCAGTTCATTGATGCACAATCAATCTCTGAGACAAGTGTAGACATTGAAATTGTTGACCAAATTATTGAGGAAGGCATTGAGCGTTCCCAGGTAATGGAAATTGCCAGCTGGCTGACCGATGTTTACGGCCCCAGGCTTACCAACTCTCCACAAATGAGAAATGCGAACGAATATACAAAAACCGCCCTTGAAGAGATGGGCCTCGAGAATGCATATCTCCACCAATGGGGTCCCTTTGGCAAAGGATGGGAATTGAATCGTTTTGCCATGCATGCGAACTCTCCTCACAGTTACTTTCCGGTTACAGCTTATCCAAAAGCGTGGTCGCCGGGACACGAAGGACCCGTGGAGGGTGAAGTGCTTTTTCTAAATGTAGAAAGCGTTGAGGAGCTTGAACAATACAGAGGGGAGCTTGGAGATAAATTTGTGATGCTGGATCTTCCTCAGGAGTCTGAACCCAGCTGGGATCCTATCGCTACACGAATCAGTGATGAAAGACTATTAGAGCTGGCCAATGCATCTGAAGCCGTTCGTGAGCAACAGGAGAATCAGCGCGAGCCAAATCCGGAAGCTGCTCAGCGGGCAGAACTACAGTACGAGATCATGAAATTTTTATGGGAGGAGAAACCACTCGCAATCCTCGATTACGGCTATCGCGGCTGGTACGGACAAATAGCTGTAGGTGCTGCATCCATACCGTCAGCCCCCGGAACACCATGGGGAGAACGCCCCAGAGTTTGGGATGAGAACGTATCAGATGTTGTGCCTCAAATTTCCCTGATGCGAGAGCACTACGGGCGTATCTTCAGAATGCTGGAAAAAGATGTGCCGGTAGAAATTGAGCTCGATATGCAAGTAAGCTTCTATGATGATGACCTATACGGTTATAATACGATAGCCGAAATTCCCGGTACGGATCCTGATCTTAAGGATGAAGTGGTTATGCTGGGAGCACACCTCGATTCGTGGCATGCATCTACCGGAGCGGCCGATAACGCATCCGGGTCTGCCGTAATGATGGAAGCCGTTCGAATCTTAAAAGAACTGGGTGTAGAACCACGCAGAACCATTCGGATTGCCCTCTGGGATGGTGAAGAACAGGGACTGAACGGATCCCTGGAATATGTATCAGATCACTTTGCTTCGGCAGAAGGTTCGTGGAATCAGGCAGAAGGGATAGAAGAAAAAGAGGATTACGATAACTTCTCTGCCTATTACAATTTTGATAATGGAACCGGTCAAATACGCGGTGTATACCTTCAGCAGAATGAAGATTTAAGACATCTGTTCAAAACCTGGCTGAAACCGTTTGAAGAGTGGAGTGCCAACACAGTTACCTACAACAACACAGGCTCAACCGACCACATTGCGTTTGAAAGAGTTGGACTCCCCGGATTCCAGTTTATTCAGGACCCAATTGAGTACTTCACCATGACGCACCATTCGAATATGGATTACTACGAACGATTGGTTGAACAAGATCTGCAGCGTTCTGCAGTAATTATTGCAACTTTTGTTTATCATACAGCCATGTTGGATGAAAAGCTTCCACGTAAATAGCGACTGCACTGATAAAATTTATTCAAATCCCCTGTTCAACTGCAGGGGATTTTTTTATGCATTTAACTAAAACCTTTGCCCCTCTCCCATCTCTTTTGCATTTTCTCTGTAGCAAAGTTTTGACAATCATTCTGCACACATTATCCTCAAATGATTCATGAGTAATTCTGACCAAATATCTATTGATGACATCATCAACTATTTAAAAGCTGAGCGGGAAGTTTATGGTCCTTTTTCAGTATCAAAACGGGATTTTGATAGACCTGATCAAACAGCTGAGACAGCAACTATTCAAGAAGATGAAAAAACAGAGGTTCAACCTGAAGCTGAGACGAAGCCATTAACCCTTTCTGACAGACTCGCGGCCTGTTCAACATTGGATGAGTTAAAACAACTCTGTTCTACAGCCGATGAACTTAGAACCGACCTTAAAAATACCAACCTGGTTTTCGGTGTTGGCAATCCAAATGCAGATCTGATGCTGATCGGTGAGGCGCCGGGTGAACAAGAGGATAAACAGGGAGAACCCTTTGTAGGTGCGGCCGGACAACTTTTGAATAAAATACTGGCTGCCATCAATTTTTCGCGTGATGACATCTACATTGCAAATATTTTAAAACATCGTCCACCGGGTAATCGAAATCCAACCGATGAAGAGTGTAAACGAAGTATGCCTTTCCTGAAAAGACAGATTGAACTGGTTAAACCAAAAATCATTCTGTGCCTTGGTAAAATTTCAGGTCAAACTATGCTGAACAGTGACGGAACTCTGAAAAGCATGCGTGGAAAGTTTCACTCATTTAAAGATTATGAATTGACTGTAACCTATCATCCGGCAGCTCTTCTGCGAAACCAACAGTGGAAACGCCCCACATGGGAAGATGTTCAGATGGTAAGAAAACGGTATGATGAACTCGGTGGGAAACCTTGAAAAAACTTCTCACTTTGAAGAAGTTTTCATCTAAAAAAGATAAACAATCCGGCCACTTTTTTGTACTTTACCC
Source organism: Rhodohalobacter barkolensis (assembly GCF_002834295.1). Classification (NCBI taxonomy): domain Bacteria; kingdom Pseudomonadati; phylum Balneolota; class Balneolia; order Balneolales; family Balneolaceae; genus Rhodohalobacter; species Rhodohalobacter barkolensis. The sequence continues at coordinate 400,775 of NZ_PISP01000001.1, read as the reverse complement.
GACCGGAGTTTAATCGATTACATTTCCAGGCTCAGGTTCAGTTGAATATTTCAGAAGTATAAATTTTTCTCCCAAAATGCCCAATCAGAACGGCTCAAACTATCAAAACAGTAAACAGAATTCATCAGCTCCACATGATGGCGGCAGAGTACCCCCGCAGGCTGTAGAGATTGAAGAAGCTGTTTTGGGAGCCATGCTGATTGAACACGAGGCGGCGACTATCGCCCTTCAACTTCTGAAACCTGACGATTTCTACAAGCCGGCTCATAAAAATATTTTTGAAACTCTTTTTGATCTATACGAGAGAGATAATCCTCTGGATCTGATCACTGTAGAAAATGAACTTCGGGATAACGGGCTACTCGATACAGTTGGAGGTCCCGGTTATCTGGCTGATCTGACCAGATCCGTCAGTTCAGCAGCAAGCGTAGACTATCACGCTCAGATTATCTCTGAAAAAGCTGTTAAACGAAACCTGATTCTAAACTGCAATGAGATTATCAAAGCAGCATACGATTCCACCACCGATGCGTATGAAGTGCTGGACCATGCAGAGCAGAGCATTTTTGATATAGCGAATACCAAAAGCCGCGCTAATGCCACCAAAATTGGGGATGTGCTGAAAGACACGCTCGCTCATCTTGAGGACCTCAGAGGTAAACCTGCGGGAGTTACAGGTGTGCCCACAGGTTTGGATGTAGACAATTATACATCGGGCTGGCAAAAAGGAGATCTCGTTATAATCGCAGCGCGCCCCTCCATGGGTAAAACTGCATTCACTTTGACCTGTGCCCGTAATGCGGCGCTCCATCCTGATGAAAATTTACAGGCAAATGTGGCACTGTTTAGCCTTGAGATGTCATCTCAACAGCTAGTTCAACGTTTTCTAACCATGGAAGCCCGGATTGATGCACAAGCGGCCCGAACCGGACGATTGAAAGATGAAGATTTTAAACGCCTGATTGATGCGGCCAGCCGCCTTTTCACAGCAAACATTTTTATTGACGACACTCCAAGTCTGAGTGTGATGGAGATGCGAACCAAATGCCGGCGTTTGAAAAGTGAGCACGATATCGGCTTAATTGTCGTCGATTACCTTCAGCTGATGACTGCTACATCAAAAGATGTGGGAAACCGGGAGCAGGAAATTGCTACTATATCCCGTGGATTGAAAGCTTTGGCCAAGGAATTGGACGTGCCGGTTATTGCACTTTCACAGCTTAGCCGTCAGGTTGAACAAAGAGGCGGTGATAAACGTCCTCAACTGAGTGACCTTCGTGAATCCGGTTCTATTGAGCAGGATGCCGATGTGGTTTGCTTTCTCTATCGACCTGAATATTACGGCATTACGACAACAGCAGAAGGTGAATCTACAAATGGCCTGGCTGAACTGATTATCGGAAAGCAGCGTAACGGACCCGTTGGTTCTACCCGGATGTTCTTTGTGAAGGAATACGCCCGGTTCGAAAAACTGACACGGGTAGAAAGTAATCCGTTTGGTGACTCAGATGACCAGGGAGCGTTGCCCCCTTCCAATGATGCCGGCGGTGATTCAGGCGGAGCACCTCCGCCATTCAGTCCAGGTGGAGATGACGAGGCGCCTTTCTAACCGCCCCGTACAATTTATCTTAACGTGAGTTCGACATATGGATCTTGAAGATGATTCTCCCCTCCTGTGTAAGGAGGGGTTGGGGGGAGGTAGCCTTGATGAACACAGGTTTAAAACCTAATCCGTTATTGGTTTTAACCACCCCTATATTCGCTTCGCGCTCAAAAATGAGCCCTCCTTGAAAAAGGAGGGGACTTTTTCAATGCCTTTACATTCATTTTATATCGAACTCACATTACCTTAGCAAAAATAAGAACCTCCTGCTATGCAATTTAAGACTAGACACCAAAGGTCTTTAAATATGCCGGAGTCACTGCTAAGCATAGTGAATGAATCAATAAATTAAAACGAGGCCAAACTCTCAGTTTGCTTCAGTTCATCAAATAGAGCATCATACTTTCCAATCATTCGGCTCCAATCCAGATGTTTGTTGATATTCTGAAGAGATGTTTTTGGGAGTGGCTGTGTTTTTCCGGTTAACAGATCTTTCAAATATTTAAACAGTTCATCCTCTGATTCATAAAGAACCGATGAGTGTAAAAGAGGTCTATGAAGACTTTCGGGTATCAATTCCGGATAGTGAAGCTGATTGGGAACCAGTGGATGGCAACCGCAGTAGACGGCTTCCATAATAGCCACACAGAAAAATTCATAGGTAGCAGTAGAAACAACAATATCACCTGAGTGAAGAAGTTTGCTGTAGCGTTCCGGATCATCCACGTATCCAAAATGGGTGATCTGATCGCCAAACCGTTTCCAAGCTCTTTCAAACTCCTCAGGTTTTTCATGCTTGGTATCTCCTGCCAGAATGAGATCAAATTCTAAATCTATATCATTCAGCCGATTCAGCACCTTAAAAAACATGGTGGGATTTCGGTCAAACTGCCAGCGCTGATTCCACACAATTACCGGGCGTTGATTCTGATCTCTTGTATCCGGATGCTGATCAAAAAACTTGAGGTCCAGGCCGGGATACATCACCATACTCTTATCTTTAATCTGTTGAACTGTGTTATAGGTTTTATCATCCGGGAAATTGTTTAAAAATTCGGGCAAGGCATCCAGCAGATCATTCATGTGAAAGTTGGAAGAAAAGAGCAGTTTATCAGCCGATAACATACTTAAATAGTTGATATGACAGTAGGTCAGATCTCTCTCCTCTCCTTCCGGCATCGGCTGGGTAAGCTGATTTTCATGCATCACCATAACCTTAGGAGTATGGGCAAATCTCGGATTGGTCAGAGCCAAAAAAGCCGGGAGATTGGTCATGCTGCTAACCAATAAAAGGTCAATCTCCTCATCAACATGGCTTGACATCTCGGCCAGTTTAACGGAGTCGCCGTGCATGCGCCATTTCCACCCTTTATAGTTCAGTTTAATGGGAATAATATTGTGACGGGAGTTCTCCTGAAGACCTTTCAAAAAGGCTTTATGAGATCCGCTGTAAAAAGGTTCAACTGCTAAGATATTCAATGTCCCAACCGATTTTATTTTGATCTGCGTAGATTTAGTTGAGAATATATAAAGAAAATGAGGGACATATTGGAGAGAAGAAGAGATAAAAAAACCCGTCAGATACAAAATGTGTCTGACGGGTTAAGATACTGCGATGTTAAGTATTTATCAGTTTAGTAATTGTCCTGATGGACTATGAATTACTTCACGAACAACATTTCACGATAAATTGGCAGTGGCCAATGATCGTCTGCGGTATAACGCTCCAGGAAGTCGACCGAATCTCGGATTTTACCCATCGCAGGGATTATTTTTGCTCGGTATTCTTTACAAAGATCCATCAAGTCTTCACTTTCCAGTTCATCCTGTGTCTTTTTAAGATCAACCAAAGCCTTGCCCAGATCATTGAGCGCTCCATTTACCGTTTCAAGCATCTCTTTTGATCCATAATTATCCAGACCAAGCTCTGATGTCTCTTTAACAGCAGCTGTTAACTCATTGATATATCGAATTGCGGCCGGATATACCATTGTTTTTGCAATGGCTTCCGTAGTATCCACTTCAATATTCAAATTGGTAACATACTGTTCAGCCCAGATCTCAAGACGGGAATGAACTTCGCGAGATGACATTACATTGTACTTCTCAAACAGATTGATATTCTTTTCATCTGTTAAGAGCGGAAGCGCATCAGCCGTCGATTTAAGATTCAACAAACCGCGTTTTTCCGCCTCTTCCTGCCAGTCATCAGAATATCCGTCGCCATTAAAAATAATATCTCTTGCCTCACTCATTGTTTCAACAAGAACTTCTTTCAATGAACTTTCCAGATCCTGTTTTTCCATCTTCTTCTCAAGACTGGTGCACATCGTGTCGATTGATTCTGCAACAGCTGTATTCAGTACCACGATCGGGAATGAAACCGACTGGCTTGATCCCACTGCCCTGAACTCAAACTTATTCCCTGTAAAAGCAAAAGGTGAAGTTCTGTTGCGATCGCCGGCATGTTTTGGGATGGTAGGCAGAACCGGTGATCCGAGTCCCATCAAACCGGATTTCATTGACTTCTTCAAACCGCCGTTCAACAGCTGCTTGATAATATCTTCCAGCTGCTCACCGATATACGCTGAAATAATAGCAGGCGGTGCTTCATTTGCACCCAATCGGTGATCGTTGCTTGCACTTGCTATAGCTATTCTCAGCAGATCCTGATGCTTATAGACCGCACTTAACACTGCTGAAAAGAAGAAAAGGAACTGCATATTTTCGTGCGGACTTTCACCCGGCTCCAGCAAGTTCATACCTTCGGTGGTGCTTAGTGACCAGTTAAGGTGCTTACCGCTACCGTTCAGCCCATCGAATGGTTTTTCATGAAGCAGGCACTCAAACCCATATTTTTTGGCAATTTTTTTCAAAACAATCATCATCAACTGCTGATGATCGGCTGCAATATTGCAGTTTTCAAAAATTGGAGCTACTTCAAACTGCCCGGGTGCCACTTCATTATGTCGGGTTTTTACCGGAATACCCAATCTGTAAAGTTCTCTCTCCGCTTCCAGCATGTATGAGAGTACACGATCCGGAATAGATCCAAAATAATGATCATCCAGTTCCTGACCTCTTGGAGGCTTTGCACCGACAAGAGTTCGTCCTGAAGTCATCAAATCTGGACGGCGATAGAAAAACTCCTGATCAATCAGAAAGTACTCCTGCTCACAGCCAACTGTTGATGTTACTCTTTTGGATTTTACTCCAAAAAGTGCCAGTGCTCTTTTCGTCTGCTCGTCCAATGTTTCTACTGATCGCAGTAGTGGTGTTTTATGATCGAGGGCTTCTCCAGTCCACGATGCAAAGGCTGTTGGAATACAGAGATACTTACCATTTTGGTTTTCAATCAGAAAAACCGGGGATGTTGGATCCCATGCTGTATATCCTCTGGCTTCGAAAGTTGCGCGCAAACCTCCGCTTGGGAAACTGGATGCGTCCGGTTCTCCCTGAATCAGATCTTTACCTGAAAATTCTGAAACGGCACCGCCTCCCTGGTTTGGAGTAATAAAACTGTCATGCTTTTCGGCAGTTGCTCCTGTAAGGGGCTGGAACCAGTGAGTAAAGTGAGTAGCTCCCATTTCGGTTGCCCACTCTTTCATGGCTAATGCAACCGCATCAGCTACGGACAAATTCAACTGTTGTCCCTCCTCAATGGTCATTTTCAGCTCTTGCCAAACAATTTTTGGAAGCCGTTCTCTAAGATCATCCAGTGTGAGGGTAAATTCTCCAAATACTTCCTTGATATGCATCTGTTTGAACTCACCATTGGCCTGAGGTGACCAATTTCTAGCTGCAGCAAGGGTATCATAGCGACGTTGTGTCTGTGTCATTTTATTAATGAAGTTTTAGTTCGGGGTTTTGAACAGCGGAAATATATCAGTGTTTCAAAATAATTAAAATTTTTTCTTACTAATTTTAAAATTCATTATTTATTTAAGTTTTAAACTAAATTAAAAAAATTTATTTAATTAAAAGCGCTTTCAGTTTTGCCTCTGACAAAAATAATTTACCCAATCCGTTATACCGTCGAATTTTTTAAGGGAGTCTTTGATTCTGTATCTTTGGTCAGAAATTTTTATAGAGTCACTAACTAATTATTCTCATTGAATTCATCTGCTTTTAAAGTCTGGCTCAATGCCGCTCGCCCCCAAACTCTGGCCGCCGCCTTTATTCCTGTGCTTGTCGGGGCATCCATTGCCTACAGGCATGATTCTCTTTTATGGGATGCCACTCTGGTAGCCATGTTCTGTGCATTTGCAATTCAAATCGGAACCAATTTCGCCAATGACTATTTTGATTTTGTGAAAGGAGCCGATACAGAAGATCGAATAGGATTTAAACGAGCCACCGCTTCGGGTGCCGTGGCACCGCAAACCATGCTTCGGGCTACTATTCTTACGATGTTCATCGCTTTCCTGGCCGGACTCTATCTTGTTTGGATTGGAGGATGGGTGGTTCTATGGATAGGTCTTCTCTCTCTACTTTTTGGAATACTATATACCGGCGGCCCTTTTCCTCTCGGTTACAATGGGTTGGGCGATATATTTGTATTCATTTTTTTTGGTTTTGTAGCCGTTATGGGAACAACTTACGTGAATACCCTGGAATGGTCGGAGCAGGCATTCTGGGCATCTGTCCCGGTAGGTGCACTTTGTGTGAATATCCTGGTTGTCAACAACCTGCGTGATGTGGAACAGGATAAAATTACAGGTAAACGTACACTCGGTGTTCTTTTTGGCGAAAGTGCGCTTAAAGTCGAGTATGTTTCTATGATTGCAGTAGCGTACCTGACTCCCGTTTACTTCTACTACTTTTTAGATTATTCCATTTTTATCATTCTCCCATATTTATCCATTCTCTTTGCGTGGAATCTAACCAAAGAGGTTTGGCACCACGAAGATAAAAGATCACTGAATAACACCCTGGAACGAACAGCTAAGTTGATGGTGGTTTTCGGTTTCCTTTTTGCAGCCGGTCTGATACTTTAAACTCTTTGATTGAACTCTATAAATATCAACTGCCCTTCAAAAATCCGTTTGTTACGGGTAAAGGTGAATTTCATCATAGAGAAGGAGTTCTCGTTCGATATTCAGATCACTCGGGAGAAGTTCTCACAGAGGCTTCCCCGCTACCCGGATTCTCAAAAGAATCAATCGATTCAATTTCCGGTGTACTTAAAGAAAAACAGAATGAGTTGAATGAATTTCTGTCCAAACCATTTACTATTCAAAATCTTCAGGAAATCTTAGAGGATTTTCCAAACCTCCCCTCTTTACAGTTTGCATTAAGCTTCTTAGGCTTGCAGATCCTGTCAAAAAGAAAAGACCAATCTCTTTATGAGCTTTTTGACTGTCAGAAAATACCCAATATTCAAGTAAACGAAATTATACCTATTCAAGATCTGGAGTCCTCTCTGCTTTATTTTAAAAAAAGTAGAAATCAGGGATTCAAAACGTTTAAGCTAAAATGTGGCTTTCCAGTTGATAGCCAGATCCAAATTTTGTCCAAGCTCCGTCAAAATTCTGATCATGAACTCAAATTTCGACTCGATGCCAATCAATCCTGGCCGGTAAAACAGACCCTATCTACTATTCAAATGCTCGAACCTTTCGATATCGAATACATTGAAGAACCTTTCAAATGGCACGATCTCGAGGTTTTCAAAAAAATAAGTGCTCAATCTCCAATTCCTTTGGCGTTGGATGAATCCATCCAAAATATTGAACATTTAAAAACGCTTCTCAGGGAACTGCCTGAAAACTTTTTAGTGATCAAGCCGATGCTGCTTGGAAATTTAATCGACCTATTTGAAACAATACGGGGTGAAAGAACTCATTTTAATAGGATCGTTGTTACAACTACGCTGGAATCTTCGATTGGCAGGACAATGGCAGCTTCAGCAGCCACGTTAATCGGTGATCCAAATTTGGCTCACGGCCTAAATACAGGTTATCTCTTTCATTCCGATCTTTCAGATGATCCGGAAATAGTAAGAGGAGAAATCAACGTACCAAAATCGGGTTTCAGAAATTTTAAATTAAATGATTTAAATCAAAGTCTACTGAGTAAATTCTGAATGTAAATATCAGGTTAACAGAAGAAATCAAGTCATGACTCCGGCATCCATAAATACTGATCTGTTTCAAAATCCTGACAAAAGCCTGATTTTTTTGGCTTCGGACCGGAATGAATACACCTATCAAAATCTTTACGGGTTTACTGACTGGCTTTTAAAAAAGACAGAAGGAGTCTCATTTTCTGCTCACAAACCTCTTCTAATTTGCTCTCCATCTTCTGATGAAGTCATTTTTTTAATCTCTGCCTGTTTTTTGTTAAAAATACCTTTCATTTCTCTTCATGAAGATTTTTCTGATTCGGATGCAGAAAAACTTAAGGATCAGATAGACCCTGCTCTCATTTACACAACTGATGAGAACCGATTCGACCAAACTTTTACCGCATCGAATCTTCAGATTTCTAATGACGAATTATTACGAACAGCAGATTTCAACACCACATCTTTTAGCTTACACGATCCCGAACAAATAGCCGGACTATTTTTAACGTCCGGTTCAACCGGTACTCCAAAAATTGTACCGATTAAAAGACGACAAGTATTTTTTGCGGCACAGGCATCAGCCGAGAATTTTAAACCGGGTAAGAACAAATATTGGCTTTTATGTCTTCCTCTCAACCATGTGGGAGGGATTTCAATCATACTCAGATCGTTACTCTACGGTTCCGCTATCTATAGAGTTGACAAATTTGAAACCGAGGAAGTTAGCAATCTGCTTGCGAATCATCGGGAGTTCGAAGTAGCATCCATGGTACCCACCATGCTGATAAATATTATGGATGATTCTCACTTTCAAACTCATCCAAAATTCAAGGCCATTTTACTGGGTGGCGGGCCCATAACTTTGGAACTGATTGAATGGGCGATCACCCGCGGAATTCCCATTGTGACGAGTTACGGCATGACCGAAACCTTTGCTCAAATAGCAGCCAATCCCATTCTTTCGCCCAGCGGGATGTATTCACCTAAGAACAGCGTTGGAAGATTATTTCCACCAAACTCGATCGAAATTCGTAATGATGAAGGAGCCGCCCTCCCATTACGGGAATCCGGCCAGATCTGGTTAAAAGGTCCACAGATATTTGACGGATATCTATCAGAAGATTTAAATGAAATTGTGTTTGACGAGAATGGATGGTTTAAAACCGGTGATTTTGGATATCTGAACTTTCGAAAACAGCTTTTTATTGAAACAAGACGAACCGACTTAATCATTACCGGAGGTGAAAATGTAAATCCACATGATGTAGAGCAAGTCATTGAAACATTTCCGGGAATCAGCCGTTCTGCCGTAATTGGCGTACATGATAAAAAATGGGGTCAGCGTGTTGTGGCTTTTTATACCTCCGATATGGATCAAATAGATGAAACGGAATTAAAAACTTATCTTAAAAAAGAACTGCTGGCCTATCAGGTTCCCAAAGAGCTGATTCGCAAAGATAGTCTGCCAGTTACGGCTTTGGGTAAAATCAAAAAAAGAGAACTATTACGCTCATATAGAGATTAAATCGCCGTTTTTAGATCTCCTTAATTAAAAAAGACTAACTCGCTAAACCGTCTTTAAGTTGGGATCTTTATAGTAGAAAATTTATTAAGCATGATTTACAAAAGACTTTTAGGACTGTTCATTTTAGCTCTGCTCCCACTGTTTGCTTTTGCTCAATCTCAGCAAAACGTGAGTATTTCTGTCTCAGCCACCGTAGCCGGAACCGTGGAGATGATTACCATCAACACCGTAGATTTTGATGATATTGAGCAGGAAGGTTCCGAAATACGGGTTGATCCGATTTTTGGTGAGCGATCCGGCAAGATGGTCGCACGCGGAACGCCCAATGCAGAATTCAGGGTTGACTACATCCGCCAACGCGAACTGGTTAACTTAGATGGCGAAGGCATCATCTTTTTTAATTATGAAGTAGCCGGTAATGGCATTGATGATCAGGAGACCGCAGAACTTCTGGATCAGGATATTCGTGATCTGCAGTTTAACGAAGAGGGTGAGTTTTACTTCTGGATAGGTGGAACCATAGATCTGAGTGACGTAAATCCTGGCAGCTATCAAGGTGAATTTACAATCGAAATAGAGTATATCTGATTGAGTTGATATTAATTTTCAAACATATCAAAACAGCGTTCATTGCAGTCCTACTGATTGGATTATCTGTAAATAGTGCGCTTTCACAGGATATCGAGTTTGGCCAGTATGGCACCTATACCATAGAACTGGAAGATATTGGTCTTGAAGATTTAGTATTTCAAGGCCCGATTAACAGCAACAGTGGGATACATCAGGTTGAACTGATCGACTCTAAGGTACTGGCCATAATTGGGGTAAAATATTTAGACGTGGATGTAGATATCACTGCTGAAGGTAAATTACTACTGGATGGTAATCCGACGTATGATTCAGACCCTCAGCGATCCATTCCGTTTACACTGGAAGCGGCATTCACAAACAGCGGAGAGAATAATGTATCATCTGCTAGACCCATTGGTATTGCAAACACACCTTCCTTAAGTACCGGTAATGCCCGGTTTCCCATACTTTCTCGCAGACAGCGACCACCGGGGCCTCCACCCACACCGCCCACCGGAGATTTTGATCAATCTTTAGTGAATGAAACCGCTTATCTCTATTTCTATGGACAAATTGATGTCGGAAATGTAGTCGCGGGTTCTTACAGAGGCACCATTACGGTCACAGTGGAGTACAGATAGATATGAAGAAGGTTTATTTTTCTACATTCTCTGATATTCGCTCAAACTATTTTCAAGCATATCCTATTTTATTTCTGCTCGCTTCGCTTTTATTGAGTCTGTTACCCATCATTGCTCAATCTCAATCTTTAAACATTCAGATTGATGTAGAGCCTGAAGTTGAAACTACTGTTGAGCGCAGTCTCGATTTTGGTCAGGTCATCACAGGAATGGGGCTTCAGACAATTCCACCCGGCTCTCCGAATATGGGAGTCTTTCGAGTTCGCGCCTTGCAAACCCAAAGGTTAATTATTCAAATGGAATCTGATCGTGAACTACAGCACGAAAACCCGGATATCCTGGATACAATCCCCATCGAACTGCAGGCGGCATATACAAATTTTGATCTACAAGATTTTGAGCTCAGTACTCCTTTGAACGATATCGGACAAAGCCTTGTATTGGAGTCTCCATCAAACAATCCGGATTCAGCATGGAGCTCACTCTATATTTATGTGTTTGGAAATATAGATATTGGCAATGTGCCTGAAGGCGTCTACACCGGTGAAGTGGTGCTGACTGTGATTTATGAGTAGTTACCGAACGGGCTTGCATTAAGTGGCTCTAACGGTATTAAGCGGGTATTATAGCCCTTTAATTAAAGCTCTCTAACTTGGGGTAAGTCAGACAACCACTTATCTTGTTTGTAGAAACAAAAAAGAATCGCTCTAAAGATTTTTAAACAACAATAAAATCATCGAAAAAATGAAAAAATTAAGCTCTCTCATAATTGCTCTATTTGTACTCTCAGCCGGGACGGTTTTTGCACAAACAAATACTGCTGAAATTGGTGTTACAGCAGATGTTTTAGCCGAATTGAATGTTGCTGGTACTGATGTTTCATTCGGAAATGTTCAGCAAGGTTCGGTAGCAGAAGTTCAGGCAAATGGAAGTGATATTACAAGTTCAAACGCAAGTGCCCCTTCAGCAGGTTCACTCACAATTACCGCAGATGGACAAGAGTATATCGTAGAAGTTACTCAAAATGCTGTTCTTGAAAATGCTGACGGAGATCAACTTACATTCACCCATAGAGTTTTTGATGGTGGTAATGATGTAACAGCAGACGTTGACGGTACAGGATACAACGTATCTGGTGGTGGTGATTTAACCTTGGATATTGGTGGACAACTCCAATCTCCTACAGCTTCAGGTAATTACTCAACAAATACCGGGGGTGGTCTACCACTTGTATTTGAAGTAAATTACAATATTTAAGACTTACACTTCAATATGTTAAAACCCCACTATTTCGTGGGGTTTTTTTATTTCGTAAGTTCAGCAATATTTGTTGAATAAAATGACACGTTCATGAAAATTCGTCTACTATCACTTCCTTTTGCTCTGCTGTTGCTCTTTGCTTTTTCCGTACAGGCTCAGGTAACGATCTCTCCTACCGCCGTTTTTCTCGATAAAAACAGTAAGGTCGGATCATTCTATGTCTCCAATCCATCAAACAGTGCCGTAGAAGTTCGACTCGGTTTCGAGTTTGCCTACCCTGCTACGGATGAAGATGGAAGAGTTTTTCTGAATTATGAAGATTCTGAAGCTGAAGAAAAATTTTCCCTTGTACCTCATTTACGGGCTTTTCCAACCACTTTTGTATTACAGCCGAATGAGCGACAAACAGTTCGTTTAGTCGGACGAATTCCTCAAAATTCTGATCCGGGAATGTATTGGACCCGAATGCGTGTCTCCTCTAATCAGCTTACTCCGCCAATTGGTGAGGTTGCTGAAGGACAGGTCGCCGCTCAGGTCTCTTTCCAGATTGACCAGGTCACTGCAGTGTTGGTTCAGCACGGAAGTGCTGAAACGGGATTGGAAGTTCACCGTTCAGAAGCTATGGTTGATGATGACCGGTTAGTTGTTATTACTGATGTAGAGCGCACCGGTAACTCTCCTTTCATCGGAAGTGTAAGGACCCGGGTTATGAACTCCAATGGTCAGGAAGTTGATTCCAGGCGTTCATCCACCTCTGTCTATTTTCGCAACAATCAGCGTGTAGAATTTGATACGTCAAACTGGCCTTCCGGTCAATACTCTGTAGAAACTATGTTTGAATCGCAAAGAAATGATATCTCATCGCAAAACCTGCTGCAAATTTCTGAAGTAAGTGAGCGAACAACGTTTACGATTGAGTGATTAAAAAATGCCTTCTGATAACACATCTTTTTCTTCTGTTCCTGAGTCCTTCGATATTTGATTCGGCAGAGGCTCAAAGTTCAGACCAGGAGGTATTTCTACAGTTTCGTCATGAAGGAGTCGTTAACACATATGTTTCAGCGTTATACGAACGCGATCAATTTTATCTTTCCGTAGCAGACCTTTTCCAAGCCCTTCAGATTGATGTAACTATTGATCAGGCGGCATTCACAATATCCGGTAATTATCTTGGCGAAGGCAGATATATACTCAATTTCGATTCACGCCGGGCACAGTTCTCAGATCAGGACATCACCCTCACCGCCGATGACTATGTCATTACTGAATTTGGATACTACCTCGATCCTGAAATACTATATCAGCTCTTTGAACTTGAGTTCATTATCGACTTCAGCAATCTATCTGTTTCGCTGGAATCGCCTGATACCATGCCGGTTGTTGCGCAAAGAGAACGTGAAGTACGACGGGAACGACTCCTACGAACTCAACGAGAACTCAGACGTGATTTCTATCCCCTTCGCTTTGATCGGAACAGGAGTATTTTCGATGCCGGATTTATCGATTACAATTTGACGGCTAACCTGAATGAATCGGGTAACAGTTATTTGTACAGTACCAACATCGGGACGGAATTAGTGGGCGGTGACCTACAGGGAACACTTTTTGGCAGTTATTCCGAAACGGCATCATCTCTGCGATCCAGCGGATTGAGATGGCGCTACGGTATCCGGGATAATGAATGGATAAGTACAATTATTGCCGGACAATCCACGGCTGAAGGTCTTGCCCCGGTTGCATATACCGGAGTCCGTTTTACGAACGAACCCATTGAACCGAGATATATCTACGATGAGACCGTTTTTTCAGGTACAGTAGAACCTGATTCAGAAGTTGAACTCTATCGAAACAACACCCTCGTCGATTTTACACAGGCTGATGGCAGCGGTATCTATCGATTTTCCATTCCTCTAACGTATGGTTCGTCAAGCTACACGATACGAGCTTACAGTCCAACCGGCGAAATGACTACCCGCGATGCAAGATTACAAATACCATTCAATTTTTTACCGCCCGGAGAAGTTAACTATACCATAAATGCCGGCCGTGTTGATAATCCTGTTGCCGGTTCCACTAATCGTGGAATGGTTTCCAAAGCAAATTTAAGTGCAGGACTTACTGACCGCTTCACTGCATCAGGCGGAGTTGAATATTTTGAAGACTTTCACAATGATCTGCCAACGTTTACTGCCGGTTTATCCACTCGATTAGCCGACAGCTATCTGCTCTCCTTTGAGGCAGCCAATAATGCGTTCTACAGGGCAACGGGAAGTGTTATTTACCCCAACAACGCGAGTTTTAATTTAGATTACACTTACTACAACACACAGGGTGGAATTTACAATACCAGCAGAAATCAATCTTCAATCCGTGCAAACCTATTTACTCCGGTAAACATTGCAGACTGGCCCCTGTTCCTAAGATGGTCTGTTACCAACGAACAACGTCAAACCGGTGCGGTTACTCGTTACAGACTTGACCTGAATACAAGAGTAGGCCGCGCTAACCTTCGGTTTGGGTACAGAGACACTCAATTGGGAAACCTTTCATTTCAAACAACACCGGTAGCCCGGTTAAACTCTGCTATTACATATAATTTTTCCCGAAGCAGGGATATCCCTTCACTGTTACGAAGTGTATTTGTAAGGGCTCAAGCCAATTATATTCCATCCATTTCCAGAATTGAAGATGCTGAAATTCAATTCAGCAGAAATGTAACAAGAAGAGGACGATTTCAATTTTCTGCGGGAAGAAACTTTGTGGGTGATTTCAACCTCTTCAGATTTTCACTCACATTCGACTTCGATGCGATTCGCTCAAACACAACGGTACGATCTGTACGCAATTCAACCACTCTCACACAAAGCTTGAGAGGATCGGTCGGTTACGATTCAAACCACAGTTACGCACTCTTTACAAACAGACAGCAAGTAGGACGAGCCGGAATTGCAACACGTATGTTTGTTGACAACAACAACAATGGCACTTATGACGAAGGAGATGAATTAATACCAGAAAATGCTATTCGGATTGATCGTGCAGGCGGAAATACATTCTCCAAGGGAGAAATCAACTATATCTCCCAACTGCAGCCCTACCGACAGTACAATATGACGGTAAATAAGGGATCCATTACAAATCCGTTGCTCATACCACAATTTGAACAATTTTCGATAGTAACGGATCCAAATCAGTACAAGCTGATAGAGATCCCGCTTTACATGTCCGGCATTGTAGAGGGTAAGATTACACGTCAAATGCCTGATGGCACAACGACCGGTCTCGGCGGACTCCGACTCTATTTGAAACAGATCAATGTTCCTGAAGGAGTTCAACCGCATACAGAAGAAATCAGAACGTTTTCTGATGGGAGTTTTTACACCTATGAGGTTCCACCGGGAGACTATGTGATTGAGCCGGATCCATCGCAGCTTAACTTTCTAAATGCCACTCCCGAACTAGAAGCTATTGAATTTAAGGTTGAAGCTTTGGCAGAGGGTGACTTTGTTGAAGGTCTTGAAATGACTATGCTGCCGGCTGATGATCCTCAACGCCGTGAACCGATTGAAGAAATTCCTATAACAGCAGCCTCACTCATTGGTTTAAACGGTACCGATTCTAATATCAACTACAAAGAAAACTGTAGTTATAGCATTCAGCTGGGAACCTTTACAGGTTTTACTGACGCTGCTGACCTCGCTTCGTATGCAGAGAATCTATCCGATCTTGAGCTTCAGATTGATTTCAATGCCTCTAATCAGCTGTATACGGTCAGAACGACTCCATTCGATGACTTTGACTCTCTATCAAATCAGATATCTGACTTTAGAAATTCAAATATTGGGAGGCTTTCAGTGATTCATCATTGCGATTCACCCGATAGTGATGAAGATCTACATATCCATGTTGGAGCGTACGATTCGCGAGAACGCGCCAATAGTTTAAGAGATCGTATTCAAGCTGAACTGGAAGACCAAAATGTATTTATTTACCCCGACCGGGATAGTAACCTATTCAGAGTATTTGTCGGACCTTTTACAAATCGAAGCGCTTTAGTATCCACACTTCACGAACTGGCTTTTGAAGGTTATTATGATGAACTGCTTGCCGGATTGGAGGATGAGGACGAACTTGCGCCGCAAACAGATCTGACATACGCCCTTAGTCTGGAAACATTCATGGATTCGGAAAGTGCCCGGCAATTTATAGAAAATACCCGCGATCAAATAGACGAAGAGCTACAAATCATTCAAACAGAAGATGGCCGGTTTCAGGTCGTAACAGAGAGTCGGGTAAGTGACCTTGAGGAGTTGAAACAGATCAATCAAAACATCAAAGAAGCGACAGGCATAACCGGCCGTGATATTGTTATCTATGAACCTATCGATAGAACCGGGTTAACCCCTGATTCTTTAGATACAGATACATTGGAAACCGATGAACCAAAAGTTGTTGAAATTTTGGAAGAAGCTGAGTTTAGTACAGTTGATGATGATCCTTTTGCAGACATTCGGTCAATGGAATTTGCTCCAATTCGTGCTCAGGAAAGTCTTACCTGCAGCTATCCAATTCAGGTTGGAAGTTTTGGTAATGCCAGGGAAGCATCTGCAAAAGCAAATCAGATAAGTGATCGGTTGGACGAAGAGATATTCCTTGTCTACAATGAATCTACTGAACTATTTGGTCTGAGAACGTCCCCTATTGATAATATTTCAGATGCCCTGTTTCAGCTGATATTATTTAAGGATCAGGATCCGCTTAACCAGTATGCGATCGTAGGACTTTGTACAGACCGAGGAATGCCTGTAGAAGAAACCTATACACGTTTTATCATTCCAATTGCTCAGTTTGACCAAGAGGCAGAGGCAAGGGATTTAGCTAATGAGATATCGGATAAACTTGAGATTGAAGTATCTGTGAAAACTGAAACGACTCAGGTCTTCGATGTCATAGCCGGACCTTTTTCAGAATTTGATTCGGCTAATGAAGCTTTAAACAAATTACGGGATAAAGGTTTTATTGATAATCAGGAAATTGAAGTTGATCCTGAAACCTCTCTGCCACTCAATTTGACTTTTAGAATTTATCTGGGTGAAATTTCTGACATTGATGATTACACAGAGATAAGTACAGACTATTTCAGAGCTACCAATAGACGACTTTCTATTGAGACCGATCAGCAAGCCATTCGGTTATTCGATCAAAGTGAGTTCAGGTCGTGGGAAAGATTTATCGAAATTTTTAACGAAGTGAACAAAAAAGCAGACCTGCGTCCTCTCGAAATTTTCATTCTCGATTAAGCAGGCCTGTATTGCCATCTATAGATACTGAATCGTAGCTACTTGTTTACCGCGGTAGGTAGTGCCCGTACGTTTTTCTTTTTTATTGTCCCGGGTCATAAATTTCACATTAACTGTACCGTCGTCTTCTCTATTGATCTTCATTTCTGCTTTCATACTCCATTGATCTGAACCATCACTCATCTCTACAGATTCATTAGCTTCTGTAATGAACTCAACACCATTAGGAAGGTTCATTGAAAAATCTCCAAATGTTGTCTCTTCATTCCTTACCAAAAAAGGTTCAGCAATTTGGTTATTGGATATTTGACTTCCACTTACCACTTCAACTTTAACCTGCATCGTTGCACTGGCAAAATTTTGTGCGATAACATCCGCAGCAGAAAACGTGATGGCCGCCAGTACAAGTATTAGTATTTTTATTGTCTTTCTCATGATTGACTCACTAAAGCATCTTGTCTCTACAGAAATATATTAGAATAAATTAATATTAAGAAATTCTAATTTTTACGTGGTAAATACACTGCCTCATAAATCGAAGTCAATAACTCAGAAATGCTGATTTTTACATTTATTAGACTTTTTCTGTTCTAATAAAACTTCCGGATCAACTGCAGAGATGGGCTTAGTGCTGATCCTATCAGTGTGAAAGAGGAATAAAAAAAGCCGGCTGAAGTAACTCAACCGGCTTCTAAAAGGAAAGAATGCTCTATTATAATCAGAGCATCATAGCCAATGGATTCTCAATCATTGTTCTCAATGTATTCAGAAATTGTGCGGCTTTGGCTCCGTCTACAATTCTGTGATCACTGGACAATGTAACTTTCATTCGTTTGCCCGGTACCACTTCACCGCCTTTAACAACAGGTACGTCTCTAATGGCACCTACGGCAAGAATACACGCGTTGGGCGGATTGATAATTGCCGTAAACTCTTCTATGCCAAACATCCCCAGGTTACTGATGGTAAATGTGCTTCCTTCCATCTGTTCAGGCTGCAGTTTACGATCTCGTGCCAAACCGGCAAGTTCTCTGGTTTCAGCTGATATTTGTTGTAAAGTTTTCTTGTCGGTATGATTCAGAACAGGAGTCATCAGTCCTTCATCAATGGCAACCGCAACCGCTACATTTACATCACCATGCTTGCGTATGACATCTCCCAACCAGGATGAGTTAATTTCGGGATGCTTTCTGAGAGCCATCGCAGAAGCCTTTACAACTATATCGTTAAAGCTGATCTTCACTTCACTAATCTCATTGAGTGCCGCTCGGGCTTTAATTGCTTTCTCCATATCGATGTCAATCGTCTCATAAAAGTGAGGATTATTAAATTTACTCTCACTCAATCGACGCGCAATTACCTTTCTCATCTGCGAGATCTTAATCTCTTCATCCTCTTCTGAGGCAAACGATGGAACCTGAACAGAGCTATCTTTCTTCGCTTCTGAAGGTTTATAATCCTCTATATCCCGTTTAATAATACGACCATCAGGACCTGAACCCTCAACATCAGTAAGGCTAATACCTTTATCCTCAGCCATTTTTCTGGCAAGCGGGGACGCCTTTATTCTGCCGTCGTCGCTGGTTTTTTCAGAGGATTCTTCTTTTTTACCCTTACCGGACTCAACATCATCCAGAATAGGATCAAATTCTTTTTTATCAGACTTGTCAGATGATTTTTTCTCTGATGATTTCTCTTCGCTTTCACTATCTGATGAAGAAGCACCACCGTTGGCATTATTTGCCTCCTCCAGTAAATCACTGATGTCTTCACCCTCCTCACCAACAATAGCCATGATACCTCCTAACGGAACAGCATCTCCCTCGCCTACGAGAATTTTGAGAACTGTGCCCGGATCAAAAGCTTCAACTTCCATTGTAGCCTTATCCGTTTCTACCTCAGCTATTACATCACCTGCTTCAATTTTGTCCCCTTCGCTGATGTTCCACTTAGCAATAACACCTTCTTCCATGGTGTCGCTTAACTTCGGCATCTCAATTTTTATAGCCATAATCCTGTTTCTTAATCCTGTTTGTAAATTGTTTTCGTCATTCGGTATTTATGAAGAGATCAACTCTTCAATTCGCTTGCATCACCTATTTTCTGTAAGTCACTGCATTAACAGCATCAATTATTTCTTTAGCATCCGGCAACCAAAGATCAAAAAGTGGTTTTGAAAATGGAGCGTTAACGTCCGGCAATGTTACTCTTCGAACGGGTGCATCCAGGTAGTCAAATGCTTCACGCTGGATCAGGAAACCCACCTCCGATGCCAATCCGCCAAACGGGTGAGATTCATCAACAACGATACATCTGTTGGTTTTTTTAACAGACTCCACAATTAACTCAATATCTAACGGCTTAATTGTGCGAGGATCTATAATCTCTGCTTCTACACCATCTTTGGCAAGCTGCGTTGCTGCTTGTTTAGCAATATGGTACATCTTTCCGGTGGCAACAATCGTCACATCGTCCCCTTCCCGTTTAATTTTACCTTTCCCGATCGGAATAATATAATCCTCTTCATCAGATACCTCACCCTTCAAGCCGTACATCTGTTCCGACTCCATAAAAAGGACGGCGTCATCATTTCGAATTGCAGATTTTAGCAATCCCTTCGCATCGTCAGGTTCGGATGGGTAAATCACTGAAAGCCCCGGGAACTGAGCATACATCGAGTCGTAAGCAACGGAGTGCGTCGCTCCAAGCTGACCTGCAGAGGCGTTGGGACCCCGAAAAACGATCGGTGTATTCAACTGGCCACCCAACATATATCTCGCTTTGGAGGCGTGATTAATAATTTGATCAGCTGCCAGCACTGCAAAGTTGAATGTCATAAACTCCACGATGGGGCGTAAACCGTTCATTGCCGCACCCACACCTATTCCGGCAAACCCAAGCTCTGAAATTGGAGTATCGATCACCCTTTTAAAGCCATACTTATCAAGTAAGCCTTCCGACACTTTATAAGCACCGTTATATTCGGCAACTTCTTCACCCATCAGAAAGACTCGTTCGTCGCGAGCCATTTCCTCGTCCATCGCATCGCGAATTGCTTCTCTAAATTGTAATTCAGCCATTTTTATAAATCGTTGTCTTTAAAATTATTTTTTGAGTCGATTACTTTCTGTCATGAAAGTGAGGAGTATCCGCAAACATATCCTCATAGAGCGCTTCATCTTTCGGGAAATC
Source organism: Rhodohalobacter barkolensis (assembly GCF_002834295.1). NCBI lineage: Bacteria > Pseudomonadati > Balneolota > Balneolia > Balneolales > Balneolaceae > Rhodohalobacter > Rhodohalobacter barkolensis. The sequence continues at coordinate 380,617 of NZ_PISP01000001.1, read as the reverse complement.
GGAATTGTCAGCAAACTCAATTGCTTCCAGTATATCATCCTCAATACGTTGTTCGATCTCTTCAATTTCTTTTTTCTTCGCTACTTTTTCGTCAATCAAATAGGTTTTCATTCTTTCTACCGGATCGATCTCCTGATACTTCTTGAGCTCCTCTTTGGTTCTGTATTTCTGAGGATCTGACATGGAATGACCACGGTAGCGATAAGTCCGGATTTCAACAAACCAAGGCTTACTGTCTTTACGAACTTCATCAGCGATATTCTTCATATTCTCATACACCGTAAGTGCATCCATACCATTAAATACCGCACTCTTCATGCCATATCCTTTGGCACGTTCATGAATTTCATTAACCGTATGCCGACGAGCCGCAGTACCCATGGAATATCCATTGTTTTCCACAATATAGATGCATGGCAAATTCCAGAGCTGACTCATATTAAGGGTCTCGTGAAGTGCACCCTGATCAACTGCACCGTCCCCGAAGAAGGTTGCTGTTACTCGATCGTTCTCCTGGTACTTGTTGGCAAAAGCAATCCCCCCACCAATTGGGATATGGCCGCCAACTATACCGTAACCTCCCCAAAAATGTTCTTCAACATTTGCAAAGTGCATGGATCCGCCTTTTCCTTTGGAGCATCCTGTGGCTTTACCGAATAATTCGGCCATTCCAGACTTGGCAGAAACCCCTCGCAAGAGTCCCCAGCCATGATCACGATAAGCGGTAATGATATCGTCATCATCATTTAATGCATGAACGGTTCCGGTTGATACAGCTTCCTGGCCAATATATAGGTGAAGAAATCCACCAAATTTTCCTTTTTGATACTGCTGCATGGCACGCTCTTCAAAACGTCGTTGCAAGAACATCTGCTCAAACATTTTGATTGCATCATCATCCGACAGACCTAAATCTTTATGCGATTTCTCTGTTGGATCAGGCAGATCTACTGATTTTTCAATTTGGCCATTATTGCCACTTTCAATCCCGATGGGAGTAAAAATAGCATCTGTTTCTTTTTTCTTCGCCATATTTACAGTTAATCGTTGTTCAATTTCTAATTTGTGTTAAATATACCCATTATTTGAGAAGTTTACAGATGCCTGAATCTTAAATCAGAGCTCCGATTGTATCAACTCCTCTGCTTTCTCAAATGCTTCTTCGATTTTTTCCGGAAACCGACCTCCGGCTGTTGCCAGATTAGGTTGTCCGCCGCCACCGCCGCCAACAATTCTTCCAAGTTGTGACACCATATTTCCGGCCTTCACTCCTTTTTGGATTAAATCATCGGTAACCGCCGCCATTATATAGACTTTCCCTTCTTCTGTATCTACAGAAGCCAATACAACTACTGTTTCGGATTTCATCTTTTCTAAAGCATCATAACCCAGCTGCTTTAGCGTATCCATATCGGCTCCGTCAACTTTTCCGGTATAGAGTTGAACACCGGAAACTTCTTTTCCGTTTTCAAGAATTTGATCTAATGAATCACCGGCCTGACTTTGCCGTAATTTTTCAAGCTCTTTCTCCAACTCTTTATTTTTCTCAATCAGATTCTGAATACCGGGGAGCACATCTTTTTGATTCCCCAACACTGTCTGAATCTGTTTTAAAAGCCTCTGCTCGTTTCTCAATTTTTGATCCGCAGCTTTTCCGGTAACAGCTTCCACCCTTCGGATTCCTGCAGCAGCAGATGTTTCACTTAAAAAACGGAAATACCCGATTCTGCCTGTTGCATCAACATGCGTTCCGCCACAGAGTTCAACAGAGTAGTTGGGGTCGAACGTAATGACCCGGACCTGCTCACCATACTTTTCACCGAACAACATCATTGCACCTTGATCACGAGCTTGATCAATCGGTACATTTCGCTCCTCGAGCAGAGGAATATTCTCCTGAATTTTCTCATTCACCTGCTGCTCAATCCGATCGAGCTCCTCCTGTTTCACCGATTCGAAATGTGAAAAGTCGAACCGAAGACGATCCGGAGCCACCAGTGATCCTTTCTGGGCTACATGATCTCCCAAAACATCTCTCAATGCCGAATGCATAATGTGAGTTGCAGAGTGATGTTTTTCAATTTCACGGCGACGCTCAATATCAATAGATGCAATCCACTCACCGGATGGATCTTCGGGCAGCTGATCAACATAATGCACATGACCCTTATCCGACTTCTGAACATCCAGAACCCTTAATTTCTCCGATCCCCTTTCAATAAAGCCGGTATCTGCAATCTGTCCGCCCGATTCTGCATAGAATGGTGTCTGCTGCAACAGGATCAACTTCTGATCATCCCGTTGAGCCGTTGCCAGTATTGAGGTATTTGTTTTGACGTCATCATAACCCACAAACTCAGATTCTGCATCTTTAATCACCGTCCATTCCAAATCACTTTTTTCCGAAGCTGTGAATTTTCCGGCAGCCCGTGCACGTTCCTTTTGCTCTTTCATTAACTCGGAAAAACGATCCGTATCGACTTCCACTCCTTTTTCCCGGGCCATCAACTCTGTCAGGTCAATAGGAAATCCGTAGGTATCATGGAGCTTAAAGGCATCATCACCTGATAGTTTTTTCTTTCCCTCAATCATAGAGTTAAACAGCTCAATTCCCTGACCCAGAGTATTAAGAAAGCTCTTCTCCTCAGCCAGGATCACATTTTGTATGTATTCAATCTGTCCGTCCAACTCCGGGAATACGTCAGCAAACTGATCCGCCAATACCGGAACCAGTTTGCTCATAAATGGCTTTTTAAAATCAAGTCGATCCCATCCATAGCGAATGGCCCTTCTCAAAATTCTGCGGATTACATACCCACGACCTTCATTGGACGGAGAAGCTCCATCCATGATAGAAAAACTCACCGCACGGATGTGATCTGCAATAACCCGCATGGCGATATCTGTCTCTTCATCATCTCCGTACGTTTTCCCGGCTAAATCAGCAATTTTTTGGATTATTGGCTGAAAAACATCTGTATCGTAGTTGGATGTTTTCCGCTGAAGCACAGCACAGATTCGCTCAAAACCCATCCCGGTATCTACATGCTGAGCCGGCAGTTTTACCAGTGAACCATCATTCTGCCTGTTAAACTGAATAAATACCAGGTTCCAGATCTCCATCACTCGGGGATCATCCATGTTTACAAGCTCTGCACCGGGCTTTTTCTTCCTCTCATCATCTGACCGAAGATCAACATGAACTTCAGAGCAGGGACCGCAAGGACCGGTTTCACCCATCTCCCAGAAATTATCTTTCTTATCAAACTTCAGAACATGATCAGGTGATATGGATGTCTTTTCTACCCATAGCCGTGCTGATTCATCATCGGCAGGAAGCCCGTCAGATTCATCACCTTCAAATACCGTTGCATACAATCGATCCGGGTCAAGTCCCCATTCATCTACCAACAGCTCCCATGCCCATTCTATAGCTTGTTCTTTAAAATAGTCGCCAAAAGACCAGTTTCCGAGCATTTCGAACAGTGTGTGATGGTAAGTGTCGTGCCCTACCTCTTCCAGATCGTTATGCTTCCCGCTCACACGAATACAGCGCTGAGTATCAGCTGCGCGCTTCCAAATTTTACCGTCGTCTTTAAGACCATCCTGTTCTCCCAAAAAGATAGGTTTAAACTGATTCATACCGGCATTGGTAAAAAGAAGGGACGGATCGTTTTTTGGAACAACAGGTGCACTATCAACAATAAGATGCTCCTTAGCCTTAAAAAATTCCAAAAACTCCCGACGAATCTGAGCAGCCGTTTTCAATGACATATATTCAATTAAACTTTAGTAAAAATGTTTTCCTTATAAGCTTTATAAAATAGCAATTTTTAAACATAACCTCATTTCAAAGTTTCAGATTCATGCGTATTACCTTTACACTTGCGTATATTGGACTATCATTTAATTGAATATGATCTTATGAAAACAATTTTAAATTACTTCTTAAGAGGATTGCTCTTCATTTTTCCACTCTATGCTACCGTCTTTGTAATCGTAGTGTTAGTGAACTGGCTCGACTCTGCCGTAAACCCTATTCTTTTTGGATGGCTTCCAATACATATTCCGGGATTGGGACTCTTCACTACCATTATTTTCATCGCATTGCTTGGATTCATAATATCTACAGCACTGACCCGGCCGATTGTAACCTATTTTGAATCGCTTTTATCCAAAATTCCTTTTATTAAGATCATATACACTGCATTTAAAGATTTTACTGAAGCATTTCTTGGAGATAAAAAGAAATTCAATAAACCTGTCATTGTAACCCTGACCGACGGTGTGGATCGAATAGGTTTCATCACAGAACGGGATCTGAGCATTCTAAATATTGAGAACAGAGTTGCAGTGTACTGTCCCCACTCCTATAACTTTTCAGGTAATCTTTTTTTAGTCGATCCAAACCGGGTTAAAATTCTAAAAATAGATCCGTCAGAAGCGATGAAGTTTGCTGTAAGTGCGGGTGTCACACAAATTGAAGCCATAAAGAGTTAAATAAAAATGAACCCATCCATAACTCCTACAGAAATAGCTGAATTTCGGGACTATTTCCCACACACGAAAACCGGACATACTTACTTAAATCATGCGGCGATCAGTCCAATTTCTGTTCAGGTAAAACAAGCGATAGAAAAATTTTTAGAAGACAGGCAAACCGGAAAAATTGACAATATTGAACTGGGAATGTCTATTGTCAGTGAAACCCGCGAGATCATATCAGATCACATCAATGCATCTTCTCCCGATCACATTACATTTATGAGTAATACCTCGGAAGGAATTACAGCTGTTGCTGAAGGTTTACAATGGAATGAGGGAGATGAGATTCTGTTAAATCGTATGGAGTTCCCAACCAATGTTCAGCCATTTCGCGCTTTGGAGCGTTTTGGAGTCACTGTTCAATACATCGAACCTGAAGATCATAAAGTTACCCCGGCTATGGTTGAATCGGCTATAACACCAAAAACGCGTCTTTTTTCAATCAGTGCAGTCCAGTATTTAACCGGTTTTAAATCTGACCTGGAAAAGATTGGGTCGATTTGTAAAAAGCATAACGTCATCTTCGTGGTTGATGCAATACAGTATCTTGGAGCAGGCAGTATAGACGTACAAAAGTGTAACATTGATGCTTTGGCCACCGGCGGACATAAATGGTTAATGAGTCCTATGGGAACCGGATTTCTTTATCTTTCAGAGAAGTTAAGTAATCAATTAAAACCCTATAAAACCGGTTGGCTATCTGTTGTAGAGCCGTGGGAGCTTTCCAACTTCGATCAGGAATGGTTGCCAGTATCCCAACATCTTGAGATCGGGACTCCCAACATGCTGGGATTAGTAGGGATGAATGCATCTTTAAAAACTCTGACAGAAATTGGCCCTGATAAAATCAACAGTTTAATTTTAAACCTTACGGGCTATTTAACCTCTCAATTATCAAATCGTAAAGATACTAATGTCATTAGTCCGCTTGACGAAAACAGTCGAGCAGGTATTGTAACTTTTTCCACTGACAAGGTACCGGACACAGAAATGTTTGTAGAATCCCTTAAAAAGGAAAATATTACCATATCATCCAGAGAGGGGAAACTGAGAATTGCACCCCACTACTATAACACGATAGAAGAGTTGGACACTGTACTGAATGCAATTTTTTAAAAAAAGTAAAGAAGTTGCCGGGGATGTAAAGAATATAATTGTCGATACGTTCAATAAAGCAGCTGATGATGAAATTATGGTACATGGTGCGGCAATCGCATTTTATACGATATTTTCAATCACACCATTATTTATTTTGGTAGTCTACCTGGGAGGCATTTTTCTGAGCGAAGAGCTTGTTACTGAACAAGCTTCAGAATATCTGGGAGATTATCTGGATGAAGAAGTATTGACAAACCTGACTGACTATATCTCATCCCGCCGTCAGGACCAAAGCGGATTGATTACTACAATTATCGCTACCGGTACTGTAATATTTGGAGCAACTACGGTTATCAGTCAGCTAAAATCAACCTTAAACAAAATCTGGAATGTGGCTGATGTTACCATTAATTCTGTCTGGAACTTTCTTCTCAACAGACTTCTTGCCTTCGGGATGATCATTGTGTTCAGTTTACTTCTTCTCACGTCCCTTGCAGCCGAATTGCTGCTTACGGTCTCTTCTACCTATTTAACTGATATTCTGCCTTTAGTCCCTTTAAATTTGTATGGAGTTATTGCTCAAGCCGTAACGGTGATTTTTGCAGTTATCTTTTTCACACTCATCTTTAAAATTCTGCCCGATGTGCATGCAAGATGGACGGACATTATGGTTGGAGCAAGTGTCACAACCATACTTTTTCTGATTGGCAAATTCCTGATAGGATATTTTTTCTTAGCCACAGGTATTGAAGCAACTTACAGGGCGGCGGGCTCTTTGGTAGTGTTTATTATCTGGGTTTACTATAACATTCAAACCATTCTCCTGGGTGCTGTTTTTACCCAAGTTTATACCGAAAAATATGGCGGAAAGATCAAACCATACAGATTCGTTTCCCTTAAAAAATATCACTCCAAGATATAAGTAAATTTCGCGTTATAAACTCCTTTTAACCTAACTGCACCACTGTTCCAATTTTCAAGATTGCTTTAAAAAATTGAAACAAACTCTTCTTTTATTAGTCCTATCAATAAAGATGGAAAAATGAGTTTTATCAGCATTTACTCTTTATTATTTTCATTGAAAATATTTGTGTTCGTTCTCAAGGCCTATTTATGATACAGAAAGCAATACGAAAAACTTCTGACGAAGATTTTTCATCGTTGTCTATTGAAGAGGAAATTATATCCAAGAAAAAGGAATATATCCCGGAATCGAAGTTTTCCGGACCTACTACTCATCTTTTTTTCCATGAACTGGAAAACAGGAGTTTAGATCAAGACTCCAGACTGAGTTTCCTAGTTGGTGTGTTTCTATACATTTTATTCATCGTAACCTTTCCATTAATCTGGGGTCTGCTGAGATTATCAGGAGTCAGACATACATTCACATCATATAGAGTAAATGGATTATATGGACAACCCTTTGAAGTTCAGCACTTCAATATTGGCATATATCAAGACCTCACAGTTGGAAATCCGGAACCGGCGCGCATACAAAAATTCCTCTTTAGGTCGGGTCTTTATAAACTACCCTTTTCAAAAAATCTACTTAAAGGACAGATGTGCCTGAAAGGTCCACAACCGCTGCAAAATAGTACAGCTCAAAAGTATGTCCGTAGGTATACAGACTTCTACAAACGGTATGCTGTTCAGCCCGGGTTTATTTCACCTGCAAACTATTTCATTGAGCCCGGACAAAGCATTTCTCCTGATAAAAATTTAAAAGCAGAATTGAAGTTTTTGATATCAAAACTCAAGTCTTGATTTTTGATCAGTATACTTCTTCAAATGTTCGATTCGAAGGTTTGATGAACATTTTGAAATCACCACGCGGTATCTCATTCAAATCTTCAGGTAGCTTTTTACGAATATCCAGATACTCCTCAAGACCGAGACGAATTAGCTCTTTATATATTCCGGTTTCCATCCCCTTCAATCCACAAATATAGATCAGTGTATTTTTCTTTTGAAGGATAGGAAGAAGCAGTTCCTCTTCATCCTCAATTTTAGTTTGAACATAATGCTTGGATCCATCCTTCCGGCGATTTTCCCTGGATATACTTTTCAGATAATAAAAATTACTGTGCTCTTGAGCCATCTTTTCGAAATAATCTGAATAGAGCAGATCTGTTCGATATGGGCAGCCAAAAATTAAAGCACAGTCGTTTTGGAAGTCTCCTTTTTCAAACAGCTCCATAATCATACCCCGGAAAGGTGCAATACCGGTTCCGGTAGCAAAAAACAGGTAGTTAAATTCTTTGGGGTTTTCCGGAAGCAAAAATCTTTTACCGCTGGGCCCGGTCATTTTCACTTTGTCGCCCGGCTGTAAATCGGCAAGATAATTGGAGGCAACACCCAGATATAGTTTATTGTCCAGCTCTTCAATAGTCCGTTTCACAGTGGTTGATATCAGGTGTGGTTTTCCATTTTCGCCACCGTTTGGTGATGAGACGGAGTAGAGTCTGAGTTTATGGTCCCGCCCTCTTTCGTTTTTTCCGGGAGGGATGATTCCGATAGACTGGCCTACTTTAACTCTGCCTACCAATTCAGTACCTGAAATATCAAATGTAATATGACGAACAAAGTTTGGACTGGACTCTTTGGTAATAACATAATTTTCAACAACGGGTACTTCAACCGGGTCCTTTGGACCATAAATATTCAGTTCAACTTCGGGTAGTTTTAACTCGGGCATGTAAATAGAAAATAGTTTTTATTACAGTTTGTGGTTCATTTCTGGGATATTAAACTAAAGTGGAAAGTGAATCATTTCATCAAAGAGTTCACCCTCCTCACCCATGTAATGAGAAGACATAAAAATCAGGGTATTGTTTGATTTTATCTCTTTTAGCATGTCCATTACAATAACACGGGTCTCTTTATCGAGGCCTCTTAAGGGCTCATCCATAATTAAAATCTTAGGTTGATGAATTAAAGCCGCTGCAATTTGGGTCTTTTTCTTCATCCCGGTCGAAAAAGTTCCAATCTGTTCATTTCTTGCATCTAAAGAAAGCTGATCGAAAATCTTCTCAATTTCTTGTTCTGAGGATTCATTCCAGCTATTTCTGTTTCTAAGAATCCATTCCAGCAGTTCAGATGCTGTTAAATGCGCAGGTAGTGTTTCTTCATCATGCACCAATCCCACATTTTTTAAGTACTGGTTTGGGTGCTCATGAATATTTACTTCATCAAAAAAGACCCCACCTTCGCTGGGAAACGAATTGACCGACAATATCCGTAAAAAAGTTGTTTTTCCTGACCCATTGGGACCTATAATACCGATCGCATCCCCCGGATTAAACTCTTTCGAAAAGTCCGAAAAGATCGGGTGTCCCGGTTTATATTGCTTGGTAAGATTTTTAATACTAATCATACTATTTGACACTTGTTTTGATTCTAACAGCCCCGACAGCTGCTGCAACGGCTGCTGAAAGTAAATAAATGATAATTATCACTACCTGATCCTGACCTCGGGGCACATCAAATAAAAACAGTTGCAAGTTCATGCTGATCAGCAGAGGCAGCAGCCACCTGATTTGCATCCAAAACCAGGTTATAAACCATTTTGCGGGAGATGAGACCCATCGCAAAAGCCAATGAGGTGAAAAATCTGTCTGCATTGTCATCAGAATAAACAGATGGTGTGAAACAGCAAATAATGCCCACACTCCGATCATAAAATTAATATCAGGTTTTTGATAGGCGATTAACCAGACCAAGATGTGTCCGGCTGCCACTGCTCGTCCGGCCGGTATCTTACGATCTATCTGCTGAAGAAATTGCCATACATTTGCCCTTAATTGAGCCGGAACCCACCACAATTGATCTACTTTCCGACGGGCCGTTATGGAGTCTTCTCCGGCATTTGCACCAAAAAATTCACTAAAAAAACTATTGGTGTGGTAATATTTTCTTTCAGGTTCACGATTGTTCAATCGGTATTGGGCTAAAGCAAAACTAAAAACGACAAGGGATAAAAGAAGTTCTGAAAATCCGCCAAATTGATTGCCAAGAACCGAGGAAATAATTACCAGCAGCATACCTCCGGTAGCGAGTACAACTGTATTGATGAGGCTGGGAATTGCCCCGGGATCCATCGGGTATTTAAAATAGTCAGCCATTTTTCGCCTCAGCTCTTTTCCTTTATTACTCTCCTGCCAAAACTGGGATTGAGGACCAACTTTCAGATAAAGAAAAAGTGCCGCAAAGTGCAGTCCTGTTGTAAATAGGATACCATATAAAGCATATACTCCTTTTGTGACTAAATCTGATGTCAGGGATACTGAGTCCACAAAAAGAATGACTGTAATAAAAAGGAAGAAATAAATGTAGAAGTATAGGGTTTTGCGGCTCAGATATGAGAGTAGCTTATTCCCGGATATATTTCCCATCTGAATTAATCTGGAATTCGAATCGGGAAATAGTAGATAGGGTGTTACAAATGAGATAAACCCGGCGATAGCCAGAATCAAGTAACGTAGTGTCACTACCCGTTCATTAACGGGTGCATCGTGCATCCAGCTTACTCCCATAGCAACCACAGTGGTTGAGAGAAACAGTTTTAATAAGAGCGGTTGATACTTTTTGAGTGCCAAAATAGTGTGATGATTCATCCTCCAAAACAGTTGGAGAATATAACGCACTTAATGCATAAATCGAACCATCAAATTATTGACTTCAAATCATCGAGCCGGAGAGGTTTAATCAAATAGGCATCATATCCTGTCTGTTCGGCTCTTTCTCTGTAGGCATTATCTGTATTGCCCGTTACATAGATTACCCTCGTTTTTTCCAGGCTGTCTAAAATTTGTTGAGTCGCTTCAATACCATCCATCTGACCGTTCAGACGAATGTCCATTAATATGACATCCGGTTTGTTCTCTTCCGCTGCTTTAACAGCTTCCTCCCCCGATGTAACACAAGCTACAACTTGAAAACCTAACTTTTTGACCATTCTTTCTGTGGTCAGAGATATTATAAGATCATCTTCTACAATGAGAACTCGCTTCAAAAGAACTCCTACTCCTTTAGCATTTACTTAAACACATGTTTACATGAATAAGAACAAAGAGTTCCCGTTTTGTTACAAAGTTTTTCTAACCTCCCCCATCGGTTGAACCAAAATCATTGCTTCTTATCATTTTATCGACCTTCAAAATTCTACCGTCAACCATATCAGCAATTACCGTCCATCCACCAAAAGGAACGTTCTGATCTTCAATCTCGAATTTCCAACCGGCCCTGAGTTCCAGTTTGTCGAGGTCTTCATTTTCAAATGCTATAACTGTTTTCTGATCAGGAAGTAACAACCGATCTGCCTCGATAGTATGCCGATACTCCTCTCCATCTTCATCCCATTCAATCGTTTGTCCATCCAGATTTTCGACGATTTCATCCGGAAGAACGTTCGCTCTTGCTGGTAAGTAGAGCTCAGAGTACCAATTTCCCCAAATTCGGTTCACCCCTTTTGCATCAACAATCACGGTGATGGTAGAATCATAAACTTTTAATCCATTAATCTCCTGTTCTTGAAAAATAAATTTCCACTCTAAAATACGGCTGTCTGTATCTGGCCCTTCACAGGTTATACAACCTCTCAGTGGCTCCATCTCCAGTAGTGATAGATCTTCAGTATCTGAAACACCGGTATACTCACTGTTCTTAACTACAGATTCTGCAGCGTGTAAAAGTAGTGTATCGGGTTCAGTCAATTCAATTCGAACCGGTTCTCGATTAGAACATGGACCGGATTCACCTTCGAACAGAACTGTACTATAACCGGTTAACCCATACTCGTTTAAAGTTGAACACATGTTATCGTTTGCAGACTGGAATTTTTCATTGAGGGAAACCAGTTCGTCCATTTCCAGCTTGTCGAGCTGAGTAGGGTAGATCGGTGCTTCTTCATCAAAGTTGAACACATCACAGCCGGCTGCAATGAAAAGAAGCAAATAGAGGATGGAGTGTTTTTTAACCATTGAAAATCCTTTTAACCTGTTGGATAATAGGCAAGCTCGGAAAATCATCCAACTTAGATTATTTAGAGTTTCTTGTCGGGAATCGGATGCAGTTTTTTTATTCACGTTTTGTATATTTAAAAAACGCTAAAAAAGCGGTTTCATACGCTAACCGAAAAATAAACCATCAAGCATGAAATTCTACGTTTGTATTAAGCAGGTACCCGATGTAAACGCTCCCTTACAGATAAAAGACGGCCAACTCATTCAAGATGCAGATCGTAATATTTTGAACGCTTATGACGCATCCGCAGTAGAAGAAGCATTAGTACTCGCTGAGAAACACAGCGGTGAAGTTGAAGTTGTTCTTGCCGGACCTGAAAAAGCCAAAGAGACTCTCCGAAAAGCACTGGCAATGGGTGCTGATAAAGGAACTCATATTGTGACGAATGGAGATGAAGATTTCGACTCCTATGCATACGCCAAAATCCTTTCGAAGTTCTTTTCTGATAAAGAGTATGACTTCATCTCCTGCGGTAAACAGAGTCAGGATACAGATGCCGGTTTAACAGGATCTATGCTGGCAGAGATGCTCAACCTCCCCTACGCAACCAATGCTGTTGGTTTGGAATTCAGTGACGGAAAAATGACCGTAAAGCGTCAGGGAGATTCGGGACAAGAGATGATTGAAGTTCCGGCACCCGGTTTGGTAACCTGTTCAAACGACATGAATGATCCGCGTATTCCGAGTCTGAAAGGTATCATGCAATCCAAAAGAAAACCGGTAGATACGATTGCTCTAAACGATTTGGGTGCAGAAATCTCATCCGATGATGTTCAAACAAAAGTTTTAGGATTTGAAGAAAAACCTGAGCGCGAGCCCGGTAAAAAGTATGAGGGAGAACCTGATGAAATTGCACGCCAGGTTGCCCAGCTGCTCGACTCCGAAGAAAATGTTATATAAACTTAAAAGAAATTGATTCATGAGTACTCTATTAACAGTCATCTCAGTTAACGACGGAAAAATTAAACGCTCCTCTCTTGAGGTTCTTTCACGGTGCAATGAGCTTGCATCAAACAACGGAATGAAATCTGCGGCTTTAGTGATTGACTCGAAAGCTTCTGAAATCGCAGAACAACTTAAAAATTACGGTCCGGACGAGATCTACACGATCGAAAATCCAATCTTTAAAAACCACCTGAATACTCCGGTTCTAAAAGCTCTCTCTACAGCAGTTTCTCAAATCAACCCAAAAGTGGTTGCTTTTCCTTCTACGGAGAGTTCAAAAGATGTACTTGGAGCCTTGGCAGCGAATCAACAAACAGCTGCTCTCAGTGACATGTCTGAATTTGATCTGACGGACAACGGTGTGAAGGGCAAACGTCCGGTAATGGCTTCAAAGATTATTTCTTCAGTAGAAGCATCGGGCTCACCGGTTATTATCTCTGTTCGATCCGGCTCTTATGATGTCGTTGAGAAAGAGAGCAACGCAAACATTGAAGCGATCGATTTCAATTTTAGTGATGAAGAGCTTCAAATAACTCTGAAAGAGATTATCAGCTCGTCGTCCGACAGAGTTGATCTTTCTGAAGCAGAAGTTGTAGTTGCTGCCGGTCGCGGCGTAAAAGATGAAGAAGGACGAAACCTGATTTCTGAACTCGCTTCTGTACTGAATGCCGGTATCGGAGCTTCAAGAGCGTTAACAGAAGCCGGAGATTATGACCCAAGTCTACAGATTGGTCAAACCGGAAAAGTGGTTTCCCCTCAACTCTATATTGGTGTGGCTATTTCCGGTGCAATTCAGCACGTTGCAGGTATGGCGAACAGTAAAGTCATTGTAGCCATCAACAAAGATCCGGATGCTCCTATCTTCGATATTGCAGATTACGGATTAGTTGGAGACCTTTACAAAATCCTGCCTCCATTCATCGAAGAACTGAAAAAAATCAAACAGAATTAGTATCAAGTCGCAAGTATCAGGTAGTAAATACCTGATACCTTATACTTAATACCAACTACTCAATTTCTATGGACGAAAAATTTGACTGTATCATCGTAGGAGCCGGTGTGGCCGGGCTTGCCGCTGCCATGACGCTCGCCAAAAACAACATGAAATTTCTTCTCATTGAAAAGGGAGAATTTCCGGGATCAAAGAATGTATCCGGTGGTGTGTTGTGGGGAAACGATTTGAATAAATTGGTTCCAAATTACTGGGAAGAAGACGATAGCGGATGGGATCGATTTATCAATCACCGCAGGCTCACCTTTATGGATGAACAGTCATCATTCTCAGTAGATTTTAAATCGTCCCATTTCAACGAACCTCCTTACACCGGTGTGGTTGTACTGCGATCCAAATTTGATAAATGGCTCGCCGGAAAAGTTGAGGAAGCTATTGCAGAGAGTGATTTCGCGATGGACTCTTTCGTGGCACCCAATATCCTTGTTGAGGAAGTACTTGAAGAAGATGGTAAAGTAGTAGGTATTCGAACCGGTGAAGATAAGTTTTATGCAGACTCTGTGATTTTGGCTGAGGGAGTTAACAATCTTCTCACACGGCAGGTCGGCCTCCAGGATAAATACGTCCCCGCCGACCACATGCTGACCGGTGTCAAGGAGATTATCCGGTTTGATCAGGATGTTCTTGAGAACCGTTTTCAGCTAAATGGAAAAAGCGGAATGAGTAATGAGTTTGTCGGGCACGCCACGAACGGTGTTGAAGGCGGTGGATTTCTCTACACCAATAAAGACACTGTCTCAATCGGATTGGTTTTGGGATTGAAAGATCTGCGTGAAAAAGAGCAAACACCTTACGATATCCTCAATCATTTTAAAAAACACCCTGCTGTTGCTGATATGATTCGTGGCGGTGAGGTTGTTGAATACTCTGCTCACGTTGTGTCATCCGGTGATAAGCGTGTGATGCCTGAAAAGCTTTACAAAGCCGGCCTGATGGTTTGCGGCGAAGCAGCCAATCTGCTAATGAATGCCGGCAAAGCGATCCAGGGAATGGATTACGCGATGCGATCCGGAATTTTGGCGGCCGAGGCCATCACAAAAGCAAAAGAGAAAGGCGACTTTGGAGAATCTGCAATGAAAGCCTATCAGGATACGTTGGAAGACAGCTATGTGATGAAAGACATCAATAATTTTCAGGATGCCGTACATCTGTTGCACGATCCATTTATGATAGACAAGATGCCAAACCTGCTCTGTGATTTCGGACGGAATTTCTTTAGCATTAAGAACGAGCCGACCAAGAAGGCAAGAAACATGTTCAGTGATTCCGTTAAAAAACACGCTTCGTACTGGGATCTCGTTAAGATTGGAGCAAAAGGAGCGAAAGCACTGTAGCTGTTTATTAGTTGACAATTTGCAGTTAGCAATTGGCAGTTTAATTATTACTTAATGCTTAAGGTTTTTATAAATAGAATAGTAGAAAAAAAATTGCCGACTGCAGACTCCCAACTGCCAACTTTTATTTTAATTATGTCGCACTTTTTCGATTTCACTCAGTTTTAATGAATATCAATTAACACAATTCAAATACACATGAAACTCCTGACTTTACCCGAACGACTTGGATTGGTTAGCTATCGTAACCAAGCTAAATCTGAAATCAAACCGCATATTAAGGTTGATACAGATATTTGCAATTCAACCTGCCCCCATCATTGCACTACCTATGTGTGCCCTGCAAACTGCTATACCAAGGATGAAAATGGTAAGGTCCATTTTCAGGTGGAAGACTGCATTGAGTGTGGAACCTGTATGTATGCCTGCGATCAGGGTGCGGTGAGTTGGGAATTTCCCGATCCGGAGATTGGCCGCGGTGTGACGTGGAATTTCGGTTGATACCCACAATAAATATTATCAGAACATAAAAAAAGCTCTCATCGAAAACGAGGAGAGCTTTTTTTTAAATATTACGACACTCAATCAAGTTTGATCTCGAGCCTGGTTCCTTCATTTACAATCTCTACATTTTTTTCAAATGTACCATGAGATTCAGAATTAATGGTCACATTTTGACTTCCTACACTTACTTCATACAGTGTAAATGTACCTTCTTCGGATGTGGTGGTTCTTAAGTCATCATCCACAAAATGTACCTCAGCATTTGCAACCCTCTCATAATCTTCAGTAACTACGACTCCGGCAACATTTGTAATTTCTTCTGATGATAAACTTCCCGGAGAAGAACATCCAACTCCTATAAATAGTAGAAGTGCAACCAGTATTGTTGATTTTTTCCTTAGCATAATTTTTGTGTACTCTTTATTTAACGTGTGTTCATCTATATAAAGGAAGATCAGATGATAATGTTCCAATTATTCCAAAAAACTATGAAAAGAGTTCAAATCGCCACATCTAAATGTAGTACAACTTCTTACGTTTAATATAAGCACTCGTCCTAATCCTATCTTTTTGCCAGCTAAAAATTTCAACTCATACAAATGAAAACAGGCAAAAAATCGTTACCTTTTGGAAGCGGTACCAAAAAATAAAACTATTTTGAAATGACATTAGACGTACTTGAAAAATCGACCTCACTATCCTTCGATCTGACAGAAGATCAATCAATGATTCGCGACACTGTTCGTGACTTTGCAAATCGCCACATTGCTCCCGGAGTAATTGAACGAGATACAAACAAAAAATTCCCTCACGACATTATAAAAATGCTGGCCGACCAGGGACTTTTGGGAATCTATCATGACGAGAAATACGGTGGCGCCGGATTTGACACGGTAAGTTTCTGCCTCGCTTTAGAAGAAATTGCCAGATGGGATGCATCACTGGCTCTTACAGTAGCTTCTCATACATCTCTGGGCAGCGGTCATATTGCCCTGGCAGGTAATGATGCCCAAAAGAAAAAGTACCTTACTCCTCTTGCTCAAGGCGAGAAACTTGGAGCGTGGTGCCTCACTGAGCCGGGATCGGGTAGTGACTCCTCCGATATGAAAACTATTGCTGTAAAAGAAGGAAACGAATGGGTCATCAACGGTGCGAAAACATTTATAACACAGGCAACCGTAGGTAACACCTATGTTGTTCTTGCCAAAACGGATTCTAATAAAGGAACCAAAGGTATAAGCGCATTTATTGTTGAACGTGAGATGGAAGGTGTAAAACCCGGTGAGCCGATGCATAAGTTAGGCATGAACTCCTCAGATACAGCCGAGGTCATCCTTGAAAACGTCAGAGTACCTGAAGAGAATCTCCTCGGTGAATTGGGAAGAGGCTTTATCGACACGATGAAAGTACTCGATGGCGGCCGTATCGGAATCGGAGCTCTATCCGTTGGAATTGCACGCGGTGCACTCGAAGAGTCTATGAAATACGCCAAGCAGCGTAAGCAATTTGGACACTCCATCGGTGATTTCCAGGCTATAGAGCACAAAATGGTAAACATGGCTGTAGAAATTGATGCAGCAAGACTATTAGTACATAGAGCTGCCTGGCTGAAAGATCAGGGACGACCATATACTAAAGAGGCATCCATGGCAAAACTGTTTGCATCTGAATTGTCTGAACGAGCCGCGCTGGATGCCATTCAGATTCACGGCGGTTACGGTTACACCAAAGAGTATCACGTTGAACGTTTTTTGAGAGATTCCAAACTGATGACTATTGGCGAGGGAACATCAGAAATCCAACGTCTGATTCTGGCTCGTGAAATTAAAAATGAGTTAGGGTATAACAGTTAAACCCACATTTTAGAGTTTATGATTAAAGTCGCAACTCGAAAGGGATGCGACTTTTTTCTTACCCTGATGTTTCCGTTCAATTTCAGATAATTTATTGCATAAAATAATCAGAATGGATGAATTGACTATCTGAATTCATTACATTGAATAAAATATAGTTCGAAAATTTTTAGCTCTTAATCATCTACCAACATGGGAAATTCACAATTTAATATTGACGACGCATATCTCTTCGAATCTGAGTTGAATGAAGATGACAAAATGATCATGGAGACTGCCCGCGAGTATGCCCAAACCAAACTGGAACCGCGTGCACTAAAAGGAAATCAGGAAGAAATTTTTGATATGGATATCGCCAAAGAAATGGGCGATCTTGGGCTTCTTGGAGCAACTACTGATCCCAAATATGGCGGAGTCGGTGCCAGCCAGACGGCTTATGGACTCGTAGCTCGTGAAGTTGAACGCGTCGATTCCGGTTACCGATCTTTTATGTCTGTTCAATCTTCCCTGGTGATGTATCCCATCTCCCAATTTGGAACCGAAGAGCAGAAAGAGCGTTTCCTGCCAAGACTTGCTTCCGGTGAAATCATCGGATGTTTTGGATTGACCGAACCGGATCACGGTTCAGATCCCGGGTCGATGGTTACAACAGCTGTTAAAACAGACGGCGGATGGATTCTGAACGGAGCCAAAATGTGGATTACCAACTCCCCCATTTCGGATGTGGGAATTGTTTGGGCAAAAGCCAAAGAGCATAAAGATGACAAACCGGTCATTCGCGGATTTATTGTTGAAAAAGGCATGGACGGATACTCCTGCCCTGCCACCAAACATAAGATGAGCCTTCGGGCATCCTCAACCGGAGAGATGGTTTTTGAAGATGTGTTTGTACCGGATGAAAACGTATTCCCTGATATTCGTGGGCTAAAAGGTCCATTTATGTGTTTGAACAGTGCCCGTTATGGTATTGCCTGGGGAGCCGTTGGTGCTGCGGAGTTTTGCTATCAAAAAGCACGGCAGTATGTGCTCGATCGAAAGCAGTTCGGTCAGCCAATTGGAGCAAATCAGCTTCCACAAACAAAACTGGCAAACATGCTGACGGAGATCACTTCAATGCAGCTGCTAGCACTTCGTCTCGGAAAACTGAAGGATGAAGGCCGCGATCATCATGCTATGACATCACTGGCGAAACGAAACAATGTAGGCAAAGCGCTCGATATTGCCCGTGTAGCTCGTGATATGCACGGAGGGAATGGAATTACCGGTGAATACCGTGTAATCCATCACATGGTGAACCTCGAGTCTGTGAACACCTACGAAGGTACCTATGATATCCACGGACTGATTCTGGGTAGAGAAATTACAGGAATTCAGTCGTTTACTCCGAAAGGAAACGATTGATTCACCGCAAAGGCGCAGAGTACGCTGAGATAGTGTCGGGTCCGTTAGCCGAAGAGCATGACAGACATTTCACCTGACAGCGTCCACGCTTTTTCTCGTGGTCCTGTCAGCGTGATTCTAAGACCTTGAACTTTTAAAAAACGCTGTCAGGTACCGAATGCTTTCGGCACGCTGACAGGTTTTTATTTTTCAAATCACAAATCTGTTCAAATGATCTACGAATTTAACGGTTACAAACCGGTAATTGATGAATCTGCCTACATCCACCCTTTGGCGGCAGTTACCGGAAATGTAATTATCGGAAAAGATGTCTACATCGGGCCTGGAGCTGCCATCCGGGGCGACTGGGGGAAAATTGTGATTGAAGATGGATGTAATGTTCAGGAAAACTGCACCATTCATATGTTTCCGGGTGTAACGGTTACATTGAAAAAATCAGCACATATCGGTCATGGAGCTATAATTCATGGAGCCACGATCGGGGAGAATTCCCTGGTTGGAATGAATGCGGTTGTGATGGATAATGTGATCATCGGAAAAGAGTGTATCGTCGGTGCTCTTGCATTCATTAAAGAAGGAATGGAAATTCCGGATCGAAAGGTTGTAGTTGGGAACCCTGCCAAGATCGTTAAAGACGTAACCGATGAAATGGCCAAATGGAAAACCGAAGGTACCGGTTGGTATCAGAGGCTGCCCAAACAGCTTTACGATACACTGCGTGAGTGTGAGCCTCTTCGAGAAGTACCCAAAGATCGGGCAGATCAATCGGGCGATTATTCAACATGGGGAGATAAAAAAGAAAATCACTGATCGGAATCATACCACCAATTATTTATGAAAGAGTCTGAAATAGAAGAAAGCAACCAGCTCAACCTTCAATTTGACAAGCGAGGCGGACTTTTGCCCGTGGTTGTTCAGGAATCTGAAACCGGCGATATCTTAATGATCGCTTCCGTAAATAGAGAGGCTGTAGATCGAACCCTTGAAACCAAAAAAGCCACGTTCTGGAGCACCAGCCGAAATAAACTCTGGGTAAAAGGAGAAACATCGGAGAATACCATCTGGATCGATGAGATTTTGGTTGATTGCGATCAGGACGCTTTAGTCTATAAAGTGAGATTGGAAGGTGATGGAGTCTGTCATACCAAGAATAAGTTGGGCGTTCATCGGAAATCATGCTTTTACAGATCTCTGAATCCGGATAGTAAAGAACTAACTTTTCTGGAAAAATAGATGCAGAAATCAGCAAAAAATATATTTGGCCAACCATTAAAAGAGTGCAGTAAAGATCCTATAACCGGATTCTATCGGGATGGTTGTTGCCATACCGGCCCTCAGGATTCCGGACGTCATCTGGTTTGTGCCATCATGACCGATGAATTTCTGGATTTTTCTATGGAGATGGGAAATCCATTAAAAACACCTATGCCTCTGTATAGCTTTCCGGGTTTGAAAGCCGGTGATAAATGGTGTTTATGCGCCCTGCGTTGGAAAGAGGCCTATGATGCCGGAATAGCACCGAAAGTGGACCTTGAAGCTACTAATGAAAAGGTCTTATCCATTTTATCCATGGAGCAGCTTCTGCAGCATGCTTATACCACTTGATACAGTCCCGAGAATTCTTCCAATTTTTATAACTCTGCTACATTTTCTTTTATGAATCAATGTATTTTATGCCTTTCGCAAAAAGCAGAAGATCTTTGCACAGCCGATGGATACGACTATTTACACTGCAGTGTTTGTGATCTGATATTTGTGAAACCGGGTCAGCGACTTGATCCCGGCGAAGAGAAAAGCCGGTATGATCTGCACGAAAATAACCCTGAAGATGAAAGGTACCGGGAGTTTTTGAGTCAACTCTACAGGCCACTCAGTAAGAAATTGAAAGAGAACTCTTTCGGTCTTGATTTTGGATCGGGTCCCGGTCCTACACTAAGTGTGATGTTTGAAGAAGATGGACACAAGGTCAATATTTTTGATCCGTTCTATGCTCCGGACCGATCTGTTTTTAATCATCAGTACGATTTCATCACCACAACTGAAACTGCCGAACACCTTTTCAATCCAAGAGAAGAGTTTGATCTGCTTTGGTCGTGTCTGAAAACAGGCGGATACCTTGGAATTATGACTAAATTGGTACCATCTTTAGAAGAATTTCCCGATTGGCATTATCGTAAGGATGACACACATGTAACTTTCTATTCAGAAAAGACTTTTAACTGGATGGCTAATCACTACAGTGCTGAATTGGAAGTGATAGGTGAACGAACCGCCATTCTAAAAAAACTTTGAATTAAATATAACACGCAATGGAACAAGCAGTTGTTTATGAATTAATTGGTTATCTGGCTTCCCTTTTGGTTGCTATATCTCTGATGATGAGCGCCATCGTTAAGCTGCGAATCATCAATCTGATTGGTTCCCTGACATTTACCATTTACGGAGTATTGATTAACGCCTGGCCCGTTGCCTTCATGAACGCGTTCATTGTTTTCGTAAATCTCTATTACCTGGTTAAAATCTACAGGGATGATCAATATTTTGAGCTATTACGAACTTCGGATGAGAGTACGTACCTCATCAGGTTTTTGCAGTTCTATAAAGATCACATCAAAAAGTACCAGCCGGAATTCTCGTTTAAAAAATCCTACAATTACTCGGTTTTTGTTTTGAGTGATATGGTGCCTGCCGGCCTCATTCTGGGCAACATTGATGAGAATGGAACCCTGGAGATGGATCTCGATTTTGTCATTCCCAGTTACAGGGATTTCAAAATTGGCCGGTTCATGTTTGAAAAGAATTCACAGGAGTTAAAAAAAGACGGTATTCAAAAAATTGTCACTCCCGCCGGCAACAGCGAACACAATGAGTATCTCGAAAAGGTTGGGTTTAAAAAGACAAACTCAACGTTTGTCAAAACCCTGTAAACAAAAAGAGCCCTGCATTTCTGCAGAGCTCCTTTCTAATTGGATACAAGTTTTATTTTCAGCTTTCCAACGCTTTATCAATCACTGTTTTAAGGTGAGCTGTATGAGCACGGGTCTCTTCATTCACGTTGCCTTTGTTATCCATCATCGATCGGATGTTCTGTAAATTGTAGAGCGCCGTCGATTTTGAAATATTATCAAACGCATCGCTGTCCAATACTGATGTGAGTCGATTCACATAATCAACCTGAAGATTTTGGCGGAATGTATTGACATTACCGCGTGCATCGGCATCAAACAGAGAGGAAGTCAGATCCCCCATCATCTCAGCAAGTGAATAGCTGTTTCCATACGTTCGGGAATCGGTGATTCTCTTCATTGTATTTGGATGCATCAAATGATTCAGAACATTTGCCTGCATTGAGAGCACCATATCATGAATTTTCGGATCCTCTGACATACTGAAGAAATTAAATCCCCGACGCTGAATCTGAAGGTAGTTATACACTTCATGTGAACTGCTGAAAGCATCAGGTGCAAACAGATATTGATTTAAATAGCTCATCGCCTCTTTCTGCTCTTCTGCCGGAACCGGTCTGAAAGGTATATCTCCTCCCTCCTGGCCGATAAAAGCACGATCGCGGTAAACACCACCAATCTGACGAGAAATGACTCCGGTTTGCGTTCTCTGCTGACTCATCAATGCCATATAAGCATTTCGGAGCTCCTGATAAGATTGTCCTTCCCGGGTACCGTACTTCTCTAACAGCCCGTCCATCAACTCACGCGACATTTCGATTCGCTCCACACCGTAGGCAACCGGATCAGCGGACATATCACCTACCATAATTCGTGGATCAATCGCTTTGCCCGGACTACGCATATCATCAGCATCATTCCCAAAAGCCAGCTCATCTTCAGTGGATCTTTCGAGATGAGCTTTTCTCTGATTTTCATCATCCAATTCCGATTTGTATCCAAACTCTATAGCCCAAACATCGTAAGGTCCCGGTTTGATATCGTAATATCGCCCCTGATTATCTCGATCACTATTTACGTTTACGGATGAGTAGTCCATCACAGAACCGGTCAACCCGACCGTATTAGCAAGATCTTCGCTGTGGATATCTTCTGGAGAATGTAATGTACTCGCCTGCATGTTATGATTGAGTCCGAAAGTGTGGCCCAGTTCATGCAAAATCAGCATAGTCATCGCCTCTTTTTGAAAACCTTCAAGTTCTTCATCCGGGGCATCGAGTAAACTCAACGCGCTCATTCCAAACTGGTTGTTTTCCTGGAAATGGCGACCAAAAGTACAAAACTGCTCGTCCATCGCGAATTGAATATTCTCCTCGGCCGTTCTTCCAACTGCCAAAACATCCTCCTCAAAGAATCGGTTTCTAAAAAATCCCCACTCAAGCATAATATCGGCGCCAAGAATTTGTCCGGTTCGGGGATTCACAAAACTTGGACCATATCCGCCAAACGGTGAAACCGGTGATGATGTCCAGCGCAAAACATTATATCGAATGTCCCCAGCTTCCCAGTCAGCGTCATCGGGTTGTACTTTTACCTCAATTGCATTTCTGAATCCTGCTGCTTCAAATGCTTCATTCCACGCAAGAGTAGCTTCTTTAATTGTTTCTCTGAATTCATGCGGTGTTGTATTTTCGATCCACCAGACAATTGGTTCTACCGGCTCAGAGATTTCTGCATTCGGATTTTGTTTTTCAAGATTCCACCGATGTATCAAATCCCGATAAGGAGTCGGGCTGGTACTGATTTGATCGTCCATCTGAGTGGTAAAAAAGCCAACACGTGGGTCAGCAAACCTGGGCTCAAATTCATTATCCGGCATCTCAATAAATGTATGCTGGTATGCAATTTTCACCGATCTGCCATCTGTTACAGCTCCGCTTGTTGAACCGGTTGGATATGGGTTTTCATACACATACTCAACGATAACATCTGTATTCTTTGGAAAATTATTGATTGCCGTATACTTATTCTTTTCTCGGTTCAGGTTTCCAATTGAATACTGTCCCGGCCGGCTCATTGGGTTTGGGCTAGGTTTGATCTGGTGCAGACTCTCTGTTAAGAATAGAGGGTCAGCGTCGATCAGAAGATATCCGCTCGAGTCATCTTCAACTTCAATTTTTCCGGTAAAAAGTACAGCATCCGAAATATTAGCCCTGGATGCACGGCTCAACGGACTCTCATCATCGAAGTAGTAATTGTTATTCACGTGAACAAACTCAACTTTATCGAAGTAGCGTCTCACTTTCACAATTTTGTTATCGCGGAAACTTCCCCGGAAATGTCCGGCTTCCAACACTCCATCCTGTGAAAGTCCAAAATAGATATACTCCTTATCGAGCTGATCTTTATGGATTGCCATTTTTATGGATCCGTTTGTGGTATCCTGATAGATCGTAAACAACCCTTCATAAGCGATACTTTTTTCAACTGCTTTTTCAAGATCCGCTTTGGTATCCTGTTCAGTTGGTGCGGCTTCCGGTGCTGCTGTTTGCTGTGTTGTGGCGCAGCCCAGAAATACAAAAACCAACCCCGTTATTAATAAGTACTTTAAATGTGTCAATTGGCTCATAATTTATTGGTGATTCATTAATGTTGATGGTTTGATAATATACTTAAAGAGAGAATAAACAAATCCCTACCAAAAAAGTTTTTTTCTTAGTTGAAATTAGATATGTTTTCACGAATTAAATCAACCTTGGTTTCAAAACGAGCCAAAAAGATGAGAAAAAGCATTCACGGTATCTCCAGTCTTTCCTTAGGTGAAGATCAAAACACAATCGTAATTCCATGAAATATTTCATTCTCTATGCCTTCACTCTCATTCTGATGGGAACGGCTTGCAAATCAACAGAAACTCGACCCACTATCCCAACAAAACCACAAACAATTGCTCAATTTAATGAGGAGAATTCCGAAAGAACTGATCAACATAACTGGATTGATGAGAGCGAGCGAAATGAAATATGGGTTTTCGTTGATGAGTTTCCAAGTGTTGTAAAAGGAATGAGAGATCTCCAGCAACGTATTTCTATGACAGTGAATCGTAATTCTTCAGTTGACTGTGCAACTTTAAAAGATGAGCAAGTAGTCTACAGTTTTGTGATTGATGAGAACGGGAATATTTCAAAAATCAAATCCAACCTTGAAGAATCAAATGATTGTTCCGATCTCATAGAAATTACAATAAGTTCAACCGAATTCACCGCGGGAAAAGTTGATGGCAAACCGGTTTCAACCCTTTTTGCACTACCGGTCAATTTTTAAATAAAAAACCCCGACCTGTTTTCACAGATCGGGGTTTAAAAAGTCAGTTCTTAAAAAACTACTGAGCAATCTTCAGTTTATTTTCAGCAATAGCCAGGTCTTTTTCAGCTTTTTCGCGATCGTTTTTCACATCCTTTAACCGCTCCTTTGCATCTGCCCGAAGCTTTCTCGCTTCTTCCACATCAATTTCTGATGCTTCTTCAGCTTTTTCAGCCAACATGGTCATCTTGTTATCATTCATCTCCACAAAGCCACCGCTCACGGCATAAACCGTTTCGCTGTTATCCGGTTTTTTAATGATAACACGACCCACACCGAGTGAAGACACGATTGGTGCGTGATTAAAAAGCATTAGAAAGTTTCCACTTTTGCCGGGAACCTGTACGCCCTCTACGTCACCGTCAAAAAGCGATCCTTCGGGCGTCAGTATTTGTGCATGAAATGTTTTAGACACGGTATTCTCCGGTTTGATTAAGCTTCAGCTTCTGCAAGCAGTTTCTCACCTTTTTCCTGAGCCTGTTCGATCGTACCCACAAGGTGGAAAGAGTTTTCAGGAAGATGATCTAATTCACCTTCAAGAATCATTTTAAAACCTTTAATGGTATCATCAATCTTAACATACTCACCGCTTTGGCCTGTAAACTGTTCAGCTACAAAGAACGGCTGACTTAGGAATCGCTGTACACGACGTGCACGACTTACAACCAGTTTATCTTCATCTGATAGTTCATCCATACCCAAAATGGCGATGATATCCTGGAGATCTTTATACTTCTGCAGAATCTCTTTTACTTCCTGAGCGGTATCATAGTGATCATCCCCAACAACCTTTGGATCCAGAATTCGTGATGTAGAATCGAGCGGATCTACAGCAGGATAGATACCAATCTGTGTCAGCGCACGGCTCAATACCGTTGTCGCATCCAAGTGAGAGAATGTTGTAGCCGGAGCAGGGTCAGTCAAGTCATCGGCAGGTACATAAATTGCCTGAACTGATGTAATAGAACCATCTTTGGTTGAAGTAATACGTTCCTGAAGATCACCCATCTCACTGGCCAATGTTGGCTGGTAACCTACCGCAGACGGCATACGTCCCAACAGCGCAGATACCTCAGAACCGGCCTGTGTAAATCGAAAAATGTTGTCAATAAAAAGTAGAATATCTTTGGAAACCTCATCACGGAAATACTCTGCAACGGTCAGTCCGGAGAGCGCTACTCGAGCACGAGCTCCCGGTGGTTCGTTCATCTGACCAAATACCAAAGTAGCCTGAGATTCTTTCAGCTTATCCATGTCCACTTTAGATAAATCCCACTCTCCCTTTTCCATGGATTCGATAAATTCATCGCCGTACTTGATAACTCCGGATTCGAGGAATTCACGAAGAAGGTCATTCCCTTCACGTGTACGCTCACCCACTCCGGCAAATACTGAAAGTCCACCGTGTTGTTTCGCAATATTGTTAATCAGCTCCTGAATCAATACCGTTTTACCAACACCGGCACCACCAAATAGTCCAATTTTACCACCTTTGGCGTATGGACAGAGAAGGTCAATTACCTTAATACCGGTTTCAAGCATTTCGGAACTTGTTGCCAGATCTTCAAATTTAGGTGCCTCTCTGTGAATTGGATAACTTCTTTTTCCTTCAGGCTGTTCAATACCGTCAATAGCTTCACCCACAACATTGAATAATCTGCCGCGGATGTCTTCACCAACCGGCATAGAGAGAGGGGCTCCGGTATCAACTACTTCTGTATTTCGTACAAGGCCGTCTGTAGAGTCCATCGCGATCGTTCGAACGCGATTTTCTCCAAGGTGCTGTGCAACCTCTAAATATAATTTTGTTTTGTCTTCGCGCTCAATATAGAGTGCGCTCATCACTTTGGGGAGCTCACCTCTACCAAAGTCAACGTCAACTACGGGGCCAATAACTTGTGCTACAGTTCCTTTATTCATTCGATTATAATCGTTTTTTGTGTCTTTACGCGTATTGTAAACTGTTATACTGTTCCTTTCAACGGGCATAGACTGACCGGAATCTTTACCGGTTTTCACCTCCTCATTGAAAGCTAAAAAAGTTACCCACTTCTTACCCAAAAATCAAAGATGAATCGCATCAATTAATATTTGATTTGGGCACTCATTGAAATCTTCAGAATTTCAAAGAATGAAGTCTATTTGGATTGCTCTTCTTCACTTAAAAGCAGTGTTCTCATTCCAAATACAATCATTCGGCAGGATTGTGTAATCACACGGTTAAGCATTAACAAAAATGTGATTTCAACTTTTTTAAAATCAGCTTCAGTAACTGCCGTTGAGCACATTTTAATAAATTCCTTATCCACACTCTCGATGAACTGATATAGCTCTTCAACGGCTGATATTACTTCATTCCGTCTCTCTTCTGTTTCAATCACATCCAGCATTCTCCCGGTTTGAAGAAGTAACTCTATTCTCTCCTTAATTAAATTACTGGCTTTTTGGTGAACTTCATCAGTCTCACTCTCTAATACCTTGAGTTCATCAACCGACTCATGTAAATTTTTAGAACTATTCATAAAGCTACGACTTACCCTCAACAGCTTATCTAAATCCTCGGCTATCTCTTGATTTAGGTCCTCTTTATGAAGGTTTGTATAGTACTCAAATATTTCGGCGTGATAGCGCTCCAGGTCAGAGTAATCAATTCTCTGTTTACTTTTATTTAATCTGAAAATTGGTTCTAGAAAACTCAATGTATACTGTAGCTGACATAAAATTTCTTTTTTAAACGCCACCAAACCGGCTTCCGTAATTTCCGGATCTGTTTTATGAATATAGCTGCTTAACGAAACCGTCCTCTCCGGTATCCACAACTCCACTCTTTTGGCCAGCTGAGGAATGATGGGATAGTAGAGCAAAACTCCTCCAATATTAAACAGGGAGTGAAAAAGAGCCAGGCCCAGTACCGGATTGTCATTAAATGAAAACAGATCCAATACAATCCAGGTAAGAACTGGGAGTAATAGAAGAGCTAAAAATGCCGTTCCGGTGGTAAATATCAACTGACTGACTGCCGCTTGCTTTTTGGTATGTATTCCCCCAACCGCTCCCAAAATCACTGTAACAGTGGTGCCTACATTCGCACCAATAACCATTGAAGCTGCAGCAGAAAAATCAATAACCCCACTGAAAAGCATCGTCAAAACAATGGCAATTGTGGCTGAACTACTTTGCATTATTGCCGTCAGTACGAGACCCGCCAGAGCGTAGACAAGGATTCCATAGCCGGTAAAAATTTCGGAGTCGATTACATTTGAAACCTGGTCTACGCTCGACTTCATGTAATCCAGACCCATAAACAAAAACCCGAATGCCACCAGAAATTTACTGATATTGACATATTTGGGAGAGCGTGCCAATGCGATCATTCCCAACCCACCAATTCCGATCATCGGCAGTGAAAAGACCTCGATATTAAACTTAAATCCAAAAACCGCTACAACCCAGGCCGTTGCCGTTGTTCCTATTTTCGCCCCCATCATCACGGATATAGCTTGTACCAGATTCAATATTCCTGCGCCCACAAAAGCCAGAACCATTAGAGATACAGCCGAGCTGCTCTGAAGAATAGCCGTACTAAACATCCCGCTAAAAATCGCTTTTACACGGGTACCTGTCGACCGGCGGATAATTGATTTAAAAGCTGCTCCACTCAAAATCCGGATCGATTCTTCCATCATATGCATGCCAAACAGAAATATTCCCAATCCGGCAAAGAAGGTCCATAATTCAAACTGTGAAAAGAAGCTCATGAAAGTGATCTGCTGTTTTAATATCGTTATCAGAAATTAAGAAGAACCAATGGATATCAAAGAGCGATAAATGCTCAATTTTATCCCAATCATCTATTAGCAAAAAGTATATCAAAGTACTATCTTTAAGACTCTTTAAAATTCGACAATTAGCCTATTTAAATCGGCTTCGGATTGCAGAAATTTGAATTTTTAAACCCGGGGAAAACCATTGGATACGGAACAAACAGCACGATCAGTCAGCATTGAATTACTGGAAATATTTGATGACAAGAAGAGCCTGAACTATTCGCTGGCCAACGACCTTGAACCAAGAGAGCGTGCACAGGTAAGAGAATACGTTCAGAATATTCTTCGAAAAAGAAGTTATCTGGATTTCATCATTGGTGAATATTCCAGTATTACCATCGATGAAATGAAGCCTGTATTAAAAAACATTTTACGTCTCGGTCTTTACGAGATGTTATTCATGGATGGAACACCCGACTACGCCGCTATCAACGAAGCCGTTGAACTGGCAAAACTCAGACTGGGATCTAAAGCGGGTGATCTGGTTAATGCCATTCTGCGCAATATCCAGAGAGATATCGATAATCTGCCAAAACCGGCTTTCGAAGACAGAACAAAACTGATTGCCACGACCTTCTCTCACCCCGAGTGGATGGTTAAACGATGGGTAAAAAGGTTTGGCGAGCGAGAAGCCTTTCAGTTGATGCAATCCAATAATCAACGACCGTTTTATTATGTACGTGTTAATAATCTTCGTACCAAAACTGAGAACTTTAAACTCCGCATGGAGAAACTCGACATTCCATTTGATGAGAGTGAATGGCTGCCGGGTTACTATAAAGTAGATTCTGTTGCTCCGTTTATCGAAAAAGATCTGCTCAAAAAAGGCATCTGCCTGGTTCAGGATATTGCAGCCGGATTCGCCCCAACTATTTTAGAGCCCGAACCGGGTGAAACCATTTACGATCTGTGTGCGGCACCGGGAACCAAGAGTATCGTAATGTCCGATATGATGAATGCTGAAGGCAGTATTATCGCTGTTGACATCAGTGCTCAACGACTTGAACTGCTGGCTGAAAGTGCAATGGACTACAGAGCTGAAAATATTAAAATTAGGCAGGATGATGTTCGTGACCTGAATTTAAAGCTTGCCGACGGAGTACTCCTCGATGCACCTTGTACCGGAACCGGTGTATTAAGTAAGCGAGCCGACTTAAGATGGAAGCGCACAGAAGAAGAGCTCGAAAATTCCGTGAAATTACAGGAAGAACTGTTGGATGAAGCAGCGAATCACGTAAAACGAGGCGGAAGATTGGTTTACAGCACCTGTTCAATTGAACCTGAAGAGAACTGGGAACAGATTCAAAAATTCCTCGAAAAATACGACAACTTCGAGCTTGAAAAGCTGGATGAATTTCTGCCGGAAGAGGTACTCGTTGAAGATGGATATGCCTATCAAACATTACCGCACATCCACGGCTGCGACGGCCACTTTGGTGTACGATTGAAAAGAGTGAAATAGATTTTAAAACAGTATTCAGGTATCAGAATATTTGAATACTGTACTATTTGCCCTAAAGAAGTAATTATGTTTACCTGAATGAAAAGTTTATATGAGTTCATTTGATAGTTTAAAAGACATTCCAAAACATTACGACCCATCCGAAACCGAAGATAAGTGGTACTCTTATTGGGAAGAAAACAACTTTTTCCACTCAGAGCCCGACGATCGTGAATCATTCACAGTTGTTATTCCGCCACCAAACGTTACCGGTGTGCTGCACATGGGGCATATGCTCAATAACACGATTCAGGACGTTTTGGTACGCCGTGCACGAATGCTTGGAAAAAACACCTGCTGGGTGCCCGGAACAGATCATGCCTCGATTGCAACGGAAGCAAAAGTTGTCCAAAAACTTCGGAAAAAGGGAATTAAGAAGAGTGATCTATCACGCGATGAATTTCTGAAGCACGCGTGGGACTGGACGGATGAACACGGTGGAATTATTTTACAGCAGTTACGTAAATTGGGTGCTTCCTGCGACTGGCAGCGTACCCGGTTCACGCTCGAAGATGAACTCTACGAATCGGTTATAGACTGCTTCATAGAGTTATATGATCGAGGTTACATTTACCGCGGACAGCGAATGGTGAACTGGGATCCCGCTGCTCAAACCGCACTGAGTGATGAAGAGGTTATACATAAAGAAGTCCAATCTAAACTCTACCACGTTCGCTACCCGATTAAGGATTCGGATGAGTATATCACGATTGCTACCACCCGGCCTGAAACCATCTTAGCAGATACGGCTGTATGCGTAAATCCGGATGATGATCGCTATACTCACCTGATCGGTAAATCTGTCATTATCCCGATGGTGAACCGTGAAGTAAAAATCATTTCAGATGAGTATGTGGATAAAGAGTATGGAACCGGTTGCCTGAAAATCACTCCTGCTCACGATCAGAACGACTACGAGATCGGTGTAAAGCACGGCCTGGAAATTATCGACATGCTGAATGCCGACGGAACCGTCGCTGAAGTTGCCGAACACTACGTTGGCAAAGATCGATTCGAAGCCCGAAAACTTATCATCAAAGATCTGGAAGAAGCCGGACTGCTGGTGAAAGTTGAAGAGATGGCCAATAAAGTTGGGTACTCTGAGCGAACAGATGCCGTCATTGAACCGCGTCTCTCCCTTCAGTGGTTCTGCAAAATGGACGAGCTGAGCAAACCGGCTCTCGACAACGTGATGAACGACGAGATTCAGTTCCATCCCGCTAAGTTTAAAAACAGCTACAAGCACTGGATGGAGAATATTCGCGATTGGTGTATTTCTCGTCAGCTTTGGTGGGGACACCGTATCCCGGCCTGGTATTTCGGCGATGGCGAAGAAGAGTATGTGATTGCCAGGACGGCTGACGAAGCCCTTGAAAAAGCCAAAGAGAAATCAGGAAATTCTGCCCTGAGCGATTCAGATCTACGTCAGGACGAAGATGTGCTTGATACATGGTTTAGCTCGTGGCTCTGGCCCATGTCCGTTTTTGATCCGGCATTCATCAAAAACAAAAAAGGAAATAAAGAGCTCGAGTACTACTACCCTACTCAGGATTTGGTAACAGCACCTGAAATTATGTTTTTCTGGGTAGCTCGGATGATTATGGCCGGCTACGCTTTTACCGGTGAGAAACCGTTCAGCAACGTCTACTACCACGGGATTGTTCGGGATGAAAAACGCCGTAAGATGTCTAAATCTCTTGGGAATTCACCCGATCCGTTGAAGCTAATCGAAAAGTATGGCGCTGACGGAACACGTGTGGGAATGCTTTTTGCCTCTCCTGCCGGAAACGATCTTCTATTTGATGAAGCACTTTGTGAACAAGGACGTAACTTTTCAAATAAAATTTGGAACGCGTTTCGATTCCTAACCATGAATATGGAAGATGGCGTCGAATATGCACCTACTACAGAAATTGACCCTGAGAATCTGGCAGATAAGTGGATGATAGGACGTATCCGGTCTACACTGCGGGATATGGAAGATGATTTTTCCAAATACCGTCTCAATGAAGCTCTGAAGAAAATCTACTCGCTGGTTTGGGATGATTTCTGCGACTGGTATATCGAAGTGTGTAAAGCAGATCAGTACGGTGATAGCATGCCAAAAGAGAATCTGGAAAGAGCTCTCGGATTCTTTGAAATGCTGATGAAAATGCTGCATCCATTCATGCCATTTATCACAGAAGAGATTTGGCAGCGTATTCAAAGTCGATCGGATGATGAGGCATTAACGGTGAGTTCATGGCCTGAAATTAAGAATGAAACGTTTGATAGTTCTGTATCACTTTTCAATACGGTTCAGGATCAGATCTCTGCAATAAGAAATATTCAGGCGGAAATGAATCTATCGCCCAAAGCGGAACTAAACATTATTATCAAACCAAAAAACGATGACCTTGCCCGGCAGCTTCGTTCGGCTGAGTGGATCTACAGCAAACTTCTTCCCGTTGAGAAGATCACATTTGATGTAGGTTCCGAAAAACCTAAAGCATCAGCTGCTGCAGTTGTGGATGGATCTGAGATCTACATTCCACTTGAAGGCTTGATTGACCTGGAAAAAGAGCGAAACCGTATTCAGAAAGAGATTGACCGGTTACAGGGATTTTTGAAAGGTGTTGAGAAAAAACTTTCCAATGCCGGTTTTGTCAATAATGCGCCGGATGCAGTAGTTGAAAAAGAGAAGCAGAAAAAAGCAGATGCTGAGACTGATCTGGAAAAACTGGCAAAGCAGCTCGAAGAGTTTAATGGATGACCCTAAATGCTAATAGGAAGATTAGATGTTTAGAATTTCGGGATAATTAAAATTTTCGTCATCTTATGGTTGCGATGTTCAATGTATACTTCTGCAACCTAAACAGGCTTATTCACTTACAGGACTCTCTATGATCAGCTCAAATATATTCTGGCGTACCGTTATTTCCGGTTTCATTGCAACTTTCATCATGGCAATGGTTTCTTTTTTGCAAGGTGGGCTGGGTTTACCTACCATCGACATCGCCTACCTCATCGACCAAAGTCTGAATCATGTTCATGGCAGCGAAGTTTACTCCATTTCCTGGGCTAATGCAGCCTATATCCTTGGTGGTATATTAATGGCGTTGTTTTGGGTTGTATCGCTGCAGATCAGAGTCCCCGGAAACTGGATTGTACAGGGATTTATATATGGTATTTTGATTTCGATCTTTTCCGGTGTAATTGTTGGTCCACTGGTCTCATCAGCGGCAGGTGATTCTTTCGGGTTATTCTATATGGACACCTGGATTCCCGGTAAAATTCTGCTTGCAGGTGTTATTATGCACGTCAGTTATGGACTATCACTCATGTATTGTCTGAAAGTTGCCGGCGTAAAAGGCTTGAACTCAGACTCCTAATCTCTATTCTAATACCAATTTTGGTATAATTTCTATTTCTGATTTTATCGAGTTTGCAATAAAACATTTACTGTGAGCTACTTGATGCATTTTGATAAAATCATTTTCATCGGGTGCATTTTCTGAATCAAATGCTACAGTTGGCCTGATAATCACTTTCGTCATGGCCATTTTACCCTCACTATTCTTCTCCAATACTCCCTCAGCCGGATCAGAATATTGATTAACGATATAACCTCTGCCGGCTGCTATAGATAAAAACCATAACATATGGCAACTTGCAACAGACGCTGTAAACGCCTCTTCAGGATCAATCACTGAAGAATCTGTACAAGTTTCAGGAACAATATTGGGTGAGGCGGCAGCATTCATCGTCATTCCGTTTTCAAATGACCAGGTATGCAATCTCTGATATTTTTGATCTGAAAAAGCTGCACCATTTCGGTTCCATCGAATAGTTGCTATGTAGTTGGACATAATTTTTAAACAAATTGATTTATGGAATCTTACACCTATCCATACAAAAAGTGGAATAACTCTTTTTCAACATCCCTGACAATAAGAGTTGAACTCTCGTAAAATGCTGCATGTTATGAAAGTGAGTAGATAAGCAGAATTGATCAAAAATTGAATTTAAAACTTAACGGACTACTATTATGAAGCTTAAAGATTTGTCTCGGGAAGAGCTTGAAAAACTAATCGCTGAAAAAGGAATCGGCTCCGAATATTTGGATCGTGCTGAACGAATACAGAGAGATGTGAATTTGGCACTGCTTGTAGGTTCTGCAACCGTCTTGCTGGGTCTTACAGCCTGGACAATCTACAAGTATAAAGGCGAATAAAAGTAGATGAAGAAAACCGCATTAATTACAGGTGCATCAAGTGGTATAGGTTTGGAGTTAGCCAAAATTCTGGCGGGTGATGGATATGATTTAGTTATTACCGCAAGACGTGAAGATCGCCTAATAGAACTCAAAAATGAGTTAGAAGACAAATCTTCAGCAGAAGTAAACATTATTACCGCTGATCTATCACTGCCAGAATCTCCAATGAATATTTACCAATACTGTGAAGATCAAAATATTCAGATCAATGTATTGGCCAACAATGCCGGTATTGGAGATTATGGACTTTTCCACGATAGTGATTGGCAGAAAACCGCCACTATGATTGATCTCAATATTAAGTCTTTAACTCATCTCACCCGACTTTTTCTCCCATCAATGATTGATCGTAAAAAAGGAGCCATTCTGAATATTGCATCCACGGCTTCATTTCAACCGGGGCCTCTCATGAGTGTCTACTATGCAACCAAGCATTATGTACTGGCATTTAGTGAAGCCATTGCCAATGAAGTTCAGGAATATGGAATAAAGGTAACAGCGCTATGTCCCGGGCCAACCCAATCGGAATTTCAGGCAACTGCCAATATGGAAAAATCTAAATTAATGGATCGCTTTCCCATGCCAACCTCTAAAGATGTTGCAGAGTATGGATATAAAGCCATGAAAAAAGGAAAGCGAGTTGCGGTACACGGGTTTATGAATAAAATGATGTCCAAAGTTGTAAGAATTCTGCCCAAAAAATGGGTTACAGCAACTGTTAGAAAAATTCAAGAGCGAAAGTAGAATTGCCATAACTGTCGCAGTTTTGGTATAATATTTATGAACTACGATCGTAGGTAAACTGAAGAGTCATAAACAGTTTTGGCATATGAAATATCTTTACAACTTACTTTTCTATTCTGCATTTTTATTAATCTTAATTCTTACAGCATCTTGTGAAGAAATTTCTACAGATAATTTTGAAGAACTCACCATTGAAGAAATTGCGACCCTTATCGATATGGAAGTCGGAGATGCACAAGCAGAAAATTTAAGTAGCTGCCAGGTAATACCAATCGGTGCAAAACCATGTGGCGGTCCCTGGGGATATCTTGTCTACTCAGAAGAGGTTAGTGATGCACAAAACCTCAAACAACTTGTAGACAGATATAACGAACTGGATGAGATCCGTATGAAAGAGGAAGGCTACGGATCAACCTGTGATTATGCAACAGAACCCACCCTCTCACTCGAGAGCGGAAGCTGTCATGGAAATGGATACGCCTGGAATCCAGGAGACATTCTTGAACGAAACAACATCAACAATTAATTATGGACCT
This sequence comes from Rhodohalobacter barkolensis, assembly GCF_002834295.1. Taxonomy (NCBI): domain Bacteria; kingdom Pseudomonadati; phylum Balneolota; class Balneolia; order Balneolales; family Balneolaceae; genus Rhodohalobacter; species Rhodohalobacter barkolensis. Next base: position 344,772 of record NZ_PISP01000001.1, on the reverse strand, counting down.
CTCTACACTTACACTTTTTATATTTAGCAGCAGTTTGCTGCTGTTTTCCTGTGCGGCCGGTGAAAATGAAAAATCCATTGAAGAGATTGCAAAAGAGATTGATCAATTGATAGGAAATGCTGAAGCCGAATCCATCGATCAATGTGCCTTGATGCCCATTGGCTCCAAACCTGCAGGCGGTCCTTGGGGATTTCTAGTCTACTCCAAGGAATATACAGACCAGGAAAAATTGGAAAATCTTGTTGAAAAATATAACGAACTTGATGCTGCAAGAAATGAGGAATCCGGAGGATTTTCAACGGCTGATGTTGCTACTGAACCTCAAATTGCCATTAGAAATGGTTCCTGCTTTGGTGAGGGAATGTACGCCTGGAATCCCGGTGAAGTAGAGAGCAAAATGTAATTTAGTTACTCTCCTTCTCTGATGGTATAGTTAATGGTACCATTCCCAACCGATTACATTCCGCTACAATCATTTCCGTTAAATCGCTTTTAAAGAAAAATTCATACCGAATATCTACTACATAAGCTTTAACACGTAGTTTATAAACAAAATATCTGTTCTCTACTTCATTGAGTACTATAATGTCTACAGGCTTATTCAAAAAAGTGTACGAAGAGGCATAAACTGCTTTATAAGCTATCTTTTTAACCTGTTGAATGTCGACTGTGGCCGGCAGATAAATTTCTGCTACAACCTGACAATCGAGCGCACTGGAGTTAGCATTTGATACCGAATGGTTCATCAATTCCGCATTTGGTATTGAGACTATCGAATCGTCCGGAGTAACCACCCTGCATGATCTTAATCCGATATTAATTACTTCTCCGTAGTGTACACCCACCTCAATTTTATCGCCCACCTGAAAAGGACGATCCAGAATAATGATAATTCCGCCAAAGATATTCTTTAAAATATCCTGAGATGCGAAACCAACAGCTATACCCACGGATGCCCCTATTGCGATGACCGTCTCAAATGGTGGGGAAATGATACCTGCTATGATTATATATATGGCAAATGACCATATTACGATTCGACTAATCGGAGCGAGGCGCTTAATAAAGAGTCGGTAATTTGTAGCTTTTTCTGACATATTATCCAGAATAAGTGTAAGATACTTATTGATGAAATAGGTCAGAAACAGGATTATCAGTGTGTAAATCACCTTACTGATCGAGATGAGCTCACGTATTTGGGTGATTTCGTTTTGAACTTCCTCCGCTACATCTTCTCCCGTTTCTTCTGCTTGGCCGGCAGCTTGAGTTGATGCAGACTGCTCTGCGCCTGATATAGTTTGAGTCTCCACGGTTGCCTGAGGTAAAGTTGTGCTCACTTCTTCGAATTGAGCACCTGTATCTAAAGCCGAACCGGTTAAGATCAGTGCTGAGACTCCCATAAATAAGGAGAAGAAAATAAGCGCCTTAAAATGATGGAAATGTTTCATGATTCTCCTCCCTAATGAATGATATTTCTACGTTTGAGTAACCGAACAATTTGACGATAAACCAAATGATTTAAATTGTACCCATGCTCAGTATTTTGCACAATTCCTTTACTTTTCAGACGTGCAAGCATCAAACGGCTGTCTGATAAATCCTGATGCAGTGCAAATGAAACTTCCTCTTCAGTGAGAAATTCATGTAAAACCAAAGCCGATAACGTAAAAAGCACCTCCCTTGAAGGAACTTCCAGTTTATCTACATCGGCAATTTCGGTTGGAAGCTGAGTTACATACTTATCGTCAAATTCTTTAATCGACTGTAACCAAAAGATCATGGCAATCGACATGTTTCCTTCTGCAATTTTATCCAAACGACTGAAGTACTGATCATGAAGATAGGTTTGAATATCCTTATCGTTGGACATTAATTTTCTATATGACCGGCTTTTTTGTGTAGCAGCTCCAGCCTCAAACTTCAATTCATAACCGGTTGCTTTATGCCGCGATAAAATGGATTTTTCAATTGCTTCGCGATCCAGTTTATCTGTTTGTACCGTATGAGAGAAATATTGATCTGCACTAAAAACCTTAATGAAATAGTTCCATGCAAAAGCAGAACAGGTAACCATCCAAAAGAGCTGATCCCTTGTTGACGTCATAATTACCCAGAAACTCTCAATCGCTTCAAATCCATGAATATTCCTCACAAATGTATTTTGGATATCCTCAACAACTAAGATCGATCTCTTTTTCTTTCGCTTAATTTTTTGGATCAATTCATCCCTATTTTCAGTATTCTCAAACCCAAATGCATCACAAAACAATTTCAAGAGTTCTTTTTCTGTATAAATGGTTTGATCGAAATGAACAGTATTAATTTTCTGATCTTTCAAAAACTTCTGTTTCAAAACGTTAAGCGCCAGGGTTTTTCCACTTCCTCTTTCCCCGACTACTAAGAAATTTGTATCTATATTCAGAGTCCAATCTTCATAAGACTGTTCAAAAAGTGTGTATAACCCAACAGGAGGTGTATAAAATCGATCATCGATATCGAAATCAGAGCTGAATAATCGTTTATAGACAAAAGGAAAATTGAGGTGCACATCAACTTGTGCCAGATATTCAGCAAGATTTCTTTTTTCTGTAGTACTAACCGCTGCCCCTCCTTCAGAAATCCCAAGATATTTTGCTGCAAATTTCCTTACTTCCTTCAGCTTCAGAACTGCGAATCGGCGAAGTAATTCCCCTTTTTCAAGTATCTTGTAATAGATACGTTCTCCCCTTTCTTGCCAGCTGTATGCTTTCGCCTTAACCTGAAGTGCTTTATCCTGAAGTTCAAGTTCGGTGTACGATCTTGCCAGCATCGTTTCGGCAAGGGTTTGAATTGCTCCGGGAAATTTAACTTTTACAACGTTTTCATATGAATTCTGACGTTCACGAACTTTTTTAATGGCCGCTTCAAGCTGGTTTATGGCACGTTCAGCCCCACTGATGGCTATCTCAAGAACTGACTGATCTTCCTCTTTGTCCTTTTCCGACTCTTTTGCCGTAAGCAGGTTCACATCCACAATTTGAATGGCCTCTTCGGTTTCAGAAATGATCTCTTTCAGAAACGTTTCCCACTCTCTTTTTTCAGGATCCATGTCGCGAAGTGCATTTTCCTGAACATATCGAGTAGCCAGCTTCTTCCAACTCACCGTGTCCGTGGTCACCTGGGGTTTGTTTCCCTCAATCGAACGCTTCTCTGCTAGCGTAAATTGATCGGTAAAATTATAAAAACCCAGCTGCAGATCGGTAATTGTTTTTTGGATCTGATTGATGATATGACGCTGGTTTTCATCACCGGTCATCTCATTCATTAGCTTTTCAGAAAGCTCTTCCCATATATCAGATCTCAACTCTTCAACCAATTTTGATGAGAGTTTTTCCGACTTCTGTTCTTTCAGTCTACCGGCAATCTCTTTAATTTTGGTGACACCTTTCTCAAGAGGCAGGTAACAATAATCGCGAAAAAAACGGTGTGTAAAATTTAAAATCTCCCCTTTTGCGTTATCTGCAAGAAATGCGAATCTTGCAATCTCAATCTGAATGGCAAAATCGGAGTACTGAGATTTCAGATAGATCAGCCAATCTTTTTGTGATTTTTGCAACGTCACTTTTTTTGAAGCCAGTTTTGCCTCATAGTAGTCAGGCTCCAAAAGTTTGCGGTTCTCTTCTACTGTGCCGCTTTTCACAGCTATATCGTAACATTCATCCATTACTATCTGTAAAACGGAATCCTCCGGTTCTACATTTTTTAGAATGGAAATAGCCTCCTGCAGATGAGTTTCAATTTTTTCTAAAACCTGAAATTTAAATCCGGCATTCTGCTCGTTAGCCTTTGGCGGTTTTGAATCTTTATTTCCTTCTCCCTCTGCTGAACTATTTCCACCCTCTTCTTTTTCAATTTTCTTCTCAGGTTCTTTTTCCAATAATTTTGCCAGTGCATCAGCCATAACCTTAAATTCTTCGGCTAATAAATCTTCCGGCAAACCTGAAAGCCCGGTTAACTTTAACCTGATGCTTTTTCTGAGTTGTATAACCTGTTTCCAGCCTTTTTTATCTTTTTTAAACGGAGCTGAAACAATGCGAAGACCACGTTTTAGAGATTTCAAAGATTTGAGCCGAAACGAATCTTCTTCCTTTGCTTCAAAGCGATCTTCAGACTGATACTCAACTACCGTTTCGGGAAGCTCTTCTGTCAGATCATTTATCAATGTATTCCAATGATCGGACCACTGGTTTTTACCGTAATTTTCAATAACATTTTTCAGATCAGAGATATTTTTATTGAGAGTGTCTACTACTCTTTTATTTCTGAGTTCATCATCTTTTTTGATGCTCAGAATCTCCTTATATGTAGTCTGAAACCAGTTAAGCAGTTCACTTCTGAACTCCGTTCTGAACTCTGCCGTCTTAACTGTAAATTTTTCTTCAATCTGTTTATGCAGATATTCTGCAACTGATGGATAGTTTTTGTTCATTCTCACTTATACTGAAGTGTTATACTGCTCGTTTGAATTGTGATATAGTACAAAACTTTTATTTATAAAAAAGATACGCATCTACTCTTAATTTGTATTTATTATACTAAACAGCAAAATTTGATTACCTTTAGGAATCATCACACAGGCAGCATAAAATTTTGAGATTCGTTACCATGAAGAGGCATTTTCTGTTCCCTCTCTTACTGCTTTTTACCACAGGTCTGCTATTCAGTTCTGATCCGGCTTTTGCTCAAAAAGAGTTGAATAGAATTTCTATTGCAGAGCGGAGTGACGGTAAAGGTTTTGTAGTACGCTATCATTTATCAGAAATGGTGGATTCGGTAAAAGTATCACAACCATCTTCTGACCGAATTCAGCTGATTCTCTTCTCACCCGAACTTGACACCCTCGATTTCAATTCACCTCCATCTACAAGTACATTTAATGATTTTGAACTATTTCCTGCAGCCGAAGGAATGGGAGTAGAAATATCCTTGAGCGCCGGTCAGTATTTCAAAGCCAGAAGTTACACCGATCAAAATGGCCGAGATTTGCTTCTTGCTCTCGAGCGGGTATCATCATCCGAAATAGACGAAATTGCGGATGCTTCTGATGAAATTGACATGTCTCTCTATGGATACGTAAATCCAACCCGAAATAATGGGGAGGACGAAGACAATACATTCCTGCGTCTTCGCGATAATATGGATTTCAATGTTATTGTTCTGGATGCCGGGCATGGAGGACATGACCCGGGCACCGAAAACCGTTCGATGGGACTTCATGAAAAAGATATAGCCCTGGCTGTTACTCTTAAAGTTGGAGAGTATATCAAAGAACATATTCCTGATGTTGAAGTTGTATACACCCGTAATGATGACACATTTGTACCTTTAAGTGAACGTGGGCTCACAGCAACTCGAAATCGAGGTGACCTGTTTGTATCCATTCATGTAAACGCCGCACCCAATTCACCTTCGGCTCACGGAACGGAAACTTTCTTTCTGGGGCTGGCACGGAGTGAATCAGCACTTGAAGTGATGAAAAGAGAAAACAGTGTTGTTGACCTGGAAAACGGTCCGGGATCCCTTGATTTAAGTGAAGAAGAGTTACTGGTCTACGAACTAACTAATACCGGAAACCTTGCCATCAGCGAAAGAATTGCCTCAATGGTGGAAAATCAATTCAAGAACAGGGCGCAACGTCGCTCGCGAGGTGTGAAACAAGCCGGACTTGAAGCTCTATGGCACGCATCCACACCGGCTGTTCTGATTGAATTGGGTTTCTTATCCAATCCAACTGAAGCAAGATTCTTAAATAGTGAATATGGCCAGACGATCATGGCATCCGCAATATTCCGAGCTATAAGAGATTTTAAATTAGAATATGACAAAAGCATCCGAAACGACCGGGGAAATCAAGCAAGTAATGAGTGAAAAACCTCTGATCATAGGAGTAGCAGGTGGAAGTGGATCCGGTAAAACGACGGTAGTTAGTAACATCATTCAATCGATTGGCGAAAACAGAGTTCTTCTCTTACAGCACGATTCATACTACCGGGATTTAAGTCACTTGCCTTTTGAAGAGCGTACGAAACAAAATTTTGATCACCCATCTGCACTCGAAACGGAATTAATGATCCGTCATCTGGATGCACTTCGCAACGGTTATAAAATCGATATTCCGGTTTATGATTTTGTAAAACACACGCGTTCAGAAAAAACCATTACTGCACTGCCCCATCGAATCATACTTGTTGATGGTATTTTAATTTTCAGCGAACCAGAACTCCGAAAACTGATGGACATCAAACTCTTTGTAGATACAGACGGAGATGTTCGACTTCTCCGCAGATTACAACGGGATATCAACGAACGAGGCCGGGACCTGAGCGGAGTACTTAACCAGTATGAGAAATTTGTGCGCCCTATGCACCTTGAGTTTGTAGAACCAAGCAAAAGATATGCAGACATTATCATTCCAAGAGGAGGTGAAAACCTGGTAGCACTCGAGATGGTAATTGCGCTTATTGAGGGAAAACTTTCCAGTTAATCCAGCCTTTCCAAATCTTTCCAGAACATCTCCATACCATCAAACAGCAGATGTGGACGGTGGTGAACTTTCAGTGATGAATCCAGATTTTCTGACAAATAGAGAGAATCCCCACCGGTCAGAAACAAGTCCGTTTCTCCCTCAATAATTTCTAAATATTTTCGGATAAATCCATTTATAACCACCAGATAACCGCCGCTGGTTCCCCATTGAACGGATTGTTTCGTTGATTTTCCGGGCCACTGAGTAGGAATGTAATAGTCAACAGAAGGCAATTCGGGTAATTTTCTCTCCATCATTTCATGAAAGAGTTTTAAACCCGGCATAATGACTCCCCCCCTGTAAATACCTTCATTTGTCATCCAGTCTACCGTACATGCCGTTCCGGCATCAACACAAATGACATCGTGGTCCGTTACGGAAACTGCACCGTAGCAGGTTAAAAAACGATCCATGCCAAGTGTATCAGGCGTTTCATAATCGAGGCTAACTGAATCGATCAGAGAACTTGTCAAAACTTTCACATCAATGAAGTTGAGAACATCTAAAATTTTATTTAGAACGTCTTCGCGAACGGAACAAACTACCATTAAATTGATATCGGGGTATTGTTCCACCACTTCTGTCAATCCTTCAAGAGATCCGTTTGATGCCTTGAAAACAACCTCCCATTTAACTCCCTGTTTTTCTGCTAATTTGATGTGGGAGTTTCCAATATCAAGAAATAAAGTGGTCATATTTTCTGTTTTTCGGAATGATTGGTGCCGGTGATGTTTTATATTATCAAACAACAAAGTTAACGAAAAATTGATCCCGAATAATGGAATTAAAAAATAAGATCGCAATTGTAACCGGAGCCAGCAGCGGTATTGGTACAGCATTTTCAGAAAAATTAATCAGGAAAGGTGCAACTGTTTATGGGTTGGCAAGGCGACTAAACAAATTAAAAGAGATCCAAAGTAAACTTGGTGAACAGTTTATTCCGGTACAGATGGACGTCACAAAACATCAGGACGTTGAAGCGTGGGTTACTGAACAGTTTACTGATGATAAAAACCTACCTCACATTTTAGTAAACAACGCCGGACTCGCCAAGTTTGGAAATGTGGATGACCTTTCCGTTGAAGATTGGGATACAATGGTAAATACCAATCTAAATGGTATTTTTTACCTGACTCGTGTAATTGTACCCTTGATGAAACAAAATCCGAATCACTGTCATATTATCAATATTGCATCCGTTGCAGGGTTATTGGGCAATCCACAGATTTCCGGTTACAATGCCACCAAATTTGGTGTTCGCGGTTTCAGTGAAGCACTTTTCAAGGAACTTCGTTATGATAAAATTAAAGTATCAACCATGTTCCCGGGTTCCATTGCAACCGATTTCTTTGATAAAGTGGGAAGTGAAACTCATTCCAATATGATGCAGCCCGGAGACGTTGCGGATACACTGGTTCATCTTTTGGAGACACCCGACAATCTTTTGATCAACGAAGTAACCATGCGTCCGTTAAATCCTAAAAATCCAGATATTAAAGAGTGAAATTCTCATACACAGCTCTCATCCTTTCGGTTCTGATATTCACTTTTATCTCCTGTGAGAAAGAACCGGAAGTGATTAACGAAGATCTATATATCGAACTGGTTACCGAACTCTCCGTACTGAACCAAATGAACGAGCAGTTACTCGGTGAGATGACAAAACAGGAAAAACGTGAAGAGATTTTTGCTCATTACAATGTAAGTGAGAGTGAATTTAATGAAGCACATGAGTATTACCAGTCTGATATTGACGCTCAAATGAGTCGAGTTAAAATTATTCAGGACAGATTGCGAACGGAACGGGATTCTGTTCAGGCCGCGGAAAGGCGACATAGAGATGAAAATCGTATCGATCCTGATTCAATTCGGAAGCAGATCAGAAACCGTAATAATAATCCGGAGAACTAACGATCGTCGCGTTTAAAGGTAAAATGTAATTTAAATCCATTTTCAGAGTCCAGCTCATATTCTGCATGCAGCTGGACAAGCAGTGTTCGGATGATAGTCACTCCCAAACCTGTACTTGTTTCAAAAAACTCTTTTTTAAAGCCCGGGCCGTTGTCGGAATAGTAAACACGGATGATGTCCTGATCCCCAGTAATATTGATCTTGATCTCTCCCTCTTCATTGTCGTTAAAAGCATGTTTGAACGAGTTGGTTACTAATTCACTCATCAAAATTCCCAGTGGAAGAGCCTGATTAATATTTAGAGAATTTATCTGACTGTCGATATTAACATTGATATGACTATCACCGTTATTATATACATCCAGATGCTTTTTCATCAGTTTATTTAAATACTCTTCAAAAGGCACCTCCGACAGAGTATCTGAACGGTAAAGTAATTCATGGACACCTGCAATCGACTGTATTCTGTTTTGAGTTGTTTGCAGTGAATCAATCAATTTTGGATCGTCTGAATCAATTCTTTGAAGATCTATCAGGCTGGAGATAACAGCCAGATTATTTTTTACCCGGTGATGAATTTCTGATATCAGTACTTCCTTCTCTTTTAAAGCTTGCAAATTCCGCCTATTGGCCCGATAAGCTACCATCATAAAGTAGATGGTAAAGCCAAAAAGCACCGCAATCAGCATTCTAAAAAAGAGTCCCAACTGATTAAAAACAAATGACCTACCCGAGTAGAGGTTCTCATTGGCTGATAACCTCATTGTCCATTCATTATCCGAGCCACTGATAAAGTTAAGAGACTGAGTGCTGCTGTAATTTTGATCGCTCTCTACTTCGTCAATTCCATACGTGAAAAATACCTCTCCATTCTCATCCCAAATCTCCAGGTTGAATATATCTCTCCCGGCCATAATACTTTCAAATGCATCCGTAAAATCCATTCCTACCGTGAGCGAACCATGAAACTGATCGTTATAATAAAGTGGTGCATCCACTAAAAAAGCTCCGCCACCTTGTGCCAGATCGGTCCAGGGGGTCATATTGATTGACGAATCTCTCTTCATCTCTAACCACTCATCTCTTCTATAATCCAGTTCAAGGATATCTAATCCAACGGCTGGCGAATTGTTCTCAAATGGCTCAATGATTATAATTTCACCGTCAGCATCAATCCACTCAAAAAACAGGAAGTCTTCTTTTACATTTAGTAGCAGATTGGTCTCAAATTCAAAATTATTGAAGTACTCCCCTTTTGTAAACTCTACTCTGTCCTTATGATTTTCAACCAATAGTAAATTCTCATTGACAGTCTCTTCAATCAACTCTTTTAACAAACCGGCTGTTGATTCGATCGTTTGAATGCGAGCCTCTCTCAACTGATTTTGATCCTGCCTCCAGCCATAGTAGAAAATGATCAAGAGTCCCAGGACTACCGGCAACGAATATGCCAACCCTTTTTTAGAAATCGTATGCAATGGTTCCCCGATTGATTGTAGACAATATTATCTCTTACTAATTAAATGAAATATGATGGAGGAAGAAAATTTAATCAAATTAGTGATTTAAAATGGAGCCTCGTCATCACCTTCGGCACCAAAATCAATCACTACATCATCGGCTGGTTCTCCTCCCTGTGCCGCAGCTCCCTTCTCAATTTTCCAGGCTTTAACATCTGTATACCAATTTCCCTTGTACTCTCTGCTTTGAATATCAATAAATGCAGTCACCGTTTCATCCTGAACAACCGAATTTTTATCGATCTGATCACCCCACTGTGTAATACATACCTTTCGCGGATATTCTCCGGGAGTTTCAAGAATAAAATCCCGCTTTCTCCACGGACCATTTTTACCCTTTCCGGATTGCTCTTCCAATATCTTTATAACTTTTCCCGTAATATGAAGGTCCATAATCTCTTTTGGTTTATCTATTTTAAAATCAATGTAACATACTTGAGAATCGATTTACAAAATAACGGGAATTAACCGAATTTCAGAACATGCATTGCAGTTTTCATGAATTAATAAACTGATAAAACTATCTATCATGGCAAAACTCAAACTCGACCTGCACGATATTTATAATAAAGGAGATCAAATTGATCGTGAATTGGAAAACATTATTGATGAAGCCATTGAAAAAAGAATCAAAACAGTTGAAATTATTCCGGGAAAAGGATCAGGACAATTAAAAAAACGCGTTTTAAAATTTTTGGATCAAAAACACATCAAACAGAAATATCACCGGATTGACAAAGACAGTAAAAATTTTGGGAGACTGTTTGTCTACTTTAAATTTTAGCAGATATAAAAATTGATATGACAACTTGTTTTTTTGCAGATTTTCATCATTTTTGATCGATGACTTACACTTATTCTCAAAAAAATGGATGAACAGGAGCGCTTGAAATTAGCCAAAAAACGACGGCTTGAGCAAAAAAAGAAAGAAGAACTCAACAGACTAAAACGTGAGCTAAAAACCGGGGAGCAAAAAAACCGGCAACAGGAAATTAGGGAACAGCACACCGGTAAATATACCGATCGAATACTGATATTCATTGTTACCGTGGCTATACTAAATGTTTTCTACTTTTTGGTTCGGTACCTCTTTAACGTGTTTTTTGGTGTAGGTGCCGGTATGCTCGGCTTGAGTATCAGCATGCTGGATCCAATTGTACAGGTATTGATTCTGGGAGCCGGAATAATCAGCGCAGTTAGAAATCGCTCCGTTCTTGATGATATCATTGGTCGAGTTTAGACAATTTACTTTATCATACGCTGTTTATCGAAATCATCGAATCCGTCATTAAAATCATTCTATTCGCGAACGAATCTGCAAAAAACTATTTTGTCTAAGTAGAAAGAGTTCAAAGGATTCACCCTATTTGTTACTAAACTCAAAAGAAATTCAAAGGTTTGAAAAGTAAATCCAATCCACCGAATAAAAAATCGAAAAACAAAAGTCCGGATGGCAAATCCAAAAAGGAACAAAATAAAAGCCAGCGTCCAACCGGATTTATCTACTGGTTTTATCTGATCGCATTTGTTGTACTTGGCTACTGGGTTTTAACCGATGGCAACGGAATGTTTGGCACACAGCCGGAGATCGAGTACAGCACCTTTAAGGAGCAGCTTCGAAGTGATAATGTTGAACGAGTTCACATTCAGGGAAACCGGATTGATGGAATATTCAGGACTGAACAAAAACTACAGCTCACTGATTCTGATACTACATCCTATAAAAATTTCATTACTGTAATTCCATCTTTCGGAGATGAACGGTTAACGGATCTGCTTGAAGAAAACGACGTCATTATTTCCGCTGAAGCCGATTCAGATGGATTCTGGTGGTATTTTCTTGTCTTCTCCATGCCGCTCTTTTTTCTACTTCTCATCGGCTGGATGTTTTACAGACGGATGCAGATGCAGGGACGCGGTATGTTCAATATTGGAAAGAGCCAGGCCAAGCTGCAGGAGCCCGGAAAAAATAAAACTACATTTGATGATATTGCAGGAATGGATGGAGCCAAAACCGAGCTTCGCGAAATCATAGAATTTTTGAAAGACCCAAGCCGTTTTGAAGAGATTGGAGCCAAACTTCCAAAAGGCGTCCTGCTTATGGGGCCTCCCGGAACCGGTAAAACACTTCTGGCCAGAGCTGTAGCCGGTGAAGCTGAAGTTCCGTTTTATACCATCACAGGATCTGACTTTATGGAAATGTTTGTTGGTGTGGGCGCCAAACGGGTGCGCGAGATGTTTAAACAGGCAAAAGAAAAATCACCGGCCATTATTTTTATTGATGAGATCGACTCCATTGGGCGTAAACGTGGAGCGGGACTGGGCGGTGGTCATGACGAGCGCGAGCAGACACTGAATCAATTGCTTTCCGAACTCGACGGGTTTGAACCGAGTGAAAATGTAATTGTGATGGCGGCCACAAACCGGCCGGATATTTTAGATAAGGCGCTTTTAAGACCCGGTCGCTTTGACCGTCAAATCAGTGTGGATCTTCCTTCACAAAATTCAAGGCTCGAGATTCTGAAAATTCATGCCAGGAATAAATCCATTGATGAGAGTGTTGATCTCAAAAAAATTGCCAGCAGTACTCCGGGGTTCAGTGGAGCCGATTTGGAAAATCTGCTGAATGAAGCTTCTCTTTATGCGGGACGAAATAAGAGGAAAAAAATTATCATGGACGATATCGAGAATGCACGTGATAAAATCATGATGGGACTTGAGCGTGAAGGAATGCAGATAGATGATGAAGAGAAGCGAATACTCGCCTACCACGAAGCCGGCCACGCTATTGTAGCGGCCGCATTGCCAAACAGTGATCCCCTTCATAAAGTGTCTGTAATACCCAGAGGCAAAGCGATGGGAATTACCATGCAGCTTCCTGAAAAAGAGAAATACCTCTACAATAAAGAGTATTTGCTCGATCGAATGGCTGTAATAATGGGCGGACGCGCAGCCGAACAGCTAATATTTAATACAGCAACAAGTGGTGCCCAAAACGATTTAATGCAGGTAGCTAAACTCTCCCGAAAAATGGTGGTAGAGTGGGGAATGAGTGAAAAATTTGGGCACCTCGCATTTGGCGGAGACGAAGAGGACGTTTTCCTGGGGCGTGATATGACTCGCCAAAAAAGTTACAGTGACTCTACAGCTCGTGAAATTGATCAGGAGGTTCAGGTTATCTCACAAGAAGCTTATGACCGAGCTCTCAAAATTCTAAAGGAGAACAAAGAAGCATTCGATAAACTAGCAGAATTGTTGATCGAGAAAGAGGAAGTTTCAGGTGAAGAAGTTCTATCCTTGATGAAAGACGATTCGGAATAATTCGATTTTCTCCTTTCATAGGCTTTCGGTTTAAGTCTCTCTAAAATTTCTATTAAACAACTTATGGCATGATGTTGAATCGTGCCATATTCGTTTCTGACCCTGCTTTTACGGTACAATTTCTCACATTTTTACACTTTTTCACCTCAATTCGTTTTTGATTCTTTAGAAATATGATGTAACGTTCAGAATCAATGAATTTAAATGAATGAAGTACATGCTTAGCAAGTTTTACAAAAACACTTTTCTCACCTTGATATCATCCGGAGTCTCCCTGATGATTATTTTTTCGGGTTGCTCAACAACTCAGCAATCAACAACAGATTCACAAACTTCTGCTGAATCGATGGAGAGGCAACAGCAGAATCATGAGGAGATGGAAAGGATTTACTGGGAACGAATAGAACAGTCTCGTATGAATTTTACTGAGGCTGATGTGGATTTTATGACCGGAATGATCGGGCACCACTCTCAGGCCTTAATTATGTCTCGGTTAGCTCCTGAAAATGGTGCCAGCCAATCGGTACAAACTCTTGCAAGCCGAATCATCAACGCGCAGTCTGATGAAATTGCTCTTATGCAGCGTTGGTTACGCGACAGAGGGCAGCCTGTTCCTATTGTGCATATCGACGGTATCAACATGACAATCGAGATGGAACAGAGTGAAACGGATGCTGATCACGGCAATCATGATGATCACAACATGGATATGGATATGAATCATGAGGAAGATCATGATATGGATCACAATTCGGATATGATGCACGATCACAGTGGTATGCCTGGAATGCTGACTCAACAACAACTTGAAAATCTTTCAGCAGCAACCGGTAAAGAGTTTGACCGTCTTTTTCTAACCTACATGATCGAGCATCACGGTGGTGCGGTTATTATGGTTGAAGAACTATTTGCTGCAGACGGTGCAGCTTCCGACACGGAATCTTTTGAACTTGCTTCAGGTATCAACGCAGAGCAGGTTACAGAAATTGAAAGAATGAAATTAATGCTGGAAAATATAGATTAAAAACGCTACTGCCCCTGTCTAATCTTTTTACTGTGCTCTATTAATGACCACTGATCTATTCTACAGGAATCGGTATGCAGCTCTATATTTTCTAAAACGATCTCTCTAAAAACCCAAACAAACAATCCTTCAAGTATGAAACGATTACTACCCGGGATGATTCTTGCATTTGCCTCTTTGCTGGCTGTGTATAGTTGTGCATCCTCAGATATGCCTGAACAGAACGTTCAGCCTTCACTGTCTCCTATAACTGAAATTGAACAACCCAGTCCTGACCCGCGCGTAGGTCTATCCGGCGGACTCTTTGACTACGATGAAGCAATCTGGAATTTAAACCTGATTTCAGCTACTCCCCCACCGGAAGATTTTCTGGGCTCCTGGGCAACAGATTTAGCCTTTAAAGACAATTATATCATTCAGGGAAGTTATAATGGATTTATAGTTTGGGATATGACCAACCCTGCAGATCCTGAAGTAGTTGTTGATTTTCTCTGTCCGGCGTCTCAAAGTGACGTATCTGTTTACGAGAATCTTCTCTTTGTATCCGGTGAAGGTTTAGGTGGCCGACTGGATTGTGGAACGGAAGGTGTTTCTGAAACAGTCAGTGAAGAACGATTGCGTGGAATCCGAATTTTTGACATTAGCGATATTGAGAATCCGGAGTATATCTCTAACGTACAAACTTGCCGTGGTTCGCATACACACTCTGTACTAAAGGATCCTAACGACGACGAGAACGTTTATGTTTACATTTCCGGTTCTGCTCCTGTACGTCCTGAAGATGAATTACCCGGTTGTTCAAGTGCATTTCCTGATGAAGATCCTGAAAGTGCCCTTTTCCGAATTGAAGTAATTAAAGTTCCTTTGGATAACCCTGAAGAAGCAGCAATTGCAAACTCTCCTCGAATTTTTGAAGGATTGACAGCTCCTCCAACTCACGGTCCTGCACCTGAAGAACTTGCTGCAATTGAAAGAGCACGTGAAGAAGGTCGTTTCGTTGCAAACTATGACGGCTCACCGCGTGTAGTCAACAACCGGCTTGCCCAGGCTTTCCTGCAACAGATCGTTGAAGAACGTGGCGGTGAAGGCGAACCAACTGAAGCAGACAGCAGTGCGCTTCGAGATCAAGTTGATGAAATGTATGGTGAATTTATGGAAGAAAGGCTTGCTGCCCGCGGAAGAGGTGAGGATGTTGGTCCAAACCAATGCCACGATATCACACTCTTTCCGGAAGTGGGTCTTGCGGGTGGTGCTTGTGAAGGATATGGGCTTCTTTTGGATATTACCAACCCCGTGAATCCAACCCGAATTGATGCTGTAGCAGATTCAAATTTTGCTTACTGGCACTCAGCTACATTTAATAATGATGGGACAACCGTTCTATTTACTGATGAATGGGGTGGCGGTACACAGCCTAAATGTAGAGAAAGTGATCCATACGAATGGGGAGCAAATGCAATCTATGCTATTGGTGATGATGGAAAGATGGATTTTCAAAGCTACTTTAAAATGCCGGCTCCACAAACATCAGCAGAAAATTGTGTTGCACATAACGGATCTATGATTCCTGTACCGGACCGCGACATTATGGTTCAGTCTTGGTATCAAGGCGGAATCAATGTTTTTGATTTTACTGATCCGGAAAATCCTGTTGAAATTGCATTTCATGATCGCGGACCGGTCAATCCTGATCGAATTGAAACCGGTGGAAGCTGGTCAATCTATTGGTACAACGGCTATCTTGTGAGCTCAGAAATTGCTCGTGGTCTTGATATTTTGGAACTCGTTCCGAGTGATTTCCTTACTCAGAATGAAATTGATGCTGCAAATACTGTAGTTCTTGAGTACAAAAACGCTCAGGGACAACCGAAGTATGAGTGGCCTACAACCTATGCACTTGCTAAAGCTTACACCGACCAGCTGGAAAGAAATCGTGAGCTGAATATGCAAACCATTCAAATGATCCGAAACGGATTGTCTGAAGCTGAAAGTGCAGACGATTCCAGAAAATCACGTGTACTGAATGAAGTCGCTGCTTCCCTATCCAACAGAGCATCTTCATCATCAAATAGTGATAAAGTGATGGAACTGGCACGGATTATTCGTGATCTTGGTTCTGCCTCATAAGCAGAATTAATTCTTAATACTTTTAAAACCGGCATTGCATCTAAATTTTTAGATTGCGATGTCGGTTTTTTTATTACTTTTATGTTAAGAGCTTTGATAAACCATCAAATTCTGTGATTAACATTTTTGTTACAACTGTATATAAAGCAGAAGTTTAGTTGAACCGGGTTTAATACTTTTCCAATAAAAGATATGAATCAACCTGCAGAAGGCACCCTTCAACAGCAAGTAGATGAACGAGAGCTAAATGTTAAGCAGAAGTATGGTACTTTTGCAGGTGTTTTTGTACCTACATTGCTTACAATTCTTGGTGTAATTCTTTTCCTGAGGCAGGGATGGGTAGTCGGAAACGCGGGACTACTCGGTGGATGGATTATCATTACCATCGCATTTGTCATTGTTACGTTCACCGCCCTTTCAATGTCCTGCATTACAACTAATATTCGAATTAAAGCAGGAGGAGCCTACTCGATTATATCTCAGTCACTGGGTCTTGAAGTTGGTGGAAGTGTAGGCGTACCACTTTATCTAGCCCAAACATTTGCCATTACCATGTATATTTTTGGTTTTAGGGAAGGTTGGCTCTACATATTTCCGGAACATTACGCCATTCTTGTAGATTTGGCTGTTTTTTCTGTGCTGCTCTTTATTGCATTTATCAGTGCAAAACTTGCATTTCGAATTCAATACATCATTTTAGCTGTAATAGTAGGTGCTCTGCTATCTGTAGGTGCAACCATTTTTACAGGGGTGTTGGAGCATGATATTCTGTGGTGGGGTGAATTCCCGGGAGCGCCGGAAAATGACTTTGAAGGGGTCAGTTTTTGGGTTGTTTTTGCAGTACTGTTTCCAGCCGCTACAGGTATTATGGCCGGTGCAAATATGTCCGGTGAATTAAAAAATCCAAAAAGAAGTATCCCTGTTGGCACCATATCTGCGATACTTATAAGCTATGGTATCTACATGGCCGTAGCCTATTGGCTGGCCAGGGTTGCTTCAACAGAAGAATTGGTCAGCAACTATAACGTGATGATCGATAAAGCATTTTGGGCACCGGCCGTTTTAGGTGGACTTCTGGGTGCCACTTTTTCTTCGGCGTTGGCATCTATAGTTGGAGCTCCTCGAATTTTACAGGCTTTGGGTGATCACGGAATCTTTCCCGGAGGTGATAAATTTTCAAAACTTGCAAAAAATGGTGAGCCACGAAATGCAATTATTCTGACCGGAGCAATCGTTTTGTTCACCCTGATGCTTCGGGACCTCAACACCATTGCCCCTCTTATAACCATGTTTTTTCTGATCACCTATATGATGATCAATCTTGTAGTGTTTATTGAGCAGAAAATGAATATGATCAGCTTCCGGCCTACTTTTTCTGTCCCCAGAACTGTCCCCATCATAGGCACAATCGGCTGTTTGTTTACGATGTTTATCATCAATCCTGTATTTGGACTGGTAGCTTTAGGGATTGTTATTGCAACCTATCTCTATCTAACAAACAGGGAATTGAAAGTCCCCTATGGAGATATGCGAAGCGGCCTGTTTACTTCTCTGGCTGAGTGGGCTGCAAAAAAAGTCTCCTTACTCCCATCAAATAATGAAAGAGCATGGAAGGCCAACCTTTTAGTTCCAGTAAGAAGCTCTCGTGAACTGCGGGGAAGTTTCAGTTTGATTCGTAACCTTGTCTACCCAAGAGGTTCCATTAAATTGATTGGAGTTTCTTCAGAACAAAAACCGGATGTACTTCGTGACTCACTTACCAATTTAGCCGATTCATTTCGTAAAGAGAATGTATATACGCGCTGGTCTGTATTAGATTCCAAAAACTTCAAGGATGCTGTGATGGACTCACTGCAAACTCTACAGGGTACTTTCTTCTCTCCCAACATTCTATTCTTAAAGTTACCTCACCAAAGCAGAAATGATGATGAAATACACAGTATCATTAATGAGGCACGTATGAATAAAATGGGCATTCAGCTCTATGCGGAAGATCCGGTTGCACAACTTGGCCGCAGTGCATCTGTAAATGTGTGGATCCACGAACAGAGTCCAAAATGGGATTTAAGTATGGACTTGGGAAATATTGACCTTTCCATGCTTTCTGCATATAAACTCTCGCACAACTGGAATGCCACCATGCGAGTTATTACAGTTGTTGAAGAGTCTGAAGTAGAAAATGCTTATGAATACCTTGAAAACCTGCTTGACATATCCCGCCTGAAAAACGTAATTCCTCATGTGGAAATTGGATCGTTTGAAGAAGCAATGCAATCAGCTCCTCAGGCGGATGTTGATTTCTTCGGTTTACCGGATGATCCTGATCTTGAAAAGCTCCGATATTTCGTAAAAGTTACCCAATCAGCTTGCGTATTTGTTGCAGACTCCGGTAATGAGAATATATTGGCATAAACACACCGTAATTTGTGCGCATTATTTTTCTGTATTGATGAAACATGAGATTATATCTGTCCGTAGAGATAATTAACCGTTAACAAATTTATCCAATATGAATCAATCGGTTCAAAAGTCTCTTCTGGCCTTTACAGTAATAACACTAACAATAATCTCTTCACCCTATCATATAGTTGCACAAAATTCAGACTCGTTTATTACCACAAGTAATGTAGAAGCTGAGATTGTTCCCCGGTATCCACGAGGCGATGCAGAATATTACATAACTACCCAGGAAAAGAGTGTTGATCTTTTACTCACAAACAGTGAAATCCTACTGCAATTCACCGATAACTATCTGGATAATATTGCTTCTGAAATTAAAAGTGAGAATGATTTGGAAGATTCCACTCACTTTGCAGCTGTTTTACGATCTGCTTTGAGCAGCGGAATTCAGAAACTCCTGGATCGTGCCATCTCAATACCACTCAATGAAATTGAAGAGATTTACTACGAAAACGGACGGTTGGTTATGATTAACCGTGAAGGTGAAGAGATGTTTGAGGATACAGACATTGATGGTGTAAAGATTATGGAAGATTTTTCACGCAGAGACGCAGCTCGTTTCATTGCTGAGGCCGAAATAAGAATGATTTGATTTAATTCATCCGTTTTATTTTACTCCTTTGCCCACTACAAACTCTCCCGGAATATCGTATCCGTTTCCATTTTTAAATTGGGATATTGAGTTTAGATATTCGTTATGGGCTTCGTGCCTCGTCTTTTCGTCAAATTTCTGATATGCAAGTGCTACCGGGCCACCGGCAAATGCTGCAAGTATTGCATGTTCATCATTTTTATAGTGCAGATTCACATTCATCCGTTCAATCCAAACAGGTTCAAACCCCGCTTTCTTCATCGAATAATTTAATGTGTTTCCGGTACCCTGCTGAAAGAACATCGGACAAACATCTGAATTCACCCTCTTATCTACAATTGGAAAAATATCAGCCCATCCACAATTTTTTCGTTCACCCCAAACAGCAATCGCTAATCTTCCTCCCGGCTTAAGCACCCTATACTTCTCTCTTAAGGATGCCACAGGATCAGGTACATACATGAGGCCAAGTGCCGAGATAGCCACGTCAAACCGTTCACCATCCATATCGAGATTTTCAGCATCCATTCTGTTAAACTCTACGTGGCCGTATCCATTACCACTCACTCTTGATTCAGCCAGTTCAAGCATTCCAGCTGATAAATCCGTTGCTATTACCTTACCGTCGGGTTCTACAGTTTTCGCTATTCTCTCTGTTACCAATCCTGTTCCACAAGCCGTTTCTAATACTTTTTCACCCGGCCTCAAGTCAATCATCTCCATTAATTTATCTTGAGCTGGTTTAAGCTGCTCTTTCCATGAATCTTCATAAAATCCTGAGGCTTTATCCCAACCGTAACGCTGTACTCGTCTTTGTAATCTAGGCTCCATTGTTAAAATAATTTTTGCTTACAATTTTTATGATAACTCAGTGATTACTGAAACAGATCAAAAAAAATCCTTATTCCTGCATCTCTTTTTCCCTTAAAATCACCTCTCTACTTACTGGTATTGCTCTTTTGAAGTCATCTAACACCGGGCTAATTTTGTCAGCTATTTCAATCACCTCCATAATTTCACTTTCTTCAGCAGGGCTCTCGATAAATACTTTATATCTCAACTTTTTGAATCCGGGTGACCGATCATCTATACCCAGCATTCCTCGGGCATCCATATCAGACTCAATGATAATTTCCAGTCGATCAATGGGCACATTCTTTAAAGCTGCCTGCTGTGAATAGGCAATGGCTAAACAACTTCCCAAGGCTCCTCTTTCCAATATACCGGGTCCGGGCCCCGCATCATTTCCACCTTCGGACTTGCCAATATCCACTTTAAATGACCAGTGTTTATGCTCCACTTCACATGTTGTACCATCAAATAAACGAACTTTAGTTACTGCCGTGCTTTTACCAAGATTTGGTTTCAACTTTACTGCTTTTCGATTTCGCTCAAACGCATTTTTAATTGTCGCAGGATCAGCCATTTTTAACTTTAATTTTTAATGAGAATTTTAGCCTTTTATGAATTCAAAAAAACTTTTCTTGTGCTGATTAAAAAAAAATCAGCGACCTGCAAAGAATCGATTTACACTTGATAGTTGGGGACGATTACTCTTCTCTGTATTTACAAATTGAAGCAAGCTTTCGTAGTAAGTTGCGGCAAGGTCACTGTCTCCAATCATGTCTGCAGCATTACCGGCACCATACAGACTATTAAAACGATTCGGAGAAATTTCAAGCGTACTCTCGTAGGCCGACAATGCCTTTTCCGGCTCATCAAGCAGAATATGCATATTTCCCAGTAACTCTCTAGCTGGCAAAACCTCTCCCGGTGTAACAGGATGTTTATCCACCGAATCCTCCATACCTGCTGCTTCTTTCATCAATGCCAGAGAATCATCAAATTTTCCCTCCTCAAATAAGACCCATGCTTGTACCGTTTTTTGCTGCACATCTACTAACAGTGCCCAATAGTCCTCACCATTTTCTACTGTTTTCTGATGAAGTTCCTCTAAAACACCGGCGGCCCGGCGAGCATCATCTAAGTCTCCGATTTTTGCAGAACCAAGACCTTTCGCCCACCATCCTATCGCTTCATATTGAGGGAATAGATCCCAGTCAAATCCACTATCAGGCCGTGGATTCAACTGAGCAGCTCCTTCCCAATCATTCTGCTCAAGTACGTAGCGTGCACGAGCTGCAGCTACTCCATAGGCGGCACCAAAATGTGGCTGGTAATTATCTATCGACATCAGTTCGTCCAACACTTCTGATGCTGCCTCATCCTCCCCTTTCTGTAAGTAACCATACATCATATAGTCCAAAGCATGAGCATGATGCATAGATGTCATATTCTCCACGGGCTGTTTTAATGCTGCATCTGCAGATCTTCGATTCCAGGCTATTGTCTCATCCCAATTTCCGATTCGTACAAAGATATGACTTGGCATATGAAGTGCGTGCGGTACATCCGGTGCTAATTTCTCATACCCTTTAGCAAATTCCACACCTTTGTCAGCCAGCACAGGATTATCATAAGCATGAATGATGTAATGGAACAGCCCCGGGTGTGCCGGTGACATTTCCAGAAGCTGTTCCATCATCTCTCCTGATTTCTTTTTTTTGCTAAAAGTCTCGTCATCGGCAGGAGCTGTAGCCAGCATAGACAGTCCATAAAAAGCTCCGGCTTCTACATCTTCAGGATTCTGATTATAAATCTCCTCAAGAGTGTGTTCCCATGCTTTTACACCCTCTCTATACCCCTGTTTGTCCGCCGTTTCATAATAACTGGATAGAGCACGAATATGATTTTCTTCTTTCTGAGAGTCGGCACCAATATCCCCCGCCATTTTAATAGCTTCGTATCCTTCTTGGAACATTTGTTCATCAGGCGGTGCCCAAAGCGGATTAAACTGAGTCATAGCTACACCCCAATAAGCCATCTCACAATTTGGGTCAGCTTTTATCGATTCATTAAAAATGTCGTATGCCTGATCGTACATCATATTATGCAGCATGGTAAGACCATCGGTAAAATAAATACTCCCCTCTTCATTACAGGAAACCTCAAATTGAACGTTTCCGGCATTCTCTCCACTATTCTGAGCAATTAAGAGTGTTTGATTTAAAAAGAAGAGCCCAAAGATCCAGAGAATTATTTTTCCATTCTTGATCATAATAGTAAATGTGTGATTTGTTTATTTAATTATAGGTATTGATTGATCCATCTTATGGCGTTTACACGATCCCTCATCAATAGAAGCCGAAAAATTGATGATCGTTTATCATTATGGGGTTGTGCTCTCAATTAAGAGGTTGGGAGGAGCTAACGTGATGTTTTCTTGGATAGAACGGAGAGGTAAAATGGTGGAGAGTTCCAAAATTACATTGTTGTTACAAAAGCACGCTTCCGGCCATCGTGAGGCTCTGGACGAGCTTATACCTCTCGTGTATGAAAAAATGCAAGCCATGGCGAAATATCGCCTTCAAGGTGAAAAGGATGATCATACGATTAACACCACCGCACTGGTACATGAAGCCTACCTTAAATTAGTTGATTTTGATCGGATAGAATGGCAAAACAGAGACCACTTTTTCGGAATTGCTTCGCAGGTGATGAGAAACATTTTGGTAGATTATGCTATTAAACAACAGGCCCAAAAACGTGGTGGAAAACAGCAGAGGGTTACTTTGGGTGAAGCCGATTGTGTTACAGAACTAAACCTGGAAGATGTATTGACGGTTCATCAACTTCTCGAAAAGCTGGAAAAAATTGATGAGAGACAAGTAAGGGTTGTAGAGTGCAGGTTTTTTGGTTGCCTGACCATAGAAGAAACAGCAAAAGCACTCAACATTTCAACCGCTACCGTGAGCCGTGATTGGAATATGGCAAGAGCATGGCTGAACAGAGAGCTGGAATCCTTCCAATAAAGATCGCTTAATATGAGTGGGAATGATAAGTGGCATATTATTAAGAAGATTTTCAATGAGGCAATAGAGCTTGAAGACTCTAAAAGAGAGAATTTTATTGAGAAGAGTTGTGAAGAAGACACCTATCTGATTAACGAGGTTTGGAGTTTAATTAAGGCGAGTAAGCATCCCAGCCCCATAGACCAATCAATCGCCCCACTCACCGCCGGTGTTTTTGAAACCAAGAATTTATGTGGTAAAAAAATCGGCTCTTATAAAATATTGAAAGAGATAGATCATGGCGGTATGGGTACGGTGTACCTGGCCGAACGGGATGATGGTCATTTTGAACAAAGGGTGGCCCTTAAGCTCCTTAAAAACGGATTCAGTACAACCCGCCAGATTCAACAATTTGTTGCAGAACGGCAGATTCTTGCTACTCTCAATCACGACCATATTGCCCGATTGCTCGATGGGGGTGTAACGGAAGATGGACAGCCCTGGTTTGCAATGGAACACGTAGAAGGACTTCCAATTGACCTTTACTGTGATAAGCATCGCCTGAACCTGAAAGAGAGACTTTCACTTTTCATGGATGTATGTAACGCGGTTCAATATGCACATCATAAACTGATCATTCACCGTGATCTTAAACCATCAAACATTTTGGTGACTGACAGTGGCAGTATAAAACTGCTCGATTTTGGTATTGCAAAAGTACTAAATCCAGATGAGCTGCACGGAATTAGAACTGATGAAATCACAAAGGGTTTGATGCCTTTAACTCCGGAATATGCCACTCCTGAACAGACCCTTAATCATCCCATAACCGTGGCATCTGATATCTACCAGCTTGGAATTATCCTTTATGAACTTCTTACCGGTAAAAGACCATACAAGGTGGAAGGCAGAACTGCTGAAAGGATTAAAGAGTCCGTATGCAAAACCATACCGATTCCCCCAAGCAGTGCACTCAACACCAAAGAGGATTTATCAGAACTTTCTCATATACAATCAGAAAAAAAACTGGAAAAAGAGCTTCGGGGCGATCTAGATGCCATCATTCTCAAAACTCTCCGGAAAGAACCTGAAAAAAGATATCACTCCGTCGGTCAGTTTACAGCCGATATAAAAAGGTATCTGAAGGAATATCCTGTAAAAGCCCGCCAAGACTCGGTAGTTTACCGCTCTCATAAATTTATACAGCGAAATAAATTAGGGGTCGTATCTTTTTCGGCCATCATTTTAATGTCTTTCATCTATCTGGTAACCGTCACGAATCACTCTCAACAGATTGAGACGGCGCTGAATCAGGCGCAAACGGAGGCTGAAAAATCTGAACAGATCATAAATTATATGATGGGGATGTTTAAGTCCGGTAATCCAACCGAAAATCTTGGTGAAACTGTTACTGCAAATATGCTGCTGAATCGTGGAATTGAGCAGGCTGATCAGCTTCGTGATCAACCCGGCATTCAGGCTCAAATGTATGATGTGATTGGCAGGGCTTATCGGGAACTTGGAGAATATGAAAAGGCGTATCCTTTATTGAATAAATCCCTGGAAATATGGAAAGAGCATCAACCGGAATCTGACCTGACCCTTGCTGATGCTTACTATAATTTGGGCACCGTACTGCACCATATGGGAGATTACCGGGAATCTGATATCAACTTTAAAAAAGCTGTTCAGATTTATGAGCAAAAACCCGGGCTCGAATCTACGGAATATGCAAGTAGTTTATATGCAATCGCTTCGGTACGTACTGTTCAACGAGATTACGAAACGGCAGAAGCTTATCACAAACGGGCTCTTAAAATGAGACTTCAATTACCTGATGAGGATCCGGCAAATATTGGAGCCAGTTATGAAGGCCTTGGAGTAACACTGTTCCAATCCGGGCAACCGGAAGACGCCATGGAGATGCTTCAAAACGCTTATAATATATACCGGGATCACTACAGACGGGATCATCCTGAAACTGCTCAACTACTGATCACACGATCCAGAGTTCTTCAACATTTTGAAAAGACGGATCAGGCTGAAAAAGATCTTAAGGAAGCACTTGAAATCTACAAGAGCGTATACGGAGAAAACCATACCGAAACCGGTGTCGCTAAAAAAGCTTTAGGCGATTTCTATCAATCTACAGGGAAATATGCCCTTGCAGAATCCCTTTATCAAGAACTTCTGAATTCTATTGCACAGACTAATGAAGATTCCCACCCTTTGAAACGGCCAGTACTGCAAGCATTATCCCGGCTCTACATGGAAACCGGCAATTACCAAGCTGCAGAACCAACCTTACGGAAAACTGTTCAACTTCTGGAATCTGTCTTAAACCCGAATCACCCTCGTCTCAGTTCAGCTCGAAGGGAGTTGGGATTGTGCCTGACCAATTTAGGGAATTTTGAAGACGCAGAATTTCAACTGCTGAAGAGCTTAACTTCTATTCAAAACCGATCAGAAAACAGAGGTTATCAACAGGAAGAAATAGCCGAATCACTGGAAGCCCTTGTTGAACTTTATGAACAGTGGGGAAACTCAGAAAAAATGACAACCTACAGCAATCATTTAGCTCAGCTTTCTGAAGTAAATTAATATTCAAAAACTAAAACAGTCATGATTATGCTTCCGCAGTGACAGGTTCCATAATGTAGTCGACTTTAAAAATTCGTTTTACCGGAAACCCACTTTTTTCTGCGTGCTCATGAACCAAATCTTCATTATCGGCTACATAGATGCAATGGGTCCGGCCTTCACTGATGTATGAGTGAACCCATTGAATCTTTGGACCAATATCTCTTAATGCCCGTATTGATTGTAAGGCCGCAGCCTTTTTATCACGATCGTTTAATTTATCCACTCCGGGAACTTCCCTTTCTATTACAAATTTCGGCATATTGACATAAAGTTTAATGTTATAAAATCAGTTCTTTATAATGATGTTTTCGATTATAAAGACCCGCTGTCGATGATGAATAACAACGGGCCTTTTATTGGATAAATACTTGAAATATCAGATATCATTGGAGTTCATATCTATTGTAATCATGAATCCGTTTGTACCATTAGACTCATAGGTATTATCTCCAATCCTGTATGCCTGTACCGTATTCGGCATCATTACGAATCCATCATTCCGGGGAGCTCCCCAATACTGAATATTAGTAAGAACTGCCGGCTCATTATTCAGTGCAGTTGCCGGAGTTGCAAGGCGCATTTCACCTGCCCGACCATTATTAAGAAGTGCTGTAGCATCGTTTGAATTTGCCTCCCACTGAATACTCAAATCTTCTTCAAGGCTGAAGGATTGCCATTCGGCTGGAAAAAGAGGGCCAAGAATTTCTGTTATTCCTTCTTTTTGTTCAGATGTTACTGATGGATCAAAGTGTAATTTAGCCCAATCCACTTCTCCGTCTTCCCATCCTTCTCCAAGATCACCTGCAATCCAGAAAGTAACACCGTCCAGATTTACATCACCGTAATGACCCTCATTAATTTTCCACGCCATGTTAAACTTGCAGTAGTGCGTACTTTCGCCTTCAGCATGTTCGTGACCGGCCGGCTCTGTATTAAAGTAACATTGACAAAACATTGGACATGTACATGCCTCAATGGTTGTTGCATTAATTGACCAATCACTCACTTCAGAATTGCTCTTTTCCGAGTGCATCAACAAAAATGCCGATCCGAAAAGTAAAATAATCGTTAGTCCGATATAGATAGTTCTGTTCATAACATTAATCCCTTTTTGATTTTATATTGACTTCTTATAGATGATTCTAAATGTGCACTATTCTTGATTCTATTTTTCAACACTCTCATTGGTTATCTTAAATGTGGGCACAGTTATTTCTAACCATCTATAAACAGTAGCCGAAAAAACCGGAGGATTTTATCATTAGGAGAGAAAAGATTTCTATAAAAATTCAGCTTGAGAAGCTGAATAATAACAAAGAAGTTTTTTTTTGTAAATAAAAAAAGGGAGCGACTATCCCCGGGCCGCTCCCTTTTTTTGTTTTGAACTTTTGAAAAGAGCTGCTCAACACCCTTCTCAAAAGACTCTGTCTTGATAATCATTAAGTCAAAACCTAAATATAGACTTGGTCTGACTGTATGACACAAGAAACAGAGATTCCTTACAGAATTATTTTTAAAAAAGTAAAATTATGGGGTAATCACTGTTTTGCCTCTTGTATGGAGGGATTCTATCTCCTGAAGAGCCTGTTGTGTATTATCCAGTTCATACGTTTTTGATACAGGAACTTTCAAATTACCACTATCGGCCAGTTCACTTAAATGAGCGAGCTGAACAGCGTTCGGTTCCACAAACACATATTGAAAGTGTACATCATCTCTTCGTTCCGGATCACTATTGGTAATGGAGATGAGTCGGCCTCCCTTCTTCAGTCTGTCATGCGACTGAGCCAGCGAATCTCCCCTGGAACAGTGAAAAATCATATCTACCCCATCCGGTACAATCTGATCAACAGCTTCACCGACATCACCCTTACTGTAGTCTATGGTGTAATCGGCACCCAGTTCCTTCATGTAATCCTGGTTTGAAGATCCGGCAACAGCAATTACGTTAGCCCCTTTCCATTTGGCTAGTTGGATGGCCAAAGAACCGACCCCACCTGATGCTCCCAAGATCAGTAAATTTTCACCATCTTTTATATCACCTGCATCAAACAGGGACTGGTACGCTGTTAACCCGGTAAGTGGAACACCTCCGGCCTCCTCCATCGTCAGTTTTTCAGGACTCTTGGCTACATAGCTTTCCGGAATCGAAATATACTCTGCAAACGTTCCGTGTTGAATAACAGGCCTCCGGGCATAGGCGTAGACCTTATCCCCTTTTGCAAATCTTCGTGCAGAGTGCCCTCTCTCTTCAATCAAGCCGGCAACATCCCAACCGGGTACAACGGGAAACTCAGCCGGTATGGCATCTTTCAACATTCCGCGAGCCACGGCAGCATCCACCGGATTCACTCCTGCCGATTGAATCCGAATAAGCACCTCACCCTCTCCCGGTTCCGGTTTATCCAACTCTCCCACTTTAATCTGATTTAGTTCGCCAAACTCTTCATAATAAGCGGCTTTCATTTTCTTGCTCATAACTATTTCAATTTAAATTAATTGGTTTCGTCTGTTCATGAGTCAGAACAAGGTAGTTGCAGAATGCGTTTCGATTTCACCGTGGATGAAACTCCCAAGCATGATTTTCGTAGAGTTCCGAAAGATTTGAACAATTCATATTTATCAGTATATATGTTTAAATAATTGAGAGTTTGCACATCAAACAATCGGGGAATCATGAAAACCTTACCTTCACTCTGCTTCACTTTTTCATTTCTTTTAGTTGCTGCCACAAGTTTTGCTCAAACTTCAGTTCAATCGGAACAATCTATAACTGTTGGGGAATCCATTGAAAATTCCCTGTCTGCTGATGCTGTTCATACATACACCCTTGAACTCAAGGAAGAACAATTTGTACACGGTTTCGTCATTCAGGAGAGTGTTGATGCTGTCGTTACAATTTACAGTCCCACAGGTGAAAAAGCCGCTGAATTTGACGCTTCAGCAGTGGGTCGAGATTCATTTCAGTTTAATACGAAGAACGCCGGAACCTACCGAATTGAGATAAAACCCTTTAAAGAGGATGAAGGAGAGTACTCCATCAGGGTTGAAGTGGTGGAGCCGATTGCCACGGAACCGGCGGCAAGGTTAAATCAGATGATGGTAGAATATACCGGAGATGATGTGCCCGGTGCCGCCGTTTTGGTCATGAAAGACGGAGAGATCATTTTTCAGGAGTCTTATGGGATGGCCAATCTCACATATGATGTTTCCATGACCGAAAATACGCTCCATAATATCGGTTCCACTTCCAAGCATTTTCTTGCACTCGGTCTGTTGTTGTTGCAGGAAGAAGGGAAACTCTCTCTCGACGATGATGTCCGGGAATATATCCCCGAACTTCCTGAGTTTGAACACACCGTTACTCTTCGGAATTTAATTACACATACAAGCGGATACAGGGAGTTTATCAACCTGATGGTCATGACAGGGAGAAATATAAGTTCCAATCTGGACATCGATAAGATCATCGACATTGTACAGCGTCAGCCGGAACTGCAAAATGTTCCCGGCAGTGAGTTCAACTACAACAATACCGGATATGCGCTGATGACCGAAGTGATAAAACGGGTTACGGATACTCCTTTCGATGAATGGATGAAAAAAAATCTTTTTGATCCGCTGGGAATGCACAATACCGTTGTACGAACCCGATCGGATCAAATCGTAACGAATCGATCAACAGGTTACAGCTACGGCAATAACGGTTATGAAGAAGTAACAGACCTTGGTGGTGCGGCCGGTGCGGGTGGTATTCATATAACTCTTGACGATTTTGCAAAGTGGATTCAAAATCTGAATCATCCTGTAGTAGGAACTCCGGAAATGATTGAAGAGATGACCACTCCTTATGAACTCAAGAACGGTAAATCAACAGGCTATGGACTCGGACTATTTATTCAGGACTACAAAGGATTGAAGCAGATTCATCATGGCGGCGGAGATATGGCTCACCGTTCGATGTTTATGCTTTTCCCGGAAATCGATGCGGCTATTGTTACACAGAGTAACCTGGCCTCTTTTAATGGTGCTATCCCAAACCGCATTGCCGATCTCTTTTTTGGAGAGTACATGGAAACGAATGAAGACTCTGAACAGGAGAAAACTCTTGCCTCGGATGATGAAACCGAATTTGAGTATGATCCCAAAAATTTTGATCTGTTAGCCGGACGATATGAGTTGAGCATCATGCCGGGCTTTATCCTTACTTTTGATCGTGAAGGGGATCGAATTTATACCCAGGCTACCAATCAGCCCGAAGTAGATCTGACTGCAACATCCGATTCCACCTTCTCCCTGATGGGTGTAAACGCCTCTGTGACCTTTCACCTGAATGAAGATGCAACAGCAGACTCCCTCACACTTCATCAAAACGGCAATCATATTGCTAAAAAGATAGACTTTACACTCGCCCCTGATGAAATGTCAGAATATACAGGCCGGTTCTACAGCGATGAGATTGAAACCACCTATACCATTGAACTTAAAGATGATGAACTCGTGATGCAGCACTTTCAGCTGGAGGAAGAGATGATACTGGACCCAACCCACAAGGATCAATTCGGTTCTGTAATGCCCATTCAAACCGTAGAGTTTGTTCGAAATGATGAGGGTGAGATAACCGGTTTTAATGCCTCGAACGGCAGAACGAGGAATGTATTTTTCAGGAAAATGGAATAATCCAGCAATTGTGACGGTAGAAATTCTGTAATTACAGACTATTCAAATCCTACCCAAACCGGTACATCCAGAAATTCACCCAGTTCTCGGGCATCTTCCAAAATTTCATTTTTTTTGCCGTGATCGATTACATTGAGGCGCCGGCCGTCATCAAGAACCAAATTCAACTCGTAACTGTAGTAAGAAGATTTATCACTCTTCACATACTCCCGGATTATTTGAATGGCGTATATGTTGCTAAACATTGTCGCATCCTTTTCATCTTCAGGCCGGTAGATATAATCCGGCTTTTTATGCCCCTTCCAATACATGCTGGTATATTTATCAAATACACGAGGTTTAGCCATAGAGTAGTAGATCCAACCACCTACACCGGCAAACAAAGCACCAAAAAGGAGAATACCCAGCACACCCCAAACTGATTCCATATCCGGACTATCTGACCCTGCGGTTAAAAAAAGAATAGGGAAACCGACCCCCACAGTAATAAAAAGTCCGGAAAAGAGTTTTGCTCCAAGTGTGGGTCGAAACTCCAGGCGTTGAGAATCTACAGCAACCATCTTATGAGTGTGGAAATTACTCCCTCCCCGTTTCTGAGGTACCCACTCAATCGATTCAGCCAGCGGATCATTAAACCGGGTGGCATCAAACGGCTCGATTGAACCTGCTGTTTTTATCAATGTTTTAAGTTTTTCAAGCATGATTGATGTTGTTAAATGATCGGTTGAATTTACCTATTCTTGAGCTTTTGACCATCCGGATAAATTCATCATAATTTCCATGAAAAAATTTTATTTGTGGTCAGAACGAAATCGAAATTAAATGTATTTATCGAATTAATGCAATCATGAAAATTTATGATGGCATAATCACAACCCCCCTTAATCATTAATATTCGACATTATGAAATACACTATAACCATTTTAACTCTTTTAGCAGGCCTGTTGATTTTTTCAGCCTGCAGTGACAGTACCGTAAGCAGCTCTGAAGCTGATCTGACGATTGAAGAGTTCAATTCCGAAGCCGAAAAAAGAGCACCATCTCCCGGCAATCAAACCATTGCAGATATCGTAGTAGAATCCGCTGCAGCTGATGACGCTGAATTCACCCTTTTACTGGCAGCACTGGAGTATACCGGATTGACCGATGTGTTTACCGGTGGTGACCAATACACTGTATTTGCTCCGGTTGACCAAGCCTTTTTAAATCTTGTGGATGCTCTGTCCGCAGATCTTGATCCGGATGTTGTTGAAAGTGAGGGCCCTTTCGCTGCAATCGACGATCTTCTTGGTGAAGGTGCTGTAGCAAATGTACTGCTTTACCACGTAACTGAAGGACGACGGGCAGCAAATAGTGTGGTTCCAAAAAACATGCGGGCAAAAGACCGCAAAATTAATACCCTGCTTGATGGTGCTAGTTTTAATGTAGCATTCGGCGGCACTATTAGCGATATCGCCGGCCAGGAAGCAAGTATTACCTCCGCCGATAACTCTGCTTCAAATGGAATTATCCATGTAATTGATACCGTACTGCTTCCTTTGGAGTGATACTTTAAAGTTATAATTCAATCTATTACAATGCCCACGCATTTAAACCTGTGTGGGTATTTTTTTGATTTTATTAACTGATCACAAAAGCAATTCCTTTACTTCGGTTTAGCTAGAATTGCTAGTTTGTTGATTTTCTGAATTTTTTAAAGGTTTTGAAGAACTATGTTCAAGCAAACCGGAATTATTAACTAAACCTGCTTCGTCAATTTATTTACTCAATATCTCAAAGCACGGACAGCTTTTACATGTATCAAGTCACTCTTCAGTCACTGTAAACTCAATAAATTGCCCGTCGATATCCGCAAATTGCACTCTAAGAAGAAAGGCACTGCATTCGGTTGGATCCGGTGGACCGAGATATATCCGACCGGATTTTTCATGAGAATAGGCTCCGGTTCTGTCGAGGGTAATCTGGACTTCCAGTTCATACATTCCTGACCGTGAGTTATAGGGGAGAATAAACGTGTTCAAAAATTCACCCTGGTTTCCCTTAATGAAAGTCAGGGTATTGTCTACAAACAGTTCATCTTCTCCCAAGGTAATCAGGGCAAAATTGTCATTGGTTTCTTCAAACAGATTGACTTGCGTTCTTCTGTTATTGATGTAATCTGCAAAGAAGTCATTGGTTGACGGCAGCTCAATATTCAGTGTCAAAACGGTGCCTTTTTCATAGGAGGTATCCAGCGGTGTTAGGGAAATGAGGTTCACAACATCCTCTACTTCCCAGTTTTCAAGAGTAGAACAGTCATCTTCACATTGTGTCATGATAAATGCGGGAATCAGAAACAGAATTAGAACAAGTAATTTCATGATACAGTTGAGTGGTTTGTAGGGGAGGATGTTTAAAAAAAATGATGAATATGTTCAACATAGGATGTTTAGACATTGCATCGTGAAGGTTCGCATGAACCAAGATGAATTTAACCAGCCTATATTATCAAATTATGATGAATTGCATCTGCAGGTAAAACCTAAATTTATTGCCGGTTGAAAAGTAACTGCGACTAAGCGGGATCATATCAATTTGCGGCGGCTCTACAATACTCTTCAATTAATTTTAAAGACTTTCAGTATCGTTCATTTGGAACTGATACTATACTTTCACTCCGATCCTGCTTCTAGCTCGAATTGCATTGAAAAAATTTGAGACATAAAAAAAGCCCTCACCTGAAAACAGATGAAGGCTTGTACCTCGGGCCGGGCTCGAACCGGCACTGACATTGTAATGTCAATTGGATTTTAAGTCCAACGCGTCTACCAATTCCGCCACCGAGGCATTAAATTGAATTGGAAGTTCTGTCTTTTAAACAGATTTCAAATATAAGGGAATCCCCAATACTTGAACAACATTTTTTAAGGCTTTTTTCTCCTCCCTATCTCTATCTGATTTTCTTCAGAACCTAGGTTCCATTTTGGGATTTATTAAAACAGTAATCCGGGAACAAAATGTGATTTACCGATTTAAAATAAAATTGGTTTTCATGTATCAAATCAGGAACAAACCTCCTCAAACACAGTTTTGAATGTTGGGTGATTTACCCTGAGCGGAGCCCCAGAAAAATAATGAATGCCGAATCCTATCATTTTATGAATACTGAAACTGCTACCAAAACCACTGACAAACCTCGATCAAAAGCCAAAAAAGGATTTTTCAACTCTCTGAACAGTGACCTGGCGATTGACCTGGGTACTGCAAATACTCTCATCTATCTTCGCGACCAAGGTATCGTTCTGAATGAACCATCTATCGTCGCTCTCGACCCTAATGGCAAAATCATCGCGGTGGGAATAGAAGCTCAAATGATGCATGAAAAAACCCACAAGAACATCAGAACTGTACGTCCTTTGAAAGGCGGAGTGATTGCCGATTTTGATATCGCGGAAAAGATGATGCGCGAAATGATCAGGAAGGTAATGAAAAAGCGCTGGTTTGCTACCGTTAAAAAAATGCTTGTTACGGTTCCCAACGGCATTACCGCCGTTGAGAGAATGGCCGTGAGAGACAGTGCGGAAAATGCAGGAGCAAAAGAGGTTTTTCTGATTGAAGAGACCATAGCCGCAGCTGTGGGAATGGGACTGAATGTCAATGAACCGATGGGAAATATGGTAGTCGACATCGGTGGCGGAACAACAGAAATAGCCATTATTTCGCTTTCCGGTATTGTACATGCCCAATCGGTTCGAATTGGCGGTGAAAAGATGAATGAGGAGATTGTCAATTTTATCCGCAGAAAGCATAACTTGCTGATTGGGGAACGAACCGCTGAAAAAATTAAACATGAAATTGGATCGGCCATACCCGGCGGTGAGGAGAAAGAGATGATTACAAAAGGTCGTAACCTCGTCAGTGGAGTACCAAAAACCCTCACAGTTACTTCAGAGGATGTACGCGAGGCTATTCATGAATCGGTAAATGCGTGTCTGGATGCCATCACAAAGTCCCTGGAAAATACACCACCGGAACTGGGTGCAGATATTCTGGATCGTGGCATCATGCTAACCGGCGGCGGCGCACTTCTTCGGGATCTTGACCGCATGATTTCTGAAGCCATTGAGCTCCCGGTTCATGTAGCTGAAGATCCGCTGACCACCGTAGTAAGAGGAACCGGAATAATCCTGGAAAATCATGAAGAGTATCAAAATTCTCTTTTTTAGGTCAGTCCCTAAAAAGTATTTTCGAATATCGCTCACACAGTAGGTAAAATCTTCTACTGTAATCCCTCTATTTTACGTTAGATCGTAATAATCGGTGTAAGGAAGAATAAAATTCCGTTCCATACAGACAGTTTATATAAATGCATAAAATGCATTCAACAAGAGATATACAAAACACTTTAGGCAACATATTTTGAACGTGACTACAGCACCCGAATCAGACAGTGACATTGAAATTTCAAAAATGATTGATGACTATATAGATGGGAATCTATCAGTTGATGAAATTGAAAACATATGGGTATTTTTCATACAAAACCCTGGTTGGTACTCCTATTTCGAAACAGCATTAACGTTACGATCTATACGCGAGGACCTCGCACAGAATAAGTACTAAAACTCTATTCGAAACTCCGATCTGTTTGAATCCATTTGATTCCAATAGATGAAAAGGGTTCTCTTTTCACGATCATAATTCCAACCCTGCGATTCATTCGTCCGATCAAGAATATTGCCATTTACGGTAATCTGAGTCGGTTCATCAACCATCTTGAACCGTATTTCGTAGTCGGTTTGTTTACGCCGGTCTGAAAACCCATTCACCATTGCACCGATGTTAAACGTGGAGTACCCCTCCCCTTCAAAATATCGATAGGCGATGGTTGAAAATTCTCCGGATTGGTATTCCAGCGACTCGCCATCGTCTTCGTATAAACGAAATGATCCGGAACCGCCTGAGTAGACATCAATCAGCAATTTGCTATTATTTCCGAGTAATATCGGTTTTGCATCCGGCCTCTGCGGAATGATGCCTCCCCCTTTTACAAACAACGGCAACGAATTCATCGATACATCTACAGTAAATGACTGCCCACCCTCAAACATTTCCTCAGTTTGAAAGTTGTACCAGACGCCTTCCGGCAGATAAACTTCACGATTGTCGGCTCCCTCTTCAAAAACAGGAGCAACCAGAAAATACTCCCCAAATAGAAACTGCCCGGGAAAATCCCGATACCCGGTTATTAATTTCGTACCCACTGTTCGTGCCCGGTTCGTGTAACTGTAAATGTAGGGGAACAGTTGTTGGCGCAGCTGAATTAGATTTTTCAACTCCTCGAGTAGCTCATCGGAAAATCCATCATCAGCAGCCGGCGTAAACATTACATTTTGAAATGCCGAGAGTTGAAGTGTTCTGAGAATCAACTCATCAGACGGTCTGATGTTATTCAGATTACCGGGTTCATACCACTCCGGAGGGATCACCAGCCAGGCAGATTCATAGGTTGCCAGGTCCGGATTCGAAAGTATATTCACAGCTTCTTTCATATAGTCAAAACCTGCCGTGATCTCTGGTTTATACCATGGAAGTGGAAAGTCTTTGTATCTGCTATCCAATAGATTTTGAGCGGGATAAAGATTTAATCCCCTTGAACGGCGTGATTCAACATTCAAATCTTCGAAAGGTTGATAATCACTGTAATAAACAAAATCCGGACCACTTTCAGTTGATAACCTTCCAAGTTTAAAGTGAGGTGAAAATGCATTCTGACCACTATCATTTTGGTCAATCAGAAGTGCATCGGCCATTTCGATGTTTTGATTTTGGTTTACAATAGAACCAAAAACCCAGGCCGGTGGTATGGCAGACTGTTCAAGGCGTTTATCAATCACCGGATCGATCCTCCAATCTTTGGTTTCCGGGTAACCGGTTCCATTTGGAATTAAATCGCCATTCTTCGACATATGAATTTTTGATACGTGCAATCCACCAACACCACCTGACTCTAACTGCAGCTTATAGAATCCTTCTTTAGCAAAATTTAGAACAACTGGATCATCAGTAAACTGATCTCTATTCACCCAGTTTGGAATTGATTCCCCGTTGAGTTCCACACGATGAGTGGAAATGAATTCATCATTCTCATCCAGCAGACGTAGTTGAAGTGGATTATTTTGACCGGTTTCTGAAGCTCCGAGAATCCATAGCGCATAGCTTCCTGCGTTTTGGACGTAAAATTGAAGTTCTAATTCTCCGGGTTCATTATCTGATACATCAAGAGATCTCAAGGAGAAAACCGGTGGGTTTCTGTAGTTCTCCCAATATTCGTTTCCCTCTGCCTCCGATACATGAATCGATACAATTCCTTCCGCATTGTAGTAGTCTGCCTGCGGCGGACGGTTACAAGACCATAAAAATAGTGAGATCAGTAAAAAAGAAATCCCCCCGCGAAATGATAATACCATCGATCAAACAGAATATAAGTTCACAATTTAATAAGACTTGAAAATCGTGAATTGAGAGCCAAATCGGAAAACTTAGTTTCTATAATGAATATTTCGCCTGAAAAGAATTAGATGGGTATCCCACTTAAAACCGTACTGGCAATTGATGATATAAGTAATTTTAGATAAGGAATTGAGATATTGGCGAGTGTATCTGTTACTGAATAACAGAAAGACACTCGCGTTTCAATATTAAAAAATTAGTCGTGAGAGTTATTTACTTGCTCCTTAAAATCTTTAGACATTTTAAGAACCGGTACATATTGTTCCGGTACGATAACTTCTTCATTTGTTTTGGGGTTTCTGGCAACACGTTGCGCACGCTTTACGACTTTAAAACTACCAAATCCGCGCAATTCAATATGTTCACCGCGTTTCATCGCATCTATTACCGTGTCCAAAAATCCATTTACCACAGCTTCAGTTTCCACTTTGGTAATTCCTGTCGATGATGATATCACATCAACAATGTCTGCTTTCGTCATAATTTTGGGATTTACGTCAATTTTTTTGATTAATTACGAAATCTATTTAGAGAGTATTCTTGAACTCTTTAGTTTTGAAAGTGATTTTGAAGAGCTATCGTTCACTTTGTATCTAATTTTCACAAAATTTAAGATAAATCTTTTATACATTCGGTCTTGAATTAATCAGAATCTAAATAAACATAATGGAAACGCTTGACAGAGTAGTTGATTTTTTAAACAACCTGGTTTGGAATACCCCGGAAATGTTGCCGCTCATGGTAATAGCACTTCTGGGCTTTGGTATATTCATCACCCTCAGAATGGGATTCATCCAACTTCGAAAATTTGGTCACGGTGTAAAAGTTGTGATGGGTCATTACGACAACCCCGATGACACCGGTGATGTAAACCATTTTCAGGCCCTCTCCACTGCTCTCTCAGCTACCGTGGGTATCGGTAATATTGCAGGTGTAGCGATTGCCATTCACTACGGAGGTCCCGGTGCCCTTTTTTGGATGTGGGTAACCGCGTTTTTTGGAATGGCTATTAAATATTCCGAGTGTTTACTTGCCATTAAATATCGAATTAAAAATGCCGATGGCTCTGTTTCCGGTGGACCCATGTACTATATCGAACGCGGACTGGGTCCGAACTGGAAGTGGCTGGCCGTCACCTTTGCTGCATTAGCCGTGATCTGTTCATTCTTCACAGGTAATGCTATTCAGGCCAACACCGTTGCCGATGTAATGGAGAACTCCTTTTTCTTCACTGTACCAACGTATGTAACCGGTTTGATCACTGCATCACTTGTTGGATTTGTAATTATAGGCGGTATTAAGCGAATTGGATATGTAACCGCACGGCTCACCCCTTTGATGGCTCTTCTGTATGTATTGGGTGCACTACTCATCTTGCTGCTGAATTATGATCAGGTGATACCTTCATTCATAACCATTTTCACATACGCATTTGATCCTGTAGCCGGTGCATTTGGTGTCGGTTCCGGTCTCTTCATCACTACCATGGTATGGGGTGTGAAGCGGGGATTATTCTCGAATGAAGCCGGTCAGGGTTCAGCCCCTATTGCTCACGGTGCCGCAAAAACTGAAGAACCTGTTCGGGAAGGCGCCGTTGCCCTGCTTGAACCATTTATCGATACGATTTTAGTTTGTACAATGACCGGTCTGGTTATTATTTCAACAGGTGTATGGGATACAAAGCATCCAACCGATGTAAACCTCAACTCGCCCGACATGGGATATGAAGTTGCGGAGGTTACTGAAAATCCATTTATCCTTGAAGTAGAAGAAGGCATTGTAACTAATGGAACTCTTCTCAGAAATGATTTTTCTATTGACACCCTTTATGTAAATCCGGCTCAAACCGAATTCTTTAGCGGTACAATTGATATGAGTACATACACCGCTTTCCGCTCTGATACCGGTGAAAGCTCTGGTACCGTTTACGGTAATGCAATTTATAATGGGGCAACACTTACCTCCCAGGCTTTTGAAGTTGGTCTTTCTCCACTCATTCCCGGCGGTAAGTACATTGTTACCATCTGTGTTCTCCTTTTTGCCATCTCAACATCCATTGCATGGAGTTACTACGGCGATCGATCCATTCAGTATCTGGCAGGCGACAAATCAATCATATACTACAAAGGAGTTTATATCCTCCTTCACTTTATCGGTGCAATTACAGCTCTTGGAACCATCTGGGCCATCGGGGACATTGCTCTCGGCTTGATGACATTTCCGAACCTGATTGCGCTCTTTGCTCTTTCCGGGGTCGTTTACGCAACCTCTAAGGAGTACTTTAACAGAATGGAAGAAACCGAAGACGATGAGTAAACGTCAGAAGATTTTAGACAAAGTAACCGTAATTGATCATCCGGTGGTGGCTCGAGATCTCTCAATCCTGAGAGATAAAACCACCGGCACAGCTGAGTTTCGTGCTGCCATGGGCAGAATAGCAACGATTCTGGCTTACTTTGCCCTGAAAGATCTTCCACTGCGTAAATCCACTATTCAAACCCCTATTACTGAAACTGAGGGATACGAAATTGATACAGAAATCATCATCGTTCCTATTCTTCGTGCCGGACTGAGTCTGGTAGACGCCATTATCGATTTTATTCCGGATGCGAAAGTGGGGCATCTGGGCATGTATCGGGATGAAGAAACTCACCGACCGGTTGACTACTACTCGAATCTTCCTAAAGGGGTAAAGAAAGGATTGGTTTTGGTTGTGGATCCCATGCTGGCAACCGGAGGCAGTGCCGATGATGCCATTGGTTTCATGAAAAAACAGGGAGCCAACAATATCCGCTTTATATCGTTAATAGCGGCACCGGAAGGTTTGGAACGAATCAGTAAAAAATATCCGGAGGTTAAAATGATTTCTGCTGCGGTAGATGAACAGCTGAATCAAGATGCATTCATTGTACCGGGTCTGGGTGATGCCGGTGATCGCTATTTCAGCACTACTTAGTTCAGCCTGTTTATTGGATCATGATTTTAATAGTTCTGGTTTGAGGAGCACTAAACCAAGCTGACAAGAGAAATCCTTCAGAATGAAATTTATGCCAAAAATTCAATTTCACATTATTATCCCCGGATTTCTTGTCTCACTTCTGCTTGCCGGTGCTTGCAGTGATCTGTCGGAATATGACAGTGAACAGGTTCGCTCTACACTGAACGACTCCCTCATTACATCCACTGAAAGCTGGGACGTTCAGATGACCCTTATGCAACAGGAACAGGCCCGAATATCTATTGAAGGGAGCTATGCGATAAGTTATCAGTCTAACGAACGTTCTGAAACTCACATAGACGGCCCCGTTTACGTTCAGCTCTTCGATACAACCGGTGCCGTAGAAACAGAAGCCTGGAGTAAAAAAGCCATATACCTGGAAAATAAAAGTGAATTTGAACTTTACGATTCTGTTCGTGTACTCACAAATACAGACCGCGAGCTCTACTCCGATTTCTTGGTCTGGTCACAAAAAACCGATAGAATTACATCTCCAAGATTTGTGACCATCGTTACACCCACAGATAGTATATCCGGCCGGGGATTTGATGGCTTAACTGATCTCTCCTCCTACACTATCGATGAACCTCGCGGAAGACTGATCGTTGATTAATGAAAAACTATAAGGTATATCTATTTTCTCTACTCGGTTGGGGGCTTCTGTACTTAATCAACCCTGAGATCTCCCAATCACAAAACCGCGTTAATATTGTTGATGCAGAAAGAGCTGAGGGAGCTGTAATTGATGGGCAAACTGTAAGAAAGTTATTGGGCAGTGTGGAGCTCGAAACCGATCAAATGTCAATGAATGCAGACAGCGTATATCAGTTTACCGATCAAAATATGCTGCATGCCTTTAACATTCAGATTGAAACTGAAACGGAGATCATTTGGGCAGACACCCTTTTCTACAATACACAAACAGATTACAGTGAACTTCGAGGCCGCGTCATCATTCAGTCCGAAACCAATACGGTTTTCAGTAATGCGATGGATGCAGCTCTCGCCCTGGATCTGATTATCTTTAGCGATCCCATACGATTTGAGGATGAACGAGGTACTCTTCTGGCCGGATCAGGACTCTATTACCAAGATGTAGACAGTGCCGCATTTCGAGGAAATGTACAACTGGCTGATAGTACGCAGTATCTGGAATCGGACTCCCTTTTCATGAATCGGCAAAAGGATCTTTATGAATTGTTTGGCCGGGTTTATGCCGAAGATTTCGAAGATAAAGTCATTTTTACGGGTGATTATCTCTATGCCGATTCTACAGGATATAGATTACTGGAAGGTGACGATGCTTGGCTAATGGAGCTGAGCGACAGTGAAGCCGACACAACGCACCTACTGGCAAAAAAGATTGAACTGCTTGAAACCGATTCCACATCTACAATGGATGCCTTTGAAGATGTTCGGATCTGGTCTACAAAATTTTCGGCCGTAGCAGACACCGCACTCTATCGTGATCACGAGGAGAAGTTTGAGCTGAGATCCAATCCCAAATTGTGGCAAGGGAATATTCAACTGACGGGTCCCATTATAGAAGCTCACCTGGAAAATGATGATATCCGGTTTCTATCCTCCTACCCTCGCCCTATTGCGGTTCAGGAAGATTCAGTTACAGGCAGACTCCACCAGATGGCCGGAGATACCCTGCACTCCTATTTTGACGATGGTGCTGTTGAACGAATTGTTGTTTATAACGAAAGCGAA
Organism: Rhodohalobacter barkolensis; assembly: GCF_002834295.1. NCBI lineage: Bacteria > Pseudomonadati > Balneolota > Balneolia > Balneolales > Balneolaceae > Rhodohalobacter > Rhodohalobacter barkolensis. The sequence continues at coordinate 302,871 of NZ_PISP01000001.1, read as the reverse complement.
ATTATTTTTCACCAGCGTGATGATAATGAAGAGCCGGACGGCTTGATTGAGTTAATCGCATCGGGATCATCCACCATGTATTTTGTGGATGGCGAGTTTGATTTTTTCAAAGCCGAAAGAAATGTAGATGGTTCCTATCTGCCCGAATCACCTCAGAACGTAAATCGGCAGCTGGATAATTTTGCCTGGCACCCCGATCAAAAACCGTCAAGACCGCTGATTCAAATTCCCAGACTTCCGGCAATCCCTGAAGAGCGTCCTTTTGAGTTACCACCCAGATATGTTCGATATTTGGAAGATAATCAGAATTGAAACAGATTTGAGATATGAGAAGAGAGATATGAGAGTTTTAATGACTCTCACTTCTTTTATTTACTTATCCGATAAGTTTCTTTGGAGAGTATAAATCATTTTCTGAATTTCATCACACATTTGAAACAGTTCATCAAACTGATTTTTTTTGAATAAACTCTAAATTTTTAGAAATAATTAGTTGAGTTTCTACTTCACAGGCTGATCCATAAGCAATACTTAAAAAATGACAGAATTCCTTCGTTCCTTTTCTTCCCGCTCCTTCAGCAATATTTGAACTGATGGATACCACTGAACTTTTTATTTAGAAATATCTCAAATCTCATATCACTTATCTCATGTCTGACCAAGAAGAAGCCTTCATTGTTGACGCCATTCGAACTCCAATTGGAAATTTTCGCGGGTCGCTCTCCCCTGTTCGAACCGACGATTTAGCTGCCCATGTTATCAAATCATTGATGGAAAGAAATTCAGATCTTGATCCCGTTGCTATCAATGATGTGATTATGGGATGTGCCAATCAGGCTGGCGAAGATAATCGGAACATAGCCCGAATGGCTCTTCTTTTGGCAGGGCTGCCATTTACGGTTCCCGGTGAGACAGTGAACAGGCTATGTGCTTCCAGTATGTCGGCAGCTGTTCATGCCAATCGAGCCATCAAAGCAGGTGACGGCGATCTCTTCATTACCGGCGGTGTTGAACACATGACGCGCGGTCCCTGGGTGATTTCAAAATCATCCAAGCCGTTTGGAAATGATTCGGAGATGCACGATTCCAGCTTTGGATGGAGATTTATCAACCCAAAAATGGAAGAACTTTACGGAACCGATGGAATGGGAAATACAGCCGAAAACCTTGTGGAGAAATTCAACATCTCAAGGGAAGATCAGGATAAATTTGCGGCCTGGTCTCAGCAAAAAGCTGCCAAAGCAAGAGAATCCGGTCGATTGGCTGAAGAGATTGTTCCGGTCGAAATCCCACGCAGAAAACAGGATCCTATCATTTTTGATGATGATGAATTTATACGTCCAACCACTACACCAGAAGTTTTAGCGAAACTGCGCCCCGCATTCAAAAAAGACGGCAGCGTAACAGCAGGAAATTCCTCCGGTTTAAATGATGGCGCTGCCGCTATGCTGGTTGCATCAGGGAAAGCAGTCCAAGACCACAACCTGAAGCCGATGGCGCGCATCGTATCTTCAGGTGTTGCCGGTGTGGAGCCCAGAATTATGGGAATCGGTCCGGTTTATGCATCAGAAATCGCTTTGAATAAGGCCGGGCTGACCTACGATGATATGGACATCATTGAGCTCAATGAAGCGTTTGCGGCTCAGTCACTTGCCTGCACCCGGGAAATGGGCCTTGAGGATGATGATTCTCGAATCAACCCAAATGGCGGTGCTATTGCACTGGGTCACCCGCTAGGTATGAGCGGTGCCAGAATTCTTCAAACTGCTGCCATAGAACTTCAGAAGCAGAGTAAGAAATATGCCTTGGTTACCATGTGTATTGGGGTCGGGCAAGGTTATGCTGTAATTTTGGAACGAGTTTAACAGAGTATTTTTTCAAGTAGCATACACGTAAAAAGACCTTCAAAGATCTCAGCACTTTGAAGGTCTTATCATACTCGTTGCATATCTACTCCGGAAAGATCGCCGCTTCAAGTACTCTATCACCAACCTGTAAATTATCCAGCACATCAATTCCACGAGTAACTTCGCCAAAATTGGTGTAGTGGCCGTCAAGATGGGGCGACCATCGGTGCATAAAGAAAAACTGACTCCCCTCAGTATCGGTACCTGAACTGGCAATTCCGGCCATGCCTCGCTCAAATGTCTCAAATGATGGTTCAGTTGGAATACGATAATCCGGCCCGCCAAATCCGTCTTTTCGATCAAAATCACCGCCTTGTGCTACAAAATTACGGACAACCCGGTGAAAAACCACGTCATCATATAAGCCTGCACGGGTAAGGCTGTCTATTGACGAAACTGTAAATGGTGCTGATAGTGGATCCAATCGAACAACAATGGTTCCTTTTTCTGTCTTCAGTTCCCAAAACGGACGGGTTCCCATTTGATACAAACGATCCATATCCGGTTGATAAAATGGTTTTTCCGTGACCATTTCAACAGGTTCAAAAGTATCATCAAATCGTTCTGATAGTACTCTTTGTAATATCAAAGCTTGTTCAGTCATCTCCATCTCCGCATAACGTCTATAAGCATCATCAAGCAACCGGTATGAATCATCCGAGAGCACCCGATCACTTAAAAACACTTCCAATAATCCATCCAGAGCACTTCGGTTTCCCTCATCTAATACGGATGAAATGAGTTCATCTATAGAATCCCTGAACTGATTAGGAATTCCATCTCTTTGCAAAAAACGAGTCATCATACGGCCGGCATGAAGCGCTTCAACACCTCCATTTCTGAGTTGATTAGAAAGCCTTTCAAAATACTCCTCATCCGAATCCAGGGCGCTGTAAATAATCAAAAACTGTTCTGTGAGGTATGGATTTTTACCTGCTAAATCATCAAGACGGTATCGATGTGATGATATATCCAGTCCATTTCTTAAAAACAGATTCAGAGAACTCACAAAAACCTCAGGATCACGTGTTGGTATTGTAATCTCTTTTTCAATTCTGTTAAGGAATGGTGGAGTTAAACGGTCGTGTTGGGCCAACGAAGTTAGAACCTGAACAACCACATGATTATTCTCATGATGGAGTAGTCGAAAAATAGGTTCAACATCCTCAGCGTCTGGAAGTTCGTTTCCAAGAGTAGATGCTATATCAATTGCCAGCCCGGTTTTTTCATTCAGTTCTTGATCCGACAGCAGATCCATGGCAACTTGGAATCCCCTCTTTCCAAGCATTCTCACAACTGTCACATCCAGAAATTCATCCCGGCCAACACCAAACTCTTTCCATCGGTTTTCAACCAGAGAAGCCAAAAACGATTCCTGTTTAGGTCTGTTCACGGATGCACGATAGTAGCCGTACAATAGATTTCTTCGGATTTCCTGATCTTCTGTATCAAAAATAATTCGGATAAGAGTTTCATTCAGAGATTCGGGTACCTCCACGCGCGACATGATTCCGCCAATTGCTTTAGAGCATTCAGAGGAACTGATCAAGTCCATGGACGATATCAGATATTCTAAATCGCTGAGTTCTCCCTGTCTGAAAAAGACATTACAAACCGATTCGGAATTGATCTCGCCGGACCGGAATGCGTCTCGAATAGATCCCAGTGTTTCACTGTCCAAGTCGTGGAAACTCACCGAAAACCAACCTCCCTTGATATCGGATCTGAATGCTTTCTCAAGCAGAATTTCCAGCTCTCCATCATTCATTTCAGTTTTGGCCAACGCTTTCCATGCCAAATCAGACACATCTGAATTCTCATGAGTTGTATACTCAATCAATCCCGAAAAACTTCTTGAAGAAATATTATCCATTAATTCCGGATATACTTCTTGAACAATCTCATCTCTATCCAGATAATCATATTCATTCGAACAGCCTTGCAAAATGACAGCCACCAAAATCAGTGAAAAAAAAGTGTACGGTTTAAAGCTTTTCAGATTGAATTTTGAATCAGGAATCCGTTTATTACACATATTTCTTACAGTAAATGAATTTGTTTATGGATAAAGTACAATTGACCCGAAAGCAGAAGGAATTTCTCGATTACATCATTGAATACAAAAATGAATTTGATGTATGGCCAACCTACCGGGAGATTTCTGATGAGTTTAACTATAAATCTCCAAACAGTGTAACACAAAATATCCAGGCACTTTTAAAAAAGGGTTATTTGGTCAAGGGTGAGGATGACGAATATGACATCCATCCGGACCATGAAGAGATGTTGGTCGGCAGAAATGACGGCATTGAAGTACGGGGTGTTATTGCAGCCGGATACTTACAAGAAGCTGTTCAAGCCGATTTGGGAAAAATTACACTGGAAACTCTATTCCCGAATTTAGACCAAATGTTTGCGCTGAGAGTTGCCGGTATGAGCATGAAAGATGCAGGAATTTATGATGGTGATTTTGTTCTGCTGATGGATAGTGATGTAAAAGATGGGGATATTGGTGCAATTCTCTATGATGGTGAGACCAGCCTAAAGCGAATTTACTACGACAAAAACGGATTGCGTCTAGAACCCGCTAACGAAGAGTATGATACCATACATGTTGAGCCCGATGTGTTTGAAGAGGTTCGGGTAATCGGAAAGTATATCGGTCACGTGAACCGAAACGGAATACACAAAGCTTTTTAAAGAAGTTGTTAAAGTTAGCGGGTATTTATTGCGTAAACCTAAATCTGTTTACTTTTCCTGCTTTTCAGGTCGATTATCCTTAACCGTTTCGAGATGACCGTTTGCTCCTTTTCTTGATTCAAATAACTGAGAATCCTTAATCCAGGCTCTCCCGCCATCGTGTTGAAGACGTTTACGATTTTTATACTTAAAAGCTTGCTTATGCAGATCGGGTAATTTATTCATGACTCCGTTGTTTTTGTTTTCAAAATACGTGAACTGATTCATTTAGAAAAACTGAAATTCTGCGAGAATCAATTTCCACTCCTCTATGTGACGCAGATCGGCATTTCATTTAGAGGAAAAAACATACATCAATTGTTTTCAGATTTAATTAAAAAGCTTTATCTTTGGTTTCTATCCAAAATAATTGAATTGCAATCTAAGAAATTATCATAATCCTATGTACGCTATCGTAAAAATCGGCGGGCATCAATACAAAGTTTCTGAAGACCAAACACTGTTTGTAAACAGGCTGCCTGAAGCTGACGGAAAAGTAACATTTGAAAATGTTCTTTTAGTTAAAGATGGAAATGGAAAAGTTAAAATTGGTCAGCCTACTGTTGAAGGTGCAAAAGTTGAAGCATCTATAGTAGATCACCTTAAAAGTGATAAAGTAATCGTCTTCAAAAAGAAACGACGAAAAGGATATCGGGTTAAAAACGGTCACAGACAGCCGATCACCCAAATTAAAATCGAAAAAATTTCGTAATTAACGACGACGAGGTATACCAATGGCACATAAGAAAGGTCAAGGCTCTACAAGAAACGGACGCGATTCAGAATCGAAACGTCTTGGTGTAAAAAAATATGGCGGTGAAGTAGTTAAAGCCGGCAATATTATTGTACGCCAGCGTGGCACTAAATTCCACCCCGGCGAAAATGTTGGTCGCGGCGGAGACGACACACTGTTTGCATTAACTGACGGTAAGGTTACCTTCAGACGCAGAGGAAACGGTAGAAAATACGTTTCTATCGAACAGGTGTAAAACATTTCTGTTATCAGAATTTATTAAAGCTCCGATATTTATATATCGGAGCTTTTTTTATTTTAAGATTGGGCTATAATCCAATACCATCTGATGGTTCCATCTTCCTTTAGTGTTCATTTCAAAATGTTGATATCATGACTCATCAAATTCCTGACTTTCCTGATCTGCATTTTGGCTCTATATATTGCATTGGCAGAAATTACGCCAAGCATGCAAAAGAGTTAAAAAATGAAATCCCTTCAGAACCGGTGATCTTTCTGAAACCGAGAAGCAGTTTGATTTTTGACGGTGAATTAGTCAAAATCCCAACACAGTCGGAGAGTGTGCACCACGAAGTTGAGATGGTCATTTTAATAGGTAAAGAGACAAAGAGTGTATCTCCGGAAAATGCCCTGGACTCTGTTAAGGCTCTCGGAGTTGGATTAGACATGACAGCACGTGATTTGCAATCTGCTGCAAAATTAAAAGGTTTGCCATGGACACTAGCTAAAGGGTTTGATACGTTTGCTCCACTTGGGAACCTGGTAGAGTTTAACAAAGATATTAATCTCACTCACCTGGATCTTACGGTTTCAGTAAATGGAGAGAAACGACAATCAGGAAACACTTCTGATATGTTATTTCCTGTAGCAAATTTGATCTCATATTTATCTGAACAATTCACGCTCACCCCCGGTGATTTGATATACACCGGCACTCCTGAAGGCGTTTCAGCAGTACAAAAAGGTGATCTAATTAAAGCGTCCTTAGGTAAAGGATTATCCACACTGCAAGTTCATGTCTCATAAACTTCAAGTATTGCTCATTTTATTGATTGGACTGATATCTTTCAGTTCATCCCTCGTAGCTCAGGAAAATCGAACCTCTTTTTTAAGTGATACTGTTGAGTATGCCTGGCCTACGGACGCTACACGATACCTCTCCTCTACTTTTGGGGAAACACGATCTGCCCATCTGCATTCTGGAATCGATATCCGAACGTGGGGCCAGGAAGGTTATAAGGTTTTTGCCGCACGCGACGGCGAAGTCTATCGTATAGGTATTGGGCCAAAAGGTTATGGTCATGTAATCTATTTAAAACACAATGATGGTTCATTTACAGTATATGCTCACCTAAATCGATTTGAGCCCAACCTGCAGGAGTTTGCAGATTCTATCCGCCTTCAAAATTATCAATATGAGCTGGACTTCCGCTTCCATGAACAGAGCATGGAATATAAAAAAGGGGATATCATCGGATACTCCGGGTCTACCGGAGTAGGGCCTCCGCACCTCCATTTTGAAATCAGGGATCCGGATTTAAATCCTATCAACCCGCTTTTAACCAATTTAAAAAATCATGTAGAAGACAATTTGCCACCTGTATTTTCTCAAATCGCAATTGAATTCCTTTCGAAAGAAAATTACAGGTTTTTAGATTTTGAAATATTCAGTGCACAGAAAACTGAAGATGGTTTTGATTTTGGAGACATTACAGTCAGCGGACCTGTGGGACTTTCCGTTAACGTTCATGATAAAGCCAATCGGGCTCCCAACTCTTATGCCGTCCACTCATTAATGATGATTCATGAATCTGATACCCTTTTCCATTCAGTTAAAAATGGATTCGAGTTTTCTCAGTCAGGTGATATGTTTCTGGATCGATCTTTTCCAATTTTAGCTCAAACAAGAAGAGGATTTCAGCGGTTATTCAAAGTATCCGGAAACCGACTGCCCATCTATAAAAAAATGATCAATCAGGGTGTGCTTCATTTAGATAAAGGTTCCTATCCCATCCAGATAATCGCTGAAGACATCTATGGGAACAGATCTACGGCTAATCTTAATCTTAGGGTAGAAAATTCCGGCAGACAGCACGACATTCAGTATGTAGCTACTTATCCGTCACCCAAAAACAATCCTAACTACAATCCATTCAGTTGGGTGGAGCCAACCGTACCATATGATGAATCGTTGATCGCATCCTCCGGCCCCGAACTTTATTCACAAAACTCATCGAATGCAGTATTCTTCACGACACGCAGATATGCGGAGACAACCCTCAGCCCCGGCAAGATGGACGTACTCCACACAGCAGATCAAAAATTGTGGCTGCAGTTTCCCAATGAATCTCTTTATGATACTCTAAGTGTCCGAATGGAAGTTTTATATAGCACAAATCAGATCGACATAGAGCTCTCTCCAACCAAACTTCCGCTCAACAGATCCGCAAAATTTAACTTTATTTTGCCGGAAGAGTTTAAATCCAAAGAGAATCTGGCACTTTTTTCTGTAGATCCTTACCGAAATCGAGAACGGTTTATAAGTGCAGAAGTTTCTGAGGGAATGATCAGGGCAAATTTAAATGAATTAACAAATTTAAGAGTTAGAGAAGATCGCATATCGCCCTGGGTGGGAAGGCCGGAAATTGTTCGAAACTTAGCCGGAAATTTCATTGTCCGTATTCCGGTCAAAGATGAGGATAGCGGGGTTGATTACACAAATTCTAAGATCACCGTTAATGGTAAAATGGGAATTATTGAATTTGATCCGGAAAATAACTTCTTAATGTATTACCATCCGGATTTTTCGCCATCAGAGACCAACACCGTCAAATACAATATTTTAGACGGTGTTGGTAACAGCACAACCCGGGAACTAGAAATTCTTTTCCGTTCTGGTTCCTGATCAGATATAGGCAATGCAGCTGATTTCAACGAGTACTTTCTTGGGAAGTGTTTCAACAGCAACGGTTTCTCTTGCAGGCAGATTCCCTTTAAAGTAGCTACCATATACTTCATTTACGAGTGGAAAATCATTCATATCATCCAGAAAAATGGTGCACCGAAGAACTTTATCAACCCCGGAGCCGGCTTCAGCCAAAACTGCTGACAGGTTTTTCATTACCCGGTCGGTCTGCTCCTTTACTCCTCCTTCTATAATTTCATTAGTAGAAGGATCAAGGGCTATTTGACCGGAGCAATACACCACATTATTATAAATTGTTGCCTGACTGTAAGGGCCAATGGCCGCGGGTGCATTCGATGTCGAAACTATTTTGTGATTCATTTTTAAATTTATTGAAACATTATGGGTTTAAAAGGCATTATATAAGTAGATATCAATAATAACGATTCATATAGTTCTTTTCATCGCAGAGCCTTATTGCGGAAAGCACTATATATGGTTACTTTCTCTCTAACGAAGATAATCAACAACTGATAGAATAAAACACATGAAAAGTCTGAAACCATTACTACTCATCTTACTATTCGCGGGGTTCATGTGGGGCTGTGAAACTACAGATCCATTAGTGAATGACGTTCAAGTACAACTGTTAACAGGAAATTTTGACGAAGCTCTAAATATTGTAGATACTGCAATTGAAGAGGACGAAAATAACTACGTTGCCCACTATTACAAAGGTTATGTGCTCAGTTCTCAGGCTGAAACTTTTGAAGATCCAAGTGATCGAAAAGAGTATTATGAAAGAGCTCGAGAATCCTATGATCGCGCAAAAGAAATTATGTCTTCACTTGAAGAAGAGCCTGCAGAATATCAGGAGCTTGAAGATACCGTAACTTCTTTTTGGGCTGATGAGTTTAATGCCGGTGTGAACATCCTGAACGATGACAGTCTGAATGCTGCTACTCCGGATCCAAACTATACTGCGATTGCACATTTCAAAAATGCAGCAACTGTACAACCCGATAGTGCACTTACTTATCAAGTAATGTCTTCAGCATATTTTAATGAAGAAGACATTGAAAATGCGGTAAGCACGTACGAAACAGCCATGGAAATGCTTGAAACACCAGAAGCAGATGATTATGAATACATGATCGGAATCCTTCTTGTGAATGAAAATTTCGACCGGGCTACCCGTTATGCTGAAGAGGCAATGTCATTATATCCGGATGATACAATCTTTATTCAATTACTTGCAGATGCTTATTTACAAGCCGGAGAAAGAGATCGTGCTATTGAACTTGTTGAGGGATTGATTGAGGATGATCCTGAAAACCCACAATATCGTCGGGTACTTGGTACACAGGTTTATCAGATTGTAAGCGAACTCAATGATGATGTAAGTGATCTTTACGAAGAAGTATTTGAACTGCGTCAGGAAGCAAGAAATGCTTCAGGCGATGAACTGAGTCAGCTTGAAAGTGAGATTGAAGAGTTGAATGCTGAAATTAATCGTAAAGAAGCGGATGCAGACGAACTCACTGAAATTGCAATACGTGAAATGAAAAAGGTAGTTGAACTCGAATCAAACGATGAATCAGCAAATTTCATCCTTGGTATCATCTACCAAAACAGAGCAGCCAGTCTGTTCGACAGACGTAACAATACTGATGATAACGCCGAGGCTCAGGATTATGACGAAAGAGCTCGTGAAAATCTTGAAGAGTCACTGGTTTATTACGAAAGAGCTGCAGAAATCAACCCTGACAATCCGGAAAACTGGCAATCTCTCTTCCAGGTTTACACCATTTTAGGAATGGAAGAAGAAGCTGAAGAAGCCATGGAAAAAGCCGGAATGTAATTCCAATATTTAAAAAAACTGTATGAACTATTTAAATACCCGAGTGGCAGGCACTTTGCTTGCCTTCGGGATTTTTTTTGCCCTATCCTGTACTTCTACTAATCAAACAAGTAGTGATAACTCATCATCACTATCATCATTAGATGAGCTCCAAAATCAGTTGAATAACACTGAACAAGAACTACAAGGGAATGAACGAGACCCTCGTTTAAACATTGAAAAAGCAACACTTCTTTTTCAGATTGCCGAAAAAACATCGCCCCCATCACAAAGAATTCCGCTCTATAGGAATCTGAAAGATCTGTCTGACATCAACTTTTCCGATCAGTCTGCAAATAATGAGATAAATGAAATTGTACGTACTGCCTGGTCATATGAACAAGGTGAAGGGGTTAAACTGTTACAGCGCAATAACTCAGTTGCTGCACTAAGTAATTCTGAGCAGATTGCAGATCATTTTAATAATGCTATTACTGTAAACCCGGACAGTCTGGTTACTTACAATCTATTAGCAAATACATACTACCGGTCCGGACGGTTTGATGACGCAATTCAAACGCTACAGGACGCTATTGAATTGGATCAGGGAAATAACCGGGAATATCAAGAAAAACTGGCATACATTTATTTGGAGTCCGGCGATATTGAGACTTCTATAAATTACTATAATCAGTTGGTAGAAGAGTATCCTCAGAATGCCCAAATTCGTCATGGACTTGCCAACGCATATATGCTAAATAATGATCATGATTCTTCGATAACTGTACTTCGTGATCTCATAAATGACTATCCAAACAGAATTGAATACAAGGAGTCTTTAGCCGGAGAACTCTATTTCACTTTCAGAAGTACGGCTCTGCAAATTATCAATTCTGAACGTGAGGTTTCCGATTCAGAGACCGACGAATTACTTCAAATACTATCTGAAATCTCAAATCTATATGAGGAGATTGATTCAGCAGTTCCTCTATCAGATGAAAATGCATATCGAAAAGCCGCCTTTCTGAAAAATAGTTCTCAATATCTTGCAGACCTTTCATCAAACTCAACTGATGATCGACTGGAACAGCATAGAGTTGAACTTTTAAACAGGTCTTTAGAACTTTGGGAGCGATTAACAGAAAACAACCCCGATAACATAAATTATATTCGTAATCTCTACGAAATTTATGTCGACTTAGAAATGACTGAAGAAGCGGAATCACTAAAAAGATCATATAATCTATAGCATATGAAATTTAACACCAAAGCAATCCATGCAGGGCAAAAGCCTGAAGAGACAACAGGTGCAGTAATGCCACCTATTTTTCAGACATCAACGTATGCTCAAAAAGCCCCGAATGATCATCAGGGTTACGATTATGCGAGAGTTGGAAATCCTACACGCACGTCATTGGAAAATCTTATTGCAGGATTGGAAGAAGCAGATGAGTGTGCCTGTTTTGCGAGTGGTGTTGCCGCTATAGATGGTATTATGAAAACATTGCGGCCGGGAGATCACGTAATATCAACGAACGATCTTTATGGCGGAACCTACCGTCTTTTTACTCAAGTCTTTGAGCCATATGGTATAGAGTTCTCCTTTGTGGATATGACCGATATTCAAGAGGTTGAATCTGCTTTTCAAAACAACACGAAATTGGTTTGGATGGAAACACCGACCAATCCTCTGCTTCGTATTATTGACATTAAAGCCGTAACCAAGCTTACCCGAAGTCGAAATATTTTAAGTATAGTTGATAATACTTTTGCATCTCCCTATTTGCAGCGGCCACTCACATTGGGCGCCGATGCGGTTATGCACTCTACCACTAAATATTTGGGTGGTCATTCTGATGCTATTGGAGGAGCCGTGGCAACTTCCAACAAGGAGTTGATGGAGAAATTGAGATTCCAGATTAAAACTTCAGGTGCCGTTCCCGGGCCGATGGATTGCTATCTCATTCTCCGGGGAATCAAAACACTTCATGTTCGTGTACAGCGTTCTGTTGAGAATGCTAAAAAAATCGCATCGTTTTTGAACGAGCACCCGAAAGTTGGAGAAGTATTTTATCCCGGCCTGGAATCACACCCTCAACATGATATTGCCTCACAACAGATGGATGACTTTGGCGCGATGGTATCATTCAGCCTAAAAGATGATTCCATTGAAAAAGCTTCAGAGTTTATGAGCAAAACCGGTATATTTACTCTTGCAGAGAGTTTAGGAGGCGTTGAGTCTTTGATCAGCCATCCGGCATCTATGACACACGGCTCTATTCCAAAAGAAGTCCGGGAAAAAGCCGGGTTAAAAGACTCCCTTATCAGGTTATCTGTTGGCATCGAAGATGTCGATGATCTAATAAAAGACTTAAATCAAGCATTTTAAATCTACCATAACATTATGAAGAACGCAGTAATTGTTGCTGCCAGAAGAACTCCTCTTGGTTCGTTCGGTGGCAGTTTATCATCCTTTTCAGCACCTGAACTGGGTGCAGCCGTAATCAACGATTTAGTGAAAACTGCCGGTATCAAACCGGATGATGTTCAGGAAGTTGTAATGGGTAATGTACTTACAGCCGGAATTGGCCAGGCACCAGCACGTCAAGCAGCTTTAAAAGCAGGAATGTCTGAAAAAACACCTTCTACAACTATCAATAAAGTATGTGCATCCGGTACAAAAGCGATCATGATTGCTGCAGACCAAATAGCACTCGGCCAGAATGATATTATGATTGCCGGTGGTATGGAGAGCATGAGTAACGTACCATACTATCTCCCCAAGCATCGTTTCGGTTCAAAACTTGGCAATTCTCAGGTAGAAGATGGAATTCTGAAAGATGGTCTTTGGGACGTCTATAATGATTTCCATATGGGAAATGCAGGGGAAATCTGTGCTAAAGAATGCAATATCTCACGAGAAGACCAAGATGAGTTTGCTATTACATCTTACAAACGTGCCATCGAAGCTACCGAGAAAGGTTACTTCAAAGATGAGATTGTAAAGATCAAAGTGAAAGACCGGAAAGGAAATGTTACTGAAGTTGAGAAAGACGAAGAGCTGGGACGAGTAAACTTCGATAAAGTTCCACAACTGCGTCCGGTTTTTGACAAGGAAGGAACAATAACAGCAGCCAATGCCAGCAGTATTAATGATGGAGCAGCAGCTGTGTTGATCATGAGTGAAGAAAAAGCAAAGGAGCTAGGACTCAAACCACTCGCAAAAGTTTTAAGTCACGGAAGTGCTGCAAAAGCTCCGGAATGGTTTACAACAGCTCCTTCTGATGCCATTCCTATTGCTCTGAAACGCGCTGGTCTTACGAAAGATGAGATTGATCTTTTTGAAATCAATGAGGCTTTTTCAGTTGTATCACTGGCTAATAATCAAATTCTTGAGCTCGACGCGGAAAAGGTTAATATCCATGGCGGTGCGGTAAGTATTGGGCACCCAATTGGTTGTTCCGGTGCCAGAATCATTGTCACTCTTCTGCACGCGTTAAAAAGAACCGGTGGCAAATACGGTTGTGCCGGTATCTGCAATGGAGGTGGCGGTGCGTCGGCTCTTGTAGTTGAAATGATTTAGATTACGTATCATTATACATCCGTTGCCTTCTACAATTTTTTTGCATTTTTGAGATGACGGATGTATAATATTTTTATTGAATTATCTCTACTTAAGAGGTTTCAAATTTCACAGAAGTAAACATTCAAGAAACAATTTGCCTATTTAATAGTTGCTACTTTCGTTAAATTAGATCAAGTCTTACCGGCTTATTATCTTTTACAGTTCTCATAATTCTATATTAATCATTATAATTCAGTTATATCTATAATTGATCCCCGATATTCTCGTTATCAATCTTTCGTAGCATAAAGGCATATTTATATGAAAAAGGCATTATCATCCATCCTATTAGCAGTAATTTTTGCTATATCAGTACCTGCAGCACAAGCACAGGTTGGTATTACAGCAGTACCCTTTCTTCAAATTGAACCCGATTCACGTGGCGCCGGAATGGGCAGTACCGGTGTTGCCATTGCTGACAATGCATCCGCAATTTTCTGGAATCCAGCCGGTCTGGCATTTCAAAATCAAAATCAGGTAAGTATTACACACGCTAACTGGCTGCCTGCTTTTAATGCAGATCTTTTTTATGACTACCTGGTTGGTACCTATCATGTGGAAGGAATCGGTACAATTGGTGGACACATCACATTCCTTAATTTAGGCGAGCAAGTACGTACTGATGAATTTGCCGAGAACCTCGGGCGTTTTAACAGTTATGAGATCTCTGCCGGCCTATCTTACGGTTATCAGCTTTCTGAAAACTTTGCATTGGGTACCGGATTGAGATTTATTTACAGTTCATTGGCCGACGGTGAAGTAAGCGGTCAAAAAATTAACCCGGGTTCCAGCGTCGGGCTCGACCTTGCAGCTCTTTATAAAAGTAATCCCTTTCAGGTAGCGAACAGAAATGCCTCATTTAATGCAGGTGTAAACCTTTCCAATATCGGACCGGGTATGCAGTACACGGATAATGCACAAAAAGATCCATTACCTACTGTATTTCGTTTAGGCTGGGCTTACACCATGGATCTGGATGACATGGGAATGAATACCCTGACATTTACAAATGATATCTCAAAAATCATGGCTCGGACGGAAAGAACTGTAGACGAGAATGGTGATGAGACGTACGAACCTATGGGTGTCGGAAAAGCTCTGTTTAACTCTTGGGGCTCTTTGGAGCGTGCAACAGGTCAGGGTGAAACTATTTCACTAAATCTCCCCCAGCAATTGATGTGGGGATTTGGACTCGAGTATTGGTACAACGATCTTTTTGCTCTCAGAACAGGTTACTATTATGAAAACCCTGACAACGGAAATCGTGAGTTTGTAACTCTCGGTGCCGGTTTACGATACAATATTTTTGGTGTTGACTTCAGCTATATTTACACACTTGAAGAAGATCACCCATTGGCAAACACTATTCGCCTCAGTCTTTTGGTTAACTTCCAATAATGGCAGCGTGAATGATTTATAGACATTTCAAAAGCAGTGGTAAGCATATTATATCACTGCTTTTTTTATGTTTTTTATGTTCTCCATCAGTCTATTCTCAAGATTACAGCTCATCTTTAAATTCACTGACTCCCTCTCCGGTTGATGGGACTCTTCACATCATTGGTGTGATGGCAGAATTTCAACCTGATGATAATCGATTTACGTCGGGTAATGGTACATTTGAAACCGGAAGTATCCCTTACTTAGAAAATCCGGGAACTTCAGTGGATGCTCTTCCTCACGATCGTTCCTATTTCGAAGCACATCTTCGGTTTTCTAAAAATTATTTCGAGCGAATGTCTGATGGTCAATTAGAGATAGAATATTCCGTACTGCCAGAAGTAATCAGATTATCTAATAAAATGGAATACTACTCTCCAATTGGAGAAGAACCTGATTTATCTCAATTATCAGAGTTAACGCGTGAGGTTTGGGAAACCGTGGCAGAATCGGATATGCAAGTCCCATCTTTACAGCCCGGAGACAATATCGCATTTGTTATTTTTCATGCCGGTGTTGGAAGAGATATTGAACTCACCGGTACCACATTAGACCGAACACCTCAGGATATTCCATCCGTCTATCTCAGCAATGAGGCCCTTTCAGAAATGATGGGTGATCCTTCTTTTAGCGGATTCCCCATTCAAAACGGTAATATATTGGTTACCAACAGCCTTATTATACCCCGCACCCTCAGCCGATCAGGTGAAGATCTGACCGGCGAACGTTATGTACTCCCTCTTTCTATTAATGGAATGCTAACTGCACAACTGGGTAGTCACCTGGGGTTGCCCGATCTGTTTAACACTCAAACCGGTGAGTCCGGAATCGGTCGATTTGGATTGATGGATGGAGCCGGTATTTTTGCCTATAATGGTCTGTTCCCGCCTGAAATGTCCGCATGGGAAAAACTCCACCTGGGCTGGACTGAACCGACTCAATATGACACAGATCAGGAAACATCAGTAAATCTACCTGTTTCATCACTGAATCGACAAAGCAGTACTGCACAAATTTCCTTGTCTTCCACCGAGTATTTCCTCCTAGAAAACCGTCATAGAGATCCTGACGGTAATGGCGTTACACTTACAATACAGAAGCCCGACAGATCAATCGTAGAGCAAACATTTTCCCACAGTGATGTTGATTTTACAAATCAACGAAGCGGATTTGATGAACTGTTAGAGCCGGGTGTTATCATTGATGTTTCTCATTACGATTTTTCTCTCCCGGGCGGATTGGATGAAGAGGGGAACCGCGAGCTTAATGGAGGGATTTTAATCTGGCATATTGATGATTCTGTTATTGAACAACAGTTGATTCAGAATTTGGGTGTTAATGATGACCCATCCAGAAAAGGAGTTCAATTAATTGAAGCGGATGGAGCTCAGGATATCGGCAGACCGGTTTCAGTAGGTCTATTTCAAAATGAATCGAACGGATCAGCCTTTGATTTTTGGTGGAGCGGTAATGATGCTACGGTCATCACTCAAACAGATCGTATCACACTTTATGAAAATAGATTCGGCCCAGATACAACTCCCCAAAACAACAGTCATTCAGGAGCAATTTCAACATTCGAGCTGTTCGATTTCTCCGATAATTTACCCACTGCAAATTTTAGTATCAGGCCGGTAAATCCATTCGAAGATCTCTACAATTTATCTATCGATCGTTCTGACCTCAACATTGAAACCTTCACACCCGATAGTGACGACTACTGGAACTCCTACCCTCTTTCACTGTCATCCTTTACCCGAAATGGAAATCAACACATACTCATTCCCGGAAACGATGGACTCCAGGTCTACTCGTTAAATGATGAAGTATTATCATCTCCGATAACCGATCTGCAAAGCTATCAGCAACCCCTCTATAGCATTATAGATGAAAAAATTTACTTATCCCCAAATCCCGCCTCATCTGTAGATAACATAATTTTGCAAACAGCTGAATGGGATGGTGAAACACTTCAGCTGATTGATGAATTCACAGTACCTGCAAATCGTGGAAATTTAAGCTCGGTTGAAACCGGATATATAGATTTAGATGGATCTGCCTTCCGATTTAATATTGACAATCAAACCGCCGAATCTGTACCTGATCAAACTTTTTTCAGAACTGATAGTGAAGCTGGATATTCCGCATCCCTTTCAGGTCAAAACTTTATCATCTCATACCCCGGCGGATCTTCAGAACATACAATATTCAATGAATCAAGTAGGCAAAGGCTATATGCAGGTTTAATCAGAGTGCAATCCGGGAATCCACTTTTTTACCTTGTTGAGGATAAATCGTTAAAACTTTTTACTCCGGATAACGATTACAATCAGCCTATTCAATTGCACGATGGAGCATCACTCGAACGACCGGCTGTTGCAGATTTAACTAATAATGGAGCACCGGAATTTATCTTTGTTAACAAAGAGAATCATTCGCTCATTGCATTGAACCAAAACGGATCATATTTAGATTATTTTCCACTCAACCCTCCTGCCGGAGTTCAGTTCTCCGGAACTCCGCTAATTGCAGATATAAATGGTGATGATCAAATGAATATCTTGATCGCCGGAATAGACAAGTCGTCTCTAAATCTCTACGCGTATGATACCAGTGGCGAGCTTTTAGATGGATTTCCACTTCTTGTTGGTGGAATTCAAAATTTAGACCAAAGAATTATCAATCCTGTCATATTTGATCATTATGTTGCCGCAGTGAGCCCGGCAGGAGATCTCAAAATCTGGGAATTTCCAGAGATGGGGGAAATCAGCTGGGGCTCTGTTTATGGTATTCAAAACGACAATAAGAGTACGGCTAACATTTCTTCGGCTGATACACAAATCCCTGATTTTACGCTTTTAAATAAAGACGAGACTTATAACTGGCCCAATCCTGCTCAAAATGACACTAATATAAGGTTTCAAACAAGCGAACCGGCCGAAATAGAAATTAAGATCACAACATTAAGCGGACGCCCCATTTATGATCGCAAATTTCAAAGCAGAGGTGGTTTACCGGAAGAGATTTCCATTGATACTTCATCCTGGGCCAGTGGGGGTTATATTGCTCTCATTACTGCCGAGATAAATGAAAAGAAAGAGAGTAAACTGATTAAAATTGCAATTGCCAGATAATTGATTCATTCAAAAACATATCGGCTTGGGGCATGCATAATTTTTATGCTCATCGTGTCTATTGGGATCAGTCACACATCCTATAGTCAAACTTCTCCTCAATTTTACGATTATCCGCAAAATCACTTGCCTTGGTTTACCATCGAAAGTGATCATTTTCTGATTCACTTTCAGGAGGGCAGCATAGTGAGTGCCGAACGAACTGCAGCAATAGCTGATTCTGTTTATTACCCAATTACTGAACTTTATGAATATGTACCGGACCGGAAAATAAGTATCGTTCTAAGAGACCGGGAGGACTATTCAAACGGTGCGGCTTTCTTTTTTGATAATAAAATCGAAATCTGGACTCCTCCCCTGGATACTCCATTGAGGGGAACCCACGATTGGCTGGATAATGTAATCCCTCACGAATTTACACACATGGTGCAGCTTGGTGCCTCTATGAAAAGGAGTAACCGGATTCCAGCCATCTATTTTCAGTGGCTATCCTACGAGGATGTTCGCCGGCCCGATGTACTGTACGGTTTTCCCAAAGGTGTCGTAACCCTTCCGTTTGCCACTTTGAATATACCGGCTTGGTTTGCCGAAGGAACAGCTCAGTACCAGCGAACCGGAATGGAATATGACTATTGGGACTCTCATCGCGATATGTTGCTTCGAACCGAAGTCCTATCAGAAACGAATCTTGGATTTATTGAGATGGGAGTTTTTGATTCTAAAAGCAGTCTTGAAAGAGAATTGGTATATAGTCAGGGATTTGGATTTACTATTTATTTAGCGAATCGATTTGGAGAACAAGTTCTGGCTGATATTACTACTGAATCGGCTTCCGGCAGTCAATCAAATTTCAGCAAAACCATTGAAGCCGTGACCGGGAGCTCTGGTGAAGAATTATTTGATGACTGGATACATACAAAAAAAGAAGAGTATTCCTCCGTCTCAAACGAGGTACACCAAACCGAAACAGTAGTTGTAGAGGATGACGGCTTTTTTAATTTCCATCCGCAGTTTAGCCCGGTTGAATCAAGGTTTGCATACCTCTCAAACAGGGGAAGAGATTATGCACGCAATGCTTTAATCTTAGTGGATGACGGAGAAGTGACAAAAATTGATGATTTAAGCAGTGGTGAATCTATGACCGGGGATCAAAACTATCATAGTTTACACGGTTTCACCTCAAACGCTGCATTGGATTTTATAAGCAGCAGATTTTCATTCTCCCCCAACGGAACAGAAATTATCTATAGCAGAGCTGAGAAAAATCGCTACGGCGAAACCTATAATGATCTTTATATCTACAATATTGATCAGCAGAAAAGTCGAAAGATTACCACAGATTCAAGAATCCAGGATCCAGCTTGGAGCCCCTCTTCAAATCAAATTGCTGCAGTTCAGCTGTATCAGGGATCCCAAAATTTAGTTTTGGCAGATCCGAAAACCGGAGAGATTTCTCAGCTAACCGATTTCAACAGTGGTGAAACAGTTTTCACCCCGGTTTGGCATACTGATAGCTCCAGCATCTACTTTTCGGCTGCTTCCAAATCAAACCGGAATCTTTATAAGTATGATCTAGAGACCGGAGAAATCAACTCAATATTTTCAGATCGCTACGTTGATTTCAGAGATCCCTGGGTTGAACCTACAGGAGAATTCCTCTACTTCTCATCCGATCAAACAGGAATTTTCAATATCTATCGTTTAAATCTTAATACCGAACAGATTGAGCAAGTAACCGATGTACTTGGCGGGGCATTCATGCCTCATGTTTACGATGAAGAACTCTACATGGCAGAGTACAAAGCCGGTGGATACAAAATCACGAAATCATCCCTTAGTTCAATTGCTTCAGAATTCACTGCTGACATTAATAAAAACGATACGGATCAGGAGAGGTTTATCAATACCCATCAGACTGAAGATCTTGCTCCAACATATCAAGTTGAGCCTTACAGTGAAACTACTACCGGTCTCTCGATATTCCCGGTTGTTCGCTTTGATAATTATTCGAAATTAAAGGGTGGAAATGGTGAATTAATTACATCAGGTAAGTTTGGTTCACTTTCTGAGAATTTGTGGAGAGATCTCAAAATTGGCACTTATTTATCCACGCGTGATGTTACTGAGAACATCTCAATTTTTGGCGGAGCACTTTTCGGATTCGGTTCAAGATCTGCAGATGGCATCGGTGATTTTTTCTCTCCATCCCGATTAAATAATCTGGACAGAGATCTGTTTTTTATTGTAGAACATAAAGGACTTCCGTTCATAAAAAGAAGCTGGTCTCCAACCATTTCCATTGAGCTTTATAATCTCAAGAGAAACGTCAAAAATGGGCTCGAATTTGAAGAATTTCAGTGTACATCTTGTCTGCCGGAAATACGCCAGATTGATACCCGCTATTCCATTTGGGAAGCGAACCTATTTTTAAGAAGTAAATTAAATCGGTGGAGCTTATTGGAACTGGGAGCAACCTACTCTCCCTATACCGTAACAAGTGACGGATTTTTTTCTGAAGAGTACCAGGAGTTTATTCCGGGCTCATCATCAGAGTATTTTAAAGGGGCAACATTTTCTGCAGCCTATCACGCAGAGCTTATTGAGCCGACCAGACACTCCGACATTGCTCCTGAAGGAATCAAAAGTTCGTTCACTTATCGATATCAACCCGGAAGGCTATTGGATCGTTTTGAACTTGAAGATGGCTCTCTTTCTCCGATTTACAACAGGGAGAAGAATCACTCTCTGGAGTGGAGCGGACAGTACGGATTTAGTATTTCCAATCGATCAACCGGTTTGATCACATCTCGCGCCTACACATATTTAAATACCCCTGAAGACTATTTTTATCTTGATTACAGTGGCGGTTTGGGAGGGCTGCGATCTTATCCATTTTTTGCTATTGGAGGGCAGAGAACAGCATTTATTCGTACATCCTACATCACACCGCTTATCGATCAAATCAACAAACAATTTGGCCCTTATACCTTAGACAAACTTTTTGCACACCTGTATGCGGAAACCGGAAACGGCTGGGGAGGCCCTTTAGAGATCGGAAATAATCTAAAATCGGGAATTGGAGCAGAACTGCGATTTGCATTCAACAATGCCTATCTTTTCCCTATGAAATTTTTCATCAATACCTCATACGGATTCAACCGGTTCGACGTGAACCTGCCATCTCAGTTTGTTACCACGCAGGAAAGTGGTGGAGTTCAATACGGTCGTGAACTGTTGTTCTATTTCGGCTTAACTTTCGATTTTGATCTTCTATGATTCGTTTTACAGCCGTTCTGATTTTTTTACTTTTACCCTTATCCGTACACTCGCAGCAGGTGGAACGTACCGGCAACCCGGGTGAACAGGTTATTACCTCGACTCAGGAATTAAACAAGTTCGACCTGGTTGACCCTGCATTTACAACCAGATTCAATTCTGCTGACGATTATTCTATTTCAGGTTCATTTCAGTCTAAGCCCGGTTTAGCCTTTTTTAGTTCTGCCATAGTACCCGGATCAGCACAGGCGTTTAACCGAAACTGGATTCGAGCCGGTTTTTTTGCCGCTGTTGAAGCCACTGCAATTGTTCTGGCTATCGATTTTCACAACCGGGGATCACGAGTTGAAAACAGTTATGAACGAAACGCGGATCAGAATTGGAGTGTGGTTCAGTATGCTCAATGGCTGGTTGAGTACCATGACGTACATAATATTAACAACCCCTACATTGAAGATCTGAGAAATGAAGTTTCAGGACTTGATCCGGCTTTTGATACCGATATTGACTGGAGTGCAGTAGATATCAATGTATTACGGAACAGTGAACGAAATACCCGGTATTTCACTACGGATGACCTGTCTGCTAATCGTTTTTCTCACACACTTCCGGCTTATGGCTCACAGCAATACTACGAACTGATTGCAAAGTACTATCAGTATCAGGCCGGATGGAGAGACTACCACGATTTTCACGACCAACTCGGTCATACGGGAGAAAGCTACAATCAACGGTATTTATTTGATCGGAACGGTGCTTATGCCAGTCCCCTTTTTTGGCAATTTGCTGATGATGCCGAACGTTTTAATGATCTATACAGAACAAGCCGGTCATTTAAAATGGTTTTGCTGGTTAATCATGTTGCATCAGCTTTTGATGCACTGTTTACCGTTCAGCTGAAACAAAACAGAGTAGAAGCAACTCCAAGTATTGTACCCGGACGACAAATAAGTATGACTGTCCGTTTCTAACAACTGATGGAAAATTGTATTTTTAACCATGGATAAATTAAAAGCATTACTGACCAATAAAACATTCTACATCTCTCTTGGCAGTTTAGTCACATTAGGTGCTATTCTCGTCCTGTTGATGGATTTTGTAATTATGCCTAATTACACGAATTACAATGAAGGTGTAACCGTACCAGATGTAACCAAACTTTCTCTCGAAGAAGCCGAGGTTCTTTTAATCGACTATGGTCTTCGATATGAAATTCATGACCGCAGAGCTCACTCAGCTTATCCGGCTAACTACATTATTGATCAGTCACCCTCGGCAAAACAACTCGTAAAACCCAATCGAAAGGTTTACTTAACCGTTAACTCCGAATCAACACCGCAGGTGGTGGTTCCCAAAGTAGAGAATCTCTCATTTCGCAATGCTCGGCTTCAGCTGGAAAATAATGGCTTAACTGTAGGTTCTATCAGTTATGAATCTAACCGTTTCAGAAACACGATTTTACGCCAGTCAATAGCCCCGGAAGATACCGTTGACCGCGGTACTGTTGTAAACCTTGTAGTCAGTGATGGCTTGGGTGCAAGAATGGTACAAATGCCTGACGTGGAGGGTTTGAGACTGTCTGAAGCGCAACAAAAAATTATGGCCGCAGGATTACGAGTTGGAGAATTACGTTTTGAACCGGCAAGGGATGTTACTCCAAATACGGTTCTTTCATACAGTCCGGTTGGACCTGAACTCCAGGAAGGAGAATCCATTGAATTGGTTATTGCAGAACGTTTTGACGCCCGTGAAGAAGCTGAATCAGGAGCTGTTGTCGACGACTCAACTGCCACAACCCCACCTGATACCACTCAAATAGATAATTAATAAATCACTTAACATGAATTTTGATCTACCGATACTGGCTCCATCTATACTGGCCGCTGATTTTTTGAAACTTGGTGATGAACTTCAAACATGTAAAGATGCCGGAATTAACTGGTTCCACTGTGATATCATGGATGGCCATTTTGTGCCAAATATCAGCTACGGACCGGGAATTGTAGGAGCCGTTCGAAAATCTGTACCGGACTCATTTCTAGATGTTCATCTGATGATTGAAAATCCGGACAATTATATTGATGACTTTGCAGACGCGGGCTCAGACTTAATCTCTGTTCACTACGAAGCCTGTCCACATCTTCACCGAACCATTCAAAGTATTAAACAAAACGGTTGTATGGCGGGAGTGGTCATTAATCCTGCTACAAGTACAGATCTACTTCGACCTATTTTACCTGATGTAGACCTTGCATTGATTATGAGTGTAAATCCTGGATTTGGCGGACAAAAATTTATTCAGTCCAGTTACCGGAAAGTTCAGGAGCTTAAACAGATCCGAAGTGAACTAAATGCTGAGTTCCTTATTGAAATAGACGGTGGCGTAGGAACCAAAAACATCTCCAAACTTGTTGAGACAGGTGTGGATGTACTTGTGGCCGGAAGCAGTGTCTTTAAAGCAGAAGATATTCCTGAAAGAATCAGCGAACTCAATTCACTTGCTTTAAAAGGTTCGGAGAAGGTCGTTTAAATCATTTTCACATAGAACCTTTATCTTTAAATTCTAAACCCAACTTTAAATATTGACTCCTATCGAAACATCCCAAAAACTCATTGAAAAAACGATTTTCATCGAAGATCTGGATCCGGTTGTAATCTTAGGATTTAGTGATGAACATCTGAATCAACTTGATCGGGCCTTCCCCTCTACAAAGATTACCGCCAGAGGAAATCGAATTAAAATTTTAGGCCCCCAGGATGAAGTAAGTGCTATTGAAGAGATCATGAGTGAAATGATTTCAATTGGGAGACAAACGGGGCACATTAAATCTCAGGATGTTTCCACACTGCTGGCTCTGGCTGATAAAACTGAGGGAGACAGCAGTTCATCACCTGCACGAAAACCCTTTACTCAGGACAAAGGTGATGTAATTATCCATACGCATACCGGAGAAGCTATCTCTGCAAAAACTCCCGGTCAGAGAAACATCGTAAAAGCTTCTGAAAACAATGATATTCTCTTCGCTATTGGTCCGGCGGGCACCGGTAAAACTTACACATCTGTTGCACTTGCAGTTAAAGCACTGAAAGAGCGAAAAGTGAAAAAAATTATACTTGCCAGACCGGCGGTTGAAGCCGGTGAAAATCTCGGTTTTCTGCCAGGAGACTTAAAGGAAAAAGTCGATCCTTACCTCCGTCCGCTTTATGACGCACTCGAAGAGATGATTGAGTTTGATAAGCTCGAATTTCAGCTGGCAAAAAATACTATTGAGATTGCACCCCTGGCCTACATGCGTGGTCGTACGCTAAACAATGCTTTTGTGATTCTGGATGAGGCGCAGAACGCCACCAATACGCAGATGAAGATGTTCCTTACCCGGATTGGGTTTAATAGCCGGGCGATTATCACCGGCGATGTCACTCAAACGGACCTTCCTAAAAAACAAGAGTCCGGCTTGATCTCTATTCAAAATATTCTGAAAGACATAGATGGAATTTCGTTCGTCTATTTAAGTCAGGAAGACGTTGTGCGGCACAAGCTGGTTCGTGACATCATTGATGCATACGAAAAATTTGAAAAGTAATAATAGATCCCGTCTCTCCTTTAACGATTTAAGTTTATTCAAACTATGAGCAATATCAAAGTTACACCACTGTATGAAGGTACATTCTCTGTGGGGCTTGATAAAAATTTCAAACGAATTAGCAGAGATGATCCACCAAATAAAGGGGCTCTCAAGCTTGCCATTAATCCGTTTTTAATACAGGATGGCGAGAAAAATATTCTTTTTGATGTGGGACTTGGTGATTTGCTGGGTGAGAACAGTTCTATAGATACCATTCTGGAAAATTTGGAATCCAAAGGAGTTGAGGATTTTGAAATATCGGATATCTTTGCCAGCCATCTCCATTTTGATCATATCGGAGGATTAGCAAACCGAAAAAATGGGTATTGGGATCTTACGTTTCCCGACGCAAAGGTTTGGATATCAAAGAATGGGTGGAGAAAGCTCAGGTCCATTATCGAAAAAGAGGATGACGATGTAAGAGACTTCTTCAACTTTATTGATTCTCATGCTGACCTCAATTTTTTGAATGATGAGGAGAATCAGATCGATCATGTACGAACGAAGAGAATTGGCGGGCATACCGAATTCCATCAGGTACTTTTTTACGAAAACGGTGATGATCGTTACCTTATGGCGGGAGACATATTGGGGCGCAGAAGCGCCATAAATCGTAGCTTCGAGGCAAAGTATGACTTCGACCCCAAGCAGAGTGTAAAGGCCAGGTCAGAGCTTCAAGAGTTGGCTTATAAAGAAGGTTATGCAATCATGACCTATCATGAACCGATAAATCCGATTTTTAAACTAACGGGCTTCGATAAAAAGAAGGGATATACAATTGAAAATGTATCATGATGAAACTACCTGACAAAATCGATCAAATAAAATCGTACCTGATTCAAAATGATTTTCCTGAGGAAATTGAAGCTGCTATAATTTTAGGTTCAGGTCTGGGCGATTTTTCAACAACCATAGATGAGCCTTTTTCAATTCCTTACAATCAAATTCCCGGGTTCCCTCATACTACCGTAACGGGGCATTCAGGTGAGCTATTTACCGGTACTACTAAAGGTCATAAAATTATAGCATTCTCTGGCCGGTTTCATCACTATGAGGGACATCCGTTAGAAACCACCGTTCTCCCCGTTCACCTAGCCAAAGCATTTAACGCTAAAAAACTGATTGTATCAAATGCTGCCGGTGCAATCAATACCCGGTTTAAAGTAGGCGACCTGATGGTTATAGATGATGTTTTTCGGATATTCCAGAAAGTAGCGCCTGCAGTCTCCCAACCCTATCGATACAATCTTGGACCTGTAGCAGATAAAGTGAGATCAATAGCCGCATCAATCGGGCTCGAGGTTCAACGAGGTACGTATCTCTACGCAAAGGGCCCCAGTTACGAAACCAAAGCAGAAATCCGCGCATTTCGTGTGATGGGTACAGATGTTGTGGGGATGAGCACTGCACCGGAACTGATTGAAGCTTCCAGACTTGAACTGCCTGCTGCAGCCATATCACTGGTTACTAATATGGCCGCCGGTGTGTTAAACCAAAAGCTGGATCATTCTGAAGTAAAAGCAGCTGCTGAAAGTCGCAAAGATGATTTTGCAAAACTGGTTACAGAACTGATTGACAGACTTTGATTTAAAATTTCGGGCTCAGACAAGTATTTTATAAAAGACTTTTTTGACTCCCATATTTATTGAGATACTCCTTCAGTTTTACCTTTTTTCGCGTGCTCTCGCTGGTCATATATCTTAGTTTTCCAAAAATGGGTCTCTCCTGCCAAGCCCGGTCAAACCGTCCAAAACACCAGAAAATACCGGAGTAGCTGTTCGGGTCACGACCATCAATGGCGTAGGTGTTGTTGAGGTCAATCAAATACTGAAGTGCAGTTTCCGGGTCCGGAGTCCACTCAATAACCTTTTTTCCCCACAACATTCTCAGATAGTTGTGGATGATGCCCTCTTCCCGAAGCTGAGTTTGAGCCGCATTCCATATCTCATCATGAGTCTTCGAATTCTTGAGTTCATCGTAGCTGTAAATCCACTCTCTCGGATCATCACGATGTTCGTTCATTGTTTCCAATACCCAGTCCGGCAGGCTTTTAAACTGATCGTAGTCATCTCTGTGATGAGCAAAGTGAAATCCGACTTCACGCCATGTAATCACCTCATCCAGGAATCCGTCAATATTCGGATTACCGTTAAAAAATCCACCGGTTGAACCTTTGTTGAATGTGATTTTATCCAGATCCCACCCTTCCGGCTGATACTCCATAACGGCTTTCACAATTTCGTATTCCGAGACTTTACCAAAATGAAGCCAGGGACTCAGCTGACTCGTCTTCTTCTCATCCGGATCGTTCCGCTTATCATCATACTCCAAAAGTGCTTGGCTGATAAACTGCCCCAGCATTCCAAGACCGGCCGCCCGTGTTCCCATCCATTCGATCGGTTTTACCTCATGGTCAATATCCAGATGTTCAATAAAATCGGGGATATTATTCAATGAATTTTCTGCATCGGGAAGATCATCAAAAATTGACTGCGGTAATTCAATCTTTGAATTGTTCTCTAACTCGTCTAATGAATTCTGCTTGGGTGGATGGGTAAACGCCTCAACAAAGTGTTTCTGCATAATTTTTCTGAAAAAGTATGCGCTGTAGGGATCTTTTTCGGTTAAACCGAGTGGGATCAGTCCGTTGCTGTCTACCGTGTAGTATGGAATTTTCACCTCATTTGGATACTCCCGGTTTCTCTCTTTCATGATAAAAACGGGGTATTCATCTGTAATTAAAACAGAGGCATTTGATGCCAGATCGAAGAGCAGCTTTTTGTATTGACCCGCCTCCTTTTCCACAAAAGAGACATAATTCAATTTTTGATCTGTAGCATAGTCCAGATGCTCCTTCATTCCCTGCATCATAAATGTATGTGAGCGATCCGTTGCCCAGGGATAATCGCAGGAGAATGCTTCTAAAATCAGAAGTGGTTTTCCGAGTTTATTGGCCCAGCCTACAGCATACTCCAATGCAAAATTGTATTGGAACCGTCGGTTAATCTGCATCCAATAGAGAACATACTCTCCATCCGGATTTAGCTCTTTATCGTTTCGTTTAAAAACTCGGTAGCTGTTGAAGTTTTTCATGATGTCGAAAACGATTATAAGAATGTTGCCATTCCCAAAAATTCCCGATCTGTAGTTACTTCAAATGCTTAAAGCTCACTCATTCACCTTTTGATAAATGAAGTGGATAAGTGCGTGGAAATTAAACCAACTCTTTCTTCTTCTCAGCTCTTTTCCGCTCGTTGTGATCAAGATACGTTTTTCGAATTCTCAAACTTTTGGGAGTTACTTCCAGCAGTTCATCATTGTCGATAAATTCAATACACTGCTCCAGACTCATTTTTTTAGCCTGTGAAATTTTTACTGAATCAGCAGTTTGGGTTGCCCGGTGATTCGTTAAATTCTTCTTCTTCACTACATTCACAACCAAATCATCCGCGCGGTTGTTGATGCCAACAACCTGGCCCGTGTATACAGGATCTCCGGGTTCAACAATAAACTGCCCCCTGTCCTGAAGCCCCTCAAGAGCATATGGAGTTACATCACCTTTCTCCAGTGAAATTAGTGCTCCTCGTGTACGTCCCGGAATATCACCTGCGTATGGCTCATAGGAGTCAAACTGCTGGTGCATGATGCCAGTTCCTCGGGTTTCTGTAAGCATCTCGCCTCTGAATCCAATCAAGCCACGCGAAGGTACTTTAAACTCAACTCTGTGATTCTCTCCTTCCTGTACCATTGATGTCATAATTCCCTTCCGTTTCTGCAGATTATCGATCACTTTGTTACTGTAATCTGCATGAACGTCGATCACGACCTCTTCAAATGGCTCATGAGTCTGTCCATCAATTTCTCTGTAAAGTACTTCCGGACGGGAAACGGCAAACTCGTAACCTTCTCTTCGCATGGTTTCAATAAGAATGGCCAGCTGGAGTTCACCTCTTCCGGCAACTCTGAAAATATCCGGATTATCGGTCTGCTCAACCCTTATGGAGACATTAGTTCGAATCTCTTTATTAAGACGATCCTTTATCTGGTTTGAGGTCACATAATCACCTTCAAGGCCCGCAAACGGAGAATTATTAACCCTAAAATACATCGCCATTGTTGGCTGGTCGATATCGTAATACTCGATCGGAGTAGGGTCGGAAACGTGAGTCAACGTATCGCCGATCTCCACGGCATCATACCCGGCCATTGCAAAAATGTCCCCTGCTTGAGCTTCATCAACCGGTTCACGGTTCAGACCATTAAAAGTATACAGTTTTGTAGCTTTTGCCTTTATCTTTTGATTTCCCTTCCGGTCCATCAAAATAATTTCCTGGTTGGTTTTGATGGTTCCCTGCTCTACCCTACCAATCGCAATACGGCCAACATAGTCGTTCCAGTCCACGCTGCTGACCAGCATTTTGAATGGCGCGTCTGTTATTTGCTTCGGCGGTGGTATATGATCTACAATCTTATCAAATAGCGGAGCCATATCCACATTTTCATCTTCCAGTTCCGTTTTTGCATAACCGTCAATCGCGGCAGCATATAGAACCGGGAAGTCAAGTTGTTCATCACTGGCATCCAGAGACACAAACAGGTCGAATACCATATTCAATACAGCATCCGGACGAGCATCTTGTCGATCAATTTTATTAATTAAAACAATAGGCTGATATCCCAGAGCAAGCGATTTTCGGAGTACAAACTTGGTTTGAGGAAGCGGACCCTCAGCAGCGTCAACAAGTAAAATCACACCGTTAACCATCTTCAGGATACGTTCCACTTCACCACCAAAATCGGCGTGACCCGGAGTATCCACAATATTGATTTTCGTGCCCTTCCAAAGTACAGCTGTATTTTTTGAACTAATGGTAATCCCCTTTTCTTTTTCGAGGTCACCGGAATCCATTACTCTTTCGTCTACTTGTTGATTCTCTCTGAATGTACCGCTCTGCCGAAGCATCTTGTCCACCAATGTGGTTTTTCCGTGATCTACGTGAGCGATAATGGCAATATTTCTAATATCTTGAGTCATAAAATTGGTACTAACCATCTGACCTTCCTTTGTAGGGGCAAATCAGAAAAAGTTTATTATTTAAATGAAAATGTTTACAGCTTCCTAAAATAAGCTTTTATTATGACAAGTCGATATTATTTCTGTATTAACAATTCTAAACCAATCCTATCATCATGAACTTAGAACTCGATAATCAACGATTTATTATTTGTGGAGCCAGCAGTGGATTCGGTGAAGCCATTGCGCGTCTAATGTTATCCGAAGGAGCTCATGTCGTTTTAGTTGCAAGACGAGGAGATGTGCTAAGAGATAAATTCGGACATTTTGAAGATCAGACAAGTATAATTGAAGGAAGTATTCTATATGATGAGACCCTTAAAAAGATTGAAAAAAGTGTTCAAAAAAAATCGTTTCACGGAATTGTATTTAATGCCGGAGGCCCTCCTACCGGAACACCTTTAAATACGGACATGGCTGATTGGGACTCATCCTGGCAGCTGGTCATGCGCTGGAAAATTGATCTGGCGTTGCGATTGGCTCCTCTTTTGGTTGAAAAGAAGTACGGGCGGATGCTCTTTATTGAAAGCCAATCCGTAAAACAACCTCTGCCCTCCTTGGCGCTAAGCAATTCATTCAGAGCGGGAGTGGTCGGTTTTGCAAAGTCTTTGGCGCTTGAAATTGCGGATAAAGGAGTGACTGTAAACGTCCTTGCTCCCGGCTCACACGAAACGCCCGCCATCGAAAGAGTAATCAAAAATAACAGCAGTCTGAAAGGAATATCTTACGACAAAGCTAAAGAAGAGATGGTTGAAAATATTCCTGTAAAACGCATGGGTAAAGCAGAGGAGTTTGCGTCTCTTGCTGCATGGCTATTGTCGCCTCACAGCGGTTATGTAACCGGACAAACCATCAGTCATGATGGCGGATCCATAAAAGGAATATTTGGTTAAATCATGAATACAATTCAAAAATCAATAACTCTATCACCTAAATCTCGTGGTTTCCATCTCATTACGGATGAAATTATTCAAAAGGTTCCTGAACTGGAAAATATCAAAGCAGGAGTTGCACATATCTTCATCCAACACACCAGCGCCGGCTTAACAATCAATGAAAATGCAGATCCTTCGGTTCGAAGAGATTTTGAGTCGCACTTCAACAGAATGGTCCCGGAAGACATATCATTATTTGAACACACACTAGAAGGGCCGGATGACATGACATCTCACATCAAGAGTTCACTTCTTGGTCACTCTGTTTCCGTGCCTGTCACAAACGGTCGATTTAACTTGGGAACATGGCAGGGAATTTATCTTTGTGAGCACAGGAATCGGGGTGGAGCGAGGAGGTTGGTTGTTACTTTGTTTGCTGAATAAATAACTTACAGATTTAAACTAGTATCGTTTAGATAAATAAATAATTACTCCAATTAATTTATTCTGTATGCTACTAGCTTTTAAATTAAAAAGGTTGAATCCGTTTAAAATTCCGCCTTTTTTAATTTTATCTCATTCTACTCTACACATAGAATATTGAAGGATCATACTCTACCTGCTTGAGATCCTGTAACTATATTTCTGAAAGAATTCTGCGCTTCTTTTTCGAATAGGTTCAAGGCGTTCACGCATTCTATCATCCGTAAACTATCCGCGTGCCGTAAGCTGCCCCAGGCGGTTCACCACGCTGTGTGTAGGTAACGGTTGATCCTCGTGTTCGTGAACCAGCTGATTCAGCGCATACCCTACCATGTGTGCACCCGATGCCACACCCATGCATTTAGCAATGGCGCCATGGGTGGTCATTCTGCCCTGAGGAATATATTCCACGACTTGATAGATACAGGATTAGAGATCTCTTTGTTTCAAGGATATAATCAAGTTTCTTAGTTTAACTTTTTTAAAAATTAACATAAAAAAGGCGACATCAAATTCTGATGCCGCCTGTAAATTTAAAACTAATATTAATACTAAAGTTAATGATTCATATTAACCGGGAACACTGCACCTAATGTCATAATACCATATAGTACCAGCCTGAGGCCCTGTAACGATAACTCTGAATGTATTCTGAGCATCTTTTATAAAGATACCATTTTCTTGACCTTGACCAGGACCAACCACACCATCTGGTTGGAATTCTGGAAAGAGAATGGGATCATTATAATAACTTTGAAGGCCCCGCCACCCTGAATCATACACTTCATTACCAATGGGATATTCAACAACATATTTATCCGGTTGACTTAAAGCATCAAATCGGATATCAAAAGATGCACCTACAGGAATCTCGGATATGTCCCAGGTATCCACAGTAACTCCGAAACCTCCGGATTGGGAAGCCGACCAATCACCACAAACATCAAGCTCTTTATCAACTTCGCCTGCCAAACCTGTTGTAAAGGTTCTTTGATTCCCATACGACGTTCCCGCTTCATTGACAGCATAAGCACGAACATAGTAAGTTGTAGACTGATTGAGCCCTGATATGTTACTTACAAAATCTTCTGATCCTGTACCATCATCGGTGCAATTGTCGTCAGTTGTTGGATTTGCCGATGTACTCCAACATACTCCTTTTTTGGATATTGGAGAATCTCCGGCGTCATCAATCACTCCACCCGTTACTGCAGTGGTTGGTGTAATATCAGTAACTTCATTTGTGGTAATGCCAGACGGCGGCACAACATAAACGTTCTGCTGATCTTCTTCGGTCTGAAGTGCAAAACCAGATGTAGTTATTGTGCTGGAAGAGTAATTTTTCAGTACCAGTTCACTGATTTCTTTTACAATTTCACGACTAAAATTGGCTCTGCCATTTTCTGTCAATCGGCTTGGCAGTTCACTATCACTGAGGTTATCTACGTTAAATTCCGGAGCAATACCCATATACCCTGCTAAGGTCCAAATTACAGCCTGCATTTCTCTATGTGTCAAAACGCCTTTTTCAGGATATTTGGCTTTAAGCTCATTTTCTATACTGAACAAATAATTTAATGGCTTCCATTTATCATTTGATTCCGTAGCGAATGCTTTCACTCCTACATGAATATCGTTACTGGATCTTAATGGTTTATTCCACTCAAGACACCATGCATTTGCGGTTGTATTATTTATATACTCATTAGGCAATACGTCACTGATATCTATTTTAAAAAAACCATCTTCTTGTGAGTCACTACCCTTATTGATGAGCAAGGTCATGTTATTGGCTTCCTCTACCGCTTCAAGACCAGTAAAAAGTTCAAACGAATCTTCTATCCCCGGACTTGTGCTGTTATCGCATGCCGTTAGATACAACATGCTCGTTAGAACGAGTATAAAAATACCCCATAGTTTGGTTTTCATAATATTTATCCCTGTTTAATTTTAGATAAGACTTCCCCCTTTTTGCCTCTCTTTTTTTTCACTCTTTTCCTAAGGCATTAGGTGTTACCTATTTTTACAAAATTTTTATAAATATTAATATATATAACTTAATTTCTAATCTTTACGCCTGATATGTATGCATGTCTATAAAATCATTTAACACATTATTTTATAGTAACTTAATAACATTATATACTTCTAAATATAAATGTATTAATATATCCTAATGCCAAAGAAGCAAATGGTTTACCCATACAAACTTGATTTATAACAAGTCAAAAAACACCTTTTCTGCAAAAATTTACTGAACTGCTTATATACACATTTCTCTTCAAAGCCATCGATCGTTTGATCTGAAATGGAATTGTATTTTAAATTTCATTACTCATGTTGGTAAGAGATTGTAGCTTTAATACTGAATCTTAATTTTCTACTTATTAATCACTAATTATACCCTCAAAAGCGTATAATGCCTTATAGGTAAATACATTTACTACTCCTGCAAAGTCCCGTAATCAATAGAATGTTCAACCTCGGAATATGGCAGGATATTTAATTTTGTGAATATGGATTCGGGGTGGGCGAGAAGATTAGTTATTATTCTGTTAGAAGAATAATTTTGCGTAGCCATTCCATTTTAATGGATTATATTTTATGACTCTTTAAGCTCAAGTATTCTGTTTTCGAAATCCGAATTTAATATCATCCATGAAAGCCATTTCTAAGCAGTCAGATAAAACCTATAATCTGGAGCTATTTTTTGAGATTTCTGCCGATCTTCTCTGTATTGCCGGTTTTGATGGGTACTTTAAGAAAGTAAATCCTTCGTTGATTAAACTGTTGGGTTATTCAGAAAATGAACTTCTCAGCAAACCCATCAACGAATTTATTTATCCGGAGGATCGAGAAATTACATCTAATTATCGTGGAAGAATTCGAAGTGGCACTCCCCTCTTGAATTTTGAAAATAGGTATGTAACAAAAAAAGGAGAAACGGTTTGGCTTTCGTGGACCTCAATGCCCGTGAAGGACTTAAATCTGGTTTATGCTGTTGCAAAAAATATAACCCATGGCAAACTTCTAGCTGAGCATCGAAACTTACAGCTGTCAAAACTCACCAAATCAAATAGCGATTTAAAACAACTCACCTATTCAACCTCTCACGATCTTCGTGCTCCTTTGGGAAATTTGATCAGCATCCTTAGTATTTTGGATATATCTCAAGGGGTGGATGAAGAAATCCTTAATCTTCTCGGGTTACTTAAGACAAGTGCCGAAAAAATGAGAGTAACGTTAGATAAGCAGATTGATACTATTAAGTATTCTGAAAATATTACCGGAAATGTTGAAGAAATTGATATTTCTGAATGCTTATCAACTGTTACACAATCGATTCAGTCACTTATAAAAGACACTGAAACTAACATTGAGACACGATTGGAAGAGTTTGGTTCAATTCTTTACAATCGTTCATATCTCGAAAGTATTTTTCTGAACCTGATAACGAATTCAATAAAGTACGCCAAACCAAATACATCCCCTCAAATCTTAATCCAGACAAAAAAGGAAGATCAATACAGGCAAATCATCTTCTCTGATAATGGCATTGGATTTGAAATGGATAAAGTGAAAGACAAGATCTTTGGTTTCAACCAAACCTTTCATAAAAATAAAGACAGTGAAGGTATCGGGCTGTATTTAGTTTACAACCATATACGTGCTATGGGTGGAACAATACAGGTTGAAAGTGAAGTAAATGAAGGAACAACATTCACTATTACTTTGACAAATTAACCGCTATAGAGATATCCTGTAGACTCATTAGCTATCCTTAAAATGGATTTCGAATTAGCTGAAAAGTAGATTTACACCCTTGAGAGGTGAATGAGTTCTAAACGTTTATTTCATTGAATTCCGTCGTATCCAAATCCATTCATCTTCGAGGCTTTTGAATATAATCCAGGTATAATCTTTGGATAAAATTGCCACACTCTCTTGAGGTTCGAATAATACACTGCACTGCTTCACCATTTCCCCTACACTCATAAAGATCACCGGAGTAAATATAGGATAACAAACAAAACAGAGCTCTTCTTTTGAAATCCGAAGTTCTTTCACAGCCTTTTGTACCATTTTGATTGAATCTGAACCAAAAGTAACTGAGGTGTTTCCCGGCACATAGCGTAATTGCTGGCGTGATGGAAAGTATTTCTCCATACTATGATGTACAGGCAGTTCTGATGTCGAAATTATTCCTGAAATAAGATCAGCCTCTTCATTATTCAGCAGTGTTATCAGGGTCTCTTCTAAAAAGTCTAACGGTTGGTCAAGTGAGGAAGCCAAATACTCCAATTTAAAACTTGCCTTATTTCTCTTAAGCTCTCTATAAATCTCCAGCCATGGAATTACATGCTGTTTACAGTAATCTGAGATTTTCTGCAGCTTTTGTTTTTTCTCCCTTCTCTTTTCCAGTTCTCTTCGGCGCGACGATTTCATAGAGTCCACCGTAGTTTGAGTATTATCCTGGCCGAAATTTGAGAACCTTTCAACTTAAACGCCCTTTTTTAACTTAAGCATTCGCGTCCAGACATCAGGTCTGCCCGATGGAACATCTTCGCCAATCAGAGAAACATGTTTCACATCTTCAACAGAGAAGAACGCATTCGGGGCAAACTCATTCACAACATCTGCCAGCTCTTGCCATCGTTTTCTTTTTGCCACCGTAAACAAAACATTCACAGGGCCAAATTTACCTTTTCCATCTACCACCGTTACACGAAAATCGTGTTTCATCAGCTCTTCTGCAAGGTGTGAATTCTCCTGATTCACAATAATCCGGTAGATTTGAACTCCCATTTTCATCTTCTCTTCAATGTACATCCCGATAAAATTGCCCGCCGCAAATCCACCCGCATATGCGATATAGTTCAGCCAGTTATCCAGATTTTGGAATATCTGTGCAACGATTATGATCCAAATCAACACC
The DNA here is from genome assembly GCF_002834295.1 of Rhodohalobacter barkolensis. Taxonomy (NCBI): domain Bacteria; kingdom Pseudomonadati; phylum Balneolota; class Balneolia; order Balneolales; family Balneolaceae; genus Rhodohalobacter; species Rhodohalobacter barkolensis. Next base: position 266,257 of record NZ_PISP01000001.1, on the reverse strand, counting down.
TCAATAAATCCCAGAATCGTGGCTTTTCCACGAAAGCCCTTCGAAACAAACATGATTCGAATCGTACCGATGCTAACATCCAAAATACGGGCAAAGAAAATAAAAAGAGGTACGAGAGCGGCAGGCACCAGTTCAAAAATGAGAAGAGACATGATTTAACCCCATTTGGATAAAAAAATAGGATGCCATTCACAGAACAGCATCCTTTTTGTTGAGCGGAGAGAGAGGGATTCGAACCCTCGAAACCCCTTTCGGGGTTTACTCCCTTAGCAGGGGAGCGCTTTCGACCACTCAGCCATCTCTCCGTAGTCGAATATCATCTTTTTAAGAGCCTCAAATATAGGAACCTTTATGAACTCTTTGCAACATTGATTGCAAAATATTCGAAATTTTATTCCTCTTCTTTTTCAATCTGGATATAGATCTGACCAAGATTTCTTCCCTCTTGTGCAAAATCCAATCCATACCCCAAAACAAATAGATTCGGAATTTTAAAAGCAGTGTAATCGATCTGCACTTCATATCGGGTTGCTTCCGTCTTGTGAAGCAGTGTAACTACAGTTAAGGATGCAGGTTTGTACTGCTTCAACTTATCAACCAAATATTTCATGGAGAGGCCGGTATCCACAATATCTTCAATGATAATCACATGCCGATCTTTAATGTCAGCATCAATTTGTTTCAAATCCCTGACCTCGCCAGAAGAAACTTTTTCATCTCCGTAGCTGCTTAACTTTAAAAAATCTACCTCACAAGGAATACTGACATATCTCATCAAGTCTGCAAGGAAAATATAAGATCCATTCAAAACACCAATAAAAATGGGGCGCTTATCCTGAAATTTCTGGCTAAGATTTTGACCGATCTGTTTAATTCTTTGTTGAATTTCTTCCTGAGTGAGATAAACTCTAAACTCCTCACCCTGAACATTAATTTTCTCAGGCAGATACAAGTTCATGAATTATGTTTGATTACAAATGACTAAAACTTTTTTGGTTTCAGAAGAACAGCGAACTGACTCTGATAGGGTCCCGATTTGATCGTCTGAAGTATTGTGAGGGAATATAACGGCACAAATATTTCCATCAAAAGTTTCTATCAGAAAAGCATCGTTTTTTTGTGCAGATGAAATTTTTCTGTTGGTTAGATGATCAGATATAAGTTGTGTTCCTTCCATACCCAACGGTTGAAAGCGATCACCATCTTTCCAGTGTCGAACCGTTATTGGAAAGCTCACCTTGGATAGATCCGCATATAATCGATTATCTTCAAATTTTCCATCGTATTCCTCAATAGACATTTGATGTCCATAAACAGCTTTTATTTGAGAAAGATCTTCTTTCTTTAATTCGACGGATGCTTTTTTTTCATCACTGATTCTATTCAATGTGATCAAGTCTCTGTCACGAACAAGCTTGTAGTTACTGGAAAGTTGAATCGACTTTCCGGATTGCAACTCAATTAAATTCTCAGAAATTGAGCGAATTGAACTGCTTATATCAATCTCTTTTGTAGCCGATTCAATAAAGTGAACGAGAATGGCAGAACGGATTTTTTCAGGCAATTCCATAAACTGCTCTCTTTTCAGTGATTTCCTATCCATTCTGACAGATTTTAAAATTTCATCTGCCATCAACTCGTACTCTTCAGCTCTGTCCCGAAGTTTTAAAATATTATCACGCCATCCGGGGAAAAACTTCCTCATTTCCGGAAACCAATTATGCCTCAAAAAATTTCGCGCATACGTAGACTCTTCATTGCTGTTATCAATTCTGTATGGGATGTTAAATTCTTCCACAAATTTCAATATCTCCCCTTTCGAAACTTCCAGAAGCGGCCTGAAAAGTTGTTCTTCAATAGGACGGATACCTCTCCAGGACGTCAAGCCTGCGCCTCTTAGCATCCGCTGCAAAATGGTCTCAATTTGATCATCCTGATGGTGTGCCGTGGTAATAAAATCTGCTTGAAACTCTCTTTTCAGATCATAAAATATTTCATACCTGCGCTCCCTTGCCCAAGCTTGAAAATTATTCATAGACTCATTTTCGAGTTTTACTGAAACACATTCAAATTCCCAAAATGAACTCATCTTCTCCACGAGTCGCTGGTCTTTCTCAGAATTCTCTCCCCTAAGCTGATAATTACAATGAACAACCACAGCATCCATTTCAAATCGATGGAGCAGGTAGAGTAGAGCCATAGAGTCCGGACCGCCGCTCACACCAGCGATGAGCTTTAAGGAGTCAGGTAGGTAGCTCTTAACTGATTTTTGAAATGCTTTCGTTACCGATGATGATTCGAATTTGCTCATGTGAATAGGACTTGAGCTCAAGTTTTTCGTTTAACACTAATAACTCACCTTTTTCATTAACTCCCAAAAATTTATATCGACTCTCCATCAGCTCTTTATTTATCTGAAGTCGTACCCAAACTCCAAACCCTATAAGATTTTGGCTGATTTTTTTATGGAGTTCCGGAGAACGACTTTCCCAAAGTTCATAGGTCTGCTCTATCTGAAATAAAATCTTGCTTAAAACTTCCTCTCTTGAATATTGTATACCTGTGATCTGATAAAGTGAAGTCGCACTATTTTTTATCTCATCTCCAAAATCAGACTGATTAATATTAAGGCCAATACCGATTAGCACACGTTCGGGTTTGGGGCCCATAAAAGTGCACTCCGTGAGAATTCCACCAATTTTTTTATCGTTTACATAAATGTCATTCGGCCATTTTAACAAAGCTTTTTCGTTTGTGATGTCACCCAAAACTTTAGCAATAGCAAATGCACACGATAGTGTTAAAAGCGTCAGTCTATCCGGTGAGTTCGGCTTAAATGCTATAGAAAAAGTGAGATTTTCATAAGCGTTCGCCTCCCACTTTTTCGAATGCTGTCCCCTCCCTTTGGTCTGATCGTCTGTCAAAGCAATCATTCCATGATGCAGCTCTTCTTCAGGGATATTCTTCAGGAATGTATTTGTAGAGTCGACCTCAGCCAGGTATTGAAATTGTTTTCCAAGCCAATTTGTAGGTAGCTGTTTGGTAAATAGCCCTGTATCAAATGGCCGACTCATATTCTATTTATTTTCCTGTAATAACTACAGAGTCTTCATTTCCAAAATCGTTTGCAACATATTGGTCTGCTGCGTCATCGTTTTCCCACCTACTGCTATCCAGAAAATATCTGAATCTATAGGTCGTCTCAGGCTTTAAACGCTTCGTGATCTCCCAATTACCTTTCTTATTCTTTGACATGAGATCTTCCGATTCATTCCAATCATTGAAATCACCTACAAGATTTGCACTTTCTTTTGCCCAATCTCCCGGAATTTCAAATGTAACTTTACAAATTGTTCTCTTAGGTGTATATGCTTTACTTACCATTTTAAACGTAATTTCATTCTTGTTGAAAAATAATAATAACTAATCATTTTACCTTTAAAAAGACATCAAGCAGAAGGATAGTCGGCCACTGTAATAATTTATTTAATTTTAAAAGGAAATATAGAATAAATTCCTAAATATTTTAATTATGGAAACGTTTCCCTATTTAAACCTGCTTACCTAAAAGCCTCTAAAGCATTATTCATTCTGTATTTAAATCTTTAACTAATTCTGTCAGACATCAGACAAATCAGCTTCAAAAGATCTAAACAATAATTCATTAACTGCCGAAACCTTCCAGCAGACTTATTACCTCATCAGGAGAATTCGACTCCGAAACATCTTCTGCAAGCTTCTGCATTTCACTAAGACTGTGATTACACAGCATCGATTTAACCTTGGGCAGTGCTGATGTAGTCATACTTAAATTTGTAATTCCCAATCCCATTAAGCAAGCCGCCGCTTTGGGTTTTGATGCCATTTCCCCACATACAGTAACAGGAATCCCATATTGATCGGCACCCTCTTTAGTCATACGAATTAATTTCCAAACAGCCGGATGGAAAGGCTGATACAGAGTTGAAATTTTTTCATTTCCACGGTCAACCGCCAAAGTATATTGTGTTAAATCATTGGTTCCAATACTGAAAAAATCGACCAACTTTGCAAGTCGATCCGCCATTAATGCCACACTTGGCACCTCTACCATTACGCCCAGCGGTAGATTATCATCAAAGTTTGTATTCTCGCTCTTCAGCTCCTCTTTGATTGATGATATATTTTCTTTCAGTTTTTCAATTTCACTGTTACAAGACACCATCGGAACCAAAAGTTTTATCCGGCCCGGGTATTCACCTGAAAGTATATATATCGCCTTCAGTTGATTAGTAAGCAGTTCATTCTGGTCAAGAAGCATTCGAATTCCACGCCATCCTAAAAAAGGATTCGATTCAGTCTCTGCATCTTCAAGCAGTTTATCTCCTCCGGCATCAAAAAGACGAATTGTAACTGGTTTATCGCCGCTCGCCTCTACAACTTTTCGATAGAAATCCAACTGTGCTTCTAGATCAAATCCCGTTTTTTGAAACAGAATGGTTTCTGTTCGAAGTAGTCCAACACCTTCTGCACCATGAGTTTTAATGCGTGGCAACTCTTCTAAAAACTCAACATTAGCCTGAAGTAAAAAATGAGCCCCGCATTTGGTTTTGCTGGGCTTCTCAACAATTTCGAGTTCTTTTTTATAATTCTTTTGCTGCTCCCGCTTCAGCCTTGCGTAATGAACTTCTTCTTTCTCTTTTGGTCTTACAACAACAGTTCCTTCATCACCATCAATAATGATATCTTCACCATTTTTGATGCGTTTATTTTTCCATTTTGCACTAATGATGCACGGAATATCTAACGATTGTGAAAGGATCACTGCATGAGAAGTTAGTCCACCTTTCTGCATCACTACGCCTGCTATATGGCTTCGACTGAGCTCTATCATTTTGGTAGGCGAGATAGCAGTGGCAAATACAACTGAGTTTTCCTCTATACTCTCATCTCTGCTTCGGTTTTTTGCTGCATCTATTAACTGGTCCCTTATCGTCATGAGATCAATCGTTCGATCATTCAACCAGCTAGCGTCCGAATTCTCCATAATATGGATGAATTCGTTCAACGTACTGAAAATAGCATATTCCGCTTCGTAGCGTTCTTCCTTAATTTTTCTCAGAATTGATTTTTTCAGCTCGGGATCTTTAAGTGTTTCAATCTGAGCATCGACAATATCGGCTACCTCACCTTCAGATTCATTCTTCAGATGTTGAAATTCACTTTTAAGTTTGCTGAATGCCCGAGTACACTTTTCAAGGTTATAATCGATATCCTCTTCGTGAATCTTTTCAGGATTTACATCACTATTTCTCTCTTCAAGTATAAAAGCTTTCCCGATTCCAATACCATGAGAAGCGGGTACACCATTAAATTCGATTCGTTCCGTCATAGCAGACTAATGTAGTTCGAATTCGTTTTCAAATAATTGAGATATTTCGTCGAGAGCTTCTTTTTCGTCTCGACCTTCCAAGATGAGCTCCATTTCTGCCCCGCATTCGGCAGCAAGCGTCATTACACCAAGAATGCTTTTCCCATTCACTTTATAACCGTACATACTAATGTAAAAATCTGAATCATATTTTGATGCAGTTTTAACGAGAGCCGAAGAGGGTCGAGCATGTAATCCCGCTTCATTTTTTACTGTAACTGTCTTCTTAACCATTTGACGTAAATATTTCTGATTTGACTACTTTTTGACTTGCACTGCTTTTGTAAATGATATTTTATCTTTAAACGGCTTTTGTAGTATCGAACGTTCGATTATAATAGAATGCGCAGCAAAATCAACACAAGCATAAAATAGTAAAAAGCTGAATCACTTTAATATTTGAGATTAAAGTGTCGAGCTTTACTTACAAATCAGTTGTAGAAAGGAAAATGAATCTATTCAACTAAAAAATTCTAAAAAGAACTCCATTCAGAATAGAAATAAAGAGACTAAAGAAAAGTGCCCACCAGAAATTCCGGATTGTTAATCCTTCAACCAATTTATCAATCATCATCAACATCCAGGCGTTTATTACCCAGATAAAAAGCCCCAGAGTGATAATAGTAAGTGGAAGCGTAAGTATGATAATCAGAGGCTTTATGAACACGTTTATCAAACCCAATAAAATTGCCACCCCAATAGCGGTCAAATAGTTTTTAATCGAAACACCCTCTAATAAGTACGCGCCAAAAAAGATAACAAGACTATTAATTATTAGGATTTTTAACATAGCAGTCAGATTTATTACATTTCTTCACTTTACGCGAGAACACTGAAAAAGTTTTCACTCTATGAAATTTATTCGATACCACGGATTTAAGACCATGTCTGCTGAAGAACTCTATGAGATCTTAAAGTTGCGGCAGGATATTTTTATAATAGAACAGGATTGCATTTATGACGATATAGATGGATTGGATAAACAATCAAACCATCTTCTGCTCAAGAAAAATGATGACCTGGTTGCTTACAGCAGAATTGTTCCGGCCGGTGTCAAATACGATGAACCCTCTGTAGGCCGAATCGTTGTAAATATAAAACTAAGAGGACAAGGTTTGGGGAAGCAGATTATAAAAGAGTCTTTAAAGTGGGTTATCGAAGAGGGAGCAGAAGATGTTCGAATTGAAGCTCAGGCCCATTTAATAAAGTTTTATGAGAGTTTAGGTTTTACGAGTGCAGGTGAAATCTACGATCTGGATGGAATACCGCACGTACAAATGACACAACGATTAGACCAATGATCGTCTCAACTCTTGAACTTCTAAAATCGATCTGTCACTAATTTCTTTAAGTCGGTAAATTGACTTCTCCAGTTCTTCAGAGGGAGGATTCTCACGACCGGCCATTTCTTCAATCTTTTCTGCAAGCTCTGTTGCCTCCTGGATTCCAACATACGTAAATGTTGGTTTTAGCGTATGGGTATTCATTTTAACCTTCTCGTAGTTTTTATTATCTAAATTATCCAGAATTTTTTCCATCATATCTGGAGTCTGTTCCAGAAAAAGATCCAGCATCTCTTTTAGCAAATCATCATCTCCACCGGTAAGTTCTTCAAGGTTTTCAATTTTAAATCCAATAAATTCTTTCGATTCGACCTCTCCTGAAGATTCCTCAGAGTAGTCTTTTGAAATAAAGTTACTGAAGCGTTCATAAAGCTCATTAAATGTAAATGGTTTTGCAATAAACCCATTCATCCCGGCCTTTTTACACTCTTCAATATCCCGATCCAGTACGGAAGCAGTGATAGCAATAACCGGTACTTGACTTTTTACATCATCTTCAAGATTCCGGATTTTTTGGGTTGCTTCCAATCCGTCCATTCCCGGCATATGAACATCCATAAAAATGACTGAATAGTCATTATTTGCTATCATTTCCAGGGCTGAACGTCCATCCTCGGCTTCATCCACTTCTACACCTAGTTTTTTCATCATGCCCTTCACAATTCGTCTATTCACGGTGTAATCATCAACAATGAGAACTTTATATCCCTTAAAATCTGTTTTTTCATCCGCTCCATAAAGTTCATCCAAAGATTTAAAATTCGAGGACGAGTCAACAAGTTCAAAAGGTAGAGTGATAGAAACAGCTGTTCCCTCACCTTCCCGGCTTTTAACTCCTATTTTTCCGTCCATATGCCCTACAAGTTGCCTTACAATCGACAACCCCATACCTGTACCACCATATTTATACGTCGTGTTTTTTGCAGCTTGATTGAAGCTTTCAAAAATTTCACTTACTAACGACTCAGGAATGCCAATACCGGTATCTTTAACCTTAATCTCTAAATGCACTCTCTCATTAACCACCTCCAACTGCCTAACATAGACAGCTACCTCACCGTCTTTTGTGAATTTGATGGCATTTCCGATCAGATTCATCAAAATCTGAGACAGCCGTACCGAATCCCCTATTAATTGTTCAGACACTTTATCCGAAATCACCAGACTTAAATTCAGACCTTTCTGATCAGCTCGATCTTTCATCGTCTCAAAGATCTGCTTTAAGGTTTTGCGAATGCTGAATTTTCTGTTATTCGGTTTAAAGCCGGATGATTTTAAAAAATTGAACTCAAGAATATCATTCACTATAGCCAGCAGATTTTCTGCAGAGTGCTTGATTTCATCTACATAGTTCTTCGAATCGTCTTTTAAACTTGTTGCTTCCAGTAATTGAACAATACCCAAAATTCCGTTCAGAGGTGTACGCATTTCATGGCTCATGTTGGCCAAAAACTTATCCTTCGCATCTTTGGAAGCTTCAGCTATATCCAGTGCTTTGGTAAGTTCACTCTCCCTCTTCTTACGAATTGTGATCTCTTTGATTAGCAGAACACAATAACGGTTTTCTTTTTCTTCAACGGTGAATGACTTTAACTGCGCCCAAAAAGGAGAACCGGAAGCATCAAGGCAGGAGCATTCTCTTTCCAGCAACTCATTATTCTGATAATGAGATAAGATGTCTTCATAGATATTATTTGCAGTAGGTTTCCGGGCTGTTAACTGTGGACGTAAACCTATAACATCCTGTTCAGTTTGTCCGGTTAAAGAGTAGTATGTTTGATTGGCATAAACCGCTTCGAGTTGATCTTTTTGCGGCTTGCAAATCAATAAAGCATCAAATGTATGATTGAGCAGTTTTGCTAACAGTACAGGGTGCTCACTTACAAAGTTATCACGTTCAGTCATCTACACGATTCTCATCATTCTAAAATTGAATGTATTAAAATGTGGTGACCTAAGCTATTGTGAGCCAAATTGATTTTTATTAGCCAGTAAAGACTACAATTGCAATAACTACTAGCAGAGCTACCTTAAAAAGTAAAGTTTTCCAGTTTTTCATCAGAGAACACAAAAATTATTAGAATGGCTTAATGGGACCTTTTTATCTAATTATATTCCCAGCCAAAATCAAGTTTATTTTTTCCACCATCACAACTATTTACAACTTTTTGTAACCGCTGTGTATTTACAAGAGTGTTATCAAAGAAATTTGTTACAAAGATTGTGTCCCTTTGTTTCTAATTCTTTATAAAAAATCAGATTTTCTTTTTTTGCAGACGTTTAGAATTTCCAACAACATTTATGGAGCTCAGTGCCATTGCAATTTCTGCCAACACCGGGTGCATCCATCCCAGCATAGCTACGGGTAGCATGACGATATTGTAGAAAAAAGCCCAAAACAGATTTTGGCGTATTTTCTTAAACGTCTCATTACTCAAATTAATCGCTCTGATAATGGCCTGCGGATTTCCATCAATCAAAATCATACTCCCCGATTCGATGGCTATATCTGTTCCGGTTCCCAGTGCGATACCCACATCAGATTGTGTCAGTGCCGGAGCGTCGTTGATTCCGTCGCCTACCATAGCAACAACTTCTCCCTTTTCTTGCAGTTTTTTGATCACATCGGCTTTCTCATCCGGTTTTACTTGTGCAAATACATCGTCAATGCCTATCTCTTCTGCTATGATCTCTGCTACCTTCTGCTGATCTCCGGTCAACATCACGGTTTTATATCCCATTTGATGAATCTCTCGAACTGTATCGGCGGTTTCCGGTTTGATGGTATCTTTTATTCCGCACAGTGCAACAACCTCATCATCCATTACCAGAAAAATCGTAGTTTTACCGGCTGAATGAAGTGCATCTGCTTTTTCCTGAACCGCCTCAGACTGTTTGATAGAAAATTGTTTAAGTAAGTCAACATTACCGGCCAGAATTCGCGAACCATTCACTATCGCTTTCACACCTTTTCCGGTAAATGATTCAAAATCTTCCGATGTCGGCAGATTTTTTGTGCCTGTATAATTTAAGATGGCTTTACTGATCGGATGTTCAGAGTAGTTTTCTGCAGCAGCGATTATTTTTTTGAGATCTAACTCATCACTTCCAATTTCGAACCAATCCGTAACTTCCGGTTCGCCTTTCGTTAATGTACCTGTTTTATCAAATACAAAAGTTGTGACTTCCTGCAGACGCTGAATAGATTCACCCTTTCGAATAAGAATTCCATTTTCGGCACCCAATCCGGTACCTACCATCAGTGCTGTTGGAGTTGCCAGCCCTAACGCACACGGACAAGCGATAACCAAAACAGCAAGAGCCACAAAAAATGCCTGGCTAACCGGTTCAAGATCTGTGATAATCCAGGGAATAAATGAATCGGCCCAGGTTAAAATGGGACGTAATGTTTCGGGAAAAGCCAGCCAGACCGTAAATGTAATTGCCGTGAGTACTAAAATTACAGGCACAAAAATTGCCGTTACTTTATCCGCAAAATCCTGGATAGGAATCTTGGATCCCTGTGCTTCCTCTACCATCTGGATTACTCGATTCAAAAATGTATTCTCCCCAACTTCTTTTGCCTGTACACGAATGGAGCCTTCTGTGTTTATCGTACCCCCAATAACTTCATCCCCTTTTTCTCGAACTACCGGCATCGACTCTCCGGTAACCATAGACTCGTCAACAGAACTTTTACCATCTACAACTTCCCCATCGGTTGGGATGGTTTCACCGGGACGAACTATCATGACATCCCCTTTTCTCAAATCACCGATTTCTATCTCCTCTTCAACTCCGTTTTTGATAATACGGGCTGTTTTGGCCTCCAATGTCAAAAGTTTGGTGATTGCGTCAGATGCTCGTCCTCTCGCTTTTGCCTCGATATATCGCCCGGTAAGATGAAACGCCATGATCATAGAGGCAATTCCGGCAAAACTGTAGAAAGGTGACTGAATCAGTCCGAGCATAAAACCCAGCGACACCAACCCTGTTATCAGAGACGCGGTTGTACCCAAAGCAATGAGGACATCCATGTTGGGAGTTAAATTTCGGGTGGAAAGTATAGCGCTTCGGATGGTTTCAAGACCCGGTCCGAATAGAACGTAACCCGCTCCAAGTACCATAGCCACTTCCATTACAAGATGTGAGGTGAAGTGAATACCCAGCACCATGCTGAGAAACATCCATATCATTAATGGAACGGTAACCACCCAACTCCGCACCATTTTCTGTTTTGCAGCAGAAAGTTTTTTCTCTTCTCTCTCTCGCTTCTGCTCTAACTTATTAACTTTTTTTTTTGCTGCTCAATCACTTCATAACCGGCATTTTCGATACTCTCTTTAATTTGATCGATCGATATTTGCGAGCTGTCAAAGTCTACAAAAGCCTTTTCTGCGGCTAGATTCACATTTGCACTTACAATGCCATCCTGCTTTCGAATCGCTTTCTCTACCGCCGAAGAGCATCCTGTGCAGTGCATACCGCCAATTTGAAAGGTTACCGACTCACTTTTAGGCTCCTCAACTTCATATCCGGCATTCTCAACGGTTTCGCGTATCACTTCAAAAGGAAAGTTATCTCCCTCAACTTCAATCTCTGCGCTTTCGGTAGTGAGTTGAACATTAGCATTTTTAACACCTTCAACCCGGCTCAATACCTTTTCAACGGAGTTGACACAACCCGCGCAATGCATTCCATTTATTTGAATACGCTTTTTCATAATACTCTACCTTTTATGGATGATCGGTTTTACCCGATTTTTTCTTTGTTTAATTTTCTGATAACAGTATAGAAAGAGATAGGACGTTACGTGTTATACAGCGAGCAGAGAGATGTGTAATATTTTTGGCTAAATTTGATCCAAAGTTTTCCGGGCTGATTCTCCTGACTTTCGATACTCAGTAACCGTCATGCCGGTCACTTTTTTGAACTGATTGGAAAGATACTGCACACTGCTATACTTCAGTTTCCAGGCAATTTCACTGAGTGTCCATTTCCGAAAACCAAGCAGCTCTTTCACCCGCTCTATTTTCATCTCAATAAGATGAGTTTCAATCGTATAACCGGTTTGATCGGAGTAAACTTTACTAAGGTAGGAGTAGTTATAGTTTGTTTGTTCTGCAATAAAGATGGAAAGTTTGTCCGGCATCTGTGAATTCTCGAGATGATCAATATACTTGACTAAAGCAGATTTCACGTCATTAACCAGTTCCGTTTCACGATCAAATATGAGCTCAAACCCTTTTGCCTGAAGCCGTTTACTAAACTGATCCAGTTCTGACTCTGAGAATTTTTTTTCCAACTCAACAGATCCAAGTTCAACACGAGCTTCAGGAATATCCATCCCCGACAGAATATCCGAAACGGATTCAACACAACGGGGACAGACCATATTTTTGACTGACAATTTCATAAGTAGTTACAACGAACTCGAACTTATAAGATTACATTCGCTATTCAACGGTAACGCTCTTCGCCAGATTTCTGGGTTGATCCACATTACACCCTCTGTTCACGGCAATGTAGTACGAAAGCAGCTGCAGCGGTATTACCGTAAGAAGCGGTGAAAATACATCAAACGTTGAGGGAATTGAGATGGAGTATTCCGACAGCTCTTTTACATCACTGTTCTCTTTATTCATAATGGAGATAATACGTCCTTTGCGCGCTTTTACCTCTTCAATGTTCGAGATCATTTTGTCATTAGTATGAGTAGTGGCAGCAATTACCACAACCGGCATCATCTCATCAATGAGGGCAATCGGTCCGTGCTTCATCTCCGCAGCCGGATATCCTTCAGCATGAATGTAAGAGATCTCTTTCAGCTTCAACGCACCTTCCAGTGCAACCGGGAAGTTATAGCTCCGTCCCAGATAGAGAAAGTTGGGTGCATACGTAAACATCTTAGCCATCTCTTTGGTATCATCATCACACTCCTTTAAAATTTGATCCACTTTATCAGGAATGGCATTCAGTTCTTTGATATACTTCTTCGCTTTTTTATTGTCGATATGTCCCTTTTTAATACCGAGAGCCAGTGCCATCATTGTCAATACAACAACCTGAGCAGTAAATGCTTTCGTTGAAGCAACTCCGATTTCCGGTCCGGCATGGGTAAAGACACCCGCATCGGTTTCCCTGGATATTGTTGAACCGACCACATTACAGATACCCAAAACCAAAGCGCCACGCTCTTTGGCTTCACGGAGTGCTGCAAGTGTATCAGCTGTTTCTCCACTTTGAGAAATTACCAGCATCACGTCCCCTTCACCAATCAGTGGATCGCTGTATCGAAATTCAGATGCGTACTCAACCTCAACGGGTGTTTTTGCCAAATATTCAAATAGGTACTCACCCACCAAGCCTGAATGCCAACTGGTTCCGCAGGCAGCAATTATAACTCGGTTTGCGTTAGCCAAATCGTCCATTACATCTGCAATACCCCCCAGTTGTATGGTTCCCTTATCGGGATCAATACGCCCCCGCATACAGTCAGCCATTGATCTGGGTTGCTCAAATATCTCTTTCAGCATAAAGTGAGGATAACCCGCTTTCTCAATCGCTTCCAAACTGATTGCCAGTTCATGAACCTCTTTCGTCAGGCTCACATCATCAATTGTCTTAACCTCATAACCGTCACGCTCTACAACCGCCATTTCACCATCATCCAGGTATACTACCTTATTGGTATACTCAACAATGGGTGATGCATCCGAAGCAATAAACATCTCATTATCGCCAACTCCCAAAAGAAGAGGAGAGCCTTTTCGGGCGATGTAAATCTTTTCCGGGCTATCCAGATTTACAATTGCAAGACCGTACGTTCCCACAATCTGCTTTAAGGTGAGGCGAATGGCTTCTTCAAAAGTCACATTCTTGGAAGTTGTATAAATCTCTTCAATGAGCTGAGCAATAATTTCAGTATCAGTCATGCTCTTAAACGTCCGGCCTTTCTCGGTCAGAGATCTTTTTAGTGATCCGTAGTTTTCAATAATTCCATTGTGAACAACGGCAACTTTACCGGATTCACTTAAATGTGGATGAGAATTTACATCATTGGGCTCACCATGAGTAGCCCAGCGTGTATGACCAATACCAATATGGCCTTTCACACTATTCTCCAACACTTTCTTATCCAGGTTGGCTACTTTACCCTTGCCTTTTTGAATGTTTAACTCTCCATTCATGATGGCAATTCCGGCAGAGTCGTACCCTCTATACTCAAGCCTTTTTAACCCTTTGATTAATACTTCAGCGGCGTCTCTATCACCTACATAACCTACTATTCCGCACATAGTCTATAACTTTTTATTGATCTTATTATAACTGATAACTATTAAATCAGTTTTACTCTTCTATTTTATCCATTATGTACTTTTTTAAAATGTACATAATATTCATAACGTCTGATTGAAATTAATTTGTTATTTAACATTTTAGAAAACGTCAAGACAACAAATCAGAATTCCCTGCAAAAGGAAAACAAAATATAATGAAATTACAATACTCCCTTTTTGAAGATCACTTCATGGAAAATTTCCATCCACTCACTCTAACCCGGCCGGTATACGATTTAAGAGTTGGGATTTTCACACTTGCAGAAAAATGGAAATACGCTCTCGGTTTACCTGTTGATTCTGCATTGAGAGGACCTATCCGTCAGCACCTTTCCGGAGTATTTGAATTACCTGAAATAAAGAAAGAACATGACGCGGTTTTATGGATTAATCCGCGATTCATCCCGAATGTACAGTTAATTGAACAGATAAAGCAGTTAGAAATTTCTCAGGGATTAACCTGTAACGACTCGCTTATTGCTGCACTAATATCCACCAAAGAGCACAGTAAATGGGAGAAATCCGGGATTGATCAAAAAGCATTAGAGACTTCTGAAATAAAACCCGACGGAAATACAATTGTTAAAAATATCTGGGAATTGTTTCAGTTAAATGGCAATGAAATTCGAAAGGATCTGATCTTATCAAAAAAGATCGCCTACGGTGAAGAGAAAATTTACCCCAATACCTTATTTGTTAAGCCTGAAAATATCTACATCGATGAAGGCGCTTTAATTGAGCCGGGTGCTATGCTTATCGCTGATAAAGGTCCTATTTACATCGGTAAAAATGCTCACGTAATGGCTAACTCAGTCGTTCGCGGACCCTCAGCAATTTGTGAAAAATCGGTTGTTAAAATGGGAGCTAAAATTTATGAAGACACAACAATCGGCCCGGTTTGCAAAGTAGGAGGCGAAATCTCCAATGTTATTTTTCACTCCTATTCCAATAAAGCCCACGACGGTTATGCAGGAAACTCTGTATTCGGTCAATGGGTAAATCTCGGTGCAGATACGAATACATCAAATCTCAAAAATAATTACAGCACTGTTAAAGTGACCGATTGGAGTTCCGGTAAACTTGTTGATTCCGGGCAGCAGTTCATCGGGACAATTATGGGAGACCACAGTAAAACAGGCATCAACTCTATGCTTAATACGGGAACACTTTGTGGTGTGTGCTGCAATCTCTTCTCTGACGGTTATCCACCAAAGTATATCCCCTCTTTTAGCTGGGTAAGCGGACATGACATCGTGCCTTACCATTTTGAAAAGGCGATAGAAGCAATGGGAAAAATGATGGAGCGCCGCAGTGTTGAACTTACTCCCGCATATAAAAATATGATGAAGGCTCTGTTCGACTCTACCAGCTTTTAGTGATAATATACTCGCCCCAATAGGGGTTTCCCCGTTCGCGATGGTCTATATAACAGTGCACATTTTTTAATTTAATGATACTATGTTAAATCGAATTACCGATTCATCTCGATTTGGGTTATATCTTGGATTCATTCTTTTTCTCATCTTTCTATTCCTTCCGGCTCCTGAAGGGTTAGACGAGGCTGCCTGGCGAACGGCTGCAGTTGCTATACTGATGGCTACCTGGTGGATCTCTGAAGCCATTCCCATTGCAGCTACATCTTTGATTCCCATCGTCCTGTTTCCCGTTCTCGATATAGCACCTATTAGCGATGCAACAACACCCTATGCAAATCCGCTGATATTTCTTTTTATGGGTGGTTTTATCATTGCCATTGCAATGCAAACCTGGGGTCTACACAAGCGAATTGCCTTAAACATTGTAAATGTTGTGGGTGTTAAACCTTCGTCTATTATTATTGGATTTATTATTGCTTCTGCATTTTTAAGTATGTGGGTAAGCAATACAGCAACTGCGTTAATGATGCTGCCTATTGCCGTTTCTGTCCTTCAATTTGTGGGTAACAAGAAAGATGATGCGGCTCCAAAAGTTACAAATTTTGAAATTGTACTCCTGCTTTCCATTGCGTACGCTTGCAATATTGGTGGAATTGGAACACTGATAGGAACTCCTCCGAATGCACTCTTAGCAGCCTTTATGCTGGAAAACTACGGTCTTGAAATCAGTTTTGCCCGCTGGATGATGATTGGTGTTCCACTTGTTCTCTTACTTCTTCCCATTATGTATATCCTGTTAAGTCGGTTCATCTTCCCTATTAAAATGAAAGAACTGCCGGGCGGTAAGTCGATCATTCTGAATCAGCTTGAAGCACTTGGGAACATTTCCAAACCTGAATTTCGGGTAGCCATTATTTTTACGACTACTGCCTTTCTATGGATATTCCGTCCACTCATTTCAGAATTAATTCCGGGACTGTCGGATGCCGGCATTGCAGTTACTGCAGGGGTTGTACTGTTTTTGATTCCTAATGGTAAAAATTCGGGTGGAAATTTACTGCAATGGAGTAATTTACGGGATTTGCCGTGGGGTATTCTCATTCTCTTTGGAGGGGGCTTGAGTTTAGCCTCTGCTATCAGTTCAACCGGCTTAGCGGCATGGATTGGTCAGGGCGTAAGCGGGCTGGATGCACTTTCTATTATCTTCCTTCTCTTTGTTGTAATTATGATTGTGGTATTCCTCACAGAGATTACCAGTAATACAGCTACCGCAGCTGCTTTTCTTCCAATTCTAGCATCTTCTGCAATTGGAATAGGACAGAATCCAATGCTCTTCGTAATTCCTGCAGCCATAGCTGCCAGTTGTGCATTTATGTTGCCGGTAGCCACACCCCCAAATGCCATTATATATGGGAGCGGAAAAGTATCCATTCCTCAAATGGCGAAAGCAGGGATCTGGCTTAACATCATTGTATCTGTCATTCTAAGTATTGCCTGCTACACTTTATTCTCATATGTATTTGGCATAGAAATTGGCATCATCCCCGATTGGGCTCAGTAAATTGGCATGAATATACTCTTAGCTTTTACGTTCGCTTTACTCTTCCAGGTTGCACCTCAAACCGTTGATAAAAAGAGTCCGATCAACATTCAAAGACTAAGCTCTCCGGTTACGATTGATGGGATACCTGATGAGCCCGCCTGGCAGGAGATTAAACCTTTCCCCATGCAAGTATATCAACCTGTTTATGGTGGTGAAATGTCGAACAGAACCGTGATAAAGGTTACTTATGATGACAAATATCTATACATAGCCGGCGAACTGTACGATTCCGAACCGGAAAATATTGTTGCCAACACGCTCTATCGAAACCGGTACAGCGGAGATGAGACATTTGCCATCATACTTGACTCTTTTAACGATAATGAAACCGCTAAATGGTTCTTTGTCACACCCACAGGAGTTCGGGTAGATCAGCAGATATCCAACGACTCTGAAGGCGGCAACTCTTTTAATCGAGACTGGAATACACATTGGGATGCTGCAGCTGAGATAACAGAGGATGGTTGGTTTGCGGAAATTCGAATTCCATTTTCAAGCCTGGGATTTCGAGAAGTTAACAATGAAGTGATCATGGGACTCATCACGTACCGGTGGGATGCTCGTCGAGCCGAGCGACACATCTTCCCTGATATCGCCCCAGAATGGTCACGGGGGTTTACAAAACCATCGCAAGCCCAAAAGGTGCGTTTTACAGGAATTGAATATGAAAAACCGGTCTACATTACCCCTTACCTATTGGGTGGATTTGAACAGTCAAACTTGTTGAATACATCCGGCGATGCATATCAAACCGGCACTGATTATGTAACTGAAGCCGGTCTGGATATCAAATATCCAATAACCGGAAATATGAACCTGGATTTGACGCTGAACACCGATTTTGCCCAGGTTGAAGCTGATGAAGCTCAAATAAATCTTAACAGAACGCCGCTTTTCTTCCCCGAAAAAAGACAATTCTTCCAGGAGCGGTCAGACATTTTTGATTTCAATCTTGGAGGCAATAATGCACTTTTTTACAGCAGACGAATTGGTCTTGAACAGGGTCAACAGGTTCGAATTCTGGGAGGGCTACGACTGGCCGGCAGAACAGGAAAATGGGATGTCGGTGTTTTAAATATGCAAACCGACCGTTTAAACTCAATTGATCAACCTGCTGAAAACTTCGGGGTTTACCGGATGAAACAAAATATTATCAATCAGAATTCTCATGCGGGAGGAATGGTAACAAACCGACTTGGATTTGATGGGAGCTACAACATCGGTACCGGTTTTGACCTGCTCTATAATTATACCAGAAATCACTTTCTGGATTTCAAAACAGCCACTACTTTTGATAACAGAACCGGATCGAACCTGTTTGATCAATCCATCTTCAGAGTAAATTTATTAAAGAGATCATCCACCGGTTTTTACTATGATTTTTCATTCATTCGGTCCGGCGATCAATATCTACCTGAAATTGGCTTTAATTCTCGTTTCGATTACACCCAGCTCAATCTGGAACTGGCCTACGGATATTTTAATGATCCTGAATCCTCCATACGAATTGTAAATCCATCTCTCGAAGGTTCTGCATTTTTAAGAAATGAAGATCAATCGATCGAATCTATAAACATCGAGCAGTCTTGGGAAATCGAACTTAAGAACGATACAGAATTTGAGCTTGCCGGAGGTTTATGGTATGAGGATCTAAGACTGCCACTGATTTTCAGCGATAATGCAACGGTTGAGACCGGAAGCTATACATTTTATGGAGCCGAGGCATCATACCAAATGTCCAATTCCCGTCAGGTCAGAACATCCATTTCCGGGCAGGCTCGAACATTTTATGATGGCTATCAATACTCCTTTACTTTTTCTCCGGCATGGAATGCTTCAAAACACTTTGAAATAAGTGCTGATGCAGAGTTGAACTATTTAAGTTTCCCGGACAGAGATCAAACCGAATATCTTCATCTGTTCAGAGTACGATCGATTGCAGCTTTAAATACACATCTTTCTCTGCAGGTTCTTTCTCAATACAATCATCTTGCCAGGCAGGTAGGAACAAATGCAAGGTTTAGATATAACTTCAGTGAGGGACACGATTTTTGGGTTGTATACAGTGAGGTATCAAACCGCGAACTGAACAGGATTACTCCCACCCTTCCACGGTTTGAAAATCGAACAGTACTGATTAAGTATACCTACACTTTTTACTAGTCATCAGATTAAAATCCAGTTTATTCCTCTGGATTTATATCGGCAACCGATCAGTCCACACACTGCATGGAGTTCAGGTTATTGAGCTTCGTCAAGCGGTCAATTGTATAGGGCACGTTGAAAGCGTGTGTCCAGCCAAAAATTCGAAGTCCGTTCGAATAAGCCCAGATCGGTAGTCGTCCGCGGAAAGACGGACCCTCACCTGCAGACGGTAAACGGCTAATATCCTCCAGATCGACTGCAAGCTCTCCCTGATTATCATACGATAAAACAGGTTGGTCCATCTCATCAACCGGCAGATAGCGTGACCGATAGCAAGCTTCTTCGATATACTTCTCCTCACCGGTCAGATCGTATCCAACAATCAGTGCATGAATGCTAGACAGGTAGGATTCCATATCGTGATCGTACGGAGGATTGTTATATAGGCTTCTGGCATTAGTCACAAGAGCATTCTCCAGGTCTGGGCGGTCAAACATTTGTAAAACCTTACTCAACCCGTGAGAGATATAATTTTGGGAATAACCGTACCGGTCAATAACTATCCTGCCACCCTGTGTTTTCTGCAGCCTGAGCATTCTGTCAATACGATCGTCCAGTTCTTCCAGGTAAACTTCATCTTTCGTAGCGTCATAAAGTTCAGCTAAATTCCAGATCGAAAGATATAATCTGCGGCCGGTTAAACCATGTCCTCCAAAAATGCGTCGCACATAATAATCGCCTGTTAATCGGGCAACATCCAAACCACGGTGATATCCATCCAGGTAATAAGACGCGATCCAACCCGGAACCCAAACATGTGCCGACAGCATAGAAACCCACTGCTGATTTGCATGACGCCTTCCCATCCCTACATACTCGTTAATTTCGTCCTGCATTTCTGACTCATTCCAGTCCAACGAACGGTTCGTATCGCCACGATACCAGTTAGGTCTTGGCCAGTGAGTATTATCCACATCCATCGTATGGCGGCTCATCGCTTTTGCCATTTCATACATATCAATGTCAGCTGTTCTCATAAACTGCATCCAGTACTGAAAATCCATCGCCGGCTCATTATTTGCCCACTGAAACCAGTTGTTGTTAAAGTAGTAATTTCGAACATCCCCATAGTCAAACATACCATACCATGGCTCCCATTTTTGATTGAAGAGCATCCATTCATATTTGTAATCCAAACTCTGCTCTAATTCATCAAACTGTGTTCCTGTTCCGGCAAACTGGCCGTATACTCCCGAGCGGCTATACCATTCTGCTCCGGCATGAGCGACGGGTGGATTAACCAAGCTTAAAATTTCAGATCTGACCGATTCAGCATTCAGATCTCCGGAATGGAAATTGAAAACCACCTCCGTCGTTTTGGTCAAGCCCTGGGCGAAGTTACCCACCATCCCGCCATCAGGTTCCGTATTAAATCTTGCGAAGCTCATTGGTTCTTCGTTTGGCGACCAAGTATAGGCGTGAAGCGTTCCGGATTCTGTGTTTACATTCAGCTCGTTTGGATACTCTTCTACCATATTCTTAAGAGCAACCGTTATGCCAGTACGGCCATCAGATAAAGACATCCAACCTTCAGATTTTTCTCCGGATTTTAAAATTCCATCTCCCCGAATTTCAGCAACAAACCCATCAATCCTGTTATCTTTATCAGACACGGGTGCGGGAGAAAGCCTGGCCGCTTCGGGACCGGTTTGAAAAACGGATATGGTTCTTTCACGTCCCACTCGGTGATCTATGAAGTCGGTATCCCCATCTTCGTACCATTTACCGGTTTCAAGTGCCGATTTTATGTGTAAATCGTTTTTCAGCTGATACTGGAGACCAAATCCCGCCGACGCAATTCTGTCTTTAGGTTGTGTTAGACCTTCATCTTCTGATCGAGCCTCTTCATCCACAAGAAGTTCAGTTTGAGTAGCAATATCTTCGTGCTGTTTACCATTCAAAGACTCACTCTGATCCGGTTTTCCGGTGTAGGTGATAGTATGCAGTACTTTAACATACGATTTTCCGGCATAAGCATGATAATAGGTTACAAACGGGGAATTTTCGTGATCATCCCTGTCATATACATATTCGCCTTCAACGCGAAGAATAGCGTGCATCGGACCTGAACCTTTTTCTATAAAATGCTGATGAATTACAGCTCTTGAAGTGTCGATGCCGGCATCATCCATCAAATCAAAAAAGGTCCCTCTTTGCTCCAGTTCGGTAGCAACAATATGTTCATCACTATAACCATCTTCTTCCGGATTATAGTACACACGGTCGATAAATCCTGAACCGTCTTTATCAATTCGAAATTTGAGCGGACCGGTCTCAATCTCAGCAAAACCATTTACCCTTTGATTGTTTTTAAACATGATTGGGGAATCGGTAAATACGCTTTGCCGCACTTCATCACCATACTCAACAGTATACTCATCCGATTGGTCAGCAAAGAAAAATATCCAAAGCCATTTCACACTGTCATCAGCCGGCAGCCAGTTGGTTACTTCCGTTGTCTGAATCGCAATTTCCTCTCCGCTTTCATTCAAAACACGCACATGATCCGGTGATTTTAGTTCACCTTTTTTAAAAGGGATCCCAAATTTTACGGGAGCCCCATCTTCGGCCTGCTGAACTCGTACAGTTACGGAATTGGACGGATTAGTCCAGGTAAAAGCCACCTGTGAATGAACAAATACAATAAATAAAGTTAATGTGAGAAGTTTCCTGATCATTTTTCCGTGTGATTAACATTAATATGGTTGGCGCAAAGTGCTGCGGCACCTAATATTGCAATATGTTTAGTTTTGGAAATTGTGATTTCAACATTTTTCAGTGAGTTGGTGAAACCAAAACTTTTCAGTTCCTGCTCGAATCCTTTTTGAAATAGTGGAAATGTTTGACTGACAGATCCGCCTAAAATTATTGATTCCGGATCATAGGTATAGAGCACAATTTTAATTGCTTCGGCTACATGTTTACCAAACTCCTGAAAAAGCTTCTTTGATGGGCTGTCGTTATTCATCGCTTTTTCGTAGATCTCTTCTCCGCGAACACCAACCAGCCGGGTAAAAAACTGACCGCTGCAGTAGTGTTCCAATATAGACTGTTTGTAAGGAATCATGCCGAATTCTCCGGCTCCGCAATTTCTGCCTTCGTAAAGTTTGCCATCAATAATAATACCACCTGCAAACCCGGTACCGATAATGATACCGATCATATTCTTTTTCCCCTTTCCATTCCCAAACATCCATTCACCAAGTGCAAAACAATTTGCATCGTTATTCAGGTAAACCTGTTTTCCGGTCTTCTCTTCAAGAAGGTCTTTGAGGTGCACTTTTTCCCAACCGGGTATATTCTGAACATCGTAAACGATTCCCTCGGCAGAGTCGACTACACTGGGCACGCCAATGCCAATATGTTCTGCCCCGTCATCTACTGTTTCAATCATCTCACCCATTTTATTCAGGATGGACATCACAGATTTATCTTCGGGTAATTGACAGTTTTCTACCTGAACAAGTTCACCACCTTGAACTAAACCAACCCTGATGTTGGTGGCTCCAAGATCTATTCCTATAGCCGTCTGATTGATCATAAAAACACTGATGTTTTGAATAGTGATTGTATAAAAAAAGCCGGCCGGCTACCAAACCGGCACGGCTTAGGTACGTTATGAAGATGTAATAAATCAGTTACCCAGCATTGGGAATATCATTTTAAGCTCTTCCTCAGATGGATATCTTCCATACTCAGCAATTTCAAATGATTCGGCATACTTAAATTCTGAAGCTCTTTCGGAGCCATACCACTTTTCAAGGCCTGCTCTCTGCTCGTCCGACATTTCACGGCCAATCCAACGTTGACGTAACCACTCAACTCTTTCATCAGGATCTTCAGGAACCTCATCGAGACTTTGATTGGTCCATGGCAACCATTCATACATTTGAGAAGTATGGGCGTCCAGTCCGGCAAGTTTAGTTTCTATGTGAGAATCAATTCCTACCACAACATCGTGGCTGAATGGATTCGGTTTGCTAAATCTGTCCTGCATATAGAAGAAAACAGGGTTATTTGGCAGTGGTGGGGTGTCGGGTGCTACGTTTGGCACAATCACCATATAGGAAGCATCAATTACCAGTTTCCCTGCATTTCTGTGATCCGGGTGGTAATCATTAGGTCGCAAACCCAGTACAACGTCCGCATTCCATTCGCGAATCGCACGTATCACGTCCATTCGGATATGAAGATCGGGAAGCAGCTCTGCATCGTGATTGTCAAATACTTCATATTCTTCGATACCAAGTCGCTCACCGGCTTCTTCGGCTTCAGCCCGGCGAATTCTGGCAAGTGCTCCACCGCCTTTTTCTTGGTGTCCTGCATCTCCATTCGTCAGTGAAAGGAATTTAACTTCATGACCCATTTCAGCCATCATAGCAGCTGTTGCTCCCATTTTAGAGTCAGCATCATCGGGATGGGCAAAAATTGCAATCACTCTCAGTGGAGTATCGTCAGATGTATTGATCTGTGCTTTTACTGTTGATGCAGCAATAAAAAGCAGTAGTGTGGTTATTAGAATTTGTTTCATCATGATATTTCAGTTTTCAAAATTATAAAGCCAGGAATCAATTTCCGGGATGACAAATTTTTCACCCCGGAATTGAATCGAAATATTAAAGCGGATTCTGTGTTAGCTGTCCGGGTGCTGCGTCCAGTTCGCGCTGAGGAATTGGGTAGAGCAACCGAATATCTGAAGGGGTTAATCCTTCATCAGACAGAAAATCTGCCATCACCTGCGGAGCTACTCCAAAACGGAGTAAATCAGGCCATCTCTTATTTTCGCCCACAAATTCACGGCGACGTTCAAGGAGTAAGATCTCCTCAAAACTTCCTGTAAGGGTTGCAGAAGGCGTGGTCAGCCCGGAACGTTCCCGAACTTCATCTATCAGGTCGTATGCTTCCGGACTCTCACCGATTGCTTCGGCCAACATGAGAAGTACATCCGCATATCGGAATACGATAAAGTTGACATCCGAATCAAAAGCGATGGATTGACTGGCGTCGTATTTATTCAAATATGGCAAGTCATCTTCGTCAGTTCCGATCGTTTCAAAACGGTCATCATCAGTTTCGTCATACGCATCCAAGAGGTTATCGTTTATTCCCTGAGGTACGTTACCTCCACCTACTCCACCAGAAATTGATAAATCTGTAGAGTAGTACTCTGTGAAGCCACTTCCTGTACCCTGGCCACCCGACTTATACTGAATCTCAAATATGGACTCAATATTGTTTTCGTTGGATGGTCCCCAGATATCAGCATAGGCCGGCACCAGTTCATACTCCTGAGAGTCTACCACTCGGCGCAGTGCATCTTCTGCAAGTCCGGAATTACCATTCGTCAGGTGAACCAATCCCAGCAGAGTTGAAGCCGCACCACTTGTGGCACGACCTACATCACTTCCGGAATAAGAGGCAGGCAGCAGACCTTCAGCTGTTCCCAGATCGGTAATGATTTGATCATAAATCACATCCGCAGAAACCTGATTGATCTCAACATTTGGAGTGGTTACTTCTTCCAGCTGAAGAGGAATATTTCCATAAGTTACAGCCAGGTTGTAATAAACCAGTGAACGGATAAAGAGTGCTTCCCCTTCAATTCGATCGGCCAGGTCAGGATTGTCAAAGTCAACATTATCAATTCTGCTGAGAATTGTGTTGACACTTGCAATCACTTTATAGCCACCGGCCCAGGTATCTTCCAGTTCAGTGGATCCGGGCAACTCATCGAAACGAGTAATTCGTTGTAACGATTCTGCCAAACCTGTGGCTCCACCACCATTAAAGGTGTTATCCGATCTCATCTCATGCAGAAGCATAAGATTCCGACCATAAAGGTTGTTATCAGCAATACCTGCATAAGCGCCGTTAATGGCCACTCTAAAATCGGTATCTGATTGATAGAAATTCTCAACGTTACGTTCCGATTGCGGAGCAAGAATTGTGAAATCATCTCCGCACGAAACTACCAGAATCAGTGCCGGCAGTACCAGCAACAGTGTTTTTAATTTATTCATTTTATTCACCATAGTTTCTTTTGTAATTAAAAGGAGATGTCGATACCAAACTGAAATGCTCTCGACAATGGATATGCTCCATAATCTTCGCCCGGAGTCAATCCATTACCGGGTTGCAAATTCACTTCAGGGTTAAATCCATTGTAATCAGTCCAGATCGCAACATTTGTCACAGAACCGTACAGTCTTACATTCTGTGCAAAGTCTGATATGAGCGACTGAGGAAGATTATAACCTAAGGTGATATTCTTCAGTTTGATGTATGAACCATCCTCTACCTGATAAGATGAAGCACGGTTATTGTTACCGCCTGAAGCTCTCTCAGCTTTTGGATGCTCACCATTTCCAGGATCTTGAGGCGACCTCCATCGGTCGTTCAATACCGCGTAGCTTCCAAAATTGGCCTCACCGTTTTTCAGGTGGCGAGCAGTAAGGTTCATGACTTCTCTTCCTTCCACACCTTGCAGGAAGAAGCTAAAGTCGATATTTCTCCAGTTAAAGCGGTTGGTTAAACCCCATGTATAATCAGGATGGTAGCTGCCAATGATTGTTCGGTCATCCGCATCAATAAATCCATCACCATTCACATCTCTGAACTGGAAGTCACCCGGAGTTGGGTTTCCTTCAAGGTCTTCAGGTGCATTGTCAATCTCATCCTGAGTTTGGAAAATGCCCACAACTTCATAGCCATAGTAGCTACCGATAGCATCACCTACTCGGGTGATGTGTCGAACTCCGGCAGCACCCGGTACGAGAATCGGATCTCCTTCGTTACCCAGTTTTTTAACCTCATTTGTGTTTGTAGAGAAGTTAAAATCTGTTGACCATTGGAAAGCTCCGACCATATTTCGTGAGGTAAGCTGAACTTCAAAACCTTTGTTTTCAACTTCACCGATATTGGTTAGTGCACGAGTAAAGCCTGTAACTGCAGGAATGTTCACCTCAAGAAGTAAATCTTCTGTGTTACTCACGTAATAATCAAACGAACCGTAAATACGATCCTCCATAAGTGCATAGTCAAGACCAACATTCAACTGCTTGGTGGTTTCCCATGTAAGTTCTGAGTTACCTAAAGTTGAAGGAGTTGCTCCTGAAACAATTTGATCATCAAACACATAGTTTGAACCCGACAACAGACCGATTGAACCGTAGTTAGGAATCAGGAAGTTACCCGTAACACCGTAACTAATTCTTGGCTTCAACTCACTGAACAAGTTCTGATCAGCCATAAAAGGCTCACGTGTCATTCTCCAACCCAAAGAAACGGATGGGAATACACCTGTCTGATTATTCGCACCAAACCTTGACGATCTGTCAGAACGGATGGTACCGGTAAGGAGATAGCGATCTTTAAACACGTAATTGACACGAGCCAAATAAGAGATCAACGACCACTCTTCTATAAATTGTGATCCATTGGTTACTTGGCCACCGTTTACAGTTTTTATCTGATCATCCGGGAAATTCTGTGCTTCTACAGAGTTTCTTTCATCACGCTGCTTTTGAACAGTGTAACCTGCAACCGCATCAATACGATGATCTTCACCGACAGATGCCTGGTAGTTCAGTGTATTTTCCCACAGCCAGTTAAAACTCTGAGCTGATGAGGATTGTCCGAATGGTCTTGGATCGCCACCTCTGTAATAGAGTTGCGTTCCCTGGTAATAGGATCTTTGATAGTTATCAAGGTCATATCCTACCATTGTCTTAAACTGCAAGTTTTCCAGTATTTGATATCTGGTATTCAGATTACCGTAAATTCTGTTATTCGCAATGCGCTCATCAATGTAATCTCTTACAGCAAGCGGGTGGTTGGTTGTTGTCATCGCACCACCAAGGTCATTATGACTTCCCTCCAGCTGACGATAAGTGCCATCTTCGTTGTATGGATCTACAACCGGAGATTGCGTCATAGCAGAATAGATAATACCCGGAGGTGTTCCGAAGTAGGGAGCGCCGGCCGGTTTTCTATCATGTTCGGTAAAGGCTCCATTTACAGTAAGTCCAAGCTGAACTTTTTCTGAAAGGTCTGCATTTAGATTCGCATTGATTGAGTATCGGTTAAATGCGGAACCCTCTACTATACCAGTTTGATCCATGTAACCACCTCCTAAAAAGTAGGTTACGTTTGACGAACCGCCACTAACCGACATATCATAATTTTGAAGTACGGATTGATCCAGTACCAGGTCAAGCCAGTCTGTATCTGTTCCGTCCCAATTTACATATGCATCCGGAATGATATGGTTACCCGTTGCGCCGGAAGCCTCTCGGCCTGCATTCGTATCAGGATCATACTGCGGGTTATAGAATGGGCTGGAAGGATTGGTCGGATCCTGCTCTCTCAGATAGGTATTATTTCTCGCATCTTTTGTGTAGTCAATAATCTCCTCTGCATTCATCAGTTCCGGTACGTTAAATGGAGTCTGAACTCCCAAGTAAGTCCTGAAATTGACCTGAGGTGCAGTATCTTTTCTACCTTGTCTGGTAGTAATCAAAACTACACCGTTTGAACCTCTTGAACCGTAAATAGCTGCTGCAGAAGCATCTTTCAGTACCTCAATCGACTCAATGTCATTCGGGTTCAGTGTTGATAACGGATTCGCTCTTGGGGGTTGAAAAGACGCCCGCTGTGATCCGATAGATCCCTGCTGATTGTAGTTTTGAGACAGAGGAACTCCATCAATTACATAGAGAGGATCGTTACCCGCAGAAATAGAACCTGTACCACGGATAACCACCTGAGGAGCAGCTCCGGGTTCACCGGTCGATTCTGCTACGTTTACACCTGCAAGTCGACCCTGAAGGGCATTTTCAAAACTTGAAGTTGGATTATTCTGAATAGTTTCAGCATTTATAGAAGAGACGGAACCGGTTACCTCTGTTCTTTGCTGAACACCATACCCGACAACGACTACATCTTCAAGCATGGCCACATCGGATCTCATTTCAATGAAAAACTCCGTTTCATCTTCAATTGGAACTTCTTGTCTTACATATCCAACGTATGAAAAAGCCAAAACTTCGCCACCATCCGGAACTGTTAAGGTAAATCTTCCTTCAGCATCGGTAGTTGTACCGGTTTGTGTTCCAACAACAAAAACGGTAACACCAAACAGCGGCTCACCGGTTTCGGCATCCACAACTTGTCCCTGAACATCTACCATCAACTCCTCTTCCTCAATCTCTTCCACAACTCTTTCGCGAAGTATGATTTGGCGGCGTGATGTTATAACCGCTTCGTATCCGGTGTTTTTTAAAATCTGTTCAAGTGATTCACCTACACTGATTTTATTATTCTGTAATGTTACCAGATCATCATCGTCAAAAATTCCGGAATCGAATGCGATTTCCAGGTCTGCTTTTTCGGCAACTTGGAAAAGCGCTTCCACAACTGAGATATTTTGAAAATCAACAGATATAGAAGATTGTAACTCCGGTATTTGACTACTGTAGTTCTTAACGGAATAATAGGTTACCAACTGCGGTAACTCAGACTCCGAAGACTGATTTTGAACGGATGCTTTTGCCGGCATCAATGATGAGATCATCACCATCAATAGCAGGAAAGTAAATCCTTTTATCAACGTAACGGTTTTCATACGCGTGGGTTTTTGATTATTTGTTACTGTTACTGTTCTTTTTATGTCTGTCGAGACACAAAACTTTATAAAATGATCACACGGTCATCTTCTATTTCAAACTCGATGTCCATGGTCATTTTCAAAACGTCCATCACTTCACGGACTGACCTTGTTTTCAGATCAGCCGAAAATTCTTTTTCTAAAATAGAATCATCCGTCCCCATGTAACTTATTTCAACATCGTAGATTCTTTCGATCTGGCGGAATACACTATATAAAGGGTCTTCACGAAAAACTATGCGGCCTTCCATCCAGCCAAAATAGCTATCCAGATCATCAACCCATTTTAGGTTGAGACGATTTTCAGAAACTACGATTGAACCTTTATATCCTTCATTAACAATCAGCTTCTGGTCCGGCTCATCCTGTTGGCTAATTTCTACAGTACCTTCCCGAACCACCACTTCAATCAGATCATCTTCACTGTATGAGCGAACGTCGAATGATGTGCCCACTACTTCGATCACTCCAGTCTGAGTGTGAATCAAAAATGGACGGTTTCTGTCGGATTCTATATCAAAAAATGCCTGCCCCTGCAGTTCAACTTCCCGGGTTTTTTGACTGAATGTCTCCGGCATAATCAACTTACTTGCCGAATTAAGTGTAACCTTAGAACCGTCACCCAGATCAACTCTGGCACGCTCCCCTGCACTTGTTCTAATTTCATTAAATACAGGATCGTAATCTTTTTCCTGTGGTGCCGGAGCGTATTGAAGTGTTAACAATCCGGACGCTACGGCTACGAGTACCAGAATAGCTACCTTCATAAACCGGGATACAAATTGCTGGCGCTTACGCAGCCGCTTAAATTTCAGTATCCTTGCCTTTTTTTGCTCCTCATCCGAGGTGTTAATATGATCAGAAATGCTTTTCCAATCCTCTTCGAGATTCAATTCCTGGATTATTATATCCTGAGATTTATCTTCAGAAGCTTTCCAGATCTGACTAACCGAGTGGAGGATTTTACTATTTTCATTGCTCTCCGAAAGCCAATCTTCCAGCCTCTTAGAATCGTAATTGTCCATCGTATTATCTAAATACCTGACAATTACCGGCCATATTTCATCTTTATTTACCATACATATCAATTTTGTTACTTTTTAGACAAGGACAGATGGTGATCCCCCCACTGTATTTAAATTTTTCTTGAAAAAATTAAACTATAAGTCGAGTCGTTCTCTCAGGTATTGCAGTGATTTCCCCATCTGGTTTTCTACCGTTTTCCGAGTAATGTCCATCACTTCGGCAATCTCTTTATAAGATAAACCGTGTTTACGGTAGAGAATAAAGATCATCTTACGCCTTTCGGGTAGCTCATCAACAATTTTCCACACTTTTTGGGTAAGCTCTTCGGTACTAAAATCTGTGGGAACTTCTTCCTGAAGCAGATCCCTCTGCTCTTTTAAGCTCTCTTTCAGTCTAATTTTCTGCTTATTTTTTTCAAGATGATTGAGCGACTGATTCCGTACAGCCTGGTATAGATAGGCTTTTAAAGAGTGCCGGATTTCAAACTCTTCTCTGTTATCCCAAATTTTAATAAATACTTCCTGAACCACGTCCCGGGCCACGTCCAGTGATTTTAAGTAACTGTTCGAGAAAACGCAGAGCCTTGCATAATGGAGGTGGAACAGTTTTTCAAAAGCACACTGATCTCCTGAACGTATTTGTTCCACAAGTTTATGATGAGCTTTATCTCCACCATCCATTTCAGTAAGCTCCAGTTAAATTAATAGTAGACAAGGAGTTTCTTAGATAGTTCAACAATCGTAATGAGCAAAATTGGAGATAAGTTGTGCTATTCCCGTAATTTTCATTCACAACATACCATTATCCAAACCACAATAGTCTTATAAATAGATTTTTTACTTCTGAGATACAATACCTTAATTCAGATTTAAAATATCAGTCTAACATATAGCGTGTAAAACCTTCAATAGAGTCGTACTCTGCAAGTCCCAGCTGATCATAAAGTTTAGCTGTTTTCATCGTTCGTTCATCAGCAATCATCCAGAATTCACGGCTTTCGGCTCCGGGATATTTTGGCTGATCTTTCTGCGAAGCGTGTTTAAAAATCGCACGGCGTTTTTTCAACCTCTCATCCGGACTCAACGGCACAGCCATATCAATATCACTGATATCCCAATCCTGCCAAACACCTTTATACAGCCAGACAAAACAGTCTTTCATCCACGCTTCGTTTTTAAGATTTTCGAGTGCGGTACGAATGGCATCCCAGCAAATTCTGTGAGTCCCGTGCGGATCAGATAAATCCCCGGCAGCATATATCTGATGAGGCTTCACCTTTTCCATTACATCTTGTATTAAACGGATATCATTATCAGAGAGATGATTCTTTTTAGCCCTTCCCGTTTCATAAAAAGGCATATTTAAAAAGTGAATATTCTCTTCAGGCAAGCCCGAATATCGACATGCGGCACGCGCTTCGGCCTGACGTATTTTCGTTTTAATCTCCAGCATGACTTCAGAATCTGTATCACCGGGAGTTTTTTCTTCCACTGAATTCAGCAAATTCTCAAATAGGTTCTTCTCAGCTTTATTCGAACTGTACTGGGAAATAAAATCAGCATATCGAAGGGCCTCATTGTCGTATACAGAAATATTACCCGATGTCTGGTAGGCTATGTGAACTTCATGACCGTGATCCGTCAAACGCATTAAGGTACCTCCCATTGAAATTACGTCATCATCCGGGTGGGGTGAAAAAATTAAAACTCTTTTCGGAAATGGTTCTGCCCGTTCCGGTCTGTTAGAATCATCCGCATTGGGTTTACCACCGGGCCAACCGGTTATAGTGTGCTGAACCTGATTAAAAACACGAATATTAACATTGTATGCAGGACCGTAATCAGTAACTACATCACTCATCCCATGTTGATTATAATCCTCATCCGTAAGTTTAAGAATGGGCTTACTGATTTTTAGACTTAGCCAGGTAACCGCTTTTCGTATTCTTCGATCGTCCCATTTACAAGGACCAACCAGCCACGGAGTCTTCCTCCTGGTCAATTCGGAAGCAGCCGCTTCATCCAGAATTACTTTTGTGTTTTCGTGCTTTTGAAGGAAAGTAGCAGGAACCTGGGCCGATATTTCACCTTCTACAGACCTTTGAATAATTGAGGCTTTTGATTCCCCCCAAGCCATTAAATAGATCTTTTTGGCTTTCAGAATGGTGCCAACACCCATTGTAATGGCTCTTCGCGGTACATGCTCTTCACCAAAAAATGATGCGGCCGCATCTGCCCGGGTCAACTCATCCAGTGTTACCAACCGGGTTCTTGTTTTTTCGAGCGATCCCGGTTCGTTAAAACCAATATGGCCGGTTCGGCCGATTCCTAATATCTGGACATCCAGTCCGCCAACTTGCTCAATTTTCTGCTCGTACTCTTTGCAGTACTTATAAACATCTTCCCTCTCGAGTGTACCATCCGGAATGTGAACATTCTCTTTTTTGATATCAATGTGGTCAAAAAGATACTCATTCATGAACCTCACGTAGCTCTGCAGTTCCTCCGGCCGGATTGGGTAGTACTCATCCAGATTAAATGTTACTACCCTTTCAAAACTTAATCCCTCCTCACGGTGTAACCGAACCAGTTCACCATATACCTGGATCGGAGTTGAACCGGTGGCCAGGCCCAGAACTGTATTTTGTCCAATCTGATTTCGGGCTCGAATAAGACCGGCTATCTCGTTCGCTACAACTTTCGAAGCTTCTCTAGCATCAGAAAAGATAGTTGTATCAATTTTTTCAAAAATTTTCTGCCCAAGATGATCGGTCAAATCCATGTTATATAGTACTTATACAATTAATAGTAAGGTGGTTGGTAAATTTATGCCCAAAAGAAATTATAGATCTGAAAACAGATGATAATAAACCATTACCACATCTTTAAGAACGGTAATGGCTTATAAAAGAAATTCATCTGATGACATAAACACAGAAAACTGCAGCTCCAAAATAGCTGCAGTTGTAAATCGATTATTTCTGGATATCGCGGGACATATCTTCCAGTGTACGCCCTTTTGTTTCAACCACATAGCGTTTCACAAAAAAGAATGCGATGACGCCAAATCCTGCATAAATGCCATATGATAATCCAAGACCTATAGACGCCAGTAGTACGGGGAATGTCATGGTAATAGTGAAATTTGATAACCAGTGAATTAATCCACAGACGGCAAGTGCCGCGCCCCGGAACTGGTTAGGGAACATTTCACCCAGCATAACCCACATAATCGGTCCCCATGTGAAAGCAAAAAATGCAATATAACCATTGGCAGATAGCAGGGCATACAGTCCCATATTACCCTCAAGCTGTAGTGCACCACCATCGGTAGCGGCTGCAGTACCAAATATTAAGGCTAATATTCCAAGCATTACAGCCTGACCCAAAGCTCCAATCATCAATAGTGGCTTACGTCCTACTTTGTCGACCAGCGCAATAGCCACAAATGTAAATAGCACGTTAACCGATCCGCTGATCACATTCTGAAGTAAAGCATTTTCTTCTGTAAAGCCTGCTGCTTGCCAAAGTGTTGCTCCATAGTAGAAAACCACATTGATGCCTGTAAACTGCTGAAGAGTTGTTAAACCCAAGCCTACCCAGATAATCGGCTGAATTTTTCCGGTATGTTTTGAAATAATATCTGAAAGTCTTGGCTTCCGATTTTCCTCTAAAGTAGACTGAATATCCTTGATCTTATCATCAGCAGTATCTCCGGTAGCCAAGCTGGATAAAACTGCTCTTGCTTCATCCAGTTTACCGGCTGCAACCAGATATCTTGGTGATTCGGGTATAAACAACAGGCCTAAAAAGAATATTCCGGCGGGAATCATCTCAACCCAGAACATCCATTGCCACGCATCAAAACCACCCCAAAACGGTTCCGTTGCACCACCGGCACTTCCGGCAATATTGTAGTTACTTACAAATGCGATAAACAGACCGATTACAATCATCAGCTGCATCAATGTGGTTAAGGCACCACGCACCTTTGGAGGAGCAATTTCACTGATGTACGCCGGAACCAGCACACTTGCAGCCCCCACAGCAAATCCACCCAGAATTCTGGCAAATACAAAGAACGTCGAACTTCCGGCTGCACCGGATCCCCATGCACTGAAAATAAAGGCCACAGCTGTAATTAGCAGAATTGGTTTCCGGCCAAATTTATCGGCAAGGCTACCACCAAAAAAAGCACCCAGAGCACAACCAAGTAACATCGAGGCTACATTAAAACCCGTCCCGACAGCATCTGAGTTAAATGCCTCTTGCAGTGCCCCAACTGTACCGTTGATCACACCACTATCAAATCCGAAAAGAAAACCTCCAATAGCTGCAATAGTTGATAGAAAGATAACCCTTCCCATATTATCAATTCCTACCTCTTCCGTAACGTTTTTATTATCCATGCTTATAAATTTGTTTTAAAGTAGAGCCGTCGTTTATAGATCCAATACATTGAGTGAATAAATCATGATAGAGACAGGATAAAAAATTAAAGCCCCCATTCTAATCTGAAATTTCGCTTGTAAACTAAAAAATTTTTATTGAAATCCGGCTCTCTACTTTTATTGATTTCAGTATGTGCAATCCGCCATTGAGAGATAGAGCACAACAGAAAATCAATTCTGAAATCCCATCAGAAATAATTTTTACGGGAATTAATTTCTTATTGCAAAGAGAGTAAAAAGCTTCCTATATTTGGGATCTAAAATCAATTCGAAATGCCCGAGTGGCGGAATTGGTAGACGCGTGCGCTTCAGGTGCGTATGCCCTTACGGGCGTGGAGGTTCAAGTCCTCTCTCGGGTACAGTTAAAAAATTAAAGCCTTGCAGGTCAATAACTTGCAAGGCTTTTTTGTTTTGGTACAAACATTAGTGAAACAGTTCCGACAGTAACCGCAATTTATGGACTTAAAAACAACGGACCCATTGTGCTTGTAATCAGGTAGTGCGTTGTTGACCCAAATGCTGTCCGTTTTACTGCAGACACTGAGTGTGCCCCCAAAAGCAGAAGATCCGGATTCTTCATCAGTTGACGATCCAGAATTCTCAAGCCGGGTTCCCCTTTCTCCAATACAGTTTTGATGATATAGTTAAAATTGTGAGCCTTTAAATAATTTTCAGCCATTTTCAATATGCTTGCTGATTTTTCCATAGCCTCACTCGATTCACCATCAGCTACATTCACCAGATCAATCTCAATATCTTTCCCATAGGGCAGCAAATGAACAAAAGCTTTCAAGGATCGTGCAGCAGCAGAGCTACCGTCAAATGCAATCATAATATTTTCAATCTCTCTGTATTCATCTGTGACAACTAACGTCGGAGAAACTCCACCCTTTACCACCTTGGCTAAGGTGCGTGTATCTTTATCAGGTTCACTGTAAAAAAATTTAGAATCTCTTCCCAAAACCAGCAGATCGTGGTATTTCATCTCTTCAATGATTAACTCTGCTGAAGCCCCTTGTTGCTTTAAATCGCGGTGTCTTATTCCCTCTTTTTCAACAGATTTTTTAAATACATTCAATAAATTCTGTGCAACTTTTTGAGTCTCTTCAGTCATTTCTACCCATACTTCTCTGGCTGCATACTCGGTTCCGTACCCTCCTACACCAATCATGGTGTTCAAATTCCCAACATCTACTACTGCTAAACCCGTCAATTCGGCATCGAACTTTTTTGCAAGGCGAATTGCGTAGCGTGTTGCCACAGGAGTATCGCCATCCGGATCTAAAGCCACCAAAATCCTCTTAATCATTTTAGTCTCTCCCAATAAGTTTTCATTTATTATCTAATTTGTTAAACAGATTTAAACCCCCATTGACCTGAACCTTCAGCTGAATAGCGATGGCTTCTCGATGCTCTTTTCCCATAGAGATGTTTGATGATCTCCTGACTGATTTTTTCAGTCGGATGTTGATCGAGAGAAGATATCCGATCAAATATTTTCTGATTCAAATTCCACAAAAGCGCACTTTCACGGTTTTGTAATATAATTTGACCCCCTGCCTCAACCACATTTTTAGCGCCGGCTAATCCATCCACTCCTCCTCCGGAAAGGAAGATCGTGAGCAGTTTACTGTTGTAAGCTTGAGATGCTGAGCGAAGTAAAACATCAATAGAGGGGCGATTTTTGTTCTCTCTTGGTCCTCGGTGAATGCCAAGAATTTTCCTGTTTCCAATATTTTTGACGACCGTGTGATAGCCTCCGGGAGCCAGATAAATTTGACCGGGAATAAGAGGGTTTTCATTTTGCGCCTCTCTTACATTCATTTCTGTAATTTTATCCAGCTCTGATGCAAATGCCCTCGTATATATTTTAGGGAGATGTTGCACGATTACAATTGGAACCGGCAACTCAGCAGGTAGTTCAGAAATAAGCTGATACAGTGCTTTTACTCCTCCCGTACATCCCGCAATCACAACTAACTCAATATTTGACAGAAATTGCTGCGATTTTTGATCCGATACTTTACTCACTTCCGGTATAGAATCTTCAGACGTTTTGGTGGAAGCCAGAAGTTCTCGGTTCAGTTTGCCTAAAATCTTGGTCACAGGAACTATTCTTTTACGAAAATGGCGCATGGAAAGCATGATACCCATATGCCTGTCTGGCTTGGTAATAAATTCTACCGCGCCTAACTTTAAAGCCTGTAATGCTGTAGAAGCTCCTTTCTCACTCAATGGCGACATGATAATGATGGGCATGTCCGGCCGGTGATTTCGAATCGACTTCACCAGCTCAATTTCATCACTTCGGTTGGCATCCAAACCTAAAAAGAGGATATCCGGTTGGATGCGCTTAATTTCAGATTCAATGTAGTTTGAATTTTTATAATGAAGAGAAATTGTGGATTGAATTTCATCCATCTCCCTGAAAAGAGATACCAAAATTTGACGAATCAAAACATGTGAGTCTACAACCAATACTTTTAATGATCTTTTTTTCTCTCCAGACATATTTTTTCCATTTAAAGATTTATAAAGTCTCTGAAATCTGATGCCTAAACTTGAGCAATAATGAATAATCTCCGACTTAAGTCAGTTCATTCATTTTGATTCATCGGTGAGCTAAGAGCGAGCTTTCGAATCAGTATTTCAAAACTTCATTTCAATTAAAATACGTTTTACAATCTATCAAAGATTGGAGCTTATCTATTCATCAGGCTTAAAATTCAGTTGTAGTGTTTTCACAGGTATGTTTGTAATCAACCAGACTTTTTAAAATTATACTTTAGCTTCTTTTCCTTTACTGATTTGCAACTCTACCCGGTGTGTTTTTCCGTCTTTTACCACTTTAATCCTGGTCACTTTTCCATTAACGGATATCTCTTTTTCATCCATTAACCCTGTCAATCTGCCCGACTCTACACGATCTTGATTATGAATATCTATAATGTATTCTGTTCCGATATCATCCGGCTTATAACGAATGGTGTACGATTTCCATGATTTCGAAATAGCCGGACTGAGAAGTATGTATTTCCCCTCCACACTGAAACCCAGAACAGATTCTAACATCACACGGTACATCCATCCGCCGGACCCGGTGTACCATGTCCAACCGCCCATTCCCGTCAGTGGCGGCTCACCATATACATCGGCAGCAACCACATAAGGTTCAACTTTATACTGAAGACTTCTCTCTTTGGATGATGAATGATTGATGGGGTTTACCATATTTAAATAGCTGACAGCCTTTTCACCCATTCCGAGTTCTGCCATTGCTTTTATAAGCCAAAGTGCACCGTGAGTATATTGACCTCCATTCTCCCGAACACCCGGAATATAACCCTTGATATAACCCGGATTTTTATCTGTTTTGTCAAACGGAGGTTTAAGCAGTCGGATTATTCCATCCGATTCAGAAATGAGATGTGTTTCTGCCGAAAGCAGTGACTGTTGAGCCCGTTCTCCCGTTGCCACACCGGAAATAACGGCCCATGCTTGTGATATAGCATCAATTTTACACTCTTCATTTTCTACCGATCCGAGTGGAGTTCCATCATCATAAAAAGCACGCAAGTACCACTCTCCATCCCAGCCTTCATCATTCAATCGCTTTTTGAGTTCGGATGCTGTTTGCTTATACCTTTCAGCCCGGTCGCTATCACCCATTTTTTTGCATATCGGAATAAAGCGGCGCAGTGTGCTGTAGATAAAGAAGCCCAGCCAAACGCTTTCACCTCTTCCCTCCTCACCAACACGATTCATCCCGTCATTCCAGTCTCCGGCTCCCATTAAAGGAAGTCCGTGTTGCCCGAACTGCAAAGAAATATCAATCGCCCTGCAGCAGTGGTCGTAGAGTGAACCGGTTTTTCCAGACACCTGAGGAGTGAGATATACTTCATGTTCGTGATCCTCCAGCGCCCGGGAAGTGATGTAGTTGATCTCTTCTGACAGAATATCTCTGTCGCCGGTTACTCGGACATAGTTTTCTGTTACATAAGGGAGCCAGAGCCGATCATCCGTAATTTTTGATCGAATCCCTCTTCCGGTCGGCGGATGCCACCAGTGCAAAACATCTCCCTCTTCGAACTGCTTGGATGCATGCAGTAAAATCTGTTTTCTGGTCAGAGCCGGATCAACATACAACAAAGCCATGGAATCCTGCAGCTGATCCCGGAAACCAAAAGCACCGCCTGCCTGGTAATATGCCGTTCGGCCCCACATTCTGCTGGATAAATTTTGATAGGTCAGCCAGCCATTCACCATCAGATCTATTGATTGATCCGGTGTGGTAACCTGTACCTTATCCACTTTATCGGCCCAGAATTTTTTGACAGCTTGTAACTCTGATTCTGCATTTTCAGGATCCCGATATTTTGATAGGGTATTCTTAACCTCTTCTTCAGTTTTAGCTTCACCGTCCAGGAAGTAGATCGTTCTACGCTCACCTTTGTCCAAATCCAGATTCATTTGAAGAGCAGCGCAAGGATCTGATCCCATGCTTTCGGAGTTATCGAGATTCTGATAACTGAACAGTGCATTTGGATTTTCAAGGGAACGATTCCGGCCGATAAAACTCTCTCTGTCGGTCGTATAGAAAATTTCACTCTCACTTTCCGGCATAAATACTCCTGAGTATGCAACCCTGCCGGAAAATTCGTTATTGTAATAATTTTTGGAAATTAAGGTGTTCATTTCCTGTAAATAGTTCGAAGTAACAAACCTTGACGAGCTGTTTCGGTTCACTCCCAATACCCTGTCTAAATATCTGAATATTGAAAGGGAGATTGGTTTGTTATCCAAATTTTCAACAACCAGACGGCTAACTTTTACTGAATTTTCCAGTGGTACGAAATGAGTTAGTTCTTGGTTTAAATCCTCACTCGTGTGGAGAAATGTGGTATAGCCAAAACCGTGTACCACCTCGTAATTCCCATTTCCGGGAACTGGTCCCGGAGATGGAGACCAATATATTCTTCTATCATTATGACGTATGTAGAAAGCCTCAGAGTGTGGATCCATAACCGGATCGTTCGACCAGGTTGTGATTTTATTCTCCCGGCTGTTTTCACTCCACATGTATCCCGCTCCCCTTTCGGATATCAACGAACCAAAATCCGGGTTTGAAAGGATATTGACCCATGGAGCCGGAGGAAAGATGTGTCGGTTTGTATCCGGGTCAATGTTCAGTTGAATGCGATACTCTTTTCCATCGCTGCTGAAGCCGCCAAATCCATTGTAAAATTGTAAGTCCTCCACTGGTCGTTGAGATTCATTGTCATCACGATATTCCACTTCAGCCGGCTGGATTTCCGGTTCTGTATCATTCAAAAGCCATGACTTTGTATCCGTCGCATGACGGACTAAATCCTCTTTTGTGGGCAGTTTATGATCGAACTGTGCGTGCGCCACACTGTAAACCAGGGTTAGATCTTCAGGCGGCATTTTATCGGTTCGATGAAGAAAAATTCCGCCATATTTATTCATCAATCCTCTCTCAGATGATGACTCTATCAGCTGAATGATTGCTTCCTGCACTGCATCTGCGTAGCTCGGTGCGTGATCATTTAAAATGAGAAGTTCTGTTTCCAGCCCTTTCAATCTCCAGTATGCGTGAGCTTTCAGTATCTTTTTCAGATTCTTAATTTGATCTGTCTGACTGATCTTGAAAATCACAAGTGGCAAATCACCTGAAATTCCATATGCCCAAAGATCATGCTGTTTTTTTCTATTCTCACGCAACAGAGCCGATTCTGCCCGATATCTCGGATTAGAATATATTACGTATGATGCCAGTTCCTGGAAGTAGTGAGCGTCCTTCGACTTTATTCCAATATGATTCAGCTCAACAGAACTGTAAACTTCGGCCAGATCAAACGCCCTGAACACCGCAAGTATATTATCATACATATCAGCCATCTGTATAGCTTCCTGTTCTGAAGAGGCATATCCAGTCCCAAATGAGAGAACAACTTTCTCCCCAGAACCAATACTTATATTTTTTCGAAGACTCATGATCGGATCGGAAACATTCCCCAGCGAACACTCCAGTCTGGAACTGGAATCCATAGCTTTTGGATGACTCAGTGTTCTCCCTCGGCCAATAAATTTTGAACGTTCGGTTTCGTACTGAAGTGGATTTGTGAGGTTCTCGCTGTCATCTCCTGCAAATGTGTGAACCATCCACATCGGAGACTCCTTATCACTTCTGGGTCGTCTTTTTGCCAGTAGTGCGTGATGCTCAGCCAGGTAATCTGTTTGAATAAATAGTTTAGAAAATGCGGGATGTGAATTATGATCTTTCCTTCCATTCAGAACAACTTCTGCATAGCTCGTTACCTCAAGATGTCTCTCTTTGTCGGAATAGTTGGTTAGTGTAATTTTTCGAAGTTCTAAAGGATAGTCCGGCGAAACACAAACTTCCGTTGTGGTCTCAATCCATTCATCAACTCTGGAGTTTACAATTTTCCCGTTGTGAAACCAGCTGTCATACCGATCCGGTTTTCGTTTAACAGGTTGATGCCCCGCCGACCAAAATTCACCGCTGTTAGTATCTTTAATGTATACATAAACACCCAGCGGATCTGTTGTCGGGTCAGGCTCCCATCCGTTCATAGCAATGTTATGAAACTGTGAACTTCCGGTTCCGGCATGAGTTACCATCGTTGAATACTTACCGTTTGATAGGATTCGAAGACGAGGCGGGCTAATATCCAGATCGTTCATACCGGCATGCTCTACAATATATTGGATTGCTTCTTGTTCACCCGGTTCCAGCTCAACTTCAATCGGATGAGGCTCTTTAATCGGCACACCCCTTGGAACACGCTCTTCCAGAATGAGTTCGCTTCCCTGAATTCTAAGATCAGAATGGAAATAGTGTTGAATTGAGTTGTCATTCAGAAGATTCTCCAATGCAATCAATCCCATCCCGTGGTGATGAACCATGTAAGATTTCACCACTTTATGCGACTCTCCGCTATTCATCCTGGAGGGTGTAAAATCAATTGCGTCAAAAAATCCGTATAGTCCCGAACCGCCTTTCTTCTCTATTCTCTTCAGATTTTTAATAGACGTAACCGGATCTACTGCAAGTGATAAAAGTGAGGCATAGGGTGCAACAACATACTCTTCGGCAAGTCCTCGTTTCAGCCCTAATCCCGGGGCCCCAAAAGCCCGGTACTGATAGTGCATATCGATATTTAAATTATAGTAGGCACTTTCTGAGAAACCCCATGGTTTACCTTGTTTT
This sequence comes from Rhodohalobacter barkolensis, assembly GCF_002834295.1. Classification (NCBI taxonomy): domain Bacteria; kingdom Pseudomonadati; phylum Balneolota; class Balneolia; order Balneolales; family Balneolaceae; genus Rhodohalobacter; species Rhodohalobacter barkolensis. The sequence goes on along the minus strand of NZ_PISP01000001.1, from coordinate 224,588 downwards.
TTTCCATACTCCTGCTGCCATCTCACTACATTTTTATAGGTTTGATCCATGAGAGTTTCATCGATACTCTTCATGAACAAAAGCGGCATCAGGTATTCAAACATGGTACCACCCCAGGAGAGCAGTATTTCATTACTGCTGAGGCTCGTCAATCTTCGGCTCAACCTGAACCAGTGCTCCACAGGAATATCCCCTTTAGCAATCGCTATATAGGATGCAATGCGTGCCTCACTGGCCAGAAGGTCGTATGTACTCTTGTCGAGATGTGCTTTCTCCACATTAAAACCTATGCTGAACAATCCTCTTTTTTTCAGGTAGAGAAATGTAAAATCCATATCATCAATCAGTTTTTCACTAATCGATACTATATTCTCGGTTTGAACTCTCCATCTATTCAATAATAGCACACATTGAGAATTTCCATCTCTTTTTTGCATTAAATCATTCAGCATTTCAGGCGAGTGTGCAGTCAGGTCCATCGTTGGATCCACCGTCAGGCATTTCCATTCTGCAATCGATTTTTCCAACTGTTTGAGTGGACTTTCAAGCCAGAAGAGTAAATCCTGCATGTATTGATCATCAAAATGACTTCCCAGCGGCAATAGGTCAACCGCACTTAACCGTGCCGCATTCTCTTTAATCTCCTTCAATAGCTCAAGTCCGGTTTTATGACTTGACTCAATTTTTTCCAGAATTGCTTTGGTATTCTCTTTTACTTCCGAAAAACAGGGATCAACTTCAGGGCACTCTTTCTCAAGTTGGCTGAAAATATTCTCTACCGTTCGGACCGTGTCTTTTAAACCTTCCCAAAACTTTTCGTTTAGCGCCTGCTCTTTCTCTGCAGCTTTTACCCCTTCTTTAATCACAATCAAACCGGCGGCCAGATTTCCGGAATCGACCGTTGATATGTACCTCGGATTCAGTACTTCACCCAGTTTGGTTTGATACCAATTGAAAAAATGTCCCTTATATCGCTCCATCTTTTCAAGAGACAGCAGCATATTTTCAGTTCGCTCCAAAAACTCACTATATGTAACATACCCTCTGTTGTACGCTACCAAATTAGCGACCAACGCCAAACCGATATTAGTGGGTGATGTTCTGTCGGTGGGTGGCAGTGGAGGATCCACCTGAAAATTATCGGGTGGCAGCCAGGAGTGTTCTTCAGTAACCATTCGCTCAAAATAGAACCAGGTTCTGCGGGCATACTCTCTTAATTTCAACTCGTCCGATAAATCGTACTTGGCTGCCGAAACCCTAATCGGTTGGCTTATATACCAAACGTAAAAAGGGCTGCCGGCCCAAATCACAAAAAATGGAGCTATCGCCCAAAGATAACCGGGATTTACAATAATAGCCCCAATCAATATTGAGACTCCCAAAATCATGGGTAGGATCATCATCTTCAGATAAGCACCCAGGGAATTCGGGCTGCTGGATTCAGTTTGAAATGCCGATACCCACTCCAGTAAATTTTTCCTTGAAAAATTAAGCCTATACAGTGTCCTGAAAACAGCATCCAATTGTACTAAAGCATGATGCGGCAGTATGACAACCGTAAAGAGAGCCTGTACCGTGTTAATCTTTAAATTAGCTCTGACCTTTTCCCAGTAGAGCATCCAGCGAACTCTTGCGGGACGATTAATGATATCTGTGGAGAGGCTTACATAAATGGGAAAAGCAAGAATACCTAATGCAAAGAGTGTCCAAAGCCAGGCCGATCCGGGTAGAAAAAACCACCCTGCAATAAAGAAAAGGGTAAGAAAAAATGGATTTAACGATCTTCGAAGATTGTCAAAAATCTTCCATTTCGACAAAATATTCATGCGGTTTCTCTCTACCCCTTCCCGGCCGGGTACCTGCTTAAAAAGCCAGGACGCAATTTGCCAATCTCCGCGTGTCCAGCGATGAGCCCTCTTGCTGAAACTTGCATAAGTCTGAGGATAATCATCATATAACTCAATATCTGAGGCAAGTCCGGTCCTCAAATAAGTGCTTTCAAGCAAATCGTGTGAAAGTATTCGGTTCTCTGGAAATCGATCACTTAAAACTTCATGAAATGCCCTGACGTTGTAGATTCCCTTTCCCGTAAATACAGCTTCACCGGCCAAATCCTGATAGATATCAGAAACAGCCGTTGAGTAAGGATCCAAACCTACATTGCCGGAAAAAATCCTTGAAAACCAGGTTTGTCTGGCGGATGAGGGAGGAATTGAAATCCTGGGCTGAATGATTGCATAGCCTGAGGTAATTCTCTTTTCATCCGGGTTGAAGTAAGCTTGATTAAGCGGATGCGAAATAGTACGAATCAATTTGATTGCACTGTCGGGCGGGAGTTTTGTATCCGAATCTAAGGTAATGATATACTTTACTTCTTCGCTACGGATGGAGTCAATAAGGTTCCCTGTTACCAGTGAGAAGGATGTTTCGGTCTCAGGATCATTCAAGAGCATATTAAACTCTTCCAGTTTGCCCCGCTTACGCTCCCACCCCATCCAGGCCTCTTCTGAATCATTCCACAAGCGATCTCTGTGCAGTACAAAAAACTTATCGCCGTAAGCCGAAGAATACTTTTCATTCATTTCCGCAACAATTCTCTTTGCGGTATCCAGGATTTCCCGGTCACCCGGCTCCGTTTCATTGGGTGAATCATTAAAATCGGAAAGAAGGGCGAACTGTAGTCCCGGATGAGGGTTCGCAAGCGACCGGATTTCAAGGCGACTCAGCTGATCTCTAACATCATCCGGCGAGGAGAAGAGAGTAGGCACCACAACCATGGTTCTGGATTGATCAGGAATTCGATCTTCGAAATCCATTCTATTTAACTTTCTGGGCGGCAGTAAAAAAACAAAAAATCGATTCATTGCCGCAACTGAAAGATCTAATGCTGGAAAAAGAGAAATCAACAAAACACTGGTTGCAATAAAAATCGATTCACTGAAGGCGTCCGTTACATACCACAATACAACCATTAAGAGTACAGTATGGAGTATTATACTGAGGATGTACAAAAATGGGTTTTGCTCAAGCTTTTTTTGCAGGCGCTCCCGGAGTGGCATTCGGTATCCCAGCTCTGAAATCAATTCTCTGTAACCGTTACCTACTAAAAAATATCCAATGTGCTTTTTTACTATGGATTGATTGAAAAGTGGATCAGAATCATCATCGCTCTCTTCATTTATTCGCCCCTGATCTTCTGCAAGTATCAGTACTTTTTCTGCCACATCGGTTTCTGAATGTTTGGAGTGACGGCTTATTCGTTCTACAGTTCGCCGATAGCGATCACGCGTTTCAAAATCCATTTGAGAATAAACGCCGTATGGATCGAGTCGAAGAATTTGATCCACTATTGAGCACTCTTCAACAAAGTCGGACCAATCGGTTTCAGTTGACTCCCGAAGTGTAATCACCGCATTTTGAATGCTGACCTGCAGCCTCGATTGTCGCTGAGCTTCCGATCGCAAGGCTTCATCAATCGTAATATCGTGCTGCTTAAACCTGTAGATGAACCATCTTTTCTGCTCATCCTGAAGAAATCCTGTCTGTTGCAGCTGGTTATAGAGCTCAATCAAAACGAGAACTTTCTCTCCGCCGCTCTCATATTTTTTGAGCCATTCAGAAAGTTTATTGATCAGCATACCCGGTTCCCGAATATCCTTCTCATCAATTTTTGATGTTAATTCGTGGACATCTCTCCAGATCTTCTTCCTTTGTAAAATCCGGGAAGCTTTCTCTGATAGCTTCTGAATCAGAATCAACCGAATCATAATCGGAATAGCCCAAATCTCACCCAATTTCAATGTTTCAAACTGCTGATAGTGCTGAACATAGTTGATCAGTACGTCTTCATCTACCAAGTTATCCGTATGAGTTAGGAAGTTCATGACCAACTCATAAACACGGGGCAATCCCTCATGTTCGCCACCTGACAGGGGAGGAAGGTTTCGCTGAAATTCGCGGGGAAAATCTACACCCACCTGAACTACCTGTTCCTGCACAATGTAGAAATTGTCGATTAGCCACTCGGCAGCCGGCGACAGATCCTGATTTTTCTTAGCAAGCCCTGAAAGTATCCGATAGGCATCAATTAATACTTTTTTCGAGTCTTCAAGAATAGGTTTAACAGGCCGTATGTGCTTCGAAGATTTTGATGCCGCATGAATCTGAGCAAGATTTGCGGCACTCTCTTTCAAATAGTTAATGTTATAGGAAATCTTTGACTCCTGACTCATTACACTCCCGCAATCCTTTTAAAGAATAGAATTTTTCTTTATTCAATATCCGCTTATTACCCCTCATCTTAATAAGGAATTCTCGATGATATTTGAGGGGAAATTACGGATGCAGGATTCTTTTTCGTCCGCAACCGTTATCCAACAAATAAATTACAAAACCGGTTTAGGTCTTTTTTTATCTGAATAATGATCGTAAACAATTTCGGCATCATGTGTCTCACCCAGAACTTCTTCCACATGGTGGCGGTGAAATACATTGATCAGAAACAGAAACGGCCACGTTGCTATGAATGAGAAGAAAACTCCGTCTCCTATTCCAAAGATCACACCGATATATCCCATAATAACTGCGCCAACCACCCCCCAGAAAACGTTTGCTTTTAAAGAGACACCCTCCCGGCCAATTACAAATCCATTAATTGCACCAACAATCAACCCGATTGAGATAAAGAAATAGATTAATGTTCCAGTCATCAGTTCCATATTGGCCCCCTTATTTAAGTTTGCTGTTTTATTTAAGCATATAAATCGCTGATCCTAGTTTTTACTCCAAGCACTCCATGCAGGATGGCCATTCTCTTGCCGTAAGCGAAAGGTTAAATCACCCTTTTTAACCCATTCAGCAATAATGATCTGATCATGGTTGTGCATAATTTTAGAACCACGAACCACTACCTTATCTCCCACTTTAAAGTGTTCCGGTTGATGTTTGATGTACCAGGCGGGACCCATGTGCACAGATAGTAGCTCATCACCGGATCTCAAGATGAGCTCCACTCCTTTGTCTTCTCCATTTTCGCCACCGCTGTACAACATCTCTTCTATTCGGCCTTTAAACTCTTCTACCGCATCGGGATCGAACTTTCTGTTGTAGATTTTCATCCGATTCCGATATTGAAGGCCTGCTATTGTAGCACCGGCTAATGTTGCTAAAATTACACCTCCGGCCACCATTTCAATCTTTCCTGTTCTCATAAAAACCTCACAGATTTCTCTTTTGAATGCTTATTAATACCTAATTTTACTATCTCGTTTGTGCAGCTTTACTTTTTAATCTTTGTCGCCTACAACAAAAGTGATTTTTGCATTGACCCTGAACTTCACAACCTTATTATTTTCAACAATTCCCTGCATATTTTCGCAGTACACGCTTTTTATATTCTTTACCGTTGCCGAAGCATGTTTAACAGCATTTTTCACGGCTTCTTCCATTGTATTCCCTTCGGCGATCACTTCGATTACTTTAGCTAGTGACATGACATCTCCCTGTTTTTTATTATTGTTTGAATGTACTTTGTAATTAATGAATCTCCTATACCATGTGTTTAAGGCAAATCAATGATCCATGTGTAAGGTTTTCTCAAGAGTTTTAAACTATGTTCAAAAATCATCACTCATTTCCAAGGGACGATACTTATTCCAAATTTGCTGAATAGCTTTTGGCATCTGTCCGCGAATGTCATCCATCTCACCCGTTGATGTCTTTTCATACAGTAATTCCAGAACAACCCTGAACGCCTCCTCTGCTGTGATCGGATTGCTATTTCCCAGATCCTTCTTAATTCTGGACATGAACTCTTTGGCATTCATTTTATCAGGTTTACCGGATAGTTTATATCCTTCAAAATAGATACCACGTATCAAAACCGGCAGCTGTGCGGATAACTGAAATACCTCTTCAACGGTTGTTCGGTCTCTGAGTACATGCAATACAGTCTTCAATGTACCATATGCCCAGTCAGATCGATCAGGATATCCCATCTGCTCCGCTATTTCCACCATCCATTCATCTGCCTCTTTACAGTGCTTTTCAAAATTAACCTGAATGCTCATTTTACCCTCACTTTCAATTAAATTTTAATCTCTAAAAATTTATCAACCAACCCAATCCAAATGCGATATCGGGCGAAGATTTAGTCAGCCCAATGGATAGGGATGTATTGAATAGCAGATCATCTTTTGGCATCAAACCCACACCAAAATTCATGTTAACGGGAGGATCAAAGTCATCTATTAACCTTGTTAACCCATTAACTGAACTACTTAAGACCCATTTCCTGTTGTTCAGCATTTTTCCTGCACTTACACTGTAAGCAAGTGCATTGTTCAACTTCATGTCGTCCAAATCTCCCAGCCACCAATGCATCAAATCGGCAGATATGATCCACATAGACTCTAACCCCCTGGAAGCCGACAGTCCGAGTCCAGTATCCCATGATCCCGTGCCATAACCACCGGCGGGATCTGCAATAGGTACTTTAACCTGTCCATTCAAATAGAGTGTAGATCTGCCGTTTGAACTGCGATAGAACCGATAACCGCTGCTAATTGATGGGTCACTGAAACTTGCTCTTGTGTACTGTGTGGTATCTGCCAGTATGATAGGCTCCCGATGGATGCCCTGCCCTGGGCCTGAGCCACCGCCTTTTCCACTTCTTTCAACCACTCCGTGCTCGGTACCACCGGTTGGCAATCCACCAATCGTGCTATATGAAACCCAGGGTGAACTTTGAACTACAAACGGTACCTGAAATGAAAGCGTAAAATGGTTCGACTGTATAGACATACCGTTAAACAGATAGAAACTTTGGGTACTTTCCTCAAAATAGTAGGAACCGGAAGAGAGTTGCACACCGCCCGAATAACTCACTTTTTGAGCATAAGCCGACATGCAACTCCCTGCGCCTATCAGAATGGCTGTCAGTATGTAGATGCCACTCAATCCGATTCCTCTCATCATCCCGACACCCTGATTTTTATTGTTGGTGTTCGCGTAATCTGGTTGTCATCCGTTCCATGGTTTGAACTGCTTCTTCCATTCGTTCTGTCATTTCAGAAAGATGCTTCTGCATGTTCTCCATGTCTTGCCTCATATCACGGTTCTGCATCATTTCTCTGTTTTGCAGCATCAGATCGCATCTCTCAGCAGCATTTTTCATATTGCCAAGGGTCATACTCATCTGCTCGCCAAAACGATGCATCATCTGGAACTGATTTCGCATCTGCTCATTTTGAGCCTGCTCCATCCGGCGATTCATGTCCTGTGTCATCGCCTGGGTTCTTTCCATAATTTGGTTCATTCGCTGCATCATATCCTGCATCTCCTGATGTTGTCTCATCTGTTGTTGCTGCATTTGCTGTCCGGTTTGCTGAGCGGCAAGCGGCATAGAAGAGATCAACAGCACCAAAATCAGTGCGGCCGATTTGCTTACTATTTTGATCATTTTATTCTCCATTGATTATGTTCACTAAGTTTATATCACATTTTCAAGTTGAGTACTTTTATAGACACTTCATACCATCTAAACCACTCATATTTGTAATAGAGAAGAGAATTCATGTGTAGTGTTTTTTCCCGGAAAGGGTTAGTAACAATGCCTACTCAGCAAATTACCTACACTCACAGTTGGTTAATCCTGATGATCAGATCAGTTGTGATGCACATATCAGAACAATAACTTTTATTATCATTCTAACTAGAAAAAAATCAGTGTTAAGTGTGAAGTATTGATTTAGAATGAATCATTAAAAAATCACAGCTATGGGACCTTACGAAAAGCAACTAAGAATCATATTGGACGTGCCAAAACAGACCGCAGCCTACTACAAACTTCAGCAAAAATGGGAGAATGAAGGCGGGGCAATTGCGGTAGATCGATCAACAGACATTTTAGAAGAAGCAAATCTCCCATTCAGAGCCGGTGAAGCTTTCCAGGTAATTGATGGGGAAATTGAAATTAAAGATGAGGAAGTAATTTATATCGTTAATGTTCAAAAAGTTGACATTGAATGATTTCAAATAACTTGACAAGTGCGAATGGAGATAATATTACACTCTGTTGTTCCCATTTCTTACATGGCAATATAACCTAAGTGTTTATACTATAAGTGAGTTCTTTGAGCTAATGAGAGTAAACAGATTTAGGGCACAATTTAATCAGTCACTACGGTGGCAGGTTGAATCTATCAGAAAATAGTCCGCTGATTAATCAATGCATCTTGATCAAAAGAAATGTTTGATTGTGCCCCGGTCTGAATTTGTTGTTAATGTTGAGCAAACGAGAGAACCAAGATCAGCCAGAGAGAAAAGAGAGGTTCGGTAAGAAACTCGAGGTCAACAGTTAGGGGTGCCCTGAGACCATCAGGACTGAGAAAGTACCCTTCGAACTTGAAACCCGATCATACGGGCCGTAAGGAAATTGTTGACTTCGATCCAATTAAGAGAGAGTAGCCTGTTAATCATACCCATGGTTAACAGGCTTTTTTTATGTCTACCTATTCTAATTAAAATATGCAGCCTTTTCAGTAGATCAGATAGACAATATACAGAACATATAAACCCAACATGACTCCGCCCTCTTTACGTGAAATGATTTTTCCTGAAAAGAAAATGGGCAAACAGAGCAGGGCTGCAAAAATCATCACCGGTATATCAAATGAAATTGCAGAAGAATTCACAATCATTCCCGTTTTAGACAGCAAACCGGTCATTCCCAATACACCCAATAAATTAAAGATATTGCTGCCCACCACATTCCCAACGGCAATATCCCGTTCCCCGCGAAATGCAGCAACCGCTGATGTAAATACTTCCGGAAGTGAGGTACCCATGGCAACGATAGTCAACCCAATAACCAGCTCACTCACTCCAAAGTGTCGTGCTAAAGTAACAGCTCCGTCCACAAACCATCTTGAACCATACACCAATAGTACCAGCCCAAGAATTACAAAGATTCCATTTTTCAACAACAGTTTGAAACGTGAACCACCCTCTGAGTAGTCTGATGTATCTTCAGTTTGATCTTTTTTCCCTTTGTAAATCAGAATAAAAATATAGATCAAAAGAGCTATAAAAAGGATTCCTCCTTCAAGTTGAGAAATAGATCCGTTTAGTGAGAACAGCCAAACTGCAACCGATAGAATTACCATGATCGGAACATCAAATCGTATCAGCTTTTGAGTAATAATAAGTGGAGTGATCAAAGCTGATAATCCCAAAATAAACAGCACATTAAAAATATTACTGCCAATAACATTTCCTGCAGCTACATCAACCTGCCCCGATAAGAGAGATTTGAGGCTGACGGACAATTCGGGTGAGCTGGTGCCAAAAGCTACAACCGTTAAACCAATAATAAGTGGAGAAAGTCCAACTGTGGCGGCAATTTTTGAAGCTCCATTAACAAGAATTTCAGCTCCGAAAATCAAAAAAACCAAGCCCAGAATAAAAAGAAGTAGTTCCAAACGTATTATTCATTTTTTGTGGTGAGGTCTGATTTAAATTATCAGACTATTTCATCAGCCAATAAAACTCTTTCTCCATCGATTTACAATTTTATCGATTTCACCTCCAATAATGACTAATGAACCTATAGAAACAATCATTATCCACTGTTCAACATTCAGGGGTACTGTTCTGAATACCGATTGTAAGAAGCCAATATGAAGAACGGCAAGATGGGCCAGCATAGCGGCTGCCATACTCACAAACAGAAACTTATTCGAGAAGAAATTGACTTTGAAAATACTTCTGTCGAGTGAACGGCAGTTAATGACATGGAAAAACTGAAAAATCACCATTTGAGTCATAGCCACAGTACGAGCCATATCAACGTCACCGCCTGTATTCTCCATTGCCCACCAAAATATTCCAAGTGTACCCACTGCAAGAACAATCCCCACGCCACCCAGCCTTTCAATTAGCCGACCACTTAATATGCCCTCTTTAACCGGTCGCGGTTTCCTTTTTAAAATTCCCGGTTCTCCGGGTTCAAAAGCAAGTGCAACATCCTGCAAGCCATTGGTAACAAGGTTAATCCATAAAATCTGAACCGCTACAAAAGGCAGAGGCCAATTCATGATAACAGCTGTCAAAATCACAATCACTTCTCCCACTGCTGTAGACAGTAAAAAGAACGTGACTTTTCTGATGTTTGAGAAAACAATTCTCCCTTCCTCGATGGCTGCGGTAATCGTCGAAAAGTTGTCATCAGAAAGTACCATATCAGACGCTTCCCTGGCCACATCAGTTCCACTTTTTCCCATTGCAACACCCAGATGTGCCGCACGAAGTGCCGGGGCATCATTTACTCCATCTCCCGTAACAGCTACTATATGACCAAAACTCTTAAGCCGTTCTACAATGCGAAATTTATGCTGGGGTGTTACTCTTGCAAATATGTTAATATCCCTCAATTTAAAATCAAGCTCTTCATCCGACATTTGGTCGAGCATTTTCCCTTCCAGAGCGCCATGTTCCTCAGGATCCAAACCCAGCTGACGACCAATGGCTATTGCGGTTTGGATATGGTCTCCGGTAATCATAATAACCCGGATGCCGGCTTTTTGAGAAATCCGGATCGATTCCAAAGCTTCGGGGCGAATCGGATCCTCCATCCCCTGCAGGCCCGTAAAAATCAACCCGGTCTCCAGTTCCGACAATCCATCAAACCGATCAATATTTGTGTCTTTATATGCCATTGCCAAAACCCGAAGTCCCTCACCGGCCATTTTTGCTGCAGCATCCCGAACACTTTCATGATCCAGATCCAGAATTTCACCATCTACAAGTTGATGTGTACATCTGGATAAAATCGCTTCAGGCGAACCCTTCATATTAATCTGCCTTTTTGCCCCTTTCTGATTCAAGGTCGCCATGAACTGTCGTTCCGGTTCAAATGGGAAAAGGTCCAGTTCAGTAATCTGGTCTCTGATTGAGCTTAATTCTATTCCTCCTTTGAAAGCTGAAACATGAAGAGCAATTTCAGTTGGGTCACCTTGTGGCTCACCCAATTTAAGTGAAGCCACGTTAGCTTCGTTGGATAAAGTCCCGGCAAGAAGTGTCTGGTAAAGACCGGATTGTTCATCTGTTTCCCATTTAATATCCCCATCATAAACACCACCTTCCAATTTATACCCTGCTTCCGATGTAGAATAGAATTTCTGGTCAGACCATATTTTTCGGACAGTCATCTGGTTTTTAGTGAGCGTACCGGTTTTATCCGAACCGATAACCGTTGTACTTCCGAGTGTTTCTACTGCCGGCAATGAACGAATAATAGCCTGCCGATTTGCCATCCTTCTTACACCGATTGCCAGGGTAACTGTTAAAACGACCGGCAAACCCTCGGGAATAGCTGAAACGGCCATAGCCACGACAGTAATGAATATGTCTGTCGGACTCATTTGATGCCATATCCCGATCATAGCAATCAAAATGGCAAAACCAACAATCACATAACCAATCATATGACCCAGTTTGTCCACCTTTATCTGCAATGGAGTTTTGGTAATTCCAATGTCTTTGACTGATTCAGCAATCTTCCCCAGTTCGGTCGACTTTCCCGTTCGGACCACTACTGCCCTGGCACGTCCCTGTGCAACAATTGTACCTGCAAATGCCATATTCTTCTGATCTCCGGGAACCGCATTTTCTACGTCAATCACATCACTGTGTTTACGGGTAATCATCGATTCTCCCGTCAGAGCAGATTCATTCACCTCCAGCCCATTGGAATGAATAATTCTCATATCCGCTGCTACTCGTCCGCCCGAAGTAAGCAGTACAACATCACCCGGAACCAGATCTTTGCCCGGAATTTCCATTTCACGTCCGTCTCTTATGACATGCGCTTTAGGTGCCGCCAATTTTGAAAGTGCATGAATTGCACTTTGGGCTTTTGATTCTTGAAAGTAACCAATCACCGCGTTGAGAAGTACAACAATGGTGATCACAGCAGAATCTGTGTAATCCTGAAGAATGAGTGTGACAAACGCGGCGGCTATCAATATGTAGATAAGTGGGTCTTTAAACTGATGCATCAAAATCTGCAAACGGGTCATGCCCTGCTGAGTTTCAATTTCATTTGGACCAAAAATCTGCAGACGTTTTACAGACTCTTCCTGTGTCAACCCTTTTTGTGATGATGTTTCGACCGTCCTATACAGTTCATCCTTTGATAAATTGAACCACGACTTATCGGTTTGAATAGAACCTGTCAACGGTTGTTGCTGATCCGACATAAGACTCCTGATTTAGCAATAGTTATCTTCTCTTCAATCTGCAGAATACCCTCACTTTATTAAACTTATCCAAAATAATAGTGAACTGTAATCAGTATTTATCCTAACTCAATGTAATGTTAATCCTTATATCAAAACCTGTAATGTCGCTGATCTATTCTAAGTTTTACCACTATTCCTGAAAATCAGGTAAATCATTACATTTTTGATAGGGGTTTTACTAAAAATGAACCATGGTCAGACTGATCCAGCATTGATCTATTTCTACATAGATTGAGGTATTAATCAAAATTATAAAGGGGGATTTATGAAGCTGATGATTGTTTACGCTACAACCGAAGGCCATACCCGGTCTATTGCTGAATTTCTTGAGAAAGAAGCAGAAAATAAGGGAGTTACCGTAGGTTTGTTCGACGCCACAGTTAAACCGCCGTCTCCTGCAGAGTTTGATGCAGTCATCATTGCGGGATCCATTCATGGCGGTAAATATCAGACTTCCATACAACATTTTGTTCAGGAGCATCATAAAACACTGAATCAGATGAATTCTGTTTTTGTATCCGTAAGCCTTACAGCTGCAGCTGATGAACCTGAATCGTGGAAAGAACTGAAGCAGCAGACCGAAGATTTTCTATTAGGCACCGGGTGGAATCCTAAACATGTTGAATACACAGCCGGGGCTCTGCTTTATACCAAGTATGATTATCTGAAGAAGTTTATTATGCGAATGATTTCAAAAAAGGCCGGAGGCGACACCGATACCTCTAAAGATCATGTCTATACGGATTGGGATCAGTTAAAGAGTGTTATAAGTCAAGTGATGTAAAGTTTCTCTGCTGACCGAAACATCATTTAAAGTAGGATGTACTGTTTAAGCTGCAGTCTGAATGTTTACCCATGAGAAGCATTCTTATTATGAGTTTCAAAACATGAGAAAAGGTCTCGAATATGTTTAAATTCGGGTTGAAAAGAACTTTTCCTAAACCGACTTACACTTTAATCATCGGAAAGAAGTAATGGTGCCGGCAAAGGTAAATAATGGTATTATAACAGATCTTAAGCAGGCAGTGGAGCATCAGTATTTCCCGCTTATGTATTGGACAAACAAGTAACTGAGAATGTCTGGCAAACTTGTAAAGAGCTCTCTGAAATCTCCATGAACAAATCATTATGAAAAGAAAAACCGAAAAGGCATTTGAAAGACTTGAAAAGCAGCGGTTGAATTTATTTTCACTCTATCGGTCGTTATCTGTTGAACAACTACGATTCAACCCAGATGAAGAGTCATGGAATTTACTGCAAGTTATGCGTCACCTGGTTATCGCAGAAAAACAGTCTCTGATTAATATTCAGCGCAAAATCAACAATCCTGAAAATACACCGAAAGCCGGGACTGGTTCCCGATTTCGCTCATTTATTTTAAAGATTGCCCTTCTGCTGCCAATTAAATTTAAAGCTCCAAAAATTGCGGAAGTCAAGGAAGAGTATCCCGATTTAAAGCAGATGATTCTCGAGTGGGATGATATAAGAAATGAGTATCAGGAGATGATTTTGAACAGTGACGGCAAGATGCTCTCCAAGGCACTCTATAAACATCCCAGAGCCGGCATGCTTAATATCAAACAGGCTATTGAATTTATGGAAGATCACGTTGCTCATCACCAAAAGCAGATCGATCGGATCATGGCGCATTCTTCTTTTCCTTCTAATGAAGTGAATTAAGCCTGTAAACGGATCAGTTATACAAAGCAAGCCCGTTCACGTCCAGATCCGTAATCTCAAGTTTCAGCCAGGTAAAATCTCCATCCGGCAGTTTCCAGGTTACGGATAGCCTGTTGGGTATTCGATAGCCGCTGAATGTTTTATACTCTTCAGCTTCAACCACCCACTTTTGCATTTCTGCATCCTCTGCTCCCCCATAGTAGCGATCGGCTTCAAACAACTTCATTTCGCCATTTTTTCCAAACCTGAAGATCCCTGAAACTTGTTGATCCTCTGTAGTCAGCGTGGCTTTAGCCGAGGTTTCGTCGATCTCCTCCCATGTAATATTTTCATTGAGTGCAGCTGATGGAAACCAGCAGATTTCACCCAAAAATCGGGTCAGACTGCCCGTGTTGATCTGCTCACTGCCTTTTTCATTTACCACATTCACCAGGGATAAAAGCTTTATCAGCATTTTTCCCTGTCCGTTTTGCAGCTTATCGCGACCGGTTAAAGTGACCAGCGGCATCATCTTCACATCTACTTTCCAGTTAAAGGAGGTGTTCTTTACATCAAAATATTGAATGGCAGAAAAATCCATCCAACTGCCTTCCGGTTCAGTTTTCATTTCACCGGATTGTTTGAGCCGTACAAACGTCACATCAGGTTTACCCGCTACTCCGGAATTCTTCAACCATGTTTGAACGACCTCAGGTAAATGCTGAAAATCCTCTACCTGCATCACTCTGTCAGAAGGGTTTGAAACGTGCTCCAAGAGATTTCGTTGTTCTTTCATCACCCTGTCACTGAACATCCTATCCCCCAAAGCCGGCAAAGCCACCAACAGTATGATCAGGTTGGCGATGGTACCGAATTTTGCGTCTCCCCATGCCGTGAAAATCACGATCTGGGACAGTACCAAAGCAATGATAGCGATAACCGACCAGTACCGATAATTCATAAGGTTCATCAACACTGTGAGTAGAATCAATACAGATGCAACCAGCCATAGAATACCTATTGGCTTGGATATTGAAGTGGTTAACTGGGTTATATTTCCAATATCAAACGCCTTGAAGAAACCTAACAGGTGGATCAGTCCGTGCACGACAACAATGAAGTAGAAAAGAATTTTGAGCATGGCTATTCCCGTTTTGATGGTTCTTGAAAATTGTGCCGGACGGATGGAAGCAGTGTCAGCAAAAGCAGAATCAAACCAAGCAGTCCGTAAACAAGCTGAAGTGGCGGCTCAGAATGATACCCAACCATCCATATTTCAACACCAATCCAGATGATGAGTGCAGCACTTACCGTCAACGCTCCCATCCATGCCCAGCTCGAGCGTTTCCACAATCCGTAAAAAACAATGGTTGGAATGATCCCCAGGATTGTGAGTAGAATGATTCCGGGTATTCTAAAATCTCTGAACGGTGACCCCTCAAGCATGGAAAGCGGCATCTGAAGCAGTTCACCGGTCGGGTCAATCACTAATGCGGTGCCACCAAAAAGTCCGCTGATTCCCTGGAAAAGGATCAGCACCATAAGAATGTATAAACTGTAAGATTTTTGATTATTCATGACTGGTTATGTTTACATGTAAATAGTTACCAACTTTCGTTCTGTTAATCATCGATTTAAAATTCCTACTAAAAAGGCTCCCCTACCAAAGGGAGATACAGAGGGGTGTTTAACAACTTTTTTTCACATTTAGAGAATCATTCCTCTCAATTCCCTTTTTTAAAGGGGAAGTTTTTCATTTTTTATTCGTCATTCAAACCCCGTTTATCAGGAAAAATCGAAGTCCTCAAAGTGAATGGATCTCTTTGGAACTCCCAGCTTTATTAATTTCGGAAGTAAAGCTTTTATCATATCCCCTGGGCCGCATATAAAAAAATCCTTTTCACTTATGCTTTGAATTACTTCGGGTTTAAAAAATCCTTCTATATCGGCTCTGAGCAGGTGCACCCTGAACGTTTCCATCTGATTTTCCAGCTCCCTGAATAGCGGAAGATGGGTCGCCTCTTTTTCGGTGTTCACACAGTAATACAGATCGACATTTAAATCAGATTTATTCTGTCGTTTCAGATCGTTGGCCCAGCTAATAAACGGGGCAATCCCCACCCCTCCGCCAATCCAAACCTGATTGGGTTTTCCATTCTGATAATCAAATCGTCCGTATGGGCCTTCAAGCAAAGCCGTTGCTCCGGTTTTTAATTCCCTGTGAAGCTGTTTTGTATAATCACCCAGTGCTTTCACCAAAATGGTTATTTCACCCTCTTTTGTCATATCACACACCGTATATGGGTGCGACTCGTGGGAAATGCCTTCAGCATGAAAACTAAAAAAATAGAACTGGCCCGGTGTATAGCTCAGTACTTCATCTATCGGTTTTAACACGATCTCAATAACTTTGTCATTCAGGCGCTCAACTTTCGCCACCCGGAAACGAGATTTCTTCACAACGAAATCAAAAACAACTGACTTGTAGACCCAGGCTGTTATCCCCATCACAGAAAGAACGGAGAGATAGATCACCAAAGCGGGGTTGGTACTCAAGGATAGACCCAGGAAATAGATATGAATCACACCCAGAATAAAAAAGAGTCCCATGAACTTGTGTGAAATTTTCCATTTGTCATAGGGCAGCTTAATCAGAAGTGTAAAAATCATCAGTAGGATCAGACCCCACAATGCCCAGCTTCCAATGTTAATCTCAAAACGATTGTGAACGGGGAACAGATACCAAATTAACCGACCGGTATCCTCCGGCACCCAGCGAAAAGCCAGCATGATGGGATGTATCAACAACAGCAGAACTGCGATTTTACCCATGGAGTGATGGAGATGATACATCTTATCAAGCCCTCCGAAATAGTCTTCCAGCCATTTCAATCGAGCTGACAGCACAAATGTGAGAGCGAAAAGTGCAAATCCGGTCCATGCCGTAACCTGGCTTCCGTACACAAAGAAAGGCTTGAGGTTTTGCCGTATGGTAGACTCGGGAAAGGAGATCATCCAAAGAGGGATTACAAGTAGCGCGGTGCCCCAGAATAGCCAGGGTCCCATCTCTCTTTTCATTATTTTTCAGTTTTTATATTTCTTCAATCAAATCTCACTACATCCGCTCTTACGGTTACTTTCACCTTTGTGTAAACAATCAGATTCAGGATATCAGAATCATATCTGACGTTTGTCAGAGCTAATGTTTGACCTTCTACATCCTCTCCTGACAGTTCAAAGTTGGTCCAAAGGTTTTCAAGTGCTTCAGCATACAGCATACCTGTTCCCTCAACTCTTGCAATTGCCAATGTCGCAGCAGTCAATCCCGTGGAATAACTTAGTCCGAGAACATAGCCGGCTTCAGATTCACCCATCACATTTGTAGCCGCAATGGTATAGTTTCCTTCCTCTAAATTGACTATGGTTTGATTCGCTGAAAGAAATGCCCCGGTACTTGTACAACCTGAAAAGATGAGAGCCGCTAATATAAAGAGTATTGAAAAACTGTTTTTCATTTTTCCCCCGATTGAGTTGTTAGATGTATCTTTCACGATACACGTTTACAAAATTTAATGGAATAGGGGAATTTCTGATTTACCTATACGTAATTCATTACAAAATAGAATTTTATCGAGTATAGCTGTAAATAATTTCGCATAAAATACCGTGTTCAACTTTCTTCCAAAATTTCTACAGACGCATAGTGATTCATCAACAGAAAACTCAATCTGTCAATCTCTTCGGCGTGTTGATGCCCGGCCGAAATATTAGACAAAAGAATGACTCCGACGTTGTGCTCAGGACTGAAAACCATAGACGTTCGATAGCCTCCGGTACCTCCGTTGTGCCAATACCATTTTTGTCCTGAATCCCGGGTTAGGATAAACCATCCCATTGCCATCTCCGTTGATTCGCTAACACGGTATGTAGGTTCTTTTTGATACGCCAGTACCTCATCTTCAGTATCAAAATTTTTCATCATAAAACGGGATAGATCGCTTGTAGTTGATAGTATCCCTCCGGCTCCGGCCAACGCTGCAAGGTCCCAATTTTTTGCGATGCCTCCACGCTTTGTTCGCCCCTGAACCAGTTGTTCTTCAATCTTACTTCGTATCGTAGTTGAACTCCCCATCTCAAGCGGACCAAACACTTTTTCCTGAAGCAGTTCTTCATAGCTCTTCTCCTCAATCAAACCCAAAAACAGCCCCAGTACTCCTGCACCTAAATTAGAGTAAAGATGCTCTTCACCCGGCTCTGTATTCATTTCCAGTCGATTCTGAAGAAAATCAAGAATTTCTTCTTCGTCAAAATTCTTGTACGGATTATTCATATTCATCAAAAAGTTGAAGAAATATCCGCCGGGAAGTCTCGGTAAACCTGATGTATGATTGGATAGCTGCATCCAGGTAAATTGCGGATTCTCATGGATTGAAAAGTCAAGATAGTCGGTAACCGGGCGATCAGGCTCAACCAGTCCATCCATAATGGCGTGTGCCAGTAGCGTTGATGTAAACACTTTTGAAATGGATCCTATTTCGAACACTTGTTCACTGTTATCTACATTGACAAGCTGATCACTATCTCTTTGTGCCCCATAAAAGCTTGCCGATGTATCCTGTACAACCGCTATCGAAAACTGAGTTCCATCTGGAAATTTACTCAATACTGACGCAATGGAATCCGTTTGTTCAGTTGAAAACAGTGACTGTTCTTCTAAGCGATTAACCGCAGTATCGGGATTACTTACGCTGCCACAAGCCTGCAAAAGTAAAACAGTAATAACCAACAACGATATAATTTTTCCTGATTTCATTTCAAAACTCCCCATTTCATTAACGTTGAAAATTCATTCCGTTCTTTTATCAATTACATTTCGATCAGCGAAACATTTTAATTTTATTACACTATCAGCCGATTTGGAGAACGATGATTTATAATCTCGTATCTTTCAATACATTTTACCATTAAAAATTGACCTACTTCCATTGCCTGCATCTGAAGAGAAAAAAATTACCCTAAACCGCGAATCAAACGAGCACACTCGTCGACTGAAACGAAGCTTGAATAAAGTTAAGTGGTCGAGCGCACTCATGCAGATTTTCTGGACGGCCGGGCCTGTAACAACGATCGGGTTAATTGGCGGGTATTACATCGGATATGGTACCATGCCATCAACCGAACTGCTGATCTACTTTGTGATGTTCACCGTTTTTTCCGGTTTGGTTGGATTAGTTGCGAAGGTGGTGAAAGACGGTACACGCGGTCACCTCGAAGAGAGAAGCAAGCGCGACATCCTGAGCGTGACTGACAAACTCGGTGATCTCATTTTGATTGCCCGCGATAAAATTGTTGAGACGTATGAAGAGGATGCCAGAAAACGGGAGGCGGCTCTTCAGCTTCTACGCAGAGTGGACCTAACTCCATATGGCGTAAGTGTTGCATTTACTGACTTAACCGGGAACCGGAAAATTGGGGAAGTGATGGGCCAGATCCATGCCTACCGAAGAATTGGCCTGCAAACCCGCGTAAGAGACCTGTACAGCGATCATAAAGAACTCATATACGAAACTATCGAGAAACTGGAAATTTCATCGCCTTATGCTGCCGGTGAATTAAAGCGGTGGTTTACAGGAAATACAGCCGGGAAATTAAAATATGGTGTGCCCAGGGAAAAACAGTTCCTGCAACGAGTAATGGCAGCCATCGAGAACAACAATCCGTATCTGATGACTTTTCGTGACGTGGAAGAGATGATGATTCTCGCTTTTGAACTGATTAACGGTCGGGAGATTCCAACACTCACTTTCAGTTATTCCGGAAAATGGAAATATGCCAAAGCTCTGGATCAACTGGAAAAGAGGCGAAGTAAATTTCGGGTGACACAGGCCAGGGTTGGAAACCGGATGAGAGCACTTTCAGCCTACCTGGTAGAGACCGGATTCGCAGAAGCCGATGAACTTCCTGATGGGATCGAAATCAACCCGTTGATTGAAAAAATTTCAAAAATTTTAGATCACATCTCGTTACAAACTGCTCGAAAAGTGAAAATAAATAAGATGTCGCCCGGTGAGATTGAGAGAACGGCAGCCATTATGGATACCTGTATTGAGCTCTACAAAATGGCACACGATGGATCCAGAGACTCCTTAAAACAACACAAAGAGTTGCTAAAAGCATCCGAAGAGTGGAGTAAACTAAAGACAAAAATAGAAAAAACAACTACCGGTATAAAAATTGAATCGGGAAGAAAAGGTATTCGCATTAATGAAAATGTCATTTCTCTAAGTGAAGAAGCGGTACTGGAAGTTTGCCGTCATCTATCCTGGTATTTTAAAAAAGAGGATTTAAAGAACAGGAGCTACTCCCTATTCTCTTCTTTTAATAATCGGGGTGCAATGGCGGCCAGGCGACTTGCAATTGAGATTGCCGTTGCATTGGAACCTCATATCAGTTTGTCGAAACCGGAAATTCAGAGAAACATCAATGCCACAAAAGCGATCTACCTGGGTGGAATCTCACCGGATATGAGTGCCCTGCAAAAACAGGAGCTCGGAGAGAAGATGGCTAAAGAGGTGGATAACGGACTGAGCACGGCAGCGATCCGTCTGGCAGAAACACTTGTCTATCAGTACCAGGTAGATTTATCTGATCATGCAGTTGAGTTTTTCAACTACAACTATCATGCACCCAGAAAATCTCTTGAAAGACTGGCAAAAAAAGGAGGCAGAAATGTCTCAAATAGTAATCCACTGAATGAGCTTCCACCTGTTGTCCCTGTACCTAAACCGGCCTGGCAGAAAAGTCTTCAATCCATCAAAAAGAAAGCAAGTGCGCTTAAGTAACTGTTCCTGAATCTGGAGTCAAAATTACAACCCGCTATTCATCATCACCATAGACAAGCTCCAGAAATTCCGCTTTCTCAACATCACCAAAATATTCTGTCACATCAATTCCATTGAGTGCAATCTCTATATCTGACGGTTCATACCGTACATCTTTGAGAATTTTCTCAATCTCATCAACCGGCTCTTTTCCGAAGAAGTCGCCGTAGATTTTCAGATTTTTGATATGCCCCTTTTCGACATCCAGGCGAAGGTCTATCTCACCCACCGTGAAACGTTTAGTTCGCTGGATATTGAACTCCGGTGATCGGCCAAAATTCCAGTCCCAGTTTCCGTACTTCTCATCCCTTAGGTCTTGAACGGCTTTCCACTCATCGTCTGTAAGGTGATACGTTTCAAAATGGTCTCGTTCTCTATAGAGTCCGTCCAGCAGACTCTGCCTGAATTCGGAGACACTCAGCTCTTCATTCAAAAACTCACTGATATTGGCCACACGGCTGCGAACCGACTTGTGTCCTTTCGATTCGATCTTGCTCATTTTCACATCCAGAGCACGGGTCACCTCCTCCAGGTCACTGTTAAACAAAAGTGTGCCATGACTGAACATTCTCTTTCCGGTCGAAAACTGAGCATTACCGGAGATTTTTCGTCCTTCGGCAAGAATGTCATTCCGGCCGCTCATTTCAGCATCCACACCCATCTCCTTCAGAACATGGATCACCGGTTTTGTAAACTTTTTAAAGTTATGGAGATTCTCTTTCTTGTAGTTGGTGATAAAACTAAAATTCAGGTTCCCGTGATCGTGGTAAACCGCTCCGCCACCCGACATCCGGCGAACCACATGGATTCCATTTTTCCTCACATACTCATCGTTGATCTCCTCCAGGGTGTTCTGATTCCGCCCGATGATGATAGAAGGCCCGTTGATGTAGAATAGCAGATAGTCCTCACTCTCACCAAAATTTCGAAGAGCATACTCTTCAAGAGCAAGGTTGATACGGGGATCGGTGATCCCTTCATTCTCGATAAAAATCATATAGACGATTAAGCTTAGCTTGAAAATTTTGTGAATAATACCGCTGTGATGTTTAACGAATATGAAGAAATCAACATTCAAAATTTCACATCAAAACTGCCCTTCATCCACATCTTTCAAAAATTTCACAACTCCCTCGATATATGTTTTCTGATCATCATACTGGGAAAGATGACTTCCGTTCGGGCAATGCAAATATCTGCCTTTTTGCATTTCACCCGCCATCCACTCCATGTGTTTGGGATCCATCGTATCGTAGGCGCCACCAATCGTCAGCGTCGGGACCTTGATCTTATCCAGATCCCCAGAGCGGTCCCAGTCGTTAAGCGTGGCTTTTTCGATGATTCCAAACTCACTCGGTCCCTGCATGTAGACGTACACTTCCGGATTCAGATGATCAAATGTTCGTGTGATGGAGTTTGGCCATTTTTCCAGCGGCATTCGGAGTACATGTTCCGTATAGTGATGTTTCATCAGCAGCTCTTCATATCGTGGATTTTCGAAATCCTCATTCTCCTCCATCTCCAACACCTCGTCAAGCACCTCTTTCGGCATCTGCGGACCCAAAACCTCTTTCGCATATTTGTTATAGGCTTTCACATCAGACATCATATTGGATATGATCAACCCTTTTAAATTCTCCTGATGCGCAAACGCATACTCCATGGCCAGAATACCACCCCATGACTGTCCCATCAGAAAGAAATTATCACGATTCAGACCCAATGTTTTCCGGACCTGCTCCACCTCGTCTACAAAACGCTCTATCGTCCACAGTTCGTTACCGCTTGGTTGATCACTATAATAAGATCCAAGCTGATCGTAGTAGATATATTCAATTCCCTCATAAGGAAAATATCCATCAAAGCACTCATAGAGTTCATGCGTAGCTCCGGGACCACCATGAAGAAGCAGAACCCTGATTCTGGGATTATTTCCCACTCGTTTGGTCCAAACGTTGAATTCCCCTTTTGGAGTTGAAATTGGAATCATGTTGATGCCGCCCGTGAATTGATCCTCGGATCCTGAATAATCTAAATAGTTGTTTTTTTGAGTCATGGTATTTTTGATGGAGTTGATATTAACGTTGGCCTATGTACATCAATTAACTATAACCTGAAATTAAATGCACGTTTATATTATATGGATTTTGAATAAAAGTGATGTATTTATGAATCCATGCCAAATTCACTGTTCGACGTTCGTCCATCGGTCATTCACAGTTCATTCACTCTGTGCAGCAGGTCGCCTGATCTTTTGAATTGGATATAAAATATTCAGGCGTAGCGTAGCATCGCCTCTATTCTATTTTGAGCTTTAAACCATTCTCTCTATTCGGCGACTATATCAGATAATATATCATTCCCCCGCGCTGACGCACGGGGCTATTTTTGTGCCACCCCTTTGGGGTTCACATAATACCCTCACGCCTGAGGCGGACACAGTCTCGAGAGGGGACAAATCACGTAGTGTCCAAAGAAGTGATCAGGGGTGTGTTCCATGAAATTCATGTTATTCTTCTATTTGATTCAATTACCCAAAAAACTGTTTCTGAAATTCGCCCTATAAAATGTCAGGCAGTACAAAGTTAAGGAAGGAGCCGGGGTGGGTTTATAAAAAATCATTTCGATCTAGTTGATTTTTTGTTATTTAAGAAATCAAACCGATGCAAAATTCTTCTGTATGAGATCATATAAAATTTCACTGCTACCTCTGATTCTGATTATTCAGCTCATTGCCGGCTGTTCAAACTCGGAAAATGGAACTTCAACTAACGTTTCTGTTTCGATAACCGGTGCAGAAAATTCACCTCTTCCCATAACCGGGGTTCAGGTTATTGACGTTAATGATGAGTGGCTGGCAGCACCTGAACAATCTGTAACTGCCAAAAATGGAAGTCCTGTCGAAGTTGAAATTTCCAATATGGAGCCACACATTCTTAAATTCGCCGCACCGGGTCATCGCCCGGTTTATACGTTTCTAAATGCCGGATTTGAGTCTGCAGAAATTAATGTTGAGTTAAGTCCCTCAGCTCCTACTCCGGATCTGAATCCTGCGGTTCGGGGAAATTTCAACAACTTTGATGGTCGATCGGCAATTGCAATGGAGCAGAACTCAGATGGTTTGTGGGAAGCAACCATCGATACAGATCTCGATACGGTTCGATACATAATCAGTGGTGTCCATCTGCTGGAAAAAGTACCCGGCACGGATGGAGAGATTGTGATCAACGAATCTGCCCGGGGATTTGATCAAAATTTCCTCACCGAAATCATTAAACCGGATGGAAAGGAGAGTGTTACTGTAACTTTTGATCCATCGGTTTACAAAGCTGAACTGGGTGAATACTCTCTTTCCATTTCCGGTAATGAAGAATTGGAAGGCATTGCCAGATTGTATTCGCGAAGCATTGATGAATTTTTAAATCGATTGAAAGAGAATCAACTACAATTGGCTGCCGGAAATAGACCACCATTGGAGCACGATTATTCAGATTATCTAAGTGATATTCAGGATATTGAACAGCTGTATAGTACCCCTACCATATCTCTTGCTGCAGAGCTCGTAAAATATCGATTCAGTAGAGAATTGGGTTCCTCAGAAATCGGAAATATAAATCTGTTTGAAAAACTTGAAGCCGACTCTCCCCTTTGGATGCTAAGCTACGAGGCTGTATCAGATATGAGCAACAAATATTCATTTGAAGAGACAGAGTCATATCTGAGTTCAATTGCTGAAAAAAGTCCTTTTGAACTGCTCAAGGGAGAAGCACTATATCAGCTTGTACAAGAATATCATGATAGAGAAAATGAGGAGAAGTGGCATGCGGCATTTTTTGAATTGGTATCTAAGTATCCGGATCACTACACCGTGAGCTATGCTTATGAAAACTATGCTCCGGAGCAACCTATTTCAGAAGGTCAATCATTACCCTTCGATGAGTTTGATCGATTGGATGGTTCCGGTACATTTAATCTACATGAGCTGGAGGAAGATTATCTGCTGCTTGATTTCTGGGCAACATGGTGCGGCCCATGTATTGCATCTATGCCAAAACTCCATGAACTTCAGGAACAGTATTCAGATAGCAGCTTTACGATTGTAAGTATTTCCCTGGATGATGAAGCTGAATTTGTTCAATCATTTCGTAATGAATGGGATATGCCGTGGGTTCATGGAATTGAGTCAAGAAGCAGTGCTAAAGTCACAGAAATGGGTGTATCCGGTGTACCCTACTACATTCTTTTAGGCCCCGATCGAAATGTTTTGAACCATGATCAGGCTGAACTAAAATCAAATCAACTGGCTGAAATTATTGAAAGCTACCTAAAGTAATTACTCTGTAGATCGGAAGTTGACCTTATTCTTTGTTCGACCATCGATCATTTTCAATTCAATCACTCTGTGCAACGAGTCGCCTGACTCGTTGATTTGAACGTGAAAATAATTCCGGTGTACCTTCGCCTCTATGCTATTTATAGCTCCAAACCGGTTCCTCTGATCGGCGACAATTTTTTGAGAAATCCTTGACCCCGGGTTCTGTTTCACTCCACCCGGGGCTATTGTTATTTCACCCCTTTGGGGTTTTCTAAATCTACTACTGAAGTTGCTTTTTATCTTGAATTACGACGTAGTCAAATGATACAAAATTCACAGTTCGTCATTCGTCCATCGGTCATTCACAGTTCATTCACTCTGTGCAGCAGGTCGCCTGATCTTTTGAATTGGATATAAAATATTCAGGCGTAGCGTAGCATCGCCTCTATTCTATTTTGAGCTTCAAACCATTCTCTCTCTTCGGCGAGAAAATTTAAGAAAACCCTTAACCCCGGGTTCTGTTTCACTCCACCCGGGGCTATTGTTGTTCCACCCCTTCGGGGTTTTCTAAATCTACTACTGAATTTAATTTTTTTGTCCTGAATTATGACGTAGTCAAATGATACAAAATTCACAGTTCGTCGTTCGTCAATCGGTCATTCGCAGTTCAGTCACTCTGTGCAACGAGTCGCCTGACCCGTTGAATTGGATGTGAAAATAATTCCGGTGTACCTTCGCCTCTATGCTATTTATAGCTCCAAACCGGTTCCTCTGATCGGCGACAATTTTTTGAGAAATCCTTGACCCCGGGTTCTGTTTCACTCCACCCGGGGCTATTGTTGTTTCACCCCTTTGGGGTTTTCTAAATCTACTACTGAAGTTGCTTTTTATCTTGAATTACGACGTAGTCAAATGATACAAAATTCACAGTTCGTCGTTCGTCAATCGATCATTCTCAATTCAGTCACTCTGTACAACGAGTCGCCTGACTCTTTGAGTTGGACGTGAAAATAATTCCGGTGTACCTTCGCCTCTATGCTATTTATAGCTCCAAACCGGTTCCTCTGATCGGCGACAATTTTTTGAGAAATCCTTGACCCCGGGTTCTGTTTCACTCCACCCGGGGCTATTGTTGTTTCACCCCTTCGGGGTTTTCTAAATCTACTACTGAAGTTGCTTTTTATCTTGAATTACGACGTAGTCAAATGATACAAAATTCACAGTTCGTCGTTCGTCAATCGATCATTCGCAGTTCAATCGTTATGTGAAACGGGTCGTCTGACCAATTGATTGGGATATGAATTTAATTCCGATGCACTATCGCCTCTATTCTATTTTGAGCTTTAAACCATTCTCTCTATTCGGCGACTATATCAGATAATATATCATTCCCCCGCGCTGACGCACGGGGCTATTTTTGTGCCACCCCTTTGGGGTTCACATCATACCCTCACGCCTGAGGCGGACACAGTCTCGAGAGGGGACAAATCACGTAGTGTCCAAAGAAGTGATCAGGGGTGTGTTCTTCAAATTTCCTTAGGCAGCATTTTCCAGTCAACTGACCAATACCCAGACCCTGTAATGAAAAGAAAAACGCACCCGAGAAACATCGCGAAATCGATTCTGGAAATGTGAGCCATTAGCCAAAAACCTTCTTCAAAGAGGATTGGAAATTTACCAATCAAAACCGTAAAGCTGACTATAAGAATTAAAGGAATGACTGCAATTCTGGTAAAGAAACCGACTATAATCATCAATCCGCACAGCACTTCGAGGACAGAGATAACAGTGACTGTTGCGTTAGCTGAAATAAACCCCAGATTTTGAAAAAAACCGGTCTCCTGAAGTTCAGGATAGGAAAACTTAAGAACACCCCCGGCCAAAAAATAGAAACCAACCATAAACCGAATAAGAAGGGTTGTTTTTTGAGGTTCTGTGGAAAGAATACTGCTATTCATATTCAAGACTTTTTGTTCACATTTAAACAACTCTCTATTGGAATATTACACAAAAAGAGGATGATTCCCATATTTTTTGGGATAATTATAAACTATTAAGCATCAATCATTTAAGCCCGAATGGTCTTTTTTTTTTGAGGGGTTACTGTTGACTCAATACTGAGAAGAATGGAGCAGGATTTAATAAAATTTAGCGGGAGTCCTGAGTGGTTTTTTCTGATGCTTGAATAGATTACTTGACTAGAAGTGGTTTTTCTTTACTGCCTCACAAAAATAAGAAGTGCCGGGAGGGTCATCTCCCGGCACCTGGATTAACTAAGCTATCAGTTTATTTTAATGGACTTTGGTTTAACGACTTCACCCTTTGGAACTATCAGTTTCAAAACACCCTCTTTGAAAGAGGCTTGAATCTGATCTTCTTTGATGGTTTCAGGCAACGTAAAGGATCGGTAAAAACTTCCCCGATATCGCTCTCTTCGAATGAAATCTTTCTCATCCTCTTTCTCTTCCATTTTACGTTCGCCGGTTATCGTAATTCGTCCATCCTGGAAATTGACCTTGATGTCTTTTTTCTCCATACCTGGAATATCCATTCGAATCACATATTCATTTTCATCTTCAGATATATCTGCGGTTGGTGTCCATGTATCTAATTCTTTTCCACCATTTCCTCGAGACCACGAAAATGGAACCATGTCATCAAAAAACAGGTCCATCTCTCTTCTTAACATATCAATCGGGCTGGGTTCGTTCACTCTTTTCTTTAACGCTTTCATTTTTTCCTCACTTGTCTTTCTGAAATTTTTTACCACTGCTTGTGTGGTTCTGTACAAGTAAGAAACAAAGAAATGATATACTCTCTTGGAGTACTCTTCGGAAGAATTTGTAGTACAACGGATACCTGTTGGATACAAAAATACCTTACATCGGCGTAATCAACTCATTTTCTCATTTTCCACCCACTTCACGGCATGAAAAATCATCTCTGTTGAGTTCTTAAAATCCATCTTTTCTTTAATTCTGGAGCGATAAGTCTCGACGGTTTTGGCAGCCAGATGAAGCTGCTCGGCAATTTCGGTACTGCTTTTTCCATGCCCAATGAGCTCAAAAACTTCAAGCTCCCTGTCACTTAATAAATCAACCGTGGAAGCCTCCGGATCTTTTTTTCCGTGCATGGCATTCATCAGCAGTTTTTCATTGAGCTCCTCGCTCACATAGATACCGCCGCCGATTACTTTTTTAACAGCTTTGAGAAGCACATCACTCGGTTCAAATTTCATTATATACCCCTTTGCTCCGGCTCGTAAGGCCCGCTCTGCGTAAAGAGATTCCTCATGACGGGAAATCACCAGAATTTTTTGATCCGGTTTTTGAAAAATCACATTCTTAACCAATTCAATACCATTCATTCCCGGCAGTGATACATCGATAATCATCAAATCGAGTTCATAATCATCCATCACATCCAGTACCTGCTCTGCGCGCTCTAACTGCAACACCACTTCAAAACCCGGTTCAGATTCAAGTGTATCAGTTAATCCTCTCCTCATCATTGGATGATCGTCTACTATTAAAATCTGCTTAGTAATTGAATTCCCCATGTCTCTTATTTTTTTCGATTTGTCTTATGCTGAATAGTTTAATTAAACTTCTGAAGATCGTTGGGAATAATGCATCGTACCTGAGTGAATTCTTCGTCTGTCCGAACAATTTCGATAACGCCTCCCATCATTCCCGCTCTATGTTTCATAATCTGAATACCTGAACCCATCTGATTCTCATCTCTCAGTTCAAAACCCATGCCATCATCATTAATGGTAACTGAAGTATGGTGAATGTTGCTTGAAAGCCGGACATATATATTTTCCGCGCCGGAGTGTTTTACTGCATTATTGACTGCTTCCTGCACAATTCGGAAAATATGCAGAGACATTGTATGATCTTCAATCTCCACTTCACCACTTTCTTTATATTCGCAGTGGATTTTACTCACCTTGGCGATCTGTTTGCATAAATTTTGAAGTGCAACACTCAGGCCCTTTTTCTCCAAATCTACCTGAACCAAACCCCTTGATAAAGTTCTTGCATATTCGTCTGCTTCCCTCACCATTGAGGCGATCTCTTCAACATCCTCAGACTCCTCAACTCCCTTTGCCAGTAATTTTTTGGCCAGATTCTCCGACAACATTCGAATACCCGTAAGCATCTGTCCCAATCCATCATGCAGCTCCCGGCCTATTCTGCGACGCTCCTCATTTCCGATTTCCATAACCTGCCGTTCAAGATTTCTTCGAAAGGATAGATCCCGAATAATCCCTGTGAATATTATTCTGTTTTCAAGCTCTATCATCGTCAGCGACAACTCAATGGGGAAAACGGAACCGTCCTTTTTCAAACCCTGAATATCTTTATCCATTCCTATGATCTTTCTTTCCCCGGGAACCATATTCGCCTGAAACATACCCTGCTGACTTTCGCTGTAGGGAAATGGCATTAATACATTTAACGCTTTTCCAATCAGCTCTTCTTTATTGTATCCAAAAAGTTTAATTGCAGCCGGATTACAATTTAAAATCTTACCCTCTCGGTTCAGTGTCAAAATGGCGTCACTGCTGTTTTCAAAAACGGCATCAGCCATAATTTCTCTCTTCTTCAGCCTTCTCT
This sequence comes from Rhodohalobacter barkolensis, assembly GCF_002834295.1. Taxonomy (NCBI): domain Bacteria; kingdom Pseudomonadati; phylum Balneolota; class Balneolia; order Balneolales; family Balneolaceae; genus Rhodohalobacter; species Rhodohalobacter barkolensis. The sequence goes on along the minus strand of NZ_PISP01000001.1, from coordinate 194,812 downwards.
CAGTATACTTCAGTTTCCCGATATTACATACCGTAATGACACATGTATCTGTAACCCCGTTGTTGTCTTTCAGAATTTTTGCCCTCACGTCCAGCCAGATACGTAAACCATTTTTCTGTACGCCAAACCACTGCCCATGAACACTACCCTCTTTAATGCACGTTTCTAAAAGTTTTTTAAACGGCATTTTTTCATTATCCCCATAAAGGATACTGATCGGCTTACCGATAATCTCTTTTTGTGAGTACTTAAACAGCTTTTCATTGGTGGGATTCCAAAACGTAATATGGCCCCGAACATCTGTAATGATAACTCCATGAAGAATGTTCTCCAGAATATGGTACTGATCATGACCGAGGGCTATATTCATTATCAGAAGTGGTTAAATAATAATCTCTTTTCACCAAAAATACACTTTACTTATTAATACTAACTAAAACTATTTTTACAACATATAATATTAAACCTTTCATATGCGTAAGGGTTTTCCTTACAAAACCAACGGGGGATTTCAATTCTCTCTTTAAAAATTATTCTGAGCGGTAGGGATGAATCTCATTGTTTAGACTATTTAGAGTATGGATCCTTCACTTTTGTTCAGGATGACCCAATCGTCATTCTGATCCCGAGAATTCGGGAAAAGAATCTCCCCGATATTACCTCCTCACCTCGGAGATCCTTCACTTTCGTTCAGGATGACTACATCGTCACCTCAACTTGTAGTGCACATCCGAAAGCAACTTCATCAAATCAGCACTTGCTTTCGCTGTGATATCCCGCTGCTGATTCCCGAGCATTTCGTATCCAACCCGGAATTTCTTGACTGTTGCCGATCGTAATAGAGGCGGATAGAAGTGCATGTGAAAATGCCACTCGGGATGATCCTTCCCATCGGTGGGCGCCGGGTGGAATCCGGCAGAGTATGGAAAGGATATCTCAAAAATGTTGTCGTACTTCACCGTAATCTGTTTGATAATGTCTGCCAGAGCATCTCTCTCTTCGTCTGTCATATCGGTAAATCGGGCAAACGGTCGCCGACTAATCACCATCGTCTCAAAAGGCCAGAATGCCCAGAAAGGCACCAAAACCACAAAATGGTCATTCTGAGCCACAATTCGTTCATCCTCCTGGATTTCCAGTTTTAAATAGTCGCTCAAAAGCGTTCTTCCATGTTTTGAGTAATATTCTTTCTGCTGAATCAACTCTTTTTTCGGTTCTTCCGGGATGGTCTGCTGCGCCCATATCTGTCCGTGCGGATGCGGATTGCTGCACCCCATAATCTCCCCCTTGTTTTCAAAAATCTGCACATAGTTGATGTAGTCGCGCGAACCCAGCTCTTCATATTCCTTAACCCAAACATCCACCACATTTCGAATTTGAGAATGCTCCATTTCCGGTAGCGTCAGGTCGTGACGTGGTGTGAAGCATATCACGCGGCAAATTCCCTTCTCCCCTTTGGCAATCAACAGGTCATTTTTGTTAAACTCTTCATTCGGGGTGTCAGGGAGCAGGGCACTGAAATCGTTATCAAATACAAACGTTGATTCGTACTCCTCATTCTTAGCATCACCAGCCCTTGAGTTTCCGGGACAGAGATAGCATTTCGGATCGTACTCCGGCTTCTCTTCTCCCGGGATACGCTCCTGCTTTCCCTGCCAGGGACGTTGGGTCCGGTGCGGCGAAACCTGAACCCATTCACCGGTCAGCGGATTGTATCTTCTGTGCGGATGGTTTGAAAGATCTAAAGCCATGGTTCTCTAATTTTTTGAATTGATGATCATATTATGGGATAGTTGATCGATTTATACATAATTTGGCACAAAAAAATCAATCAAGTACTACTCTCAACCACCCCTATTTCCCCTCCTTACATAAGGAGGGAATTGTTCAGGAAAATCTACTGCCTAGTTTCAAATTCATAAATTCTATAAGCCATTTGGTGTATGTACATCATGTTTCAACAGGTGTGTTCCTTCTGAAATGGTTGTTACATAAACTGAAGCCACTTTACCGGTTTGCTGGCGGTATTTTTCTTTTACAATGTCTGCAAACAATTCCACAGAATCCGTTCGAACCAGGTTAATGGTGCAGCCTCCAAATCCACCGCCCATCATCCTGGAGCCGATTGTCCCGTCCACATCTTTGGCGATATCAACCAGGATATCCAACTCTTTGCAGCTCACCTCATAGTCGTGCTGCAATCCGTCATGTGATTTGAACATCCTTTGGCCGAACGCCTGAATGTCGTCCCTTTCAAGATCATCACAAGAATCGAGCACCCTTTGATTTTCTTCGATAACAAATTTACATCTCCTGAAAACGACTTCATCCATCTCACTCCGATTTTCATAAAGCATATCCATTGTCACATCCCTTAGTTTTCTCACCTGCGGGTACGATTTCTGAATAATCGATACTCCCCGCTCGCACTGTGCACGACGGATATTATATTCCGACCCGGCCAGCTCTCTTCTCACTCCTGTATCGCACAGCACAATTTTAAGCTTCGGGTCGCGGAAGGGTACTTTTTCAAACTCCAGGGTTCTGCAGTCCAGCTTCAGTGCATGAGCCTCTTTTCCATTCAGGCTGGCAAACTGATCCATAATCCCGCACTGAACCCCGACAAACTCGTTTTCAGCTTTTTGGGCAATTTGAGCCATTTCCATAAGGGATATTTCCCATCCGTTCAATTCAGCAAGTCCATACAGTACCCCGCCTTCGAGAGCAGCCGAGGACGAAAGTCCTGCGCCGATCGGCACATTGCCACCAAACACACAGTCGAACCCAACGCTGTTCATTCCATGTTTTCTCAGCTGATCCACAACGCCCAGAATGTAATCGGGCCAGCCCATACCTGATTTTTCGAGATTGGGTGATAGCTCAACGCTATACTCCTCATTCATATCTACTGAAAAGAGTCGAATTCGTCCTGTATCATTCAAATTCATGACCAGCCAGATCGCTTTATCAATAGCGGCCGGCAGTACAAAACCGTCATTGTAATCGGTATGCTCACCGATCAGATTAACACGTCCGGGAGCTTTGATCACTACAAAATCAGACTGAAAACGGGTTTTAAATTCTCGCTTAATTTTTTTGATGAACTCTTCCATAATCTTCCTAAACCTTCAATTTTTACCAAAAGGCAGCGTACAGCACAGATACAATAATCAGGATGATATATGCCCCGATATTGAAAGCCGGACTCGTTTTGAACATATCCGCTGTTGTATGAATTGCTTTCGGATCTTCATCATACGGATTGGTCGTCAGGCTCACACCGGCAATAATCACAATGGTGATGATGAGCGTGTAGAACATCTGATCCAGAAACGGAAGATTGAGCGCCGGAGCTTTGAGCAACAGGGCAATCACGATGGATGCCAACACTCCGTAAATGGCTCCCTGAGTCGTTGTTTTTTTCCAAAAAAGCCCCATGATAAAGACCGCCAAAATTCCCGGGCTTACCAGGCCGGTATACTCCTGAATGTACTGGAAAACCTGTGGTACATTTGCCAGTTGCGGGGCCATCAATACTGCGATTACCAATGCAACTGCAGCCGTAATTCGTCCCGTGTTCACAGTCTGCTTATCGGTAGCATTCGGGTTGAAGTATGGCCGGTAGATATCCATGGTAAAAATCGTAGCAACTGAGTTGAGCATGGATGCCAGTGAAGATACAATTGCCGCAGCAAGTGCAGCCACAACCAATCCTTTAAAACCCGGAGCAAGAAATACTTTAATGAGCCATGGATATGCATTATCGTACACAATACTGCCGTCGGGGTTTGTGAATACATCCACCACTCCTGGTATAATGGTTGTTCCTTCAGGTTGTACGTAAAGCACGTAAACGATTATTCCGGGAATGACAACGATGAGTGGAATGATCAGCTTTAAGAAGCCGGCAAATATAATTCCTTTTTGTGATTCCTCAAGAGATTTGGCCGCCAGTGTTCGCTGAATGATATACTGATTGAACCCCCAATAGTAGAGATTGGCCACCCATAATCCGCCAATCAGAACTCCGATTCCCGGCAGATTATTATATTCGGGATTCGACTTGTCCAGAATCATATTAAACTTATCCCCTGCAACATCATAAAGGTGAGCCATCCCATTTAAAATTCCTCCATCCGGAGTCACATGGTTCAGTGCCACTACAGTAGTAACCGTACCGCCAACAATCAACAGGGCAACCTGTAGCACATCGGTCCACGCCACAGCGGAAAGTCCGCCATAAAGTGAATACGCCGCCGCAATAAATGCCAATCCGATTAATGCATAGATCAACAGGCTACCGTCACCGGTTCCCATAATTGTGTCCAGTGCGCGGGCTCCGAGGTACATCACCGTCGTCAGGTTTACAAAAACAAAGAGAGCAATCCAGAAAACGGCAAGGATTGTTTTCAGTGTGGTATTGAAGCGGTACTCAATAAATTCCGGAATTGTAAACAGCTCTTTTTCAATAAAAATCGGTAAAAAGTATTTACCTACAATGATCAATGTTACAGCTGCCATCCACTCGTAGGATGCAATGGCAAGTCCCACCGCAAAACCTGAACCGGACATCCCGATAATCTGCTCCGCCGAAATGTTGGCTGCGATCAGCGATGCCCCAATCGCCCACCACGGCAGCGCCTTACTGGCCAGGAAGTAATCTTCAGCATTTTTCTGATGCCCCTCTTTTTCGCGGGATACCCATAACCCCAATCCCACAATGGCCAGTGCATATGCCACAAAAACAATCGTATCTATTAGAGAAAATTCCATATGCTCAATTTGTTGGTTTTAAATTTAATTTTCCGTCTTCGATGGATATTTCCAGCGACCACTCTCGCTGTTTTGATGGCTCAATGTCCTGATTTTCGCCCCACTCCATTGCCTTCTTCAAACTATCCGGCCGACCGATACACGGTTCCAGGGCAACTGTCAGATCTTTTTCATCTAAATCTTCCGGCCATCCACCGTAACAGAGCCAGATTCCCAGGTAGGGGATTTCAGCTGTATCAAACCGGAAAAGCAGTGACTCATCTGTCTGCTTCCGATAGATACCCGCCAGTCCGTTTTGAAGTCTGTTTGAAAAAAATTTACCCGCAAACCCGGCTTCTTTTGGTTGAACTATGGACAGATCATACGGAAGTATTTCAGATTTCAACCCCTGCCACGACAATCGATCTCCAAACTTTCCAATCTCCTTTTCAGTCATTCCATCCACCAAAACTTCATTGATCTCGGGTGGTAATATCAGTTCATCTTCAGGATCTACATTCAACAGCGGGTGGGATGACCAGATAAAGGGTATGGTGGAGTTGCTGAAATTCTCCACCCGGTAGCGTATCGTAAGTGTTTCGCCATCCAGATGGATCCACTTTGTAAAGCGGTAGTTCTGCTTTTTTCCATAAGTGGTCAGCTTTACTCCGGGGCCTAACTGTTCCACCTCCCACTGAGACGTCCAAAGCTCGCCGTGATCCGGCAGATCGATAGTCTCTCCATTTAGCAAAATCGAACACGATGAAACAGTCGGGAAACAGTCGTCAAAACCGGCAGCATAGGGTGGCTGAAATTCCTGCCCATACGCAGGGAGTTCAACATTTTGGTAGTTCTCATCTGTCTGATGAAGAAATTGCGTACCGGACTTTCTTCGTACAATTCCGGAGATCTTACCTCCCATCTCAGGAAGTACAGTCACAATAAGTCGGCTATTCACCAGCACCATTTCACGGTTTAGCGGAACCGATTCAACTTCTTTTTCTATGGACAGGTCATCATTCATGAATTTGACATCTCAGTTTAGTCGGGCATCCCTTCGTTATCCAATCTTCCCAGCCGGTATTTATCAAACACGTTGATTACCGGCAGCGCATTGCCGTCATCATCAAAAAATCCGCGGGAACGCAATCCGCCCATTACGGCCGGCTCCCACCACATAATCCCTTTGATCTTCTCACTGTTGATACTGAGCATCGTTTCATTTACAGACTCCAGAAATTCCACCTGACCTTCCGGTGTTTCAGGATAAGGCGGACGAGCATTTTCGTATTCGCTGGGTCTCCAGTTATAGGCGGTTTCCACCAGCATGATATCCTTGTCAAAGTGGCGGTCAAGAGAGAGCAGATTAGCCCTGAATTCGAGCAAATTCCCATGCCACCATGGGTAATACGACAGACCGATCATGTCGTAAGGAATGTTGTACGACTCAAACGTTTCGTAGAATTCACGGGCACCAACTTTATCGGCACCTTGATCGTAGTGAATCATGATGATCGGTCGCGCCTCCTGTGCTCGTCCGGCATCCACCCCATCAATTCCGGCTTTGGTCAGTTTCGCATAATTGTCCCAGTTTTCAGGAAGCTTACCGGTTGGCCACAGCATTCCGTTTCGGGTTTCATTTCCGATCTGAACCATCTCCGGCATCACTCCGGCTTCCCGAAAGGCGGTGATGGTATTTTTGGTGTACTCATAGACGGAGTCGGCTAAAACATCCACAGAAAGTCCCTCCCATGCTGCGGGAATGGGCTGTTTACCGGGATCGGCCCAGCTATCGGCATAGTGGTAGTCGAGAAGAAATTTGAATCCGTACTCTTTCGCTTCCTGAGCCAGCTCGATGGTGTAGTCAAGATCGTTTGGAAGTTCATCCGGCGTATGGAAAAGGCGCAGACGAATCCAGTTGTAGCCGTGATCGGAAAAGATCTCCAGTCCCTGTTTTACCACTCCATCATCCATAAACTCTACACCCTGTTCCTCGGCCTGCTTCAAAAACGAGAGATCCGCTCCAATGGCATAGGTGATATCCACTTGCTGTTTGATCTCCGGCGTTTCCTGGGATAATCCAACTTTTCCGATCAGCAAGAATATGATTATTGATAGTAGACTATTTCTTAAAATCATTACATTCATCACTCCTCCAAATTATTCTAATTAACAATGACTTGATACTCATCTGATCTCAACCCGTCTGAAAAGGCTCGAAGCGTAATCTCCCCATCGCTCTCCCCTACTTTCAGAAGTACGGTTGCAATACCGGCTTCAGCTTCAATAGGGTTGTAACCGATCAACTCACCGTCTCCCTCCACCTCAAATTGTACGTCCGGTTCTGCGTTGGGAATAGTTGTGCCATTTTCATCCACAATGGAAGCGTACACAAACACGACATCATTCTGACCGGCTTCCAGTTCTCTGCCGCTTCGATCGTACTCCAATTCTATGGCGGCCGCCTCTCCCGGCGTGGTTCGCTCCGCTTCGGTAACAACTTCACCATTGATGTAACCCACTGCCCGTAAGATGCCCGGCTCGAACTCCTCAATATCAAAAGTAAATGGCGGATGATTCAGATGTGTAGAAACCCGATCGATGTCCGGATTTTTTCGTCCGAGAGATTTGCCATTCAAAAACAGTTCCACCTCTTCTGTATTGCTGTATATTTTGACTGTTTTAAAATCGGGATCGGACCAGAAATTGGCGATGTAAATCATCGGGCGATTGAACTCCGCATTGGGATCCGGATTTGGCCCGCCCTGACTCTGATAAAAGTAGTTTGTGAACTTGGGCAGCCTGAAAATATCCCGAATTCCGGACGCTTCCAGATTCACATCGTATCCGCGGTTGTAGTCGTACATCACCCAATTGGCATCACCAAACGCCCAACCCTGAAGGTTGCTGTTGTGCGCTTCCTGAAAGTTGAGAGCCTGTTGAGCCATCCGCACCTGTCCGTCGCCCCGCAACTGACGAGAGTTACGCTCCTCTTCCTGCAGATCTTCATATGCGTCCTGATTGAACCCGGCATTGTGAGCATAGTATTCCCAGTCGCCATACTCCGCGATAAAAAGTGGTTTCTCCTGCGGATAACTCGCCCAATACTCCGGTGGTGAGGCGTGCTGCCGCGCCGGAATAAAAATATCGTAGGCGTGATCGATCCATCCGCTGCTGTAGATACCCTCAAACGGCAGCTCTTCGTGCACAATATCGTGAGCACGCTCCATAAAACTTTCCGGCATATCAGACTCATTCAGCGAAGCTTCCCAGATCACGATGCTCGGGTGATTGCGGTCGCGGCGAATCATCTCCCTCACATCACGAAGAGCGAGCTCCTGGAACTCCTCATCCCCGAAAAACTGCCAGCCGGGAATCGCGTTCATGAACAGAAGCCCAAGTTCATCCGCAGCTTCCAAAAAAGCCGGGTCCGGCGGATAGTGAGCAATCCTGATAAAATTGAACCCGGCCTCTTTGATTTTATACGCATCCCGGAATTGAGCATTTTCCGAAAGCGCATACCCGATGTAAGGATAGGATTGATGACGATTCGTCCCGCGCAGCTGAAGCGGCTTTCCATTCAACACAAACTGATGATCTTCGGTAAAGGACATCGTTCTGATACCGATTCGCTTTTGCCAGAAATCGATTGCTTCACCGTTTTCATGCAGCTCTATCGTCAACTCGTAGAGATAAGGGGAGTCGGGTGACCATAAATTTGGTTCTTCCACCTCGATCTCGTGTTGAAACAGATGATGATCACCCGCAGAAATCGGTTGTTCATCCGTTGATCGTTCTGCAATCTTCATACCCGAATGATCTCTCAAAACCGTTTTTAGTACCGCATTTCGGGAAGTTGAATCAAAATTTTCGATATCGGTTTGAATGTTAATGGTTGCGGATTCATCAGTAACATCCGTGTAGTTGACGAGAACACCACCGGCTGAAACTCGATCGGCTGCAATCGGATCGGAGATCTGCAGCTTCTCATTCACCAGCAGATCCACATTCCGGTAGAGTCCGCTGAACCAGTTAAAGTCGAGCGTTTCTATGGGTTTACCGGGCGGAATGGTTGGGTTGTTCTCATTATTCAGTTTTACCAGCAATACATTTTCACGATCAACTTCCACCTGATCAGTAATGTCTACCACAAATGGAAGATAACCACCCTTATGTTTTTGGATCATCTCCCCATTCAGCCATACATCGGCTTCATGCATCGCCCCATGAAATCGAAGTGCAAACTGTTTGCCGGCTTGATCCCGATCGATCTCAAAAAACTTGCGATAGAACACGTCACCCTGCCACTGCTGATCAGAAATCACCAGGGGTTCAATATTTGCGGTATGCGGAAGAGATACCATTTCCCATTCAATTGAGCTGTTTCGATCAAAGTATTCGTCCGACACATTCGGATCTATATCTTTTACAAACTCCCACCCTTTGTTAAAATTTAGAGTCGTTGGGTCGTCAAATTCTGAAGGCTCCGTTTCTGCACTGCATCCGGCAAAAAGTAGCAGGAGAGTAAAAAATAAGGTGAAGTATCGCATAAATTATCTGGTTACAGTTCGTAGTCGGTTGTCATAAAATTGATGCCCTGATGGAGATCTCCATCGTAGTCAAAGAAAGCGTTGTTTTCCCAGGACGATCCGGTTCCCCAAAGGTCTTTCATGTCGGATGTGATCCAGGCCGGCTCCCAAACCATCACGCCGCTTCCGCCGCCATCCATTACAGCTTGTGTCAAATCGATCAGATATTGAAGCTGCCCCTCTTTCGTAGCGGGATAGTTGGATTCGATGGCACTTTCGCCAAAGATATTGTTGTACTGATCTGCGTTTTCGGTTGTCCAGGAATAGGCCGTTTCCACAACCATCACCTCGCGATCAAATTTCTCTCGAAATGTTGATATATATTCATCGAGTTCACTCAGCGGTGTATCTGAAAAGTGGCTGTAGTATGAAATTCCGATGATGTCAAAATCACTGACGCCCCCTTCGCTCATGATATTTTCAAACCACCATTCGGTATTTTCAGGCTGAGCAATATGGAGAATAATTTTTGGTTGGATATCTGAATTTACCCCTGCATCCCGAACCGCCTCTATTCCGCTGTTGATCACCTCACCCAGATTCTCCCAATGACCATCACAGCCGTTCAAAGGAGGAAAATCAACAGGAGCGTTGGTATACATCATCCCGCAGTTAGTTTCATTCCCCACCTGCACAAATTCCGGCATTATTCCATCAGCGTCCAGTTTTGAAAGAGTTTCGTACGTATAGTTGTAAACGGAATCTTTCAGCACCTCCAATTCCGTAATCTCCAGCCAGGCAGCCGGAATATCCTGATGCGACGGATCAGCCCAGATATCGGAGTAGTGAAAATCGAGATTGACCGCCATCCCCTGTGCTTTCGCTTCCTCCATACTTCGTTTCACATCTTCAAATCCGCTGTAAAGCGGCTTGGCCGGATCTTCGTAAACTTCGGTTTGAATCCACTCCGGATTGTGCCACAGACGAAGGCGAACCGTATTGGTTCCATGATCAGCAAAAATTTTATAGGGATTCTGAATCTCACCATCTACAGAGTAGATTCCGCCATGATCCAGAATTTGATTCACGTACGAGAGATCGGCGCCCATTACAAATTCATCGGCTGAATAGTAAACCGGATCTGAATCATCCGGCAGGTCATCATCCTGATTTACACGCGGCCCGATGGAAGAATCGGATGAACAGGATGTAAATAGTAAGAGAAGTAGAAAAATCGTTTTTAAGTAGCTCATTTTACAATGGTTTAAAGCGCACCCAACCGGAACCTAACGATCAAATGTTAACGATAACATTTCACTATCAAGATAGAACAAATTCAAAATATTGCAATAGGCTTCAGCTACTTTTTAATGATTGCCTTAGCAACCGCACGATTTTCGAATCTGAATCGTAGCAGTAATTTCGATATCCTCAGGCTGCTCGCTCTCACCGTCGATCAATTTCAAAAGTTTTTCTGCTGCCCGACGCCCAACTTCGTATGCCGGCTGGTGAACGGTTGTCAGCGGAACCTCCACAAGAGGTGCTCGAATCTCGTCCGAAAATCCGGTGATCGCAAAATCGTCAGGTATCTTTCGTCCGGCCTCCTTAATCGCTTCCATAGCACCAAAGGCAACGGGATCATTCACACAAACAATCGCCCTGGGTTGATCCGATTGGGGAAGCTCCAGGATTTTTTTCATTGCCTGATATCCTCCCTCCTCTTTAAAACCCGCTTCAACAATCCAATCTCTATTCTCGGTCAGATTACTTTTTTCAAGCGCCTCTTGATATCCCATATACCGTTCACGTCCAATGGTTACTTCCCTGGGGCCGCTTAAGTGGGCAATCTTTTCATACTGATGTACTTCGATCAAATGACGGGTAATCAGTTCCGAACTCTCCCTATCGTTCACATGTACACAACTGGCCCCTATTCCCTGAATACAGCGGTCAAAAAAGACCAGATGAGTCTTCGAGTTTACGATCTCCTTGTAAAAAGCGTAGTCCTCCACTGTTTGTGATGATGAGATCAAAATACCGTCTACCTGCTGTGAGCGCAGGGTATTTACGGCGTGCTGTTCCCGTTCAAACTGTTCATTGGCGTTTGTCAAGATCAGCTGATAATCCGAGCGGTAGGTCACCTCTTCAATTCCCCGGACCACTTCAGGAAAAAAAGCGTGTGTAATTTCAGGAATTACTACTCCAATCGTCTGTGTCTTTCTGGAAACCAGGCTTTTCGCTACCCGATTTGGAGTGTAACCCATACTTTTCGCTTTTTGAATAATCTTCTCTTTTGTCTTTTTATCGACATTGGATCGATCATTCAATGCCCGGGAGACGGTCATTGTAGAGACTCCCAAAGCGTCGGCAATGTTTTTTAAGGTTACCTGTTTTCCCAAATCGGATTGTTTATTCTGATGAATTGTTTTTGTCGGTTAGTAGTCATACTGTCAATGTTGTCATCCTTAACGTAGTGAAGGATCTCCCGGCTAGGTAGTCCAAACAGAAAGATTCTTCGCTGCCACTCAGAATGACAAGATTGTCATCCTGAACAGAGTGAAGGATCTCTGGGCTAAGTCGTCCAAAAAAGAAGATTCTTCGCTGCCGCTCAGAATGACAGTATGAACTGAATGAATAATGCGAATATTTACGATAAATTTAAATCCGTTATTAAAATAAGCCACACTTTCACTCTGATGACCAAATAAAAAAACCTGAAAACCGTGATTTAATCAGTATGAAGAACCCGGCACTCAACATGAATGATTAGGTTTTTTATGCATCTCTCCTTATCAAATGTTGCTACAAAGCCCGATTATCACTTTATTCCTACCATACTTTAACAGAAAAAAATTGTATGAATACAAAACTGCTCATTTATTCGGTACTCGCCCTCCTTTTTATATCTGCCTGTTCACAATCCGGGGATGAATCCCTTTATGAACTACTCGACCTGGAAGAGATTACGGTTGACCAACTGCAAGAACGATATGACAATGGAAATTTGAACGCATCTCAGGTTGTTCGTGCTTACCTCGACAGGATTGAGGAGATTGATAAAAATGGCCCCGGATTGAACGCGATCCTCACCATTAATCCCAATGCGCTGGAAATCGCCGATTCACTGGATCGTGAACGTCGCGACGGTAATGTACGCGGTCCGCTGCACGGGGTACCCATCATTTTGAAAGACAACATCAACACTGCAGATATGCAGACGACAGCCGGCTCACGATTTATGGAAGGCTCAGTCCCGCCTGAGGATGCATTCATAGTGAAAAAGCTTAAAGATGCCGGAGCCATCATCATTGCAAAAGCAAACCTGAGTGAGTGGGCAAACTTCCACAGTAACATGTCCTCAAGCGGATGGAGTGGATTGGGCGGCCAGGTCAATAACCCTTACGATATTACCCGAAACCCGTGCGGTTCAAGCGCCGGCTCAGGGGTGGCAGCATCTGCGAATCTCGCCACATTAACGATCGGTACCGAAACCAACGGATCCATTGTATGTCCATCAAACGCCAACGGAATTGTCGGGCTTAAGCCTACGATTGGTTTGTGGAGCCGATCCGGCATCATCCCGATTTCCCATACAACCGACAGTGCCGGACCTATGGTGCGAACCGTTCGGGATGCAGCCATTTTGTTAAGTTATGCCACCGGGGTTGATCCCAATGATGACAAAACAGCCGATAGTGAAGAGCACATTCATGAAGATTATACACAGTTCCTAAATGAAAACGGTCTTGAAGGAAAAAGAATTGGATTTTTTACACAACCGATGGGAAGTCATTTCCGGGTAGATACCTTGATGAACCAAACCGTTCGTAAACTTGAAGAGCTAGGAGCGGAAGTGATTGAAATAGACCAAATTTCTGAAACGAATGTTGGTGGTGATGCCTTTCAGGTACTTCTCTATGAGTTTAAAGACGGGCTGAACAAATACTTCGAATCGCTGGGCGAGAATGCACCAGTTTCCAGTATTGAGGAGCTTGCCGAACTTACTCGTGAAAATCCGGAGGAGACAGAACGGTTTGATCGAAATTTAATTTTTATGGCTGCTGAGAAAGGAGATCTCGATTCGGAAGAGTACCGGGAAGCACTTGAAAATATGCTCCTGCACAGTCGCGATGAAGGGATTGACAAGGTGATGGATGAAGAAAACCTGGATGCCTTTGTCTCCCCTACCGGTTCACCGGCATGGAAAACGGATTTGACCCTTGGCGATAATTTTGCTCTCTCATCCAGCTCTCCATCTGCCCGGGCCGGATATCCGATTGTCACCCTGCCGATGGGGCAACTGGACGGTCTGCCCGTGGGTGTCTCTTTCTTCGGACGAGCCTGGAGTGAACCCGTACTGCTGGAAATTGCCTATGCATTTGAACAGGCAACCAATCATCGATTTGTTCCTGAGTTCAACGACTAAAAAATCCATATCAATATTAACATATTCCCAACTCAACAGAGCAACCTGATCTATGAGCCAAACCCCGTTGATTGAAGGAAAAAAGATCTCATTCCGTTATGGTGATGAGGTCGTTTTCAGGGACTTTTCGTTTCAGATCAATGAAGGAGACCGGGTTGTTTTGAAGGGGGATTCGGGCAGTGGCAAAACCACCCTCTTTCGGTTAATCCTCGGGTTTGAAAAGCTCCAGCAGGGAGATATTACATTCCGGGGAGAATCGATTAAAGGGAATCCCGAGATTATAAAGCGACTCAGGAAAAACTCCTCCTGGCTTCCTCAAGATTTGAATATCGGAACCGGCTCAGTTACGGATGTAATCTTATTTCCATTCACCTTTCAGGCTCACAAAGAGAAAAGACCGAATCGATCCGGAATCGAAGAGATCCTAAAGAGTTTTGGCCTGTTGCCCGATGAAGTTCTGGAGAAACCGTTTGCCGACCTCTCCACAGGGCAGCGCCAGCGAATCGGGTTGTCTCTCTGCATACTGCTGGATCAGCCATTTATTCTGTTGGATGAACCCACTTCCGCACTGGATCTGGATTCTAAAAAGCGGGCAGCAAAACAGCTACTGGATCAACCCGAAAAAACCGTTCTTTCCACTTCGCACGATCCGTTCTGGGTGGAGCGTTGCGATACTGTTATCGATCTGAACAAAGGAAAATAACCGCATGGAAATCATTCAACTCAGCTGGCTCCAACTCTCCATCGCATTCATTAGTCTGCTCATTCCGGCTGCCATCCTGGGCTACTACAGAACCGGACTCAACAGCAAAATGGTAATTGCCACCATTCGGATGACGTTGCAGCTGATTTTTGTCGGGTACTATCTCGAATACCTTTTTGAACTGGATAATGCCTGGATTAATCTAGCTTGGATCATGGTGATGGTAATTGTTGCCGACTTTGCCACGATCGACCGCAGTGAACTCAGCCGTAAAAAAGAGCTTCTGATTCCGGTATTTGCCGCGACGTTCTTTGGTATTGTGCTCATCAATTTCTTTTTCCTTGAACTGGTAATTCAGCTGCCCTCGCTGCTTGAAGCACAGTACGCCATCCCCATTACCGGAATGGTTCTGGGAAACTGCCTGCGTAGCAATGTGATTGGTATCAACGACTTTTACTACAGCCTGAAGGATAACCGGGAGCGGTTTCAGTTTTTCCTGTCATGCGGAGCAAGCCGAAGTGAAGCGCTCTACCCGTTTTTTCAGACGGCCCTTAAAAAGTCTGCCAATCCAACTCTGGCTTCTATGGCAACGATCGGGCTGGTTTCGCTGCCGGGAATGATGACCGGTCAGATTCTGAGCGGAAGTTCACCGATGACCGCCATTCAGTATCAGATTATGATTATGCTGGCCATCTTCTCCGGTACGATTCTCTCCGTTTATCTGGCCATTAAACTATCTAACCGTGCGGTCTTTTTTGAAAACGATATGCTGGATGAATCGATTCTTAAAAATTAAATTTTGACCATAGAAAACATGGTATTTCTGTCTCTTTCAAATCTTGGACTTTACACCCAACTCAATTTAGTCTGATACACGGAGAGTCCACTTTATAGAAATACCATGTTTAGATTTTAAACGACCTGTCAACACCAACCGGATTTGACAGCGTCTGGTTTCTCGCAGAGTAAGCTTTGTGCATTTTAGAGTCTTACCGATTTCGTGGCGTTTTCAAATAAATTGACCACATAAGCAGAAGCCCTATTTTGGGGCTTGATATACGAGCCGGTCATTTATGGCCGGTCACAACCATGATATGATTTATTCCCGCAGGGATAAATCCCGCGCTCGTATGTTTAACCCATAAATGGGTATTTGATAACATGACCTGTCAACACCAACCGGATTTGACAGCGTCAGGATAAGTACGCTGAGTTTCGCTGAGTTAATTCACAGGGATAATACCTCTCCTCACAAAAATATGATGTCACCCCAATCCCGAAGGGATGATCAGCATATAGCCCCGTGCGTCAGCGCGGGGAAAAATCAAAGCACAGCATTCCCCGCCGATCAAAGAGAATCTTTCGAATTACAAAATATCACAAAGGCGGAACACACAGAGTTATTTAAACAAATCTAAACGACCTTATGCAATCATTACCCAGACTCTGTCAGGCTCGGTTAGGCCCTCCTTAATGATGCAGTACGAGAACTAGTGAGCATAAACAGGACGCACCTACGGAGCGTTTTTAACATTGGCCCAGGATTTCTATAAACAGAATATTCCTACGGAATTTCTTGAATTTATATTTAACGTGAGTTCGATATACAATGAATGTAAAAGCATATAAAAAGTCCCCTCCTTATCCAAGGAGAGGCTCCGAGCGAAGCGATTCCCACGAAGTGATTTAGGAGTGGTTGAAACCAATATCAGATCAGATTTATAGCCTGAAATCATTAGGGCTACCTCCCCCAACCCCTCCTTACACAGGAGGGGAGAATCATTTTCAAGATTCTTATTTCAAACTCACGTTTTTTATAAATGTGTGCTGCCATAGTACAAAAAACATTTGTGGTCGGACTTGGAGGTGTAATGAATCCCGAAGGGATGAGAAGACAATAGCCCCGTACGTGAGTGCGGGGTAAGATATGAACGCAAAAACAAACGCCGAAAAGTGTGATGGGTTCGAAGTATAAAATATAACAGAGGCGTAACACACAGAGTTGTTTTAAAAAAAATCAAAACGAATCAAATAAACATTACCCAGACGCTGTCAGGATTTGCTCCGCAAAACGCTGACAGGTCTTTTAATCCTCACGAAACATTTCACCCGGCCTAAAGTTTATGATAAATTGAACACCATCCTATAATCACTAACCTTCGTACCACAGTTTGAAATCAAACAGTTACGCATCCTTTCCACTTTGGAAAAAAGTACTCTCGGCAGCTGTATT
This sequence comes from Rhodohalobacter barkolensis, assembly GCF_002834295.1. Lineage (NCBI taxonomy): Bacteria > Pseudomonadati > Balneolota > Balneolia > Balneolales > Balneolaceae > Rhodohalobacter > Rhodohalobacter barkolensis. The sequence continues at coordinate 178,169 of NZ_PISP01000001.1, read as the reverse complement.
AGCACCTGTAGTCATCTTTTTATTCATTTTTCTGCTGACACTCTCCGGTGTTTTCGGTCCGGTACCGGGTACAAAGGAACTCAGCCAACTCGATCTTGACAATGCCACCGTTTTGATCTCGTCCGATGGCGTTCAGATGGGTAGTTTCCGGGATCAAAACCGTGTATACGTTCCACTGGATGAGATCAGTCCGAACATGGTGGATGCCCTCCTGGCCATTGAAGATATTCGGTTCAGATCACACAACGGCGTGGATTATCGCGCGCTTGCCCGTGTATTCGTCAAAACCATTTTAATGGGACAAAATACCGGCGGAGGAAGCACGCTGACTCAGCAGCTGGCAAAAAATCTCTATCCGCGGGAAGGCAACGGTGGATTGATGCTCGTCACTGATAAACTGCGGGAGATGATCATCGCTAACCGAATTGAATCGGTCTACTCCAAAGATGAAATTCTGGAACTCTATCTTAACAATGTCTCTTTTGGTGAGGACACCTTCGGAATTGAGATGGCCTCCTATCGATTTTTTAGTAAGTCATCGGCTGACCTGAACCTGAATGAAGCTGCAACCTTAGCCGGTGTTCTAAAGGCTACCACTTACTACAATCCGCACAGAAATCCAGACCGGGCCCAAACCAGAAGGAACCTGGTTCTCCTTCAGATGGAAAAATACGGATTGATTGAGTCCGATCAGGTATCAGAATGGATCAACAGAGAACTACCGGTTGACTACGACCGATCGGCAGGCATTCAGAATATCGCTCCCTATTTCAAAGTTCAGATTCAAAAAGAGCTGGAATCCATTCTGGACACTCTGGGTACAAAACAGGAGCTTGGCAATGATCTGTCGAATAACGGTTTAACGGTGCACACATCCCTCGATACCCGAATCCAACGGGCTGCTGAAGTAGCTGTGAAAAATCAGATGAAACAACTGCAGGCGATCTTTGACAGAGAAATTGATAACCGACCCATTTTTGGGGAAGAGGATCCGGAAGTGCTGCAGGTTTGGCGCCGGAGCGAGTCGTATCAGCGACTACAAGCAGAGGGTATTTCAGAAGAGGAGATTGAGCAGATCCTTCATGAGCCTGTGCCATCACTCCTCTACAGCTGGGACGGTTATCGAAAAACGGAAATCTCCCCATATGATGAAATCCGTTATTACCTCTCCTTTTTAAACGCCGGTTTTTACGCCATTCACCCCGAAAACGGTCACGTGTTGGCCTGGGTTGGTGGAATTGATTATCGACATTTTCCATACGACCAGGTGCTGGCATCTCGTCAGCCGGGTTCCGCGTTTAAACCCATTCTCTATGCGGCTGCCATTGAGTCGGGCAGAACTCCGTGCGACTACCAAAGAAATATGTTGGCTCAGTATGCCGAGTATGATGACTGGACTCCCCGGAACAACGATCAGGAATATGGTGGGCGATTCTCCTTGCAGGCGGCATTGGCACAATCGGTCAACACAGTAGCCGTCCAGCTTGCCGGTGAAACCGGTATAGAAACGATTCGAAACACAGCCTGGAATATGGGTATAACCGCGCCTCTCCCCGACGGACCGTCTGTAGCTTTGGGTACTGCAGAAATGTCCCTGATGGAGTTGACAACGGCATACACTGCATTTTTGAACGAAGGCAAACCTGTAGAACCGATTTTCATCACCAAAATCTATACTGATGAGGGAGAACTTATCTACGAAGCCGGGGATGAAAATGTTGAATCCAATCAGATTCATCTACCTGTATCCGGCGGACTAGAAATTGAAACCCCGTTCTCTTCTACATCTTCGGACAGAATCACAGACGAGACCGCGGCCACAATGGTCACGATGCTCGAAAAAACCGTTAATGAAGGAACCGGTGTACCTCTGCGATCACAATTTCAAATCAGTCATGCATTGGGTGGAAAAACAGGAACCACTCAGAATTTCACTGACGGCTGGTTTATCGGGTTTACCCCAGATATGGTATTTGGAACCCGTGTGGGCGGGTGGAATCATCGTGTAAGATTTCGCGAGTATCCTGCCTATGCTTCTCAGACCGCACTGCCCATTGCCGGAACCTTTTTGCAAAACATGACACAGACCGATGATCTGCCTGCCGTGCCGAACGCCTTTCGCCCTAACCAGATCGACACGCCCTACTCACTGGCATGCACCGACACACGAAATGACAAGTTCACCGATAGAATCCGGGATTTTTTCACCGGAAAAAGCAGTGATGAGCCCCGCGTTATTGGTGAAACCGACGATGATGATAAAAAAGGGAATATTTTTAAAAGGATTGGGAGAAAGTTGGGAATCACCAAAGATGATGAGAATTAACGTAGTTCTAACTACTCGTCATTAATACTTCCGGGTTTCAGGCCTCAGGTAGCAAGCCACAAATCGTCATTCGGTGTTCGATATTCGAAATTCGTCATTCAAATTCTCCCTCCTCGTCCCGGAGCTCAGCTTCGGTGACGACAACCAGCAGCTCTGCTGCAGAACAAGCCACCCCTTCCTTCTCCCGAAATCATTCGGGATTCAGAAGGCAGGCCCAGCCTCTCTCTCGCAAAAAGCGCGTGACATGGAGGGGAGCTATTTTGTTCCACACAATTCACGACCGGAATTGACTGTCCCAAAGTAAAATCGAATTCCTGAGATGATCGCCTCTAATTTGTTTTTCTCTCCAAACTATTCCCTCTATTCGGCGACATTTTAATGGGCTCATCTAAACCCCGGGTTTCACCCAGGGCTAATCATATTATGCCCCGTTGGGGCATTTTCGGTTCCGCATCCACATGCTGTATATACAAATTACATGGAACAAGCATCAAATCGACATTCGGTGTTCTTCATTCAATATTCGACATTCTAACCATCTCCTCGTCCCGGTGCTCTGCTCCGGTGACGAGAGCCTGCAGCTCCGCTGTATGACAACCCTCCCTCTTACGCAAACGCACACGACATGGAGGGGAATTTTCTCTTCACTTTTACTACAAATCAACCCTGTCCCAGAGGGACAGCACATGAATAGCCCCGGGTTTTAACCCGGGGTAAACAGATCAACACATTCCACCCGCCGAACAGTGGGATGAGTTTGGGGTGCAAAACAGAATTGAGGCGGTTTTTTTTTAATAATGCCGAAATAAAGTATCTCCCAACAAAAATGAGGGTTTTAGATTAGCTGAGTTATAATTTAGATATAAACACATCCAAAGGATTATCGCCTCAACGCTGTCCGGGGTCCTGAAGTACTCTCCCTATTCGGCGATTCATGATTGTCATCCTCTTTACCCCGGGTTTCACTGCGTTTCACCCGAGGCTAATCATATTATGCCCCGTTGGGGCATTTTCGGTTCCGCATCCACATGCTGTATATACAAGTTACAGGATTCAAGCTGCAGGCTTCAGGCCAACGTCAGTGCGCAGTGCCCCGATGCAGTTAATCGGGGAGCTTGTCGATAACTCACTACACCGACTATAAGTTTCAGGGCAACCGATCGTTATTCGGCGTTCGATATTCGACATTCAAACCATCTCCTCGTCCCGGTGCTCTGCTCCGTTGACGACAACCCTGCAGCTCTGCTGTATGACAACCCACCCCTTCCTCTCTCACGCAAAAAGCGCGTGACATGGATAGGAGCTATTTACTTGCACACAATTCACTACCCGGAATTGACTGTCCCGGAGGGACAATATGTTGGTAGCCCCACGCGTCAGCGTGGGGTAAATATGAGCCATACATCTCCCCCGCCGAAAAGAGAGATCGGTTTGGAGTACAAATCAAAATAGAGGCGGTCGGTATCCGAATAACATTACCGACAAAACATTCAAAAGCTGGTCCGGATATTTCATGCAGTAGAGCTGCAGAATTGTCGTCCCCGGAACTAAGCACTAGGACGGGAAAAAATCACAATATATTTGAGGTGACAATGCTCTGACCACATTTAATAAAATTGCATTCTCCAATTAAACATTTATGATTTGCCGTAATTCATCTATTTTGATAAATACGCTGATTTTATGTCCACGCGCAATTGTGATCGTTTAAAATTCTATGGATAAAAACTTTTCAAACAGAATATTCTTCTCCATACTTACTGTATTGGGGATTATCATCAGCTATTCCATCCTCTTTTCGTGGTCGATGCTCTATTTTGAAGATCAGCATGTAACTTTTTCACAGTCACTTCAGGTAGTCGTTGAATCCTTAACCACAAGCGGATACGGCGGTTATGCGCCCTGGCAGAGCGATTTTATGAACTACTTTATTGTAATCATGAATGTGACCGGTGTCGCACTCGTTTTTTTCGCTTTTCCGGTGTTGATTGTCCCGATTCTAAAACGTGCTATTGAAAAAAGCCCGCCTCAAAAAATTTCCAAATCCGACCATGTAATTATATGTGGTTACTCGAACCATGCGGATGTTTTAATTCAGGAGTTAGACTCGCGCGGTAAAGATTATGTAATTATTGAACAGGATGATCAGCTGGTATCACAGCTTCACCTATCAGGCATGAATGTGATTGTCGGTAACCCTGAGTCGGATGCAATTCTACTCAATGCCTGTATCGGTTCAGCATCTACCCTGGTTCTGCAATCCACCGTTGAAAAATCCATTAGTACCATACTTACAGCAAGAAATGCATCTGAAACAATCAATATCATTGCGGTGTTGGACCAGGAAGAGGAAGAGGTGTACTACAAATTGGCCGGTGCCGATGTCACCATCCTCCCACGGCAACTTATCGGTGAAAGCCTGGCCAAACAGGTCCCTGCAATTTCAATTATCGACAGCGTAGAAATTGATAATAATATCGAGTTAATTGAGATCGACATTGAAGAGGGAAGTGAACTTTGTAATCGGTCGGTAAAATCGGCTAAACTTTTGGACAATCATCATGTGAACATCATTGGAGCATGGCAAAAAGATGAATTTAACAGTCCTGTCTCTCCCGATTTAATTCTGGATTCAAAGATTCGGCTGTTGGTTGCCGGAGAAAAAGCGGAGATCGATGAACTCAGCAAAAAAGCGGAATCCACTACTCGACAATTTAGGCGAAGTAAAGTTCTGATACTGGGCTACGGGCAGTCTGGAGATGCTGCAGCCCGGTTTCTAAAAAGCAGAAGCGTAGACGTACAAGTGATCGATATTCAGGAGAAAGAGGGCGTGGATATTGTTGGAGATATCACGAAAACAGAGACGCTGAAGAAAGCCGATATTGAGGATGTCATGTCGTTAATTGTCACAATTCAGGATGATACAAAAGCGATTTATGCCACGCTTATGGCCAGACATCTGAATCCTAAAGCACATATTATTGTACGAGCTAACAACAAAGGCAATATTCGTAAAATCTTCGATGCCGGGGCCGATTATGTACAGGCCGTTACCACGGTAAGCGGACGGATGCTCGCCGCCTCTGTCTTTGAAGATGAAGATTCCCTGGCAGTAGAAAAGCAGATAAATCTGAAACAACTTCCTGCCGGACAGCTGGTCGGAACTACACTCGCTGAAAGTGATGTACGACAAGAGACTGGGTGCACTATTTTAATGGCCATCCGAAATGATAAAAAAATTATTACGGTTGACCCTCAGACCTTCAAATTCAAAGAAAATGACCAGGTAATACTTGCCGGAACCGATGAAAGCATCTACCTTTTTGAGGAGAAATATTTGAGCAATTCATAATCAGGTCACAAGCCGCAGGTTTCAAGTTGCAGGTCGCAGGCGACAAGCGGCAGGTCTATTCCTCGTCCGGAGCTCTGCTCCGACGACGACAACCCACAGCTCCGCTGTATGAAAACCCAGCCCCTCACTCTCACGCATATACACGTGACATGGAGTCCCAAAAGTAAAATCGAATTCGTGAGGTGATCGCCTCTAATTTTTTTTACTCTTCGAACCATGCCCTCTGATCGGCGACTTTTTAATGGGCTCATCTAAACCCCGGGTTTCACTGCGTTTCACCCGGGGCTAATCATATTATGCCCCGTTGGGGCATTTTCGGTTCCGCATCCACATGCTGTATTTGCAGGTTGCAGGCAACAGGCTTCAAATCGTCATTCAGCGTTCGTCATTTGATATTCGATATTCGAACCATCACCTCGTCCCGGTTCTCTACTCCGGCGACGAGAGTCTGCAGCTCTGCTGCAGGACAACCCATCCCTCTCACAAAAATGAACGTGACAAGAAGCGGAGTTTTTTAGTTTCACATAATTCACATACCGGGATTGCCTGACTCAACAGTAACATCAAATTCGTGAGGTGACCGCCTCTAATTTTCTTTACACTTCGAACCATTCCCTCTGATCGGCGACATGTTAATGGGCTCATCTAAACCCCGGGTTTCACTGCGTTTCACCCGAGGCTAATCACATTTTGCCCCTCTGGGGCATTTCCGATTCAGTATACACATGCGGTATTTGCAGTTTACAGGCAACAGGCTTCAAATCGACATTCAGCGTTCGTCATTCGATATTCGACATTCAAAATCCCCCTCCTCGTCCCGGTGCTCTGCGCCGGCGACGAGAGGCTGGTAAGTTTTTCTTTTCGTCTCCCGGCTGCTCACTTTTCTCCGCTGATTTCTCTAGGCCATTATTTCTAGAGTCCAGCTTCCCAGATAATCTCAAATCGTATACCGTAATCCTTCCTCTAATACAAAAGCACATGACAAAGAGAGTGGAGCTTTTTTCTTTTTATAAACCCAAATAGTGCTACATTCAATTAAGCATAAATTTATAGGATAGAGTATGATACGGCTGCCGTCTATTCAGCAAATTACCTCAAATGCCTCAGCTACAATTCGCAGATTCCCCTTCGTTTTAACCTTCGCCATTCTGGGTACTTTGGGTGTCATCTTGCTGGTAGATTTACCGTGGGATCAGCGGGATGGATACTATTGGGTCCGGAATTTTAGCTGGGTCTCTGCACTATCCATTTCACTGCTCCTCGCAATCAGCGTTTTAAGCGAAAGCAGAAGTTGGAATCCCATCAAACGATACCTTTCCAGTGGTGCGGCCGTTCTTCTGCTTGCCGTTTATTACCTGTTTCTGCCCGAAGATTTTGAGCCCTCAAATTCTGAAGCGTTTTACCGATACTCCTTGCTGTTTCTGTCATCTCATCTTTTGGTTTCGTTTGCACCTTATTTAGGGGATAAAAGTGTTCAGGACTTCTGGGCCTACAATAAAACCCTGTTCCTCAGAATTCTACTCTCCGTTCTGTATGTTGGTGTTTTGTACGTTGGATTAACGATTGCCATGTATTCGTTAGAAGTACTTCTCGAATTCGACATTGAAGGGAAACGATATGGGCAGCTAGCTATATTTTTGATCGGAATTTTTGGTACCTGGTTCTTTCTATCAGGAGTTCCCCATCCCAATCAATTAACGGACGAAGAGAAAGCCTATCCGAAAGGTTTGAGAATTTTTGTTCAGTATGTTCTCATTCCCCTGATCGTCGTATACATAGTAATTCTCTATCTCTACACGGGCAAGATCATCATCGAGTGGCAGTGGCCGAACGGCTGGGTGGCTCACCTTGTGCTCAATTTTTCGATCGCGGGAATATTGGGGCTACTCTTACTCTACCCTATTCAGGACGAAGATGATCACAAATGGGTACGCCTGTTTTCGAAAGGATACTATATTGCTCTTATACCGCTGATCATTCTCCTCATGCTCTCCATTTGGGTCCGGATTTCTGAATACGGTGTAACGGTGAATCGATACTATGTTGCAACCCTGGCCGTATGGCTGACCGGAGTGGTGATCTATTTCCTGATCAGTAAAGTGAAAGATATCAGAGTGATCCCAACCTCCCTGTTTCTGATTATGATACTGATCTCATTTGGTCCGCTGAGTGCATTCGAGGTCTCTGAAAGAAGTCAGCTAAGCAGACTGGAATATCATTTAGAAGAACACGGTCTGTTTTCTGAAAACGGAACCGTCATCAAGACCGAAAATGAAATCCCATTTAACGATCGAAAGCAGATCAGTTCGGGAATTACGTACCTGCTCGATCTGAAGGGTGTTCAATCCATTCAGCCCTATTTTGAGGAAGACCTAAAAGAGGTACTTGCAAATAAAGACACTATGAATGTTGTTTCAGATGCTCAAGTCATTACGGGCCTAATCGGTATTGATTATGTGAGTAACTGGGAGATGGAAGAGGGAGATGGCTCAGGCTTTGCCACGTTCCAGGTGCAAAAGCGCAGGACAGATCCTGTACCTTTGCAGGGTTATGACCATTATGTCGGTGAAATTGAGATGTGGCTGAGTTCACAAGAGTTTGAGACAACCATTGGAGAACGGGTTTACACGATTTCACTGAAAGACGAAAATCTTGAAATCCATATCACAGAGAAAGCGACCGGGCGTTCGTTGGTATTTGAACTTAAACCCTTTATCGAAGAGCTGCCTGAAACCGGTGCGATGAAAATAGAAGCTTTATCTATTGAGAGGATGACCCTCGAACAGCAGAATGAATCCCTGAAGGTAAAACTTGTCTTCAATTCGATAACCGGTCAACGGCAAAACGGTGAGATCACAAGCCTGAATGCAAACTTCGGACTCTATTTCTCATTTGAAGAGTAAGCTGAGGTTGACGGCGTACGGAATTCGTTTTACGGCATACGATGCAGACTGACGGGTTTATCCAAGCCGCAAGTTTCAGGCAGCAGGAAGTCACTTCACAGCTCAGCGTTCGTCATTCGATATTCGACATTCAATTGCACTCTCCTCGTCCCAGTGCTCCGCTCCGAAGACGACAAACCGCAGCTCAGCTGCACAAATCGTATTAACCAAATTTAAAGGGAACCGCCTCAATTAAATCCAGTACTCCAATCCAATCCCTCTATTCGGCGGTTATTTTGGCCAGCCTAATATCCCCCGGATTTCGTTTCACTTCATCCGGGGCTACCAACATGCTACCCCGCTGGGGCAGGGTGTAAATCACCTGTCGGCATTCTGTTTTACAGGGCTTGCTTTTCGAAGATTTTGCACACTAGATAGCGATTGGGAGTTGGAGGGTATATCCAGGCTATAAGCTATGCCCCAAATCGCATATCGGCGTTCGTGATTCGTCATTCGCAGTTCAATTCGTCACTATGCAACGGTTCGTCTGAACCGTTGATTCTCCCTCGTCTGTCGAATTCCGACGCGCTTTTGCGGCGGTTCGCCTGACAAGTTTTTTCAAGTTTCATTCCTCATTTCTCGTCCCGGGGCTCTGCTTCGGTGACGACAACCTGCAGCTCTGCTGTTCAAAATGTCTTAACCACATTTCGAACGGTATTTAGTCAAACCCAATTCGTTATGGAACCGCCTCAACAAAACCCAGTATTTCAAACCAATCCCTCTATTCGGCGGAAAATTTTGGTTGGCCTCTATTCCCTGGGTTTCGTTTCACTTCACCCAGGGCTAATCACATTCTATCCCTCCGGGATAGTCGGCTCTAACCCATCTGAATATTACACTTCACAATTCATTATTCGATTATTCCTCGTTTGTCGAATTCCGGCGTGCAGTTGCGGCTGTTCGCCTGAAGAGTTTTCAAGCCGCAGGACGCAAGCACCAAAACAGCAAATCCCAAACTCGCCCAATTCATCATTCCCATATCCTCGTCCCGGAGCTCCGCTCCAGCGACGACACCCCAGCAGCTCCGCTACAATTACCATTACCGAATGAATGATGTAATTACTAATTGACGATTCACCTTTTTGAATAATATGACAGTTTGCTCAATACGACAGAATTTCCACCAATGCCGGGTTAATATAGTAGTGCTTTCCCTTGATCTCTTTTTTCTCCAGAATTTGTAAATCCGCCAATTCATTCAAGTAATTTCGCGCTGTATTTTCTGCATAAACGCCTTTATCGGTCAGATGGTTAACCTTAATATAGGGTTGGGTAAAGATCGCTTCGGCGAGATCCTCCGGCCGGCGGACATCCGTCTGACTGCGCAGCACGTCAAGTATCTCCTCCTTGCTTTCGATGATATCATTCACCTTGCGCAGGGTGAGCCGTGAAGTCCACTCCACAGCTTTCAGCATATAGAGAAACCAGCTCTTCCAGTCGCCCTGCTGAGATACCCCCGCCAGGTATTCATAATAATCCTGTTTGTGCTCCAGGATATAACGGCTCAAATAGAGAATGGGCAGATCCAACTGATGATGCCGCGTAATAATATGCAGGTTCATGATACGGCCGACACGTCCGTTGCCGTCCCGGAACGGGTGAATCACCTCAAACTGGTAATGGGCAATGCACATCTTCAGCAGAACATCATCGGGCTGTGACTGCTCATCATTCAGGAAATCGATAAGGTTGTCGAGCCTGGCCTCCACTATCCCTTGGCCCCGGGGCGGGGTGTAGGCTGGCTTTCCTGTGTTCGGACCGGTACCCCCCATCCGTATAAAAGTTCTGGCAAATGGCGGACGGATTTCATCGCCGCTCTCTTGGATAATCTGATAGAGCCGGATAAAATAGTCCCGGTCAAATGCACCGTTCTCCTCCAAATAGTGATATCCCTCCCACAAAGCCTCACGGTAGCGCAGCACCTCCTTCGCCGGGGCCGGTGCTTTACCATCCGCTTTGGAATCACTGAGCGCCTTGTAGAGATCATCATCGGTCGTAAACACATTCTCAATGGCACTCGATACCTTCGCCTCCTGCAGGGTGATGGAGTTGATGAGCATACCGGGGTTGGGAATTGCAATACTTCGTCCAGCCAGCAGCGCCAGGGCCTCCTTTGCCAAGCCCAGCTGCTCATAAATATCCACATCCCGGTAGAGAGTCGGGGCAATCGGGAGTTCCGGAAGATCATTCCAGGGTTTTGTACGATCGGGGTTGACCGGGTAGAGCTGCTCTTTTGGCATTAATTTCTTTGTTTTTTAATATATGATAGCAAATCCGACCTTAAAATAGGGTAACAAAACCAAACATACATTAATTATTGTGATTTTTAATGTATGGTTATTAAAACGGCCTTAAAAACCCTGGATGCGTTATACAGCATTAGGTTTACGATATACGACATCCTCACCTGCCGAATTCCGACCATTACCTCGTCCCAGAGCTCCGCTGCATAACAACCCTGTCCCAAAGGGACAGGACATGAATAGCCCTCCCGACCAAATACGTCGGGACAGGCTGGGTTTTAACCCGGGTAAGAATGAAGCGCCCATATACACGCCGAACAGAGGGATCGGTTTGAAATTCAAAACAAAATTGAGGCGGTGCTTCAAAAATCTCATCTAAAAATATTCAATCTACTATTTGTCTTAATCCGCCGGTAGTCGGACAGGTACAAAAACTATCAAAAACTCCCTATTGAAAATGATAACACCGATCGTTTATTTATGAATGTTGCCGTTCAGGAATCAATGCCGGATTATACGGAGTTCATGCCATGCGCCGTGTCATTTTCATATTTCTAACCACCACTCTTTTCTTTTTTGGATTGACAGATCTGCTGCGCGCCCAGGCTATTGTTAAGGGAGAGGTCGTTGATACCGATACCGGACAGCCACTGCAGGGAGCGCACGTCTTCTTATCAGGCACCAAGCTCGGCACCTATTCGGATCGTTCAGGCCAATATACCTTGAGGCGTATTCCAATCGGTTCCTTTCGGATTATTGTCACCATGATCGGGTATGAACGGATGGTCTACAATGTGGATGTTGAGCCGGGAGATCAGTTAACCATCGACCTGAACCTGAAACCTGTAGTGTATGAAATGGATGAAATTAATGTGGATGACCTGGGTAAAAAATGGCGGAGAAACCTGGCTCGGTTTGAAGAATTATTCCTCGGCATGAGCGAAAATGCCGATTCGGTGTTCATCCTCAATCCAGATGTCTTACGCTTTGATACCAACTTCTGGGGACGATTAAAAGCGGAGGCGCTGGCACCCCTTGAGATTGTAAATAAATCATTGGGTTATGAGATAACCTACTACTTGTTCGAGTTCAAACACACAGGACATACCACTTACTGGGATGGAGAACCGCTGTTTAAAGAGATGACCCCATCCGATCCCACACAAAAATTTCTATGGGAATTCAACAGGCTGAAGGCATTTCACGGGTCGATGAGGCATTTCTGGCTGTCGGTGCTGGAAGACCGCGTTGAAGAAGAGGGCTTTCACATGTACAGAGTTTGGGAACCGATGTTTCCCGGGGATACGAATAATCTATTTAAGGTAACCGCTGAGGACATTGTCCGCCCGGCTGAAAAGGAGTACCTGAAAGAGGTGCGGTTTTCAGGATCACTGGAGATCGTTTATATGCGTGAGGAGGAAGATTGGCGCTATCTGGAGTGGACAAACGAACGGAACAGGGGTCCGGGTTGGTCGCAGGTTTCCTGGTTGGAACTCAATGAACGATCCATCACTGTTGACCCATCCGGCGAAGTTGTAGAACCCTATGGCGCCATTCAGCAGGGATATCTCGGTTTCCACCGGCTGGCCGATCTCACCCCGCGCGAATACCGCCCGGATGGATATTTTAAAGCCACCAACCGTTGAAAACCCTCGTCTGTCGAATTCCGGCGTGTTTTTACGACGGCTCGCCTGACGAGTATTTCCAAGCCTCAAGCGGCATGCAACAAATCACAATTCGACATTCATAATTCGAAATTCGGCATTCAAACCATCTCCTCGTCCCGGAGCTCAGCTCCGTCGACGACAACCTGCAGCTCCGCTGCATCATAACCCACCCCCAGCCCCTCCCTCTCACGCAAATGCACGTGACATGGAGGGGAGCTATTTACCTGCACAATTGCTGCAAATTATTAAACTGTCCCACAGGGTCAGCACACAAATAGCCCCGGTTTTTAACCCGGGGTAAATAGATCAACAAGCCTCCTCACCGAACAGAGTGCGTTGTTTGGAGTGCAAAACAGAATTGGGACGCTTGTTTTAAAATCTCATTTCAAACCTCTATCCACTGTTCATTTTGTCTTGAAACAAAACGAACCAAAAAATCAAGCCTGCCTGCGCTGAAGCTTCGGAAGGCAGGGCTGTGAGAAATCATCGACGTTCTCAGCCTAGATCCGGAAAAACTCAAGGCCTGTTAATCCCTTATTCCGATTTCAGATTCTGTTGGAGGCTGGTGAGTTTTTCTTTTCGTCTACTGTCTGCTCACTTTTTCCGCTGATTTCTCAAGGCCGTTTTTCATCTGCTTATCAAAAAAGAACAACCCCGCAGAGGTGACATATCAATAGCCTCGGGTGTAGCAAAGCGAAACCCGGGGAAACAGGGCACCATACATTCCCCGCCGAACAGAGAGAATAGTTTGGAGGACAAACCAGAATTGAGGCGGTTCTCACACATATTCATTATTCAAAAACAAACATCAACGAGTCAGGCATCCCTTTGCACAAGGTCAGACCGGATATTATATGCAGCGGAGCTACTCACTTTCGTCGGCGGATCGGAGCTCCGAACGAGGAATTCTGGATTGAGACAAACTCAATCTGCCGGGCAAACGCTTGGATCAGAAACAGCAATCCCCGGAATCAGTTTTTTGTGGATCGTTATTCGTCAGGTGGGCTTTGATTTTTGAATAACACTTTCAATGTACGATGATTACCCTATTCAGATCAAATGAATTTGAGAATGGCTATTTTATATACAACTAATGTTTGATGATATAACATAATATTAGTTTATAGCTACCCAATGACTGCTTCATATCATTCAAAAAAATTCTTCACAAAAGATTATTTGATCATTAATGCTGATCCGCCCCCCCCATTAATACACGCTCAGCCTTTGCACCCCCAGACGAAAAGGACCCTCTTGTCCATCCTGAATCATAAACCCGATCTCCAGAATCGCATCCGGGTTCAACTCCGGATTGCCGCGAACTGCATTCCCTCTAAATACCGGCTTGAAATCGCTATATGCCATTTCGTGAGTCTCCCACTCCCCTGCCGTGGTCGCAAAACGCGCCTCGTAGGAGTAGCGCGTCAGCCGTCCGTTTTTTACGGTTCTGAGCCTCAAGCTGTATATTTTTCCATCCCCCAACACGTGAACAGACAATCCCTCAAAGCCTGACAGGTCCACCGGTGTTTGTGCCCGTGTGCGGACTGATGCAAATCCACCATTATTCTCCAGGGATACCGTGCCCCTGAACAGGGCATATCCGTCTGGATGCAGCTCAAGTGTGCTTCTTGAAATCCCTCCCATTACGCTGTCATTTACAATCCGCCAAGCGGCCACCGATGTGTCACTGAAATCTATTAGGACCTGTTCTGTATCGTTCTTTTCAGTATCAGAACTCTTTAGCTCTGCCCCAAAACCTGGAAAGAGCATAGCAAATAACAAACTGGTTAAAAGGATGGATGTTGTAGTAGTAGGCAAGGGTTTCTTTGTTGAGTTTCCATTCGTATCGTATTGAGAGCTCAACAAAAACAGCCCACCATCAGTTCGGACAACCCACCCCCAGCCCCTCCCTTTCACGAAAATGCACGTGACATGGAGGGGAGCTACTTAGCTGAACAGAATTGACATACCGGAATTGCCTTTTCCATTTAATCAGGATAAACTATTCAAAATTCGTCATTCGTTATTCGACATTCGATATTCAAATCTCCTCGTCTGTCGAATCCAGGCGTGCTTTTGCGTCGGTTCGCCTGACGAGTTTTTCAAGCCTCAAGCGGCAAGTCGCAGGCAGCAGGTCGCAGGCAAGGCCTGAATGTCATCCTGTTGCGTCCCGACTCTTTTTCGGGGAACGTAGTGAAGGATCTCCATCCCATTAAGTCAACACCGGGAGATTCTTCTCCCGAAAGCATTAAGGAGAAGAATGACGATATGGTCATCCTGAACGTAGTGAAGGATCTCTACATTTGTTGCTATTATTTTGGAGACCCTTCGACAAGCCTGCCCTCCGAAACCACGGTGCAGGCGGGCTCAGGGTGACGGTGGAGGCTGGTGAGTTTTTCTTTTCGCCTTCTGTCTGCTCACTTTTTCCGCTGATTTCTCAAGGCCGTTTTTGATCTACTTATAAAAAATAAACAACCCCGGAGGGGGTGGAATATCAATAGCCCTGGGTGGAGCTTCGCGAAACCCAGGGTAAACAGAGACACACATCTCCTCGCCGAACAGAGAGCTTGGTTTGGATTACAAAACAGAATTGAGGCGATAGACTTAAAATCTTATTTCAAACTCATCCCCCTGTTACTTTTGGCTTGATCCGCCGGTAGTCGGACAGGTACAAAAGCAACCCAAAAATTAAGCCCTGAATGTCATCCTGAACGTAGTGAAGGATCTCTACATTTGTTGCTATTATTTTGGAGACCCTTCGACAAGCCTGCCCTCCGAAACCACGGTGCAGGCGGGCTCAGGGTGACGGTGGAGGCAGGTGAGTTTTTCTTTTCGCCTTCTGTCTGCTCACTTTTTCCGCTGATTTCTCAAGGCCGTTTTTGATCTACTTATAAAAAATAAACAACCTCGGAGGGGTGAGACACCAATGTAAACAGATCCAAACATCTCAACCGCCGAACAGAGTGCCTTGTTTGGAGTGCAAATCAGAATTGAGGCGGACTATCATGCAGCAGAGCTGCCAGTTGTCGTCCGCGGAGCAGAGCTCCGGACGAGGGTTAACCAAAAAAATCACAATTCGGCGTTCGTCCATCGTTATTCGACATTCAAACACCAACGTCTCACGCTTCCCTCTCACTTTTTGCATCTAGCATCTCGCCGTTATCATCACATCCCCATCACCTCTTCCCTCTCATAAATCCTGTCGTAGAGCAGCTTTCGGGTTTTGCCAAACTCGCGGATTTCGCGTGCACGCTGTACGAACTCTTCGTTGTCCATTTCATCGGATCTGACCATAAACCCCGCCTTGCCCTTATCGCTATACACGATCAGGTAGAGTCGGCGCATCCGGCGTTCCATCTCCAGGCAGTTCCATTCCCGGCAGTTCTTCAGAATTCGGATGAACATCTCATCCTTCACCGGTTTTGAATAGCTCTCCGGCAGGGTGACGGTGACCACCAGCAGGCCGTTCTTCATCTCTGCCACGGCTGATGAAATTCCGTGCAACATCCCCATCCATTTGATGCCCGCCTGAACATAGGAGCTATGAAGGGTTTTTCGCTCTCTTTCAGAAAGTGTAGAACTCAGAGGGTCATTGGTCTGATTGCCGGACGATTCTCCGTTATGGTTATTTTTTGACTGTTTCATAAGATCTGTATCGTTTGATGTACGGTTTCGGTTCGGTTGTGTGATACGTACATCAAGATCAGATGCGGAAAAGACGGGACTCGTTGCTTTGGATCCGTGATCCCACATCGTTTGAACCACCGTGCCCGAGCAGGTCGGTTGGCAACCCCGATTATCGGGGTTTCTTGATGCTGAATGGAAGATAACAGCTGGCTATTCCGATAACAAGCGGTTTGCAGGTTTCAAGTTGCAGGCAACAAGTCATAATTCGAAATCCGGCGTTCATCATTCGATATTCAAACCATCCCCTCGTCCGGAGCTCTGCTCCGCCGACAGCCCTGCAGCTCCGCTGCACAATACGTCTTAACCACTTTTTGAACGGGATTTGGTCAAATCCAAAACGTGATGGAAACGCCTCAACAAAAACCAATATTTCAAGCCACACTCTCTGTTCGGCGGGGAAATGGGGGTTGCCATTAAACCCATCAATGAATTGATGGGCTATAATATGTTTCATGGCTATGCCATTACTCAATAACTGGCACTCATTCTCAAATCGGTCGTTCGTCGTTCGGTCAATCGCAGTTCACATCGGGGAGCTTGCCAAGAACCCTCGTCTGTCGAATTCCGGCATGTTTTGGCGACGGTTCTAGTCCTCCTTCTCCCGAAGGTTTTCGGGATACTGAGGATAGACCCGACGAGTTTTTCCAAGCCTCAGGCAACAAATCACAATTCGAAATTCGTCCATCGTAATTCGCCATTCAAACATCAACGTCTGCTCCAGATCCTTCTGCTCCGGCCGAAAGACACGGCCTTCGGTCAGGACCCTGTCTCCGCTCACCGACTGATGACAGGATTCCTGATAGGAAAGCGCAGCGTATAAAGTATTGAGATCGAACCCTGCTCCCCACCGCGCCGCAGGCAGATCTTCGTAAGCAGATTGACTCATAAATTCCTCAGCGAAACTCGGCGACGTACTCAGTGCAACTCCGCGAGAAACCCTGAAAGACGATATAGGATATGCGATTTTTGATATCCGATATCCGATTTACGATTTACGATTCAAAAAACCACCACCCCTCAGACCTCTCCTCCAGAGGAGGGGAATTTTGCCCAACCGTATTTAGGCATCAACATCTACACCTTAGACCTTGAACCCTGAACCCAGAAACCTATTCATATAAAGTGATAATTAATTCATAATTTTATCTAAATACGAACAGGTTACTTTTTACCCATTTAAATCGTTTTTAATGATACTTCTTGACAAACCTTACGTTTCCGATTTCCTTCAACATACGATCCTGGAAAACGGCTATCCGGCATTAGCACTTTCATCGAAAGAGGAATTGAATCTGGGCGGCAGGTTGCCTCTCATGAATAGTGAAGAAGCAAAGGACATTATTAAGAGGAACGAGTTTCCCAAGGTTTACACAAATTCGGAAAACTCCATTGATTGGATCGAAAAAAATCTGCAAAAAACGAAACTCCCCGATATCATTGATCTCTTTAAAGACAAAGTACGCTTCCGCCGCTTTTTGAATAAATATTATCCGGACTACTTTTTTGAAGAAATTAAACTGGAGGATCTCCTTACAGTGGATGCTTCCGGTTATCCATTTCCTGTAGTATTAAAACCAAAGGTCGGTTTCTTAAGCGTGGGCGTTCATAAGATTTATTCGGTTGAAGAGTGGAATAAAAAAGTACGAAAGGTTGAGAACGAAATTGAAAAAGTAAGCAGATTATATCCGGCTTCTGTTTTAAATGCCGGGGCTTTTATTGTTGAAAAATACATTGAAGGGGATGAATATGCATTTGATGCGTATTTCGGCAGCAACGGTGAACCGGTGGTATTGAATATTTTCAAACATTTTTTTTCAAGTGAGGATGATGTTAGCGATAGAGTTTATCTCTCTTCGGGCGAAATAATCAATAAAAAATTACGACCATTCACGGAGTTTCTTGACATGCTTGGCAATTCTGCCGATTTGAAAAACGTCCCCCTTCACGTTGAAGTAAGAATTACAAAAGACGGAAAACTCTTTCCTATAGAAGTTAATCCAATGCGATTCGGTGGCTGGTGTACTACGGCAGACTCAACGTATCTTTCGTATGGTTTTAATTCCATTGAATATTTCTTCAACCAGCAAAAGCCGGATTGGAAAACCATTTTAAGCGGCAGGGACGACAAACTTTACAGCATCATAGTATTAGACAATACAACCGGGTATGAACCGGACGAAATAAAATCATTTGACTACGATCAGCTGCTTCAACATTTCGAACATCCCATTGAGCTGAGGAAAATGAACGTTGCGGACTATCATATGTTCGGTTTTCTCTTTTGCGAAACGGATAGATCTAATTTTAGAGAAATTGAATACATCCTAAAATCAGATTTGAATGAATTTATAAAGGTATAATAAAAAGAAACGGCTATTCGCTTAGCAAGCGGCAAGTTTCAGGTTGCAGGCAGCAATCCCAACTTCAAAATTCGGCGTTCGATATTCGATATTCGATATTCAAAAAAATCGGTGATTCGGTCGTTCGTCCATCGGTCATTCGTAGTTCAGGTTAAGCGGCTACCCTCGTCTGTCGAATTCCGTCGTGTTTTTTGCGACGGTTCGCCTGACGAGTTCTTTCCAAGCCTCAAGCGGCAGGCCGCAGGCAACAAGTCACAATTCGAAATTCAACATTCATCATTCGATATTCAAACCATCTCCTCGTCCGGAGCTCTGCTCCGAAGACGACAGCCCCCGCAGCTCCGCTGCGTATTGATTTCTCTATCAACCAGGTCACAAGCTACAGGCTCCAGGTTGCAGGCCACAGGCCACAAGTTCCAAATCCCAATCTCCAAATACCAAGCACCAAATTCCATTTCCAATACTCATCAGGTCGAGACTGTCGAGAACCTTTTATGTACCAAAATCAAAATTCACCATTTCCGGGTCATCTGTCATACATACACATCCATTATTTAAATTTTTGCCTTTTGCCAGGCCAACGAAGCTTCAGCGAAGTAGGTCCTTTTCACATTTCACTCTAAAGGCAGACACAGCTATCCCCGGAATCAGTTTTTGTGGAGCGTTATTCGTCAGGTGGGCTTTGATTTTAGAATAACACTTTTAATATACGAGGAAACCCCTATCCGCATCAAATCTGATTTGTGATGAGTGGGTGATGTATGGGTAATGTTTGGTGATAGTGTTTTATAAGTCTTTAATAATGACTTTTTGCTGTTAATTTTAGTTAAAAATAGTTCTTCTTAAAAGAAAAATAATAATCTAATGTTATGAGGTATTTTCTTCCCCATTTATGTACCTCTTGAGAGATTTTTGAATTACAAAACGAAATTTTAGTCTTTAGGCTTTTCATATCATCACCCTAATCTCTTACTGAAAACGCAAAAGGCTAATTATTTTATAAATGCTTTTTTCGTACTTAAATGAAATAAAATCATTTGGAATGCATAAGTCCTAGAATTACATTCAGTCAAACTTTAAAAAATAGTTTTAAACCTTCTGCAAAAACTACCTTTCATACCAGGAGTTAATTATAAAAGATCTACCATTCATGACGAATATGGAGGTAGCCGACAAAGCGGCATTTCACCTTGTGCCAATTATCCCTATATATTTATCTTCAGTGGCTCTAAGGGTAAAAAACATGGTTACCGTGATGCTTGGGAAAATGAGGATGTGTTTAGTTACACGGGGGAAGGTCAAGTAGGTGACATGGACTTTACGAGAGGTAATTTAGCCCTCAAAAACCACCTCGAAAATGGTAAACGAGTTTTTTTATTTGAGTATGTTAAAAAAGGTTACGTTCGTTTTGAAACAGAACTTGAACTACTCGATGTGGATTTTTTTACCACACATGATAGAAAAGGAAAACAAAGGGAAGCTATTAAGTTCTTTTTCAAAAGAGCAGGAGTAGATCTAAATCTTCCTAAATTGGATGATAGTTTTAGAACTTATACTGAGCCGTTATTCGTACAAGAGTTTGATTTACCTGATACAACTGAACGTAAAGGACTAGTGACAAGTAGAGTAGGGCAAGGGGCTTACCGCAAAAGCATACTTCACAGATGGAGATACAAGTGCGCAGTTACAAAATTTGATGATCCTAGAATATTAATTGCTTCGCATATCGTGCCATGGAAAAATTCGACTGATGAAGAGCGTTTGGATGTTGATAATGGAATTCTCTTATCCCCAACTTATGATGCTTTATTTGATAGACATTTGATTACGTTCGACGAAAAAGGTAAGATTTTATTATCTGATCAAATAATGAGAGACTCTTTTCTGAAAATTGGTGTTAACGGAAATGAAAAATTGCAGAGATTACATGACGGTAACAAGGTTTATTTGAGAAAGCACCAAGAACAGTTTCAGTCTAGTACTTATTGAATGGTAATTACCAAGTCAGCCATAATTTACCGAAGGTTCTATTCAATCTTAAATAATATGTCCGATATACTACTTTTAGTTATCTCAGTTAAAATCCATTTTTTTCAATAATCCCCCATCCCCGGAATTACATTTCTAATACCACCCTTTGGATTTTCCATATCTCCTTCATATCGCGGAATCACGTGGCAATGAAAATGGAAAACCGTTTGACCGGCCGCTTCTCCGCAGTTTATGCCAATATTATAACCGTCCGGGCTATGATGCTTTTCAATCAGTGATTTTGCCTGTGTGATCATTGCCGGAAGCTCTGCTTTTTCCTCAGTAGTAAGACCAAAAAAATCAGGGCAAAGTTTTTTCGACACAATCAAAAGATGTCCTTCGCTTACGGGATATTTGTCCTTCACGATGAAGAAGTGCTCATTGTTATGGAGCCATTCTGTTACCGGTATTTTTGAAAAGACGGATGATCTCATCTTGCAGAATTCGATTTATTTCGGTTCAAATTTCTGAAATCCACGCTTCTCAATTAGATATTCACTTTTGTTCATCAATGCATGAATCGCGTCATCCATATTATTATCAAGCCCGGTGCCAAGCCCTTCGTAAATCTCCTGTTCAAACTGCTTGCCGAATTTCCCGGCATAGAGCTTCCAGACTTCCTTAATCCTGTCTGAGCTTTCATTGATAAGTTTTGGTGAAGGTATCCTGTCACTTTTGCTCAGGTTGATTGAGGATTTAACCGGCACAAGATTCCACAAATTGTTGTTCTGCCACAAACTAAACGGAACGGCATGATCGATATGATATTTGTTGGACAAACGAACACCCGTCCAGATACAACGAATCTTGTCGCTGTCTGTTCCTCTAAGGATTTTTTTCACTTGGGTAATATCCCTCGGTACCTGCACCGCCTTCGTCAGTACCGTTAGGATTTTCTCTTTTGGGATCGGATCAATTCCCTCAACCCGCAGGGAGGCCTGCGATGTAAACTCCGCCCATCCATCAATAATCGAATCCTGTCCGATAATCAAAGGGCCAATTTCATCCAAAAGATGATGGAGTTCAGGCAGAATATAAAATTGACCGGCTTCCTGAATCAGTCCGTAATAAGATGGCGTTTTGATGGTTTCAGTGTTGAAATTCACCAGACTATAATGCTTTCCAAACTCATAAAAACCGAGATGCTTCATGGGCATGTTTTTAATTTTTTGCTGAAGCTTTCTTAATAATAGGATGACATCACGATGAATCGGTTCTGGTATCCCTCCATGGATCAAATCAAACCTAAATTGGGGTAGGCCGCCTTTGTCTAGGTAAAATTTAATCACCGTATTAAATTCCCGGCGAATAGCGATCGTATTGCCCTGTTTGAGTTTGGGGCTTTCCCCATTTTTTTGTGGAATGAAAATATCAGAGGAGAAGATCGGGTAGTAATAGAGAATCCAGTAGTAAACCAGAAGACCAAAAGGATATGATATCCAACCATTTTCGGCTTTTCCTTTATGGGGATTTTGATCCGTAACACACTGCACCATTGCACGCAGCAGAGCATACTTGTAAGTAGAGTCCTTGCTGTCTTTAGAAAGAATAGCCGTAAGAATCTGCGTATTCAATATCTGGATGATATAGACTGGTGTTCTGCCCAGCTGATTAGTGATGAATAATTGTATTTCTAAGATACCATTTCAGATCAAAAAAGAAACATCTGTAGAGGAAGGCTAAAATCACTGGCAAAAAATACTGTAAGGATTTGCTTTTTTTCCTTTCATATAGAAAAGAGATGATTCGAATATCGAACACCGAATGTCGAATAATGAAAGTTTAAATTTTGATGTAAGAGTTCATGATTCGATGAGCGCTATTAAAAATGAAGGAGAGCCCAATGGACCCAATAATAACAAACATAAACAGAGAGATACTGGAGTTTATCGAACAGCTGGATTCTGATCCGGATGTCGAACGGATTATAACTTTCTGGTTCTATTCAAATTCAGAAGAAAATATCTATCGCTTGGCTCACCATCTGCAGGAGTTGAGTATGAAGATCGGATATTGCGGAAAGTCATGTAGCGATACACACAAATACATTCTGATTTCCATAAAGCGATTACGTCCAAAAATCGAAATGATGAACAATCTCTGTACATATTTCAATGAAATCGCCGGCCGTTACGATGTAGCCTACGACGGCTGGGAGACACAGGTGGAACCATGAAGTTTGAATATATGGATATAGAATGCCGAATGGGATGGCGTACGGCTGACGAGAACGTACACCGAACTGCGATTTGAGGCCTGGGGCCTGAAGCCTGTATACAGCATGCAGACGGGTGGCCCGACGGAAGCTTGCAGCCTGCAGCTTGAATCATTTGGCATCTAGCCAATATACATCCTACCTTCCTGCGAAATGGGTTTCTATTCAATGGTCATGATCAAAAACATCGTACATGTCTGACACAACGGTTCAATTTACGGATGATGAAAAGCGTCTGCTGCTCACGCGGGAGCAGACGTCTGAGGAGATGGGAACGCTCACCCCGGATCTGCTGGAGCTGGCCCGCCGGAAAAAAAAGCTCTATCACCTGGCGGTGCCGAAGGATCTCGGCGGAGCGGAACTTCCGGTTCTCTCCCTGATGAAAATTTTTGAGGACGCCTCCTCCATGAACGGAAGTTTTGGCTGGAACCTGACGCTGGGCGCGGGCGCCGGAGTGTTTGGCGCCTATATGGATCCCGGTTTTGCGGAGGAGGTCTTTTCCAATCCCGAGGCGTTTATCACCGGTTCGGGCTATCCCGCCGGCAAGGCTGAGCCCACAGATGACGATCCCGACACCTTTGTAGTCAGCGGACGGTGGAAGTACGCCAGCGGCTCGCCCTACGCCACGCTATTTACAGCCAGCTGTCTGCTCCCCGAATCCACGCCGGATAATCCCAAAATGATCGCCCTGGCGTTCTACCCCAACGAGGTGAACAGACTCCACACCTGGAACAGCTATGGGCTGACCGCCACGGCCAGTCACGATTTTGAGGTGAGTAACATCCGGGTGCCCCGCCGCAGATCATTTACCATGGAGCCTCAACCCAGGTATGCCGGGCGACCCCTCTACCGGTTTCCGTTCATGCAGTTTGCCCCGGCCACCCTGGCCTCCTCCCTGCTCGGCATCACCCGGGCATTTATCCGAGAGGCCGATCCGGATGGGGAGCACTCAGCAGAAGAGCCGGTGATGGAACAGCGGGAACGCCTGCACCGTGCGGTTCAAGCCGTTTGGGAGAAGTGCGAACGCGGGGCAGAGATTTCGGACCAAGAGAAGCAGTCGGTAGATATCGCCTCGAAAGAGCTGGCTGTGGTCTGCAGACAGATCGCCTTTGAGCTCTATCAGCACTCCGGGATGCGGGTCCTCGACCGCACCACCCGCCTCAACCGCACCTGGCGCGACCTGATGACCGCCGGCCAACACGTGATGTTACGATAGGTTTACGGCGTACGGCGTACGGTTTACGGGGTACGAGGTACGGGTTGGATTCGAGACCTGTCAGCGTTCATCGACAGCTGACCCTGACAGCGTCGGGTTTTAAACGGTGTATGGGGTACGGTATACGGAGTAAAGTGGTCGCAGATCAAAATGCTATTTAAAACGCCTCCCCTCTTTATGAACGGAGTGAATAGAGAGGGGATTGAGGGGTGAGTTAAAAATCGGCCTAGAGAAATTGACAGTAAAAAGTGTAATGTGAGAATGAGGAAATCACAAATTCACCAGCCTCCTCTAAATATCGAGGTAGAAAATCCAATTTATCAGGCCTTGAATTTGTGCCTCATTCGAACAGAACACGCTGTCAATTTCTCACAGCCTTGATTTTTTGGTTCGTTTTGGATCAAGCCAAAATGAACAGGAATTGCGTTTGAAATAAGATCATCGCAACACCGCCTCAATGCTGTTATCCACTCCAAATAAATCCCCCTTTTCGGCGATAAAATGATGGCCTCTTCTTTACCCCGGGTTAAAACCCGGGGCTATATGTGCCTCACCTCTACGAGGTTAGGTCATTAACCTATTAATTATTCAATATTCAAATCGCAGTTCACAATTCGGTCAATCGGTGATTCGTCAATTAAAATACGGTGTACGGTATAGGGTGTACTTTCTACGATGTACGCAGAGCAAATCTGATTTAAAACGCCCCCCTCTCTGAGAACGGAGAGATTAGAGAGGGGACCGAGGGGTGAGTTCCAAAAAATCCCACTAGGTAGATAACATCGACACATTTTTCATTCATGTCGATATATTACCTATATTTCGACATATCTATAAAACGTATCGAAATCATCGACATGTCATTCAGCCCTGATAAACCGTACAACCACCTGCCTCCGCTGCCGCCCGATGCGGAGATAGAGTCACCCGCTGTGTTAAAATCAGCCATTGCCGCAAACCGCGCCCTTGCCGAGCTGAAGGGAAAATCAGAAAGTCTGCCCAACCCGTCGATTCTGATCAACAGCATTGTGCTGCAGGAGGCAAAGTCGAGCTCTGAAATTGAGAACGTGGTGACCACCAACGACAAACTCTTTACCGCGCTTTCCGCCGATGACAGCCGGGTAGATCTGCAAACCAAGGAAGTGCTTCGCTACCGTCAGGCGCTCTGGAAAGGTGTCGATCACATCGAAAAAGATTCGCTCTCCACAGATCTCTTCATCCGTTTGATGCAGATAATTAAGGAGACCGATGAGGGCATCCGGACAGATCCCGGCACGGTGATTGCCAATCCCAATACGCGCAAAATTATCTACTGGCCGCCCGAGGGGGAAGAGCTGATCCGGAATCATTTGGTAAACCTGGAGGATTACATCCGCACAGAAGACGGTGTTGATCCGCTCATCAAAATGGCGGTCATGCACTATCAGTTTGAGGCCATTCACCCTTTCGATGATGGCAACGGACGAACGGGACGGCTTCTCAACATCCTCTACCTGATGAAAAAAGAGCTGCTGTTGCATCCGGTTCTATATCTGAGTAACGCCATTATCACTCAAAAACAGGACTACTATAAACTGCTACGCGGCGTAACCGAAGAACAAGAGTGGGAACCGTGGATTCTTTTTATCCTGGATGCGGTGGAAAAAACATCCAATTCCACGATGGCACGGATTGGGCAAATTCTGGATCTGCTCCATGAGACCCTGGAACTGGCTAAAGAGAAGCTTCCAAACCGGGTCTATTCCAAAGAGCTGATTGAGCTCCTGTTTGAGCAGCCCTACTGCAAGGTGAAGTATTTGGTAGATCGCGGAATCGCCAAACGCCAGACCGCTGCCGAATACCTCCGCGAACTCGAAGATGCCGGCATCCTCAGAAGTAAACAGGTGGGCCGCGAAAATTTGTTTGTGAACATTAAGCTGTATGATCTTCTAGTTGAGTGATGAATTTATTAGTTAGGCGTACGGATTACGGGATATGGTGGACGGTCTCTGATGAAGACCTGTAAGCGTTTCGTCGGCAGACGAATCCTGACAGCGTCGGGTTTCATACGGTGTACGGGGTACGGGGTACGGGGTACGGAGTAAGGTGTACGCAGTGCAAAACGGATTTAAAACGCCTCCCCTCTTTACGATCCGCCAGCTGGCGGAAGAGAGGAGACCGAGGGGTGAGTTCCAAAACGGCCTAGAGAAATCAGCGGGTAAGGTGAACAGACAGGAGACGAAAAGAAAAACTCACCAGCCTCCACCGTCACCCTGAGCTTGTCGAAGGGTCTCCAAAATAATAGCAACAAATGTAGAGATCCTTCACTACGTTCAGGATGACATTCCGGCCTTGAGTTTGTGCCTCATTCGAGCAGAACACGCTGTCAATTTCTCATCCCGAAACTTCGGGAATTTTTTGGTTCGTTTTGTACCTGTCCGACTACCGGCGGATCAAGCCAAAATGAACAGGAATTGCGTTTGAAATATGATCATCGCAAAACCGCCTCAATTCTGTTATCAACTCCAAACCAATCCCTCGCTTCGTCGGACAAATGAGGTTTTTATTCTTTACCCCGGGTTAAAACCCGGGGCTAATTGTATTACACCTCTACGAGGTTTGGCAAAATCACTTTTCGCGACTCAAATCAAAGTCCAAATCGTAGTTCACAGTTCGGTCATTCGTCAATCAAAATGCGAAGTACCTTCTACGATGTACGCAGAGCAAAACTGATTTATACGTTCCCCCTCTTTGTGAACGATAGTGAACAGAGAGGGGGGACAGGTGGGAGTTGCAAAACGACCTTGAAATCAACCCGTCAGCCTGCAACTGCAGCATGCAGACGGGAAGCGGAGCTCCCGGTGGTGACTTGTGGCCTGAAGCCTGCCTCCTGCAAAAGAAATCCGTTATCGACTTTAATTGTTGCTATTCGTACAATTAGAGCGGTTTCATTATTCCTGGCATCCTATATAATCCGGAAACAGACTATTTATAGACCATGACGTTTGAGATTGTTTTTGTTTTTATTCTCCTCATTGCTGCATTCATCCTTTTTGCTACAGACTACGTCTCGTTTGATGTTGCCGCAATGATCCTGCTCTTCTCCCTCCTGGTCTCCGGCATTCTCACGTTTGAAGAGGGATTCTCCGGAATCAGTCACCCGGCTACGGTGGCTATCGCATCGATGTTTGTACTGAGTGAAGGTCTGCGGCGTACCGGCATTCTGAATAAGGCGGGCGACTATTTTTCCGAACGGCTTCAGGAAAATTTCTATTTCTGGATGTTTGTGATGATGCTCTTTATCAGCGCGATGTCTGCAATCATGAATAATACGGCCGTCGTGGTGATATTTATTCCCATTCTGATCGGGGTGGCTTCAAAAATTGGGGTGAGTGCCTCCAAACTGCTGATGCCTGTCTCTTTTGCGGCCATCATGGGCGGAATTTCAACCCTGATCGGGACGTCCACCAACCTGCTGGTTGCTTCTATCGCTGATGAGAGAGAAGTCGCATCGTTCGGAATGTTCGATTTCGCCCCCATCGGCATTGTACTGCTCATTGCCGGCTACCTGTTTCTGTTCCTGTTTGGTTTTAAAATGCTGCCCTCCCGGCGGTCTGAAAAGAAGGAGGAACTCACCAAAGATTATGAACTGGAGGGATATCTCACCGATGTGGTCATCGAACCCAACTGTACGCTGGTAGGCAACACGTTCGATAAGGATCGGCTCACCGAACAGTTTGACCTGGATGTTCTTCGAATTATCAAATCAGACGGCAGCCGGTCGGCACAGCGATCAAAAGTTCAAATTGAGGCCGGTGATATTTTACGGATTAGGGGAAATCCGGCCGATCTGAACAAGCTGCTTCTGAAAAAAGGTTTTTCTCCCGTGGTGGCAAAGGATTGGGAAGATGTTGACCTTGAACAGGGGCGCGATGCACTCATCGAAGCGGTTGTTACACCGGACTCCCCCCTGGATGGCAGCACGCTCGACAGCATCGATTTCTATGAGCGATATGGTGCGATTCCCCTGGCCGTCCGGCAGAAAGGTGAAATTAAAAAAGATGATCTTAAGAAAATGAAGATCTCCGGAGGCGACACCCTGCTGCTTAGCCTCAGTTCCGATCGTATCCAGGAGGTTGAAAAGGGTTCTGCGTTTATTGTTGCGTCCAAATTGGGTGTAATGGATAAAAGAAGCGACAAAACCTTTATTGCGCTGGGCATTTTATTGAGTGTGGTTATTGTAGCCGCTCTCGAACTGCTGCCGATTGCCATCAGCGCAGGTTCCGGCGTGATCCTGATGATCCTGACCGGTTGTATCACCACAGAGGAAGCGTACGAAGCCATCAACTGGAAAATCATCATTCTGCTTGCCGGGGTGATCCCGCTGGGTCTTGCAATGGATAAAACGGGAGCTGCCACCCTGATGGCCGAAACTCTGATTGATTCCCTGTCGGACTTTGGCCCCCATGCCATGCTTGCCGGTTTTTACCTGCTTACCATGTTGATGTCGGCCATTATGTCTACTAATGCGTCAGCAGCCCTCGTCGCTCCCCTTGCCATACAGATTGCCGATTCTATCGGGGTGAACCCGGAGCCATTTCTGATCAGTGTCTCCTACGCGGCATCCCTCACGTTCCTGACTCCGTTTGGTCATCATGCCAATACCCTGGTTTTTGGCGCCGGACAGTATAAATTTACCGACTTCACCAAACTCGGGCTGCCCATCAATATCATTTTCTGGATCATCGCCACCCTCCTGATTCCGATTGTTTGGCCGTTTTAGGCCGGTGGTGTTCGGTTTACGGTGTACCACTGCCTTCTCCAGGCCGGAGACACGAGTTGAAAATCAGCGGTCCACGCGACCCTAAGCACAGATTTAGTTTAAAATAATGAATCGTTGAATTTCAAATCTCTGATTTACAAAAGGCAACCTAAGGCCTGTAGCTTGTAGTACGGCATGCAGACAGTTGGCAACGAAATCATGCAGTATTTGCAACCCTCCTGCCCCAAAGGGGCAGCATATAAATAGCCCCGGGTTTCAACCCGGAGCTATAATTTTGGACACTCCTACGGAGTTAATTATCAAACGAAATATGAAATTTATATCGCCACTCATTGTAATCGGAAGAGAACAGTGAGTATGGATATAGAACCTTTCACATTGATTTTGATCGGAGGAATGAGTTCCCCATTAACCCGTTGAACAGGTTTTTTGAATTTCGAATCACCGATTTGTGATCGGCAGCATGCAGCCGGTAATCCACTGCCCCGGCGGGGCAGAATATGATTAGCCCTGGGTTTCAACCCAGGGTAACGAGGTAGACAGTAAAACATCGCCGAACAGAGAGAAAAGTTCAGAGCTCCGGAAAACGTAGAGGCGAAAATCCGAAGAATGTGTATATATCTAATCCGCCGTTCAACAAATCATCAATCCACAATTTTGAACCGATTTATTTCATTCCACAATCTAAGCAGAACCGCCTCTATTCAATTTGTCATTCTAAACCAACCCCTCTGTTCGGTGGCAATTCGTGTTAATCGCATCATACCCCGGGTTGAAACCCGGGGCTATTAGTGTTTCACCCCTACGGGGTTGGTGTACTCCCCATATCTATTTAGTTCCTTACCTCTCTTTGTGAACGGAAGAGAACAGAGAGGGGGGCTCGGAGTAAGTCTTATTATCGACAGATTTTGCAACCCGTTGCACAGCTTTTGATTGAACTATGAATCACCAATTTGTGATCGGCTGCCTGAGGCCTGCAACTTGTAACCTGAAGTTTGGAGTACAACATCAATATGATTGGCAACAATAACTTACCATTTCTAATCCATCCCTGCCCTAGTGCAGCAGTATATTTTTAGCCCTGGGTTTCAACCCAGGGTAATGTGTATGACAATAATCAATCGCCGAACAGAGAGATTGGTTCAAAGCTCCGGTCAACGTTGAGGCGTTGACCCAAAGAATGCGTTTATATCTAATCAGACTTTCAATAAATCATCAATTCATAATTTTGAACCGATTCATTTCATCCCACAATCTGATTGGAACCGCCTCTATTCAATTTGTCATTCTAAACAAAACCCTCTATTCGGCGGCAATTCGTAATAATCGCATCATACCCCGGGTTAAAACCCGGGGCTATTAGTGTTTCACCTCTACGAGGTTAGGTCATTAACCTATATAATTATTCAATATTCAAATCGCAGTTCGGTCATTCATCAATCAAAATAAGAAGTACAATCTACGATGCACGCAGAACAAATATGATCTAAAACACTCCCCTCTTTACGATCCGCCGGCTGGCGGAAGAATGGGATTGGGGGGTGAGTTCCAAAACAAAGCGATGAGTCAAAACGGCCTAGAGAAATCAGCGGGTAAAGTGAGCAGACAGGAGACGAAAAGAAAAACTCACCAGCCTCCAACGAATTTAGAAGTATAATTGAAAGATATCAGGCCTTGAGTTTTTCCGGCCCCTGGCTGTGAACGCCGATAATTTCTCACAGCCCTGCCTTCCGAAGCTTCAGCGCAGGCAGGCTTGATTTTTTGGTTCGTTTTGTACCTGTCCGACCACCGGCGGATCAAGACAAAATGAACAGGAATTGCGTTTGAAATATGATCATCGCAAAACCGCCTCAATTCTGTTATCAACTCCAAACCAATCCCTCGCTTCGTCGGACAAATGAGGTTTTTATTCTTTACCCCGGGTTAAAACCCAGCCTGCCCCGATGCTTTTAGTCGGGAGGGCTATTAGTGTTTCACCTCTACGAGGTTCTGCATTCGCATATTCCATCTTTCAAAATTCAAATCGTAGTTCTCAGTTCGGTCATTCGGTGATTCGTCAATCAAATAAACCGAGTACGATCTACGAAGTATCCAGAACAAAATGCTATTTAAAACGCCCCCCTCTTTACGAACAAAGAGAGTAGAGAGGGGCAGGGGGGTGAGTTCCAAAAGGCCTTGAAATAATCCTTCAGCCTGCAACTTCAGCATGCATCCGGTCATCCACTGCCCCAACGGGGCAAAATATAATTAGCCCTCCCGACCAAAAACGTCGGGACAGGCTGGGTGTAACAAAGTGAAACCCGGGGTATATGAAGTATACCTCACATCCCCGCCGAATAGAGAGAGCCGTTCAGAGTGCTTGGTCTTGATGAGGCGGTGCTAATCTGAGCAGAGTTATTTAACGCAGCAGAGCTGCACGTTTCTCGTTTCCGGAGCCGAGCTCAGGGAGGAGGGAGTGGGATGAATGTAGAATGTTGAATGCCGAATTGTGAATTATGAATTGACTTCCTGCTGCCAGAACCCTGAGACCTGATCTGTACACCGCAGGTTAAAACTAATCCTGCCGCTATGGACAAGGTTGGGGGAACTACCTACATACTGTCCCTTGGGAAAGCAATTCCCAAACATGAATTATCTGAAGCTAAATAGCCCCCATCCATGTCACGTGCATTTGCGTGAGAGGGAGGGGCTGGGGGTGGGTTGTCATGCAGAATGCAGGCGGAGAATTTCAGAAGAAGGAGGCGCACACCGTACACCCTATACCGTAAACCGAACACCAATTCAAAACGGCCACGCCCAGAGGATCGCCGGTACGGAAATGAGGATAACAATAATGGAGAGTGGTAACCCAAGTTTCCAATAGTCGGTAAAATCGTATCCACCCGGACCCAATACCAGAATGTTCGACTGGTGACCGAGCGGGGTTAAAAATGCGCAAGTTGCCCCAATGGCCACCGCCATCAGCAGCGGGTCGGCCGAAACATCCAGTTGCTGCGCCATGTTGATCGCAATCGGCGCCATCAAAACGGCAGACACCTTGTTGACCAGGTTTGCCAACAGCATGGTGGTAATCAAAACCGAACCTACAATCATAA
This sequence comes from Rhodohalobacter barkolensis, assembly GCF_002834295.1. NCBI lineage: Bacteria > Pseudomonadati > Balneolota > Balneolia > Balneolales > Balneolaceae > Rhodohalobacter > Rhodohalobacter barkolensis. The sequence continues at coordinate 146,273 of NZ_PISP01000001.1, read as the reverse complement.
AAGGTGCCATCCGGTCGCTCTGATCCAGCAACAGCGATGAGATCAGGTCTGCCGTTCCGGTAGGTTCAAGTGCTTCGGCAACCGGAATAATCGCACCCAAAAAAACCACAATGGGCCAGTCGACAGACTGATACAGCTCGCGAAGTTTTACAAACCGGAATAGGGCAAATGTGGCGGCTGCTCCGGCCAATGCAATTTCAATCCGCATCAGGTTGAAGGTGGAAAGCCCAACTGCCAGGGCAAAAATGGCCATCGCTCCCAGTAAATTCCGCTTTTTACTTAAAAAGATCTCCCGTTCATTCAACATCACCAGATTCAGCTGCTGAAAGGTGTCGTGCAAATTCCCTTTTTGTATTTGAAGAAGAAGCATATCCCCCGCCTGAAAACGGATTTTGGCCAGCCGCTCGTTGATGCGTTTTCCTTTCCGGGCAACCGCAAGCAGGTTGACGCCATACCGCCATCGCAGATCCATCTCCCGAACCGTTTTCGACTCCAGTACGGAATCGGGCATGATTACAGTTTCTACCATACGAACAATATCCGAACCGAAATGAGCCTCGCCCATCTTCTGGGTCCCCTTCAGCTCCAGGCCGTTCTGCAGTAGAAATCTTTCCAGATCCTCGGTTCCGGCTTCCACTATCAACGTATCGCCGGCCTCAATTTTTTCATTTCGAGAGGGAGAGAGAATCCGGTGTTTGTCCCGGATGATCCCGGCAATCACCACTTCCCTATCTTTTTGATGTTTGAACTCTTCCAGATTGAGTCCGGCAAGTTTGCTGTCGGCCGGCACTCTCACTTCGGTTGTATAATCTTCTATATGGAACACATCCTCGCGGCTAGTCTGTCCCTCCCGACGCGGAACCAGAAAACGGCTGAAAAAGGTGATAAAAAGTATACCCCCAATCGCTACAGGAATACCCACCCATGCAAAATCGAGCATCCCAAACGGTGACGCATTCGCAGTTTCCCTGAACCCGGCCACAATGATGTTAGGCGGTGTACCTATCAGTGTGATGAGTCCGCCCAACAGCGAGCCAAAAGCCAGCGGCATCAGCAGCATGGATGGAGGCCGATCGTATTTGCGGGCAAGCTGAATGGCGACCGGCATGAGAAGGGCAACTGCTCCCACATTATTCATAAATGCAGAACAGACCGCAACCAGCGTGGTAATAGCCGCCGTTTGCAGTGTGATGTTGCTGCCAAGGGTTTCAAGGCGATTTGAGACAATATCCACCACGCCCGCGTTAATGAGTCCCCGGCTTAAAATCAGTACGGCCGCGATGGTAATCACTGCAGGATGCGCGAATCCCCGAAACGCCTCCTCACCCGGAACCAAGCCAAAGAGAGTAGCGGCAATCAATCCAAAAATTGCCACAATATCGTAGCGGGGCTTACCGATCACAAAAAAGATCAGCATGATAAATAGAATAGCACCCAGAATGATTTGATCGGCCAAAATAAAATCTGTTATAAGGATTGATAAGTACAGCAGCACTGTAGATTTAAGTAATCTACACAATGACGGGGAATTATTCAGATTTGAGATGCTAGATATGAGATATGAGACTTGAGATGCTAGATATGAGATGTGAGACCTGACAGCGTTTTCGAAATGATAGGCGAATTCTGTTAGCGTAGAGGTTTATACGGTGTACGGACTACGGCAATTATGATACGATGATCGATTTTTGAACTGAGAATTACTGTCCATTTCTAATCCATCCCTGCCCCAAAGGGGCAGCATATAAATAGCCCCGGGTTTTAACCCGGGGTAAAGAATAATGACAACCATTAATCGCCGAACAGAGAGTGTGGTTCCGGGTACTCGACTACCTTGAGGCGATGATCCTCATAATGTCATTCAACATACCTTCATTCCTCATTGTTGAACCGATTCATTTCATTCCACAAACTGATTGGAACCGCCTAAATTCAATTTGTCATTTCAAACAAAACCCTCTGTTCGGCGGGTGAATCTGTTCATCCCTTTTACCCCAAGCTGACGCTTGGGGTTACCAACATGCTGTCCCTCCGGGACAATTAATCATTCGTTCCCAGATCAGAAGGGAGGCGACGGTAGCTTGAGCCTATCGTGATTCACTACCCCTGCCCCAGCGGGGAAGCATATGATTAGCCCTCCCGACCAAAAACGTCGGGACAGGCTGGGTGAAGCACAGCGGAACCCGGGGATATAGCAATGCGATAATAATCAATCGCCGAACAGAGAGAAAAGTTCAGAGCTCCGGAAAACGTAGAGGCGTTGACCCTCAGAATGCGTTTATATCTAATCCGCCTTTCAATAAATCATCAATCCTCTATTTTGAACCAATTCATTTCATTCCAAAACCTGTGTTAAACCACCTCAATACAGCTTTAAAATCCAAACAAATCCCTCTCTTCGGCGGCATTTCGTGATAATCGCATCATACCCCAGGTTGAAACCCGGGGCTATTAGTGTTCCACCCCAACAGGGTTGGTGTACTCCCCATACCTATTTAGTTCCTTACCTCTCTTTGTGAAAGGAAGAGAACAGAGAGGGGGCTAGGAGTGAGTCTAATAATCGACGGATCTGCAACCCGTTGCACAGCTTTTGATTGAACTATGAATCACCAATTTGTGATCGGCTGCCTTAGGCCTGCAGCTTGAGGCTTGGAATGAACCCGTCAGCATGCATCCGGTCATCCACTGCCCCAACGGGGCAAAATATAATTAGCCCCGGGTTTCAACCCGGGGTAACGTGGATGACAAAAACAATCGCCGAACAAAGAGAAAAGTTCAGAGCTCCGAATAAAATTGAGGCGATGATCCTCAAAATGTGTTTATATCTAATCTGTCACTCAATAAATCATCATTCCTCATCTTTGAGCCAATTCATTCCATAACCTGAGTTGAACCGCCTCAATACTGTTCTATATTCCAAACAAATCCATCTGTTCGGCGGAAATTCTGTTGTGCTATTCATAACCCCAAGCTGACGCTTGGGGCTACCAACATGCTGTCCCTCCGGGTCAATTAATGATTCGTTCGCAGATCAGACTGGAGGCGACGGTAGCGTGGGCCTACCGTGATTCACTACCCCTTCCCCAACGGGGCAAAATGTGATTAGCCCCGGGTATAGTGTAGCGGAACCCGGGGATATAGCAATACGATAATAATATCGCCGAACAAAGAGAAAAGTTCAGAGCTCCGAATAAAATTGAGGCGATGATCCTCAAAATGTGTTTATATCTAATCTGTCACATAATAAATCATCATTCCTCATCTTTGAGCCAATTCATTCCATAAACTGAGTTGAACCGCCTCAATACAGTTTTATACTCCACACCAATCCCTCTATTCGGCGGGTAAATTAATGGGCTTCCCAAACCCCAGGTTTCGTTTCACTTCACCTGGGGCTATTCGTGTTTCACCTCTACGAGGTTTGGCCATTTGCATATTCAGTAGTTCATAATTCAAATCGTAGTTTATCCTTCTGAAATTCGATATTCATGCTGATATGTGATTTTCAATATGCGATATATGTTTTAAGAAATTCTGTGTACTGCCCTGTCTAATTGTACATTCTAAACTGTAAAAAACCACTTTAAGAGATTTGTTATCATTTCTCGTATCTTAGCATTCGTTTCGTGTACCGCGACCATTTTATATCAACTACTATTTATGACGTTACTGATTTTTTATCTGGCTCTGGCAATTGGAGTCTCTTTTTTATGTTCTATTCTGGAGGCGGTGCTGCTCTCCATGAACTCATCGTTCGTAACAGTTCTTCAGAAGAAAAATCCACGCGTAGGTGGAATCCTCAAGGATCTCAAAACCAATATCGACCGACCCCTCTCGGCTATTTTAAGTCTCAACACCATTGCCCATACCGTCGGTGCGGCCGGCGTGGGTGCCCAGGCACAGGTTGTTTTTGGCAATGCATACGTGAGTATCACATCCGCCATTCTGACTCTCGCCATTCTGATCTTTTCAGAGATCATCCCAAAAACGCTCGGCGCAACCTATTGGAAGGAGCTCTCCGGTTTTTCCGCTTACACCACCAAAGGTTTGATCTATGTGACCTACCCGCTGGTACTCCTTTCAATGGGCATTACCCGGATGCTCTCCCGGAATGATAATGAACCGACCGTAAGTCGTGAGGAATTTAGTGCCATGGCCGAACTCGGTTTCGAGGAGGGAGTATTTGAGGAGGGTGAATCAAAGATCTTCAAAAACCTGATTAAGTTCCGATCACTGAAAGTGCGGGATGTAATGACGCCGCGTATTGTGGTCATCAAGTTTCGCGAGAATCTGACCATCAACGAAACCCTGGAAAAGAAAGAGCAGTTACACGTTTCTAGAATTCCAGTCTATGGCGATAACGAAGAGGATATTACCGGCTATATTCTAAAGAACGATCTTTATTACAATCTCTCGGAAGGAAATGGCGACAAAAAACTAAAGGATATCCGCCGCGATGTGATGATTGTTCCCGAGACCGCTTCGCTCAAGGAGCTGTTTGAGAGACTGCTCGAAAAACAGGAGCATATTGCCGTTGCCGTGGATGAGTACGGCGGATTTTCGGGTGTGGTGACCATGGAAGACGCTGTGGAGACATTGCTCGGTATGGAGATTGTGGACGAGATCGATACCATAGAAGATATGCAGAAACTAGCCCGCCAAAAGTGGCGTGAACGCGCCGGACGTCTCGGCATCGTATTGCCCGATAAACTGAAGGAGTGATATTTTTGGGATATTCCCTATCAGCGTTTCACACACGTCAAATCTTTACAGTATATGGGTTTGAACGGCGTACGTTATACGGTTTACGCGATAAGGAATGAGGTGTGCGGTTTTGTTATTCCACAATATCTGATCCATTCTAACACTGATAAAATCTGGCCTTGATTAATCGAAGGGATAAGTGAGCTGTCAGAAGACGAAAAGAAAAACTCACCAGCCTCCACCGTCACCCACAAACAACAGAAAGCCTGCCACCAGTACCTTGCGGCTTGATGTTAACCAATCAATCTGCAAATATAGCATGCAGACGGAATCCCCTACCCCAAAGGGGTAGAATGTAATTAGCCCTGAGTGAAATCCCATCCCCGCCGAACAGAGAGATTGCTCCAGAACTCCGGATTACATTGAGGCGATGATTCTCAGAATCTGTTTATATCCAATCAGTCCTACAAAAAATCACGAATCCACAATTTTATGCCGGTATATTTCACTCCACAACCTGGGTTAAACCGCCTCTTTTCTGATTTATACTCCAGACGAACCCCTCTGTTCGGCGGAAAATTCTGTTGTGTCACTCACAACCCCAAGCTGACGCTTGGGGCTACCATCGTTTCGCTCCTACGGAGCTTTATGTGATTTGAGAATCATTGAGCATGCGTCTCATTAAACAGAGGGGATTTGAACTCAGAATAATGAATTTTAAATCACAGAACTTCGATTTGAAGCTTGAAAACTATGACCTCGAATAAACCGTTATTCTGCAACTATAGCAGCTACCAAGTATACATACACCCCTGCCCCGGAGGGGCAAAATGTGATTAGCCCCGGGTATAGCGTAGCGGAACCCGGGGATATAGCAATGCGATAATAATATCGCCGAACAGAGAGAAATGTTCAGAGCTCCGGAAAACGTAGAGGCGATGACCCTCAGCATGCGTTTATACCTAATCCGCCATTCAACAAATCATAAATCCACAATTTTGTTGACGAAATATTTCATTCCATAATCTGAGTTGAACCGCCTCTATTCAATTCGTCACTCCAACACAATCCCTCAATTCGGCGGGTGATTTTGAATTCTCACTCACTCACACCCCAAGCTGGCGCTTGGGGCTACCAACATGTTATCCCTCCGGGACAATTAATGATTCCGTTCGCAGATCAAACTGGAGGCGACGGTTGCGTGGGCCTACCGTGATTCACGACCCCAGCCCTAACGGGGCAAAATGTAATTAGCCCCGGGGATATAGCAATGCGATAATAATATCGCCGAACAGAGAGAAAAGTTCAGAGCTCCGGAAAACGTAGAGGCGTTGACCCACAGAATGCGTTTATATCTAATCCGCCATTCAATAAATCATCAATCCACAATTTTGTTGATGAAATATTACATTCCATAATCAGTGTTAAACCACATCAATACAGCTTTAAAATCCAAACAAATCCCTCTATTCAGCGGGTAAATTATTGTGCTTCCTAAACCCCAGGTTTCGTTTCACTTCACCTGTGGCTATTCGTGTTTCACCTCTACGAGGTTTGACCATTTACAAATTCAGTAGTTTAAAATTCAAATCACCAATCGTATTTTGGTAATTAAATAAAAGGCATAGACTGTACTAGTTTAGAATTTCTGCCTAACTGAATTCTGTAAACTTGGTCATGAGAAATCAGCGGAAATGTGAGCAACAGGTAGACGAAAAGAAAAACTCACCAGCCTCTCTCGACGACTTTGGTCGGAAAGGTGAGTTCCCTAAAATCCATCCTCAAAATCACTGAAGGAATCTTCAATATTTTTTTCGATTTGCTTCCTATCCCCGGAGTCGTTGGGATCAAGAAATCCGCCATCACTTTTCATAAACCACCCATCAAAATCAAGCGTTAAGGCGATGATCTCAGTCTGACCACTCTTAATTTCAAGATGCGGACTGAGCTCTACTTCAATATCAAAATCTTCCGATGATCGATATGTAAAGTCGACACCATTAAACACCCCCTTAACAACCACTGAATAGCTGCCGGACCCATCTCTGAAATCAGAATCATCTATATCAGCTTTACTATCGGGCTTTTTGATGTCAAGTTCGAGTTCTTCATAAAATCCGTAGGGAATGTTAACATGTGTAATCACAAAAGGGGATCCATCGATAGGCACATTCAGTATAAAATCCTTGGTTTTATAATCATCGGTTCTACGGGCCCCTTCAAGACTCATCTCCCTGATGTAAAATTTCACTTCCTGTACAGAAATCCCAAAATCGGGTTCCTCATCAAAAAGAGCTGTAATCTGTTTGTCCTCATCCACAGTAATTGTCTCCGGATTCGAACTGCCGGACAGATCTTCCCTCCACTCGCTGAATGTCCATCCGGGATCCGCATTCGCAGTTAAGGTGACCTCTTCTCCCTCTGAATAGTCCTCCTTATCCGGATCTATGTTAACAGATCCGGAGCCTTCTGTACTGACAGTTAGGGTATATTCATTCTGTATAATCTCATCAAAAACAGCTGTAATCTGCATATCATCATCAACAACAATTGAAGCCGGATTTGTACTTCCAGACAGATCACCCTTCCACTCGCTGAATGTCCACCCTACAGCCGGTTTCGCAGTCATAGTGATCTCTTCTCCTTCCGTATAGACATTCTTGTCCGGATCTTTCTCAACTGTTCCCGAGCCTTCCGTGCTGATGGTTACGGAATATTCATCCAATCTGCTCCGCTCAAATACAGCCGTAATCTCTTTATCCTCATCTGCAATAATCTTTACAGGATTCGAGCTGCCGGATAAATCTCCTCGCCACTCACTGAATCTCCAGCCATTTGCTGCCTTTGCTGTTAGGGTAATTTCATCACCTTCTATGTAGATTTCCTTGTCCGGATCTTTTTCAACCGTACCGGAACCTTGCGTATTGATTTTAACAGTATACTCTTCCGGTGGAATTTGTTCGAAAACGGCTCTCACACTCTTCTCCTCGTTCTCTTCTATGGTGATGGTCTCCGGACTGCTGCTTCCGGTCAGATCTCCCTCCCAACGATCAAAAAACCACTCCTCCTCGGCTTCAGCTTCGAGCCTGACGGTAACTGATGTAGAGCGTTCAACGACAGTTTCGCTGACGGCACCATTTCCAACAATCTCTAAATTGAGATCATAATCCCTCAGTGAAAACTGTGCCGTAACTGATTTGTTTGAATTAAACTGAATAGTATGTGGATTCGAATCTCCGGAAAGGTCGCCTGTCCACTCGTCAAACACATATCCATCTGCCGGACGTGCCACAATCTGTCTGCTTTCTCCGGCTAAAAACTCACCTCCCGATGGCAAAATAGTGCCCCCTTCTTCAGGTAAAACATTCGTTGTTAACGTGTGTAGATCGGGCACAGATTCATCAAATTCTCCCTGGTAGGATTCACAACTGAAAGCCATTAAAAGAAATGCGAAGAATATAAAGTATCCTGACTTTCTCATGATTTTGATTCTCTCCTTATTAAAATTGCTACATCGTGTTTATCAATTATATCTTTTTTTCTCTCTCACTTATTCAACACACCCAAACACAAGTAGTACATAAATATACTATAAGAAATGTAAATTGAGAGGTGTGAATGATTAATTATATCTAATATTATGACTCGAATAGTCTCTCCCTTAACCCAAATCAGTACTCGATATCATTTTAAAGGTCAGGTTTTTGTCAATTCTTCTCCCGAAATAATAAGATGAGAGAGAATCATATACTGGTACTTACAAATAGAGAGAGCGAATTGATTGATATAAGATCATTGCAAATTGGTGATTTGAACTTCGAATAACGAATCACGAACGACGATTTGCGACTTAAAGACTGAAACCTCGTTGTCGACAAGTTCCCTAATTAACTGCATCGAGGCACTGAGAACTTGCAATGTGATAAACCAGCAAATGCAGCATATAGAAGGGAAAAAGTACCTGCCCAAGCGGTGCAAAATGTGATTAGCCCCGGGTTTCAACTCGGGGTAATGAGGATCCAAAAAAACAATCGACGAAAAGATAGTCTGGTTCAGCGATCATAATAATGTTGAGGCGATGCCCCTCAAAATTTTGATTATATCTTATCAGATATCCCACTTCCTCCAAGATTTATTACCATACGAAAATCAGAGTTTACATCGCCCCTCTCTGAGAACAGAGTAAAGAGAGAGGGGAACAAGGGGTGAGTTCCCAAACAATGCAAAGAGAGGCGCAGTCAATCCAACGGGTCAGGCGACCCGTTTAGCAATTGTGATTTGAACTCCGAATTTCGAACGACGATTTACGAATTGACTTACTAAATCTATTAGCCTTACGCTTGCAGACAGAGTAAAAACGGCCTTGAGAAATTGACAGAAACAAGTGTGAATGTAAGAATGAGAAAATCACAAATTCACCAGCCTCCAATAAGCAGAGATGCGAAGTATCAATTAGACAAGCCATGAATTTGTGACTCATTCGAACAGAACACGCTGTCAATTTCTCACAGCCTTGATTTTTTATGTCTCTTTTGTATCAAGACAAAAGAGACAAGGAGTTTGTTTGACATAAGATCTTTGCAACATCGTCTCCCCTCTCTAAAAACGAAATGAAGAGAGGAATAAGGGGGGAGTTCCCAAACAATGCAAAGAGAGGTGCAGTCAATCCAACGGGTCAGGCGACCCGTTCTGCAATTGTGGTTTGAACTCCGATTTGTGAATTTCGAACACCGAATTACGAAGTGAAGCTTGCGACTAGTAGCCTGGAAAACCCCGTCAGCTTGCAACTACAACATGCCGACAGGTATACGATGGCAGCCTGTGGCTTTAAACTTGAAGCTTGAACAACTCGACATTCAATAGCATTTTTCGTATATCTCCAATTAGGCTCAAATAAAGCTCAAAACGTTACTCTTATGGCCCCTCAAATCCGAACAGTCATCACAGGAACCGGATCTTACATTCCTAACAGAGTTGTTCCCAATAGCAATTTTTTAAAAAACACCTTTCTGGAGAAAAACGGAACACCATTTGAGAAATCGAATGAGGAGACAATTGAAAAATTCCGGGAAATTACGGGAATAGAGGAACGCCGTTTTGCCGACGCCAACATGCTTGCCTCCGATATGGGCGCAAAAGCCTCTGAAAAGGCGCTTGATATGTCCGGACTGGACCGTGAAAATCTCGACTATATTATCGTTGCCCACAATTTTGGAGATGTTCGTGCTGAGAACCGCAGAGTGGATATGGTTCCGAGCCTGGCCTCAAAAGTAAAATATCACCTGGGAATCAAAAATCCATACTGTGTGGCATATGACCTGCCGTTTGGTTGTCCCGGCTGGCTTCAGGGAATGATTCAGGCTAATTATTTTATTCGTAGCGGAGATGCTACCTCGGCTTTGGTAATTGGTACTGAAACCCTCTCGCGGGTTTGTGATCCCCACGATCGCGACAGCATGATTTATGCCGATGGTGCCGGTGCTACCGTTTTACAAGCGGACAACTCCGGAACTGATTCAGGCATCCTATCCCATGCCGCACGTACAGATACAGAAACTCAGGTTCACTATCTGAATATGGATCGTTCTTATGATGAGAGCGCCGATGACACTCTCTACCTGAAAATGGATGGTCGAAAACTCTACCAATACGCCTTATCGAACGTTCCGGGACTCGTCAAAAAGTCGATCGAAAAAGCGGGACTCGATCTGAAGGATGTCAATAAAGTTCTGATTCACCAGGCCAATGAGAAGATGGATGAAGCAATACTCCAACGTCTCTTTAAGCTCTATGATAAGCAAGAGATGCCAAATGATATCATGCCGATGACCATCTCCAAACTCGGCAACACAAGCGTGGCCACCGTACCTACCCTGCTCGATTTAATCCTCCGCAAACAACTGGACGGCCACAGCATAAACCCCGGTGATACCATCATCTTCGCCTCCGTCGGTGCCGGAATGAATATCAATTCAATGGTATATCAGGTACCTGAAAATTAGTGGGAATCCATGCGACCTGACAGCGTTCCATCGGCTGATGGATCCTGTCTGCGTCGAGATGCGAATGATATTCGGTTTACGGCATAAGGTGTAAGGTGTAAGGTTTACGAATGATACCCAGTTAGTAATTCAATGGCGTAGCTATGACACACATCCTAGCCCATCAATTCATTGATGGGTTCTCAGGTAACCCCCAATAATCCGCCGAATAAAGGGATTGGTTTGGAATTAAGGGATTGTTGAGGCGGTCCCGTTCGAAATCTGGTTAAGACGTTTTATGTAGCGGAGCTGCAGTTTTATCACCGCCGGAGCAGAGCTCCCGGACGAGGAAAAATACATTCCACTCGTCAGGCGACCCATTGCACAGCTTTTTTGAACTGCGAATAACGAATCACGAACGCCGATTTGTGATTTGCGGCCTGCGATCTGTAGCCTGGAAAAACCCGTCAGCCTGCAAAAGCAGCATGCCGACGGGGTAATAAACGACGAACGACCGATTTGTGAATGATAACCAATGAGTAATTCAATGGCGTAGCCATGACACACATCCTAGCCCATCCATTCATGGATGGGTTCTTAGGTAATCACCAACAATCCGCCGAACAGAGGGATTGGTTTGGTATTCAGGGCTTGTTGAGGCGGTGTCAACAGATCGTCTATTCACCATCACAATTCAAATTGATGTTGAAGATATACATATGCTGCGGAGCTGCAGTTTTATCACCGCCGAAGCGGAGCTCTGGACAAGGAAAGGAAACCTCCGGCTTTTGGCCTGCAACCTGGAAAACTCGTCGCACGAACCGGCGAAATGCACGCCGGAATTCGGGCAGACGAGGATCGCTTTTTTAATTTAATACCCCAGCCAATACGAGAATTTCACCATAAAGGTGTGATCCGCAGGAGTGCGGAACAACTCTCCATAATCATGCCCCATATTCAGGCTACCAATTGATTCACGACTGGTACGGTTTTGCTGCCATACAAAGAAGATTGTAGATCCCGGTCGAAACTCCCATCGAACCACGGCATTTCCACGAAGGGACCGGAAATTAAAGTCCGGATTCCCAAAATCAAACGTTGCATCGCCGCTTCCATCCGGGTCGATTTCATATCGTCGGGACACATCATCATAACTGACCGTTCCGATATCTTCTCCATATACGGAATAATCCATGCTCTTCGGGCGTTCGAGCTGCTTAAACCGGTCGAACGATCCAACCGATACAAACGGCTGGGCAAACATCTGCAGGCTGATATCAGGCGTGAACGTCCACTCCAGACGGATAGCTGTAGCCAGCGTGGTTTGCTCCAGTTCAGCGAAAACATATCGATTTCCAAAGGTAGCTGTGGCATTTGGGTCAGAAATCGCTGCTATATACTGTGTTTTATTAAAGTTTCTGGACAGTGAAGGCACAAGTGAAATCGAGGCTGCAGGATGGGGCCGATATCGTAATGTTAGTCCGAAATGTTGTGACCAGTCACCCAATTCTGATCTCACCTGGTTGAACTGTACAGTTGTTCTGAAATCTTTTCTGGAATCAGTACTTACATTCATATTCAACCGGATGGAAGATGGACTTTGAGCAAGCGGACCTCCTCTTGTCAGACGATCATCAAGAGAGCGCACGCCTCCAAGTAGTTCATAATTCAAGCTCCAGAAATTCTGAAATCGGAAACTTCCACCTGTTCCGTGCAAATTCATCACATAGTCACCGTCTGTATTCCAGCTATTGGCAGTGGCTGCCCAGACATTGAAATTCCGAAGGATCCCAATTGGACTGGGTTGCATATGAATCAGCATTCCCGTCATAGCCCGGCGATCGGCGGCCGACTGAAATCCCATGTCATTCACCTCAAATCCGGGCGTGATCTGATATGCACGAAACTGACTCATCCAATGGCGGGTTTGAGAAGTAAACATCACGTCTCCATAAAGCCCTTGGAGGCTGGTCAGATCCGGATCAAGATTCAGATGACCAGCATCAGGACGCTGAAAATAGCGAGCGCTCGATCGCTGTAACCGGTTGATTACCTCAGGATCACCGCTTACATGACTTCCCGCAAACCGGCCGTTGAATCGATATTTTCTATCCTGCCAGGAGTGTTCAAAATCAAGTCCGCCGCTAAATGCCTGATCTGTCAGAGTAGATTCAAGACTGGGTATCGACAGGTCACGGTAGAGACTATTCGCCATTAGTCCTACTACGGTGTGACCTTCCCGAAAATCGCGCTGCAGCCTTCCTACAGTGTAGTTACTGAGTGGTTCAACACTCACGTTCTGAATATCATCTCCCTCTGCGCTGTAGCTTGCACTCTGCTCCAAAGTCAATGCGTTTAGTAATCCAAGTGACCATCCATCGGACGTTTTTCCACTCAGCTTTATCGCCCCGGCTATGGGGGTTTGAGATGGACGATCGATAAATTGGGGATCGCCTGGCACAGGTCCCTGTGGTGCACGCCCGATTCTTCTTGAGTAGAAAAGACGGGGTGTATCACCAAGATCAATATTACTGCTAAACCCAAAACTGAAGATTTCCGAACCCTCAAGAAAAAATGGCCGGCGCTCCGGATAAAAAGTCTCAAAAGCTGAAAGGTTTACCACGGCCGGATCTACTTCCACCTGTGCAAAATCTGGATTCACCGTTGCTGTCAGCGTCATATTCGAACTCAAACCGTACTTGATATCTCCGCCCAGATTAAAGGAAGGGTCATGCTGTTTGTAAAATGGATTTTGATGATCTCCCGGCGATCGATCGAGCTGACCGGAAAGATATGGCAGTACTTCTAAACGATTTTTTTCGGGCAGTTCTCGCAGGTTAGTAACTCTTCCAAAGTTTGATACAATTCCGGAGTCGTCCGGTAGTGTTGGTGCCCAAAAAGATTCTTCACCGTTTCGGGCAATTGCACGAGAGAAGTTGAGCCCCCAACTTTTCATCTTGCCAACCTCACCATTGTAGCGCAGCTGGGAAAGCGGGATCCTGAGTTCAGCAGTCCACCCATCGTCATCAATAGATGCCGAAGCTTCCCAGACAGCATCCCAGCTCATATCATCCTGATTATCATTATAAATCAGGTAGTCCTTACGAACTCCCCTCGGGTTTACCCCAAACACAAACGCTGTTCGGTTGTCATTATAGCTGTCAATACCAACTAAAAACCAGTCACTATACTCGTTTCCGTCCCGACGAAAAAGTGTCGCCGCAATCTCGTCCGGATTTTGATCGTACATTCGAGCCCCGATATAGAGGTAATCATCATCATAGAGAAACCGAACTTCCGTTTTCTGGCTGGCCGGTTCTCCGGTATCTGGTGTGTGTTGGGTAAAGTTTGTGGCAACGCGTGCAGATTCCCAAATGGATTCTTCAAGGTAACCATCAATTGAAACAGCACCGGGTTCTACACGATGAGCCTGCAGTTGGTATTCAGCCGGCTTCTTGATTTTAATACTATCCGACTGTTCTTCTAATTCCTGAGCTATTTTCAAAACCTTATCATTATCATAAGCAAATCCGGCCTGTGCACAGGTCAGGATGCAAAAAAGACATAGTAAAATTGTGAACTTTTTTGTAGCTGTAAACTCCATCTTTTATCTATCCGATTGTAGGTTGTAATTCACTCCACTCTACGGTTCAGACACCTTCCGGTTTCACTTTTTTGGAAATTCAGGTAGAGCTAACCTGAAAACTTATACAGCATCCCAATGAAATTTTTAGGTTTACATCAGATAAATAAATTTATTCTCCCCCATACACTTACAGCTATAGATCTCATATAGGAAGTGATAAATGAAACAGCTTGTGTAGACATTCTTGAATTGAAATTGCAAAACTGTTTAGCTCAAATATCAGGGGTTTGCTCTCGATTATTAACGTAAATGAAAAGTTTACATCGAATTGTATATACCGTACACCGAACACCATAAATCACCTACTGTCATAACAGTGGAATTTTTTAACCTGAAAGCACGGTTAAGAGTACGACATTTCAATTTCAACCAACCCGACAGTTATGAAATCTTTGAAATACCTTTTTTTATTTGGATCAATATTAATGCTGGCAGCTTGTGGACAGCCCGAATCACAATCTCAGTCAGAAAAGATGGAGATGGATGATAGTCCTGCAGTAGTTGGTGAAGAAGTGAGTTACAGCGCCGGCGATCTGACGATGAACGGATATATCGCCTATGATGACAATTTGGAGGGAGAGCGTCCCGGAATTCTGGTCGTCCACGAATGGTGGGGACATGATGAGCACGCTCGTAACAGTGCTGAAAAATTAGCCGAACTGGGCTATGTGGCCCTGGCTGTCGATATGTACGGTGATGGACGAATGGCTGATCACCCTGAAGATGCTATGCAGTTCTCCGGTGAAGTGATGGGAAATTTTGAGAATGCCAATGAACGTTTCACCGCTGCAATGGAAACACTCCGTAACCACTCGATGGTAAACGGAGAGCAGATCGGGGCTATCGGTTACTGCTTTGGAGGAAGTGTAATTCTGGCAATGGCCCACTCCGGTGCCGACCTGGATGGAATCGTAGCATTTCATGCCGGACTTCAACTCCCCATAATGCCGGAAGAAGAGATTGACACGGAAATCCTGATCCTCAACGGCGCCGACGATCCCATGGTTTCTGAAGAGGATATCGAAAACCTTACATCTGCTTACGACGAATTAGGTACCTCTTATGAGTTTGTTAGTTATGATGGTGCTACTCATGCCTACACCAATCCCGCAGCAGACAGCCTTGGCCAGGAGTTTGATCTCCCTCTCGCCTACAACGCCGATGTTGATGAGCAGTCTTGGGAGCGAATGAAGCAGTTTTTTGACGAATTGTTTTAACCTGTTGCCATACATTTTGATGATCCAAAAGACCTGACAGCGTGCACAGCACCTGTCAATGTCAGGTTTTTTACGTGATACGTTGTACGGTTTGCGGTGTACGTTGTATGGCACACGATGTTGTCTTTAAGGAGGGAAATCTGAGGTTTAATATAGACACCTCGTTATAACCACTTCACAGAGTTCGATCATTCAGTGATTCGTCATTCGATATGCAATATATTATTCACAAATTTTTTTCTCTATCGATACACTGTACTATGTAAACTGAACAAAACCGGCATTGAGAAATTGACAGGTGAAAGTGTAAATGTGAGAATGAGGAAAACACAAATTCACCAGCCTCTAGCGTCACCCTGAGCTTGTCGAAGGGTCTCCAAAATACTAGCAACAAATTTTGAGATCCTTCACTGCGTTCAGGATGACATTCAGGCATTGAATTTGTGACTCATTCGAACAGAACACGGTGTCAATTTTTCTCAGCCTTGATTTTCGGGTTACTTTTGGAGCCTGTCCGACCTTAGGCGGATCAAGCCAAAAGTAACAGAACATTCCATTTTTAATAAGATCCCCGCAATACCACCTCTATTTTGATTCTCACTCTTTACCTATCTCTCTATTCGGCGGAGAAATGAACGTCTAATTTATATCCCCGGGTTGAAACCCGGGGCTAATGGTATTCCACCTCTACGAGATTGGGTTTTTAGTACATTTCGTGAATCAAGATCCAAATCGTGATTCGCAGTTCGATCCTTCGGTGTTTCGTCAATCGATATGCGAATTAATATCTCATTTTCTCTTCTGACACACTGCAAACTTTATCCCTTAATATTAAAGAAAAAGGTAAATCAATCCACCCCTTGCCATTATCAATCAATTTCAGTAAATACTTTAAAATTAACGAATTCGGGATTAATGAGAGATCATATTAAACTTCTTTATGGAGGGATCATTGCGGTAATTATCGCATTTTCTCTGGCATTTCTTTTTCAGAATTTATGGATTGGTTACACCGCAGCATTCGTCACAGCGATCATTTGGTTGGTCATTATTGATCAAAAAATAGTATCGAAAAGCAAACACCGGGCCGCCAAGCCAATCTTTCGGTTTTTTGTAGTTCTGCTGCTCATCACCCAGATACTCGCTTCAGTCCGTTTCTATATGAGAAGTGACTTTCAAAGAGAGAACTTACGAACCATTCGTACAACAATTGTTGAATCAATCTCTCAAATTGAGATGGAAAAAGCACTTCAGCAAACCTTAAGACACTACTATCAGGAAACTGATTACTCTGAAACCACTCTTGAAGAATCATTTCGAACACTTTTTTCCGATCGCCTGAATGAAGACGGTACATTTGATCCGGAAATTCCTGATCAAGACAGGGAGATGCCGGTCACTTACCAAATCGCATCTCCCGATTCCATAATCCTGGAGGTCTCTGCTGTTTTCACACCCGGTTACGATGCGGATTTTTTGAACATAAGCGGCAACCGGGGCATGTATGAAGCCCAAGCCATTTTAACCAAAGACGGAGTTGTTTATGAACGCCAAAATTAAATATTACACTCCCTGGATCAATATAGGGTTAATAATTCTGATTCTATTTCTTCTGGTGTACCTTTTAACCTCCGTTTTCAATTTTTCCATTTACAATTTATGGATTTTTTCTCTGTTAATGTCTACTGCACTTCCCGGTGCTGAAATACTGAAATTCATTACCCTTGAATCCATCAATTGGTTTGGCGGGGATCAAATTTCATTTTATGAATTCTTTAGGTCTGCATCGGTAATTCTTATCGGAATGGTAGTGCTGTTTATTCTGGCTCCCTGGTTTTTCCTGAGAGGGATTTTGAAAGCCAACACCGATAATCAAAAGTATCCACTTTCCTGGTACATCGGCACTGTCATTTTATGTTTTGGTATTATTCTACCAACCATTTTCGGCATCAATCAAATTGCTTCCAATTCTGTAGAGCGCAGTAATATTCAAAGCATGGAAGCCAGCCGTACTTTGGACCGGCTTCGATCTTACATGTCACACGTTGCTTTTGATGCCACCGAATCGTGGATTCTGCCTGAAGAAGCCGGTGGCGGAAATGGATCATTTTTCATGAATAATGATCAATCTATAGCATTGAACGACCTCAAGTCATATGCCCCTGAACACCCGGATTTTGAGTTAAACATTGAAGAGATCCCCACAGACTCTACCATTATCCTAAAAGGAAGCGTGATTAATGAGAATGTAGTAGATGAATCAAAGAGGCATATCACCCTGGAAATCACACCTGCGAACAATTCGCTTTTTAAATTTCTCTAGTCCACCCTTATCCTGTAACATTTGTAATGATCAGCAGCTAATTAGTTCGAACGGTAACAAGATCTGCTTCGTTACTTTAGGTGAACGTCATAAATAACAAACATTTAAAATTTAGGGCAGACCATGTTAGACAAATTAGCTTATATCTCTACAGGACTTGGAATTACATCAATCGCAGCAAGCGTAGCAGCTTGGTACACAGAAAAAAGTGAAGACGCTGAAGAAAACGCACACGCCGAGCGCAGCGGTATCTTTATAGGTTTATGGCCACAAACATTTTTCGCATTGGCCATTGTTCTTTTCAAATTGAAAGAGCTGGGGCATGACAAAGATGTGAAGCGTCTGCTCAAAAAGCTGGATAAAAAAGTAAAAGAGGTCGAATCTTGATTTGATCTGTATTTTGGCAAAGAAAACCTTTATCCGTGTGGTTTGCACTTTTTTAAGTTCGGATCGACCGGGTAAAGGTTTTTTTATGTCATGTTCTGAATTATTAATCGTAAAATATGTCTGTCCGAAAATGCAGTTTTTTGAAGAAAGGTACTACAGTTCAATCATGAGTGATATCAAATCTGTCCAAAACAATTAGTGAAAAATCGAACGTTATTGGGTGTTATTATCTTTGCAGAGTACTTAATTTATCACGGTAACCAATAGATATAGAAAAAGCCGTTATGTCGAAACTCTCTGCTGAAGAGAAATTTATTGATCTTTCCGATTATGGTCGTCCGATTGCTATCAAGATCGCACAGACCTTTTCGAACACCTCAATAACTCCGGTTCATGTAACGTTGATGTTTGGCATCAGCGGCTTAACTGCTTCTTGGCTGATTATCAAAGGATATTATGCCCCCGCGGGACTATTTCTGATCCTCAAATCTATTCTCGATGCTGCGGATGGTGAACTTGCACGGATGAAAAGAACTCCCTCCTACACCGGACGATATCTCGATTCGGTGTTCGATATCATTCTCAATTTTATCATTCTTTTTACCATTCAGCAGGTCACCGGCCAACCCCTTTGGCTGATGCTGTTCGCCTTTGCATCGATCCAGCTTCAGGGAACACTCTACAACTACTATTACGTCATACTCAGACAAAAATCGGCTCATGGGGATAAAACCAGCCGTATTTTTGAAACCGACACCCCAAAAGCACTGCCCGGAGAAAAACAGTGGTCGGTTAATCTTCTTTTTAATACCTATCTACTATTCTACACACTCTTTGATCGAATTATCTATTTTCTGGATCGAAATGCATCGGAGAGTGATACTTTCCCAAAATGGTTTATGACTCTTCTCTCCCTTTACGGTCTCGGCTTTCAGTTAATGATCATTGCCATCTTCCTGTCGGTTGGACTCATCGGGTGGATTCTCCCGTTTTTCATCTGGTACTCTGTCGGTATTTTAATTTTTATTGGGATACGAAAAGCACTTTTGAATTGAACATTTCAGAGGTGTGTCGCGGTTGTTCCCCTCAAAAATTTATCTTTGCTTCACAAGCTACATTCCAACCAGCTTCTCGCCCGTTACTCCCCTTTGTAATTTCATCTTTTTTATTGAACTTAATAGTAAACAAACTAAATCCATCAGAGTCATGAAAATACTTGTCCCTACCGATTTTTCCGAACTGAGTGAAAAGGCACTGGATGTAGCCAACAGATTTGCAAAATTAATGGATGGAACGATTACGCCATTCCACTCCCATATTCCCATTTCCGAAATGGATGAGCCGTATGCTTTGGGTATGAGCTCACAAATGTATCAGGATTTTGACCAAATAGAAGATGCCCTTTCAGATCGCCTAAGCCAGCTGGCTGAAGAAAAAGTTGACAAGAAACGTCTTGAGAAACCGATCATCATGATGGGAAATCCTGCTCAGAGCATCATCGATGTTTCTGAAGAGTACGACTACATTGTGATGAGTACGCACGGTCGAACGGGATTTACTCGCTTTCTATTGGGTTCCGTTGCCGAAAAAGTTCTACGACTCGCACACACTCCGGTTTTGATTGTTGAAGATGAATCAGACGTAGATGACTTTAAGAAAATTCTGGTTACCACCGATTTTTCCGAAAATGCTGCCAGTGCATATCCTTATGCAAAAATAGTTGCCGAAAAAGCCGGAGCAGACCTCGACCTCGTTCATGTTATAAGCTTCGACCAGCTTGATGATGAGGAAGAGGGAAGTATTTCACTTTCAAACTTACGCGAGAAGCGAATCAAAGTGTTAGAAAAAGAACATTTCCACTCACTGAAAGGAAAAGTCAACTCCACGGTGATCGTTTCTCAGGACTCTCCTCACGAAGCAATATTCAACCATGTAAAGGAGAACAACTATAATCTCATCGTAATGGCAACCGTCGGTCGCACCGGAATTAACTATCTGATGATGGGAAGTACCACGGCTAATCTGGTCCGCCATGTTAACACTGCCGTCTTAAGTGTAAATCCTAAACGGGATAAACAGTAGTTTAAGAAAATAGACCACTCCTCGAAGCCTGCCAAATAATTTATCGAGGAGTGAAAATGGAAATCTCCTCTGAAGAGGAGACAGAAGTACAATCGTCCAGCGGTACTTCAGAGGTGTGTTAACTCCAGGTTAAATTCTAACCTCAACGTTTCGATTCACTCCAAATTCAGCACACCAAAAAATGTTATACCGGAATTGCAATAATTTTACAATCAATGTACACACCCCTCGCACAGTGAGCCATGCTGACGGATTCTCACCTTTACATTTCCCCTCTCAATAGGGGATGTTCTATGACATCTCATCAACGAGAGGAGACAGAATCCGAAAAATTCAGAGGTGCGTTCAATCCCAACTACGCACACCCGCGAACATAAACCTCTGAATAAAAAGGCCTACAGGTCTTTTTATTTCCGTTTTAGCCCTCTATACAGATAAAAAATTAATTTTCTCAAATCCTTATCCGACTATTTTATCTGAAGTTAGAGAACTCTATTATTTATTTTTAGCTCAAACAAATAAATTAAAAAACCATTGTAAGGAATCGCAGTTATTTGTTCCATATACATAGAGCAATCTAAAACATTCTAAGAGCAGATTAACCAGAGATAAAGTTAGAGAGCATTTGAGAAACGTGTGAGCAGCGTTTCTCAACACACCAACAGAGGATTTTGGCGGACACCCAAAATCCTCTTTTTTTTGGTCATAATGATTTTAGCAGGTTTTCCTCTTACCCTTCAGCAACAGATCACGCTCTCGCCAATCAGGTAAAAACTGATCCATCAACCTGTAGAACCTTTTATTATGAAGCCTTTCATGCAGGTGTACCATTTCATGAACCACTACATATTCCAGACATTTTGGATTTTTCTTTGCCAGCTCCAAACTGAGCCAGATACGCCGAGCTTTTGTATTACAAGTTCCCCAACGGGTTTTCATCCGCTTCACCCCAAACTCCCGAACGTCCACTCCCATGGGTCCTTCCCACTTCTCAATCAGTTTTGGAATCTCACGCTTCAGTTCTGTGCGATACCACTCAATTAAAACAGACTCTCGTTTTTCGGATGAACTCTCCGGCCGCACCATCAAACTTAGCGTATCATCTCTGCATTCAACATTGGGCGGGCCATTTACCTCATTCACGGTAAGAACCATCTCCTGCCCCCAAACCGGGTGGATTTCACCATCCCGATAAGAAAGACTCCTTGTTTTTTTTGCCTTTTGAATCGCTCTCTTGTGCAGATGCTTTTTGATCCATGAAAACTTCTTCCGCGCAAAATCTTCTGCTACCGAAAGATCTGTTCTCTTAGGTATAGACATGGCTACCCTTCCGGCAGACGGATAGATACGAATATTGAGATTTTTCACACGCTTTCGTGTGACTTCAATTTCAATATCATCGAGTTGAATGATGTGCTTGGGTGGCATATTCAGATCAATCGCGCATCAGTTTTTTGTACTGAATTCTATGTGGCTGGTCTTCAGATATTCCAAGGCGTTGACGCCGATTCTCCTCATACTCCTCATAATTCCCTTCAAACCAGTACACCTGGCTGTTTCCTTCAAACGCAAGAATGTGCGTTGCCACACGGTCCAGGAACCAGCGATCATGCGAAATTACCACTACACAACCTGCAAACTCCAGAAGTGCTTCCTCAAGCGCACGAAGTGTATTCACATCCAGATCGTTGGTCGGCTCATCCAAAAGCAGCACGTTAGCTCCCTCCTTCAGCATTTTGGCAAGATGTACCCGATTGCGTTCACCACCTGAAATTTCACTCACTTTCTTCTGTTGATCACTGCCGCTAAAGTTGAATCGTGCTACGTATGCACGAGAATTCATTTCACGGCTTCCCAGCTTGATCAAATCATGACCTCCGGATATCTCTTCCCAAATGGTTTTGTTGGGATCCAATGGTCGCTTCTGATCCACATATCCCAGCTCTACTGTATCTCCGGTAATAAAGGTACCCTTATCCGGTTCCTCCTCTCCGGTGATCATTTTAAACAGGGTGGTTTTACCCGCACCGTTCGGACCAATCACTCCCACAATACCGCCGGGTGGTAGATCAAAGTTCATATCTTCCATCAGAAGGCGATCTCCAAATCCTTTTGATACATGTTCTGCCACAATCACCTGATCACCCAAACGAGGGCCGGCCGGAATATAAATCTCCATATCTTCCCGGCGTTTCTGATGCTCTTCAGACAGCAGTTTTTCGTACGAATTAATCCGCGCCTTACTCTTCTTGCGTCGGCCTTTTGGATTTTGACGAATCCAATCCAGTTCCTGCTGAAGTGTTTTCTGCCGTTTCGACTCCTCTTTCTCCTCCTGCTGCAGGCGATTCTTCTTTTGCTCCAGCCATGATGAGTAGTTCCCTTCAAACGGAATACCCTCACCACGATCCAGCTCCAGAATCCAGCCGGCAACATTATCCAGAAAATAACGATCGTGCGTTACAGCAATAACGGTTCCTTCATAGCGGGCCAGGTGCTGCTCCAACCAGCCTACAGACTCTGCGTCCAGATGATTGGTCGGCTCATCTAATAACAGAACGTCAGGCTTTTTCAGCAGCAGACGGCATAGTGCAACACGGCGTTTTTCGCCACCGGATAGAACGCCGATTTTAGCGTCACCCGGAGGTGTCCGCAGAGCATCCATCGCCTGCTCCAGTTTGGAATCAATATCCCAGGCGCCGATTCGATCAATCTTTTCCTGAAGTTTGGTCTGCTTCTCAATAAGAGCCTCAAAATCTGCATCCGGATCGCTGAACCCCTCATTCACCGCTTCATACTCTTTGACCAGATCCATCGTCTCCTGAACACCCTCCTGAACAATCTCCTTCACAGTTTTATCAGGATCCAGTTGGGGTTCCTGCGGCAGATAACCAAAGGTAATTCCTTTCTGACGAGAAATATCGCCGATGTAATTTTCATCCTCTCCGGCAATGATTCTGAGCAGTGTACTTTTCCCCGCACCGTTGAGTCCTAAAACTCCAATTTTAGCACCGTAAAAAAAGGAAAGATAGATGTCTTTCAGAACTGTTTTGTTGGGTTTGTAAACTTTGCTGACCCCAACCATCGAAAAAATGATCTTTTTATCGCTCAATGTAATATCTGTTTTTATTGACCGGAGGATTGAATAACCATCAAGATTCGACTTGCCGACTTTTTTCTCCTCCTAAAAAATTTCGTGAGTGTTGAAAATACACTTCTAACTAATGAAAACGAAAAAGATCAGCTTACTTTTGATCAATCATTTGAGTAAAATTCCACTCTTTTCTGTCAACCTTAGAATGATTACTCTACATCTTCGGTTAATCAAAATAATCGTTAAATGGCAATACTACCCGGCATAGACCTCATACTCTTAATCCTCGCTCTTTCTAAAGAGAGTGATATGGATGATATTGAGTTATCCATAGCTATCCGTAATGGAGATCGGGCTGCGTTTGAAACCTTTTTTAATCGTCATTACGATAGCTTGTACCGATTTCTGGTCAGCCGAAACATGAACCATGATGAGGCACGGGATCTGGTTCAACGGGCTTTTATTATGATTTGGGAAAAGCGCGGCAGTATCGATGAAACCAAATCTTTGCGATCCTATCTCTTTACAATCGCATACAGCCGAATGTTGAATCACATCGAGTATCAGTCTAAATTTAAAGAGCAAGAGGTACCTGAAGAACATTCAACAGCAAAAAGCACGGAAGAGTCGCTCGATCACAAAGAACTTTTACGAATTGTTCGAAAGATTATCTCATCAATGCCGGAAAAGAGAGGAATGGTTTTTGAACTCTGTTTTATGAAAGAGTTCACTTATAAGGAAGCAGCCGATGCCATGGATGTCAGTCCTAAAACGATAGAAAACCATATGGCACTCGCATTTAAAGATCTGCGCCATGGCATCACGGAAATTTATGGTAAAGACCTTCTAAAAACATTCAATCTTTTGAAAAAATGATTAGGGGAAACACCCCGGTTCATCTGTATTATAGTTGAACAACGTAATACACTATCAAAATGAAACATTTTTCAACCCATATTCTTCTTACTCTATTTGCCCTATTTGTTTTCACGCTCTCTTCGTGTACCATCGACAGTTTTGAAAGTAACCGATCCATTTTAACTGACGAAGAGCTGCGCGTAACCGGACAAATTATTGGCGAATCTGTTTCTGAAAATGACAGTGGTCTCCTGTCCAGTTTTACCGAAGCATTTGCCATCCCTACAAGTAACGGATTGGCTACAGGTAATTCTGTGTTGGCTACCGGTAGCTTCCGCAATCTTAACGACTATTCTTACGAGTACATCTCAGCACAGGGAGCTCATCAGGTACAATTCGGCCGAACTGATGCAATGACCGGTATCCCGACTCAATATGACCTGAAATATATTTTTCGCGACAGCGATGGAAATTTTATTGAATCCCCAAATCAAAACAGTCATTTGATTGAGTCGCTTGAATTTGAAGGTCAGCGAACCGGAGAGATTGAAACTGTATCCAAATCTTCTACCTTTAACCGCACAGACCGGCTTATTCTGGACGGACTATCCGATCAATCTCCGCTTCTCTCGTTAGATGGATCACACACCGGTGAAGGCCTGTTTATCCGGAATGATGCAACCGGGCAGATTCAGCGCGAGTACCTGGTTGACCTGAATTTTTTGGATGTTAAGATTAACAAAGAGACTGTAGAGCAGATCCGAAGTTTTCGAAAAGGAGTTACAGGAGCGCTGAGCTACGAATCGACCATTCGGTCCAATCAAACCGGAAGCGACACAGAGGCGAAAATTGTGAACGGTACACTTGAATTTAACGGAGACGGTACAGCACTGCTCAAGTTCAGGGACGTTTTTGAAACCTACAGAATTCGATTGGAAAGCGGTGAAGTGTTTGATGACGATGAGTTCGAGGGACGCATTGTGGAGGTAGATCTGCAGCAAAATATATTTACAATTTCGAATGGTCAGAAAATTCAGATCAACAGTGAAACTGAAATTGATGATGACAGTGATTTTCAATCGCTTGATGAGGTGGTCTCTGCAATGGAGAGCGGAGTCCGTATTGAAGCAGAAGGTGAGTATTATAAACCGGATGAAAACGTAAATCTTTGGATTGCCGGTGAAGTTGAATTCGAAAATGAAGGAAATGAATTCGAAGAGTTTGTAGAAAACCTCAACTTGGCCGATAGCTCTCTGACGTTGAGTACCGGAGAAATTTTCTACCTCAATGCAAAAACTGATCTTGAGTTTGATGACGATTTCAACTCACTGGAGGATGTAATTGAAGCATTAAATCTAAATCTGCCGGTATATGCAGAAGGTGATTTTTACGTCGATCCGGAAACCGAACGCTTTATTTTAACTGAAGTGGATTTTGAACTCGAAATGGATGAATTCGAAGAACTGGTTCAATCCGTGGATATCGATAATCAAGTCATCACCTTGATCAATGGTCAACAAATTCTTATCACGGAAGAGACTATTATAGAACAGGACGACTTCAATTCCCTCGAGGAAGTAGCAGCTGCACTGGATGCCGGTATTTCTGTGGAAGCGGATGGCGATTACTACTACAATTCAGCCGAAGCAATCTGGATTGTTTACAGCATAAAATTTGAAGAAGATTCTGACTCTGAAGAAGATTAATAAAATTGATGACAAACCATTCAAACATATCGGAAAATGATCAGGACCTTCTGCTAAGCAAGGCTTACGGCAAAGTTTTGAACGGAGAACTCGATAGTGCTCAAATCGATGATCCGCTCTTTAAATTTCTGCACGAAGCAAAAATCTATCAATACGGAAAGTCAGAAGAGATTGCTGTAAAAGGAAAAGATGATGTAAAAGCATCCATTTTTGACCAAATCAATCAGACGGAGAAGGATCAAACTTCCTCAGGAAGTGCCAACATATATTCACTCTCCCGAAGCAAGTGGATCTGGGCGGCGGCTGCAGCTGTTTTGATCATGTTTACTTCGATCTTTTTATTACGTCAAAACACTCAGGTTGAGTCCACCCTTATCGCCGATGCAGGTACAACTATCACACCTGTAGAATTGAAGGATGGTTCAATTGTAACACTGCGACCAAATTCCCAACTGTATCTGAACTCAGAATCTGAAGAGCATATGAGCTATTCACTTTCCGGAGAAGGTTTATTTGAGGTGACTCATAATCCGGAGCGTGAGTTTCTTGTTGAAACGACTGAGGGCCGGATTCGGGTTTTGGGTACTACATTCAACTTGAGTGAAAGAAACAGCGAAACAAACGTTTATCTTATAGAGGGCCGCGTTTCATTTGAGACACCGGATCAGGATCAATCCGTAACATTAACCAGCGGAGAAGGAGCAACCATCCGCGATCTGCAACTCTATGAAACTTTCAGTTTCGAAGAATCCTTAGTCACTTCGTGGACTCAGAGCAGGCTTATGTTCAGTGATCGAAGTGCCGGATCAATAACAGATGAACTTGAATTTCACTTTGGAATTGAAATTGAGATGGAAGAATCTACTCGATCTGAAGTTCTGGGTGGTTCTATCACACTCGAAGATCGCGAGCAGAGTTTGCAGGATTTAGAAGTTGTGCTTGGTGGTGAATTCGTTCAGATTGATGAAGATCGGTATCAGTTTCAACTACAGTAATTTTTAATAGGGGTTTGGGAAAATATGAACTCAGTTGGTAGATGCTTCTTTATAGCTGTATTCCTACTCATGATACAATCGGAGTTTGCAAAAGCTTCCGATTTTTCTTTTTCAAACACTCCCCTAAAAAAGGTTATCCAGACCGTGCAGAATGAAACCGGATACTTTTTTCTATACCGGGAATCTCTCATTGCTGATGTGACGGTTACGCTCGAGTCTGATGTAGAATCAATATTTGAAGACCTGAATAGTGCACTGGCCCGGACTGAAATCTCCTTGCTGACGGACCATGACAGAAAACAGGTTTTAATTACCCAACGGGATAATTTTGACAGAAACCGCACCTTGAATGTGTTGATTTCAGGACAAGTTCTCGATCATAATACAGGAGAACGATTACCCTTTGCCACGCTCACTTGGGATGAATCCGGCGATCGAAAAGGTGCCGCTACAAACGCATCCGGGAGGTTTTCCATAACTCGACAACTGGCTACTGAATCGGTTCAGTTGACATTTTCCTATATCGGTTATCAACAGAAAACAGTTGAGCTGGATATTTCTGCTTCCAATCAAATACGTGATTTATCAATACGCCTGGAACCGGAACCGGTTCGGGGTAACGAGATTATCATTTCAGGTTCGATGAGCTACAATCCTTCCGATTCCCTAACAAGCAGACTGATGGATGCTGCCCGATTCAGTCCCATGGGAGAGGCTAACTCAATTCGGGCGCTGCAGTCTCATCCATCCGTATCTGCCGGTACAGCTTTCAACAATGGAATCAATGTACGCGGAAGCACTCCCGATGGATTTATGGTGCAACTCGATGGGCTCAGTATTTTTAATCAAAGTCATCTCTTTGGTCTCTTGGATAGTTTCAATCCGGATGCAATTCAGAATTCCGGTTACTACTACGGTGTAGCTCCTGCACAGATGGACTCCCCTACCGGTGGTGCACTCAATCTGATTACACGTACAGGCTCCATGAATGAATTCAATGGGAATGTAGGGTTGAGTAATACAAGTTTAAATGGAACTTTTGAAGGCCCTTTGGGCAAAAGAAGCAGCTGGCTTCTTTCCGGTCGCGTTTCTCTGATCGATCAACTCAACTGGTTCAATAATTCTAAAATGATCCAATGGGGTCTCGATATTAATCGACCTCGAAGGGTTACCGGCAATTTTCAGGATTTTACGGATCTGGTCCTGGTTCCCGGTCAGTCTGATGCATTTTTTGCTGATCTTCACACTAAAATTTATGTTGAAAACAAAGATGCTTCACGCTGGATTTTCAGTGGCTATTTTGGGGGCGACTATACCAATCAACTGGCGGATCGCAGGACCAGAACGGCCGAATCGGGTAGCGAATTTACTTTTCAACCGGTTGAAACCACAAATGAATGGGGAAATCTTTCATTCAGCGTTCAGTTTGAGAAGGAGCTCAGAAACAGATATTACAGCTCTACGCAGGCCGGATTCAGCTCCTACCGTACCGATTTTGAAAAAGAGGATTTCGTCTACGCCCGTTTAAACTCAACGGATGAATCTGAAAATGTTTCTGTCTTCACCTACCCCTTTCGAAACAGAAGCGCAATGAATGAATTCAAATTCAATCAGGAGCTGGAATTCAACACAACCAATTTCTCAGCGACCGGTGGAGCCGGGTGGAAATATTACCTGAGTGAGTACAGCGAATTTTCTTTTGATCGCCCGTCCTATTTTCAAAATGTAGGTTCACACATGGTGCAGGCTTATCTTCAAAACAAGTGGGAACCCCTCGGTTTTCTGGAAATCCATGCAGGACTTCGCTCAACCTACTACACCCTCAACAGTGAATTCTACTTCTCTCCCCGTGGAGAAGTTGTGATAAAACCATTGAACGGGCTAAGGATTAAGGGTGGGTATTCAATAAATCAACAATTTCTGCATCGAATCACAATCGAGAACAGCGCCACTTCAGACGTCTGGATTCTGACTCCGGAAAATCAAAAACCAGCAGAAGCAGAACAGTTCACCATAGGACTTCAGATTTTACCTTCAAACCATTTTTTACTTCAAATAGAAGCCTATCAGAAAGAGTATAAAAATCTCAGAAGCCACGAATTAAATACTCAGTCTCTGGCTAATACTTTTTCCGGCACTCCATGGTTTTATCAAAATAGCGGCACTGCTTCAGGTATCGAAATACTCCTTCGCAACTACTTTGGGCGCTTTGTCATATCCCAAACCTACACGCTGTCTGAAATGACCTTTAGCAACCCTTTTTTACTGAACGGCGAGGAATTTTATGCGGATTGGGATCGCCGGCACAGTTACAATGCTATCCTGGAAACAAATATTGGAAAGGGAATTGATTTCTATCTCTCCTGGCTGATGATGAGCGGAGCGCCAAACAGGTTAAATATTTTCCAGACCGATCCTGTGGAACGCCTGGATGCCTACCGGCGACTTGATGCAACGTTGAGCTTCTCCCATCAGTTCAGAAACCAGAACAGCCTTGAAGCTACGTTTTCGATTTTCAATGTATTGGATCAGGAAAATGTATGGTACAGAAACTATGCGTTCTCTTTTGACGAGACGAGGTCAATCCCAAGACTAACCCCTGTACCTGTTGATGTTTTAGACCTCGGCTTCCACCCTTCTTTTTCGGTGAAGTACTCGTTCTAAAAAAGTACTACACCGTACCTCGTGTCACATGACTCTGGGACGAAACCACGGGGGGTGAAATAGTCTTTGAATGAGCTACAGATAAATAACTTGTATTGTAAAATTATTCCATCCTTGTAATTGAGAGTAGCAGACTAATAGTGGAACGATAAAATAAAAGCCCTGTGCGTCAGCAACAGGGCCCATGGGGTATATAGGGAATTTTTTAAGAAAACTTAGTCATCGTCACCGTTTTCAATCTCTAGATCCACTTCAATAACCACATCTCTTCCGGAACTGTCGACGTAGTACTCTCCGTCAGCTTCCACGGTGTATCCCTCGCTGATAGCATGCTCAAGTTCATCGAGAGATTTCAGGTCATCTTCAAACCTGGTCTCGCTGTTCACATGCAGCGTCATTCCGTTGGTTAGGGTGAAAGTCTGCTCAGTGAGATCCACTGACTCAACGTAGCCTTCAAAATCGTAATCCTCGAAGTCGTCTTCATCTTCGATTTCCAGGTCCACTTCAACAACCACATCTCTTCCGGAACTGTCGACGTAGTACTCTCCGTCAGCTTCCACGGTGTATCCCTCGCTGATAGCATGCTCAAGTTCATCGAGAGATTTCAGGTCATCATCAAACCTGGTCTCGCTATTCACATGCAGCGTCATTCCGTTGGTTAGGGTAAAAGTCTGCTCAGTGAGATCCACTGACTCAACGTAGCCTTCAAAATCGTAATCCTCGAAGTCGTCTTCATCTTCGATTTCTAGGTCCACTTCAACAACCACATTTCTTCCGGAACTGTCGACGTAGTACTCTCCGTCAGCTTCCACGGTGTATCCCTCGCTAATAGCATACTCAAGTTCATCGAGAGATTTCAGGTCATCATCAAACCTGGTCTCGCTGTTCACATGCAGCGTCATTCCGTTGGTTAGGGTGAAAGTCTGCTCAGTGAGATCTACCGACTCAACATAGCCTTCAAATTCGTACTCTTCGGAATCATCGTCATAATCATCTTCAAACCCATCGAACGAGTTTTCTATATTATCATTAATCATCTCAGTATTTTTGAAATCTTTAGGATCCAGTTTTTCACCATTAGAACCGGTAAACCAGCTGTCTACATCAATTGATATTACCAATGTTGAACTCTCCGTTTCTGTTACTTCAAGAGGAGGATTCAGATCCATTTCAATTTCAAAATCCTCGGCGCTTCTGAAAGTAAACTCTTCTCCGTTAAAGAGGCCTTTTACAACCAAGGAGTAACTACCTGTTTCATCACGGAAATCGGGATCTTTTACTTGTACATCATCGTCATCAGGCTTTTCCATTTCGAGTTCAAACTCATCATAGAGTCCTGCAGGAATCTGTTTCTCGGTAATAACCAATGGTGAACCGTCTAAAGGAAGATCAGCGATGAAATTTTCGATCTCAAAGTCCGATGAATCATCAGTAATACTTTCGAGCTCCATCTTTTCGATAAACATCTTCACTTCCTGGATTTCCAGTGTATTAGTATGTTCGTTGTTGCTAGTAAGCATCGCTTTGGCAACCGGACCGGCGTTGACCTTCATCTGTACCTGAACGTCTGACGGTTCATCAACAGTTGATTCGGTTAAATCACAGCCAACAGCCAGAACGCCTATGACCAGAATCACATTAAAAAGTTTAAAAATTGAATTCTTCATGACTTGGGTATTTGATTATGGGGGTGTTGTTCTACTGGTAGTACAGATGAAGGCGGGAGTATCCCCTAATCATTATTCTGTTTTTTAATAATCTGCCCAATGGTCCAGGGCATGAAAATTATTCACTTCAGGAAAAAAGTGTAGAAATAGCTTCCTGCAATGGTTTAACAAATAAACTCTTTTGGTGGTAAACGTATTTATTAATCCGGATATAAGATCAGATTGTAGTCAAAGTATTATTATATGGCTTAGTACATTCTTTAAGTGTAAGGGAAAAGAAGTGGACAAGCGGCCCCAGTAACAGAAAAAAGAAAAGCCCTGCGCGGTCAACAGCAGGGCTTATGGGGTATAGGGATATTTTTAAGAAAAATTAGTCGTCGTCATCGTCATCATCGTCGTCATCATCATCGTCTTCAAACCCTTCGAATGAGTTTTCAATGTTTTCGTTGATTCTTTCCGAGTTGAAGTAGTCTTTAGGATCCAAATACTCCCCATTGCTGTCTTTGAACCATGAGTCTACGTCTACTGAAACAACCAATGTTGAGCTTTCAGATTCTGTGACTTCAAGTGGTGGATTCAGGTCCATTTCTAATTCAAAATCTTCACTACTTCTGAATGTAAATTCTTCTCCGTTAAAGAGACCTTTTATAACCAGTGAGTACCTTCCGGTTTCATCACGGAAATCGGGATCATTGACTTCTACATCATCATCGTCTGGCTTTTCGATTTCGAGCTCAAACTCGTCGTACAGTCCTGCTGGAATCTGTTTCTTGGTAATAACCAGCGGAGAACCATCTAAAGGAAGGTCTGCGATGAAATATTCAATCTCAAAGTCAGATGAATCGTCATTGATACTTTCAAGCTCCATCTCTTCGATGAAGAGTTTCACTTCCTGAATTTCCAGGGTATTTGTGTGCTCATTGTTGCTGGTAACCATCGCTTTAGTAACCGGTCCGGCATTAACTTTCATTTGAACCTGAACGTCGGATTGACCGTCAACAGATGATTCTGTTAAATCACAGCCAACAGCAATCACGCCGATGACCAGAATCATACTAATTAGTTTAAATATTGAATTCTTCATGTCTTGAATATTTTGATTATGGGGTTGTTGTTCTGTTGGTAGTACAGATGAAGGCAGGGTGTTCCCCTAATCAACATTCAGATTTTTTTTAAAAAATCTATCCGAAGGCAAAAGGACGAAAATTGACGAGTTAAAATGCAAGAATCACTAATTGCTACAGATAGACTCTATATCCGTTCAAGGAAGGAATGAATGGAATAATGAAATATCGACTGTTGAAGAGAAGGGTAAATAATAAAAAAGCCCTCCATACTTAGGAAGGCTTTAAAATTGTGTTCCAAAATCTTATTAAATATAGATATTACCAGCGTAACAGATTGACCTTTGTAATATCTACAGATAAGTTATTTCTGAATATTGAGATGATAATAGCCAAACCAACAACAGCTTCCGCAGCTGCCACTGAGAGAGAAAAGAATACCAGTATTTGCCCGGTAACATCCCCGTGAAAGGCGCTGAATGAAATAAGCGATAAATTCACGGCATTGAGCATCAACTCGACGCACATAAATACTACAATTGCATTTCTTCGAATTAAAACTCCGATTGCTCCAATTGTAAACAGGATAGCACTGAGTGCCAGATACCAATCAATCCCTACCATTATTCAGAATCCTCATCTTTTTTTACTTGAAATTGTGCAAGCATCAACGCACCCACCACAGCCGCTGTCAAAAGTATAGCGGTCATTTCAAATGTGAATAGAAAATCGGTGTAAAGTACATCACCTAATGCTTCAACTGTACCCGCTTCGAGCATATCAGATGAAATTTCCGGCAATAATTCAGCAGCACCGCCAATACTGTAAAGAATTTGGGCAAAAATCACACTGCCCAGTAGAAATGCGATAAAGTATTTAACCCTGAATTTAGCAAATAGACTCTCCTCATCGTCCACATTCAACAACATGATAACAAAAAGGAAGAGCACCATTATGGCGCCGGCGTAAACTAAGATTTGAATCAACGCTAAAAACTGAGCGTTTAAGAGAAGATAAATACCGGAAAGAGTCACCAAATTAATGACCAGCATCAATGCGCTGTTAACGGTGCTTTTATTCAATATCATCCCCAATGCGGAGGCAATAGCTATAACAGCAAATAGTACAAATAAATATGTTTCCATTCTGTGCTTTTCTTTTTACGGTTGTAAAGGTAGCCAAATTTAAAAATGGCATCAACCGTATTACATCACTTTTACGATTTAGAAAAAGAATATTATCCCGAAGAGTCCAACAGCCCAACAGTAGTACGCAAAATAGTGGAATTTTTCCTTTTTAAGTAAAATAATTAAGTATTTCAGTGCAAAATATCCGGATATAAATGAAGTCAGGAATCCTGCTGCTAAAAAGGTGACAGCTGCAATTTCAATCCCATTTTCCATAATCTCTAAAACCTCTAAGAGCATGGCGCCGGCAAGCACAGGCAGCACCATCAAAAATGAGAAATTTGCGACATTTGCCCTGCTAATTCCTGTAAAAAGTCCCACTGAGATTGTGGATCCCGATCGGCTGATACCGGGTATAATAGCGCATGCCTGAGCAATTCCCATCAAAAATCCTTTCGTTGCATTGACATCATTCTCCGGACGACCGGCAAATTTTGTAGAAAATAGAAGTGAGCCGGTTACCATCAGCATGATGGATACAACAAACGGATTTAGAAATAAGCCCTCAATTGCATCTTTCATTGTGAAACCAACGAGCATGGCGGGTATCATACTTAAAAGAATCACATAAGCTAATCGCGTGTGGTAGTCTGTGATAAATCGTTTTTCCCGAATACCGGTGGGAGAAAAACTTTTCAGAATATCAGCGATCATTGCTATCAGTTTCCTTCTGTAGTAGACCGCTATACTGCAAAAAGATCCAAAGTGTACAACGATTTCGAAAGTAATACCCGGTATGATATCATTCCCAAAAAAAGCACGCGCCAGTGCAAGATGCCCCGAACTACTTACCGGTAAAAATTCAGTAATCCCCTGGAGAAGGCCTAAAAAGATAGCCTGTAATAAATCCATCTGTTATCAGTTCTTATTTAAATTTAAAATGATATTTTTATCATGCACCTGTAAGCAGTATTGAATGATTTTGCAGCTAATTCTATTTATTCGTTCATTACAGGCCGTTTGGAAGCACCAAAGATACCAAATAGAACATCAATATTTTAATCAGATTTTAAAATGAGTATAGAAGTTGATATGCAGGCACTTGGCGAAAAAATTGAATTCCACAGTGCATTTATTGATGATATTTATTCAGAACTGGAAAAAGTTATCGTAGGCCAAAAATATATGATAGACCGCCTTTTGATCGGCCTGCTTGCCGATGGCCATGTACTGCTTGAAGGTGTTCCGGGTCTGGCCAAAACGCTAACGGTATCTTCGCTAGCCCAGGTAATTGATACCAAGTTTCAACGAATTCAATTTACCCCGGACCTGCTTCCGGCCGACCTTATTGGAACTTTAATCTATAATCAGAAGGAGTCTGAATTTAACGTTAAAAAAGGACCTATTTTTGCCAATATCGTTTTGGCTGACGAGATCAATCGATCCCCTGCCAAAGTCCAAAGTGCCCTGCTGGAAGCGATGCAGGAGAAGCAGGTAACCATCAGCGAAAGCACATTTCCACTCGACAAACCTTTTCTGGTTCTCGCAACACAAAACCCGGTAGAACAGGAAGGAACCTACACCCTGCCCGAAGCTCAGGTTGATCGGTTTATGCTAAAACTTAAAATTGGGTACCCTACCGAAACTGAGGAGCTGGAAATTATGAGAAGAATGGCCAGAACCGGCGATAAACCTCAGCTAAGCCCGGTAACCAACGCCAAGAAAATTTTAGCCGCTCGCGAAGTAATTAATGATATCTACGTGGATGAAAAAGTTGAGAAATATATCATTGACCTGATTTTCGCTACCCGCTATCCTGAGAATTTTAATCTCTCCGACCTAAAAGAGCTGATTGAATTTGGTGCTTCTCCACGAGCCTCAATCAATCTTAATCTCGCTGCAAGGGCTCACGCATTTATGGAACATCGTGCATATGTAACCCCGGATGATGTTCGAACCATTGCTATGGATGTACTACGGCATCGTATTATTCCTACTTTTGAGGCAGAAGCTGAAGAGATCACGTCAGAAGATATTATTGAAAAAATTCTTATGACAGTACAAGTTCCATAATATTTATCTATCTAAAATAATTTTTACTCTTCTAGATACTTTGTCAAAAATTTCTATATTCTTTTAATAATTCAATGTGTTCGTGTTCAATGTTAGTCTCTGTAGTATCTAAGATATAGCTTTATTCAATTCTTTAGATTTAAGAGAACTGACAAGTACTTAATTTTTAAATATGAGTAAGCGTTAGAAAACATTAAAGTTTCTATTACTTACTCAGCATTTAACTACATTTTTTTAGTCTCTTAAAATTAGAATCAAGATTATGAAAGTAAGAATTGTTCCGCGCTCGAAGATACGTGTATCTCGCAAGAGCAAATCCAAGTATGACAAGGTGAAATATGCGATTGAACAGCTCAAACCTGGTGGAGAGGCATTGCGTGTTAAGTTCTCAGACAAAAAAGAATTAAACTCAATTCGTAATATAGCCTATGCTTTTAATAAAGAGCATGACACCCGCATCCGAAGCAGTTCAAACCCCTCCGAGAATACCATTTTCTTCTACATGGAAAAGTAGTTCAGGTACCGACGTTGATTGTTCGTATTCTGTATTGCTGATTATAATCGTTCCCTGTAAGACTTACTGTATATTGACTGATATAAAAAAAGGCTCCTGAAAATGAATTCAGGAGCCTTTTTAGATTTTTGAAGTCAGAAAGAGATTAGCTGTTCTTATCGTTCTCTTCTTTCTCTTTCAGCTTATCAGCCAATCCGGAAACTTCACCTAAAGTCGGTGTTCCGGTTTCTACGCTTTCGCTCTTCTTAGGCTGTTTCTTCGCTTTAGACTTCGATTTCTTCACTTCCTCTTCAACCTGTGAGATTTCGATGGTTTT
This sequence comes from Rhodohalobacter barkolensis, assembly GCF_002834295.1. Classification (NCBI taxonomy): domain Bacteria; kingdom Pseudomonadati; phylum Balneolota; class Balneolia; order Balneolales; family Balneolaceae; genus Rhodohalobacter; species Rhodohalobacter barkolensis. The sequence goes on along the minus strand of NZ_PISP01000001.1, from coordinate 109,858 downwards.
GCTTGGTTCATCAAACTCAACCACAAATCCTTCAATCTTGTCTCCTTCTTTAAAAGACTCTTTCAGGTCTTCAACAGGTTCAGTCAATTTATCACCCGGTAAGAATGCATCAACACCCAATGGGAGTTTAATGAACATGCCTTTATCTGTGATCTTAGAAACTTCGCCTTCCACTTTGGCACCAAGTCCGTACTCCTCAGCATATTTTTCCCAAGGATTATCTTCAACTTGTTTGTGACCAAGTGTTATCCGACGGTTGTCGAAGTCAATTGCAAGGATCACAACTTCAAGCTCCTCACCTTTATCAACTACTTCGTTCGGATGTTCTACATTCTCAGTCCAGCTCAGGTCAGAAACGTGAACCAATCCGTCGATTCCCGGCTCGAGCTCGATAAACACACCAAAGTTGGTGAGGTTTCGAACAATACCTTTGTGGGTAGAACCGATTGGGTATCTCTCTCCTAGATCTTCCCATGGATCTTTTTCGAGCTGCTTAACACCAAGTGAAATTTTCTTCTCATCTTCGTTGATGTTCAGAACAACGCACTCAATAATGTCATCTTTCTGTACAAGCTGAGATGGATGCTTAATATGCTGTGTCCAGCTCATTTCACTGATGTGGATCAGACCTTCAACGCCTTTCTCCAGCTCAATAAATGCACCGTAATCGGCAATGGATACCACACGACCCTGAATTCGCATTCCCTCAGGATATTTGATATCAATGTCTTCCCACGGATGCGGCTGCAATTGCTTCAGTCCAAGAGAAACTCGTTTAGAGTCTTCGTCGAAGTCGATTACTGCAACGTTCATACGCTGGTCTAACTTCACAATCTCTTCCGGATGCTCAACACGTCCCCATGATAGATCAGTGATGTGCAACAGACCGTCAACGCCACCAAGATCGATAAATACACCGAAGTCGGTAATGTTTTTAACGATACCTTCGAGAACCTGACCGGCTTCGATGGTTTCGAGAATTTCCTGACGCTGATCTTCAAGATCACTTTCAATAAGCGCTCTGTGAGATACAACAACGTTTTCTGCCTGCATGTTGAGTTTTACAACCTGGAATTCCATGGTCTTTCCAACATAGGCATCGAAATCGCGAACAGGACGAACATCAATTTGTGATCCGGGAAGGAACGCATCGATACCGAATACATCCACAACCATACCACCTTTAATTCTTCGCTGAATGTAACCTTCAATAACTTCGCCGGTGTCGTGTGCTTTCTCAATGTTTTCCCAAGCTTGCAGAATATCTGCTTTCTTACGGGAGAGAATCAGCTGACCTTCGCGGTCTTCCACTCTATCCAGAAATACTTCTACTTCATCGCCCGGTTGCAGGTTTTCAAGAACCTTGTCCGAAAATTCGTTGGCAGGTACAATACCTTCTGATTTAAATCCGATATCAACAATCACATATTTCTCATCAACAGAAACAACGATACCGGTAACAATCTCTTTCTCTTCAATTTCGCTGAGTGTATTTTCATACATCCCTGCAAGCTCATGGAACTCTTCATCTGAATAATCTTCGGATGCGGCTTGAAGTTCATCGAGCGTATATGTTTTACCTTCTACTTCTCCGGTAAATGTTGGCAGTTCTTTTGCTTCGCCGTTACTCTCTTCTGCTTTTGTCTCCTCTTCGGCAGTTTCTACCTCTTCTACTTCTTCAGAAGCAGTTTCGATTTCTTCGTTTACGTTTTCGTTTTTAGTTTCTTCAGTCATTTAATTACCTGTTAAAAGTCAGCCTCATTTCGACTTTCGAAATGGGATTAGAGTTTAAGTTTTAATTTATGTTCACGTTCTCTTTAATAATCGAGATCATTTCACGAACCTGTTCTTCAAATGTTTTGCCGGTTGTATCGATTACCACAGCATCGTCCGCTTTTTTAAGCGGGTCATTTTTCCGGTTTTGATCTTTTTCATCCCTGGATCTCAGATTTTCTTTCACATCTTTCAACGTGATAGAACTGTCTGAAGACTTCATTTCATCAAAGCGTCTTTTTGACCGCTCTTCGAGTGAAGCATCCATATAGAATTTCAGATCAGCATCCGGAAAAACGGCGGTTCCGAGATCTCTCCCGTCCGCTATATATGCATCTTTCTGAACAAGGTTGCGCATGAATTCATTTACGAACTTTCTGGCAGCCTTGTGTGATGCAATTTCACTTACATGATCAGCAACATCCTGCGTTCTTATTTTTCGCGTCAGGTCTTCACCATTAGCTTGAACGAAAAACGTCTGATCTCTATACTGTGCCTGTAATTTTACAGTTGGCAAATTTTCAAAGAATATGGCTTTATCCGGTTTATCAGCCTTCAGCCATAAATAAGTAATTGCCCGGTAAAGGGCACCCGAATCGAGAAATTGAATACTTAATCGATTCGCAATTTCTTTGGCTGTTGAACTTTTACCGGATCCCGCCGGCCCATCGATGACAATGATCATTTCAGAGAATGGTTAAAATAAATTTTTTATGTCTAAGTTTCAATCCGTTCTTGTAAATTGAATCTATATCCCTTAATTTTGGGAACTGTTTAAGATAACGAGTATTTAACCGTAATAACCAATTTGTTATGCCACAGCATAAATCCGCAATTAAGCGACTTCGCCAAAGCGAAAAGAGAAAACAACACAACAACACCCGCCGTTCTAAAATGAGAACGCATATCAAGAAAGTGTTGAACGAAACTGACAAAGAGACTGCAGAAAAGTACCTGAAAGAAGCAGTAAGTTACATCGACAGAGTCTCTGTTAAAGGAATAATTCATCAAAATAACGCTGCTCGCAAAAAGTCTAAATTGACGAATCACGTCAATAATCTATAAAGAATTTGACTCCCTCTACTCAAAAGGCACTTCTCATTGTACTGGATGGCTACGGGATTGCAGAAAATCCCGACGTCAGCGCTATCGACAAGGCAGACACTCCTTTTTTTGATTCTCTGATCAAGAAATATCCTCATGCTCAACTCTCTGCCAGCGGCGAAGATGTGGGTTTACCGGAAGGACAGTTTGGAAATTCCGAGGTCGGGCACCTAAATATCGGTGCCGGACGAATTGTCTGGCAGGAACTCTCGAGAATCAATAAATCGATCAGAGAGGGAGATTTCTTTGAGAATTCTGTTTTAACAGAAGCTTTTGATAAAGCAAAAGCCAATGGCAGGATTCACTTCATGGGCTTGTTTTCAGACGGCGGTGTTCACAGCCACAACGAACATCTTTTTGCATTGATGGAAATGGCCAAAAAGTATGACATAGATCAGGCTTATGTTCATGCTTTTACCGATGGGCGCGACACCTCTCCACACGGCGGAGCCGAGTACCTGAAGGAATTTGAACAAAAAGCCAAAGAGATTGGAACAGGAACATTGGCTTCAGTCGTTGGCCGTTACTACGCCATGGATCGTGACAAACGCTGGGAACGCACCCAAAAAGCGTACGACCTTTTAGTGCATGGTAAAGGCGAGTTAGTTGATCAGGCAGCTGAGGCCTTTAGCCTAAGCTATTCCAATGATGTAACGGATGAATTCATTCTTCCTCATAATGTAAAAACAGAACAGAACAGCCGTATCCAAAAAGGCGACGTTGTGATATTCTATAATATCAGAGGAGACAGAGCCCGGCAGATTACCAAGGCGTTATTCAGAGATGAGGAAATTCCTTTTGAAACACAAGAGCTGGATCTGCACTATGTTACATTCACTTCATACGACGAAACATTTGACAGTTTCGTAAAGGTAGCCTTCCCTCCCGCCCGATTGAAGAATACACTCGGAGAGTATGTATCCGGGAAAGGGCTAAGTCAGCTTCGCATTGCCGAAACTGAAAAATATCCTCATGTTACTTACTTCTTTAATGGCGGCGAAGAGACCTCCAACAAAGGAGAAATTCGCGTAATGGTTCCAAGTCCTAAGGTTGCTACTTACGACCTTCAGCCTGAAATGAGTGCAGAAGAAGTTACTTCAAAACTTTGTGCAGAACTTGTCAAAGAGAAATTTGACCTGGCGATTCTCAATTTTGCCAATCCCGACATGGTTGGACATACCGGCGATATGGAAGCAACCATCAAAGCGGTTGAGATGATCGACCGTAAACTCAAGAAAGTTGTTGAAACTGCAAAAGAACATCATTATGAAGTTCTCATCATTGCCGATCACGGGAATGCCGATTGTATGATTCAACCCGATGGCAGCCCCCACACATCACACACTACCGCGCCGGTACCTGTTATATTGGTGAGTGATACCCACCATGAGCCTCTCCAAAACGGTATTCTAGCCGATGTTGCTCCTACTCTTTTAAAAATGATGGGGCTCGACCAACCACCGGAAATGACCGGAAAACCTCTATTCTAAAAAGTCCTTTTTTCTGACTATTTTTATAGAAGGGTGTAAACAGTTTGCATTTCGCAAATCACCGTACTACTTTCGTCAATAGCGGCATTGGGTGTGAACTAAAACAGGTTATCACTCGTTACATTTTTCAGCAATCAACCAAAGCCAAATCTTTTTGTAGGTCCCGATATGGAGGGTAATTTTTCAAGTAAGGTAAGAGATGTAATTCAGTTCAGTCGAGAAGAAGCACTGCGACTTGGACATGACTACATCGGAACAGAACATTTAATATTAGGCATCGTCCGTCTGGGTGATGGAGTTGCCATACGAATCTTAAAAAATCTCGATTGCGATCTTTTCAAGTTAAAGAAGACTATTGAAGACACCGTAAGAGGAACGGGAGGTACTGTAACCGTCGGAAATATTCCGTTAACAAAACAGGCAGAAAAAGTACTTCGAATTACCTATCTCGAAGCTAAGCTCTATAAAAGCGACACGATAGGCACTGAACATCTTCTTCTTTCCCTTTTGAGAGATGAAGAGAATATTGCAGCACAAATATTGCAGCAGTTCAATGTTTCTTATGATGCCGTTAGAGAAGAGCTTGATATGATCATTTCCGGCAACACCAGGGATACCGACCGGGAAGATGCCCGCACTACAAGTGCAAATATTCCACAATCACCGAAAGGTTCACAATCATCAGGCAGTTCGAGAGAAAAGAAAATGGAAAAGTCTAAAACACCTGTTCTGGACAATTTTGGCCGCGACCTAACACAGTTGGCCGAAGATGGTAAACTTGATCCTATTATTGGAAGGGAAAAAGAGATTGAACGTGTTGCTCAGGTACTCAGCCGACGCAAGAAAAACAATCCGGTTCTGATTGGAGAACCCGGTGTTGGTAAAACCGCTATAGCTGAAGGTTTGGCAACCCGAATTATTGAAAAGAAAGTTTCCCGGGTTCTTTATGAAAAGAGAGTTATAGCTCTCGACCTGGCCGCTCTGGTTGCTGGTACGAAATACCGTGGACAGTTCGAAGAGCGGATGAAAGCCGTAATGAGCGAACTCGAAAAGACAGATAATGTCATTCTCTTCATTGACGAACTCCACACCATTGTGGGTGCCGGCGGAGCAAGCGGCTCTCTGGATGCCTCCAATATGTTGAAACCCGCTCTTGCACGTGGCGAAGTTCAGGCAATCGGTGCAACAACCCTAAATGAATATCGACAGTTTATTGAGAAAGACGGCGCTCTTGAGCGACGTTTTCAAAAAATCATGGTTGAGCCGACTTCAGTGGATGAAACCCTGGAGATACTCAATCAGATTAAAGGTAAATATGAGAAGCATCACAGTGTTAAATATACTGATGACGCCATTGATGCATGTGTGAAATTAACGGATCGATACGTTACCGATCACTTTTTACCGGATAAAGCCATTGATGCCCTTGATGAAGTTGGAGCACGTGTTCACTTGTCAAACATCACCGTACCGGATCATATTATTGAACTGGAAGAGGAGATTGAAAAGACAAGTAACGAAAAGAACTCCATGGTGAAGAAGCAGCGCTTTGAAGAAGCTGCTCGTTTACGGGATACCGAAAAACGACTCATGGAAGAGCTCGAGCAAGCCCAAAAAGATTGGGAGAAAGAATCTGAGCATATCGTTTATGAAGTAGACGAAGAAGATGTAGCTTCTGTCGTTGCTATGATGAGCGGTGTACCTGTAAATAAAATCAGCCAGAAAGAAGGCCAGAAACTTCTCAAAATGCGGGAAGAGCTTGGCAAGAAGGTTATCGGACAGGATGAGGCCATCGTAAAGCTTACGAAAGCCATTCAGCGTACCCGTGCCGGGTTAAAAGATCCTTCCAGGCCTATTGGGTCATTTATCTTTCTCGGTCCAACAGGAGTTGGTAAAACCGAAATGGCAAAAGTACTTGCCAAATATCTTTTCGATAAGGAAGAAGCTCTGATCCGTATCGACATGAGTGAGTACATGGAGAAATTCAGTGTATCTCGACTGGTCGGTGCACCTCCCGGATATGTTGGTTATGAAGAGGGCGGAATTCTGACTGAAAAAGTAAGGAGAAAGCCTTACAGTGTGGTTCTGCTTGATGAAATTGAGAAAGCACACCCCGACGTATTCAATATTCTGCTTCAGGTTCTGGACGATGGAATTCTGACAGACAGTCTTGGACGTAAGGTCGATTTCAGAAATACCATTATTATTATGACATCAAATATTGGTGCTCGTGATATTCGAAATATGGGTAAAGGCATCGGGTTCTCATCCGGAGGTCAGGAGTTTGATTACGCACAGATGAAATCAACCATCCAGGATGCGTTGAAAAAAGTGTTTAACCCGGAATTCCTTAACAGAATTGATGATGTTCTCACATTCCACCCGTTGGAGAAAGAGCACATCTTCAAAATTATCGACATCATTGGCGATGAGTTGTTTGCCCGAATCAGAAGTCTCGGTTATGAAATCGAGATGACGAAAGGTGCCAAAGACTTTATCTCGGATAAAGGTTTTGACCAGAAATACGGTGCACGCCCATTGCGCAGAGCTATTCAGAAATATGTGGAAGATCCGCTTGCTGAAGAAATACTTAGCGGTGAGCATTCTGAAGGATCTGTGATTAAGATCAAAATGAATAAATCGCGCGACGGACTCGAGTTTGATTGGAATAATCCGGAAGGAAGTGAAAAGAAAAAGTCAGATTCTGACAGTGAAACCAAGTCGGAATCCGAGTCAGAACAAAAAGCTTAATCTTAGTAATAATTTCATGGAAAAAGCCCTCACTAAACATGAGGGCTTTTTTACTTAAAGTCAGAAAATCTACCCCAAAGATATCAAAAACCGGCTTGTACCCTAAGCGAGCGGTTTAGCCCTTCTATTTGGTAGCTGTTACTTTGTAAACGAGTAATGCTCAAACGATCCATATCATAAATGGAAAGCGATTCATCAATATTCTCTCTCAATATCTGTCGTGCCCCAACATGAATAGCTGATATAGTCGGATCATCAATTCGATTACCTTGAAGCCTGCCACCAAAAACTAGAATTACATCGTCATCTTCCATGTATCGTGAATAGATTACAGGGGACCTCGAGCTTGTACTTCCCACACGATCACCACTCAATACATCCAGAACTTGAGTCCGGCCTCCTGAGTAGACCGTTACATATTTTGCATCTTCACTGAGCGAAACACCTTTTTGCTCATCATCAAAACTATGTTCCTTTAATTTGTTGCCAAATCTGTCATAGAGATGAAGTTGATAACCTGAACCGGTTGAAGTCAGAATTGAGATGTATGAACCACTTTCACTCACTTTTAGCTGAATGATTTCTGCTGATTGATCCCTGAAAAATACCTCGTGATCTTCCTCACCATAAACTAATCTCGCTTGCGATCCCCTGGAGTTTCCATAGTTAATAACGGGATTATAAAGTACGACGGTGTTTCCATTTGAATCAGCTGCCAATTCAGATTCCCTCTCTCCTTCACTGCTTTGGGAACTGTTTGATACAGAATAGAGCTGATCTCCTGTTGCATCAAAAAAGGTGAAGTTTGCAACATTATCCCGGGTTGCCATTTGGCCATCATCAAAAAGATATACTTTTAATGTTTCATCTTGAGAATCAAAAAACTCCAACTCCTTTTCAGTTAGTTTTTTTCCTGATGTTTCAAACATAGACAGGATTACTTCCCTTCCCCGCGTTTCTAAGAATGCGGCCTTCTCACGGCAATATGATACACTCCAGGATTTCGGATTGTAGATATCGGTCTCCCCTATAGAGTAGCTTCCTCTGTCGGACTCCATTATCCCTCCATCCAGAGGATATTGACCTTGAGAGTTGGATGCATGTTCAGAAACTGAGCTCACGGTGAGCTGGCGTGCTTCCGCATCGATATTAAAGTAGAGAGTAAGGGTAAAAATCAGAATAACTTGCAGATACTTCATTAAATCGTTTTATAATGTTGTTATATTGTCGGCTCTAAAGAACGAGAATTTCTCTATGAAATGCATACATGGATTATTCAGTAATTGTTCCGATTTATAACAGACCGGACGAAATTGACGAGCTTCTACAAAGTTTAACCCTTCAGACCTACGGCGATTTTGAGGTCTTGGTCATTGAAGATGGATCTACAGATCGATGCGACCAAATTGTTGAAAAGTATTCTGATCAACTATCCATTCGATATTTTTATAAAGAAAATAGTGGACAGGGGTTTTCCCGAAATTTCGGGTTCGACAAAGCAGCCGGAGACTATTTTGTTGTTTTTGATTCCGATTGTATTATTCCCCCTCATTATTTTGAATCCGTTAACCGGTATCTAGCCATTCACGATGTGGATTGCTGGGGCGGACCCGACAGAGCTCATCAATCCTTCTCTCCTATTCAAAAGGCCATCAGTTTTAGTATGACCTCCTTTTTTACAACCGGTGGTATTCGGGGAAGGAAAAATCATATCGGAACATTTCACCCCAGAAGCTTCAACATGGGAATTTCTCAAGAAGTGTATAAAGAAACGGGTGGATATAAAATTACCCGCATGGGAGAAGACATTGAATTCTCACTGCGAATCATTAATAAAGGGTTCAAAACAGGGTTAATTGAGGACGCATACGTCTATCACAAGAGACGAACAGATTTCAAACAGTTTTACCACCAGCTACACTTTTTTGGAAGGGCTCGAATAAACATCAAACGGTTTTATCCGAATGAATTAAAGCTGGTTCATCTATTGCCGGTGTTTTTTGTAATTGGGCTTCCAATCTCCCTATTTTTAATGCTAACGGGTGATGGTGTATTATCGAAATTGATTTTACTCTATCCACTTTATGCTTTGGTGCTTTTTATTGATGCCGCCACTTCAACAAAAGATCTAAAAATCTCTTTTTTGGGTATGGTTGCAGGATTTATCCAATTAACTGCTTATGGTATCGGCTTTTTAGAAGAGCTGAGCAAGGACTTCAAAAAAAGTGGGTAAAATCAACGGATATAAATTGCATTCAGAACTGAAATCTTTTATCTTTGAATTCTTTTGAAAAACTGATTACAAACACATCCCGCTAAGGAAATTAATGGGGATAAGTTGATTCAATTTTTCATTACTACTTTGACATATTGACAATTTTTTCGGGAGTTGCTTACTCATATTAAGAGCTCACGAATTAAACTTTTATAGAAACAACATCACGGGGAGTAGCGCAGTCCGGTAGCGCATTCGCTTTGGGAGCGAAGGGTCGCAGGTTCAAATCCTGTCTCCCCGACTATTATAATTTTAATTGACGTATTGATGACTTCAGATATTTAATCTGAGTTTTATATTTCAAAGATTGGTGGTACAGGTTCCGAAAGCAGTGCTTTCGGGGTTCAAATCCTGTCTCCCCGACTTTTATGATTTTATTTGACGTATTGACGACTTCAGGCATTTAATCTGAGTTTTATTTACAGGGTTGTTGCACTTTGCAACAGGTACCACCCGACAGTTGATTTTATTTAACGGTATTCGGGCGCCCGTAGCTCAACTGGATAGAGCAACTGCCTTCTAAGCAGTAGGTTACAGGTTCGATTCCTGTCGGGCGTACAACAATTTTTTGACGTATTGAGATTTAGAAATAACACAATGAGTCTTGTTATTTCATTGTACATCGGCAGTAAATTGCGAAAACAGATTTGCTTCAGATGTTCGTATTCAAAGTCGACTCCTAAAATGGAGTTCTGTTAATGGATAAGTCATTTGATCTATGTTGCGAAAGCAGTGCTTTCGCGGTTCGATTCTGTCGGGCGTACAACAACTTATTTTGACGTATTATTCTATATTTTGAGTTCAATTAAATTTGGGCGACACAGTAAAATGGCGACATGGCCGAGTGGTTAGGCAGAGGTCTGCAAAACCTCGTACGGCGGTTCGAATCCGCCTGTCGCCTCTTTTTAATGAATAGATTTTTTTACCCTGCCGCGTTCGTCTAGGGGTTTAGGACGCCGCCCTTTCACGGCGGTAACACGGGTTCAAATCCCGTACGCGGTACTGATTTAGTCTTGAGATTAAAGTCTTGAGTCTAGAGATTTTTGATCTCATGACTCAAGACTCACTTCTCTTTTCTATATGGAGCCCGTAGCTCAGTCGGTTAGAGCGCTAGGTTGTGGCCCTGGAGGCCGTGGGTTCGATTCCCATCGGGCTCCCATCTTTACTGCAGTGATAGCCACAAAACATTCACTGAATTTTTCATATCTAAGCCGCGTTCGTCTAGGGGTTTAGGACGCCGCCCTTTCACGGCGGTAACACGGGTTCAAATCCCGTACGCGGTACACATCAAATCATCCCAAATTCCACCCGGAGTTTGGGATTTTTTTATTTCCGGGTTTCTGTCGTTACTACAGACTCTACAGATTGGGGTGTTTTTTTCGGGAAAGGACTTTAAATCTAAGAAGCGAAAGCAGTATTGACTTCATATCGAAACATTTATACCCGACTCCGCAGATTGGATATTATTTTTGGGTACGACACTTAATCTACGTTGCGAAAGCCTTTTTTTTGTCTATATACCGCAACATTTATTCTCTACTGCAAAGATCTGGTTTTGTTTTTGGATGAGCCATTTCATCTAAATTGCGAAAGCAGTGCTTTCGCGGTTCAAATCCCGTACGCGGTACACATCAAATCATCCCAAATTCCACCCGGAGTTTGGGATTTTTTTATTTCCGGGTTTCTGTCGTTTCTACAGACTCTACAGATCGGGGTGATGTTTTTTGAAAGGATTTTAAGTCTATGATCAGAAAGCAGTATTGACTTCATACCGAAACATTTATACCCGACTCCGCAGATTGGATATTATTTTTGGGTACGACACTTAATCTACGTTGCGAAAGCCTTTTTTGTCTACATACCGCAACATTTATTCTCTACTGCAAGGATCTGGGTTTTGTTTTTGGATGAGCCATTTCATCTAAATTGCGAAAACTGAATTAAGTTACGCGATCAAACCGATCTTGAATTTGTTTCATTACGAAATTACTTAACTCTACAGATCGGTGTTCTGTTTTTGGACAAAGCATTTTATTAATATTGCGAACTTACCGGGTATTGGAATATTTCACTGAATATCAACCAACATCATCAGCCAGTAACATCGCCGTAAGCAGTGAAGCTCGATCCAATGTCTCATGAACTAAAATCTTTTCTGAAGGGCTATGGGCCCCTTCACCAACAGGACCCATTCCGTCAATGGTAGCGGTAAATTGGCTGGTGATACTCCCATCGGAGCCACCTCCGCTCAATCCCTGTTCAATAGAGAGATCCAGTTGATTAGCGCACTCTTTTACAAGCTTCCAAAGCTTTTCATTTCGTTCATTCTGAATGATGGGAGGCCGTCTTAAACCGCCTTCTATCAAAATTTCTGCTCCTTTCAATTGCGGCTCTAATTCTTTGATGTACCGATCAACCTCTTCACCATCCTCATTTTTTAAAAACCTTAAATCGATATGAATCGTACACTCACCGGGCACTACATTTACGGCTTTACCGCCGGATATCATACCAACATTCAGGGAAACTCCTTTTTCGTAATCGTTCAACTTATCCAGATTTTGTACAATCGTTGACATTTCAACAACCGCACTTACACCTTTTTCCGGTTCTACTCCCGAATGAGCCTCTCTCCCTTTTACCGTAATTTGATACCGGCCGGATCCCTTTCTTTGGGTTTTAATCTTTCCTTCCAGCCCAATCGACGGCTCCGGCACAAAAACACGTTTCACTTCCTTTGCTATCTTCTCAATTTCATCCCACGAATCTCTACTCCCGGTCTCTTCATCTGAAGTGATCATCACAACCGGACGTAATACCGGATTCAACCCAAGTTCTTTCATAACTTTGATGGACAGTTGCATCATCACTATTCCGGACTTCATATCATACACACCCGGACCGGTGATTACATTTTCGTCTATTTTCCACGGTATCTCTTCGAGTGTTCCAACCGGCCAAACGGTGTCAGCATGGCCAATCATCAACTGATCTTCTTCCGTATTCACAGACTTCAGCCTGCAAAATATTTGCCCGGCACTCGAGACGGATTCCTTCCACTCTACTTCAAACCCAAGATCCCTGAAATCGGCAGCAATTGTGTTGAGCAACTTCCGGTTCTGGATGGTATCACCAGTTGGAGTTTCAACTTCTACATACTTTCTCAACCTGTTGATGAACCACTCTTTATAATTCGATATTAACTCTTTAATCTTCCCGTAATCGGATGAGTTCATATAATATTCTGCCCTTGTTAATTAAAATTACTTGCGTGCAAGTGCGTAAATTCCGTTTCCTTTGGGATTGGCTGTAATGAGATCAGCAAAATTCATCAGGAGCACAAACGGCAGTGTAACCGGATAGTACACCAGAAGAATCAACGCAGCAATCATCCCGAATTTATTAAACCAGAGCATCGGCCACTTAACAGAAAGAACCCACGCTTTGTGTCCCCAGAATCCATAGGTATAGTGCACTTTTTCAGGATTCAAACCGGCTTCGGTCAATTTATCAGAAATCTCTCCTTTTGAATATCCCGGTCTTGCATGTTCATCCACAAACGACTCCTCATCCCCGGCGTCCTCTTCCGAATAGTGAGATGGTGAGTGCATCAAAAAGTAACCACCCGGGTTCAACACTTTTACCAGATTTTTCATAACCCGAACGTCCTGTTCAATATGCTCCAGTACATCGATACAAATCACAACATCAAACCTCTCCTCAGAATCAAACGTGAGTAGATCCGCCTGCCTGAACTCTATTCTGTTATTTTTGATATCCTGCGAAAAATAGTGTTCAGAATCTCTCAAATAGTCTTCCTTTACATCAACCGATGTAATGTTCACGTTCTTGAATTTTGACAGGATAAATCGATCGTACTGCCCAAATCCGGAACCGGCGTCAAGAAGTTTCCATTCACCTTTGCTATCGAGACCAGAACCAATCATTTTCAATATTTTCCGGATGTGCCAGCTTCGCAAGAAAAAAAGATCGAGAAGGGCATAAAATATTCTGCGCAACATTCTGGAATTTCGAATAATGCTCGCAAAACGGTCTTTCACCGGGTCGTAGGCAATCCTGCTCATAAACCTGTCTTTTCAGCTTTATTGGGCTTCTGTTTCTTCACTCCCCTATTCAGCAGTTCACCCAAAAATCCGATGGAAAAGAATTGAACACCAACCATCACCAACAGTAATCCGAGAAAGAGCAAAGGTCTGTTACCAAGCGGTTCATTCAGAAAGATCTTCAAATATGCCAGGTATAGATTGATTGCTACACCCACAAAAAGAAAGAGCACACCAAACAATCCAAAGAAATGCATCGGCCTCTGAATGTACCGATTAATAAACAGCAGTGTCACCAGGTCCAGAAATCCATTTAGAAAACGGGATATCCCAAACTTGGTTTTACCGTATTTCCTGGGATGATGCTGAACAACCTTCTCTTCAATCTTATCAAACCCGTTCCATTTTGCCAAAAGCGGCACGTAACGGTGCATCTCCCCATAAAGGTAGATATTGTCGATCACTTCTCTTTTGTACGCTTTAAGGCCACAATTGAAGTCGTGAAGCTTAATCCCTGTCACCCATCGGGTAACTGCATTAAAAAAACGGGATGGGATCGTTTTGGTTATCGGGTCATGACGCTTTTTTTTCCATCCGCTTACCAGATCGGCCCCATTCTTTAACTGTTGAATCATCAACGGAATTTCTTTGGGATCATCCTGCAGATCGGCGTCCATGGTAATCACATATTTCCCGCTAACCTCTTCAAAACCCGCTTGCAATGCATCACTCTTTCCATAATTACGCCGCAACCGCACCCCTTTGATCCAGCTATTATTGAGTGAAAGTTCTTCAATAATCTCCCAGGATCGATCTCGTGATCCATCATCAACAAATATAATTTCGTAACTGTACCCCGAACTGTTTAAAGCATCGTGAACTTGTTGAAATAGCTCATTGAGTGAGTTCTCCTCGTTTAATAAGGGAACCACTATACTGATATCCGGTACAACTAAATCGGGCTTTTCGGAATTATCTATATTTTTTTCCTGCAATGATTTACAAATTCGTTAATTTAATGGTCACAGTAACTGCCTCTTATTTTATGTTAAGCTGAAAATAAAAGATTTCCGTGCCATGAAGAAATTGTATTACTCAATCGGTGAAGTGAGTGAAATCACCGACATCGAACCGCATGTACTTCGTTATTGGGAGACTATTTTTGACGATTTAACTCCCAGGAAGAATAAAGCCGGAAATAGAACGTACAAAGAGGATGATATCACTCTCGTTCTCAAACTAAAAGAGCTGATACAAGAGAAGAAATACAGCACAGCCGGAGCAAAGAAAATTATTGAGGGTAAAGAGGATGAAAAATCTGCGGCATCCCCGGAACCTCTCTCAGCTGAAGTGAAAAAAGATTTGCAAGAGGTGAAGCTATTTCTCCAAAAGCTTAAAGAGAAACTGTAAACAGTACATTACTTCAATTAAGCACTTACTCTTTTGTTGGAAAATCTCAATAGAAGGATGTAAAGCATTTCGGCACATATCAGCACAGCCACTCCTACCAAATGTAATATTTGCGAAACGCCGGGCATGTTAAACCATTCGAGACTGACGCCAACCACTACCTGTAATAATATCAGACCTGCAGTTGCCCAGCCTAATCTGTTTAACACAGATGGAACCTTAAACTTATTATTGTAAAACAGCAGGAGCCCGGCCGGAACAACAACCATCCACGAAAAACTACGATGTATCGGGTAGAGAGATCCCACCGTATCAATCCACTCACTTCTTGGAAGATCCAGAGCATTTTTAGCAAAATCGACAGACTCCCTCACTTGTGTACCAATAATCATTTGAATCATGGTTAAAGCAAACAGCACGATTGCAATCAGAATCAATGTTTTCTGATGCTTTTTAGAAAGTTGAATATTGACCTTCTCTCTTGTGGCCCTGAAACTGGCATAGAGAAGAGTTGCCAAAATGATCATCGCCACAATCATGTGGATCGTAATCATACCTCCACTCAGGCCGCTTCTTACCACCTGCCCACCCAGCCAAGCCTGAAAAAGCACCATTACAAACGCTGCCCCGGAAGCTACCGTCACAACAGGATCTTTTTTCCTGTACTTGAAAGAGAATAGAAATGTAAGTGAAATCAAGAATCCTATAAGCACACCCACCAAACGGTTCACATATTCCAGCCAGGTGTGAAGGGGATTAAAAAGTGAGGCATCATACTGAGCAGGCAGATCCGCAGCGTTGGTTGGCGGAATCCACATTCCAAAACATTGCGGCCAGTCCGGACAGCCCAACCCGGCTCCGGATGCCCGAACCAATCCTCCGACAAAGATTAAAACAATGGTTGCAAGTACAGTAGTAATAGCCGTTTTTTGATACAGATTCAGTTTCATTCTCAATTCACAATAATAGGTTTAATTACCTCCAAAATATAGCACTGAAATACAAATAGAGGCAGAGATCGTTCCTATAATATGTCATTTATTTGAAGCGGATATTAAGGTAACATATCATCTGCAAATTCGTTAATTTTGGCCTGCTATAATTCTAATCACTGTGATGGCGAACACAAATATCCAAACCGGTACAATTCAGTCTATTACCGCTACCATTAGCGACTATTACGAACTGACCAAGCCGGGAATTACATTTACCGTACTGGCCAGTATGCTTATCGGATTTCTGATGGGTTCGGCCGGTGGTATGGACTATATTCTTATGGTCCACGCTTTGATTGGAACTTACTTTGTAGCCGCCGGTACCGCTGCCCACAACATGTTTCTGGAACATCGCTACGACGGACTGATGAAGCGAACCAGTAAACGACCCCTACCAGACTCACGTATCGCGCCAAAGCACGGTGTTATCTTCTCTTTGACCCTGATCTTTGCCGGATTGCTCTACCTGAGCTTTGTTGTAAATCCCGTTGCCGGGGCTGTATCACTTGCTACAGCCATGATCTATCTCTTTATGTACACTCCGCTGAAACGGATTTCAGCACTCAACGTTTTTGTGGGTGCCGTTCCCGGAGCCTTGCCTGTTGTAGGTGGATGGGCTGCAGCTACCGGAACCGTTTTTGAACACGGAATGTGGATTCTGTTTGGAATTATTTACTGCTGGCAAATCCCTCATGTGATTGCCATTGCCTGGGTTTGTGAAAAAGATTACGATCATGCAGGGTTCAAAATGTTACCTAAAAATGATCCAAAAGGTATTAAAGCAACTCTTTGGGCACTTCTGCCGCTTATCATATTAATTCCAACCGTTTACAAACTTTACCTGATGGAGCTGATGGGCTGGTTATTTTTGTCCGGCGGTATGCTTACAACTCTTGCATTTCTATGGTATGGCATCAAATTCGCTATTAAACGAGATATCCCAACGGCAAAGTCTCTTATGTTTGCCTCCTTCGTCTACCTCCCGCTTGTCTGGATATTCGTCTTCCTGGATTGGATGATTGTTTAACACACAATCTCTCTACAAGCAAAAAAGGTTCAACATCTCTGCTGAACCTTTTATTACATTCTAAGACCTGACAGGTTTTAGAAACCTGTCAGGTCTGGAAAACTCTATTATCTAATTGCCGGATACTTGCCGGGGTTGGCTTCGTGCATGATTTCGTATACCGATTCGAAGATATCTTCTGCATTGGGTTTAGAGAAGTAATCACCATCGGTAGCGTACGCCGGACGATGAGGCTGTGAAGTCAGGCACTTCGCCTCTGAGTCTAGATATCGGTATCCGCCCTGTTCATCAATCACCTGCTGCATCATATAACCGGTAGCTCCTCCGGGTACATCCTCATCCACAAAAAGAATTCGATTGGTCTTTTTCAGGGATTCCAGAATCATCCCGTTTCGGTCAAACGGCAAAAGTGTTCTGGCGTCAACCAGCTCAACGGAAATACCCGCCTCTTCAAACTGCGGCAGAACGGATTGTACCAGATTGAATGTGGAGCCGTATGAAACTACTGTGATGTCTTCTCCTTCCTGAACGATTTCAGGCACTCCCAGCGGAATTGTAAACTCACCCAGATTTTCCGGTAGTTTTTCTTTCAGCCGATAAGCATTGAGCGGTTCTACAATCAGCGCCGGATCGTCTCCCTGGAACAGGGTATTGTAAAAACCGGCGGCATGCGTCAGATTTCTTGGTACGCAGACATGAACGCCCCGCACTCCGTTGATAATCATTCCCATTGGGGATCCTGAATGCCAAATTCCTTCCAGACGATGACCACGGGTACGCACAATCAGAGGATAGGCTTGTCCGCCACTCGTTCGGTATCGAACGGTAGCAACATCATCACTCAATCCCTGGAAGCAATAGAGCAGGTAATCGAGATACTGAATCTCCGCGATCGGACGAAGCCCTCTCAACGACATTCCGATACCCTGCCCCAGAATGGTTGCTTCACGAATTCCGGTGTCGCTCACGCGAAGCTCACCATACTTCTCCTGCATATCTTCAAGACCGAGGTTCACATCTCCGAGCTGCCCCACATCCTCGCCAAAGACTAGCGCGTTCGGATACTTTTCAAAGATCTTATCAAAATTATCACGCAGCACAACTCTGCCATCCACATTTTTAGCTTCATCAGGGTATGACGGTTTTACCTCTTCCACTTTCAGTGGTGAATTTGGTGTATCGCTGAGAAGATGAGAATTAAAACGCTGCTGATTTTCCTCCTGCTGATGATCGAGCCATTTGACCAAATCACTTTTGGCACCGGACTCTTTACCTCTCAGAGCGAAAAGTGCTTGTCGCCCGGCAGAAATGACATCCTTACGAATCACATTATTCTTTCTGTCCAACCCTTTTTTAATCTCCTCCAACTTACTCACATCATTGTGATTGGAGATTAAACTATCGAGCAGAGCCAGCATTTCATCTTTCTGCTGCTTGATCGGATCCTGATACTCTTTCCAGGCTTTTTTCTGAGCCTCTCGAACTTCTTTTTTCGCCTCTTCTTCAATTTGATCCAGCTCTTCTGATTCAGCCATCTTCTCTTTCTCAATCCACTGTCTGAACTGATTGATACAGCAGTACTCTTCTTCCCAGTTCAGCCGATCTTCATCCTTATAACGCTCGTGTGATCCGGAAGTGGAGTGTCCCTGGGGCTGTGTTACCTCTTCTACATGAACCAGAACCGGCACGTGTTCATCCCGGGCTATTTTTGATGCTTCTGCATACGCATCAAGTAGCGCCTGATAGTCCCACGCTTTCACGTTGATAATTTCAAATCCTGGCTGTTTCTTCGTCCGTTTAAACCCGCGCAATACTGTAGAAATACTCTCCTTTGTGGTTTGATATTTTTTGGAGACAGAAATTCCGTAACCATCGTCCCAAACCGAAACCACCATCGGTACCTGAAGCACACCCGCGGCATTTATGGTTTCCCAGAAAATTCCTTCAGATGTACTGGCATCACCAATTGTTCCCCAAGCGACCTCATTTCCATTATCTGAAAACTGATTCCAATCGCTCAAAAGATCATTTTCGCGATACACTTTTGATGCCTGAGCCAAACCAAGCAGACGTGCCATCTGTCCCGCAGTTGGCGACATATCCGCAGAAGTATTTTTCTGAGCGGTTTGATCCACCCAATTGCCCTCTTCATCAATCAGCCGTGTGGCAAAGTGAGCATTCATCTGGCGCCCGCCCGAGTTTGGATCTTTATCTACATCCGGATTGGCGTAGAGCTGTGCAAAAAACTGTTCTACTGTAAGCTCCCCGATCGCCATCATAATAGTCTGATCGCGGTAGTATCCCGATCGAAAATCTCCATTTTTGAAATGCTTGGAGAGTGCCAGCTGTGGCAGTTCTTTTCCGTCACCAAAAATGCCAAATTTTGCTTTACCCGTCAGTACTTCTTTACGCCCAAGAAGTGACATCTCGCGACTCATGCAAACAAGTTTATAATCATTTAGAATACTGTCGGTTTTTTTATTCTTCTTTTCTTTTGTCGCTTGCTTGCTCATAGTCTAAATAATTTAACTTATCGTTTCTTACGCATAAATTGGGCGGCGGAATAATACAACCCTGTGTCTTAATTTCAAAAAAGAGTGAAAGTAATTCTACCCGTTGCAGAATCAACCATTTTCTTAACAGTTATAAACCGCTGATCGATCAAAATCAGGCCAAGTTAATTTTGGAATATACAACTGTACTTAGCTCTTCTTACCACGATGGCCACAAAGCCGGTACATTTATCAAATAGGAAATATTAGTGCCTGAATCTTTGTGACCTTCGCGCCTTCGTTGTGCCCTTGGTGGTTGTCTCTATAAACTTTAATTCCGATTGACCTAATTACCAATCAAAGACAATTTTATGTCATATTAATCGGGTCGAGGGCTTTTTCCAGCTCTTCGTCCGACAGGTCTGTCATTTCTTTTGCCACATCCATTACAGATCGGTTTTCAGCAAATGCCTTCTTAGCAATCTTAGCAGCTTTGTCGTAGCCAATCAATGGATTCAGCGCAGTTACCAGAATTGGATTTTTTCCAACCATCTGGCTGATTACTTCCCGTCGGGCTTCCAATCCGCTCACAGATCTTTCAGCGAAGTTTCTGGCCGCATTGGCAAGAATTTCAATAGACTGAAGTAGGTTGTGAGCAACTACCGGGAGCATCACATTCAGCTCAAAATTACCGGACTGACCGGCAACCGTAATAGTCGCGTCATTTCCAATTACCTGGGCAGATACCATTGTAAGAGATTCCTCAATCACCGGATTCACTTTACCCGGCATAATCGATGAGCCGGGCTGAAGAGCTTTCAGCTGAATTTCTCCCAAACCGCCGTTCGGTCCGGAGTTCATCCAGCGAAAGTCGTTTCCGATCTTCATCAAACCGACAGCAAGCGTTTTAAGCTGACCGCTCAGCTCAACCGGGGCATCCACCGTGGCTTGTGCTTCAAAATGATTTTCAGCTTCGCGGAATTTTTCGCCTGTCGCTTTGGCTACTTCAGCTGCAAACTTTGCTCCAAATTCTTTATGCGTATTGATTCCTGTACCAACAGCCGTACCTCCCTGTGGCAGTTCCAGCATTCGCTCCAACGCCGACTCAATTCGTGCAATACCCAATTCAATCTGTCGCGCATATCCACTGAACTCTTGCTGAATAGTTACCGGCATGGCGTCCATCAGGTGAGTTCGGCCGGTTTTAACAACATCTTTAAGTTCCTCACCTTTCTCAAGGATGGTTTTGTGAAGATGTTTCAGCGCCGGCAGCAGATTGTTTCGAACAGCCAATACCGCTGAAATACGAATCGTGGTCGGGATCACATCGTTTGAACTCTGACCATAATTCACATGGTCGTTCGGATGTATCGTAACATCCGTTCCATTCTTCAGTTCATTTGCCCGCTTGGATATAATCTCATTCGCGTTCATGTTTGTCGATGTGCCTGATCCGGTCTGGAAAATGTCGAGAACAAAATCTCCATCAAATTTTCCTTCCATCACTTCTTCAGCTGCATCCTGAATCGCCTTGGCAACTTTTTCGTTCAAAAGGTCAAGCTCGGAATTTACTTTAGCAGCGGTATGTTTCACACGACCGAGAGCTGAGATAAAATCTCTGTTAAATCGAATCTTGCTGATTGGGAAATTGTCAAATGCGCGCTGGGTCTGTGCACCGTAGTATGCATTTTTCGGCACTTTAATCTCACCCATAGAGTCTCTTTCAATGCGGAATTCACTCATAATATTTAGTAATTAATTAGTTAGAATAATCTTTCTTCCAAGGTAGGGATTTTAGCTCAAAATCTGAAGGGAAGCGCTTCCAAATAGAAGTGATTATCAGGGATATTTAGAGAATTGTCTTGTTACTACTGAACAAGAATGGTAATCAATTAAATCAGAGCTCTTTTTTGTACATGCGATATCTCTTGTCCAGAGTTCCGCCAATTTTTTCGGCTACCCGAACCATCTGTACATTGTTCTCCAAAATCCAACCCACTTCCGACGAATAGACATTATTTTCGAGACCGTTTTGAATCGCTTCCCTGTGCAGCAGTACATCAATACCGCGCCCTTGGTATTCTGGAATAACTCCCATCAAAGCAGTTCTTACTTTGTCGATTTTATTCTTATTCATCAAAATTTTCAACCAACCAAACGGCAGAAGTTTACCGTTCATGTTGCGAAATATCTGATTGTAATCCGGCAACGCAACAGAGAATCCCACCGGTTCACCGTCAATCTCAGCTATATGCGCAAAATTTGGGTCAACGATGGTTTTCAGGTCTTTGGCAAGAGCATCAAACTCTTCAGCTGATAGCGGTATAAATCCCCAGTTATTTTTCCAGGCTGAGTTAAAGATGTCGCGAATGATTTTTACTTCATCTTTAATCTTCTTTAAATTTAATTTCCGGATGGAAATCCCCGGGAGACGTTTTTTCACAATTTCCATTGCACGGTTTGCACGATCGCGGTCTACGCTGTCTTGCGTAACCAAGTATGTGAGCAGATCCATCGACTTATCATATCCGGCACCCTTCAAAATATTATCGTAGTATGGTTTGTGATAGGGCATTAAGATGCTGGGATATTTATCAAATCCTTCCACTAAAATACCAATTTCATCCATCATGCTTGGATTTGCCGGTCCCAAAACATCGGTCATTCCTTTGTCCCGAAGCCAATCTTCAGCTACACGAAACATTAGATCAGCAGTAGACTGCCGATCTATACACTCAAAAAACCCAAAAAATCCGGTTTTAGTATTATGAAAGTCGTTATACCGATGATCAATTATTGCAGCTAAGCGTCCGGCAGGTTTACCTTCATGCTCTGCATTGAACAGTGCGATCTCGGCATTATTATAGAATGGATTTTTTTTAGGGTTGAGCAGTTTTTTCTGCTCCATCAAAAGAGGAGCTACCCAGAATTGATCATTTTCATAGTGCGAGTAAGGGAAAAGAATAAAATCCTTCTTTTCTGAATCTGTTGAAATAAACGTTACGGAATTGCTTTTCGGTTTATTCTCCACAGTTTTCGTCTATGCTTCTACGTCTATGAGTGATCTTCCATTTTTATCGATAATCCCATGCATGATACCTACCTTTTTAAACGCACTAAGGATTTTATCGAGATGCTCATCGGTGTGAGTTGCCATATAACTTGTACGAACAAGCGCCTGACCTCTTGGTACAGCCGGCGGAACAACTGCATTTACATACACACCCGCCTCAAACAGATCTTTCCAGAATCTAAAACAGTTATACATTTCACCGATTACAACGGGAATAATTGGCGTTTGACTGGACCACACATTAAACCCAAGATTACGAAGTTCTTTTCGCATATAGTTAGAGATCTCTTCCAATCTCTCAAGTCTCCAGGTCTCTTCCTGCAGAATTTCCAGTGATTTCAGTACTGTTGCAACATTTGCAGGTGGCATACTTGCACTAAAAATGTGCGCAGGAGAATGGTGCCGGATATACTCAATAACTGATCGGTCTCCCACAATAAATCCACCCAGGGACGCAAAAGATTTTGAAAAAGTACCGCTAATTAAATCCACCTCATCGGAAAGTCCGAACACAGAAGCTGTACCGCGACCCCCATCTCCAATCACTCCAACAGCATGAGCGTCATCGAGGTAGATTGCCGCATCAAATTCTTTGGCTAACTGTACGAGTTCGGGTACTTTTGCCAGTGTCCCCGACATGGAAAACACACCATCGCTGACGATAATTTTACCGGCGTTGGGATCTGATTTTTCCAGCATTGTGCGAAGATGTTCCATATCGTTATGACGATATCTGACAGTTTTCGCATTTGAAACTTGCGTACCAACAACAATACAGGCATGATTATCACGGTCGGAAAAGATGATATCATTTCTGCCGGCAATCGTTTGAATTGAACCTTCATTCGTCTGATAACCGGTGCTAAACAGTACGCATGACTCTTTGTTCATGAATGTTGCAAGCTTTTCCTCCAGTTCGAGGTGAAGATCGAGAGTACCATTTAAATATCTGGAACCGGTGCACCCTGTTCCATAAGTACTGATTACATCTTGTGCGGCTTTAATGACTCGAGGATCATTAGTGAGTCCCAAATAGTTATTGGAACCGGCCATAATAACTTCACGTCCTTCTATCTGAACGGTTGTTCCGTCTGTGGCCTGAAGAGGTTTAAAGTAAGGATATAGGCCCTGAGCTTTAATCTCATCTGCTTTGGTAAAATCGTACGCTTTATTAAATATCTTTTTATGAGAAGTATCGGCTTTTGAATCGGCCATGCTAACAAATTACATTTTCATTAATCGGGTAAATATACCGAGTATTACGTTTCTATCAAATTATTGTAACGTGACAATTACCTATTTAATTCACGCTTTTGAGGAAGTGAATATACTTGTCTACGACAGAGTCCCAGTTAAAGTTTTCCCTAACATATTTTTCTGCCGAGTTTGACAACTCTTCGAGATTATCACTCAACACTTTATTCACTTTAGAAGCAAATGCATCCTCATCACCATGCGGAACTCTGTAACCATTTACTCCCTGTTTTATTACGTCTTTTATTCCTTCCAGATCGGAAGCTATTGCAGGTACTCCCGCCCGGTTTGCCTCAAGAAGCACTATCCCAAATCCTTCCATATCTCCCTCCACTGGAATATTTGGCATTACAAATAAATCAGCTCCTGCATAAGCAGCATTTAATATATGATCGGGCTGCTTACCGGCAATGATAATTCGGTCTTTATCTGCAGACCGCTCTCTTGCCTGATTAATATTTTCATTTTCCGGACCATCTCCAACCATTAAATAGATTGTGTTCTTATCAATCTTATGAAATACATTGTCGATAAACCATTGATGACCTTTTCGCTTCACTTGCCTGCCTACCGTCAAGAGAAGTTTTTTGTTTGTCAGATCTATGTTGAACTCTTTCTCTAACAGTGACCGAGCCTCGTCTTTTTCAGGTAATTTTTTTAGGGCATTCATATCAAAACCATTGGGAAGTGCTACTCCGATCTCCGGAGACATCCCACGATCTATACAGGCTTGCCTTGTAGCTGAAGATACAGAGATGACTCCCTGCAGATTTTTAAATACATATTTAATGTACCATTGATAGACAAAAAAGGGCAACGTAACATCCTGCCCGTGATTAATGGTAACACACGGTGGTTCAGGCTTACGAATCATGAACGGAAGTACGCCGGCCGTTACCATCGAAGAGAAAAGAATGACATCGGGATTAAACTTTTTGATTCCCGAAGGAATCCTCCATAAAAGCGAAACCAGGAAGAAAAAACTTTTGACTCCTATAAACTTCCAGGTAGCATTTAATATGATTGTTTCCATCTCTACGTCATCGCGACGCTTCATGGCGTTCACCATCTGAATGCTTACATTTTGCATTCCTCCCACATTTTCGAGAGGCTGATCTTTTGGAGGATGTAGATGTGATATATAAAGTATTCGCACGCTTACTGCTTATAAATCTAATACTTGCTCGTAATAGCTGAGCAATTTTCCATTAATATTTTGCCAACTGTAATTTCCGGCTTTTTGCAGCGAAGCATTAGCCATTTTTTGTCTTAGATCCGGGTTGAGAACCAATTTTTCAATATACGAGTAAAACAGATCACTTTTTTCGACCGGCGCAAGATATCCATTCCCGCCATGATCTACCAACGATTTACTGCCAACTGCATCAGCAACTACACAGGGCAATCCGCTGGCCATTGCTTCGAGGGTTACATTTCCAAATGTCTCAGTATCTGATGGGAAAAAAAAGATATCGCTGTTCGCGTAAGCTTTGGATAATTCATCGCCTGTCAGGAATCCTGTATAAACTGCATTTGGCAGAATTTGTTTCAATTCATCACCTGCGGGCCCATCACCTACAATCATGGCTTTCAGATTTTTATACTTTTCCTGAAGGCGTTTTACAACATCCGCGTATAACTTCAGGTTTTTCTCCCAAACTAAGCGCGAAACAAACGAGACTACAACATCATCGGGTTTAAATCCATGCTTTTTCCTCCAGTCATCACTTCGGTTTTCCGGGTTGAAATGGTCTGTATCAATACCCCGCGACCAAATTTTAAGATCGGCAACCACCCCCATCTCCTCAAGCCACTCGGCCATAGATGGCGTAGGAACGTAGAGCTGTTCGCAATGACCGTAAAACCAGTTCAGATATTTCCAGAGCAGCGGCTCCAAAAAAGAGAGCTTGTAATATTTAAGGTAACTGGTAAAGTGGGTGTGGTAGGATGAAACAACCGGCTTATCGAAATCCATCGCCCATCGCAATGCTTTATATCCCAGCAGATCCGGTGTTGCAATGTGAACCAGGTCCGGATCAAACTCATGCAGATGTCTTTTGGCTTCGGATGATAAAGATGTCGACACCCGGTATTCCGGCCGGCCCGGTAAACTTACAGAAGGAACAGATACAAATGTTCCTTCATGCTCTAAAGCAGGTTGATCTATTGTGGGACCAAAAATCCTGAATTCAATATCGTTCTCCAGCATAAACTTAACCATACGGTTTAGCGTTAGAGAAACTCCATCCCGAATATGGTTATAATTTCCTGTGAATAGCGCTACTTTGAACCTGCTCATATGGTTTTAATGCAATGGGCAACTTTGTATCTTAGACAAATTCCCGTTTGGGTTGTTAGATTTCTAAAGCCTTGAATATACAAATTAAATGAACGCATTTGTTACCGGTGGAACCGGTTTTATTGGAAGCCATCTTGTAGACTCTCTCATTGACCACCCGGATTATGATAAAATCAAATGCCTGGTCAGAAGCAGCGAAAAATGGCTGGATGGAAAGAAGTACGAAAAAATTAATGGCCATCTCCATTCCATTAACGTCATCGACAAAGCTTTAGATGATGTCGATGTGATATTTCATATTGCCGCGATTGTAAAAGCCCCTACCCAGGCTGAGTTTAATTATGCCAATGTTGAAGCCACAGAAAACCTGCTTCGTTTGGCCATGAAAAAGGGGATCAAAAAAATGGTCATTTTATCTTCTTTAGCGGCAGCCGGTCCAAGCGAAGGAAGGCCAAAGACAGAATCAGATCGGATGAACCCCGTAAGCATGTACGGAGAGTCTAAAAAAAGAATGGAAGAGATGGTGAAAGAGGTAGCCACTGATGATATGTCGATCACCATTTTACGTCCACCAGCAGTCTACGGACCGCGCGAGGATCAGATTTATACCCTCTTTAAAATGATGAAATTCGGTGTTGCACCCATTGTTGGAGACGGAAACCATCCCGAATTATCCATCGTCTATGTTAAAGATGTAGTTTTAGCTATTTTAAAAGCTGCCGAACAGAAAGAAAAAGGAATCCACACTTATTTTATCAGTGGTGATAAAGTTGCCAACTGGAATATGATTCGTAACATAGTAACAACCGTTTTAGACAAAAAAAATATCCCAATTAAGTTAAATCCGAAATGGGTTAAAAAGATTGCAGCAACGGTTGAAACAACTGCATCATTTTTTGGTTTATATCCCGTTATTAACCGGGAAAAAGCGAACGAAATGATCCTGGAGTGGACATGTTCGCATGAAAAGGCAACCCGAGAATTAGACTATCAACCTGAATATTCGCTCGAAGAAGGAATTTCGCGTACTTTGAGATGGTACAAAAAACATGGATGGCTATAGCTTAATGATGAAAAAATTTCTACCACTCACATTTTTACTTCTTTTTATCCTGGATGCCGGCACAATGGTGTTTGCTCAATGGTCTCACGACTTCAGGCACCGGATGGAAATCCCTGAAATTATAAATGTACACAGCTCAGAAACGCACCTCTACGTACTGTCTGAAAGCGAAGGGCTGATCGTTTTCCGAGCGAATGAAGATTCTCTCCAATGGCTCTACTCATCTACCGGTATGCAGCAGCGAGGAAACTCTATAGAGAGCGATATTCGATTTGCGTACATTTACGGGAGTAACCGCAGACTAACCATTGTTGAACCTACATCCGTTCTTGGAGTCTACTCATCAACAGTTATGCCTGCCAGTCCAAAATCAGTAGAAAGAGTTGCAAATAATCTCTACATCGCCTTGGGAAATACAGGATTGGGCAAATTAAGCCTTGAAACTCCTGAATCGGTAGATGCTTCTGTTGAATTTCCTTTTGAGAACATTTTAAATGGCAATGACATCCAAAGCCTGGCATCAGATAGAAACCGAACATTATATGTTCTGAGCAATGGCAATCAAATTGACATCTTCTCTCCCTCATCAGACGAGGATGAAGAGGGTAATCTGGAGCACAATGAAAGTGTAGAAACAGAGCGCAATATCGAAAAACTATTTATTACAGATGACGAACTGATTGGAACAGACCAATCCGGTAACATATTCCTGATCAATTCGGATGGCAAAATGCGCCAAACTGCCCAGACAAATAGCGCTGTAGATAAATTAGAAATCTGGAATAATCATTTAGTGGTCCGTACCGTAGATGAAAATTTATGGATTGGTGAATTTGGCTCAGAATTGACTGAATGGAAATCAGACGGTGATGCCGGAAACTACTTTACGGTTACTGAAGAGCAGCTTTGGGTGTCTGAATTTAATCAGATTTCGCCGGTGGTTTTAACTTCGGGTGATAACTCAGGTTCAAACCGCTCATCTGCTTCAGAATTAGCTCTTCAACCCATAGAGGATATTACTCTGCCCTTTCCCCGTCCGCTGATTTTACCGATCAAACTTGAAAGCAGTTATGAACCCGGCGAAGTTTCCTTCAGTTACAGTTCATCATTCAATAACGCGAGTATCCGGGGAAAAACATTTTACTGGCAACCATCTGCCACCCAGACGGGGCGACATAGAGTGACCATCACAGCTACAAACTCTTCCGGACAGAGTGATAGCGAGGAATTTATGATTGACCTCCGTCCGTTTAACGCTCCACCCAGATTCTCTTCAGCAAGACCTATTTCTATTCCGGTTGATGAATCCTTTGAATATAAAATTGATGCCATCGACCCGGATGGAATGAATCAGGACCTAATCCGTTACCTGGGAGTGGATCTTCCTGATGGCGCACGAATAAATGAAAGAAATGGACGATTTACCTGGACACCAAATATCCGCCAGGTGGGTTCGCATACTTTCCAGGTAATTGCAACGGATCAATTTGGAGCCGCTGCATCTCAGGATTTTGAAATCCGGGTTGTGGAAATGGAAGAATCCAATTCAGACCAAGAGTGATAGAGTGGCTTACAGCTTTTCACAACAACTTCTCGACTGGTACTACAAAAACAAACGAGACCTGCCCTGGAGGCAGACAGATTCTCCCTACGAAATATGGGTCTCTGAAATTATGCTTCAACAGACTCGTGTTGAAACTGTAATTCCATATTATGAAAGGTTTTTAGCAGCTTTTCCCACCGTCTACGATTTGGCTGATGCTAATCAACAGCAGGTTCTGAAACTCTGGGAGGGACTCGGATACTACAGCCGTGGCCGGAATTTGCACCAGGCAGCC
This sequence comes from Rhodohalobacter barkolensis, assembly GCF_002834295.1. NCBI lineage: Bacteria > Pseudomonadati > Balneolota > Balneolia > Balneolales > Balneolaceae > Rhodohalobacter > Rhodohalobacter barkolensis. The sequence goes on along the minus strand of NZ_PISP01000001.1, from coordinate 80,950 downwards.
AAAATGGTGGTTGATCATTTTGAAGGAAGCATACCTTCTGACTACAATACAATTACAGAACTAAAGGGAATTGGCCCATACACGGCAGCTGCAGTTTTGAGTATCGCATTCGACAAAAAACACGCGGTTGTGGATGGAAATGTGATTCGCGTTCTGACACGGTATTATGGAATTGAAGAAGATATCCGATCCGGCAAAACCAAAAAGAAAATCCAAACTTTCGCGGATGATCTGATTCCATTTGATAAACCCGGAGATTTTAATCAGGCTGTAATGGAACTTGGAGCAACAGTCTGTACCCCTAAAAACCCGCTTTGCAATCAATGTCCTCTTTCATCGGATTGTGTTGCCTATCAAGCCGTAAAGACAGAAACCATTCCATATAAATCACCGGCCAAAAAAATTCCACATCATCAAATTGCGGTGGGACTCATTGTTAATCAACAAAATGAACTGCTAATTGCGTTACGCCCCAATGATGCCATGCTTGGCGGTTTATGGGAATTTCCCGGCGGAAAAAAAGAGAGCGGTGAATCTTTGACTCAAACCGTTCAACGCGAGCTGGAAGAAGAACTGGGGGTAAAAGTGGATGTATTCAATAAATTCAAAGAACTAAAACACGCCTACTCTCATTTTAAAATTACACTGCACGCCTATTGGTGCGTCATCACCACAGGTAATCCCAAACCTATTTCCGGTCAAGAACTGCGATGGGTATCTCTTTCCGAGATTGATCAGCACCCTTTCCCCAAAGCTAATAAGACGCTGATTGAAGAGTTACATCAGATGGATAATAGTGATCTTACCAGGTTTGTTAATTCATGAATATTCGTCCTCCACTTCGAAAAAGGTCACGTAAAGCTTTAATGGAGCTCAAACCCCTACTCGACAAAATCAATGATGAAGTAGAACAAGCGGATTACATCCGGTATGATCCCGTTCAGTTTATGCACATGTTTTCAGAAAAAAAGGATATTGAGGTTGCCGGATTTTTGGCTGCAACAATGGCCTGGGGCAGGCGGGATATCGTTGTGGCAAAGGTCGATGACCTGCTAAAACGGATGAACTACCATCCATATGAATTTGTGAGAAGTTACACCCAAAAAGATTTTGAAGTACTTAAAGGTTTTAAACATCGCACCTTCAAACCAATCGATATTCACGGTTTGATTCTGGCACTCCAACAAATCTACACAGATTACTATGATTTTGAGTCGTTCTGGGAAAAGTGCAGAGCATTAGGCAGTGAACAGCAGAGACCCTTTTTAGCCATTTTTCATGAAGAGTTTTTTTCCATGAGCAGTGACTTTGCTGAACGAACCCGAAAGCATGTATCAAATCCCGAAAAAGGCAGTACCTGTAAACGTCTCTACATGTATCTTCGATGGACTATTCGGAAAAACAGTCCGGTTGATTTAGGAATCTGGAACTTTATGGAACCCTCCGAACTGTTAATTCCCTTTGATGTACATGTGGCCCGACAGGCAAGGAAGTACGGACTGATCGCTCGCAGAACCGATGACTGGAAAACTGTACATGAACTTACTGAAACGTTATCCGTCCTCAATCCGAAAGACCCTGCAAGGTACGACTATGCACTTTTCGGCATTGGTGCGCTCGATTACTCATTACCCAAACGGTTTATTTTAAATAAAGTCTGAGCCCCTGATTACGGGCTTTCGAAAAAAAATTAAAATATTTCTGTAAGGAACCTGTCGAATTTGTATCATACATATAAATCGAACATATACTGAATTCTTTCTGATACAGGATGACAATATGTTGACACCGGATTTTCTTAGATTGTATCAGAATTAATTAAACAACCTATAATTAGATTACCATGGCAAAAGAAAACGACAAGGCAAAAGCAATTGATATAGCAATCGGACAGATAGAAAAGCAGCATGGTAAAGGCACTGTGATGCGCCTGGGAGACAATCCCTACAACGAAGTGGATGCGATTTCCACCGGCTCCATCATGGTTGATTATGCGCTCGGCGTGAGCGGAATTCCACGAGGGAGAGTCACAGAAATTTACGGTCCTGAAGCGAGTGGTAAAACAACATTGGCACTTCAAATTATCGCACAGGCTCAGAAAAAAGGCGGTTATGCTGCGTTTATTGATGCGGAACATGCGTTTGATCCCAAATACGCCCGGAATCTTGGAATAAATACGGACGAATTACTCGTATCTCAGCCGGACAGTGGCGAACAAGCACTGGAAATTACCGAAACACTGATTCGCTCCGGAGCTTTGGACGTGATCGTTGTTGACTCCGTTGCCGCACTTGTACCGCGCGCTGAACTTGAAGGAGAAATGGGAGATTCACATATGGGTCTCCAGGCAAGATTGATGTCGCAGGCACTCCGAAAAATTACCGGTGTTGTAAGCAAAACCCGAACAGCATGTGTATTTATCAACCAGGTTCGTGAAAAAATTGGTGTGATGTTCGGTAATCCAGAAACCACAACCGGTGGTCGAGCCTTGAAATTTTACTCTTCTGTTCGGATCGATATTCGTAGAATCGGGTCGATCAAGAAAGGGGACGAAGTATTGGGAAACCGAACCAAAGCCAAGATTGTGAAGAACAAAGTTGCCCCGCCATTTAAAGTGGTTGAGTTTAATATTCTGTATGGACAGGGAATATCCCGAATTAACGAAGTTCTCGACCTCGCCGTGGAGTATGATATTATTGAAAAACGCGGAAGCTGGTACCGATACGACGGAGAACCAATTGGTCAGGGAACCGATGCGGCCATACAGTTTCTCGAAGAGGACGAAGAGCTTGCAAACAAGATTGAACAGATTGTTCGCAAAAAACTAATGCCGGATGAAAATCCGACCGAAGAGGAACCCAAAGAGAAAAAGACCGCTGAAGCGGGTAAAAAGTAATCGATGAAGAATAACCGGGACAAAAACAGATATGATAAACCGGATATTTCAGAAAAACTTCCTCTGAAAATCACCTCCATCTCTCCTCAAAAAAAGCGGAAAGATCGCTTTTCGCTTTTTCATGAGGATACATTCCTGGTTGGCGTTTCTTCTCAAACACTTATTGACCATTCACTAAAAAAAGGCGTTGAACTAACGCCTTTTTTATTTGATCAGATAACCCAATCAGAAGAGTATCAGAAAATTAAGGATACATTCTACTATTACCTCAGCCGCAGAGATCACGGTTCATTCGAGCTTAAGCAGAAGGGACTAAAAAAAGGCTACCCCAAAGATATAATCGATGATGTAATAGATGAGCTGGATCAAAAAGGTCTGCTGAATGATGAATCTTTTGCGAAAAAATTTGCCTCCGACAAGGCGGATTTCAAGCAGTGGGGGCCAATTAAAATTAAAAGTGCCCTCAGAAAAAAAGGAATCAGTAAAAATATTGCTGAAAAAGCTGTTCAAAGCATAACTAACGATTTGGACCAACAGCAGATTTGTGTAGATTTACTCATCAAAAGAAAACGGCACTTTTTGCGTGAGTCTGACCCTTTTAAAAGAAAACAAAAAATGTATCGCTATCTTGCAGGCAAAGGCTTTACCGGCTCATTTATAAAAAAAGCGATCGATAGGATTAAAAACGATTTCGATGTTTAAAAATCTGACATTCGAAAATATCTTCAAATCTATTGTGGGACTCGCAGCATTGGCTGTTGTTGCACTCATCATTTTTAATTTCATTAACCTTGTGGCATATGCGATCATTGCAATGCTGCTCAGTTACATGCTCGACCCGATTGTAAATCGTATGCAGGCATCGGGGATGAATCGAACGTTAGCCATTACGGTAACACTCTCCTCCGTTATTTTACTCTTGGTCTGGATTTCCACAAGTGTTATTCCAATTGTTGCAAATCAAATGGCAGGGCTTGCCCGACAGCTTACAATGGATAACATGATCTTTATTGCAAATCAGATCGAAATGCAACTGCGCGAATATCTGGATTTTATCCCTCCCGGTTATTTAAGAGAAAATATTGAAATATTGGCTGAAGATTTCTTCAACATCGGACGCTTTTCAGATATTTTAAGTGATCTCATAGGTATTTTCACGAATCTCTTTGCCGCATTTTTAATCATTCCATTTGCAACATTTTTCTTTCTGAAAGATGGATTTAAGATTCGCCGTGATCTGCTTGAACTGGTTCCCAATAAGTATTTCGAATCAATTCTAACTCTGATCGATAAAATTGAAACCCGATTGGGATACTATTTCAGAAGCGTCGTTTTGCAGTGTACTTTGGTAGGGATTGCATCCTGGCTGGCTTTATCCTTTGCAGGCTTGAATAACGCCGCATCCGTTGGTATTGCCATCGGTATATCCAATTCTATCCCCTATTTCGGTCCACTGATCGGTTACGTGCTCTCAATTATCATTTCAATTATTGAAACCGGTGATTTTTCACTTGTTCTTCCCAGTATTTTTGCCGTGCTTTTTGCGCAGATATTAGACAATGTTGTTCTGCAACCTCTCATTTTCTCTAAGTCTGCAGATATGCACCCGGTAGCTATACTATTCATTATTATGATTGGTGCTCAAACAGCCGGAATTTTGGGAATGTTAATCGCTATTCCGATCGCGACAATTATAAAAATAACCATCAATCAGGTAATCTGGAGCTTTAATAATTACCATATCTTCCGTCTGAACAGAGAAGCCGTAGAAAAACCTAAAGTTCAGGATCAACTTCAGGAGTAACCTCAAATAATGAGATGATTAATCTACCATCTTTGCCTATCTTCTTCCCGAACTGTCCACAGATAATCCTTCAGAGTTGAAAAATCTCGTCGTATTCGCATCCGGATCAGGAAGCAATTTTCAGGCAATCATAGATTCAATTAAGGAGGGCACTCTTGATGCCGGGATTGCCGGACTCATAACCGATCGACCGGGTATTGGCGCTATTGAAAGAGCAAATTCTGAATCCATTCCGGTATACACAATTAAGTATGACACTCAATCAAGTTATACTGAACAGTTGATTCATAAATTGGACGAGTGGAAACCTGATCTTATCATACTCGCCGGATATTTAAAGAAAATCCCTGTAGCGATCACAGAAAAGTATCCCAACCAGATAATCAATATACACCCCTCCCTTCTGCCTAAATATGGAGGAAAAGGGTTTTATGGATTAAATGTGCACAAGGCAGTTGTAGATGCCAGTGAAAAAGAATCCGGATGCACCGTTCATTTTGTGAATGAATTTTATGATCAGGGAGATATCATTGAACAAAAAAAAGTACCCGTTTCTCCCGATGATACTCCCGAAAGCCTGGCCCGAAAAGTTTTAAAAGAAGAACACAAACTTCTTCCCAAAGTAATTGCTGAAATTTTAAACTCTAACTGAAATCAAATCCAACGTGGCACTCAAACCCCTCTCCAATCTCCCGACAACACCTCTTAAAATTAAGCGCGCACTGCTCTCAGTTTCAAATAAGCAGGGCATTACCGATTTAGCAAATTCCCTACATGCAAATGGAGTTGAAATTATAAGTACAGGTGGCACCGCAAAAGTAATAAGGGATGCCGGTATTCCGGTTAAAGATGTGAGTGAAATCACCAACTTTCCAGAGTGTCTTGATGGCCGGGTGAAAACTCTGCATCCAAAAATTCATGGCGGTATTCTTGCCAGAACAAGTCATGATCCTGACAATGAAGAACTTCAAAAATTAGACATCGACCCCATTGAGCTCGTTGTAGTAAACCTCTACCCCTTCAAAGAAGCAATCAGTAAAGAGAATATCACTCCGGCAACAGCTACTGAAAATATTGATATTGGCGGGCCTACGATGGTAAGAGCTGCAGCTAAGAATTTTGCGCATGTTTGCATTTTAACCCATCCGGATCAATACAGTACATTTTCAGATGAACTGGAATCTGATCAGGGAATATCTTTTAAAACACGCCGACAGCTTGCAAGAAAAGCATTTGAACACACAGCTGATTATGATACTGCAATTTCTAAATATTTTACTGAGATTGATGAATTGAACCTTCCGGATCAGCTCAATGTGAGTCTTCATAAATCATCAGATTTGAGATATGGCGAAAACCCGCATCAGCAAGCTGCCATTTACGGTGAGCAAAATAAGTTCATTAATTGTTTTCACGGAAAGGAACTGAGTTACAACAATTATCTTGATATTGACAGTGCATTAAATCTGATGTCGGACTTTCAGCATGATGATCCGACCATTGCCATTTTTAAACATACGGTACCTTGCGGAGTTGCTTCGGATGAGAACCTCTCCAATGCATATCGAAAGGCCTTTGAAACAGATAAGATGTCGCCTTTTGGTGGAATTGTGATCGCTAACCGGTCAATTGATCTGGAAACTGCGAAAGCAATTGACGAAATATTCACAGAAATTATCCTTGCCCCCTCGTTTGATGAGGATGCTAAAGATCTTTTGGCTCAGAAAAAAAATCGAAGATTAGTGGAGATTCTTCAGTTTCCGTCTTCTAACACCGAGTTAACTTTCAGATCACTGTTTGGCGGAGCATTGGTACAACAACCGGATTACGAAACTATACAGACAGACGACCTGAAATCGGTAACTGAGCGTAATCCATCTGACAAGGAACTTGCAGATATGCTGTTCGCCTGGAAAGTTGTGAAGCACGTAAAATCAAACGCAATTGTTTACGCTAAAAACCGGAAAACTTTGGGGATAGGAACAGGTCAGACCAGCCGGGTCGACAGCTCTGAAATTGCGGTTGATAAAGCCCAAAAAGAGGGTTTGAACCTCGAAGAATCTGTGATTGCATCGGATGCATTTTTCCCATTTGCTGATGGAGTTGAAGCTGCTGCCAAAGCAGGTGCAACTGCAGTGATTCAGCCCGGAGGAAGTATTCGTGACGAAGAGGTGATTCAAGCTGCAAATGAAAATAACATGTCCATGATTTTTACCGGAAAACGGCACTTTAAGCATTGATAAAGAAATATTAAAATCTTATAAAGTTGAATTCGCAAATAGAGCTTCAAAATCGTATTTTTATTCGTTGCCCTAAAATTTAACCGAAAAGCCAAGCATTTCGATGTCGGATACCTATACCCCTACAAAGACAAAATCTAAAGATTCCAAAAATCAAACCAAGAAAGGACTTTTTGACTTTCTGTATACGGATATTGCAATTGACCTTGGTACGGCAAACACCCTGATCTACGCTCGCGACCAAGGGATTGTCTTAAATGAGCCATCCATTGTAGCGCTGAATAATCAAAATGAGCCGGTGGCAACAGGACATGAAGCACGTCTTATGCACGAAAAGACTCACCGAAATATCCGAACGGTTCGTCCTTTGCGAGATGGAGTTATTGCAGATTTTGAAGTTGCCGAACAGATGATCAGGGGTATGATCAAAAAAGTTAAAATGAAGTGGTACTCTACCACTCGTCAGATGGTTGTTTGTGTTCCCAGTGGAATTACTGAGGTAGAAAGAAGAGCTGTTCGCGACAGTGCCGAACACGCCGGGGCAAAGGAAGTTTATTTGGTTGATGAACCAATGGCAGCTGCAATCGGAATCGGTCTGGATGTACACGAACCTGTGGGAAATATGATTGTAGACATTGGTGGCGGTACTACAGAAATTGCTGTGATTGCACTTTCTGGGATTGTTTACGCACAGTCTGTCCGTTTAGGTGGAGATGAGCTGAACGATGACATTATCAGCTACTTTAGAAGAAATCACAACCTGTTAATTGGTGAGCGTACAGCAGAAAATATTAAGTGTGAAATCGGTTCTGCAGCTCCACTTGATGAAGAACTGGAAATGATCACCAAAGGCCGTGATCTTGTTAATGGCGTTCCCAGAACCCGGCAGGTAACATCAAAAGATGTTCGGGAAGCGATTTCTGAATCAGTAAACACAATTGTTGAAGCTATTACTAAATCATTAGAACAGACACCTCCTGAACTTTCAGCAGATATTCTTGACCGCGGCATTATGCTTACCGGTGGCGGAGCAATGCTCAAGAATCTGGATAAATTGATTATGGAGACAACCGATCTGCCTGTTCATATCGCTGAAGATCCACTCACAGCTGTTGTTCGAGGTACAGGAGCCATTCTTGAAGATATTGACTACTATCGAACTGTAATTTCTTAATACCTGCAAAACTGAATGCGACGCTTAGCTGATGCAAAAGATTACATCATTACTGCTATCATTCTGCTTGTCGCAATCGGTCTGATGGTAAGCAGACATGACGGTGGCCTGCAAAACGCGCGTAAAATATCGATTACAGTATTAAGCTATCTCGAACAACCCCTGTCGAATATTCGAATTTACCGACAAGCGCTAACTACAAACACCTACCTCCAGCGACAAAATATTTTAATGCAGGATGAGCTGAGCCGTCTCCGTTCTGTAGAACAACAAAACAGAATTTTAAGGGATCTACTCAATCTACGAGAAGAGAGTGAGCATCCCCTCATTTCCGTAAAGGTTGTAGCAAAAGAGTTGACCGGATTGAATAACTCTCTGACTATCAACGCCGGATCTGATGATGGAGCCGAGCAGGGTATGCCACTCATCAATTCAGACGGACTGATTGGCCACATCAGTTTTACAGCTGGAAAGTATTCTCAAGTTCTGCCCTATTCGAATTCTCTTTTCAGAGTGAGTGCCCGAATACAAAGTTCACGAGCGTATGGAATTGTTTCGTGGTCCGGCCGATCGGATTATGAATTAGTTTTACAATATGTACCTCAAACTATTCCGGTAGAAATTGGTCAGATCGTGGAAACCTCCGGAGCAAGTAATCAATTTCCACCCGGTATACCAATAGGTGAAATTACAGAAGTAGAGCCCGGGCGCGGCGTAGAAACTCAAACTATTTATGTGAGAGCATTTGCAGATCTATTTACTCTTTCAGAAGCGTTTATCGTCACCTTTGAGCCGGATTCCACCATCAATGAACTTCTAAATCAACAAGAAGAATTGTTTTGATTAAATCTGATACATTACGGTATCTCTTTATTGGTCTGGGTATGGTTGCCGTACAGGTTCTGTTATTTAAGAACCTGCGGATATTCGATGGCGAAGCAGATCTCGTATTGGTCTACCTCATTTGGCTCTGTACTAAACAGGGTAAAGTAGAGAGTTTAATTTTAGCCGGCTCACTGGCTTTTTTCCAGGATGCATTTACAGACCTTTGGGGACTTAACATGTTTTCAAAAACTGTAGTTGTATTTATACTACATAGCTATTTAAATCGTATATCAGAGAACAGGTTCATTTTTTGGCAAGTATTCTTGATTCTCTTAGCTGTGGCATTTCTGCATAATCTCATTTTCTTTGCACTAACCATGTTTTCTGAAACATTCGCATCCGGATATGTTTTCTGGAGTTTAGCAGTAGTAAGTACACTGATGACTGCCATTATTGGCGGATTCTTGCATTTGGTCAGAACCGACAGGGCGTAGTTATGGGAAGAAGAAGAAAACCGGAGCAGGTTAAAGCTTCCATTCGCATTTTGCAAGGTGTGATAATCATAGGATTACTTGTTCTCTTTATACGCATTTTTCAGCTTCAGATCTTGGATCACGAAAAATACTCACCTCTCAGTATGCAGAACTCACTCCGAATGGAGATGGTTCACCCTGCCCGAGGACTAATCCTAGATCGAAATGGAACCATTTTGGTTGATAATCAGCCGATTTACTCTATAACCATCACCCCCGCAAATTTTGATATGGGGAAAATTCCGTTACTGTCGGATATGCTTGGTTTGGATGAGCAAGTTATCCTTGAAAGAATTCAAATAGCTCAACAATACTCCTGGCAGCGTACATCCCGTTTATTTACAGAAGTACCTTTCGAAGTCTTTTCCATTATTCAGGAAAATTTATGGCAGCTTCCGGGTATTGGTCATCAGGTAGACAGTAAACGAAATTTTCATCCCGACCTGAAAGCGTCTCATATTTTTGGCTATCTGAGAGAAGCTTCAAGAGAAGAGTATGAGCAGTCAGACTATATTCGACTGGGTGATAAAATTGGCAAGAGCGGTATTGAAATGGTTTATGAAGACCATTTGCGCGGGGAGTTGGGTAATGAGTATATCAAGGTGAACGCTTATGGACAAGCTTTAGGCTCTTTCAACAATGGTGAGTTGGATTCTCCCCCACAGGAAGGAGGCAACTTAATCACAACCATAGATACTGAGTTACAGATATTGGCCGAGCAGTTGATGGAAAATAAAACAGGCGCACTGGTTGCTATGGATCCACAAACCGGAGCTATTTTAAGTATGGTAAGTTCGCCTCAGTATGATGTATCGCGATTAGCCGGTCGCATGGATATGGATTACTGGAGAAGCATCAACACAGACCCAAAAACTCCACTATTTAACAGAGCCATTTCCGCTCGCCAACCCCCCGGCTCGACATTTAAACCGTTCATGGCTTTGGTTGGCCTGCATATGGGATTATTTAATGAACGTACGGTACTCACAAGTCCGGGCTACTATAGGAGAGGGCGAAATTATGGAGATCTCGCAGACCCAGGTGATTACGACATTGAAAAATCTATTGCTGAATCGAGTAATTACTTTTTTTACTGGATGATGGATAGAGTTGCCTCTAACGGACAGTTAAATACCTGGTCAAATTTAATTCAAGATTTTGGCATTGGTCCTCTGAACGGAATTGATTTACCCTCTGAAAGAACCGGTATTGTACCCGACAGTACGTATCTGAATCAAACTTTTGGAGTTCGCAGGTGGAGTATCGGTGATATTATCAATCTTGGGATCGGACAGGGTTTGGTTTCTGCATCTCCTCTTCAAATGGCCGTTGCTGTTTCCAGTATCGCAAATGGCGGTTACCGGGTACAACCCCATATCGTAAATCGAATTCAGTACAGTGAGAATGACGTCCGATATACTGACCCGGAGAAAAATAAAATTGATTGGCTCAGAGAAGACCATCTTAATATTGTAAAAAAGGGGATGCGTAGAGTGATTACAGAAGGAGGCGGTCGCTTTTACACAAATATCCCTGACATTGAAGTAGCCGGGAAAACCGGAACTGCACAAAATCCACATGGAGCTAATCACGGCTGGTTCATCTCTTTTGCTCCAATGGATGATCCAAAAATTGCCATCGCTGTTTTGACAGAAAATTCAGGTTTTGGATCCATATCCGCCGCACCTGTTGCCGGGCTGTTAATTGAGAAGTACATCAATGGAGAAATCAGCCCCCAAAGAAACTGGATTCTCGATTACGTACTGAATTTCCAACCCAGAACTGAACAACCGGTTGAGGAGGTAGAGGAAGATGCACAACTCTAACGAATTTAACTGGCCCGTTCTGTTTGCATGGTTAGCATTGGCCCTGTTTGGGTTAACGGCAATCTACAGTGCTACTCAGGGCGAAGTTGCTCAATTTTTACCCGAATACATTCAGAATAATTTTGCGCGTCAAAGCGTCTGGATTGGACTCTCGTTGTTCGTCCTAATTGCCGTTCAGTTTACATCTCCGAGAACATTTCAAGGGGTTGCTTATCTCTTTTATGGGGTGACCATCATCTTAGCCATTGTTACTGTTTTTGCAGGAATTGAAGTTGGGGGGAGTCGAAGCTGGCTCTCAATTTTCGGGTTACGCCTACAGGTCAGTGAGTTTTTAAAACTTGCCACTATATTAGCTGTTGCAAACTATTTGACTCATAAAAGAGACATGACTGCTAATAATGTCAAAACTGCACTCACTACAATCTTATTCATTCTTGTTCCGGCAATCATCGTCATACTCCAAAATGATACCGGTACTGCATTGGTAATGCTCGCACTAATTCCAGTAGTTCTATTCTGGTCAGGCTTACCATACGGACTATCGCTAATTATGATTTCACCGGCAATCATTGGGTATTTCTCAGTCATTGGTCTCCCCTTTGGAATTGCTGCAGCAATCATCATCGCTGTTACCGTTCTGTTTCTGCAAAAAAGCAGATGGTATAGTCTTTCAGCCCTGGTTCTTGGGCTTGTTGTTATTGTGGGGACAGAAGTTGGACTTCAGCATATTTTACAACCTCATCAGCGAGCCAGGGTTGAAGCTTTCGTAAATCCATCTCTTGATCCTCAGGGAGCCGGATGGAACGTCTTACAGGCAACAACGGCAATCGGTTCCGGAGGTGTAACGGGTAAGGGATTTATGGAAGGAACCCAGACTCAGCTTCGATTTTTACCTGAACAGTGGACAGACTTTATCTACTGCGTTATTGGAGAGGAATTTGGATTTGTCGGGTCCAGCTTCCTGTTTATACTCTATACATTTCTTTTTCTGCGATTAATGACCATGGCAAGCACTCATAAACACCCGTTTGCTCAGTTGGTAATCATATCCATCACCTTCATATACTTTACCCACTTTGTTGTCAATATGGGAAGTGCAACAGGTGTTCTGCCTATCATGGGGGTACCACTTCCGTTTGTCAGTTATGGCGGATCTGCTTTTTTAGCCAATACTTTGATGCTGGCTGTTTGCCTCAATCTTGATCTTAACAAACGATCATTCAGTATTTACAGATAAATTATCCGGCTTGATAAACGCTTTATCAGTTCTGAGTTTAAAGGATTTCCTGTGATGTTTTGTATAGCCGAATTTTTTTAATCCATCGTAATGTGCAGCTGTAGGATAACCAACATTACTTTCCCAACCATAATAAGGGTACTCTTGATGCAGCCTGATCATAAGATCATCCCTGAATACCTTTGCCAGAATGGATGCGGCAGCTATGGATACCGAATTATCGTCTCCCTTCACTACGCACTGATACGGTATAAGCGTGTCGGTAAATCGATTCCCGTCAACCAATAAAAAGTCCGGATCCGCTCCCTTCTGTTCCGAACATTTCATCATTGCCAGGATTGACGCTTTTAATATATTCAGTTGATCAATCTCACCGGGTGAGCAGTACTGTATCGTCCAAAAAAGGGATTTTGATTGAATTTCATCGACCAGACTTCTTCTTTTTAGATCGGAGAGTTTTTTACTGTCTGTGATACCGGGGTCGAGCTTTGAATCCGGTTTTATTATGACGCCGGCAGCAACAACCGGGCCGCACAAACATCCCCGCCCAACTTCATCAAGCCCCATCACTCTTTGAAAGCCATCTCGCCATAGATTATTTTCGTATTGGTACATCTCCTTCATTCAATAGCCTGTCAAATTTTTAAAAGTCGGATTCAGCAAATTAATTCATGATCCGTGCAATGATTTTTAGATAATGAGAGTTTATAAAAATGTAAGCAGAAGATAAACCGGATGTTCACCTATGCATTTTAAATATTCAGAATGGTCTGATCGGTTCAACCAAAGTAATCAGGCTCCGTTTGATACGCTATTTAACCTATTCCAGGAACTCTTATCCATTGCGGGTGGCGATGTTTCTCAAGCGCTGAAGTGGTTAAATCAGCTGGATGAAGAGTATAATATCACAGATCAGTTTGATGACGGCTACGGTTTGGGAGATTTTATTGAAGAATTGAAAGAACGCGGATATATCCGGTTTGATGAAGAGGAGTCCGTAATGGTGCCCACTTCCAAAACAGACCGCAGTATTCGAAGAAAAGCACTGGACGAAATATTCAATCAACTGAAAAAAGGTGGGGAGGGCGGTCATAAAACTGCCCATACCGGGCGGGGCTTGGAACGACAACCTGAAACCCGTTCATGGCAGCATGGTGACGACACTTCTCACATCGACGGTACTCAAACCTTAATCAATGCTTTAAAGCATACCTCTCTCGATCAGTTTAGCCTCAGAGAAGACGATATTGAGGTCTACAACACCGATCACTACACATCTGCAGCTACGGTACTCCTGATAGATTTGAGTCACTCTATGATCCTTTACGGAGAAGACCGGATTACACCGGCAAAGAAAGTAGCCATGGCACTTTCAGAATTGATCATGAACAGCTATGAGAAAGATTCGCTGGATATCGTTGCTTTCGGAAATAAAGCCTGGCAAATAGAAATTAAAGACCTGCCATATCTTAAAGTTGGCCCATATCACACCAATACACTTCAAGCCTTGCAAATGGCTCGGCACATTCTTCAAAGGAAAAAGTTTGCCAACAAGCAGATCTTTATGATTACGGATGGTAAACCATCATGTATGGTGGAGAATGGTAAATTTTATAAAAACAGTTTTGGACTGGATCGGAAAATTGTGAATAAAGTTTTGGATGAGGCCGTCAAATGTAAGCGTGATCAGATCTCTATCACAACATTCATGATTGCCCGGGATCCATACCTTCAAAATTTCGTCCGCGAACTTACCCAGGCCAATCATGGACGTGCATACTACTCCTCTCTTGATAAACTGGGCGGGTATATATTTGAGGATTATATCCGTAACCGCAGAAAAAATGTGAAATAAAAAAAAGGCGACACTAATTATTTAGCGTCGCCTTTTTTAAAACTGTTTTACTCTGAGTCAATTAGATGTCGAGCTCAGACATTACTTCATCCGTGATATCGTACTCATCTCTAACCTGTGGTGAAACATAAAGAATGATCACATCACCGTTTGAAGTTGTAGTATTCAATACGTAGTCCAAGCCTTTTCTTTCAGCTACAGCATCAATCGCTCCCTGAATCTGCTCTAAAAGTGGGGACATCAATTCAGCTCGCTGCTGCTGAAGTTCCTGTTGAGCTTCTTGCTGCATCTGACGGAATTCGGTATCCATCGTATTTAAACGCTCCTCTTCTTCCTGACGTGCCTGCTCAGAAATCACTCCTACTTTTTGTTGATAAACTTCAACTTCCGTTTGAAGCTCACGCTCTTTCTGAACCAGTTCATTCTGCTTACGCTCAGCAAAATTTTGAAGTCGTTGCTGTACTGCTCTCATTTCGGGCATGCGTTCAAGAACCGCTCTAGGCTCTACAAACCCAATTTTCATATCCTGAGCCTGTACTGCAGGAGCTGCCATGAGTGTTGTAATTGCAATGAGAAATATGAATCCTAGTGTATATACTTTTTTCATGATAATAGAGAGTTCGTATTAGTTCTGTGTAAGTTTTTGAATAACTCGTTCTGTAATGTCTACTCCGCGCTGGGAAGAGTAGTAAACAATGGGGTCGCCTGAACTTGCCGTTTTGTTTAAAACAAAATCCAGGCCAAGCTCTTCAGATACTTCACTCATGGCTTCATCCACTCTGTTGAGAAGAGGTGAAAACAGCTCATTTTGTCGTTGCTGAATCTGACGTTGAATTCTGCTTTCCAGGTTGTTGAGCTCTTCCTGTCTTTCCTGAAACTCTTCTTCACGTTGAGCCTGCTCTTCTTCAGAAATCTCACCGGCTTCAACAAGTTCAGAGAACTCTGTCACATCCTCGATCCACACCTGGTATTGTTCCTGAAAATCGGCTTGCCTCTGTTGGATATAATCCTGTATTTGAGATTCAACCTCTTCAGTTTCCGGCAGTGCGTCAAGTACATCATCCGGATTCATGATCCCCACTTTCATCTGTCCGAAAACAGAGAGAGGCAAGAGAATGAATAGTATTGTCAGAATTGTTTGTTTCATAAATTGTCCTATTTATTAAGCGACCTAAGTTATAATTTATAATCTTTAATTACTTGATGAATCTAACCCTAATTCTAACATCACATCTTCGGTTAGGTTCCATTGCTGGCGTACAAACAGAAATCGAGAGTCTTGTGCACGGTCAAAAACGAAGTCAAAATCTTCCCTTTCAGCTACGATGTTTAAGGCATCAAATATCTGCCTTTGTATGGGTTCAAGCAACTCTTTTTGCCGTGTAAAATATTCACCATCCGGCCCAAATCTAGTTTCGATCAACTGATCCAGCTCTTCCGCTTTCATTTCAATTTCCTGAGCTCTTTCTTCCCGTATATCGTCTGTGAATAAAATTTCCCTGGCTTCAAAATCTTCTCTCATCCTTTCAACTTCATCCTCAAGTTCACGAATCTCTTGCCGCCAGTTTTCACTCAATAAGTTCAACCTTTGTTCCACTCCACTGTATTCAGGCATATTTTGCATGATTACTTCAGAATCGATAAACCCAATTTTTTGATTTTGGGCTATCGAGACATCATAACCTGCCAGAAGAAAAATTATTGTGAAGTAGTGAAATTTCTTCATCTGAATGAGTTTCTAAAATGGAGCTCCGATATTGAACAGGAATTCCCATTCACCCGGTCGCAGTCCGGATCCTTCGTTTGAGGCCGGTGTACCGTCCATTCTGTAACCGTAACTCAGATCTACAAGACCCAAGATTGGCAGGAATATCCTGGCACCGAATCCGGCTGCTCGTTTTACTTCAAAAGGATCAAAACTGTTTAAGTCCATAAATGTATTTCCTGCATCAACAAACGCATAAGGTATTAACTGTATCTGTTCTGATGATACGGCAGGATAACGCAGCTCGAGGGTATATTTATTGTATACACGTCCGCCAATCAGATTTTGATTCTGATCCAGCGGAGAAATTACACCGTTAAAGCCGCCGGGAAATCCACGAAGGTCTACGTTGTCATTCAGGAAGTTTTGACGCTGCTGTATTTGAGTACCTCCAAGGAAGAATCTCTGAAAATTACTCTGCCCGCTGCTGCTCAAATACCCCATATAACCGTACTCAGCACCGGCACTTAAAACAAGTTTCCCTGTAATTGTATGATGGTGCTGGTACTTCGATTTGATCTTGTAAAACTGTTGGAAATCCGGAAGCGGCAATGCAACCTCACCCGAAATACTGAATTTAGATCCAAAACGTGGTGAAATTGGATTGTCTGTAGAATTCCGTTCAATTTCATGTTTCACCGTCATCAAGTCTGCACGACCATCTTCAAATATTCCACTAAATCCGGAAACATTGAAGTGATTATAGGTTAATACGGTTCTTTGCTGGAAATAGTCATCCGGCCACTGTAATCTTCGCCCTAAACTTACACTGGCTGAAAACAGCTCATTTCTTCTATCCGGCTGCTGAATTCCACCAAAACTGCGATTGTTGTTATAATTCAGGAAATCGTACGACAAGCTAACACCCAACGAAGTAGGTCGACCTCTCAGCCACGGTTCTGTAAAACTGAAGTTGTAACTTTGATAGCCACGTCCGGTAACTTGTACTCCAAGGGATAGTTTTTGACCGTCGCCGGAAGGAATTGGATTCCAACCGCCCGGCTCGAACATTCGTTGAACAGAGAAGTTGTTAAAGTTAACTCTTGCAGCAAGGATAATCCCGATCTGACGACCACCAAATCCACCGGAGAACTCAAAGTTATCTGTTCCCTGTGTTTCATCAAGCTGATAATCGATGTCTACTGTTCGGTTTTCACGATCGGGCTGTAGGTCAGGTTGTATCCCTTCCGGATTGAAATAGCCCAACTGTCCGAGCTCACGTATCGATCGAATAATTGCTGACCGGCTGTACGTTTGTCCGGGAACGGTTCGTAACGTTCTTCGAACTACATCATCATGTGTTTTTGTGTTCCCCGAAAATTCAACTTCTCGAATGGTGGCAATTTCACCTTCAACAATCTCAATGTTTAAGTCCAGTGAATCTCCATCAACAATTTCTAAATCGGGATAAAATTCAAAAAACAGATAACCTACATTTTGGTAAAGGCTTAAAATGTCTTCCTCATCACGGCGACCTGTAAGGTTTTCATCAAATTTTGACTCATTGAATATGTCACCGGTTTGAAAACCCAGGGTGTTGGTCAGTTCCTGATCAGTATAAACCGTATTACCTTCCCAGTTTATATTACGCACCCGATACTGTGGACCTTCTTCGATTTCGATATCGAATATCACACCGTCTTTATCTCTCCTCCAGTCATCAACATAAACCGAATCTTCCAGTACCCGAACGTCTCGAAAACCGCTATTCCGATAGAACTCCAGAACATTTTGTATGCCCTCTTCATATTCATCCTGAGTATATACGTGGCGCTTAAAAATTCTCCACCAGCGATCCTGTTTAATGGTATTAAAACTTTTTCTCAACTTGCGATCACTAAACTCTTCATTACCTTCAAAGTTTATTTCTCGAACTTTGACTCGCTCGCCAGGATCGATCTCAAATGTGAGTGAAATTCTATTTCGCTCATCATCACTCATTTCCTCAACAACATTTACCTCGGTATTCCAATATCCTTCCTCTCTGTAGTACCGATGGATTGTGTTGACAGCCTGTGTTCGTACGGAGTTTGTTACGGCAAATCCGGAAATTAAATTCAGACGCTCACGCAAATCTCTTCGGTGAGATCGTTTACCCCCAACAAGTTCAAAGCTTTCCAAACGCGGTTGCTCCTGCACTTTAATATGGATTCGCACGCCTCCGGATACCCGTTCGTGTTCAATCGAAACGTCCGAGAACAGACTGGTTCGGTGAAGCCGGCGAATGGCTTCAGAAATTTCTTCACCGGGAATGTTGATCCGGTCCCCAACACGAAGCCCGCTACTGCTGATCAAGTAGCTTTCCCGAGCTGTTACAATACCTGAGACGGTAATTTCCTGTATTTCGTATTCAAGGGGAGATATTGAAGTCGGGTCCTGGATTGTAAAAGTCGAATCCTGTGCAAAACTTTGATTGATGGATAGTAACCCGATAAAAGAGACGATTATGCAAATGTAGAGTCGTTTGTATTTGACCACGTGATAGATAATTACTTCTTTAAGAGATAATTTTATTTATAACTGCTGCGGATAACTTTTTTGTATATCCGTTTTTCACGTTCCCGTACCTACGATCACGCTTTTGATAAGAATTTATTGCCTGATACAACTCATTTCTTCTAAAATCCGGCCAGTATGTCTTTGTAATGTAAAGTTCTGAGTAGGCAAGTTGCCACAGTAAAAAGTTACTGATTCTATACTCGCCGCTCGTTCGGATAATAAGGTCAGGATCAGGAATATCTGCAGTTGAGAGATATGAACTGATTAAGTCGTCGCTGATGTCATCCGGAGAAATTTTCCCCTTGGCAACATCCTGTGACATTTTTTTAACGGCCTCCGTGATATCCCATCGCCCCGAATAACTCAACGCTAAACAGAGCTCCAGGCGATCGTTATCCTTTGTCATCTCAATCACATCTTGCAATTGATTCTGACAACTTTCCGGTAGACGGTCAATCTGGCCGATCGACGTTAACTTGATATTATTTTTATGAAGTCTTTCTGCCTCATTCTTCAAAGAATTTACAAGGAGCTTCATCAACCCATTGACTTCTGCTGACGGACGATTCCAATTTTCGGTTGAAAACGCGTAGAGAGTAAGATGTTTAACACCGATCTGAGCGCTACTTTCTGTAATATCGCGTACAGATTCCACTCCGGCTTTATGGCCGAATAAGCGAATGTTTCCTTTATCCTTGGCCCATCGCCCGTTACCATCCATGATAATTGCGATATGGTTGGGTATGGAACCGGAAGATTTAACCTCCTCCTGGAGCTTTTTGTCCTCTTCGCTCTGAATTGTATCTGTCAGTGTTAGTGGTTCCAATGCAATAATTTCATGAGGTGTTTCAAGCTTTAAAAAATAGAGCTAAATGATGCGATTTTCAAGAGCTAATTATAAGCCTTGTTGAATCAGAGCTTCTTTCAGCTGAATCATTTCAATAACCGAGAGCGCTGCTTCCGCCCCTTTATTGCCTTTGTCCATGCTGGCACGTTCGGTTGCCTGCTCTACGGTATCGGTTGTCAGAACACCAAATGCCACCGGTATGGAAGAACTCATATTCAAATCGGTGATCCCCCGGGTAACTGCATCACAGACATAATCGAAGTGAGGTGTGCCTCCTCGAATTACAGCACCGATTGCAACTACGGCGTCCACATTCAGGTGGTCAATGCAGTATTTGCATGATAAAGGTAATTCAAACGATCCCGGGCAGCGCATAGTAATCAGGTTCGAATCTGCAATTCCTTTTGCTTTTAAAGCCGTAACCGCACCTTCAAGCATTTCATCAGTTACAAAGGAGTTCCACTTTGCAGCTACCACAGCCACCTTTTTCCCATTCAAACTCGATTCTGATTTCTGTTTTATTTCGGGCATATTTAGTTATTCATTCTGGTTAGTTCGCGTCTTCTTCGGGCCATTCTTTTTAATGACATAACGTGCTGATCTCCAACAGTTACAATTCCAAAATAGGGATCATAATCCTTTTTCCCTTTTCCATGAAAATCACTTCCACCCGTAATCAGCAAATTATCCCTTTCTGCAATTTTTGAAAACGACCTCTGTAAATTAAAATTATGACTCGGATGAATACACTCAAGTCCATCAAGCCCAAGCGCCATTAATTCATCAATTTCACTCTGCGTGTAGAGTGGCCCTGGATGAGCAAGAGACAATACACCACCTGCTTTTTTAGCAATCTTCACCAGCTCTTCAACGGAAACATACATCGTTTTAATATGACCCAGCTTATCAGTAGAAAGATAGCGAATAAATGCTTCCGCCACTGAGGCAACGTACCCTTTGTTGATCAATACGGAAGCCGCATGTGGGCGACCAATATTTCCGGGACCCGCCTCTGCTCGAACTTCATCCATAGTGATATCCAGACCTTTGCTTTGGAGCTTTTTCACAATTCTCTCCATACGCTTAACACGGGATTTTTTTTGATTCAGCAGCATTCGGCGAAATTCCTGGTCATCTTCATCAAAACAGTACGTTAAAATATGTACTTCTCTCTTGTTCCAGACTGCCGTCACCTCTACACCCGGTATCAATTCAATTCCAAGTTCTTTTGCTTTTTCCTTTCCCTTCAGATACCCTTTTATCGTATCGTGGTCGGTTATGGAGATGATTTTTAATTTTTTCTCGAATGCTTTTTCAAGAAGTTCTTCCGGAGTGTAAGCCCCGTCCGATGCAATTGTATGCGTATGTAGATCTGCTTTTCCCAAAATTACGGTTTTAATATCGACTCGTATCGTCCTCTATCCAGAATTAATTCCAGCGATTGCTGCACATCATTGTCCAGCTGCAACAGAGAGTGTTGTCTTTCTTCGCCATCCATCGTTTGTGAAATCCACTCTCTTTGAAGTTCATTTTCAATGTATTCCCGGCTGTCATAAATTTGAGCAATTTTATAATCACGAAGCATTGCTTTCAATTCAGATATATTCTCTTCAGCGTCCTCTTGTTCCACAATGTCCCGGAATTGCCGCTCCAGTTCTTCAATATGCTCATCTGCTGAGGTATAAAATGTAAATCCTTCTTCAATTAACTCCTGAACAAATTCTCTGTAGAGTGATGTCGGGGCTTCTCCTGAATCAAAACCGCTGTTTCTCAGTTTTTTATTTACATAGAAGAAATAATAATTATCCTGTTTCAAGGCTACGTCCAGTTGTGATGGAATATTTTCTTGACCCAGTACATCCGGTTCAATGCCATTCCCATCTCGTACATCCCTCCCATTGCGAGTTTTAAATGTACGGATTCCATTATCCTCATCCTGGTACTGAATGGATTGAATACTTCTACCGCTCGGAATCAGGTATTTCGATACTGTAATTTTCAATGATGTGTTATAGGATAGTGGCCGTATCGTTTGCACCAATCCCTTACCAAAACTCTTTTCACCGAAAATCACAGCTCGATCTAAATCCTGTAGTGCCCCCGCTACAATCTCAGATGCACTGGCACTTCCACTATTTATCAGTACTGTAAGAGGAAGATCTTCAAACAGTGGTGGTTCTTCAGTTGCATACACGCTATTCTGGCTTTCAAAACGGCTTCGGGTTTCTGCAACTGTAATACCCGGTTCTAAAAACTTATCCACTACTTCTACCGCTTCATTCAACAAGCCTCCCGGATTATTTCTCAAATCCAAAATCAATCCGTTTAATTCTGATTGATTTTTCAGATCAAGTAAGGCTTCCCGCAACTCTTCGCCGGTTTGGTTTCCAAACCGATTGAGTTGAACATATCCAATACTGTTCTCAGCATCTGCAAATCCATAATAACTGATGTTCTTCACCTCAATTCTTTCCCGTTCCAGGGTAAATGAAATGGGCCGATCCACTCCCGATCGTTCAATTACAATCTCTATTTCTGATCCTACATCGCCAATGGTTAATCTTTGAACCTCTTCGGGCGTTATGTCTCGAATTTCCACACCGTTAATTTCTTCAATTACGTCACCCGGCCGAATCCCTGCTCTTTGCGCCGGATATCCATCCATAGGCGCAATAACTACAATTCGATCTCCTCTAAATCCGGCCTCAATCCCAATTCCGCCATACGAACCCGAAGAAATTATTTCCAACTGCTGCTGCTCTCCCTCATCTACAAATACCGTATAAGGGTCAAGCTCTGAAAGCATCCCATTGACAGCATTCTTCATCAATGTTTCCGGACTCACCTCATCTACATAGCGAATAGCAATCTCTTTGTAAGCATCACTAAAAATGGTCATCTGCTTTTTTATTTGAAAAAACAGATCATTAGCCTGTACAAATGCAGTGGTAACAATCAAAAAAGCTGCAATTAGCAGTATATATCGTCTTTTAAATGCAGCTTTCATGAACTTCTTTTAATTGTACTTATCTTCTGATTGTAAGCGACTGGCCTGCGTAAATTGTAGTTCCACTCAAATTATTTACTCTCTGAATTTCAGCTACAGATACACCGTGTCTTCTGGCAATACTTCCAAGGGTATCATTTCTTCTTACAGTGTATTGAATACTGTCGGATGGATTTGTGGAACTTCCATCAAACCGAATTGAATAAATATTTTCACCGGCTCTCTGTCTGCGTTCAACCTCTTGTTTTTGGGCGTAGCTCAGATCATCCACTTGTGCAAAATAATCACTTTGCTGGGTAGGAACATGAATGGTGAGTCTTTGTCCCACTCTAATGGTGTTGTTGCTTCCATTCCATGAACGCACTTGCCATGCCCGCACATCAAACCATTCGGCAACGTGCCCTACGGTATCACCACTTTTAACCGTGTAGGTTACCGGAGTTGTGTTTGGTGGAGCCTGAGGTTGCTGCGTTGTTCTTCTGGTATTGGAAGATGAGCTGTTGGTTGGCCGGTTTGAGGCAATTTGCTCCTGCGAACCCGGAGCTACAGGTACAACAATTCGTTGCCCCGGATGAATGGTGCTGCTCAATCCTTCATTCGTTTCAAAGAGTGAACGGACAGATGTACCATATCTTCTGGCAATATACCCAAGGGTTTCACCACTGCTAACGGTATGCATTGCAACTTCTGATGCACGTGAATCTTGTGGAATTTCCTGATAGGCTGCCAAAAACTGCTCCTGTATTCCGGTTGGTATTTTTAGGGGATATTTCCCGCCCGGAGGTGTTGCCCATCGAAGCAACTCTGGATTATAATCTTTTATCTCCTGCAGTGTAATACCGGCAGCTTTTGCAAGTTCTTCAAGCGGCATCAAACCATCCACTTCTACTACATCATAAGAGTAGGGAGTAACATCAAAATCGTTTTCGAACCCAAACTCATCCGGATTCATTGCAATCATAGTTGCGGCGATATATCCGGGCACATATCCACGTGTTTCACGGGGCAGATAAGGGTAAGCAGCCCAGTAATCTTCAACTCCACCGGCTGCACGAATCGCTCTTCTCAGACCTCGCGGACTTAAGTTGTAATTCGCTAATGCCAGATGCCAATCTCCCCAAATATCATGCAGATCCCGAAGGTGCTGTGCTGCTGCTCTGGTTGCTTTAATTGGATCTCGACGTTCATCAACCCACCAATTTGCTTCAAGCCCATAAACGGCACCTGTAGCACGGATAAACTGCCATAACCCAACTGCGCTGGCCCAGCTTCTTGCTGTTGGAACCAGACCACTCTCAATCATAGAGAGATGAATTAATTCCGTAGGAACTCCTTCGTCTTCAAAAATTTCACGCATCATCGGAAAGTAATACTCCGACCGCTCCAACCAACGCTCCATTACATCTGGTCGACGAAGTGTGTAATACATCAGATGCCGGTTTACATGCTGGTTCTGAACCAGAGGCACTTGAGTTTGATTGATCGTTAAATTATCCGGAAGCGCATAGCCTTCTGCAATCCAATCATCCTGCTCTGAGAAAAGTTCTTCCTGAATCTCAAAAACATCTCCCTCTACTTCACGTCGAGTCTCCGTAATTCCGTAAAACTCGCTGTGTTCTGCCATCACCGTTCGGTAAAGTTCTGCAAATCGTCGATTGTTCTGAACTTCGGGATATTCATCCATCAGAGACTGAATGGCTCCAAACGCCTGGTTTATATAAGCCTCTGTCTGCACTAAATCTCCCTGTACCTGAGAATCAATTGCAAGCACTTGAATCCTGTATACATCTGAAATTCTTCTTAGAACCTCTTTATCCAGTTCAGTCTGCTCTCCAAGGGTTTCACGCCTGGGTTGTTCTTGTTGGGTCTCTGTTAAAGGGTTAGAATAGGGTAAGAGTTTTACCGGAATCTCGATTTCATCTGTCCGGGTAGAGTCCTGAGCAAATAATGGTTGAGTAATAAAAAAGGTTAGCAGCAGAAGTACCGTTTGCTTCATTGGGTATGCAGTTAGAAGTTTTAGAATATTTTAAATTAACGATTTCATCAGTTATTCGGAATTATCGAATAAAAATAGCAGGATATCATTGGTTTTCGAAATTACCCCTATTGGCTGTCCATTTTTGAACAATGGGCCAACGCCTTCCGCTACCGAACGATTTTGAACCCAATTTAAGTATGGGAACGGCCTGATTTCTTTTAAATTCATTATAATCAACAAGTCTGAGAATACGATCCACAACTTTTTCGTCAAATCCTTCATCAATGAGTTCTGATCTGCCTTTTTGCAGTTCCAAATATTGATAGAGTATTGCATCAAGAATGGCGTAATCCGGAAGGCTATCACTGTCTTTTTGACCAGGCCGCAATTCAGCGCTTGGCGCTTTGTTTATTATTGCCTCAGGTATCACTTCACTTCGATAATAAGAGCTGTTCAACCATTTGGCCATCTCATATACTTCTGTTTTGTATAGATCACCGATCAGGCTAAGTGCACCATTCATGTCTCCGTAAAGGGTAGCGTAACCAACAGCATACTCCGATTTATTACCGGTAGCAATCAAAAAGCTGTTCGTCTTATTAGCGTATGCCATCAATATAGTTCCCCTAATTCTGCTCTGAAGATTTTCTTCGGTCACACCAAAAGTATTATCCTCAAAAACCGGCTTCAGTGCCGACCGATAATCCTCAAAAATAGACCGAATCGGAACTTCAAACAGCTCTATTCCCAAATTTTCGGCCAGCTTTTGAGAGTCGGTCACACTGCCTTCACTCGAAAATTCTGCCGGTAACGTAATGGCCTTTACCTGATCGGGTGAGAGTGCCTCCACCGCCAGCGCACATCCGACCGCAGAGTCAATTCCGCCACTCAAACCAAATAATACCTGATCTGTCACACCTGTTTTACGGATGTAATCACGGAGACCCAGTTTGATGGCCTCAAGCTGTCGTTCTTGTTTTAATCCGGGATAGATCGGCTGTTTCTCATTTTTATTGATGGATTCAACAGATCCATCTTCAGCATTTAATACAACATCTGTAGAGTCGGGCCAAAAGGGTTCTGTTCTGGCCACTACATCTCCCGACTTTGTGATCGCCATGGAGTCACCATCAAAAATCACGTCGGTGTGAGCACCAACCTGATTGCTATACAGCAACGGAAGACTAAGGTTTCTGGCATGATTCTGAAGCATCTTTACACGATTCTGATGTTTTGTATTTGTGTAAGGAGATGCCGAGATGTTAATAATTACATCTGCACCCAAATTTTTTAATTCTCGAGCAGGATTAACCGGATACGTATGGTACTGAATTTCGTTTTCGTTGTACCAGATATCCTCACAAATGGTTACACCCAGTTTTAAACCTTTAAAATCGATACATCGAAATTCCCGGTTGGGTTCAAAATAACGCAGATCATCAAAAATATCGTAGGTGGGTAGCAGGGTTTTATGAACTGTATCAAGAACTTTTTGGTCTTGAGCCAGTAGTGCAGAGTTGTACATTTTCCGGCCAAATTCTCCATCATTTTGCGTGATGGACCCGAATAGAAGAGCTGTCTTGCCCGTCGATTCAACAATTTCCCGGTTTGTTTGATAACACTTCTGCCTGAAAGCAGCCTCCTCCAACAAGTCCTCAACCGGATATCCCGTTACCGTCATCTCCGGCAGGATCAAAAGTTCGATACCATCCTTCTGGGCCTGCTGAAGTGCATTTAGTATTAGTGATTTGTTTCCGGCCAGGTCTCCAACCGTTGGATTTAGCTGCTCAATTCTAATCTTCATTGTCTACTGCTGATAAACTTTTTCTCCGGCTACCCATGTTTCTAAAACTTCTGCTTCCCAGATCTGAGAAGCATCCACTTCAAAAATATCTCTGTCAATCAGGATAAAATCTGCCCATTTACCGGTTTCCAATGTACCTAAAACATCTTCCTGATGAGCTGCATAAGCGGCATCGCGGGTAAAAATTCTTAGAGCTTCCACACGGCTGAGTCTATGCTCGCTGTACCATCCGCCGGGAGGCATTCCACCGTGATCCTGGCGGGTAACTGCCGAGTACAATCCATAAAACGGATTTACATTTTCTACCGGAAAGTCTGAACCGCCGGCAATTACTGTTCCCTGATCTAAAAAGGTTTGCCACGCATAGGCGCCTTCCATTCGCTCTGAACCAACACGGTCTTCTGCCATATTCATATCACTGGTGGCGTGTGTTGGCTGCATGGAAGCAATAATGTCCAGCTCTACAAATCGCGGAATATCATCAGGGTGAACAATTTGAGCATGTTCAACACGGTGGCGCAGTTCAGACTGATCTCCCAGTTGTTCCTGTGCGTACTGAAACGAGTTTAAAACTTGCCGGTTTGCTGCATCACCAATGGCGTGAATATTCATCTGAAATCCATTGGATGCACCTTTCAGAACCATCTCATTCAGCTCTTCCTGATCATAAAAAAGAAGTCCGTCATTGCCGGGATCATCATGATAGTGTTCAATCATAGCTGCTCCGCGACTCCCCAATGCACCATCAGCTGAAATTTTCACACTCCGGAGTGCAAGAAGATCGTTCGCATAGCTTTCAATAGGACCATTTTCTGCAAGTTCATCAAAAATATCTCCTGTACCTCCAATCATTGCGTAAATTCTGGTAATCAGCTTGTCATTATCTGCAAAATCTTTATACATATCCCAGGTGTCTACATCAATTCTGGCATCATGTACCGATGTTAAACCGTGTTCAGCCATCACCTGTAGAGCCAGTTCAAAGGCCTGTTCATTTTCTTTTTGTGTTCTTTCCGGGATATGCTGTGTGATGTACGACATTGTAGCATCTACGAATATTCCGGTTGCATCGCCAAATTCATCCCGTACAACTCGTCCGCCTTGTGTATCGGGTGTATCCCGGCTGATGCCTGCAAGCTCCATTGCTTTACTGTTGGTCCAGGCTGCATGCCCATCCACACGCGTTAAATAAACCGGACGATCCGGAACAACACTGTCGAGATCTTCAGCTGTTGGAAACTCATTCTCTTCCCACAGTACCTGATTCCATCCACGCCCACGGATCCACTCCAAATCAGGGTTATCCTCGGCATATTCACGAATCATTTCCAACGTTTCTTCCAGGGAATCGACACCCTGAACATCAACATCCAGCTGTTGATAGCCAAGTCCCATAACGTGAACATGAGCATCAATCAACCCGGGAATTAACGTTTTGCTTTCACCGTCAATGGTATTGAATCCTGCCAATTGCTGCTGCAGATCTGCCAGATTCCCGGTTGCTACAACCTTTCCCTCTTGTACAGCAATAGCATCAAATGTGATCAGCTCCTGATCTTCTCCGGCTATCGTGTATCCGTTTACATTATGCATGATAAACCCATTTTCCTGTGATGTACAAGCGGTTGCCACAAGGAAAAGAAGGATTATAAAAAGTGATTGTATCTTATTCATATATGTCGATGTTATGGTTTGGCTTAACTACTCTATCAAAGATTTCAATTCTCACTTTTATAGAATGTAATCTGATCATCCAGATATTTTTTTGAGTTCAGCTCGTCCCGGATAAACTCCGGTACGATTTGAATATGCTTCAATTCACTGAAAGGTATAAAACGAACATCTCGAATCAACTGATTTGTTTGAGTGTGTTCGGGGTCATATCCCGGTTTCAATTCACCGGAATAACTTTCCACCAAAAAATAGAGTTCCATGGCATGATAGGGATTTTGGATATACTCATTTATATACTTGAGTTTAAGTCCGCTGATCCGAAGATTTGTCTCCTCAAAAAACTCTCGCGTCAAAGCATCTTCGGCAGACTCTCCTGTCCTTACTCCACCACCGGGTGGAATCCATACCGGATGTTTTCTGGCAGGAACGTTTTGTTCTACCAGTAGAATCTTCTCTTCGACTACAAGTATTCCGCAAGCCCTTACTCTAATCCTGTTTGAGTAAGGATCCTGATGGGTCACAGTGCTGCTTTTTCTGCTTTGCCTTCCAGCGATACAGAACTGTTTTCCACAGCAGCTTTTATAAACTTAACAAAAAGCGGGTGTGGGTCGTAAACGGTACTGCGCAGTTCGGGATGGAATTGTACACCCACAAACCAAGGGTGGTTTTCCAATTCAATAATTTCAACCAGATTTCGATCCGGATTGATACCTGTAATCTTTAAACCGGAACTCTCCAGTTTATCACGAAGCTCATTATTTAGCTCAAAACGGTGGCGATGACGCTCTTCAATCAACTTCTCACCATAGGCTTCAAATGCTTTTGAGCCTTCTGCAAGTTTACAATCGTATTTACCCAGCCTCATGGTGCCGCCTTTATCTTCAACATCACGCTGTTCCGGCATAAAATCAATAACAGGGTAAGGTGTCTTTTCATCAAATTCTGTACTGTTGGCACCTTCCATACCGGCACAGTTACGGGCATATTCGATGACAGCACACTGCATTCCTAAGCAAATGCCCAACATGGGTATTTTATTCACGCGGGCATACTTCACGGCTGCCAGTTTTCCTTCAATTCCGCGTCCTCCAAATCCGGGTGCAACCAATATGGCTGATACACCGCCCAATTCAGAAGCCACATTCTCTTCTGTTAAATCATCCGATTGAATCCACTCAATATCAACACCGGCGTTGTTCATGGCACCGCCGTGAATCAAGGCTTCCACAATTGATTTGTAGGCATCGTGATGCTCTACATACTTACCTACAAGCGCAACCTTGATTCTGCTCTCAGGATTTTTAATCCGGTCAACAAATTCCACCCATCTGTTCAGATCCGGATTTTTGGTTGGTAACCCGAGCTTTTCAATAACACGCCGATCTAATCCCTCTTTTCTCATCAAAAGGGGAACTTCATAAATTGAATCGGCATCAAGTGAAGCAATCACATCCTGATTTTCAACATTACAAAATTGAGCAATCTTACTTCGGATAGAATTGTCCAGCTCATATTCTGAACGGCAAACTAAAATATCAGGACTCAAACCACTTTCAGATAGTGTTCGGACGGAGTGTTGGGTAGGTTTCGTTTTTAGCTCTCCAGCCGCTGCTAAATACGGTACGAGTGTTAAGTGTATGGATAATGTGTTTTTTCTCCCAACATCATATCGCAGCTGACGCATTGCTTCTATGTAGGGAAGGCTTTCAATATCACCAACGGTTCCGCCCACTTCTGTGATCACAACGTCATAATTATCACTTTGGCCAAGCTTCAGTACATGTGATTTAATTTCATCCGTGATGTGAGGAATAACCTGAACCGTTTTACCGAGATACTCACCCTTTCTCTCTTTTGTAATCACGTCGTAGTAGATACGCCCGGTGGTCACATTGTTTTCCTGTGATGTTTTCACATCGAGAAAACGTTCGTAATGGCCAAGATCCAGATCAGTTTCTGCACCATCATCGGTAACATAGACCTCACCGTGCTCGTAGGGGTTCATTGTCCCGGGATCTACATTGATATAGGGATCCAGTTTTTGGATGGTTACCCGCAATCCCCTGGCGACCAGTAGTCTGCCTAAAGATGCGCAAATGATTCCTTTACCGAGTGATGACGTTACACCGCCTGTGACGAAAATATATTTTGTGGACATGTGTGATAGGAACTTGTTGTGGGAAAACTGAAAATAGGAGGCTACCACATGCCATTCAAACAAAAAAGGAAAAAGAAACAGAATTTTTTAAAAAAGTTTACAGACTGCTCTTTAAACATGATTCGAACCAAGCATTCTAATAAATGAATGCCCAGAGGGGAAATGTATAAGTTCGAATCGCGTAACTGTAATTAATTTTGCGAATTAATTACTCGTCGAATAGACTGGTTGATCAAACTTTCGAATGACCTTTTTTTGGCAGACGTAAAATAGAACAGCAGTACACCAAACATACAGGAAACGCTTCCGGCAATACTCAAAATTGCAGAGAGCCACGTTGGCGTGATCATGCCTAGTACAGACACAGTTATTAATGCTATTCCAGTTAAGATTTGTAAGATTCCGGCTAGATTTTGAATGATGACGTCGATATTGCTTACAATCGGGTGAACATCGTTCGAATGAGGACCCGTTGCATGCCCCGGTAGTAGTTGAGAACCCTCGACATCTTTTGATTTATTTGATTTGTCGATCATTTTATTATCAATTTAATTGAGAACACATTACCATTATACAAACTGTATCCAATTAACAAAATATTCCTCGGAATTCGTGCAAAATTCTAATCATTACATCTATGGCAGAAACCCAGTTGAAGAACAACTTCAAGAGGGTGCAGAGAATGTTGACAAAATCTATATCAGAAAAGGATTACAGCACTCTCAGATTGCTAACATACTAACTCTTGCATCTAATAACCGAGTGCCGGTGACGGAAGTTCCCGGTAATAAACTGTATGAACTGGTGGGGGGTGTTAATGATCAGGGAATTGTTGCTTCCATATCTCAGGCGGAGTATCAGGAATTTGAAGAGTGGCTTGAAAACATTTCCCCCGACCAAAGCACGGCCGTTTTACTTTTGGATGAAATTGAAGACCCACACAACTTTGGGGCAATTTTACGCACAGCTGCCGCGGCAGGCATAACGGCGGTCATTGTACCTAAACACAGGCAAGCACCGGTCAATGCTGCCGTTTTTAAAACCAGCGCCGGTACAGCCGGACGAATCCCAATTGTAAGAGCTGTAAATTTGAACCAGGCTATCCTTTCCCTGAAAGAGCATAAATTCTGGATCGCCGGTCTGGATCAAAACAGCGATACCATGGTCTGGGATCAAACCTACGATGTGCCTATGGCTTTTGTGATTGGCAACGAAGGTCGTGGAATGCGTAAAAAGACGGGAGAACATTGCGATTTTCTGCTCTCCCTGCCCATGATGAACAACGTCGAATCTTTGAATGCATCTGTAAGTGCCGCCCTCGTTTGCTATGAATGGCGCCGACAGAAAATTCAAAGCTCATGAACTATTCAGCAGATCTTGGAAATGTGATGATGAATGATTCTTCGTAGTCAGAAATCATCAACTGCATAACCCTGTTCGCCTCTCTGTATTGTGGAAACGGCCCTATTATCACACGGTTGAAATCATCAAACCGATGTATGAGTACTTTATCGGAGGGATCATCGATATCTCCTTCAAGTAATTCAACCAATTTCTGTCTTGTCGTTTCTGCATTTTCCCGGTTTAGCAAGGAGTAGACCTGAACATAATGTCCGGGTTCCGGTTGATCTGTATAGAATCTGTTCACTTGAGCCTCCATCTCTTTGATCCGCTGCTCTTCCCGCCAGTTGTCTGCGAAAATTCTTGCTTCTTCTCTCTTCTGCATCATAGCGTCTTCAGCCTGATCGATTCTTTCACGCAGCTCTTGTTCTCTTTTCTCCCTCTCCATCAGCTGCTCTTCAGTAGGCTCTTGTACCGGCTCTGCTTCTGTTCTTGTCAATGGTTCATCCTCAACCTCTGCTTCTTCCGGCTGAGGCGTTATCGTTGTTCGTTCCCGAGCCGGTGGCCAAGAGGCAAGTTTTCCCCCGCCGGAACCAAAATTAATTCGTATACCCCCGGTTACAGATGCAAATTGATCTGAACTCCCGGAACCTGCCAATCCATCCAGCAAATCACTCCCGGCAGCATTGTAATCGTATTGAATAAAAAGGTCTGCACCGCGAAACAGATAAAAGTTCATACCCGCACCGGCTGTGGCCAAAAGTGACAAATCTTCCGAATTAAGATCCTCGGATTCCAGCTGGCTTCTAATCATGCCTAGTCCAAACGATAGATATGGATTTAAAAATCTTGAGTTTACATTAAATAACCCATTCATATTGGTTATTCCTTTTACGGTCACACTGAAGAAATCATTTTCATAAGCGGGGTCGAAATCATACTGATTTGTGAATTTCCCGGATTGAAAGCCTATATCCAGTGACCACGCCCGGCTAAATGCATATTGGAAACTTCCTGTATAGATCTGTTTTCGAAATGAGGGTGTGTTAAAATTACCGGCTAATCGGCCTATAGCTCCATCTCCAGCCGAACCGTAAGTTACTCCCGAACCAACAGTGAAACTCACTTTCTTTGGTGTAATCTGTTGAGCATCAGATTCTGTGGGAACGGAAATAAGAATGATCAATAAAATCATAGCTACTGACCAAAAACGGAATAACTTTCTCTCCATAATTTACCTCTGCCGGTTAGTTAGAAATTTTGGGTGTTAAACTCTTAAAAACACTGTTTCCCTTGCAGATAATACTAAAATATCTGCCAATTTTTGACTTTTTTAATTTAACCAACTGACAATGTATTCTTATAAATAGTTCAGCTCTTCCCTAATCGCTTGAACCAGTTGTTCAGGTTCATTTGTCCCGATGCGAGTAGCTTTTCCATCTTTTTGTATAACCTTTACTGCTTTCAATCCTGAAACGTTGTACAGCCAACCTTTAAGCGGATTCCACCTGAAGCCCACACCCTCAAGCGGATTTGTTTTCACCTCTGAGACATCGCGTATCTGTTCGATTGGTATTCGATATTTCCAAACACCGGGTCCAAAATACCAAATTAACTCACGGCGGTTTACCTGAACCGTCAGGCTTGAAAAGTTGATAAACAACAGTAGAAACAGAAGAAGAGCACCATTCAGGATTGGCTGTTCAGCTGGGTTGATCCCTCCGGAGAATGTAATCACCGAAAGGAAAATCAGTACAATCCCAAAAACCAGGATCGTAAAATACCCGATTTGTGTGTTTTTATATCCCATTTAACATTCCCTAATTATAAATCAGGTATGGTTTACGCAGCTCCATAAACGACTCCGTTTCAAAATTGATTTCTTGCGGACTCACTTCACCTGATAGAACTCTATCAATATCTCCGGAACCTGCAAGGTTGTACAGAAAATTATTCACTTCAGCTTCCGGTGTTGCCTTTAATAACACCCTGAATATTTCAAGTCCGGTTCTTACAGGATCAAAGTCAAACCCCAAAACTTCTACCTGAACCCCAAAACTCTCCAAATCCATGTGCTTTGGTGTAGCCGCTACTCCGGGAATAGATCTGGGCGTAAAAGTTAATGAATTGATCTGAAGCTGATCAGATATTTCATTTAATGCTCTAATGGTATCTGCGGGCAGTTCTGTTTCGGGATCTCCCAAAATCAGGAACGGCTCATCAGTACCGCGCCCTTCGCTCATACTTGTTCCTTCAAAAAAGACGGTACCGGGATATAGATATGCCTGCTCAAACGTTGCCAAATTAGGTGAGGGTGCAACCCACTCCAAGCCGGTTTCGGGCCAAATCATTTCCCGCTGCCATCCATCCATTTCAATCACGTTGAGATCAGGCGTTGACTCGAATTGCATCCATTCTTCTCCGACAATCATTTGAGCCATCTCTCCCATTGTCAACCCATGTGTAATGGGTATTGGATACGGACCCACAAACGATTCAAACTCCTCTTCTAAAATCCAGCCGCTTACATAATTTCCTCCCAAAGGATTCGGTCGATCGAGCACCCATACCGGAATACCGGACTCAGATGCGGCTTCCATTACCAAACCCAACGTTGCAATGTAGGTGTAAAATCGCGCTCCGACGTCCTGCATGTCAAACAGCAGAAGATCTACATGACTCAGCATCTCAGCAGTCGGTTTCCTTGTAGAACCATACAGAGAAAAGACAGGTAATCCGGTTTGCTGATCCACTCCGTCTTCAATCTTTTCTCCCGCTCCGGCCTCTCCCCTGAACCCGTGTTCCGGCGCGTAGAGTGCCTGAACATTTACGCCTCTTGCCATCAGCGTATCCAGCATGTGCGTTTCTCCGATCCGGGAAGTCGGATTCATGACCAATCCGACCCGTTTCCCCTCCAGTTCATCCAGATGATTTTCAATCAGCATTTCTGCTCCGGTACGAACCATCTGTTTCTGATTGGTTGAAGCATCTTCACAAGAGATTAAGGTGACCAGAAAAAAAGAAACGGAAATAGTATATGCTGTTAATTGAATTCGATTCATATTTGTTAATTCGTGTTTACTATCAGTTCGTATCAAAAATGGTAAACAAGCTGATATTTTGCAGATTTTCTTTCACAAATAAAAAAGGGCGAAGTTTTCACTTCACCCTATCAAAATCTTTTAAGCAAAAAGATCTGTTTAAGCTTTGTTTGCAACCACTTCTGATTCGGTAAAGAAGTAAGCGGCTTCAATTTTTCCATTTTCTACAGAATCTGAACCGTGAACCATGTTTTCTCCAACACTGTCTGCAAAGTCTGCACGGATGGTTCCCTCATCAGCTTCATCGGGATTCGTCGCTCCAATCAGAGTTCTGAAATCTTCAATAGCATTCTCTTTTTCAAGGATCATAGGAACACAAGGACCACTGCTCATAAATTCAACCAGCTCACCAAAAAATGGTCGCTCTTTATGTACAGCATAAAATCCGCCGGCGGTTTCTTTTGTTAAACGAGTCATTTTCATCGCTACTACTTTAAATCCTGCTTCCTGAATTCTACGGGTAACTTCGCCAATTAAATTCTTGCGAACACAGTCTGGTTTTAAAATTGTGAGGGTTCTTTCTACAGCCATTATTTTAATTTTTTTGTAACAATTGTCGGTTTTAGTTCTCTTTTTACTACGCACAAAGATACGGGATACTCATAAAAATCACGAGTAAAACTACTCGGAAAAACGAACCTGATGATCGACTATCATTTCTCACATAGCTGGCAGATTCAAAGCTCATCAACACCTGAGCAACTCTGGCCTGTACTATCGGATACCAATCGGTTATTCAGGGATTTAGGTGAGTTGCCGGTAGAACAAACCAGCCTCTCTCACAAAAACCGACAGGGAGTTCTTGAGCTCACTTACGAGCCTCTTCACAGAACAGATATGTGGGAAGAAGAACCGATCCAATGGGAAGCGCCCTATCATTTGAGCGTAAAAAGAGTCTACAAGTCTGGTTATTTTAAGGAGTTGCTTTTTTCAATAGACATCAATGCTGTTGAAGGCGGAAGTATTGTGACGTTTCGTTACCGTGGAGAAGCAAACCGATTTACAGGATACCTTTTCAATAAACGCAGATTTAACAGCCGTTTTAAGTTTCGCCTGAAGAATCTGATTCAGTCTTATGATCAATCCATCGCCGGAAGCTTTCTACCCGAAAACAGAAACGGATTTATCTCTATTCCAAATGCTCGACGATGGGATTTATATATTGAGCAGCTAACAAAAGTGAGTGGAAATGAAAGCATTTCCCGATTGCTCATACATACGATTCGAACAGGTAATGAATCGGAACTCAGACGGCTAAACCCCAATCATCTTTCTAAACTTTGGGACAAACCTCTTTCTGCAGTTTTAAAAGTGTTGTTTTTCGCAGCAAAAATTGATTTGCTCAATTTCAGCTGGAATGTTCTCTGCCCTGAGTGTAAATCAAAGGTTAAGAACATCAAAAAACTGAAAGAGATTACGGATCCCGTTTTCTGCAGTCATTGTGAACAAGATTTTAATGTAGATTTCCATCAGGCTTTAGAGCTCACTTTTCAACCACACCCATTGGTTCGCAAGCTGACAAAGAAAACGTACAGTTTTGCAAATCCCGCCGAACAACCGCAAGTCAATTTACATATCACCCTCAGTCCGGGACAAAAGCGTTTTGTAAAAATGAACCTGAAAGAAGGGTTTTACAAAATCTTCTCACATTCCGGTAATGAAGTGATCTATGCTCAAATAGATCAAAACGGGTTAAATAATGCAACGATCCATTTCAAAAATAATCGTGCAAAAACCCAGGAAGTTTATCTTTCAACAACACCAAATTTGATCATTCACAATCAAAGCGGTGAAAAAATGATTGTGCAGTGTGAGAATATTGATCGGGAAAACTACTCGGTTTCTGCCGCTGAAGTCACATCATGGCAGCTGTTCAGAAATCTTTTCCCCCAGGAACTTCTCCGGGACAAGAAAAAACTGAATGCAAATAACCTTACGATCCTTTTTACCGATCTCTACAACTCCTCAGATTTATACAGAAAAGATGGTGATGAATCTGCACTGGGAATTGTGATGGATCACTTCGACATTTTGGAACAGGCCATTATTGAAGAGCGCGGAGCTGTTGTAAAAACAATCGGCGATGCCGTAATGGCTATTTTCCCCAAACCTGTTAATGCGGTAAAAGCATTTTATAAAGCTGATCAAATATTTAAAACAGGTCCGGATGGCGACTCACCAATAGAGCTAAAGGGCGGGATTCACACCGGGAACTGCATGGCGGTAACGCTCAACAACCGCATAGACTACTTTGGAAATAATGTAAATATAGCTTCACGACTTGTAGATTTCGCTCAGGGATCTGAGGTTGTAATATCTTCAGAATCCTACAAGTGTTCGGATCTCAAAGATTATTTAAGGACCAAAACAAATTCACTGCGCGTCCATTCGAGAGAGGTTACCCTTAAAGGATTTGATGACGAACCCTTCGAAATCCTGAAGATGTCTGAAAAAATGAGTCCGCTTC
This sequence comes from Rhodohalobacter barkolensis, assembly GCF_002834295.1. NCBI lineage: Bacteria > Pseudomonadati > Balneolota > Balneolia > Balneolales > Balneolaceae > Rhodohalobacter > Rhodohalobacter barkolensis. The sequence goes on along the minus strand of NZ_PISP01000001.1, from coordinate 43,919 downwards.
GACTTGTTGTTTAATCCATTCTTGATTTTATACGTTTTTTTCTCCTCTTCTTCACTGATGACTCTACACACTTCGCTTACAAATCATATATTGTTTGAGTAGAACATATATTCGAACAAGAGTTCAGATTGTTTTATTTAGAAAGAATGATCTTATTCCGGCTTCGAACTTTTAGAGAACAGTAAATGTAGATTTCGTATGAGCAAAGAAACCAACACAAGAAAACCCCACCCCAGCATTGCATCCCACACCGCACCAATGGGTGAAAGAAAACGAATAGGACTTGTTGCCCACGACTATCGCAAGCGCGACCTGATTGACTGGGCCGATTACAACCGCGATATCCTGATGCAGCACGATCTTTACGGAACAGGCACTACCGGCGGTCTCCTTGCAGATAAACTGAATTTGCCTGTACACCGGTTTATGAGCGGACCTCTGGGAGGCGATCTTCAGATTGGTGCAGCCATCGCCGAAAGCAAACTGGATATTCTGATCTTTTTCTGGGATCCCCTCCAGGCGCAACCTCACGATGTGGACGTGAAGGCACTTCTTCGCATATCCATTGTGTACAATATCGCCTTGGCCTGCGATCGTACCTCAGCCGATTTTTTAATTACCTCAGAACTGATGGACAAAGAGTACGACCGGTTTTTGGTGGATTATGGTGAGAGACTGAAAAATTTAAAGATAGATGAGGAGTAGGTTTTAAATACCAGGCTTCAGGCTTCAGAAAAGAACATTATAACCAATTGTAATTAACTCCCAACTCTCATTGGAGCTGTGGCGCACTGTCTGAATTTTTTTAGAATTTAATGGGAAACTTTAACTCCTAGTTTTACTTGATAATCAATAGCTTCAATACTCATTTTTAAAACCACTTCTGTCATACAGTTTTCGATAGTAGTGTACTAAATGAATAGAGACGGCAGCGAAAAGTGATCCCAGAAAATTGTACAGCGCAATTTCAACTGAATTCATTATTGATAAACCAATGAAAATGATTGCAGTTGCCAAAACCGACCCTGTCAAAATTGAAACGATGGGTTCTGTTTTCATATAGTCAGTATTGTTGGCTCAGTGTCGATAATCGAATTGAAGTTTACCACCATAAACTGACAAATCATGCTAAAATCTTTTCATGATTACAATATGCCTTAGTGATAAAGTGAAATTGAGAAACCATGATATCTGAAAAAGGTCATTGATTATGTATTTGGTAGACTAACAGCAATGCGTATAACGGGCGCGGAGATTATGAGTTAATTAACGGCTAAAAATTCTAAACAAGCAACTCCGGAAACTAACGGCACCTCCGCGCCCCTAGTTAATGCGTATTGTTAGGCAACTTCGAAATTTGGTTGATAATTTATAAAAAAGTATATTTGGTACCGAATATGGTACCGACTTTTACGTTACACAATGGGGAAAAAGGAAAAGTTACTTGAAAGCGCAAAGAACTCAGCTAAGAATTACAAGTTTAATGACTTGATAAAACTTGCTGAATACCATGGCTTTGTGTTCAAAAGGCAAAAGGGTTCCCATATTATGATGAATCATCCGGATAAATCCATATTTATGAATTTTCAAGAACGAAATGGTGAAGCCAAACCATTTCAAGTAAAGCAATTACTTGATGCGATTGAAGAACATAACCTATAGTTATAGACTGATGAAAAAAGAAGAAAAGTATAGTTTTAAAGTCCATTATAGTGAAGAAGATGAAGGTTATATCGCAGAATGTCCTGAGTTTCCAGGTTTATCTGCGTTTGGTGAAACTCCAAGTGAAGCTATTCAGGAAGCAGAGATTGCGTTAGAATTATTCATTGAAACTTATGAAGAGGAATGCAAGGAACTGCCTAATCCAAACCTTACCAAAGAATACAGCGGACAAATTAGAGTAAGGTTACCTAAATCATTGCATGCTCGTTTAGCTGGAATGGCTGAAGAAGAAGGTGTTTCATTAAATACCTTAATGATTCAGTATTTAACTGAGGGATTCACAACCAAAAAAGAACAACTTTCATTTAAAAAGATGATTGATGTATTCCAAAAAACATCTGAAATCCATAGATGGAATCTTGGAAACATTGAATCAAAGTGGATTGGACAGATTAACCCATACATACAGGGAAGCATTGATGTAAGCACTGGTATACAAGAATCATCATTTTTTGATTTTACTGGCCTAAAAGAAAGTAACAAAGACAATATTGAGGTGGTGTAACAATGGCTAAACATATTTGGAGTGTAACATGTCAGAATGCAATTGTAGATAAGCACACAAATTTAGTGTCTTATATTAATTCCTTTGATCAAATTGGTATTCCAGAATTACCATATGCTTTCCCGCCATTAGTTGTGGCAAGTTTATGGAAAAGGGAATCTGATGAAGAAGATTTAGTCATCAAGATAGAAGTAATAGCTCCTGATGGTGAAGTAAAAAAAGAAAAAGAACTATCAGATATAAAATTTAATAGCAATTTCCATAGGACTCATATAAGAATAAGTCCCTTTGAGATAAACCAAGCTGGAGAGTTTAAAATTATTATCAAAGAAAAAACCAAAAAGAAATGGAAAAAAGTTAAACAGCTTCCAATTATTATTGATTTTCAAGAGAAAGAAGATGCTAAGTAAAGTTGCCTAACATATTATTGATGAACTTACTTCTTTTCAATAAATACACCAACTTCGGCTTTACTTATTTATAGTTAGTGATTTTAAAGTGTGATGTTCAATTACATCATTCATTAAAAAATGAATTGAACATTCCGGTCTCTATAGCTCTTCTCTTTATGCTTCTTTCATTTTCCGTATCTTTTAACTTTATCTTCTTTCAAATCAATACCCAGTTTTTATGAACCGCCTCTCAAAAGAAAAATCACCCTACCTCCTTCAGCATGCCGAGAATCCTGTGGATTGGTTTCCGTGGAGCGAAGAAGCGTTTGATAAGGCTCGGAAAGAGAATAAACCGGTTTTTCTATCGATTGGATACGCCACCTGCCATTGGTGTCATGTGATGGCACATGAGAGTTTTGAAGATGATGAGGTTGCACGGTTGATGAACGAAGCGTTTGTGAACATTAAGGTAGACCGCGAAGAGCGCCCCGATATCGACAACACCTATATGACCGTTTGCCAGATGCTGACCGGTCAGGGTGGCTGGCCACTGACCATCATCATGACTCCGGACAAAGAACCCTTTTTTGCCGCTACTTATCTGCCCAAACGCTCGATGCAGAATCGGATCGGAATGACAGACCTCGTACCGCAAATCAAAAATGCGTGGCAGAACGATCGGCAGCGAATTGATGAAGCCGTGAAGAGAATTAAGGAGGGCTTCTCGAAAAGCCTGCATTTGGGGCAATCCAATCAGGCGCTTCCTGAAAATATCACAGAGGACACATTCCAAAATCTGAAGAACCGATACGATCCCGAGTTTGGTGGGTTTGGTGGTTCTCCTAAGTTCCCCTCCCCTCACAATCTTCTCTTTTTAGCCGATTACGCACACATTCATGAACATGATGAAGCAAAAGAGATGGTAGGAAAGACTCTGCTTCAGATGAGGCTCGGCGGTCTCTGGGATCACATCGGTAAGGGATTTCATCGCTACTCCACCGATCATGAGTGGCTTCTCCCCCACTTTGAAAAGATGCTCTACGATCAAGCCACGCTGTTGATGGCCTTCGCCGAGGGATGGAAGCTCACCGGGGAGCCTCTATTCAAAGAAACAGCACTCGATATCGTGGATTATGTTGAATCTCAGTTGAAGTCGCCTGACGGACTCTTCTACTCAGCCGAAGATGCAGACAGTGAAGGTGAAGAGGGTAAATTTTATGTCTGGAGTCGGGAAGAGATCGACGCTGTTTTAACGGATGAAGAGTCAGATCTTTTTTGTAAACACTACAATATCCGTTCGGAAGGAAATTTCCTGGATGAGTCGACCCGGCAGCGAACGGGAAAGAATATTCCACACCTGTCGCATTTGCTAACTGATCTAGAAGAAAGTAAACTGACTGAAATAAGACAGAAACTTAATCAACAAAGAGAAAAAAGAATCCGTCCGCTATTGGATGACAAAATCCTGACCGACTGGAACGGCTTGATGATTGCGGCCCTGGCCAAATCCGGAGTTCTTTTAAATGAAACAGAATTGATTGAAAAGGCAGAGAAAGCGTTCAAGCAACTTCTCAATCTATGTAAAACAGAACAATCACTCCTGCTCCATCGAATCAAAGATGGCGAAGCTGAAATTGAAGGGATGGCAGATGACTACGCCTTTCTGATCTGGGGAGCTACCGAACTTTGCAACGCCACATTTGATCCCGGTTACCTGTCAGAGGCGGTTGAACTTCAGAAACGATTTACTGAGCATTTTGCCGATCAAAAGCACGGCGGATTTTTCTACACAGCTGAACATGCCGAAGTGCTACTCGGTCGGCAAAAAGAAATTTATGATGGAGCAATTCCGTCATCCAACTCAGTTGCCGTTTACAACGGTTATAAACTCTCCCGGCTCACAGGTCAATCGGAATTTGAACACCAAGTCGAACAGATTTTAACGGCTTTTTCAGAACAGATCTCTGACGCACCGGCCGGATATACCTTTGCGATCTATGCCCATCAAGTGATACAACAGCCTTCAAACGAAATTCTGATCACAGCCGAAAAGGTCGATGAAAAAACGAATTCTCTGTTAAATACCGCACGAGAGTTTGCCGGAACGGGCTCTGTAATCCTGTTGAAAACAGTAGAAACTTCAGATCAACTTGGAGCTGTCGCACCTTTTGCCAAATCCTACCCAATCAAGGAGAAGCCAGCCGTATATGTCTGCAGCAATTTTTCCTGTAGAGCTCCGGTATTTGATATGGAATCTTTAAAAAATCTGCTTCAAAATTAAAGGTTCACTCTTACAGAATAAGTCTTATTTTCTCTGTATTGGATCTATACAAAACTACCATTTGAATCAAAAAATCTATCATGACTAACATTGAAAAGGGCTCTATCTCCTATTCAAACAAAGACAATATTGGAACCATCGAATTTCACCATCCGAAAGGTAATTCACTTCCGGGTGCATTACTTCGAGAACTTGCTGATACTATCATTGAAGCAGGTGTTGATGATGCCAACAAAGTAATCGTTATTCGCAGTAATGGGGACGGTGCCTTTTGTGCGGGCGCATCTTTTGATGAGCTGCTGGCTATTGAAAATTTAGATGAAGGAAAGAAATTTTTCATGGGATTTGCCCATGTGTTAAACGCAATGCGAACTTGTCCCAAGCTGATCATTGTAAGAGTTCAAGGTAAAACCGTTGGGGGCGGAATTGGGATTGCATCAGCGGCCGATTATTGTATTGCACACCGTAGTGCGTCCATAAAATTAAGTGAACTCGCACTGGGAATTGGCCCGTTTGTCGTGGGACCTGCGGTGAGCCGAAAGCTGGGCACAGCCTCTTTTTCTTCTCTCGCCCTGGATGCACGCAATTGGTATACCTCCGATTGGGCCCATTCGAAAGGTTTATTCAATAAAGTTATGGATACGACTGAAGAGTTGGATGAATCGGTTCAACAGCTAGCCACGGATCTGGCTTCAAGCAACCCTGAAGCGATGAAGGAGATGAAACAAATTCTTTGGCAGAGTACCGGACACTGGCACGCCACTTTGGAGCAGCGTGCTGAAATCAGCGGGCGACTGGTGCTCTCTGATTTTACCCGTGAGTTTATTCAGGAGTTCAAGAAGAAGTAGATTCTATTCCTCGTGGCACGCCTCTAAGTTGTGCCACGAGTGTTTTAATCCTTAGACCAAACCTCCAAGGTTTCGAAAACATTGGAGGTTTTTTTGTTTGAAAATGAATCTGAGTTTTCCGCCTCAAAACCTTCTATTTCTACGAACCCATTCCTCTGTTCGGCGTGGATTCATCCTTGCTCTCTACAACCCCGCACTTCGCTAACGCTCGTACGGGGCTAATCACACTGCACCCCTTCAGGGTGCGGATTGCAATTGCAGCAATCTCATCATTCAAAGTCTACCTCGCCCATCGCAGTTCGGTTCACCTTTAATTCGTCAATCGAGATGATGATTAGGATTTACGAATTTCGAAAAGCATAATTTAGTTTCACGCGTCCTCCCTCTTTGTGAACGGAGTGAACAGAGAGGGAGCCAGAGGGTGAGTCGTAATGCCTCCAAGGTTTCGAAAACCTTGGAGGTTTTTTTGTCTGAAAATGAATCTGAGGTTTTCCTCCTCAAACCTTCCTTGTCTCCGAATCCATCCCACTGTTCGGCGGGAACATTTTTTGACCCTCACATCCCCGGGGTTGAAACCCTGAGCCTGTCCCGATGTTTTTGATCGGGAGGCTATATGCTGTTCACTCCTAAGGAGTTAGAGTACATTTTTCAAACAAACTGAAAATTTTACCATACACCTCCACTCTGGCCTGTCCCGATTATTCGGAAAGAGGGGGGCGAGGGGTGGGTGAAAAATTCAGTAGCGGCGTACTACAGAATTCGTCATTACACAAGACCTCATACGCCGCAGTGATAAAGTAACCCAATGTCGTCTCGACCGAGTGAAACGAGTGGAGAGATCTCATCATCCCCCATGCCCCTGCTTTTAAATCTTAGGCCGTCTATATGAATTTATTTGAATGAATTGTTTTATGGAAAATCTGGAATTATTCTTTGAATTCATTCAATACACACCCCTAAATCCCCTCTCAAGAGGGGACTTTCTACTCTCATCAACCCAGCTTCTCATCGATTTTCTCATCCATCAGAACCGGATTTTCGGTGAATTCATCTTTTGGCTCTTTTACCATGAACCAGCAGATTGCAGAGATTGCAACCGTTACCGAACAGATCATCAAAAGCACGGTTTTGTCATCAAATGTTTGAACAAGATCTCCAACTGCAAAACTGGATACCAGCTGGGGCAGAACAACCGAAAGATTAAACAGTCCCATGTACAAACCCATCTTGTTTTGGGATATTTTCTGAGACATAATGGCAAATGGTAAACTGATAATGGATGCCCAACCAATTCCAACAATTGCCATCAATATGTAGAGCACAAATGGCGACTCACCAAGGAACACAATCGAGGCATACCCAATTGCCATTACAACCAGAGAGTATGCATGTGTTTTTACCCGGCCAAATTTGTTAGCCAGCGGCTCTAATGCCAGAACCGGGATAATAGCAGCTACCAGATTGAGCGAGAAGAAACTCCAGTTTACCACATCGCCAACGCCCTCATTACTCATTCCCGGCATCCTGAAATCCACAAAGGCAAAGAAGTAGATAAACATACTCTGTGCACCGATCCACGAGAAAGAGTGTGCAGCCAGTACTTTTTGAAACCCGATTTTTCCGGCCTCTTCTTTGCTCTTTCCCTCTTCACTTTTCAAAAGTGCTTGGGCAATCAGTAAAAGAGATAAACCCAGGGCAAAGAACTCAAACCAGTAGCCGGGAAACTCAAATCCGCTCAAACGCTTTACAATGGCGTAAATCCCATAAATCAAAAATCCCCACAACGGACGAATACTTTTCAAAATTTCTGCCAGAGACGCATCATTGATACTCCCCGGTACTTCCTCCTCTGCGGCTTCCTTAGCAATATCTTCTTCATCCTCGCCATATCGCCCCAGATATTTCGGTTCCTTCACAAAAAATGGCGGAAGCACCGAGAAGAAGAAAACCAAACCAACACTGAAGTAGATCAGAAAAATATTACCCAATGTAGCCCCGATAAAGTAAGACAGCACGCCAAACGTACCCGAAACGGTCTGCATCCAGGTGTAGCCTTTGGTTCTCTCTCTCCCCTCCGGAGTTACATCCGCAATAATGGATCGGGTTGGATTGAATGAGACATTAATGGAGAGATCGAGTATCATCGAAATCAGAATGGCAATTCCCAGAATAGCTTCGAGGCCAAGTGCGGCCTGAATAAGACCGAGGTTTGGAAGCGCAAGTAACATCAATGAGGCCAGTGTACCTCCCACTACGATGAACACTCTTCGGCGGCCATTCCACACCCAAACGTTATCGCTTATAATTCCGATAATTACCTGACCTAAAATTCCGGCGATAGGACCGGTAGCCCAGACCAAACCTACATCAGAAATTTCAAGTCCGTATTGATAGGTCAGAATCCAGCTAAGTGCAGCGATTTGAACGGAGAGTGCAAAACCCATCGCGGTGGAAGGCAGAGCGAGAAGGGCGTAAAAAGAGTTCGATAACCTCTTTTGAATATCAAGCATATGAAATCAGTTATTTATGTCTGCAGAATCTTTTAAACCTTTTATTTTAATAATTCTCTCACCGAAATCATAGATTGATTTCCCAACCCGGAATTTACGTTAACATAACGGTTCACCAATGAATAGCGGCGGATAAATCACTATATTTATGCGTTCAATGAACTTACAAAATTCAACCTCCTGTCTCATTTATGAAATCCACAATCTCGGAACGTGTAAGCTCTGTAGATGAACGACTCAGACTTCTCGAAAAAATTCCAACAGCCATCTTTGATGACAGCCAGACTGCTTCACTTGCCGTGGCTCAGGAAATTGCCGAAACCATTCGAAATAAAGCAAAAAAAGGTGAGCCGTGTGTTTTAGGACTTGCCACCGGCTCTACTCCGGTAAAAGTTTATGAAGAGTTGGTTCGATTGCACCGGGAAGAAGAGCTGAGCTTTCAAAATGTAGTAACATTCAATCTGGATGAGTACTTCCCAATAGAGCCCGATTCTCTTCAGAGCTATGTTCGATTTATGCACGAACACCTGTTTGATCATATCAACATCCCGAAAGATCAGATTCACATTCCTGACGGGACCCTGGATGAGGAGAAAGTGGAACAGTATTGCCAGCAGTACGAAAAGAAAATAAAGAGTGCCGGCGGGATTGATATTCAGATATTGGGAATCGGAAAAACCGGCCATATTGGCTTTAACGAACCTGGTTCCCGCAAGGATTCCAAAACCCGGCTTATCACCCTCGACAAAGTAACACGAACAGATGCTGCCAGCAGCTTTTTTGGTGAAGAGTACGTTCCGCGGAGAGCAATCACAATGGGCGTCGGTACGATCCTCAAAGCCAAACGAATTTTTCTGATGGCCTGGGGCGAAGGTAAAGCGCCCATCATTCGTGAAGCTGTAGAAGGAGAAATCACAGAAACAGTCCCTGCTACCTATCTTCAGGAACATCCTAACGCCGCAGTAATTTTAGATGAAGCTGCGGCCGAACAGCTAACCCGCTTCAAAACACCCTGGCTTCTTTCAAAATGTGATTGGGACGATATATTGATCCGTAAAGCCGTCGTTTGGCTCTGCAGAAAGCTCGATAAACCGGTGCTTAAATTAACAGATGAAGATTACAATGAGCACGGTATGGCCGATCTGATCACCAAAAAAGGTCCGGCTTACAATATCAATATCAAAATATTTAATGAGCTTCAGCATACCATCACCGGGTGGCCCGGCGGTAAACCGAAAGAGGATGATAAATATCGTCCCGAACGTGCTGAACCGTTCCCTAAACGCTGCCTGATTTTTAGTCCGCATCCCGATGATGATGTGATCTCGATGGGCGGAACACTGATCCGGCTGGTAGATCACGGCCATGATGTTCATGTAGCCTATCAAACATCAGGTAATATTGCTGTGTTTGATGATGAGGCTGTTCGATTTGCCGATTTTGTAACCGACTACGCAGACATTTTTGGAATGAAGGATGAAAAAGCGGACGCTCTTCTGAATAAAATCAACGACTTCCTGAAACAGAAGAATCCGGGTGAAGTGGACTCACCTGAGATTAAAACCATCAAAGGTCTGATACGAAAGGGCGAAGCGAAAGCGGCCGGCCGGTATTGTGGCGTACCGGATGAGAATATGCACTTTATGAATCTTCCCTTCTACGAAACCGGTCGTGTGAAGAAAAAACCTCTCGGGCAGGAGGATATCGATTTAACCGTTGAACTGCTTCGCGAGATCAAGCCTCATCAGGTTTATGTGGCCGGTGATCTGTCTGATCCGCACGGAACACACCGGGTTTGTCTGAAAGCAGTTTTTGAAGCACTCGAAGTCTGCAAAGAGGATAAATGGATCGAGGATTGCTTTGTGTGGATGTACCGTGGAGCGTGGCAAGAGTGGGATGTCAACGAAATTGAGATGGCTGTACCGCTCAGTCCAATCGAGTTGAAGCGAAAGCGCCGGGCAATTTTTAAGCATCAGTCTCAGAAGGATCGCCCTCTATTTCCGGGAACAGACACTCGGGAGTTCTGGCAGCGCTCTGAAGACCGCAACCGGGAAACCGCAAAAATTTACGACGATCTGGGACTGGCCGAGTATGAGGCGATCGAAGGGTTTGTTCGATATCATACTTAACCATTTACAACCTGGTCAGTCGATATAATAAATAGTCGGAGCCGGCTACTGCCATTTCAAGAATTAAATAACTACCATCCTATTGGGATCAATCGAAATCCCAAGAAAATACAGTTTATGGGATATTTAACCCGGGAAGAGTTCCTTTTCCGAATAAAAGACTATATGGGCTTTACCCTTTTTTAGAAGGAGGTTTTTCGGTGTGTGAGCCTCTGAACCTTTCGATATCCTTTCCGCCTCTGCTTAATCCTCCAATAGCTCTGGGGTGAAAGACGATAATATTTTGATCGAAATGTAGTTTGAAAAATTTTTTTAGACCGTTCATTTTGTTGGTTCTTATTTAATTTTTGACTGATTTCAGCTTTCAAGCTTTGTATTGCACAGAAGCTGTTTATCTTTGATTTATTTTCAATTATTAAACCGTAGAATCTAACTTAATGATTCGTTACAGGTGATTTTTTTCAGTAGATATTATCTATACACCCAATAACAAGCGAACACAAATCAGAAAAGCGCTTCATACTCTCATCTGGCTTTTGAACTCCATGAAAAAGAAGCGCTTTGTTACATCTCCCATTTCAATTTTTTTTATCAATTTTTGCCATTTCTGTGCGAGAAAAGAGTAAAACGAGATATAAAGAAAGAAGAATTAAGTTCTATTTATAGACCTCCTCTCCTTTAAAATTCAGTGAACCATGCGGGAACTCCGCTATAGAGTTCCTATATTTAGGGCAGAACAAACCATAGCACGTAAATCAAAAAAACATATCTCCATGTCTAACGCATATTTCAACTTTCAGGAACCGATCAACGAGCCGTATCTGCAGTACGCTCCGGGTTCAGCTGAAAGAAAAGTACTCAAAGAACGACTTAAAGAACTGAAACAAGAAGAGATAGAGATCCCGGCTATTATCAACGGGAAAGAGGTAAAAACAGACCGCACACAAGATGTTACGATGCCTCATAATCACTCGCATAAACTTGGAACCGTTCATCTTTGTGGTGAGAAAGAGGTGAAAATGGCCGTTGACGGTGCACTTGAGGCTCAAAAAGAGTGGGCCAATATGCCGTGGCAGGAACGTGTAGCGATTTTCCAGCGAGCCGCTGATATCATTACAGGCCCGGAGCGTTTTACCATGAACGCGACTACCATGCTGGCGCAGTCTAAAACACCACAGCAATCAGAAATTGAAGCTGTAGGCGAACTGGCTGATTTTCTTCGATTCAATGCCTGGTATCTGACTAAAATTTATAAAGACCAGCCTTACTCACCGGACGGGATGTGGAACAGAGTTGAGTATCGTCCGCTGGAAGGGTTTATTTTTGCGGTGTCTCCATTCAACTTCACGGCAATTGCAGGTAATCTACCATCTGCTCCGGCAATGTGTGGTAATGTTGCAATCTGGAAGCCATCTGTCGAGTCTGTTTACTCCAGCTATTACGTGATGAAAGTTCTTCAGGAAGCGGGTCTGCCCGACGGTGTAATCCAGTTCCTTCCCGGAGAAGGTGCTGATGTGGGTGAACCTGTCTTGGCAAACGAAAATCTGTCCGGACTTCACTTTACCGGATCAGAACCGACGTTCAATCACCTTTGGAAAACCATCGGTAACAATGTAGATAAGTACAAAACCTATCCGAGAATTGTTGGTGAAACAGGCGGTAAAGATTTCATTTTTGCTCATAAAACAGCAGATGTCGACCGGTTGGTTATTGCAGCCATTCGTGGTGCATTTGAGTACCAGGGACAGAAGTGCTCGGCAGCTTCCCGAATGTATGTTCCGCAATCATTTTGGCCGGAGTACAGAGAGAAACTTCTTGCTGAAGTGAAGAAGATAAAAGTGGGCGACGTGGAAGATTTCTCCAACTTTATGGGAGCCGTCATCAGCCGCAAAGCGTTTGATAAAATCTCCGGATATATCGACTATGCGAAAGAGGCCGATGATGCAGAGATCATTGCCGGCGGTGAGTATGACGACAGCAAAGGCTACTTCATCCAGCCTACAGTGATCCTCACAACCAACCCGAAGTTTAAAACCATGCAGGAAGAGATCTTCGGCCCGGTTCTGACAATCTACGTCTATGAAGACGACAAATTTGAGGAGACACTGGATCTGTGTAATAGCACATCTCCTTACGCACTCACCGGTGCCATATGGGCGAAAGATCGTTACGCATTAAATATCATGGCCGACAAGTTGCGTCAAGCAGCCGGTAACTTCTATATCAACGATAAACCGACAGCCGCGGTTGTTAATCAGCAGCCATTTGGCGGTGCCCGACGGTCAGGTACCAACGACAAAGCGGGAAGTATGGTGAACCTCTACAAGTGGCTCTCCATGAGATCCATGAAAGAGACCTACCAGGCTCCGCTCGACTGGACCTATCCATATATGGGTGATGAGTAGATCTTAAACTTGACCTGACAGCGTGGTCTGAACAGGCCTCCTGTCAGCGTCTATTTTTATTTAGCTTAATTAATTTCAAACCTGTCAGGTCTTCGAGACCTGACAGGTTTTTTTATTTATTCAACCGACTAATCAATCAAATCATCTCATCAATCCGCTTCACCACATACTCGAAGTGAGTTCGCGTATAGCGGTCAGAAGTACTGTTCAAGTTGCGTTCAACATCTGATTTCAATTCGTTCAATTGCTCCATCACCAATGGACGAATATCCGACTGCTGAATATGAAAATCGGTCCTAAGGTTTTCCATGCCAACATCCGGTCGATAATCTGCCGGAGGGTTACCCGCTTCGGCTGAAGCTTCCTTCAACAAGTACTCCATTCTATCCAAATATGCGCGCTGGAGATTGCGCCGGTAAGTGTCTACCGGATCACTGCCATCCAGTTCTTTCCAGATGCTTTGACGCAGATCATCCAGCATCTCAGCAGGGCCATAGGCGTCATCCCCGTTCATGGCATGCTGCTCTACCAGACGCTCCATACGGTGTGGTGATAGAAGTGCGTTGAGACCGGTCACCTGGTACCAGCGAATTCGTTCTACCGTGCCAACATATTCAAATGTTCTGAGCAGTTCCTGATCAAGGAGCCACTCCGGTGTTGCAAACAAATGTTCATCCAGAAACTCCATCGACCGTTTTTGATCCTCTTTAGGAATATCGGAGTAAACCGGTCCCTCCTGCCCAAATCGTTTATGCTCCTCACGCGATCCGCCAATGGCTGCAATTACACGCTCGGTCATTCTGCCCCAGTGCACAAACATCTGCATGTAGCGCATGCGAACCTCATCATAGGTCTCTCCCTCTTCGCCCATCCAGTCGAGCAGGTTTGGTATAACCCGATGAAGATTTCGCATTCCCAATTCACTGGCTCGAACCCAGTCGTCACCAATCGACTCTGTGGTCTGAGTTGGGTCAAAATCTCCATAGCCATATCCGAACTGCATGGCGGGATCATCAGCTCTTTCAAGAACCCACTCGTTCAGGAGTTCTTTCTCATCCTCAGGTGTGTCAAATTGAGGAAGATAGGAATAGGCCCATTTTATTGCCCATACATCATACTCACCTACACTTCTGTGAACACGAACATCCCCGTCTTCCGGCTGAGCTACATAATTAAATCGGGTCCGCCCAACCACTGAGGATGAATTACCTTTCTCATTCGTAAACTCCGGGTCACGTAAATCTTCAATTGAGTAAGCTGTATTCCCACGCTGATTATGTGGATAGCCCAGCGCGTGCGCCAACTCATGAGATACTACATACTGCAAATATTGGCCCATTTCCTCCGTGGAGAGGTGAGGCTGCTGAACTTCCGGGTTCCGAGGGCCGGTCTGGCTAAGTGACCACCAGTGTAGCCTTTTTTGAACATTATGATACATATTCATATGAGCACGAATCGTCTCACCTGAACGGGGATCGATCACATCCGGACCTGCATTGGCCGAGTGCACCGGGCTCGAGACATATCGGATCACAGAATAGCGTGCATCCAGCATACTGAAATCGGGGTCATCAACCGGTGCCATCTCGGCGCGTATCGCATTTTTAAATCCGGCCTCTTCAAAAGCAACATTCCATTCCTCAATTCCTTCTTTAAAATACGGGCGCCATTGCTCAGGTGTGGCCGGATCGATATAAAACACAATCGGGTCTTTCGGCTCCACCAACTCCCCTCTCAAATACGCATCCTCATCTACCGGCTCGAGCCGAAAGCGGGTAACAAATCGCTTGGTCTTGCTGAATTGAGCATCATCACCGTAATCGGTTTGTGAGATACTGATCATTGCTACACGTTCATCATACAATCGAGGACGCATTGGTTCTTCAGGTAGCAAAATCATACTGTGGTTCACTTCAATTGAGATCGAACCCGTTCTCTGCTGTGATGGGGGATTTTCTGCATTGTATGTCAGTACGGTTCGAACCTCAATGTTCTCCGGAAAACTCTTTACAAACTCCATAAACGATCGATCACGGTCCAGTCCGCGAACTGTATACTGTTGGCGGTGCCGGTTTTGCAGGCCAAATATGCGGGAATCTTCCAGGTAGAGATCACTTACATCGATCACCACCGAACCGTTTCTTGTTTCCAGAATGTCGAATGATTCGATGATTGGCGGGAAATTGGAATTCTGAACCGCTTCGTAAATGGGTTGATTCTCATCAGCTGTATTGCTGTAGGATACACCGCGGAGAAGGATCTTATCCCCTCTTCTGTCCCATTGCACAACTTGCTGACCGGCCAGTCGATCACCGCCCCAACCCAGGCCTTCCGCTGTTTTTGCAATCCGGCTCATAATGGCCATATCTCGTCCCAACATCTCTTCAGGAATTGCATAATAGATTTTATCACCGGATTGATAAACATTAAAAAGCCCTTCGTCCACTTCCGCATTGGCAGGGATAGCTTGAGAAGATGACGGTGAACTCTCTGAACTTGTGGTTTGTCCTGTCGTTTGACAGGCAATCCCGGTAAACAGAATCAGAATAGAATAAATGAGTAGTGATTTAATAGTAGGTTGTGCAGTCATATAGGTCGATTTGTTTGGTTAAATAATCGACTTTCTAAATAGTGAGAACTTAGTTGAGACGCAAAGGCATTGCAAAATTTTACCACTCATGACGAAACCAAAATGAACCGTGCCTACAGCACTTACCCTTTGGTCGTTTGGGCAACTCAACCCACAGAATAAATTCTGTGGATACAATATCCAGTCATGCCTAACGGCATTTGGGTTTGGGAGCATCACCCAAAATTTTTAACTCATATCGAATACTCTTTAGTAGAAAACTAATCATCCACACGCTATAACTCTGCGATAAGCATTTTATATCTGATATAAAACTCAAACCAAGTGCCATTAGGCACGGTCAATGTTGTATCACCACAATTCATTGTGGTGTATTGGGTAGATCATCACGTCTGAAGTGCCGGAGGCACGACTCATATCAAGTATTGTACTCATTTTTTCCCTATGTTAAATCCATACATAACAACATAATAAGAATACAAAAATGGCAAATACATACCATCAAATCTATATACAAACTGTCTTTCCCGTGAAATATAGAAAAGCAGTTATAGATAAAAAATGGAGATCTAAACTGTGTGGAGTCATAGGTAATCTGATCAATGAGATGGGGTGTAACACATTAATCGTAAATGGTTGCGAGGATCATATCCACTGTTTTTTTGCTCTAAAACCAAACATATCTGTGTCAGAAGTCATGAAATCAGTTAAGTCAAAATCTTCAAAATGGGTGAATGAACAGGCTTTAACTACAAATCGATTTGAGTGGCAAAAAGGGTTTGGCTGTTTCAGCTATGGACATTCACAAATTCAACGGGTTTATGAATACATAAAAAATCAGGAAGAGCATCATAAAAAGAGAAGTTTCCACGAGGAGTATGTCAAGCTACTTGAATATTTTGATATAGACTACAATGCAAAATATCTATTCCATGAGCCTATCTGATTAAGCGATCACTTTTGCCAAGACGATTAATTACCACTCACATACACCGTGCCTACGGCACTTTTTGGGGTGTTTTACTCACCTCAACCCACAGATTAAATTCTGTGGATACAATATCCGCTCATGCCTAACGGCATTTGGGTTTGGTTTTACTTTCAAAAAACAGTGTACCTAGTTAAGCACTTTATTTTTGAGTCCTCACTGCTATAAAAATAGCTCTATGATGAATACTTTATTTGATATTTAAAGTAAGTGCCACTCGGCACGCCCAATATTGTAACGCCACAATTTATTTTGGTGTATTGAGTAGTACACTACAACGAAAGTGCCAGAGGCACGACTCATCTTTATACGCACAAAACGCCTAGTTTGTAACATGAATATGCGAGAGGAGTATCCCATATATTATCCTAATATTTTCAATTACTTAAGGCTTGTAAAACACAGCGCAACCTGCAGTACAATACAGCGTTAGAAAAGGAAACCATTCAACTAACCTCACTAAATTTTGCTGCTATGAAAAAGCTGATAAAATTTCTCTTTACCTCTGTTGCCTTATTTTTACTTCTCAACGGGTGTGGCGAACCCGGCCCGGTTGGCCCCGAAGGTCCGCAGGGCCCTCCCGGACCTGAAGTACTTCCAACTTCATTTGAATTTGAAGCAGATCTGACGCAATCCAATGGATTTGAATTCTTCAGGGATATTCCAACTCAAATAGAGGTTTTTGAGTCTGATGTTATGCTTGCCTACGTTTTAGAGGATTATATTCCTGAAGATGATCTTGAAGTATGGCGTCAACTTCCAATAACTGATTTCAACAGCAGGGGGACTGTTCAGATCAATTTTGATTATACCTTTGTTGATATTCGAATATTCATGGATGCTAACTACAATCTGGGTTCTATTGATGAATATGAAGATCTCCTGATTCGTGCCGTTCACGTTCCGGCTGCATTTTTGAATACCAACAAGGCGATGAAACTAAGTGATATAAACACACTTTCTGAGCTAGAGCAAATGTTAGGTGTAGAAGTGCAAAATTTTAAAATGTAAACTTGTCGCCCTTTTGAAATTAATCAACGGCTTAACGAAAGTATATTCGTGTCATTCCGGGTGTTGGATAAGAATCATTTTGCTAAATCAGAAAAATGTGTTCTTGATAATGTCCGGAATGATATTTTTTTGCTCTCTAAATCTAAAATACACTCTGAATTAACCCGGCTCATAGTCTATAGGAACCATATCTGCTATTCTATATGTAGACCAATAGCCCGCAATGGCTACTGCTAAAAGATCCGCAAGATTTCCGTCAGGCATTATAAAAAAGATATTGTCATCTCTCATCGGTACCAGCCGCGCCCGTTTCCTGTTATCGACAAGAACATTTCTTCTGCCAATCAGAATATCAACAGGCTCTCTTAATAGATACCCTTTTACCCCTTGCGATGCTAACCCTGGATTCAAACCGTGAAAACGCAAACTCTGATCCAATTGGGACTGGTCAATTGGTTGGATACGCCCTCTTTGATTTGTGTCCATCCAAACCACTTCAAATCGATTTCTTGCCAGCCGATCATCATAAAGGCTTTTCAGAAAGTGCCGAAAGGATCCATTATAAGCCTGCTCCCTGTTTCTGACCCAAGAACGAAATTCCTGGCCCGATTCCGGTTCCATCTCCTTAAATCGTATTTGTACAAGATAATATCCGCTTCCTTCACTTACATTCCAGGAGAAGTCTGTGAGATCTACCAGAAGCTCGTAACCCAAAGCATGATTTAAAATTCGAATCGGTCCATCCGCAGTAGCAATAAGATCACCGTCTTCATTACGATCAAAATTGAAAACCCATCGATTCTCAATTTCAGTCTCCGAAGCGTTGTATGTTTCTCCCAAAAATTGTCTGCTGAAATCATCAAAGTTTCTTATCCAATCCGAATTATCCGCCCGAACTTCTAATTCGGTAAGACGTATTGGCTTTTTAATCAGTTCAACTTCAAAGATCAAATGATCTGTTCCGTCACCCAATGTTACAATCCTTTTTTGTGACTCGTAGCCTATGATGCTGAATACCAACTCAAACTGCCCTGTTAGAGTTGTTCCGAATGAAAATTGCCCATATTCATCAGTAGCGATTCCTTTGGTAGTGTACGATAAATATACATTTACATCTTCCAGAGCTTCTCCGGAGATTTTATCAATAACTCTCCCTGAAATCACCTTTTCATCTGAAACAGTACTTTGAGAATAGTTCAGGTCCGGAAACAGCAGTAGAAGAAAAAAGGGAAAGAAAGATGTGATTAGCAGTTTAAAATAGCGGTCAGCCAAATTCATTGAGGGAAAATATCCATCACCCTTTCTAAGCAGGGGCTTATTAATCAGATATTTTATCATGAGTATTTGCATTGCAGATAGAGTGTTCACATAAATCCGGACGCTTTCACATAATCAAATTCTTACCCATTTGGTTTCATCTCTTTTAACCCACGTACATTTCTATACTCAATTGAAGGTACTGTCTCCCCTTGTGCCTAAAATAATTTACACATAAAAAAAGGCACCCCAATTTACATCAGGGTGCCTTTTCTAACTGTTTCTTTTGAAAAATTACTTCACAGTGGTAGCCTCATCAATCCATGCATAACACTCTCTCACTTCGCCGTTAATTCTGAAGTTATCGCCTGCTTCCCATCCTTTGAAAAACTTATCCTCAGATGTTGGCATTGCACTACTGTAAGATTCGGCACGATTGTTAGCATTAGACGCAAGACTTGGATCTGCTTCTTTTGCTTTATTCAGATAGTCTACAACCAACCAGTACACGGTTCGATCTTCCCGCTCCAGTGCCTGTCCGCCTGTACATTCTGAAATAGATGCAGCATAGATGGCAGCGACTCTCATATAAGCTTCACCATAGTTACTGTCGATATCAATGGCTTGACGCGCGTACTGTCGAGCCTGACGAAATTCCTCAAGCTGCTGATGAGTTTCTGCCAGTTCAAGTGAAATCTCTTTTTTGTCCGCATCATTCTCAGCTTTTTCAAATGATTCTTCCAAGAATTCAATTGCAGCTTCATATTCTCCGTCGTCCAGATAGATTGAAGCAACTTTTCGGGTGTTTGCATATGTTGAATTCAGCTCATAAAGTTGAATCGCAGCATCTGCAGCCTTATCACCCTCACTTGTCTCCTCGTAAAGATTAACCAGGTCGGTAAGAAGCTGTTCCTTTTCACTATCACCTGCATCGGCAAGCTGTGATTCATAAAATTCAATACGCTCTTCCGGTCCGTCGAATAGTGACTCACGTGCGGAAGTAATTTTATTCTGAAGATCAGGTGTTGCGTAGCTTTCAATTTCATCAATCATGGCAAAAGCCTTATCCCGTTGACCCTGAGATGCATAACGATCGAGCAGAAAGCCTGCAAAGTATCCATCACTTGCATTTGCAAATCTTTCTGGATCTTCTTCGTAAGCCTCTTCATATTTTTCAGCAATTTGACTGGTACCAACATTCAGAGCAGAATTGTTCTCATGATAAAATCGACCCAATTTTAGCTTCCACTCAAACTGATCCATTTCATCCTCCGAAAACGTTTCAAACGCTTGATCGAATACATCAACAGCCTTTTTCATGTATTCTGATTTAGATGTCGGGTCACTCTCGTTCTCTGCCGCACCTTTGTAAACCTTCACCATACGGTCAAACTGTCGAAGAAGGTCAAAACCATCATGACCCTCAATTTTTTCAGGTTTTGCTTCAATCATCCATGCACCAAAATTGATGGCCATATCGTAGTCATCTCCTTTATATGCATCCATGAATACAGCATAAGCCTGAAGCTCACCCATACCGTTTGGGGGTTCCTGCTGTGCAAATACAGCAGATGATCCTGCTATAAGCATTGCGAGTGTGATTATTAATGATTTCATATCTATTGCTTGTTTGTTAATGATGCTCTTTAACCCAAAACATAACGGGTCGGGTAGAAATTCATTGTATGTTTATATTTTTCTAAACGGTGAATATGACCGAATGAAAACGAAAATTCAAATTAAATTTCATTTTTTTGCCTTTTTAAACACTTTTAAAGGCAGTACTACTCTTTTAAAGTCTTTTTGAAACAACTTGTTCCATTACCAAAACCGCCCTTTCCGTTTAAAACAAATTACATTTCTGCGCCACGATTCTCCTCAAGTTTTAGTAACATCCAAGCAATCGATTTTTAACTAAAACTACCTTACATGAAACGACTTTTACTTTTTGCTCTATCTTTCTTTTTTGCGTTGGGTACTTACGCACAGGAAAATGGTGACGATAAATGGGATGTAACCCAGCATCGTGCCGATTTCACAGAAATTAGTTTCGACACTGAAGAAGGAACCTGGATGAATCTGGATGTGAGTCCGGATGGAACTGAAATTGTGTTCGACCTTCTTGGAAATATCTACATCATTCCGATTGAAGGTGGTGAGGCAAAAGTTCTGCGCGAAAACCTCGCATATGAAATTCAACCTCGATTTAGTCCCGATGGCTCCAAAATCTCATTCACCAGTGATGCCGGCGGTGGAGACAATATCTGGGTGATGAATCGCGACGGTTCGGATGCCAAACAGATTACCGAAGAGAGTTTTCGGCTGCTAAATAATGCCTCATGGTCTCCCGACGGCGACTACATCGTAGCCCGTAAACACTTCACCTCGGGTCGGTCATTGGGAGCCGGAGAGCTCTGGTTGTACCACATCACAGGAGGCTCAGGTATTCAATTGGTGGAACGAATGAATGATCAGCAGGATCTTGGTCAGCCAAACGTTTCTCCTGACGGACGATATATCTACTATAGCCAGGATGTTTACCCCGGTGGAGGATTTCAGTACAACAGAGATGCCAATAGTCAGATTTATGTCATTAACCGTTACGATCGCGAAACCGGTGAAATTGACCGAATTACAGGCGGACCCGGCGGAGCAATCTCCCCTACTGTATCTCCCGATGGAAAGCAGCTCGCATTTGTAAAGCGGGTTCGAACTAAATCCGTTCTCTACATTCGTGATCTTGAAACCGGTATTGAAAAGCCTGTTTATGATGAGCTAAGTTTTGATCAACAGCAGGCCTGGGCAATTTTTGGTCCCTATACTAACATCAGCTGGACTCCCGATGGAAATCACCTCGTATTCTGGGCCATGGGCAAAATTCACAAATTGAATACGGAAACACTTGAAGCAGAAGAAATACCATTCAGTGCAGAAGTAAACCAACAACTGGCGGATGTTGTCCATTTTGAGTTTGATCCCGCCCCCGATACATTTCAGGCTAAAGCCGTACGCCACGCTGTAACCTCACCTGATGGAGAAACGCTGGTATTCAACGCGGCCGGATATCTCTGGAAGAAAGATCTGCCTAACGGTACTCCAGAGCGAATCACTGAAGAGGAAAACCTGGAATTTGAACCGTCCTTCTCTCCGGATGGCAATTTACTTGCCTATGTTACCTGGACGGATGAAGAGCTTGGAAAAATTAAAACTCTTCGATTAGACCGAAGAAACGCTCGTCCGCAAACGATCACCACTGAAAAGGGGATTTACCGTACACCATCTTTCTCACCCGATGGACAGACCTTGCTCTTCCGCAGGGATAGCGGAAATAACCATCAGGGACATGCATACACGCAAAATCCGGGAATTTACACGATGCCGGTTAGCGGTGGCGAAATGAAACTGATTTCCGAAAGTGGAAGTAACCCGAAGTTTAATGCTTCCGGTGACCGAATCTTTTATCAGGCCTACACCAGCTTTAGAAGTATGGATTTGAATGGCCAGGATGACCGCCAGCATTTCCAATCTGAGTATGCTATCGATTACACGCCAAGCCCTGACAACAAATGGATTGCGTTTACCGAGCTCTACAAGGTTTACATTGCTCCGATGCCGCAGGTTGGTACAGACATCACACTGAGTTCCAACACTCGATCCATTCCGGTCACACATGTGGCTCGTGATGCAGGATACAACCTGCACTGGTCAGCCGACAGCGATGAACTTCGATGGACACTCGGTGAACAATTCTACAGCGTAGGCTTGAACGAAGCTTTTGAATTTCTGAATGGAGAAACAAATGAGGAGCTTCCGCTTGGAGATAATGATGCAATCAGCATCGGCCTGGAAATTGAATCTGACAAACCATCCGGTACCGTTGCGTTTACCAACGCCCATATCATTACGATGAACGGCGAAGAGGTTATAGAAAACGGAACCATTGTGGTTCGCGAAAACCGAATTGAAGCCGTTGGAACGGCTGACGAAATTTCCATTCCGCGCGGTGCCTATGTGATGGATGTGGAAGGAAAAACCATCATGCCTGGACTTGTGGATGCGCACGCTCATATTGGTAATTTCCGAAGCGGACTGAGTCCGAATCAACAGTGGGAGTATTTTGCGAACCTGGCTTACGGTGTAACCACAGCCCACGATCCGTCATCCAACACAGAGATGATCTTCTCTCAGGCTGAGATGGTGCGATCCGGAAATATGATCGGGCCGCGAATCTTCTCTACCGGACGAATTCTGTACGGTGCGGAAAATGTGCAAAAAACAGTCATTAACAATTTGGAAGACGCACGTTCAGCCATTCGCAGAACTCAGGCATTCGGAGCCACATCCGTGAAAAGCTACAACCAGCCAAGGCGTGAACAGCGACAGCAGGTTCTGGAAGCCGCACGCGAATTAGGAGTGAATGTAGTCCCTGAAGGCGGTTCTACCTTCACCCACAACATGAGCATGATTTTGGACGGGCACACAGGAATAGAGCACAATATTCCAATTGCTCCGCTTTACAATGATGTACTAACACTTTGGGGTGAGTCGAATGTGGGATACACGCCTACTTTGGTCGTAAACTACGGCGGTATGAATGGTGAGTATTACTGGTATCAGCATACCAACGTTTGGGAAAAAGAGCATCTGCTGACATTCACTCCAAGAGGAATGGTTGATTCCAGATCTCGTCACCGAACGATGGTTCCTGAAGAGGAGTATGAGATTGGCCACATGCAGGTTGCCGCGGCGGCCAAAGAGCTTCACGATCGCGGAATTACTGTAAATATCGGTGCCCACGGACAGCTGCAGGGACTCGCCGCTCACTGGGAGACATGGATGTTTACTCAGGGTGGCATGAGCAATCACGATGCACTGAAAGTGGCGACTCTCAACGGCGCCAACTACATTGGGATGGGAGACCATATCGGTTCACTCGAGCCTGGCAAGCTGGCTGACCTGATTGTGATTGACGGGAATCCTCTCGAGGATATCTACGATACCGAGTTTGTGGAGTACACCATGATCAACGGCCGTCTATACGATTCCAAAACGATGAATGAGTTCGGTAACCATGAGCGGGAGCGTCTGCCCTTCTGGTGGGAACAGGAAGGCTACAGCGAGCAGTTCGACTGGCATGCCATCACCGGTGGAAACAGTAATGGGCACGGGCATTAATCACCATTCATACTAAAAACTAAAACCCTCCAATGGTTCGAAACCCTTGGAGGTTTAGTTGTAAATAAATTCAAACGCCGGGCGGTGAAAGATGTCCGGGGTTTATTGAATTAAAAATTCTGCTTAATAAAACTAAAGGTTTTCAAGATCATCAAGATCTTTGTATCGACCGGCTGCTTTTTTATTCTTCTTCAGGTCTTCAAGAGAAATGGTTTGAACTTCAACTCCCTCAATTGAAAATGATTTTCTTTTAGGATAACACTCCGTGAATGTCAGACCTGTTACAGAAGTAATGATATCAATTCGGTTGGGCGGATATCCCAATTGAATGATCTGATCATCTTTGGTGAAATCTTTAATAGTAAGATTTAAGCTTCCAAATCCAAACCGATCGAGAACCTCAACTATGCGATTTGCATTTTCCTCGGTTGGGTTAATCCAGAAATCAATATCACCGGTATATCTAACGTACCCGTAAAGAACTACGGCATATCCACCTACAAGCAGATATTCAACTTTCTGATCGTTTAATAATTTCGCAAACTCTTTGAACTCCTTGCTCAGCATCTATCCCTTTTAGTTTCATGTATTGCTTGCGCAGTTGTTCGAGTGCCAAAAGCCGCTCCTCCGGCGTTTTACTGCGCCAGTACTCCCGTTCATCTTCGTACTGCTGTGGGTCTTCGAGGTGATATTTTTTAACGTATTTTTCCATTTATAATACCCTAAATATACAAAATCACCATAACATAAACGATCACAGGATTGATTCACGTTAAACGGTTGCAGTTTAACGCAGCCGTAAAGCAACTCAAACATAGATCAATAATGAGAATCAGTAATGGATTATATAGATAAAGAAGAGAAAGAGATTATTGAGTCCTATGAAAACGAAGAGTGGGTTTCTTCCGGAGTAGAACTAAAGAAAGAGATCAGACAAGCAGCCAAAAACAGCACGCTGAAAAATAAACGAATTAATATTCGCCTCACGGAAAAGGACTTTAAGGATATTCAGGTTAAAGCAATGGAAGAGGGCATTCCTTATCAGAAACTTATTTCAAGCATCATCCATAAATACAATAAAGGGGAATTGAAAACTGATTCGGAGTGAGCATCTAAAACCCTCCAAGGGTTATGAACCCTTGGAGGGTTGAGGTAAAACATATTCAAACAAAAACGCCGAGCGGTAAGAGCTGTCCGGCGTTTTTTGTTTTAATCCATTCTTTTTAATACAGATTCATTCTCAACTGCGAATCATATACATTAAGTGTATTATCAATCAATCAAATCTTTCCACTATGAGATATAAAATTTCAATTCTGCTCTCCTCATTTCTGATATTATGTGTCAGTTTCGCGTATGGGCAGAATCAAAATATATTAGAGCAGCTCGAAGAGGTCGCCATCATCGATCAAAAAGTGATGATGCCGATGTCTGACGGAGTGCGATTAGCAACCGATATCTATCGGCCCAAAACAGATGAACCGGTGCCGATCATCTTTTCCAGAACTCCCTATAATTTTAACTCTTACCGTAACGGAGAACTGAATACACGAACGATGAACTCTGCACTTCAAGCTGTACAGCGTGGATATGCTTACGTGGTTCAGAACGAAAGAGGACGATTTTTCTCTGAGGGCGACTGGGATATCCTCGGCACTCCGCTAACGGACGGTTACGATGCGTTTACCTGGATGGCCGACCAGGAGTGGAGCAACGGGAATATCGGAACGCTTGGCTGTTCATCTACAGCAGAATGGCAGATGGCTGTGGCCGCCATGGATCACCCCGCACACGCCGCTATGGTTCCGCAGGGATATGGAGCCGGGGTTGGGCGAGTCGGTGAGTTTTACGAGCAGGGCAACTGGTACCGAGGCGGTGCCGGACAGATGCTCTTTACAGCGTGGCTCTACTCTACCCAGCACGATCCCATGGCCCCCAAGCTTCCACGCGGTATTTCACAGGAAGACCTGCAACGGTTACAGCGTTTTTATGATATGGCTCCCACCTATCCCCGGGTTGACTGGGCTGAAGGCTTACGTCATCTCCCCATTCAGGATATCATCAAAAACGTAAACGGACCGGAAGGGATTTACGAAGAGATGATCACCCGAAAACCGAATGATCCCCAATGGTATCAAAGCGGCCTGTATCACGACGACATGGATTTTGGAGTTCCAAGCTTCTGGTTCGTTTCCTGGTATGATGTAGGTGTGAGTCCAAACCTGGCTCTTTTTAATCACGTCAGGGAAAACGCATCCGACCCGGATATCCGCGACAACCAGTACCTGGTTATTGCCCCTACCCTTCACTGTTCTTATACAAGAGCCACAGAAGAGACCGTAGTAGGTGAACGAAATGTGGGAGATGCCACCCTCAACTACGAGGAGATGATCTACGACTGGTTCGATTTTTGGATGAAAGGAGAAGACAATAATATTACTGAAGAGCTACCGAGAGTTCGATACTACACGATGGGTTCCAATGAGTGGCAGACTGCCGATCAATGGCCCCCCGCAAATGCAGAAATGACCACATTCTACCTGAACAGCGGCGGTAGTGCAAACACCAGAAACGGTGACGGTGCTCTTCAAGATGAAGCTCCTGATCAGGATCAGCCTGACTCTTTTGTCTACGATCCAATGGAGCCGGTTCCCTCTTATGGCGGTAATGTCTGCTGTACCGGAAATGCCGTGCAGGGTGGTGCTTTTGATCAGCAGGAGATGGAATTGCGGGATGATATTCTGGTCTACACATCTGAACCGCTGGAAGAAGGCATTGAAGTGAGCGGTTTTATCGAGAGCAAACTATACCTCTCTTCAGATGTTAAAGATACGGATGTAACCATCAAGCTGATTGATGTTTATCCGGATGGAACCGCGTATAACCTTGACGAAACCATTCAGCGTGTCAGATATCGCGAAGGCTATGAGAAAGAGGTCTTCATGGAAGAAGGAAATATTTATGAAGTCAACATGACACCCATGTCGACCAGTAACTATTTCAAGGAAGGTCATCGAATTCGAATTGAAGTTTCGAGTTCCAACTTTCCTCGGTTTGATCGCAACCTGAATACCGGTGGGAATAACTATGATGAATCGGAAGGAGTAACAGCAACAAATAACATTCACCATTCGAAGGAGTACCCGAGTAGTATCACGTTACCGATTATTCGGAACTAAGTCAGTTATATGCAACCACCCCTTATTCCCCTCCTTTGAAAGGAGGGGATTTTCAGGCCTTCAATCTCACCTTTTTTTACTAAGTTTTGAAAGTTTAAAGATATAAAAAAGGCTCTGTGAACTTAATCACAGAGCCTTTTTTTGATTTTGTTAATCCTTCGATCTCGTCTCAGTCTGCTTTTATATGCTTACAAGCAGACTGTTCCAAACATAGGTTGAGTTAATTGTTCTGGTTCTCCCAGTTGGTTTCGCTTGTTGGGCGAGCCAATTGAGTAAATACTCTTCCGTATCGATTTGGAATTTCATCCAACCGATCGTAACGACGAGCATCAATCCAACGATGACCGCCCTCTGCCCAAAGTGAATATCTTCTTTCAAACAAAACCTGATCAATGATCTCATCCGAGGTAGCCAGAGCAACCGGGGTTAAATCCCATGTCTCTCGAATCAGATTAATTGCGGCTGTAGCATCCACAAAATCGGTGCCCTGTCCTCTTTGTGCCAACGCTTCCGCATAGATCAGAATTAACTCCTCATTGCGTAAATAAGGGATTGGTGAGGTATTACTCTCAAATCGAGCATCCTGGTATTCTGCATCTTCGGGAACATTTGAATTGGAAACAGGAGTCGTACGCTCAAAGAATTTATTCTCAACGCGCAAATCACCGGCTTCCGCATCTTCAATCATGGATGGGTGAACAACCATAATCTGATTTGTATTTGCATCCAAAGGATAAAACAGCGGGTTGAATGAATCCGGTGGATTTCCGTAAACATGTGCCACCCCGCGATTCATACTCTCTTCACCGGCAGTTAAATCCATGAATGAGTCATCCAACGCGTCTAAAGCACCGGTAAAATCTTCAGCATAAATAGAAGCTCGTGCTTTGATGGCACGGTTCACCTGTCTTAACCCATCCGTAGATTCAAACTCACCAAATCCATCCGTTAGATTAAAAGGTAAATCTGCAGGAGCATTACCTAAATCATTGTAGGCCTCATCCAGAAGCGCAAGGATTTCATCCAATGCGTCATCATAGCTTAAAAATGGTCCCGGATTTAGAGGGTCAGCCACATCAATTCGAATTCCGTTTTGGTACTGTCCGTTTAACGGAATGAGATATTGAAATGCCTTAATCGTCTTTGCTAACCCGAGATAAGCATTTGCTTCGGCTTCAGTCACAGTCGTTGTGTTCTCCACCGCTCCTATTAGCAGGTTAGCCTGCTTAATTGCCTGATAGGGTGTGTTATATGTCCCTCCTGAGGAAAAGAAGTTTGGATACGGCTCTGTTATGGTTTCCTGTCCCAACCAGTCAATGGTGAATCTCGGATCAGAAGCAAAGAAGTTCCATGTTTCGCGGCCGAATGACCCAAAGAGCTGTGTGGTGTTTGCCACATATCCTCGATGCCGGCTTTCAAGACCGGTAACCATATTTTGTAATTCACCGCGAGTCGCATCATTTAACACGCCGGCTGAAGACGGATTATTGGGGTCAATAACCTCCTCCACATCAAGCAAATCACATCCTGTAGCCATTAAAAATGACAACAGTACTATAGAAATCGTCGTTAAGTAGTGTTTTGTTTTTAACATAGTAGTCATTCTTAAAAGTCGAGATTAATATGGAAGAATACTCTTCTTGCACTTGGATACGGTGTCACTTCCACAGATTGCGAAACCGGTTGCGCGCCAAAGTTCGATACTTCAGGATCGTAACTGCTGTAATCTGAAAATAACAGTAAGTTTTGACCTGAAACGCCAAAACGCATACGCTGAGCGTTGAAGAAGTTTGACACAACCTCACCGGGAAGAGTATAGTAAAGACCAACTTCTCTCAGTTTGATGTAGGAAGCATCTTCCACAAATTGACTTGGATTAAATGGACCTCTGTCCAGACCATTAGGTGTACCATCACCATCGTCATCATTACTCCAGTCTGGCGTATTGCCACCGCCATCTAGCAGAAAGTTAGTCAGGTTGATGTTATCTCCTCCTTTTTGATACTGAAATAGGAAACTAAATTCGAAATTACCTAAGAATGAGAATTCATTATACCAGGACATCTGATAATCAGGCTGTGCGTCACCGTAAAACGTCAGATCAGGATCCTGTGGATTCCCAACAATCGATGTGGGTGATTCACCCTCGCGAATCAAATACTGTCCTAACGATAGTCCAAAAGCTCCGGTATCGTAAGAAGGAATATCCAGTCGTGTGATTTCTGAATCATTACTCCAATACATCAGCCTTGTAATCCAAGAAAGGTTACTGCTTCTGTACGGTGATGCTGTCAGTGCCAGCTCTACACCTTTGTTTTCAAGTTCTGCAGCATTTGTAGCAATCGCTGTAATACCTGTTGAGGATGCGGGTGTAAGGTCAAGAATCAAGTCTCTTACATTTTTGATGTAGTACGTTGCTTCAAGACCCACTCTTCCTTGAAATGCACTGATATCTGCACCAAATTCAATCTCACTGGCTGTCTCAGGCTTCAGGTCAGGATCAATAGCTCGAGTTGAAATTACTGAACCGAGTCCGCCACCGATGTTCACACCACCCAATGCTTCAAAAGTGTTTCCAAACTGTGCTTTACCTCCTGTTTCTCCATAAGCTGTACGGAGTTTAAAGAGTTCAATCTCATCTACATTCCAGAAATCAAAGCTTGTAAGATTTACGGCTAACGATGCTTTTGGAAACGGATAGAATGTATTTTGCTGTGCATTAAGTGTTGATTTATCAAACCGAACACCCAGTGATGCAATAATTTTATCGTCCCAGTTGATCTCTTCCTGAGCAACTAAACCAATTTCCGAAACTTCCTGAAACACTTGTGAAAATACAGATTGAACCTGTGCCTGATTCAGATTTGTTTGTCCGGGCGCTAGACCTCGGCCACGGTTCAGAAGTCTGTTAGACTCCTCATACAAGCGTGTGTATCCAACCTGTGTATTGAAGTTGAAATCACTCACATCAACATTGTAAACCAGAAATGCCTGCATGTTCAGGTTGAAGTTATCCTGCTTACCGTGAATAACGTCACCGGGAGTGGAACTTGCCTGTTGTGACTGAAAAGATTCCGGGAAGTAAATTATTGAATTTGAATTCAGATAATCCAAACCCACCTGAGTATTAAATCTTAGAAAACTGTTGTCACTGCTATAAAGATTAGCATCCAGACGAACACTCTGTAAGAAACGGTTGACTAACTGATTATTTTCCGCATTATCGCGCAGGTTATATGGATTCTCCGCAAAATATGGGTTGTTCGGATAGAGACCGTTTTCATCGGGTCTGAGGTCGAAATAACTCGGAACATATGCAATATTATACCCGATACTTCCACCTGTTCCATTTTGGTTACCCGTAAAACCTCGATCCGAATCTGTTCTGATATAGTTTGAGTTCGATGTAACAGAAATATTATTGTTTATGGAGTGATCCAGATTCAAACGAATGTTATTTCTATCAAAACCGGTATTTTTAATAATGCCTTCCTCCGATTGTACACCTGCACTCACATAAAACTGAGTTCTTTCATTTCCACCGGAAGCACTGATCTGTGTATTACTCAACAGGCCGGTTTCACCGTAGAACTCTTCCTCATAGTCTAATAAATTTCCATTCTGTCTGAAGATTGCCTTTTCAGCTTCAGCTCTTTGACCACTGTAAACCAAGTCTATTTTATCTTCACTCCAATCGTCAAAGCCAAGCAGGTTTAAGGCACTGGTAAAACCTATATCTTGTTTGATACCAACACGTGTTTCACCGGCTTGTCCTCTTTTCGTGGTGATGATGATAACTCCAGCATTGGCTCGTCCACCATAAATAGCAGCGGCGGAGGGACCTTTAAGCACCTCAATGGATTCAATATCTTCTGGATTCAAATCTGAAATACGGCTTGCAGAATCATCCTGATTAGATCCACCGGCACCACTAACCGAAGACCGTCCGGTTGAGATAACTGTATTATCCACATAAACGCCATCAATAATATAGAGTGGCTGAGATGAACCGGATCCTAATGTTGAAATTCCTCTTAGCTGTACGTTGCTACCACCGCCGGGAGAACCACCGTTTGCAACTATATTTACACCCGGAATTTTACCGGATAAAGAGTTATCTAGCGATTGTCCGATTGTAGTTCCTGCAA
The DNA here is from genome assembly GCF_002834295.1 of Rhodohalobacter barkolensis. Taxonomy (NCBI): domain Bacteria; kingdom Pseudomonadati; phylum Balneolota; class Balneolia; order Balneolales; family Balneolaceae; genus Rhodohalobacter; species Rhodohalobacter barkolensis. Next base: position 12,779 of record NZ_PISP01000001.1, on the reverse strand, counting down.
GCTCCTTTCTGGAAACTGTAGCAACTGAATTACCAAGGTTACTTCTCTTAACATTTGAAGCCAAACCTGTTACAACGATTTCATCCAATCGGGAAATATCAGGTTCGAGTTCAATTTCAATTTCTACTACTGAGTTACCGTTTCGAGTTACGTCAACATTCTGCGTAATGTAACCGATATAGGTCACTCTCAGGGTTGTTGACTCACCAGATACATTGAGTGAAAATTCACCATTAATATTTGTAGCAGCGCCATCACCTGTTTGAGCATCGACGACAGTAACACCAAATAGTGGTTCATTACTTTCCGCATCTACAATAGTACCATTCACCGTAAATTGAGCGTAGGCACTACCCGAATACAAAAACAAGAACAACACTATAAAAAGAGTTGATTTGTATTGATTTTTCATAAAGTAGGGGTTAGTGATTTGTATAATTATGAAGGTTTATTTTAGTCATTCCAGCTCGTTTGAAAACAAGCCAAACCCTAATTAGTTAATTCAGAATAAAACAACAAACAATTTTTGGCTTTTTTTACATTTTAATTTCACAGTGAATTTTTGATAATTTTTTTCCTGATTTATTTTTTAAATCATTGGAAAATTCGATCAGTTATTACGTAATTCCATAAGAGATTATTTTCAATCAATTTCAACGAAAACCAAATCCCGATTCCATGATCAGAACTGAAATGATCGACGCTGTTAAGAATAAAAAAGGCTACTTCGATCTTATTATCATCGGTGGTGGAGCCACAGGTTTGGGAACAGCTGTTGATGCGGCCTCACGCGGGTATAGCACGCTGCTTTTAGAGCAGCACGACTTTGCAAAGGGTACCTCAAGCCGTTCCACTAAACTGGTTCATGGTGGTGTCCGTTACCTGCAGCAGGGAAATGTTTCTTTGGTTTTGGAGGCCTTACGCGAACGTGGACTTCTCATTCAAAATGCACCTCACCTGGTTCGTAATCAATCGTTCATCGTACCCAACTACGATTGGTGGGAAGGGCCTTTTTACGGTATCGGCATGAAAGTTTATGATATGCTAGCGGGAAAACTTGGTTTGGGGCCATCTAAGAATCTCTCGCTGGAAAAGACCATTGAGCAGCTTCCAACACTTGAGCAGAATGGTCTCCGTGGCGGTGTGATCTATTACGATGGACAGTTTGACGACTCCAGACTCGCAATCAATCTGGTTCAAACTGCAGCAGAGCATGGAGCTACACTCATTAACTACGGTAAAGTAACGGAGCTCCTGAAAACGAATAATATGGTTGATGGTGTTGCATTTAAAGACCAGCTGACCGGGGAAGAGTATGAAATAAATGGACGGGTAGTTATCAATGCTACAGGCGTTTTTACCGACAACATTCTAAAGATGGACAACCCTGAAGCGAAACCGATAATTGCTCCAAGTCAGGGCGTACACATCGTTATTGACAGTGAGTTTTCACCCGGTGAATCGGCCATTATGGTGCCGCATACCGATGACGGACGTGTACTTTTTGCCGTTCCATGGAATGGGAAACTCGTATTAGGCACAACAGACACGCCCGTTGACAATCCTGAGCTTGAGCCGAAAGCAATGGAAGAAGAGATTGACTTTATTTTAAAACATGCGGCCCAATATTTGACCGGTGACCCTACCCGCGAAGATGTTCGCAGTGTATTTGCCGGTTTACGCCCACTTGTTAAAGCAGGAGGTGACGGCAGTGATACCGCCTCCATATCCCGCGACCATACTCTCATCGTTTCAAACAGCGGATTGGTTACCATTACAGGCGGTAAATGGACAACCTATCGGAAAATGGCTCAGGATACTGTAGATCAGGCCGCCACCATTGCCGGATTGAACATCAATGAATGTGTGACCGAAAATATGCGGATCCACGGATGGCTCAAGAACACCGACCACTCCGATCCGTTGCACCACTATGGGTCAGATCGTATTGAAATTGAAAAGCTAATCAAAGAAAATCCTGAACTTGGAGAACCGCTTCATGAGCGACTTCCTTACCTGAAAGCTGAAGTAATATGGGGAGTACGAAATGAAATGGCCATGACGGTAGAAGACGTTCTGGCCCGCCGAACCCGAGCTTTACTTCTGGATGCAAAAGCCAGTGTGGAAATGGCTCCTGAAGTTGCAGAACTTATGGGGAATGAAATGGACAAAAGCAGGGAGTGGCAAAAAACGCAAGTCGCTTCATACGAAGCCGTAGCATCAGCCTATATTCTTTAAGTTCAGAAAATGTAATTCACAATTACACCCGGGAACTACTTCACAAATCCGCCGCCGCTTTTATCATTTTTAGGGAAAGAGATCAACAGCTCGGTTCCTGACTCTTCTCCATTTTGAAACTGATAAGTACCATTCAGCTGTTTGGCAAGTGTGTCAATTAACACAAGGCCCATTGAGCCGCCTGTCTCCTTATCGAATCCATCCGGCAAACCAATTCCGTTATCAGAAATTCGGATTTCGATATTTCCATTTAACATTTTCATTCTGATGGAAATAACACCTTCATTCATCGAGGTAAACGCGTGTTTATATATATTTACGATACTCTCATTTAGAAGCAGTGAAATTGGTATAGCCTGATTTAACGTAACAGAGATGGAATCGCAGTCAAAAAATGCTTCAATATTTTTTCTTTTCGACTGATATGATTTCTGAATTTCACTGACCAATTCTTCCGTATAATTGCCGATATCTATATTTGCAAAATTTTCATTCTGATAGAGTTTCTCATGCACCAAAGACATCGACTTAATTTTGAGCTGACTATCGCGTAATATTTCAGCAATCGACTCATCTTCGGTATTCCATACCTGCATTTCAAGCAGCCCCGAAATGACAGCCAGATTGTTTTTTACACGATGATGAATTTCCGATAGCATTACATCTTTCTCCTTCAAAGAGTCGCTGATCCGCTTTTCGGCCTCCTTCTGCTCTGTCACATCCCGGGCAACATAGATATGCTTTCTCTCGCCATTTTGATCCTGAATTTCGGTATGGGTCACAACTACAGGAATCTTTTGATCCGTACCGGTATTCATAATCCACTCATCCACAACAGGATTATCAGATTTCGTTTCGGCGTAGGTTTCAGCTACTTCCGTTCTGTCATCCTCGTTGAAAAGATCAAAGAAATTATTCCCTTTTAATTTCTTTGGATCATAGTTCAGGGTTAGTGAAACCGCATGATTTATCAATTCAATCCGATTTTCTTTATCCGTTACAACCAGCATATCTCCCATCGACTGGATAATATTATTCATATAACTCCGGGAAACCATGCTTTTGCTCAGGTTCTCCGCCATCATATTAAATGAGTTTGCTAAATCGGCCAGCTCATCTTTGGTTTGAATATGAATCCGCTTCGAGAGATCTCCTGAACCCAGCTCATCAGCCGTTCGCTGTAATTTCTGTATGGGTTTGGCAATAGATTGGTAAACAATAAACGTAAATAAAATTGCGATCAGGAAAGCAAGTATGGTAATTACAATGACCTGCCGAATAGTTGTATTTGCCCTGTTTTCAAGCTCAGCGAGCTGCAAATTGACCCGGTCGTGAAACATTCCCCTAAGCTCAATCAAATATGGGAGTACTGTATTCCGGAAATATGGCTCAACGGTTACGTTGAAAATTTCATTTCCAAAGTCGGTTTGATCCACATCGATAATCTGTCGCGTGAGGGAACTGTAGTAAGAAAATGATACCTGAAGGGAATCAGCCAATCCATCGATTTCCGATTCAAATGACGGATCATCTTCGGTATTGCCGAAATTATTAGTTGAAAACTCCCTGAATTCCTTGAAGTCAGATTCAAATTGATCCAGGCTCTTTTCTACAATACGGCGGGATTCCCGTATCTGTGCAGTAACCGGGAGCGAACGATCCCCTCTGATTCGTTTATCATATTCTGTGAGATAATTCCGCGTATAAAGTAGGGAATTTTGCAGATCTGACGTCATCTCAGTTAAAGACTGAAGCTGACGGGAGGTTAACTCACTGGTTTCAATCAGATCATTCTTTACCGCATTACTCAGATAGTACGACAAACTTCCGGTAATCAACACCAGTAGTGCAATAGAGATAAAGCCCAATAATAATTTAGTACCAAGACGCATTTATATCTCGATTTTATTTACTCATCTTGGTCAGTCAAAAAATCACTCTGAGGGGAATGTAATACATTTTGTAGAGAAGTTTCAGAAATTATTAAGTCTGAAGTGTAAAGCTTTTTTAAACTTACAAAGAAGTATTTGCAAAAAGTATAACCGGCAACCGAGTTGCCGGCAAGTACTCTAATCCCTGGTTTTTACAACAGTGTTCTTAATGATATAAAAATTGGCTTATTCGCAGTCTCAATATCACTGTACTAATAAATCTACAAAAAGGTCTTCAAACCTTTTGATTTGGTAATTAATAGTGAACGATCTGATCTGCCCTTTCAACAATTTTCTCTACAGATGGCAGCACATGATTCATCAATTCCACATTGTAGGGCATCGGAATATCCGGCATGGTTAATCGCTGTACGGGAGCATCAAGATATCTAAACAACTCATTAGAAATCGTTGCCCCCAATTCTGCACCAAATCCGGCTGTTTCACTGTCTTCATGCACAATTAAACATCGATTGGTTTTTTTGACGGATTCAAATACAGCTTCTTTATCCCAGGGCATGATTGTTCGCAAATCTATGATATCCATTGAGATATCAGACTCATCTGCTGCAGCTTCGCAGCGTTCGCACATGGCTCCCCACGTGATAATGGTGAGATCTTCTCCTTCCCGAAGTCTGTTAGCTTTTCCAAACGGAACAATAAAATCATCTCCCGGATATGGCTTTCGGGCATATTTAGAGTCGAGCAAATTACGATGTTCGAAGAAGATTGTTGGGTTATTGCTTCTCATTGCCGATCGAAGAAGTCCAACAGCATCCTGTGCATTGCTCGGATAGGCCACTTGCCAGCCGATCATATGCGCAAAAAACACCTCATTCGATTCACTGTGCCATGGATCTCCGCACTTCGCAAATCCGCCCGGCATTCGAACTACCATCGGGGCAGCAAATTTATTGGCCGTCCTCCAGCGTATGGTTCCTGTATTCTTCAATTGCTCCGTTGCCGGGTCTGCGTATTTCCTGAACTGAATCTCCGCCACCGGCATCAGTCCGGCGTAGGCAAGCCCCACTGCACGTCCGATAATTCCTTCCTCTGACAAACTGGTATCAAATACGCGTTCCTCACCAAACTTGGTCTGCAGCCCCATAGTAGCAGCATGAACTCCGCCTTTTGCGCCTACGTCTTCACCAAAAACCACAACCTTCTCATTGATATCCAGTTCGTGTTCCAGGGTTCGGCGAACTCCTTCCACAATATTGATTCTCTGTTTTTCCGGTGACGGATCTTCTGAAGCATCAGGAAACTCAAACCCTTCTTTAAATAAACCGCCTACCTGCTGAATTTCATCACCCTCTTTAAAAAACGCATACTTTGTTAAACTGTCTTTATCCGGGTCCGGTCTGTTCCACGCAGAATCAGCTGCTTCACGAGCTTTTTCACGGTTCTTTTCTTCAAGCTCATCCCACTTCTTCTTGCTGATGAGATCAGGTATCATAAATTCTTTCAGAGTTTTGAGAGGATCTCTATCACTCTCCTTTTTCAACAGCTCTTCGTCTTTATAAGCTTGATTATCCTGGTATGAATGACCGTTTAATCTGGGAACCGTAAGTCGAAGCAGTGCCGGACCTTTTCTTTCCCGTGTATAATCGGAAGCTTCAGTAATCAGGGCTAACGCTTCTTCCGGGCTTGTACCATCGCCATCAAAAATTCTTAAATTTTTAAATGAGTAGAGATTATTGGCGATATTAGCTCCCGGCGTCTGCATATCACTGGTGACCGAAATTCCATATCCGTTGTCTTCGATGTAAAACAATATGGGCAAATTCAGTGTAGTAGCCATGGTAAGGCACGACCAAAAGCCGTTCGTCGCTACTGAAGCATCGCCGCCCAGAATCACAGAAATTGCATTCGAGTATGCTTCTTCTTTTAACACTTTTTTCCTGTACTCAATAGCTTGTGCCCAGCCTGCTGCTGGAGTGTACTGCGATCCCACATCACCCGCCATGGGAAGAACGGTTACTCCTTCATTACCGGGCATATTGCAAACCACACCGATATCGCGACCATCACTGTACCCGCCAGATTTTGCCATACCTGATGCAATCGCATCTTCAGCAGAAAGTCCAAGCGTCAGCATTAACGGGCGAGAGCGATAGTATGCAGAAGCTGCATCATTGGGTTGATCCAGCTGCATTCCCAAGAGAATCTGGCCTAATTCATGTCCCCTGGCAGAAAATTGATAGAGAATCTTCTTATCTGGAACCAGTTCAGCTTCTTCAAGATCATCTATTGCCCTGGAAAGTAGGAGTGTATCGGCAACCTGTAGCCAGTCAATCTTTTTTTTCGCGTCTTTCTTTTTAGCCATAAATCAGATTCTTTCTACTGCTTAAAAATTTGTTTAAAACTTTCTTCAAAATGGTCCATCTCTGATGGTGTTCCAATCGTGATCCGTACACAATTCGGGAGTCCAAACGCATTGATACGTCGTAAAATAACGCCTTGTTCTAACATTTTCTGAGTAAAATCGACCGCTTCACTTTCGGAGTCTAAAATCATCATCACAGAATTTGAAATCGATTTTTCGTACTGAACATTGTGATCGTCAAAAAATGAGTACAGCCGATCTCTGCCTTTTTTTACTACTTCAGTACTCTTTTTCAGAAATTCCAGGTCATCGTACGCAACCAAGGCAGCTGCCTGAGCCGGAGCAGTGGGCTCAAAGGTAAGTTTTGTTTTTAGCATCTCCGTAATCAACGTTTCGTCTGCGATGCCGTACCCGATTCTGAAACCAGCCAGACCAAAGGCTTTAGAGAATGTTCGCAAGATAATCACATTCGGTTTACGGTAATCCATTGCCGAAAGATAGTCGTCTACTTCATTGGCATATTCAAAATAAGCTTCATCAGCTATTAAAAGTACATTTTCGGGGATACCATCGACCAATTTCCTGTACTCATCTGCTTTTAAATACGTACCTGTTGGGTTATTGGGATTGGCCAGGTAGACCATTTTTGTTTTATCATCAATCGCATCCAGAATACCATCCACATGAAAGCGGTAACTTTCGGTAACCGGCACTTTTTTCAGCTCTACACCCCGAACCCCCGCCTGCACAAAAAATCCGACAAAGGTTGCGTTGGCGGTTACAGCATTTTCATCATGTTTAAAAAAGGTTCTGCACAAAATTGAAATGATACTTTCTGAACCCGCCGCCAAAATTACTTCAGACTCTTTTACTGCATTTCTATCTGCAATGGCAGCTCTCAATTTGCCCGAAACTGGGTCGGGATAGTCCTGAATCTCTTTCAGACTGGTTAAAACAGCGTCCTTAACTTTTGAACTGCAGCCCAACCGATTTTCATTTGAAGCCAGCTTGGATATTCGCTCCAGACCATACTCTTTTTTTACTTCTGCTATGGTTTTACCGGCTACATATGGTTTTAATCGTTTTATATTTTCCGGTAGTAAATCTGCAATATTCATGGCGATCAACCCAAGTGATTCTTATTCAATTTGAATTTTATTTAGATGTTGTGCGTCTCTATCTGTTTTAAACAGTCATAATTGTTAATTAGCATCGAATTCAATCTAATGCAATTTTGTTAAAGCCACGTAAAGAAACAAAAAAAGCGCTTGCAATGGCAACTTTTTAAAGTCAAAAGCATGGTCTATTTTTAAGATACCGGTTAAGCCGATGGGCTTAAATGGTTTCAGACCTTATGTTTCTCCACTAAAAATTTAAACATTCAGAACTATAGAGTAAAAATGTCAAAGCACATTGTTATAACGGGTGCCAGCCGGGGAATCGGTAATAAAACCTCACGAAAGTTGGCAGAAATGGGACATACTGTGACTGCTATTTCCAGATCAGAAGAAGAGTTAAATCAGTTAAAGAGTGATTACCCGAATCATATTTCGACACTCGTTTTGGACATTACTGAAGAAAATGCCGGGAAAAAGATTGCTGAGCATCTAAATAGTCTTAGTCAGAACATAGACGGATTACTTCACAACGCAGGAGTTTTAATCAATAAGCCATTTGCCGAACAAGAACGTGCTGATTGGCAAAAGCAGTTTGAAGTAAATCTGATGGCTCCGGCTCTTTTAACCAAAGAGTTAAAATCACACTTTAATCCTGGATCGCACATTGTAACCATTAGCAGTATGGGCGGTTTCCAGGGAAGCAGCAAGTTTCCTGGTTTATCGGTCTATAGTGCCACAAAGGGAGGCCTGTCCATTTTAACCGAGTGCCTCGCAACTGAGCTTTCTGAAGATAAAATATCTTGTAATTCTCTGTGCCTGGGAGCTGTACAAACTGAGATGCTGGAGCAGGCTTTTCCGGGTATCGAAGCACCGGTCTCCCCTCAGGAAATGGCGGACTATATTTCTGATTTTATCATAAACGGACACAAATTTTATAATGGCCAGATTTTACCCGTTACGTTGGGTGATCCCGGTTAGAATTTAAACTGTTTTAAAGGATGATTATTGGTAAATTCTGCAAAGCTATTATCTCATTAAATCAAGGTGTTTCATGAAGCAATTTTCCCTGCTGACTCTATTTCTGTTATTGATAACAATTTCTACTTCTGAAAAGTCATCCGCTCAAACCGGACAGCTGCTTGGCGGTAATGTTTTGAATGGAGCTTTAACCGGAACTGCACTGGGTGCAGCAACAATGGGACTTCAGAACAGCAGCGATTTTGCGCCGCTGCGAATCGGTTTAGGAGCCGGTATTTTAGCAGGGGCGGGAGTTGCCGTGTACGATATCGTAACCCTTCCGCAGGGTCAGGAATTTTTCATCTCAGGAATGTTTAATGATGGCAACAACTCATCCGTCATTGTCCTTTTGGATACATTTTACGGAGCGGCCGGTGGGGCAATTCTCGGTTCTGCCGTAATGTTGATTAGCAACAGCCCGATCGTAGATGGATTACAATATGGTTCAGGAGTTGGAGCCTGGGTTGGTTTTGGAGTGGGACTGTTTGACTCTTTCATCTACGCAGAACGCAATTCAGACTTTGTATCATCAAACCTTATGAACCGAGACTCATTGATTGAGTACAACAGCGATCAAATCAGTGTTGGACTGATAGCACCGGACATCATCGCACAAAAATCGCTGAGCACTCAGGAATTAAGATATGAGTTAACACCTGCACTAAAAATGGTCTCCTTCAAGGCGCAATTTTAGATCAGCTCATAACCTGATTTTTCACTCCTCCGGATCAAAATCAACGGAAGCCATTGTTCCGTCTTTTTCTTCTGCAGTAGCAAGAGTTTTAATCAATTCGCGAACGGTATTAACATGTCCAGAAAGTGATGGATTGATCCCATCACTCAAATAATACCAAGCTTCCGGCGGATTGCCCATTCTTTTACCCAATGGATCAACAATATAGCCAGCCTTTCCTAACAGAATTTGGCGGATTTGAGACAGATCCTTTTCATTTATATCAAAATCGAACAGCTCCATTTCATCGAGCAGGCCCGGAATGACAGGCTGGGGTGAAATCCAGATAGGAGGATTATCCGTAACCGTTTTAATCGCATCTCCAATCGTAGCCAGGTTCTCCCATGTTTCGGATAGCGGAAGAAGTGTTCGTTTCGGCATAAATCGTGGACGTATCGTGTCAAATGTACCTAAGCTCACAATCACCCAGTCAGGTTCATGAGCCAGCACATCCCGATGCATTCTTCGCAGCGCCTCTGATGTTGTATTATTCGCTATACCTGCGTTTATAAATATAAAATCGGCACCTTCAATGGTGATATTCAGTAAGTTTTTAAAAATTTCAAACCACCCCTGCAGGTCATCCGTTGACGAATCACCTAACGCCACGATGGTATCATCCTTTTTGAATGGCAGATCGTCCAGCCAATCTGTGATATCATCTTCTTTTAACAATTCCAGCGCGGCATCCTTTGCACTGTCTGCAAAATGATTTCTTAATTTGGTTAGTTCTTCCGTTTCAATTCCCATCAAACCGGCAATGGCGTTTCTATCGGTTATACCCGGTAGGAGTGGAAATTGCTTTTCAATGTTTAAAAACTGGAGCAGATATTTCTCCAATGCTTCTTTCTCTTTATCTGATGCTCTATTACTCATAATCTTCGTTTAACAATTTTTCTATTAATTTTGGAACTCCATTTGCAGCACTTTCTTTGATGTGCTCCCATCCTTCGAAAGAGTATAACTCGGGTGTACCTGGATCCACTAAATATTTATCAATTCCCGGCCGTGTATAATCCGTCAATCCTGCTGCAGGATAAACAGCTAATGATGTGCCGATTACCATAAAAAGGTCTGCCTTAGAAACAACTTCTGCTGCTTTAGAAATCATCGGGACCGGTTCTCCAAACCATACTACATTTGGTCTTAACTGTGTGCCATCAGACGATTTTTGTCCGATCGATATTGGATTTTCGCCAATATCTGTGATTAGGTCGGGATCCTCCTCGCTGCGTGCTTCTCTGAGTTTACCATGCAGATGAATAACTTCCGAAGAGCCGGCCCGCTCATGCAGATCATCTACATTTTGAGTCACAACGGTTACCTGATACCGATTCTCTAATTCAGCCAGAGCGGTGTGAGCTTCATTGGGTTTAGCTTGTGCCGCTTGTTTCCTTCTGATGTTATAGAAATCAAGAACTTTCTCCCGATTCCTATACCATCCTTCTATAGAAGCTACTTCATTAATATCGAAGCCTTCCCATAATCCACCGGCATCCCTGAATGTTGAGAGTCCGCTTTCGGCACTAATACCGGCACCGGTTAGTACAACTATATGTTCGATAGGCCTATCTAGCAACGAAATTGGAATTCAAGATCATTTTAAGCTTTCACAAATTTGAGCCAGCTGCTGTCATCACTGTAATCTTCAAGCACGGAAGGCTCTTCATTGTTACTGAACGTACTCACTAAGGAATGAACTTCTGATCTTAATACTTTTAAACTGTTTGAAATCATATCGGAATTGAAGCCTGTATTGCCCAGTTTCAGTGTCATTTCCATAGATACGATACGACCCAAAGCGCGGCCCAATTGAACGAGCTTACGTTGAGGCAGTTTATAATCAATTTCAAAATTGAGCAGATCTTTAAAATAATCGGCTGCATTCTCTGTCAGAGAGTAACTTTTCAGGAATTTATAAAGATTCGTTTCTTTACTCTTTCTCATCTTTTTCAGCACAGATTCTGATATTTGCTGATAGAGTATGTCATTGGATCCTTCAAATATCTGAAATGGACGACTGTCTACCATCGCTCTTCCTGCAATATGATCCAAACGGTATCCTTTTGCACCCACCAACTGCATCAATGATTGGGAAGCTTCATGCATATAATCTGTAACCACTGATTTAATTGAATTAGCTGCTACATCCATGCGGGATGTGTTTTTCTCCAAGGGAATATTCGTACTCGTGAAAAAGCTCATTGCCGAACTTACTGTAAAGTATGACTGGAGCTGAGCTAATCTCTCTTTCACTTGATCGTAATTGAATAAGCTTTGTCCGCCAACCAATCGGGTTCTACAGTGATCTAAAGCTTCATCCAACATTCTCTTTAAATGACCTGTACTCATACCCGGGAACTGAAGGCGACTTCGATGAAGAATATCCAGCATCATCGTAACCCCGGTAGTATTAGGCTCTAATCTGTGGGTGCCAGGAACATTGATGTCAATACTATTTTTTCCATAAGGAAGCATGTAGAGACCAAGATTTTTGTAATACTCCAATACTTCAATACCACCATTGGAACTGTCATGGATAAAAAATCCTATATCTCGACCCAACTCACCATTTTTATCCATTCCACGGGCAGTAATCAACCAAAAATCGGCCCATCCTGTTAAGCCGGCCCAATGTTTTAATCCCTTTATAGAGTATGAATCTTGATCTTCATCGTATTCAAAACTGGTTTGCATCCTCAAAGCATCAGAACCATAATCAGGTTCTGTAATCATTAGTCCACCCATATTTTTCTTTTGCAAGAATCTTTGAAAAACAGACTTTTGTGCCTCCTCTTTACCATAATTAGCAACCGGTTGCAGAAATAGTGCACCGTTTATCCCCATCATTAATGATAGAGGTAATGATTGGTATGAAGTTGTTTCCAGCATAGAAAGTGCTTCACTGGTGATGGCTCCTCTTCCATTATACTCTTTAGGAATGAATGTGGATAATGGATTATGCTCTAAAACTTCACGTAAAACATAGGGTGGTAGGCCACGGGTGGCCAGCATTTCATTTTCATCATTTCTATCAGTAAAAAGTTCAGACAATTTCTCTTTATAGTCTGATAAGAATGAGGTTATATCCTTTTTGATATTCAAGTTTTGGGCTAAATTAAATTCCAATGGTCTACTGCTTTTTTATTTGATGGGTTGTATACAGCAAATATAAACAATAGCTGTTTAAAAACCATTTCATGGTATTGTGGAGGTGTGGAAATAAAAAAAGCCCCTGAACGCATAGCGTTAGGGGCTTGAAGTATAAAGATGAGGCGACGACCTACTCTACCGCGTATGCAGTACCATCGGCGCTGCGGAGCTTAACGGCCGTGTTCGGGATGGGAACGGGTGGGACCTCCGCGCTATAATCACCACATCAAAACTTGTATGGAATCTCTTATGACGTTGTTGGG